>CAWITB010000028.1:0-78438 GCA_963838885.1 Bryobacterales bacterium | reverse complement strand
TGGGGTTGCTCGAACGCGCCGGGTTCCGCTGCTTCCTTCCGCGCGGCGCCTATTACATCATGACGGACGTGACCGCGTTCGGATTCGCAAACGACTTCGAAATGGTGCGGCACATGATCGAGCGCGCGGGCGTGGCGGCCGTGCCCGGTTCCAGCTTCTTTGCCGATCCCGCGGATGGCGCCCATCTCGTTCGCTTCTGCTTCTGCAAGCGCGACGAGACGCTCGACGAGGCCGGTCAACGCCTCGCGCGCCTGTAACTGCCTATAATTAATTTTCGCTGTCCATCAAACACAAGGAGCACAACCATGAGAGTTGGCGTATTTACGGCGCTGCTGTCGCCGTTTCCGCTCGACAAAGTCCTCGAAAAGTTGAAGGCGTTGAATATCGGAACGGTCGAGCTGGGGACCGGAAATTACCCCGGCGATCCGCATTGCAAGCTGTCCATGCTCAAAAATAAAAAGGAGCTGAGCGACTTCAAAAAGAAGCTCGACGATAACGGTTTTACGATCAGCGCGCTGAGCAGTCATGGCAATCCGCTGCATCCCGACCCGGCGGTCGCGAGGAAGTACGCGGAAACGAGCCGTAGCACCGTGCTGCTAGCCGAGAAACTCGGCGTGCCGGTGGTGATCGATTTTTCGGGCTGCCCTGGCGACAGCGACAAAGCCAAATACCCGAATTGGGTGACCTGTCCGTGGCCGCCCGAGTACCTCGACGTCCTGGCATGGCAATGGGAAAAGAAAACCCTGCCGTACTGGACCAAGCATGCGAAATTCGCCTCCGATCATGGCGTGAAGGTCGCGATCGAGATGCACCCTGGTTTCGTCGTCTACAGCCCCGAGACGATGCTGAAGCTGCGCGAGGCGTGCGGCCCGTCGATCGGGTGCAATTACGATCCCAGCCACATGTTCTGGCAAGGCATCGACCCGATCAAGGCGGTCCGGGTGCTCGGCGATTCGATTTTCCACGTCCATGCGAAGGACACGCAGATCTACGATTACAATTTGCCTAAAACCGGCGTGCTCGATACCAAGAAGTACACGGACGAGCGCAATCGCTCCTGGATTTTCCGCACCGTCGGATACGGGCACGATGCCGGCTGGTGGACCGAGTTTATTTCTACGCTGCGCATGTTCGGATACGACTACGTGCTCTCGATCGAGCACGAGGACACGCTGATGTCGCCGGACGAAGGTCTGACGAAAGGCGCGAATTTCCTGAACGAAATCATGATCAAGGAAGGCACGACGGCCGCCTGGTGGGTGTAGGCGCGCCGTGCGGTTCGCAGTAACGTTTCTGCTCGCGTGCGCGCCGCTGCTTGCCGACGTACGCGCGGGCGCGGCGAAACGGACCATCACGCCGGATCTGGCGAAGTATGGCCCGGTGTACATGGCTGGTTTCGGACACAACCGCCGCGCCATGAGTATTCACGACGACTTGTGGACGCGCTGTCTTGCTATCGGTTCGGAGCGCATGGCAGTGGCGATCTGCGGCGTCGATTCGATCGGCCTTTTTCGCGAGGACGTGAATCGTATTCGCGATCTCGTCAAGAGCCGGTCGGGCAAGGATGCGGATGTGGTGGTCGCATCTTTGCACGATCATGAAGCGCCCGACACCATGGGGCTGTGGGGGCCCGCGGAAGGCGAAAGCGGCCTCAACGAGGCGTACAACAATTACGTGATCGAGCGCACCGCCGAGGCCGCCGTTGCAGCGATGCGGTCCTTGCAACCCGCCTCGTTCGTGCTGGCGAAGACACATCCCGCAGTGCTCGATGACTATATTCACGACAACCGGCCGCCCCTGGTCCACGATGCCGAGGTGGTGGCGTTATCGGCGATAGCGTCTGACGGCAAACGCATCGCCACCCTTGTGAACTGGGCCAATCATCCGGAGACGCTGGGGTTGAAGAACACCGCAATCACGGCGGAGTATCCGGGTTATCTGCGCGACGAATTGGAGAAGCGCCTTGGAGCGTCGCCGTGTTTATCAATGGCGCGGTGGGCGGCATGCAATCGCCGCTGGGCGCGAGAATCGAAGGCGTGCCGGACGAAAGCTTCGAAAAAGCGAAGTATATCGGCGAGCATGTCGCGGATATTGCGGCGAATGCGGTCCAAGCGGCCAAGCCGATGGCGCTCACGGGCTATGAGTTCGCGGAGAGGATTATTCACATCCCGGTCGCAAACGCCGGTTTTGAGGCCGCGGCTAAGGCCGACCTCTACAAAGGGCGCAAGCCGATGAGCGCTACGGGCACGACCGCGGCCCCGGTAGGCTTGATCCGCCTTCGCGACCACGAGGCCACGTACTGGAGATCGCGTTAATCCCCGGCGAGCTCTATCCGGAATTGAGCGTCGGCGGGGTGGAACGATATTCCGGTGCGGATTTCCCCGATGCGCCCATCGAGCCCGCCATCAAACTTGCGATGCGGGCGCCCTATCGGATGCTGTTCGGTCTCGCCGACGATGAGATCGGCTATATCATTCCCAAAGCCGAGTGGGACGACAAAGCGCCCTGGCTGAACGGGGCTTCCAAGCGCTGGTACGGGGAAGTGAATTCCGTCGGTTCCGAAGCCGCTCCCATCATCGTAAATTTGGAGCAGGCGCTGTGATCAGCGGATGAAGCAACTCGACTATGCCCGTCAGCGGCTGCAACTCTGGCCAGCCGATGCACGGCGCTCCGGGAACGCCTTTTCCTATGCCCGTCGCGAGGTATGTCCCTATCGTCTGCGTTGCGAAGCTCCCCATCCCATGCCGCCCAATCGCCCAGATCGCTTGCTGGACTGACTGGATCGCTGGCATATTGTCGACTAACGCTCTCCCGGAGCACGAGAATGGATACTTGCGGCAATACCGGATTGAGTAAACCAAGGTGCTCCCCCGCAGGACCCGCCAGCTACTCTTGTCGCATCGCTTGAAGCGGGTCGACACCCGAGGCACGATGCAAGGGAACCAACGCTGCGACAACAGCGGTTGCCGCAAGAATGCCACTAGAAAGGACCAGCAATGAAGGATTGATTCCTGCAACACCGTACAAGAGACCCCTCATTAGCCTTTCAAGAGCCAACGTCATTGTAAGCCCTAACAAGGCACCGACGAGTAACACAGTCGTTAAATGTCGTAGGATGAGCCGATGGATCTGCCAACGGGTTGCTCCCAGAGCCATACGAATGCCAATCTCGCAAGTGCGATTCGCGACCTGGCAGTTAAGGAGTCCAAAGAGTCCCACTGCAGCCATGACAATCGCCACGAAGCTAAAAGCCCCCGATAAATAAGCCAGCAACCGGTTTACGGCCAGAGCCTGATCGATCTCACCGCGAAGCGTTCCAAATCGTTCGACATACTCATGCCCACGCTGGTTAATGATCCGCAACGTCGCGGCCGAAGCCAGCGTGTTGCTTCGGGTCTTAATCAGCAATACCGAATAGCCCTGTAGATCGGGCGCCTGCCAGAAATCGACATACGCCGTGAGCGACTTCGTCTGCCCGGGGTTCGTTAGATTGATGTCAATGTCGGAAGCGATACCAATTACTGTAAAGCGCCTGGAGTGGCGCTCAGTGCCGACCTGCACATGCTCTCCCACGATCTCATTCAATCGGCCGAACCGGCGCGCCAACGATTCGCTAAGAATTGCTGCTGGCTCGCCTGATGTATCCCCCGCCCGGAAATCTTTTCCTGCGATGAGTTTCGCTCCAAGCGTTCGAAAATAGTTTTCGCCTACCGCCACTATTCCCGCCTGTAGCTCTCCGGCCTGTGCATTTTCAATACTCTTCACCCGCTCGTGGGAAGGCGTCTGAACAAAGGGCATCGTGTTGTTCACAGTAGCCACTTCGACATTGGGTAAACTTCCTACCTCTTGCAGGAGATCTCGGTAGTATTGGCCTAGATCCAGACCTTGATAGCTGCCGGGTTTAGGAGCAAGTTGAACGACCCAGACATTCTGCGGTCGAATTCCCAAATCGATGTCGTACATCTTTTTTAACGAAAGGCCAAACACCGCGCCTGCCGTCACAAAAGCGAGAGTAAACGCGATCTGAACTGCGACAAGAGCCTTCTGGGCGAAGCTGTTGCTCGCGATAACGCCGCGCCCACCCACCTTCACCGCTTGAGCACTCGACAGACGCCCCGTTTGCCAGACCGAAGCGAGCGCGAAGCCTGCCGCGATGATGAGGACCGCCGCTATGAGCGCCGCGCCAACCCTGATATCCAGGACGAGGTCCATATTGAAGTTACCGAACATCTCTCCAGCACGGCCGACAAAGGTGTCGGCGGCCCAGAGTCCGGCAACAATGCCAAAGCCGGCGGCAATGCAGATCAGAATTGCAGTCTCCAAGAAAATTGTTCCAGCCACGTGAAAACGACTGGAGCCGAGGGCGAGTCGAACGGCGATTTCATGCCCGCGGGATACGGTTCGAGCCAACAACATCGTCACCAAGTTCAGGCACGCGATCATGAGAACGGCTCCGCAAATGCCGAACATTACATACAGTGACGGTCCGAAACGGTCACGCAAGAAGTAGTCGACCCCGGTGCTGGCTGAACTCACAGTTAGGCTGCGCGCCATATATTGTTTCCGGTCGTCTGTACCATATGACACTGGAACGCTCTGTTCTAACAGTGTGGTAGTTTGTGCAGCGACACTCGCCGCGCCCTGCGATTCAGCAACTCCCGGGCCGAGACGGGCAACTACGTTTACCCACGGGTCCGTTGGTGTTCGCGTGTCCGGCATCATGCTCGGTTCTTGCCGCAGTGGGATCATCACAGGTTCCGGAAATCCGAGCAAAAGACCCCTGAAATGGTCGTTTGTGATGCCGATGATCGTGAAAAGATCCGTTTCAATACGGATTTGGCTGCCCAGTACATTTGGACGGCGGCCGAAGACATTCCGCCACATTTCACCCGAAATGACCGCGACTCGCTCCGCACCTGGCCGGTCATCATTCGGAGTGATCGGCCGCCCGGCTTGAAGTGGAATGCCGAGTGTTGCGAAGCAGCTCCCGGTAAAGCCCGCGATCCCGCTGGACCGCAAGCTGCCCGCGACTGCCACGAGCCGGTAAGAGGTGTCGAAGCCGCATAGACCTTCTAAAGCCCGGTTTGCACGGAGGTCGTTCAAGAGCATCACCGGAAACAGGCCACCCTTATTTCCCTGTGCATCGCGCCAGGATATCCTTACGAGTTGCTGGGGAGCATGGATCGGCAGCGGCCGAAAAAAGACCGCGTTGATCGTGCTAACGACGGCCACGTTCGCGGCGAAGGCGATCACGAGAATCAGCGTGAAGACGAACGCGAAACCGGGGCTGCGGCGAAGCGAACGAAAGGAGTGCTTGCAGTTCCGCATCATGGTGTCTAGCCATCACCAATGATCGATGTTACGGCACTCTTCAACGACGGCATCAGCGCCGCCGAACTCGATCCGCGCGCGTCGGTATGCCTCGGCGGGAGTCATCCCGGCAGCCACGTGCTTATTCGTCTGGAGCTCGATGTGAGCGTTCAGTTCATCCTTCAGATCATCGTCTATCTGATGGCGAGATCGCCAGAAGCGAAGGAGCGAAACCAACCTGTTCCAAGTCATACCTTCACGCAAAATCGAGAACGCGGCCGATGGCGGCTGAAACACGCGACCAGTTGTCGGTGGCGCGATCAAGTTGCTTCCGTCCCGCGGCAGTAAGTTGATAAAAGCGAGCGCGTTTTCCCAGCCTGGAGGTTTTCCACTCGGCTTTGATCAGCCCTTGATGCTCCAGCCGATGAAGAGCCGGATACAACGATCCTTGGTTCACCTGCAGAACGTCCTCCGAAATCTGCTGGATACGCTCGGAAACCGCCCAACCGTGTTTAGCACCCGTCGCAAGCGTCCGGAGGATAAGGAGATCCAGCGTTCCTTGCAACAGTTCGAGGCGGGATTGATTCTTCATGATGTCGACTTCCTACATTATAAACCGCGATGGTGTAGGCGGTCAACATCATGACGCCGGCACCCCGGAGGGCGACGGAGGGCCTCGGAAGCGTCGGCGCGGCTGGCGGGGGTCGATGGTCGGCCAGGCGCAAAATATCCGTCATCTTGGAGCTGTTGCGGGGTGCCGACTTGGAGAGTACTTCTCGGAAATACCGGGTCACCACGTCTACGCTGACGGCCTGGCGAGATCGCTTCCTAGTCAGTGGAGAGGCTGGTCTGAAAAGCCGAGAGGTGGATGTGGATGACGAGGAGAAGCGGCGCCTGAAGTCCGTTGTCGCGAACGTGAGTGTGGAGAATGAACTGCTGCGCGAAAAAATCGCGTGGACCTCCGTCACCTTACGCGTAGACACGCCCTGCACATACATTTCGGCAATGGCGCACTTCAGCGCTCGTTCGCTGCGCACGTCCCGCTCCAGGGCCGAGGGATAAAACTCCACGTCCCCTCGCACCTGCGGCACTTGCAAGGCCAGTTCCCCCAAGCGCGTGCTTACCATTTTAGGTTTGAAGCCATTGGCATATCCGCGCCGTTTTTCGGTCCGCTGATAGGGTTCGGCCTTTAGTGCCTGGGAGCGCTCGATTCGCATGGTCTCATTGAGGATCAGGCGCATGGCATCGGCCATGTGCGAGAGCCCTTCAAGGAGATCGTACGCAACAGTCGAAGGCGAGAGTACATGGCTAATCTTCGCGAAGCAAAACTGCCGGAGGATGCCGATCAGATCGCGGCTCTCGACCGGAGCTTTACGACGGACAGCATTTATACCGTGCATCGAGATGGAGATCAATTGTCCCTTCGGCTTGAGATGCTGACGACGCCGCTTTCAAAGCGCTTTCCGCTGGATGATCTGGATAAACTAGACCGTCCGTGGGAGTTTGCCGCAGTCGCGATAGACGACGAGCGTATTTGCGGCTTCGTTGCTGCCGCCTATCAAGCATGGAATCGCAGGCTGACGATTTGGCACCTATACGTCGCCGATTCCCACCGGAGGCGCGGTGAGCTTTCGGTGAGCTTGCGCGAGGGTGCTTACTCTATTTCCCCCGGAAATGGGATCGGACGAGAATCGGACGAAGCAAAGCGGCCGATTTGCAAAGCTACAAACCTGTCCCACTTATGACTCCCCCTCACTCTTGCCGCAACGCGATCAGCGGATCCACCCGCAGAGTCCGCCGCGCCGGAATATACGACGCCGCCATCGCGATCAGCGCGAGCACGAAAGCCACAACGGCAAAAGTGGCCGGATCGGCCGCGCTCACCGAGTACAGCAGCTTCGCCATTAAACGGGTCAGTCCAAGAGAAGCA
This sequence comes from Bryobacterales bacterium, assembly GCA_963838885.1. GTDB lineage: Bacteria > Acidobacteriota > Terriglobia > Bryobacterales > Bryobacteraceae > JAICMB01. Next base: position 71,198 of record CAWITB010000028.1, on the reverse strand, counting down.
GCGCTGCCGAACACGATGCCCGCAGCCGAGATTTTTCCGCCCTGCGTCAGCACCAGCCGCATTACATCGCCGCGCTGCGCGCCCAAGGCCATGCGGATGCCGATCTCTCTTGATCGCTGCGCTACCGAGTAGGAAATCACGCCGTAGATTCCGATGCCTGCCAGGACGAGCGCCAACCCGCTGAACAGCCCGAGCAGAATGAGCGTGATGCGCCGCGTGGAAACCGAGGCGTTGACCACTTGCTGCATGGTGGCGATGCCAAATATGGGCTGCTCTTTGTCGATCGAAGCGACAATACCGCGAATGGCGGAGACCAGCGCGGTAACGTCCTGGCCGGATTTCACCAACAACGACATTTTATTCGATGGCGCCTGGCGGAACGGGAAATACACTTCCAGACGCGCGGGATTGGCGAGGCCGTACATCTTGGTGTCCGCAACCACTCCCACGATGGTGACCCACTTCAGCGGGTCCGTTCCCGGATGGCCGAGAATGAACCGTTTGCCGATAGGGTCTGTTCCCGAGAAAAGAAGCTGCGCCACGCTTGCATTTACCATCGCCACGCGTGGAGAATTCTCGCGGTCGGAATCCGTGAACTCCCGCCCACGCAAGAGCCGGACGCCAAGCGTCTTCCCATAATCCCCGCTGACGATGTGGATATCCGGATGCGGAAAGCCGCCCGGCTTCGGCAAGGTGCCTTCTACCGTAATGTCGGTGCGCGAATGAGCGTCGGTGAGTGGAATCGCGGTTCCCACCGCCGCGGATTCCACGCCGGGCAACGCCCGGACCCCGTCCAGCGTTTGCTGCCAGAAAGCGATTACCGCCGGGTCCTTGTCGTAGTGCGAGGTCCGAAGGTCCATCTCCAGCTTCAGCACGTGCTCGGACCGAAAGCCGGAATCCACCGACAGCAGGCGATACAGGCTTTTCATCATCAGCCCGGCGCCCACCAGCAGCACCAGCGCCAGCGCCACTTCGGTCGTGGCCAGCAAGCCGCGCCAACGGTTCCGGGCACCGGCGCTCGTCGTCTTGCCGCCCTCCTTCAAATCCGATTGAACATTGCTGCCCGTCGAATGTAGCGCGGGAGCCAGCCCGGACACAAACATCGACAGCGCCACCAGGCCGGCCGAAAAAAGCAGAACGGCGCCATTCATGCCCACGCTCGCGCCGGCGAGCGTATCCGGCGGAATCAAACGCGCGATCGCCGGAATTCCCGCCATCGCCAGGCCCACTCCCGCCAGCCCGCCCAGCAGCGCCACCAGAAAACCTTCGGTCAGAATCTGGCGGATAATCCGGCCGCGGCTCGCACCGATGGCGATTCGCAGCGCCATCTCCTTCGCGCGCACCGCGCCCCGCATCAGGAACAGATTCGCTACATTTGCGCAGGCAACCAGAAGCACGAAGATCGCGGCTCCCAGCAGCACCAACATGGCCGGCCGCACGTTGCCCGAGTACGCCTCGCGCAGCGGCCGCAGGTTGACGCCGGACTGGGCATTGGCCCCGGGATATGCGCGAGCCAGGCCTGCCGCGATGGTTTCCATTTCCGAGCGGGCTTGCTCCATGCGCACACCCGCCGCCAGCCGCCCCGCCACTAGCAGGTCGCCGCGGTCTCCCCTGTCGGTGGCGCTGTCGTTATGCGTGGCCCAGACACCCATCGGCTCCATCACATCGCATCTCTCCACCCAGCGAAAGTCCGGCGGCAGCACGCCAACGATTGTCACGGTCCGGCTGTCCAGACGAATTGTCTGTCCGATCGCCCTGCGGTCCGCACCGAAATGCGACTGCCAGAGCGCGTAGCTCAGCAGCACTACCGGCGCGGCGCCGGCCTTTTCCTCGTCAGCGGTGAATCCCCGGCCCATCACCGGCCGTACTCCCATCATGGGAAGAAAGTTCGGCGAAACGGCCAGGCCGCCGATGTGCTCCGGTTGACTGCTGCCGGCCATGTTGAATTTGACGCCGGTCACTGCCGCCATCTCCGTAAACGTGCGGCTCTGCCTGCGCCAGTCCTGAAAATTCGGATAAGAAACGCTTACATCTCCCACCTGCGGCGTCGTCTCGTTCAGCAGGACCAGATGCGAGGCATCTCGGAACGGCAGCGGCCTCAGCAGAATGCCGTAGACCACCGAAAATATCGCGGTGTTGGCCCCGATCCCCAGTGCCAGCGTGAACAGCGCCGCCGCCGCGAAGCCCGGCGATTTGAGCAGCGTCCGCCAGCCGTAGCGAAGGTCCATCGATAGCGATTCCATCAGGGACACGCCGCGCGCGTCGCGGCAATCTTCCTTCACCTGTTCGAGGCCGCCGAACTCCATGCGCACTCGCCGCAGAGCTTCGTCCCGGTCGATTCCTGTCTTCATATGCTTCTCGACCTGCCGTTCCCAATGAAACCCCAACTCGTCTTCCATCTCGGATTCCACGGTCTCCCTCCGGAACAGGGAACGCACACGAAAAAACAAATCGTCCAGCATGTCAAACTCCTAGGCTGGGCCCAGCACTTGGGACACGGCAGCCGTCAGTTTTCGCCACGAGTCCTCTTCGGTTGCCAGTTGCCGGCGCCCGCTCTTAGTGAGCTCATAATATTTGGCGCGGCGGTTGTTTTCCGAGGTGCCCCAGTTAGCCTTGATCCATCCGCGGCGCTCCAGGCGGTGTAGCGCTGGGTAGAGCGATCCCTGCTGAATCCGCAACACATCGCTCGACATCTGCTGCACACGCTCCGAAATGCCCCAGCCGTGCTGCGGCTGCAGCGCCAGCGTACGTAGGATCAAAAGATCCAGAGTGCCTTGCGGCAGTTCGATGCGGTCGTTCATGGATTCTCCCGGTTCACTTCTACAGGGGAGGATCGCGTATCCCCTGTCGAAGTGCAAGGGGAAGGCCTGCCGCCGCTGCCGGGGGAAGGACGGAAGCCCACGATATTGCAAAATGCCGCCGGATTGCGGAGCGACCCTCCGGTATCAGAGCCAGTGGCAACGGGAACGAGTCCGCAGGCGAGGGCGACCGCGCCGCCGCCGGAGGATCCGCCACAGATCTTCGTCGAATCGAAGGGATTGCGCGGTGGCCCCGAAGACCTTATTGAAGGTCTGCGATCCCGCGCCGAACCCGGAAGCGGCCGGACATTGCCAGAAGTCGTGGAACGTTGCTGAGTGTCAGGGTCGCGTATTGTTGGCCCAAGGCAGAATTGACGATGCCATAAAAATTCTCGCGTCAGCTCCGAATACGCGCTATCTCGGTTACGCCTACGGGCGCGCCAGGCGTCGCCGGGAAGTTGAAAAGGTGGCAGCCGTTTCTCACGGCGTGCTCCAACGGGTTTTGATCTATGCCGGGCTGGGCGATAGGGACGGTACCCTCAAGGCTCTGGATCGTATGACTGAATTAGGTCCGGGCCGCGTCGGTTTAACCCGGAGATCCAGCGCTTTGAGCGCCTGGTCGCGGAAGCTCGCGCCGCAACAAACTCTTTTCTGCTGCAGGTATTGGGCACGCTCGAAAGCACGGAGGCGGGCCGTCTCTTCGCCCGCCGCATAGCGCAGGAGCGGAAGGAAGAGCAATAGCACCCCGCGCGAAGGTCCACGAATTTCGTCGCACCGCGCGGGACGGTGCAGCGGGTATGCGCAAGAAAAACTGCCTCCGTCGGGCACACAGCATTAACAGCATGATCGCTTTCGACAAACCACTTGGGGAGCCAAAGAACTCTCGCGAACTGGCACGACCGACTCTGCAGGCGGGTCTCCGCTTCGGGTGGCATCGATCGTGGCCCACGATCGATGCTCCGTTGACTGGTTTGGAAACCCGTCTCCCAGGGGATCTTGCGCTGCAGCCCGTCCTGCTTGGAGGAATTGCTGTTGGCCCATGGGGCCGAGGTCGACGCGAAGACCTCGCTAGGCTTCGCACGGTGGTGATAGGAGTCGAAGATGATGTTAGCTTGGAAACATCCTGCAAGGGCCTCGTCAGGCGGAGGAGTGATAGAGTACGATCACAACACCGACCAGAGATAGAAAGAGCAAGTTGCTTGCAGGATCAAATAAACATTATGAAAAAGAAAGAAATCGAAGTTGCAGCGAGCGCGGTAGATTCATCCCCAATCACCGGAACTATGGAGTCGAACTCTCTCTCCACCCGGCGTGAAATGCTGGGAATAACCGGTATGGCCGGTTTGGCGGCTGTCACCAGTATCGTACCTGATGCTGTTGCGCAGACTGCGCAGAAACGACCTCGTATCGCCTGTCTCGTCAGCTACTGGGGTCTCCCGACTTCACATGCGGACTGGATCGTAAACAAGCTGATAGACGGTTATTGGTGGAAGGGCGCACACACTCCTTCGCGAGTGGACGTGGTGTCCGTTTACGTCCATCAGTTGGATACAAGCCTGCTTGCCCAGAAAGTATGCAAAGCGAAAAACATTCCCATCTTTAAAACAGTAGGGGAAACCGTCACTCTTGGCGGTAAGGAACTTGCGGTGGATGGCGTTGTTATCGTTGCAGAACATGGGAATTATCCGACCGATCTCAAGGGGCACTGGCTCCTGCCGCGCTGGTGGATCTATCAGCAAGTGATGCGGGTCTTCGAGCAGAGCAAACGCTCTGTGCCCGTGTTTAACGACAAGCACCTCTCCTACAACTGGGACGACGCCAAGTGGATGTTCGATAAATCCCGTGAGCTGAACTTTCCCCTAACCGGGGGATCTTCCATACCGGCCTACTTCCGCAAACCCGAGATAGAACTCGCTACGGATACATCGATCAAGAACTCGATCGTGGTTGGAAGCGCCGCAGATGAGGGAGCCATCTTCCATTGTGTCGACGTGCTTCAGGCATTTGTGGATCGACGCAAGGGCGGTGAGACAGGCGTCAGGTCGGTGCAGTCCATTCGCGGGCCTGAGACGTGGAACTGGGTCGAGCGCACTCCTTGGGCCAGCAATCTGCTCGAAGCAGTGCGGAAGAATTTTGACCTGAAGCAGGGACATTTTCAGCAAGGCCGGAGGCCGAACGTCTGTATCGTGGAGTATGACGATCGGACCAATGCGGCAGTAATTTCGGGCGCGGGTGTGGGCTGGACCTACGCCGGCGAAATCGAAGGACAGAAAGACCCGACGATCGTCTCGATGCTAGGCTGGCCCGGCCCCATCTCGCAATACCACGCTGCAAACGGGCACGAGCACTGGATCACCGAGATGATGCTGACCGGAAAGGAACCGTTCAATGCGGAGCGGCTGCTTCTGTCCACCGGGATTGTGAACCACTACATGGAATCAAACTGGGAGAACGGCCGTTACTCTGCCGTCGGACGCCGCATCGAGACGCCGTTCATGAAGATGAAATATCACTCGACCCACGGGCCGATGTTTGAAACGGGGCCGCGGCCGCCGAAAACCCCCTACATACGGGGTTTTGAATCATAGGCTCTGCGCTCTGCGCGGCCTGTGGCGGACGTCGCATTTGTAATTGATTGCCGGGTCGTACGGTAAGATGGCGGCGGCGCCGAAGAACGTGTGACGCAGTCGCCGAACAGCCAGACCATCGATGACTGGTCGCACGACGGCCGATTCATTATTTACCATCAGGCAACAGCCGACCACGGGTACGATCCGAGCACATTGCGGATGTGCGGCGTCCGCCGGAGTTCTCCGAGAGCATATCGCACCGCCCCGTGCAGTGCCAGGCGCCCTTCCGCACTTTTCTGAAGAATCCCTTCAAGGATCGCGAACTTTCCGGCCGGGTAGGCGTTTCCCACAACCGGTCCCCTGCATTCAACAACCGTGCGCGGTACATTATCTCCTTTCGCGCTCAACTGTCTCGGCTCTGCTTCGGGTCGAATTCACGCGCCTTGCGGCCCTCCATCGAGGATTCAAGGTTCGGTTTTGGTCCCCCCTACGGTCTTCCCCCAAAAAATCCGCTCGGTCGACTACCCCCGCTCATCACCGGGGGCTTGGGCGTCCAGGTATTCTTTATTGCCGACATCGCCAAAACGCTCGGGCAAAAGCGTCCCATGTCGTACCAGCAAAGCGAGTACTCCGGCTCACGAACTGAAGACGGTCCTGATGGGATACAATAATCAGTCAGCCGGCCACGTTACGAGATTCCAGGCCGCCGCAAGTTTGTCGTAAAACCAATATGGCGGCTCAATCACACCGGTCCGACCCATGTATTCTTGGCCGGCGGAGCCTTCAACGAGACCACCAGTGCCTTGCCGAACTGTTGCGGCCCGGACATTCAGTTTTAGACGTTGGCTGCGGTACAGGAGCGATTACGGCAGGCGTTGCGAAGGCTGTTCGGCCCGATGGATACGTGATGGGCATCGACCGAGACGAAGTACTCGTTAATCTGGCGCGAAAGGATTGGGCAACGCTTCCCAACTTGGAGTTCGCTTGTGGTGACGCAGCGACTTGTTGTTAGCACGTCAAGTTGTCCGGTTTTATTAGCACGTGAAATGTCCGCTTGCCTTCGCTTGCGAAACTGCAATCACCTGGGCGGGGGATAGAGCGCTGCTGGGAAGCATCTCGAGCATCGACCCAGAGGCCGGAATGGCCGGGGCGGCTTGTCCGCCCCGCCTCCGAACAGCCATTCTGGCGCAACAGCGACAAAATCCCGGAGGTTTGGAGGCAGAGCCTCCAAGAAGAAAAAAGCCTCCCTTCCTTGTTCTTCAAGCCGCACGCCGCCGGGATCCGGGTGGCCGCGCGGATTTGCGTTTCGTGGGCCGCTTCTGCGGCAAACTGGAAGGCGCAAACCGGGCTACCTCATGGGGTCCATAACGAACGGCAATGCGGCCATCGAGAAACTCGTATAGGCGTGACCGCACAGCCAGCCAGCGTATTGCGCCAGCGCGGCTTCTCAATCTGTAGAACGCGGTTGTCCAGCACAATCGTGTTGTCCCGATTCACGGTCCGCTCCTGCTGCAATGAGAACACCCACTCCAGGTCCTTGCGCCGCGTGCGGACGAAAGCGCTGCCCTGGCCTGCCGCCGCGACCGCAAAGCGTCGGTTGAACTCCCTCACGTACTCCTGCTCCAGAAAAGCGTTGGCCTGCTCCAGCGTTTGTATCTTGCGGATTCGGAGCTCCTGCGGAAAGCGCCCCTGCCAGGTCCGGTAACTGCGTTCCATGCGCCCGCGAGCCTGCGGCGAGTATGCCGGAATCATCTTGATCCCCAGCTCCTTCAGCGCGCGCCCCAACTGCGTCGGACGCTCCCCATCCACCTTGCCCCCGGCCTGCGGCGTCACAAAGAAATGGCTCGCCCGATCGCTGTATAGCGCGCAGAAAATACCCTGCTTCTCGATCACTTGCCGCACCGCCGGCATAATCGTGCGCGTCCCTTCTTCCCCTACCAGCCGCGCGTAGTAAATCTCGCTCGTGGCGTCGTCCAGGATCGTGATCAGGTCGTAATGGCGCCCGTCCTGAAACCAGGCGTGCTTGCTGGCATCGATGTGCAGCAGCATTCCCGGCAAGGGCCGCCGCGGGCCCCGCCGCCGATGCGTCCCGCGCCGCCCCCGCTTCTTCACCAGCCCCGCTCCTTGCAACGCTAGCTTCACCCAGGTGTAGCTGAGCTCGATGCCGTGCTCTTCCCCCAGCTTCTCGTGAAAGTGCCACACGTTGAAATCGAAATACTTCTCCCGATAGAGTTGCAGCACCTGTTCGGCCGTTTCCAGCGCCACCCGCTTGGGACTGGGGCGCTTTTTACGGCGCTCGTACAGCCCATCGTAGCCATGCTCCTGGTACTGCTGACGCCAGCGCCGCATGGTGCGATCGCTCACCCCAATGATCTCGGCCGCTTCCCACCACTTCAGGCTGCCCCCCATGGCCTTCAGAATCACTTCTTGCACCTTCATCATCCGCTCCATTTCCGCGGATGAAACTGAAGTGAACCCCTGGAGTGAGACACGAAGTTAAGGGGGTTATCGCCGTTGGCTGAAAATCCGTGGACGGCGGGGTTGCGGTTGATCCACTCTGGAAGCACCTGAGCGGAGGATAGGGCAACGCAGGGATGCGACCCGAGCGTCGACTCAGCGGCCGGAATGGCAGGGGCGGCGCCAGCCGCCCCTTGAAAGAGCCATTCTGGCGCAACTGCGTTAAATCCCGGGGTCGCAGGGGCAGAGCCCCCGTTGGCGGTCTGCGTGATGCGCATCGTAAACTTCATGCAGCGCCGCTCTCGAACTCGGCCGGCGGCAGATATCCGAGAGCCGAGTGCAGCCGCTTCTGATTGTAGACGCGCTCCAGGAACTCGCGGATGCTGGTGTGGGCTTCCTGAAAGTCGCGATATTCGTTGCGGTAGACCTCTTCGTACTTCAGCGTTTTCATGAAGGATTCGCAGGCCGCGTTGTCATAAGGGTTGCCCTTGCGGCTCATGCTGATTTGAGCCTTGTGTTGCTTCAGCAGTTCCGTATAGCCCCCGGAAGCGTACTGAACGCCGCGATCCGAGTGATGCACCAAGCCAGGCTGCGGGTTTCGCTCCCTTAATGCCATGGTGAGCGCGGCGATCGCCAGCCCGGCCTCCAGCGTTCGCCCGAGCGCCCAACCGATGACGCGTCTCGAGAACGCGTCCAGCACCACGGCCAGGAACACAAACTCGACCCGCAGGCGAATATAGGTGATGTCCGCTACCCAAAGCTGGTTGATCCCTGTGGGCGTGATTTGCGCAGCCAGATTCGGGTAGACCGGCAGGTTGTGGCGCGAGTCCGTCGTGACCATAAACCGCCGCCGCACACAGAGCAGATTATCCTCGCGCATCATCCGCAGCACGCGTTTGTGGTTGATGGCGAAGCCTCGCTTCTGGAGTTCGACGGTGATTCGTCGATAGCCGTACGCTGCTGATTCGACCGCGATCTTCTGCATCTCATCGCGAACTTCCATCTCTACCGGCGTGGCCTGCCGCGGAGTCCGCACGCGGTAGAAACTGGCCCGGCTCAGGCCGGTCATCTGACATAGAGCGTTCACGGCTTGGCCTTTCGCTGCGGCTTGCTGGATTTCTTCAAACAGGCATCCCCGCCATTGACGACGGCTGGCGGGTGATAGTCCCTGAAATGCGTTAACGCTTTTTTTAAAAAGTCGTTCTCCATCGTGAGCTGGCCGATTTTCCGTTCCAGCTCGGCGATGCGCCTGGCATCCTCCACCGCCGGCAAGGCCGCTCCCCGCCGGCCGATACCAGGGAATGCCAGTTCGCCCTGGGCCCGCCATTCCCCGCGCCAGCGTTCCAATAGATGGGGGCTCACTTGGTATTTGCGCGCAATCTCGCCGCCGGTAGCGCCTGCGTCGAGGGCGCGCATCGCGGCGATCTTCAGGTCACGACTGTAAACAGCTCGGGACAAATCCATTTCCTCACTCCATTCAATGTATTTGTTCCCTTAACTCGCTGTCTCAGTTTTGGGGTTCACTCCAAAACCGTCTGTTCGGGTCCGTTCACCCCTCCAGCGTTTCACCCGCTCTTCCAATGCGGACAAATCACGTGCTAATTAGACCGGACAGATCACATGCTAACAACAGGCGCAAAGAAAAAACTTGACAGTAAACACGATCGGATTTATGCTCCGATGCAGAACGAAACCGGTACTGTTGCTGCCGCGAATCATCTCGCGGGGACCGGTCAATGTGCGCATAAGCCGTTTGTGCGCCTCGAGAAATGTGGGAAAGGGGAAGCCATGTTCGCACCTCGGATCGGGCGTTTGCTCGCTCTCGCTGTCCTGTTCAGCTTCGTTTCTGTCTGCTCCGCTCAAGTAACCTCCGGTTCCATTGCCGGAGTGGTGAAGGACACAACCGGCGCGTCGGTCCCGAACGCCAAGGTGACCATCACAAGCCAGGAGCAAGGATTCAGCCGTACTCTCACGACCGGACCGGACGGCAGCTTTTTTGCCGATCCGTTACAGCCCGGAACATTTAACGTCTCGGTCGAGGCGCAAGGTTTTAAGAAGTACGTGAAGGCGGGCGTTACCCTCTTCGCGAACGACCACCTTTCGCTAGGCGATATCACATTGGAAGTGGGAGGCACGGCCGAAACCGTAACGGTGCAGGCCGAGGCGGTTCAACTCCAGACCGAAGACGCCATGCGCTCCGGCGTGGTAACCGGTTCGCAGATGGTCAATCTCGCTTTGAACGGCCGGAACTACCTCGACCTGATCAAAACCGTTCCCGGCATCGTCAGCGACTTCAACGGTGAAGTCGCCGGGCCTGGCGGCATCGGCAGCATCTACGCCAATGGCCAGCGCGGCGACCAGAACAATGTCGAGCTCGACGGCGTCGGCAATATGGATACCGGCTCCAATGGTACGCAGCACACCAGTATGAACGTCGATGCCGTGGCCGAATTCCGCGTCATCACGAATAGCGAATCGGCCGAGTTCGGCCGCTCCGTGGGGGCCGCGATCGATATCATCACTAAGAGCGGATCGCACGACTTTCACGGGACCGGCTATTGGTTCCACCGCAATGAAAGCCTGAATGCCGACAGTTGGACCAACAACGCGCAGGGCATTGCGCGGCCCTATTATCGGTACAACTACCAGGGCTACAATATCGGTGGCCCCGTTTTCATTCCTCATCATTTCAACACCGACCGGCAGAAACTGTTCTTCTTCTTCGGCCAGGAGTGGCAGCGCCAACTGGTTCCGAACAGTCAGCACAATGTGACGGTGCCGACCGCGGCGGAGCGCACCGGCGACTTCTCCGCCACCCACGACGCCTCGGGCGTACCCGTGATCATCACGGATCCCGCCACAGGCCAGCCATTTCCCGGGAATATCATCCCAGCGAGCCGACAGGATCCGAATGGGATAAAGATCCTGAACTTCTATCCGCTACCTAACGTCAGCGGACATCCGGACTACAACTACACCTCGCAGGTTTCAAGCGGTTATCCCCGACGGCAGGAAGTGTATCGCGGCGATTGGAACATCAACGATAAGTGGCGCTTCTTTGCGCGCGTCGTCAAGGACACCGATCTACAGATCATGCCGTACGGCCAATGGAACGCCAGCTATAACATTCCTTTTGGCACGTTGGCATTCGGGCAGCCGGGCTACTCGACGGTCGCGAACGTGACCACCATTATCAATCCCACATTGACCAACGAACTGGTCTTCGGCTTCAGTCATAACTATCTGACCGAGGTGCCTACGTCGGACGCGTTCAGTAGCACGAAACTTGGTCTGACCATTCCGCTGCCGTTCCCGAAAGCATCGCCCATGGACCTGATTCCGAACTTACACTATAATGTTCCGAACTCGCCCACCGACGACTTCGCCGGAACGCCGTTCATCAATTACAACAATACGATGGAATGGCACGACAATGTCAGCAAGGTAGCCGGCGCGCATCGTCTGAAGGCCGGCATCTATTGGCAGCGCAGCGCCAAGGACCAGACCGCGACCGTGCCCGCCAACGCCACTATCGACTTCAGCCGCAACGCCAGCAATCCCGGCGACACCAACTGGGCGTTCTCCAACGCGTTGATCGGGAATTTCAATACCTTCCAGCAGGCCAACCATGTCCTCAACGGGCAGTATCGCTACAACAATGTCGAATGGTTTCTGTTGGATTCGTGGAAGGTCACGCCCAAACTGACGGTTGAATACGGCATGCGCTTCTATTGGGTGCAGCCCCAGTACGACCAGGTATTACAGACATCCACGTTCAATCCCGGTCTGTTCACGTCATCCGGCACAGCCGTGCTCTATCAGAAGACCGCCTCGGGACTGGCCCTGAATCCGCTAACCGGTCAAACGGCTCCCGCGGCCTTCATCAGCGCCCTGGTCCCGGGGACCGGCACACAGACCAGTGGCCAGTACACCAACGGCATCGCGCAGGCAGGCAAGAACTATCCGAGAGGCTTGATCGACGATCGCGGCCTCCAATACGCTCCGCGGCTGGGCATCGCGTATAACATTTTCCATAACACGGTAATCCGCGCCGGAGGCGGAGTATTTTACGACCGTTTCGAGGGCAATCCGGTATTCGATATGCTAGGGAACCCGCCCGGTACCAGCCAGCCCACCATCTATTACGGCAACATCGAGACCGCCGCCAGCACCCCCGGCGTGTTCTTCCCCGCCAGCCTCCACGGGTTCGACAAGGCCGGCCAGGTTCCGACGACCTACAACTATAATTTCAGCATTCAGCAGGAACTTCCGTTGCGGCTGCTGTTGGACCTTGCCTACGTCGGCTCGGTTACCAATCACAATCTTTATCAGATGAACATTAATGGTCTGCCGTTCGGCAGCGCGTGGCTGCCGCAGAACCAGGATCCGTCCAAGACGCCGAAATTTGACGGAACTACTACGACGAGTACGAATCTTTATCGGCCATATATCGGTTATGGCGACATCAACATGTACGATTTCGGCGCGAATTCGAACTACAACGCTTTCCAGGCGAGTTTGAACCGCCGCCTCGCGGCCAACCTCCAGATCGGTTTCTCCTATACCTGGTCGAAGGCGCTCGGCGTTGACAGTAGCTACAACGGCGATGTATTGAACCCGCTCAACTTCAAGATGGCCGACTATGGCCCGTTGTCGTTCGATCACACGCAGGTGGCGGTGGTCAACTACATTTACAACGTTCCAAAGCTCGCCAAATCGGGGAATTTCCTGAACAACAAGATCGGCCGCGCCGTCTTTAATAACTGGGTACTCTCCGGCATCACGACTTTCGAAACCGGATACCCTACCACGATCGGCTATAGCGTCAACAACATTGGAAGTCTGAACCTGGTCACCACCGGTTCCTCGACATGGGGGCCGCGCCTCGTCATTCAAGGCGACCCCACGCAGGGCGGCGGCAGCACCTACGAGTTCATTAACTCCAGCGTGTTCCATCCCGCGCAGGTCGGCAGCATCGGCCTCGATTCCGGCATACGCAACGTCCGCGAGCCGGGATGGCAGAATTGGGATATTTCCGTCTTTAAGGATTTCCCGTTCTGGAGGGAAGGCGACAGAATCGAGCTCCGTCTGGAGATGTTTAACGCCTGGAATCATGCGGAATTTAATGGCTTTAACAACACCATCAATTTCGCGACGATCGCTCCGAACTCCCCCGTTACTAATTTGTCGAAACAGCTTGGCGGTCCGCAGCAGTTCGGGTTCGGCGCTCTGAACTCGGTTCGCGATCCGCGCATTATCCAGCTCGCAACAAAGATTTACTTCTAACGTCGGCGGTATTTATGCAGCCGCGAGCGCAGCCGCCCACCGTGCAGGGCCGCCCATTCGAAGCCTCGCTGGAATCGATTGCTTCCGGCGACTCGAACACAGGGAAGCTAATCGCCCGCGGCTGGATGTTTCGGGACGGAGCAGGCCGCAGGCGGGTGGAATACCGGGAACCGGACGAGAAAAGGATTACGATCATATCGGATCCGGTCGGCGGCGAAGTTCTATTCATCGACGATGTGGGCCGCAGGGCGGAACGGATTTCAGGCGCGATTGCTTTCTATCAGGGGGATGGGGGTTCGCCGAATGCATCCATGCGTATACCAACGAGGAGAAGTCGATTCAGGGTGTCCGCTGCAGAAAGGCCGTTTTAAAGGACGTCGCGACGCGGCAAGACATCGGCGAAACATGGCTTTCGGCCGATGGCTTCATCGTCTTAGAGGATGTGAGTATTCAGAATGGCGTGAGATGCGATTGGCGCGTCACGCACATCGAGTTCAAGGAACCGGACGCCATGCTCTTTTCGCTCCCGAGCGGTTATGACGTGTTCGACGAAGCGCCATGATCGCCGCGAGGCCCACTGGTTGTATCCTGAAAAGCGGGCGTGATGCGCTTCGCGGTTGTTTTTCTTTTTGCCATTCTTCTGCGCGGCCAGGACCCGCTCACGGCTGGACGCGAGGCGCTCGAACGCGGAGACTACGCCGCGGCCGAGCGGCTCTTCCGCGAACAGGTGGCCAAGACGCCGCAGTCGGCCGAAGCGCTCAGCGATCTCGGCGCAGTGCTGGCGCGCGAACAGAAATTCGACGACGCCGTCAAGATGTATGAACGCGCATTGCGCGCCAATCCGAAACTGACCGGCGTATATTTCAACTTGGGCGTGGCCTATTTCAAAGCGGGCCGCTATCAGGCCGCGGCCAATCCGTTCGAGTCCTTCTTGAAGTCTCAGCCGGGCGATCCCCGGGCGCGCCAATTGCTCGCCGTTTCACTCGTCGAATCCGCGCAGTACCGGCCGGGAATCGCGCTGCTCGAACAACTGAGCGCGGAGCGGCCCAACGACCCCTCAATTCTGTTCGCCCTGGCAGCGGCGCACATCCGCGCCGGGGATGAGGAGAGGGGCAAACAGTTACTGCAACAGCTCGATACATTGAAGCTCCCGCCCGCCTCCGTTCATCTGCTGCAAGGGATGCTGTACTATCGCGGCCAGCACTACGACGATTCCGAAAAGGAGCTGCAAGAGGCCATGCGCCTGGACCCGCAATCGGCGCCGGCGCTGGCCGCGCTCGGGCGCTTGCGGCTTCGCGTCAACGACGATCCCGCCGCGATCGCTTATTTCGAGAAGGCTCTCGCGATTCAACCTCAAGACGCCGAATCTACCTACCAGCTCGGCGTTCTATTGGGGCGAAATGGGCAGGAAGAGAAGGCGCGCCAATATCTGACCCGCGCCATGGAGCAGAGAGCCAACTACCCCGATCCCATGTACTTCCTCGCTAAGATATATCTGAACGAGAATCGCCCCGCGGCGGCAGTCAAGTTGCTCGAGCGGGCGGCGCAACTGGCGCCTCAAACCGAGAGCATCCGCTTCCTGCTGGCGCGCGCCTACAAACAGGCCGGGAAGGACGATCTGGCCAAGGCGCAAATCGCGGAATTCCGCCGCTTACAACAAGAACGGCTGCAACGCGATCGCAAAGCGATGGACCCGGATCGGCCCGACCCCACCCAATCGATGAGCGTGGACAAAAGTCCGTGAGCTTGAGCAGACGCGCCCTTCTGGCGCTCGCCGGCGGCGTTCCCTTGCTGCGGCCCAAAAAGTCGCGCGCGCAAGGCATGGCAACGCGAAGCGTAAAACCGGCGCCTCGCGGCAAACCCTCCGGCCTGCCGTTCCTGGCCCATTTCACCGACATTGCTTCCGCCGCCGGCCTGCATGCGCCAATCGTCTACGGCGGCGTGGATCGCAAGAATTATATCGTTGAAACCATGGGCTGTGGCTGCGCCTTCCTCGATTACGATAATGACGGCTGGCTCGATATTTTTGTCCTCAGCGGAACCCGCTTCGACACCGCTCCGCAAGGCGCGACGAATCGTCTCTACAAGAACAACCGCGATGGCACGTTTTCCGACGTGACCGAAAAAGCCGGTCTCCTGCGCACCGGCTGGCCCTGCGGCGTATGCGCCGGCGATTACGATAACGACGGTTTCGACGACCTCTTCATCACCTACTGGGGCGAGAACGTCCTCTATCACAACAATGGCGACGGCACGTTTACCGACGTAACCGCGAAAGCCGGCGTGGGCGCAAATCGCACGAGCTGGGGCGCGGGCTGCACCTGGATCGATTACGACCGCGACGGCAAGCTCGACCTGTTCGTGTCGAATTACCTTGATTTCGACTTTCGGCGCGCTCAAAAACCCGGCGAAAACGAAAACTGCATGTTCAAAAACGTCGCCGTGAACTGCGGTCCGCGGGGGCTTCCACCGGGACTGCATTCGCTCTTCCACAATAACGGCGACGGAACCTTTTCCGACGTGACCAAAGCGGCGGGCATTGCGGACGTCAAGGGTCACTACGGCCTGACCACGGTCGCGGCCGACTTCGACGAGGACGGCTGGCCGGATATTTTCGTAGCGTGCGATTCGACCGCCAGTCTACTGCTGATGAATAATCGAGACGGTACGTTTCGCGAAGAAGGCATCGAGCGCGGCGCGGCCCTCAGCGACGACGGCATCGAGCAGGCAGGCATGGGCGTCGGGGCCGGTGACTACAACCTCGACGGCCATCTCGATCTGTTCAAGGGTCACTTCACGGACGACACCAACGCCCTATACCGCAACGACGGTAAAGGCAATTTTAGCGATGTCACGCTGTCCTCCGGACTCGGAGTGGAGACGCGCTTCACAGGTTGGGGCGCGGGCATCGTGGACCTCGATAACGACGGCCTCCCGGACCTTTTTCTCGTCACCGGCAACGTCTACCCGGAGATCGAAGCAAAGGTTCCCGGCTATCCTTACAAGACTCCGCGAGTCGTGTTTCGTAATCTCGGGACTGGTAAATTCGAAGAGCTGATTGAGGCGGCGGGGCCCGGCGTGGACGCGCCTCACGCCAGTCGCGGCTGCGCTTTCGGGGATTTCGATAACGACGGCGACATCGATATTCTGATCGTCAACATGAACGAGCCGCCCTCGCTTCTTCGCAACGACGTCTCCGGCGAAAACCATTGGCTCAAGGTGTTGCTCGTGGGCAGCGCCTCGAATCGCAGCGCCATCGGGGCTTCGGTGATCGCCAGCTATGGAGGACGGAAACAGGCGCAAGCCGTAATGGCGCAGTCGTCATACGTTTCCGTGAACGACCGCCGGCTGCATTTTGGGTTGGGGAAGGCCGCCTCAGCCGGCCTGGAAATCCGTTGGCCCAATGGACGGCTGGAGAAGATCGCGTCCATTCCCGCCAATCGCCTGGTGGTGGTGCGCGAAGGCGCGGGAATCGTTCGAACCGATCTCTTCGCCCGGCCAGCCACAACCGGCTAATGTTGCTGAGCCGCGCGCGAGCGTCAGCGTCAGCCGGCAGGTCGCCGATTAGCTTCCGCCCCTCCCAGAGCTGGACAAAGCCTCGCCTCAGTCGAAGAAGTGACGATCCTCATCCGGCAGGTGCGATTTAGCTGCCTGGACATTGAAGGTGACACCGAGGCCCGGCCGGTCCCAAACATCGATGAAGCCACGTTTGACGATCGGGTTCGGCAACCCATCGACAATCTCATACCACCACTCAGGCTGGCCCACCGGATACTCGAACGCGATGTAATTTTGCGGTAGCGCGGCCCCCATGTGAACGTGCGCCGCGAGCCCGATCAGTCCATCGAAAACCCCGTGGGGGGCGACGAGGATGCCGTGAAGATCGGCGTATTCCGCGATCCACTTCAGTTCGGCGATCCCACCGACATCTTCCGGGTCGGGCCCGACAATATTGACAGCCTGCTTTTCGATAAGATCCTTGAAGTTTTGCCGGAGGTAGATCTGTTCTCCGGTGTGAATCGGGATCGTAGTGCTCTCGGTCACTTCGCGGAAAACCTCGGCATTGGGGTAGGGCGTGTAGTCGCCCGTGATGATATCTTCGAGCCACGTAATGTGCAGCGGCTCGAGCGCGCGCGCAAACGTGATCGCGTCTTTTACCGTCCAGCCGGGTCCGCAGTCCAGCGCGAGACCGATCTCATCGCCCAGGACTTTCTTCATGGCTTCGACGCAGGCGATAACATATTTCAGCCCGCGTTCCGTCATGAGACCGCGTTCGGAGTGCGGCGCTCCCGTCCGCGGGTCGTCGTACCACCCGTTGGGCATCGCGCGCATCATCGCCGGATTGTGAAAGCCGACCGCCTGTTTGATCAGGGTGAAGCCCTCTTTGGCTTCCTTCATCTTCGCCATGTTCTCGGCGTAATCTTGTGGCGTTTGTCCGGTCATCGGGAAGCGGACGGCTCCGTTGTAAACCCGAACGCGGTCCCGAATCTTGCCGCCTAGAAGTTTATAGACCGGCACTCCGGCCACCTGCCCCGCGATGTCCCAGAGAGCGATCTCGATCGCGCTCACGGCCGAACCCCATGGCTTAAAGGCGCCAAGTCTGCGGATCTTCAGCATCACCCTCTCGACGTCCGTCGGATCTTCACCGAGAAGATAGTCCTTATAAAAGAGCACCATCGGCTTGAGATACGGTTTGGCCGATTCGGCTTGACCGTACCCGGAGACACCGTGATCCGTGACGATTCGAACTACCGGGTTTCGGCCGATGATTGCGCACTTGAGGTCTGTGATTTTGATAGATTCATGCCCGCTCCGCTTTTCGGCGAGCGCCGAATTCCCCCTCTGCTGAGCCGCAAACGACGTTGCCGCCGCTACTCCCGGGAGCGACCCAAGAAATCCTCTGCGCGTCCAATTAGTCATAAGTTCCCCACTTAGAAAACATCGCCATACGAACACCCGCGTCGAAACAAAAAGCGGCGGGCACTCGGGCGCACTTATTTTATACCGTGCGGCCTCCGGTGTGGGTTTCGCTAAGCCCGGGGGTCCGTTGCGAACCGCAAGGCACTCGCAGGTTCGCTCCTAAGAAGACCGGAGAGCATGGCGGTCCTGGCGCGTGTCGAACGCCCGCAACGCCCGGCCGAACACTGTCTGCTGAGGCGAGCGAAACGTAATGTCCAGTACCGGTACCCGGAACAGAGAAGCTGTTTCATGCGCCGTTGAATAGCGGACAGATCACATGCTAACAACACCGCCCACCCCCACCCGCTTGCGCCCACCCTCGCGCAATGGTATATTGACCCACAATTCGAGTAGCTTTGGAAGGAGAACAAAGTATGTTTTTCCGTCGGGGTCTTTCCGCAGCCCTAGCCGCCCTCTTGCTCTGCGCCGGCGGCCTCTTCGCTCAATCCGAACGCGGCGCTATCTCAGGCACGGTCCGTGATTCCACCGGCGCCGTCATTCCCGGCGCCAAAATCGAAATACGAAACGCCGCCACCGGAGTTGTCGATAATCTAACCAGCAACTCCGTGGGCGAGTTCACCGTTCCCAACCTTCCCGTCGGAACTTATAACCTGCGCGTCGACCAGCAGGGCTTCCGCGCGGCCGAGCTCAACGGCCTCACCGTCAACGCCGCCACTACCGCGCGCGCCGATTTCACCCTCGAGATCGGGCAATCGCAGCAGATCGTCGAAGTGCAAGCCTCCGCCGTGCAGCTCAACACCGAAGATTCCAAAACCAGCGTGACCATCAACCAGAAACTGGTCGACACGCTGCCGCTGGAGGTCGCCGGCGCAGTCCGCAGCCCCTTCGATCTCGCTACGCTCACTCCTGAATCGAAGCCCCAAGGCGGCGACGGAGGTTTCGCTCTCGGTGGTGGACAAGCCGCCGCTTACCAGGCCACTCTCGATGGCGTCTCCGTCGACACCTCGCGCGCTCTCCAGAAGACTTGGGTCAGCTCCAATTCTCCATCGGTCGAGGCCATCACCGAATTCACGGTCGACACCAACGGATTTAAGGCCGAGTTTAGCCACGCCAACGGCGGCGTCATGACCTTCGTCACCAAGTCCGGCACCAACGCCTTCCACGGCTCCGCCTACGAATTCCTGCGCAACAACGACTTCGACGCCAACGACTGGTTTAGCAATCGCGCCGGCCGCGCACGTCAAATTTATAAGCAGAACGATTTCGGCTTCACCGTCGGGCGGTCCCATCCTGGTCCCCAAGCTCTACAATGGCCGCAACAAAACGTTCTTCTTCTTCTCGCTCGAAGGATTCCGCAACCGCAACGGCGCGACCAATACGACCGCTACCATTCCCACGCCCGAGATGTACAACGGCGACTTCAGTAAATGGGTGACCGCGCAGGGTCAGGTCATTCCCATTTACGACCCCACCACGCAGGTCGCGAACAACGACGGCACCGTAACCCGCACGCAGTTTCCCAATAATCAAATTCCCAAAAGCCTCTTCAATCCCGCTTCCGTCCAGGCTTTGAGCGTTTTTCAGACCAGCGGCGTTCTCAATCCCAACGCCCCTACCGCGGTCCCCGGCACATTTGGGTACATCAACAACAACTACATCATCGCCAATGGCACCAACGTCCAGCCGGTCGACAAGCGCAGCATCAAAGGCGACCACGTCTTCAATGAGAAGCAGCGCATCTCCGGTTACTACGGCTTCGATCGCGAATCTACCGATTCCGGGTCCCGACGGTCCCCCCACCCTGCCCGGCTTGTACACCAATTACAACGATCTGCAGCAGGCCGCCGACGTCGTCCGATTCAGTTGGGATTGGGCGTTCAGTCCGACCAAGCTGAATCATTTCTACGCCGGCGGAAACAACTGGCGCCAGAACCACAATCCTCCGCAGGAGTATATCGGAAACTGGAAGAGTAAATTCTGTCTGGGCAACGTGCCGGACTGCGATCAGAATCTCGTCAATCTTTTCTCCGGCGGCAATGGCGACAACTACACCACCTGGGGCGGCCAAGCCAACAACGGCTCGGAGAATACCATCTACGCCTACAACGACGACTTCACGTGGATCAAGGGCGCCCACACGATACGCTTCGGCGGCATGTACCAACTGAACCATTACAACGGCTTTGGCCGCCAGTGCATTTCCGGGTGCGTGGGATTCAGCTATACCGAAACCGGAAAGCCCGGCGTCACCGATCCGAATCAAGGCGGCAATGCCTTTGCGTCCTTCCTGCTCGGTTACGCCGATTCCGGCCAGATCGATACGGTCCGCTTCATCGGCCAGCAATTTCCGTATTTCGGCGGCTTCGTTCAGGACGATTGGCATATTGGCAAGAACCTGGTCGTCAATCTCGGACTCCGCTACGACATTAATCTTGCGCCCACCGGACTGAACGATAATTGGAGCGACTTCTCTCCCACCACGCCCAACCCCGCAGCCGGCAATATTCCCGGAGCGGTCCTATTCGCCGGATCGGGGCCGGGACGCGTCGGCACGCGCAGCCTCGCCGACATGTGGGCGGGCGGCTGGGGTCCGCGCCTCGGATTCGCCTATTCCATGGACGGCAAAACCGTCATTCGGGGCGGCTACGGACGCATCTTCGGCGAGCTCATGTCGGTCACCGGCTCCACGCACAACATGGGCTTCACCTTGACCCAGACCTTCAGCAACGCCAACAATGGCATCAATCCGACGTTCCTGCTGAACCAAGGTATGCCGCCGTGGACCGCTCCGCCCTTCATCAATCCTTCGGTCTCGAACGCCAGCACCGTCTCCTGGTTCCAGGGCCAGGAAGCGACGCGGCTCCCCGAGACCGATAACTTCAACTTGTCCATCCAGCGCCAGTTAAGCTCCAGCCTCTTGATCGAGGCCTCCTTCAATGGCGTGATCGGCTCTCACCTGCAGGCGCAGCTTGACGATTATAATCAGGTAAACTCCGCCTATCTCACCGCCTTCGGCAACATCGCGCAGAGCACCACCGTCTTGAACAGCTTGGTCGGATCCGCGACCGCCAACGCCGCCGGCATCGGACAGCCTTTCCCCGGCTTCCTGGCCCTTTGGGGCACGCGCGCCACCGTCAAACAGGCGCTGCGTCCGTTCCCGCAGTACAGCACTGTGCAGACTTATGAGGGCGAGGGCGATCACAGCGGCCACTCCAGCTACTACGCTGGCATCCTTCGCCTCGAGAAGCGCTACGCTCACGGCCTCACGCTGCAGGCTTCCTACGTCTACTCGAAGATCATCACGAACGCGGACAGCTATTGGGGCAACAACTCCGCCGGCGGCGGAGGCGCGGGCTGCTGTCTCGCGGCCGACCAGTACAACCGCGGTCTCGAAAAATCCATCGGCCAGTTCGACATCACCCACGATTTCAAGGCCGGCTTGGTATACGAGCTTCCCTTCGGCAAAGGCCGCGCCTATCTGACTCACGGAATAGGTTCCTGGGTGCTCGGAAACTGGGGAGTAAACGGGATTCTGGTCTATGCCAGCGGCCAGCCCATCGAGCTCACCAGTTCTTACGTGCTGCCCCTCTACGCCGGCACGAACGGCCGCAGCACACCGTACGTCACCTCCTACAACGGCTGGCAGCCCAACTGGCAGGGGAGCTTCGACCCCAGCATCGACAACTTCTTTGTCCCCTTCTGCGGCACAACTCCCGGATGCACCGGACCATTCCCGAATCAGGGCTCCGGTACGCCGCTCAACGGTTTCGGCAACGCCACCCGCTTCAACCCCCTCGTCCGCCAGTTCCCGCTGCTGAATGAAAATCTTTCCGTCGCCCGCTCCTTCCCCATACGCGAATCTTTGCGAATGGAGTTTCGCGCCGAAGCCTTCAACATCTTCAACCGCGTCCGTTTCGGAACCGGCTCGGCGAATTTGCAGGACGTCAACTTCGGTCACCTCACCAGCAGCGCCGACCTGTTGAATACGCCGCGCCAGCTCCAGTTGGCGTTAAAGTTGTATTTCTAAGCATGAAACGCAGAAGTCTCCTCCAAATGGCCGCCGCGGGCGCCGCCGCATCCTTGATCACCACTCGTGAATCGCAAGCCGCCCCACAGGTCGCCTTCGCTACCCATGCGCTCCCTACGCCCATCATCAAAGACATTCAGGTGATCGCCACCGCCCCCGCCGGTCTGCGCCTCACAGTCGTTAAAATTCTCACCGATCAGGACGGCCTCTACGGTTACGGCTGTGGAACTTTCACGCAGCGCGCCGATCTCGTCAACGCCGCCGTGGAGCGTTATCTCAAACCCTTCCTCGTCGGCAAGCGTACGGACAACATCGACGATATCTGGCAGGCCTGCTACAACAGCTCCTATTGGCGCAACGGTCCCGTGCTCAATAATGCGATCAGCGGCGTCGACCAGGCGCTATGGGATATCAAAGGACGTCAGGCCGGCATGCCCGTTTATGAACTGGTCGGCGGCAAGTGCCGCGAAGCCGCCGATTGCTACACGCACGCCGCGGGCGCCGACAACGCGCAATGTATCGAACAGGCGCGCAAATTCATGGCGCAGGGCTTCCGCAACGTTCGCGTGCAGGTCGCCGCTCCCGGCATGGCAAGCTATGGCTCGGGCGGGGCCGGCCAGCGCCTCACGGGACTTCACCCTGGCCCCGTTTTTGAGCCGGAAGTGCAATGGCGCTATTCCGTGAAGCTGATCGAAGAAGCGCGCAAACAGCTCGGCGACGAAGTCGGCCTGTTGCACGACATGCACGAGCGCTACACTCCCAATCTCGCCGTGCAATTCGCCAAGGCCGTGGAGCCCTATCATCTCTTCTTCCTCGAAGATCCGCTCTCGCCCGAAGACATCGCCTACTTCCGCCAGATCCGGCAGCAGTGCGCCACACCCATCGCGATGGGCGAGCTATTCAACAGCCCACATGAATGGACGCCGCTGATTAGCGAGCGCCTCATCGACTACATCCGCATCCACGTCACTCAGGCCGGCGGTTTCACTCCCTGCCGCAAGATCGCCGCCATGGGCGAAATCTTCGGCGTGCGCACTGCCTGGCATGGGCCCGGAGACGTATCCCCCATCGGCCACATGGCCAACGTCACGCTCGATGTCGTCTGCTACAACTTCGGCATTCAGGAATACTCCCCCTTCAACGACCATTTGCAGGAGGTTTTCCACGGCTGCCCGGTGATGAAGAACGGCTATCTCTATCCCAACGACGCCCCAGGCTGGGGCATCGAAGTGGACGAGCGCGCCGCCGCCAAGTATCCCTACGGATCGTCCGAAGGGCAAAGAGGCAAGCTGAACGGCGGTTGGGGTGAAGTGCGGCGGCAGGACGGGACTATCATCAAGCAGTAGTTACCGCGGCTTCGCGGAACGGAACCGCGCACACGGGCCAACTGTCCAGAGGGCGGCGCGCAAATCCCGGCAGATAAACCTCGGTCGCGAGGCGATGAGCAATCGACTTCAGTTCTCGATAGGCCCGCGCCAGCGTTACCCCAGGGGAGCCGCGCGGCGACGCTACGATTGAACATCGTGCCAGCCCTCACTTACCCTTCTGTGAAGCTGATCGGGACGTACGTTGCGGTCGGATGCGAACTGGATCGCCACAGACTGTGCGCCAGAGTAAGAACGCGATGCGCCGCGCGATTTTCTTCTTCTGTAAAGTTGCGTCGAACACGGGCGAATACCAAGCATCGAAAAGAGAGATGCCGAGATCCGCGCGCCTCCCACCCGCGCGGGTTTTGCCCGACCGGAAAGTTCAAATGCCTTATGCTTTCAAATGAGCGCTTGCTTCGCGATCCGGCTGCGCGGGACCGCATGTTATAAGAGGTATTGCTCCCCGCCGGCGCCCTCATTGCGAGCCCCATCGCGAGCTTGGATATCGGCACGTCCAGCGTACGCACGTTGCTGTTCGACGGCCAAGGGCGCCAGCAAATGGGCTTTGGCGAGCACCTCACATATCAGATTGCGACAACGCCCGACGGCGGAGTCGAGGTGGACCCGGCCATGCTGCTGGGCCTCTGCGTCGAATGCCTTTCGGGTCTTCATGAGCAGGCGCAAAAGGCGGGCGTGAAGCCGGCGGCGGTCGGATTTTGCGCCTTCTGGCATAGTTTTCTAGGCGTGGATGCGAACGGCGCGCTCACCACCCCGATCGTGCATCTTTTCGATACGCGCAGCGCCGCCGAGGCGGAGCAATTGGCGGGCATGCTGGACGCCAAGGCGGTTCACGCGCGTACGGGTTGCCGCCTGCACACCAGCTATTGGCCGGCCAAGCTGCTATGGCTCGCCCGCAACCGCCCCGAGGCCTTCGCAAAAACAGCGCGCTGGATGTCCTTCGGCGAATATTTGTTCCTGCAGTTGTTCGGGACCCCCACCGCCTCGACTTCGATGGCCTCGGGGTCGGGATTGTGGAACCAGGCGGCCAACGATTACGACGACGAAGTTGTGCGCGCGCTGCCGATCGAAAAAAAACAGCTCTGCCCGCCCGAGGCTATGGATGCGCCCGCGCTCAAGCTGGTCGCGGACTATCGCGAAAAATGGCCTCTGTTCGACGGCATTCCCTGGTTTCCCGCGCTCGGCGATGGCGCCTGCGATAACGTCGGGAGCGGCTGCGCCACGGCGGACATATTCTCTCTGATGGTGGGTACCAGCGGCGCCATGCGCGCGGTGCTCGAACGGGACAAGGTCGACATTCCGGACGGGCTGTGGTGCTATCGCGTCGACCGCAAGCGCTACGTGCTCGGCGGGGCGCTCTCGAATGGCGGATCGGTGTATGCCTGGATGCGGCGCACGCTGGCGCTGCCCTCCGAGGCCGAGAGCGAAGCGGCGCTGGAGGCCGGCAAACCGGGATCGCACGGGCTTCTGCTGCTGCCCTTCTTTGCGGGCGAGCGGTCCCCATACTGGCGCGCCGACCTGCGCGCCGCCATTGCAGGGTTGAATCTCTCGACTCGCCCCATCGATATTCTTCAAGCGGCCCTGGAATCCGTGGCGCTGCGTTTTCGCGAAATCTTCACGCTCTTGACGGGGAGTCTTGGCGAGCCCCGGCATCTGATCGGATCGGGCGGCGGGCTGCTGCGCTCGAACGCCTGGACCCAGATGATGGCCGACGCTCTGGGAGCGCCGCTGCTGCCCTGTCTCGAGAGCGAGGCCAGCGGACGCGGCGCGGCGCTGCTCGCCTCCGAGCGGATCGGAGCCCTTAGCAGCATTGCGGAGGCGCCCGTGCAGCTCGGAAATGCGTATCAGCCCCGCCCCGAATACGCGGCCATCTACGCCACCATGTTGGCGAAGCAGAAGACTCTATACGAGAAACTCTTCACGTCAGACGAGTCTTGCGCCTGATTCCGATGTCTTCGCCGGCGCAAGCAAAGGGGCCGCAGCCGCCGAGAAGAGGGCTCCGGGCTTCTGTCTATGCCACTTGGACGATCGGCCGCGGCGGCCTTAGCGCCATTACGGGTGGCTTCTTGCGCTCTCGCTTCTTACGCGACAACTCGGCGTCGGCGCGCGAAAGCAAGGCCTCGGGGTCCGAGCCATCTTGCGGGTAACAGGCAACTCCGGCGCTCACGCCAATGCATTCTTCGCCGCACAGATCGCGATTGGCCTGTCGAAGCATTCGCTCTATGGATTCAATCCGCTCGCGGATTTCGTCCGGACCTGCTCCGGCGAGGACAATGGCGAATTCGTCGCCGCCAATTCGGGCCACGTAGTCGGTGTCGCGGCAGTTCTCCCGAAAAATTCCGCCTGCTCTCTTCAGCAACTCGTCCCCGGTTACATGGCCGAAGCTGTCGTTGACGTGTTTGAACCCGTCGAGATCGCACACCATAATGGCCAGTCCCTTGGACTTGTCCCGGCACGCGGCCAGTTCCTGTTCCAAATAAGGATATAGCGCCTTGGCGTTCGCCAATCCGGTGAGTGGATCGGTAAGGCCCCGGTCGCGGTTGCGCGGCAGGCGGGCGATATTCTCGATCGCAATGGAAACTTTGCTCGCGGCCGCGAGTAGCAGCCGTAATTCATCCTTGCTGAAGGCGTCGCGCTCCGTGCGGTACAACGTGAGCACTCCGGAGAACTGCTCCGCCGTCAGCGGCACCGCGAGAGCCGATTCGAGCGGAGTAAACCGCGACGCCGCGTTGGCATATCCCGGCTCGACCGCGGGGTTGCCATTAACGATCGGTCTGGCGTTCTCGGCCACCCAACCCGAAAGTCCCTCGCCGACCGGTATGTCTGAATTTGCGAACGCCCCGCTTCCATCGCCGTTGACGTATTTGGGCTTCAGAACCAGGCCTTCCTGGATGTAAATGGCGATGCACTCGAAGGGGACCAGTTGATTCAAGCGCTGCGCCATTACGCCCAGAATTTCCTCGAGGGCCAGCGATTCGCCGAGATCCCCAGCCAACTCGATCAGGGATTGGAATTCGTGGCGGGCTGAGGCCAATGAAGCCGCCAGAGAACTCCCGGCGTCGTCACGGGCGTTCG
Organism: Bryobacterales bacterium; assembly: GCA_963838885.1. Lineage (GTDB taxonomy): Bacteria > Acidobacteriota > Terriglobia > Bryobacterales > Bryobacteraceae > JAICMB01. The sequence goes on along the minus strand of CAWITB010000028.1, from coordinate 44,680 downwards.
GACGGCCCGCGCGTTCCTGCTCGAAGCCCGCGTCCGGCGCTTCTCCGCGGCTCACCACCGGAGTCTTTGCCAGAACGCTTTCGCGCAGTGGGACGAGGTCGGTGTAGGCCTCAAACTCGCGATAGTTCCGTTTCAGGATCTCGACGACCCGGGAATCGAAGGTCTGGCCCGCCAGGGACGCCACGTAATCCATGGCCTTGTCCAGAGGCAGCGCGCGGCGGTACTGGCGGTCGCTCGCGAGAGCGTCCAGGCAATCTACGGCCGAAAGAATGCGGGCTCCAATCGGAATCTCTTCGCCTTTGAGCCCGTCGGGATACCCGCTTCCGTCCCATTTTTCATGGTGCGAGCGCACGATCGCCGGAACCGCGAAGGGGAATCCGACCTGTTCGAGAATGGCGGCCCCGACCACGGTATGGATCTTCATCTTTTCGAATTCTTGCGGCGTCAGTTTCCCCGGTTTCGAGATGATGTAATCCGGAACCGCAAGCTTGCCGATATCGTGCAGAATCGAAGCCGCTTGGAGCGCTTGTATCTCCTCGGAAGAGAGCGCCAGCTTTTCCGCGATTTTTAGGGAGTAGACTTGCACGCGGCGGAGGTGCTTGTGGGTGCATTCATCCTTGGCCTCGATCGCCATCGCGAGGGCTTCCACGGTGCGCAGATGCAGGGCCGCCATATTCTCGGCATGCAATTTCTCCTGCCCGATTCTGCCCGTATAGAGAGTGTAGGAACGGTGCAGAACATATAAGATGGGCAGCAACGTGAGGGTAAACGTCCAACCCAGCCGCTCGATCGACAGGCGCATGATTTCAGCAAGGGAAACGCCGACCAGATAAAAGGCGAAGGACCAGTTGAAATATCCCTTCCAAACGGCCCGCGGGCTGTGGCGTTCGCTCAGCGCGATGATGGTGGAAACGGAAAATGTATTGATGGCGAAGTACACGATCCCGGCCAGCGTCAGCCGCAGCAATTGTCCACTGGAGCCGCCCAGGACCCAGCGCTGCCCATAAACGGACGCGCAGGCCAGTACCGCAACACTAGTGTTGGCGGCATTGAAGACGAGTTGAATGGGCTTGGCGCGCTCCTTGGTGTGCCACAGGCTTTGCACCAGCGACGCAACGATGGAGAGCAGCATTGTCTCCGGCACGGCAAGCTCTTCGAGCGCGAGCAAGGTGAAGACATAGGACATCGACATGGTGCCGCGCACGCCGGGGAGCGTCACCTTCATGCCCGAGCTTGCCACGGCAATCGCCGCATAGATGAGAATGCTGGTGGAAAAGTGGGGAGTCCAGCCCCACAGTGTGAATGCCAAGGCCGCCGCGCCAGCCAAGCCGATGACCGTCACATAAGCGCGGGCCGCGGCGGGCAAGGAGGGGGCCTGAGCTTGAGCTTTATCCCCTCCGTGCCCCGCCCCGCCGCCGCGCAGCTTGGCTATCTTGGTCATCCGCCAAACGGTTCTCTCAAATTGAGTTATCGGCGGAGGCGCACAAAAACGAGAGACTGTTTTCGAAGATTTCCCGCCCAGGCCATAGCGAGCGCGTAAGTTATTCTTGGCCGAAATGCCCGCGATTGGACGGGAATTTCCTTTTTCGGCTATCCTCTTTATGCGCAGCTTCGAGCCAGTCCACGACCGATCCGCCGGTGCGGCGCCTAAACCCTCCCACTGCACGGATGCGAGATTTTTCCTGGAGTTTCCGCCCGCGAACCGATCAGTGCGGGATGCGGCGCTGGGAGGCTATCGACGCCCTTCTCGGCGCGATCTCGCGGCGCCACGCATTGATCCGAAGTACGCAAACGAGTTGCGCGTCCCGTCCCATCATCATCAGCCAGGCGGAATGGCACGGGCGTCCCCGTGAACAGTCTGGGTCGCGCGTGACGTATGTCGCGGATGGCATATGTCGTATCCTCACTTTGAGGGCAAGCCGTTCCCCGGCAGCGTGGAACGGCGCGATAGGGGTGCATAAGATGCCGGCTCGAACGTGCGGCTGACGGGTAACCAGATCCGGGGCTTTTGGGCCGCGTGGGCGGGATGGGCGCTCGATGGAATGGATTCGTTCATCTACGCCCTGGTGCTGGCGCCGGCCCTGCGCGAGCTTCTGCCGCTTTCGGGACACGCGGCTTCGCAAGCGCAAATCGGATACTACGGCGGCCTGCTGTTCGCGCTATTTCTGGCCGGTTGGGGATTCTCGTTCCTATGGGGGCCGGTGGGCGATCGTTTCGGACGCGTGCGAACGCTGATGCTCACCATCCTCTGCTACTCGGCGTTCACCTTCCTTGGAAGCGTTGCGACGCGCCTATGGCAGCTCGCGCTCTTGCGTATGCTGGCCGGAATCGGAATCGGTGGCGAATGGACGCTGGGCGGCACTTTTATCGCGGAGGAGTGGCCGGAGGAGCGGCGCGTCATGGGCGCGGGACTCATGCATACCGGCTACTATTTCGGAATCCTGGTAGCCGCGCTGCTGAATGCGACGTTCGGCGCCCATTACGGATGGCGAGCCATGTTCGCGATCGGCGGACTCCCGGCGCTGTTGCTGCTCTTTATCCGGCGGGGCGTTCGGGAGCCCGCGCGATGGCAAAAATCCACGCGCGCCTCGCGGCCGCTGCGAATGCTGTTTTCTCCGCAATACCGCCGACGTACCATTCTCAATTCCACGTATCTTTTCATCTCGATTACCGGCCTATGGGCGGGCTCCGTGTGGGTTCCGGCGAGTATCGAACATCTGGCGCTCGAGGCCGGTCTGACGCATATCGCCGCGACCCGCGCGGCCTCGCTCGCGATAGTAATTCTTTCAGTGGGCACGATTCTGGGTTGCATCGCGCTGCCGCCAATGGCTGAGCAAATCGGACGGTTGAAGACACTCGCATGGTTCTTTCTGCTGATGTTTGTCTCCATCTCGATCGGCTTCGGGTACGTGTTCTACCTGAAACGGAATGCGCTCGAATGGTTCTACGCGGTGCTGTTCTTTCTTGGAGTGGGAGGCGCGAATTTCACGGTCTATACGCTATGGCTTCCGGAGCAGTACCGCACGGAATGCCGCGCGACCGCGTTCGCGTTCGCGACTTCCATCGGCCGGTTTGCGGGAGCGGGAATCACGTTCCTGGTCGGCGCCGGCGTCGCCTATTTCCATAGCATCGGATTGCCGGTGGCCCTGACTTCGATTGCGTTTCTCCTGGGGCTCGCCTTGATACCCTTTGGGGTGGAAACCAAAGGTCAAGTGTTGCCCGAATGAATCTTCGCGATCTTTTCGATCTCTCGCTGGTAGGCCGACGCTTGGAAGTGGCGCTCGAATGGCGCGGCGTTGAATACACGTTCGGGGAAATCGACGCGCGAAGCAATCGTCTGGCGCATGTTCTGCGATCACGCGGAATCGGGCGCGGCAGCCGCCTGTGCGCCTATCTTTCAAATCGCATCGAATTGATTGACCTTTATCTTGCCGCCGTGAAACTGGGCGCGATTTTCGTGCCGATCAACATTCTGTATCGCGAGCGCGAGATTACCCAAATTGTGGAGGACGCCGAGCCGCAGCTCATGGTGAGCGAAGCCGAACTCGAGGCCTTAAGGCTGGAGGCGGCATCGCAACCGCCGGAACTGGAGCGAGCGGCGCTCGCGGGCGACGTTCCGGCCGCCATGGTCTACACCTCCGGTACAACAGGGAGATCGAAAGGCGCGCTTCTGACCCACAATAATTTCGCCGCCAACGCCGTTAATCTTTGCGCCATTTGGCAGTTCACGGCAGCGGACCGGTTTCTGCTCGCCTTGCCGTTATTTCACGTCCATGCGCTGGGCAACGGCTTGCACTGCTGGCTGCTTTCCGGATGCCGCATGCGTCTGCTCGAACGCTTTGAGCGCGAAAAGGCAGCGCCGGAATTTCTAAGCTTCCGACCAACGGTATTCTTCGGCGTTCCGGCAATTTATGTACGTCTGCTTGAGACTCCCGCTGAGATGGCGCATGAAATGGGGCACGCGATGCGGTTGTTCGTATCGGGATCGGCGCCCCTGCCGGCACAAGTGCTCGAGGAGTTCCGGGCTCTTTTCGGGCACACTATTCTCGAGCGCTATGGCATGACCGAAACGCTCATGAACCTATCTAATCCCTATGTGGGCGAGCGGCGGCCGGGCAGCGTCGGCTTTCCTCTTCCCGGAGTTTCGGCCAAGATCGTCGATGCGGCGAGCGGCCGGGAAGCAGCGGACGGCGAGAGCGGCGAGCTGTACCTCAGAGGTCCCAATATTTTCGCCGGATATTGGCGGCGCGAGGAAGCGACGCGAGAGGCCTTCGCCGGCGGCTGGTTCCGCACGGGCGATCTGGCGGCGCGCGCCCCGGACGGATACGTCACTTTATGCGGGCGCAAGAGCGACCTGATCATCTCGGGTGGCTTCAACATCTATCCCCGCGAGATCGAGGAGTTTCTTCTGGAGCAGCCCGAGGTCGCGGAAGCGGCGGTTGGGCCCGTGCCCGATCGCGTGCGAGGCGAAGTACCGGTAGCCTATATCGTTTTGCGCCAGCCCGTCGACCCGGAAACGCTTGAAGAGCGCTGCCGGGCAAAGCTCGCGTCCTTCAAAATTCCGCGCCGCTTCATCGAAGTAGAAAAACTGCCGCGAAATGCACTGGGCAAAGTGCAGAAGCACTTGTTAAGCCCAGGCGCATAAGGTAAGAAGTGCGCAGGCGAGGCTGCCGAACTGTTGCAAGTTGCTGAACACCTGTAACTTCTACTTTGGCCGATTAGCTGCTAAATAAGTAGGCGGAGGAGGAAACAATGAAATACATGTTTGCTTGGATGTTGGGCGTTCCCGGCGTCGTTATCCTTGCTTGGTTCATAATCAGCCATATGTAGTCCTGACTGGTATAGTCTTGCCGGCCAGACTAGACCCAGCTTCCTGTAGCAGGGTTTCGGAATGCGTCGGCAGGCGCGGACTGCTTCCGCCAAGCGGTTCGAATCTCACCGAGACGAGTTTCGAAATTCCCGGCTCTTGCATCGTGACGCCGTAAAGGGATTGGGCGGCTTCCATGGTGCGCTTGGCGTGCGTAATGACGATGAACTGCGTTTGCGAAGACATATCACGCAAGAGGCGAGTAAGACGTTCAATATTTGGATCGTCGAGCGGGGCGTCGATCTCGTCGAGAATACAGAACGGACTAGGTTGATACTGAAAGACAGCCATCAGGAGGGCCATCGCGGTAAGTGCTTTTTCGCCGCCCGAGAGCAGGAGGACGCTCTGTAGCTTTTTGCCGGGCGGCGACGCGATAATATCGATTCCGGATTCCGCAATGTTCGCCTCGTCGGTAAGCCGCATCTCAGAGATGCCGCCGCCGAACAAGGTTTTGAACGTCTCCCGAAAATTAGCGTTGATGGCTTCAAACGCATCGGCGAAACGCTTGCGCGATTCGTTGTCTATTTCGTGAATGGCTTTCTCAGTATCGCGGATAGAATCGAGCAGGTCCTGTCGCTGCGCGTTGAGAAAATCATAGCGTTGTTGCGCTTCCTGAAACTCCTCCCAGGCAGTGGGGTTAACGGGGCCGAGGGCGTCGATTTTGGCGCGCAGCTCCTGGCAGCGCCGTTCCGCTTCTTCGACGCCGGCACTGTCTAAAAGATTTTCTTCGGGGCGCGCCAGTTCCTGCACCGCAACATTCAATTCTTTACGGCTGGTCTCGTCGAGATACTTCAACTCCGCTTGTAGCTTAACGAGCGTGAGCTCAATTTGAGAGCGGTTTTCGTGGGCGGCTTGAGCGGCGGCGCGCAGCGCGGCGACGTTTTGCTCTATAAATGCCAGGCGCGATCGCGATTCGGCTTCGCGCCCGGCGAGATCCGCTACGGCGCGATCAAATTGCGCAATCTGCTCCAGTAGAGTTCCGGCGCGCTGGTCGAGCTCGATATTGTCGGACAGCAGGTGAGCGCGGTCCACGCCGAGGCGCTCCATTTCCGCCGTCACATTGCGGCGGCGCGCGGCGATTTCGCGCAGCAGAGATTCGAGCCGGGCTTGAGCGGCCTTTTCCGCTCTAAGCCGTTCTTCAAAGGCGGCCAGAGCCGCGCGCAAGGCCGCATGCTCTTCGCCGATGCGGGCAGCTTCGGCTTGCATCTCATCGAAATCGGCGCGAGATTGTTGGAGGACCTGCTCTTGAACGTCGCGGGCGGCTTCCTTCTCGTCAAAAAGCCGCAGGTTTTGATCCCGTTGCTCGTGAGCGCGGCGCCGTTCCTGGGAAGCGCGGTCCAATTCCAGACGCGCGAGGGACATGCGCGAAGAGGCGCGCGAGAATTCTTCGGCGAGCTTGCGGCTTTCATGGTCAAGCGCGAGCGCGTCTTTCTCATGCGTTTGCTGAGCGGAGCGGAGGCGGTCGAGGTCGCCGGCAAGTTGGGCGATCTCCCGGTCGAGGTCGTCGACAAGGCGTGCGGTTTGTTGCAGCGCCTTCTCTTTGGCGCCCAGTTGACGGCTGACTTCGCGAAGCTCACGCTTTAGCGCCAGGGGACCGCCGGCCTGCTTCTTGCCGCCGCTGAGGGCGCGGCCATGATAACTGATGCCATCGGGTAAGAGGAAATATGCGTCCGGGTGGGAGACGGACAGGCGTTGCGCGGCCGCGCGGTCTTCGGTGAGGTAGCAGTTGGCGAGCTTTGGGATGAGGGCGGCCGGAGCTTGCGTTAGACCGTTCGTGAAGCGGACATGATCGCTCAAGCGGCCCACGATTCCGGGCGCCTGGAGCGGGGGCGCAGAGTTGGGTGCGGGCGCGGCTTCGAATTCGTCTTCGACCAGAAACGTCGCGCGGCCGTCCAGCTCCGAGCGCAGCAGTTCAATGCCGCGTTCAGCCTGGCTCCAATCCTTTACGACGACATGCTCCAGCTCTTCGTGCAGGAATTCCTCGGCCGTCTTTTCGTAATCCGGGTCGACCTCGATGAAATCGGCCAGCACCCCGAGGGGCTGAAAATCGCGAGTCTGGTCTTTTTCGACAGCGGTGAAAAGGCGTTGAACGCTGCCGGTCGTGTACGAGCGGTGGGAGACAATGCGTTCGAGAGAATCGCGCCGGGCATGGAGCTGGGCGGCTTCGGAGCGAAGCTGCTCAAAATCGCGGCGCGCTTCGGCGGCGCGATCTTTGCGGGCGGCGAGGTCCACTTCCACACCCTGCTTTTCCTCGGCGGTAGACTGCAGCTCCGCCTCGCGGGCCGCGATTTTGAGAGCGAGGCCGGCTTGCAGGGTCTCGAGGCGGTCCCTATCGGCGAGGGCGGTTTGCTCTTCGCGGGCGGCGCGCGCGGTATCGCGGTCCACGCCGGCGAGATACTCGTCGATTTGCGCCAACAGATTCTTCAACGTCGATGCTTCGCCGAGGAGACGTAAAACCTGTTGCCGTCCGCTCTCAAGAGTACGCGCGCTGTTCTGGAGATCGTGATTCAGTTGCTCGCGCTCGGAAGTTTTCGCGGTCAGTTTGTCGCGAGCGGATGCGGCCGCGAATTCGATCTCCGCGACGGCGGCGAGGTGATCGCGAAGCTCGCCTTCATGGCGCTCCTGGCGCGCTTGCAAGTCCTGGGTCTCGGCTTCGGACTGCGACAGGCGTTGCTCAATGGCGCTAATCCGGCCGGCTTGGGATTCGAGCTTCCCGCGGGCGCGCTCGCGCTCGAGGCGCAGCTCGGAAACCTGCCGCCGCGCCTCGGTCAGCTCGGCTTCGACGCTATAGCATTGCTCCTGAGAGCTCTTGTACTCGCGCTCGCCGGAGACGACTTGGCCCGAGAGGGTCAGGTAAGCGGACGCAGCCGCATTGAGGTCCAGCGCGGTTCTCGCGGCCTCTCGCTCGAGTATTTGGAAGCGGCCGGTCAGGGCGTTTCGCAACTGCTCGACCATTTCGGTCTTGAGCTCGCCGTAACGCTTGGCCTTGGCGGATTGCCGCTTCAGCGAATTGACCTGACGGGCGACTTCCTCGAGAATGTCGAAGACCCGGGCCAGGTTCTGTTTCGCGCCTTCAAGCTTCGCTTCAGCCAGACGCTTTTTGGTTTTGAACTTCGTGATACCGGCCGCTTCTTCGATTACGGCGCGGCGATCCTGGGGCTTGTTGCTGAGGATCTGACCGATGCGGCCCTGCTCGATAATCGCGTAGCTCTCCGGGCCGAGGCCGGTTCCGAGAAAGAGATCCTGGATATCGCGCAGGCGGGCCGCTTTGCCATTGATCAAATACTCGCTTTCGCCCGAGCGGAAGAGGCGGCGAGTGATGGTGATTTCGGCCGGGTGTGCGCTGTGGGAAGCGGAGCCGTTCGCCGCGCCGTTTTGCGATCCGTTCGGAGCGTGCAGGCGAGGGTCGACCAGCGTCATGGTGACCGAGGCCATGCCGAGCGGCTTGCGGTCGCGCGTGCCGGCGAAGATGACATCTTCCATGCGGCTGCCCCGCAGAGTCTTGACGGACTGCTCGCCGAGTACCCAGCTAATGGCATCGCTGAGATTCGATTTTCCGCAGCCGTTAGGGCCGACTATGGCGGCGATGCCCGATCCGTTGAAGCGCATTTCGCTCTTGTCGAAAAACGACTTGAAGCCTTGAATCTCGACCCGCTTCAGTGTAAGCAAAGTAACGTGCTCCTCCCAAAATCTTATTCTCGGGGGATTGATCTATCGTAACGAGGTCCGGCGCGAAAGTAAAGCGCGGCGTACACGAGATTTAGTAGTGCTAGCGACCGTGCCCCAATATGTAGCCCACCCCTTTCGGGAGCCGCCATCTCACGAGAAGCGCCTCTTACTGCTATCCTGTTCCTTCATGAAGCCCGCCCCCTTCGCTGCCGCGATCGGCATCTCGGCCGCGCTGCTTTCCGCCACCCTGACCGATAACTACCGCGCCGCGGCCGCCCAACTGATGAACGCCGCGATGTCCGATACCGCAGGCATGGAGAAACTCGAGTTCCTGTGCGATCGCATCGGCAACCGCCTCAGCGGTTCCCCCTCGCTGGATCGCGCGATCGCATGGGCCGCCGCGCAGATGAAGAAGGATGGTCTCGAGAACGTCTCCACTCCGCGCGTCAGAGTTCCCCACTGGGTGCGCGGCGCCGAGAGCGCTTCCATCACCGCGCCAGTCAAGCGCCACCTCACTATCCTTGGCCGGGGCGGGAGCGTCGCCACTCCCGCCCAGGGCATCACCGCCGATGTCGTTGCCGTTGCGAACTTCGACGAGCTGCAGCGCCAGGACCGCTCTGCGATCACGGGCAAGATCGTGCTGTTCAACGCTCCTTACGTTGGCTACGACCGTGCGGTCGTGTACCGCCGCGACGGCCCCTCGCGCGCCGCGAAGCTCGGAGTGGTGGCCGCGCTGGTCCGCTCCATCACCCCGCTCGTCGCGCAATTGCCCCATACCGGGTCCCTCCCTTGAATACAGCGAGGACGCTCCGCAAATTCCCGCCGCCGCCGTGACCATCGAAGACGCCAAACTCATTGAACGCCTGACCGCCGCGGGAACTCCCGTCACCGTGCATCTTGAAATGCAGGCCCACGCCGAGCCGGATGTCGATTCCGCGAACGTCATCGGCGAAATCCCAGGCAGCGAAAAGCCCGGCGAAGTCGTAGTGATCGGCGGCCACCTCGATTCCTGGGACGTCGGCGCCGGAGCCCAAGACGACGGCTCCGGATGCATCACGGCGCTCGAAGCGGCGCACATTATAAAAACGCTCGGTCTCAAGCCCCGTCGCACGCTCCGCGTTGTTTTCTGGGTGAACGAAGAAAATGGAGGGGCGGGCGGGAAGGCCTATCGCGAGTGGGCCGCCGGCCAGGGGAAGACTCAAGTAGCGGCCATCGAGATGGACGATGGCGCCGAAAAGCCCCTCGGCTTCGGCGTTAGCGCGGGAGCGCGCACGCAAGAGGCGGTCGTCTGCGTGCGCGCCATCGGCGCCCTGCTTGATCGCATCGGAGCGTCGGGCGTCACACCCGGCGGAGGAGGCGCCGACATCGCCCCCATCATGCGCGACGGCGTTCCCGGCCTGGAGCTACAAACCACAGGCGCGCACTACTTCGATTGGCATCACACCTCCGCGGACACTCTCGATAAGGTGGATCTCCAAGATCTGCGCGCCAACATCGCGGCCATGGCCGTTATGGCCTACGTTCTGGCCGACATGCCGGAGCCGCTCAACTCGAAGTAGCGGCCCATGTCAACCTTTCCGCCGTTGCCCCGTCCTACGTAGTAATGGTCCTGATGGCCGAGCGTCTGGGCGTTAGAGCTGCGCCGCGGGTTGGCGCACGCGAGTTCGGCGCCTGGATGACGTCGGAGCAGAAGCGCATTTTCGTGCTGTGCTTGCACCTGCTCCAGGATCGCGAAGAGGCCGATTCCGCGGCCCAGGACACCTTCTTGAAGGCCTTTCAAGCTCTCACGAGAACGGACGCGGCGCTTCTCGACGATCCCGCGAAATGGGTCACCCGAATCGCCGTAAACACCTGCCTCGACCGCCTCCGCTCGCGGAAATGGCGGATCTGGCGGCGGCGTCCTAATCCGGACGACGAAGCGCTCATCCTGAGTCGGGCCGTGTCCTTACAACCCGCCGCCGACTCCGAGGTCTTCGCCGGCGAGATCCAGATGCGTCTCGCCCGCGCGCTCGACAAGCTCAGCCCACGCCAGCGCGCCGTCTTTACGCTGCGTCATTACGAGGACCGAAGTCTCGATGAAATCGCCGATCTGCTGGCGCTGGATGTTGGAACCGTGAAGGTGCACCTATTCCGCACTATCCGTAAACTCAGGACGGAGTTGCGGGACCTCTATTTTGGAGCGAATTCATGACGGGAAATCATCCGGCGGACGACGAATTGCTGGACGGCCTGTATGGCGTGCGGCCCGAAAACGAGCATCCGCGTACGTGCCCGGAGTGCGCCCGGCGCCTTCGCGATTTGGCCGCCGTGCGCGCGGAGGTCGTGCGCCCGCCCGAGGTAACCAGTGATTTTCTGGCCGCGCAACGCCGCAGCATCTATCGGCGGATGGAATCTCCGCTGGGCGCATGGCATCCACTGCGCTGGGCTTTCCTGCTCGCAACGCTGCTGGCGTTGGCGCTGGGCCTGACATTGTACCGCGCGGAACGCGCCCATCCATCCCGTGACGACCAGTTTTTCAGCGAAGTCTCGTCCTTGGATCGAGCCTCCGCGCCACTCGCCGTGCAGCCCATTGAAGCTCTTGTCGGCGATGACGCGCAGCCATGATCAGAGCAACCATGAAATTGATCCGAGGGCTCGCCGTTTTTTCACTGCTTGCCGGTGTATCGCTGTTTGCGCAAGCGACGAAAGGCGCCTGGTGGAACGGTAAGGTCGTCAAGGAGCTGAATCTCAGCCCCGAACAGACGCGCCAAATGCGCGCGACGATGAGACAATACCGCTCCCGTCTTCAAGAACTTCGAGAGGCCGTGCAAAGAGCCGAGATGAAGCTCGAGGACGCATTTAACTCCGATCCGGTGGACCAACAGAAGGCCAACGACGACATCGAGCGCCTTATCGCGGCGCGCGCCGATCTCACTCGATCGATATCCCAAATGGGCCTCAAGCTGCGCACCGTTCTGACTGCGCAGCAATGGCAGGAAGTCGAAAAGCTCTTTCCTCCGAAAACCCCCGGTACCTGAACGCATGAGCTTCGCGCTCCCGGCTGCACGGATCTGCGCGAGAGTCACCGTTACGAGGGCGGAAAAGGCCAGGCCGCCTCATCCAACCGTCCGCATCACGCCGTAGTGAAGTTGTAAGCGCGGAAGCACCTGAATCGCATCCGCGAATTTGCAAAGAGGGCCTCTCGCACATGACGAGCACACGCGTGTTTACTTTTCTGGCCGCGGCGCTGACGTTGGGCATTCTTGCCCCAAGCAGCCGGGCAGCGGTCATCAATCAAACGTATTCCGGCACATTTCCCGCGAATATTTCGGGGACTTTGCCTAACCAAGCAACCGCACTGGAAGAGACGTTCACGTTGACATCCACCAGCAACCTGACGATCTCCACCACTTCATACGCAACCGGCGGCTTTGAGCCGAACGTGATGCTCTACAATTCGGCCGGCAATTACCTGATGACGGGACTAACCCCTGGTTCGTCTCCGGTTGCCAAGAAGGACCCCAGTACCGGACTCGCTTTGGACGCCTACTTGACCGATCCCGGGCTCAAGCCAGGTACGTATACCATCGCACTGATGGATTTTCTGCTCGGCCAATCGTTGACCGCGACAAATCTTTCGGCCGGCTTCACGCTCAACTACGGATCCGGGACGACTTTCACGGATGAGATGGGAAACACGCGCACAGGCGCCTACGCCATGACGATCAATGCCGTCAACGCGTCGACGGTGCCGGAACCCGCGACCCTATTGCTCACAGCGCCATTTTTGGCGGCTCTGGCGCTACGCGCGAGAAAGCGGAAGTGATAGAGCGAAGATCGTTCATTCGATTCATACAGGAGGAGAAGATGGCAAAACAGAACATCATTGAAGACGCACTTTCTAGTTCCACCAACCGCCGCGGCTTGATGAAAAAGCTCGCGGTTGCCGGCGCGGCCCTCGGAGCCGCCCAACTTCCATTGAGCGCTCAGACACCCGCCCCCAGCGATGTCGTACAATTCGCTCTCAACCTCGAATATCTCGAGGCCGAATTTTACTCCATTGCTACTACCGGGATGAATCTGCAGCAACGGGGTGTCCCTATTTCCGGCAGCGGCAACTCGGGACCGACGACCACAGCCTATGGCCAGGTGAACTTCGGAAACAATTTGGTCCTCACGGCTGGTTCCGCTGCAAACGTCTCCAGCGACGAGATCGCGCACGTCATGACCCTGCGTGGCGCGCTGACCGCCAATGGCATTATGCCCGTCGCAAAACCCGCCATCAACCTCGATGCGCTGGCCACCATGGGCGCATCCCTGGCTAACCAGCAAACCTTCCTGGTATTGGCGCGGGCCTTCGAGGACATCGGCGTCAGCGCCTATAGTGGAGGCGCGAATTTCCTGTCGGGAAGCCCTTACCTGATGACTGCCGCGCGAATTCTCGCGGTGGAAGGCGAGCATGCCGGGAACATCCGCCTGGAGATCGCACGGCTCGGCATTGCGACGTTTGCGCTGGACGGCGCCGATGTCACGCCTCCGCCGCCTGGATCGAATTTTTTCTCGACCAATACCGCGAACGGGCTGTGCGCCTACCGGACGCCCGGACAAGTCCTCTATCTCGCCTACGGCTTGGCCGCGGGCGTGACCTCGGGTGGTTTCTTCCCCAGTGGCGTCAATGGCCTGCTGAACATGTCGAGCGGACCGGCCACATCCGCGAACCTCAGTTAAGTCGGCCCGCCCTCGGTCCGCCGATGAAGATGTGCCGCACAAGCCCTCGGGTTTGCGCGACACATTTTGAATCTTAGCCTCGATCGTCCCGGTCAGGAACTTCACCGCGTTCCCGGCCATGCTGACGCGGTCGCCGCGATGCTCGCACCACAGCTCGCCGCCACGTAGCGAAACTTGCAAAGCATGAAGGCTCGTCTTGCCCAACCGCTGCGACCAATAAGGAATCAGGGTGCAATGCGCCGACCCGGTCACGGGATCTTCCGGAATGCCCTTCGACGGCGCAAAAAAGCGCGATACGAAGTCCACTTCCTTGCCCGGCGCCGTCGCAATCACGGCAAAGCGGTCCACCTGCGCGAGCCGCTCCATTTTCGGCTTGAGCGCCCGTACCTCATCTTCCGTCCTGTACACGACCAGATAATCGCGAGCTCCTAGCACCCGCTCCGGTTGGCCGCCCAAGGCTTCAATCAAGCCGGGGTGGACATCGCACTCGACCGGCATGCGGGCGGGAAAATCCATGGACAGGCGATCTCCCTCGCGCCGGACAACCAATTCTCCGCTTTTTGTGTCGAAGCGCGCTTCGTTCCGCTCCGGCGTTAGCTCGGTGAGGATAATGAACGCCGACGCCAATGTCGCGTGACCACATAGGTCCACCTCGACCGAAGGGGTGAACCAGCGCAGCTTGTAGCGGCCGTCCCCATCGGGGACAAAGAATGCCGTCTCAGAGAGATTATTCTCGAGCGCGATGGCTTGCAATGTATCATCCGGCAGCCACTCTCGCAGCGGACAGATTGCGGCTGGGTTTCCTCGAAACAACCGGCTTGTAAAGGCGTCGACCTGGTAAATCGGAATCCGCATCTAATCGGATATTTGCGTGGCGTGCGCCCTCGCCGTTCGCACCGTCCGCGGCGCCGCCCGGTGCTGCAGAATACGTTCCGGAACCGTGTGCGCGGCGCTCTTGCGGGTCGAGCTCTTGCGCGCTGCGCTCTCTCGCGCCGCGCCTTTACCGAGCGGGGCTCGCCCTGTCGCGGCTGTCTTCCTCACGGCAAAACGCCTTCTGACGGACGCATCGGGGTTGTAAGAGGCCGGAATTACGAGCAGATCGCCCTCTTCGGGAGCCTCCATCAGTCTGTTGTTGGCCTGCGAAATGAAGTTCGCGGGCGTGGCAAACTCCTTCGCGATCAGAGCCAGCGTCTCGCCCCGCTCCACGCGGTGCATCCGCCAGGTCATACGACGGTCGGCGGGAACGTTCTCGAGCGCCGCCAGCACCGCATCGGACGATCCTTTAGGAATATGCAACTGGTAGTTGGTTGGGGCAATCGACTTCAGCAGACTCGGATTCAGGTCCCGGAGCGCCGACACGGGCCGGTCCGCCGCGTCCGCGATCAGCGCCAAGCTGGTGGGAACCTTCAGTTGCAAGGTGTCATAATCGACGGGTTCGTCCACGTCCAAGGCTTCCAGCCCATAGTCTTTCGCGTTCTTGGCCATGATCGTGATGGCCAGGATAGCAGGAACGTAGTTCTGCGTCTGCTTGGGCAGCGCATCCAACTCCCGCAGCCTCCAAAAATCGGCGTATCCGGTCCGCATCACGGCCTTGTCGACGCATCCGGGACCGCAATTGTACGCCGCCATCGCAAGGTACCAGTCCCCGAAGTGCTGGTACAGATCGCGCAGGTGCCGGGCCGCCGCCCGCGTGGCTTTCTCCGGATCCAGCCGGTCGTCCGACTGCGGCGACTGCATCAGGCCATATTCGCGTCCGCGAAACTGCACGAACTGCCACATCCCCTCGGCCTGTTTATAGGAAATCGCCCGCGGCAGGAATCCCGATTCCGCCTGCGCCAGGTAGATCAATTCCTGCGGCACGCCTTCTTCGTCGAGGATTCTCTGGATCAGCGGCTTATACCGCCCTGCCCGCCGCAATCCCGCGACCAGCGTCTTGCGGCCCCGCTCCGATTCAAAAAAGTGTATATAGCTTAATACCGAGTCATTCAGTTCCAGCGGCAACTGCGAAACGGTCGCACGGATCTCCTCCGTTACCTTCGGCTTCATGTTTGGATCGACCGGAAAGGTCATCTCCAGAATGCCGTCGATGGGCGACTTGTCGAACACGATCTCATCCGGCTTCTCGCCCGAACCCAGGCCTTCCTTGTCGTAGCGATAGATCGTATCCACCAACTGGTCCAGCTTACGCTCCAGCTTCTGCCGGTTGGGGATGTTCTCGGGGGCTGTTAGAAGGGTATCGACGGCGCGGTTGAACTCCCGCCGCGCTCCGTCCAGGTCCCCGGACTGATATAGTTTCTTGCCCGCTTCCAGCCGCTGATCCGCTTTCAGGATGCGGCTGTCTGTCTCCGTGGGCCATTCAATATTTGGAAGAGTCCGTTGCGCCAGGTTCGGCATCGAATGCGAGTAGAGGCCGGACGGAGGAGGCGGAGGAGGCGCGGCTTCGGCCGCCACTGGAAGAGGCGCGGGCAGAAACGACATCGCGAACTGCTGCTGCGAGCGACTCGCAGCGCAGCTACTTAAAACGGAAGCCGTCGCAATTGTTACGAGAACCGTATGAGTTCGGTGATATGCGATCATCGTGTTCCTTACAATTGGATTTCAAATACCAGAAACCTCGACTTTACAACAGAATGGCTCCCCGGTCAAACTGGCCCCCGGGTGTATCAGAGGGGTAGACCGTACTAGCAGCTAGGGCCGCCTTGGCGGCGTTCTTTAGGATACCTCTTTCCATCGGCGGGAAATATGGAATCCTGTAGGCTCCCGTAGTACCGCCCGAGTGGCTCTTCCGGTATCCTGTTCTCAAGGCGAGCCGCTCGAAATGGACCGCACCCCGCACCCGCCCGCGACGCCGTTCTCGCATCCCAGCGAGCAGGTCTTCGCGACCCTGCTCGATTCCCACCGCCTCCGCTGGGAGTACGAGCCCCGCAGTTTCCCCCTGCAATGGGACAAGGCGGGCAAGGTCATCGAAGCGTTCACGCCCGATTTCTACCTGCCTGAGCTGGACCTCTACGTCGAGCTCACCACCATGAAGCAGTCCCTCGTGACCCGCAAGAACCGCAAGATTCGCCTCCTGCGCGCCATCTACCCGCACATCCATATCGAGGTCTGCTACGGCAAAGACTTCCGCGAGCTGGTGGCCGTCTTCGGCGCTAGCGCTTCGCAACCGAAACCCTAATATTGCGGTACTTCATCCCGCCGGTGTGATCGCCCTGTATATAAAAAGGACCGGGCTCGCCTTCGTCGGCATCGAGCGCACCGCCCGTGATGCCCGCGATCTCCTGGTTATCCACGGTTTTCACCCCGTCCCGGACAATGGTCACGTTGCGCCCAACGAGAGTGATATCGAAGCTTTCCCATTGCCCCACCTTGCGCGGCATCTCGACCGTGGGGGCCACCATACCGTAGATCGACCCCATGCTGTGGTAGGCGTCCTCGGTCCCGGCCGGCTCATACTCCACTTGCATCTCGTAGCGCCCTCGCAGATAGATGCCGCTGTTGCCACCCTCCGGACAGTTTAATTCGACGTGCAGCTTGAAATCTTCGAATTTTCGCGTCGTGCGCAGGTTCGCTCCCTTCGACTCATTTAACAGCACGCCATCCTGAGCCACCCAGTGATTCATGGCGGGTTTGTCCGGCTCCCATCCGCTCAGATCCTTGCCGTCGAAAATCGATTCCGGCGCGCTCCAGGCCTTCGGAGGATTGCGCTTCAACGCCGGCGCGCGCACGCCCGCGATTTGCGCCACCGCGTCTCCGCGCTTCTGGGTTCCCGTGAACCGCTCGCCATGAGGCGTCAGGTCCCAGGTGACCGCCGGCTGGTTCGCCCGCGCCGCCGTGACCGTCACGATGAGGTGGTCTCCCTGCATGCTCACGCCCGCTGCGGGATGCACGCTACCGCCCCGCGGCTGTACGCGCGCCGTGAGCTGGCCGCCCTGATCCACTACCTCCATCCAATCCGGATAGGAGCCATTCGGAGTCGTAATCGTGATGTCCCAGCGCCCGGCGAACGGATTGGCTCCGCTCAACGCCGCCGCGCCTATTGCCGCCAAGAATAGAAGCTTTTTCATTGAGCATTAGTCTAACAGGAGCGCAACCCATGAACATAAGCCCCGCAGCGGGTAAGCCGCTCCCGGCAGCCTGTCTCGCCGACATCGCCAAACTGATCACGGCGTACTATACCGGGCGGCCCGACCCCCATGTCCCGGGTCAGCGCGTCAGCTTCGGCACCTCCGGCCATCGCGGATCCTCCTTGGCCCTTTCTTTCAACGAGTGGCACATCGTCGCGACCACACAAGCCATCTGCGATACCCGCAAACAGCAAGACATCGACGGCCCGCTCTTCATCGGCTTCGACACCCACGCGCTCTCGCAGCCCGCCTTCGCCAGCGCACTAGAGGTGCTCGCAGGCAACGGTGTGGAAACCATGATTTCCGCGCGCGACGAGCATACCCCGACCCCCGCCATCTCCCACGCCATTCTCACCTATAATCGCGGCCGTTCGCGTGGTCTCGCCGACGGCATTGTCATCACGCCCTCGCACAACCCGCCCGAAGATGGCGGATTCAAATACAATCCTCCCAGCGGCGGTCCCGCCCCTTCCGAAATCACCCAGCGGGTTGAGCACCAGGCCAACGGCTATCTCACAAGCGCTCTCCGCGGTGTCCGCCGCATTCTCTTCGACCAGGCCGTGCGCGCCTCCTGCACGCATCGCCACGATTACATTGACGCCTACGTCGCCGATCTCGCAAACGTCCTCGATATGGATGCCATTCGCGCCGCGGGTCCGAAGTTGGCCGTCGATCCAATGGGCGGCGCGGGCGTGCATTACTGGGCGCCAATTGCCGATCGTTATGGCCTGAACCTGACCATCGTCAATCCCAACATCGACGAGACGTTCCGCTTCATGACCGCCGATTGGGACGGCAAAATCCGCATGGATCCGTCCTCGCCCTACGCCATGGAAAGCCTCATCGCGCTGAAAGACAAATTCGACATTGCTTTCGCCTGCGATACCGACCACGACCGGCACGGAATCGTGACGCGTGGCGCCGGTCTGTTGCCTTCGAATCATTATTTGGCCGCCGCCATTCACTACCTTTTCTCGCACCGCCCGGGATGGAACGGCGCGGCCGCAGTCGGCAAGACTATCGTCAGCAGCGCCATGATCGACCGCGTCGCCGCGGGGCTTCCTCGCAAGCTCTATGAAGTCCCGGTGGGGTTCAAGTTCTTCGTGGAGGGCCTCGCCGCCGGATGGCTCGGCTTCGGAGGCGAGGAGAGCGCCGGGGCCACGTTTCTGCGCCGCGATGGGAGCGTCTGGACCACCGACAAGGACGGCATCGCCGCCGCCCTGCTTGCGGCCGAGATCACGGCGCGCCTTGATCGCGATCCCGGTGAAGTGTACGCCCAACTCACGCGCGAATTTGGCCAGCCCGCCTATGAACGCACCGACGCCCCGGCCAATGCGGCGCAGAAAGCCGTGCTCGCCAACCTATCGCCCGAAAGCGTCCGCACCTCCGAACTCGCGGGCGAACGCATCACGGCTGTTCTGACAACCGCGCCGGGGGACGGCAATTCCATCGGAGGCGTGAAGGTGATTTCTGAAAACGGATGGTTCGCGGCGCGCCCTTCCGGCACAGAGGACGTCTACAAAATCTACGCTGAGAGTTTCCGCGGCAAAGAGCATCTGCGGCAGATTCAACGCGAGGCGCAGTCCATTGTCGCCGCCGCGCTCGATTCCAGTTGGCCACTCGGGCTGAAGCGCTTGTTCGGCCGCGCGAATCGTCATATCCGAGCGGTGAACCTCGAATATCAGCATGAACGTCGGCGGAGAATTCCCTTGACAACGCCGTCAAATCCGATTACCGACCGGACATGGGAGCTCATGGCAGTAGGGGAGGTATCGGAATTCGCCCGCGCCACGCGCCCGCTCCAGCCGCCGACCTCGAACGCTCGCCATTCCCGGATCATGCGCTCGACCGCGGCAGCCTGAACCGCCTCGGGCACGGCAGCGACCGTAAACGGCGCATCCGCCGCGTCCGGAACAGCCGTAACGTGACCTCCAGGGTGACCCGTCCGAGATCGCGACCGTCAGCGCGTCGTACCGGCGGGATCCACCGCGACTAACGTTCCCCGCACCCTCCGGACCCGGTTTGCCCCAGCGGGAACGAAGGGTCCATGGCAGGAGGAGCCAGCCCACGCTGCGCCGGATCGACAGCACACGCAAGGCCCGTGAATCGCAACGCTACAGTAAGCGGCTTTACGATTTTTGGGAGCATCGCCCACGGAGGCCTCGCCAAAGAAAAATGCCTACCCCCAGCGGGTAGGCACTTTCACACTCCCTGTTCTAGCAGGGTGATGTTCATGGGAGAATCAGATTCGGACGGAAACGCAACCGTCAAAACCTGTTTGTGATTGGATGATAGGGTTTCCGGGCAAGGCGCGTCAAGTGGAAAACTCGGGGTGCCGTAATTCCCCCTAAGATCCTGCACGCCCTCGCCTTACAACCACCCACAGGATTTCCAAAGCTGTGGAAAAGGTTGAGGAAAAGCCCGCACCGCCCCCGCACTTGGCCTCTAACCTAGAGAATCTTCGGAAGTTATCTGTCCACCAAGTGCAGCGCGATCATAGCCCCGTCAGCATTTTCGGGTCCAAGGCGTCTGCGAAGGATCTGAATGCCGGCAAACCCCAACCCGGCCAAGATGCAGAAAACGATCAAAAGCCCCGCTAACTCCAAGATGCTGAGGATCATTCTGCCTACCGTTTCAGGCCTGACCGGAACCGGCGGCTGCTGGTCGTAGCTTACCGAGGCGCGATAATTTATTTCGCCCACCAGGCGGTTTGCCGCTTCGACGTCCGGGGGGTCGGCCACCAGGGCAATTAAGGACCCTGAACGCCTCACTACCGCCCCGCTCAGCTTCTGAAACTCCGGCAGTTGCCGGCGCGCCATTTGGGGGATCGGGAAATAGAACAGGACGAGCTGCTCTTCCCCGCGCGGAGTTCGATACTTGGCCATGGCAACTTCCGTTCCAAACTGAAAACCCGCCGCAGCAGCCGGAATTTGGGGCGCAAACTGCTTCAGGCCCACCGGACCCAGCGCGTACCGCCCGGAATTCGGCGCCATGCCTTGAGACGGCAAATAGGCCCACACCAAAGGCTGCTCGTCGCGCCGTTGCCGCGGCAATTCTACCTTCTTTAAATCCGCGGCCGCCGGACACCCGGCCTTTGACCCGACGGTCTGGCAGGTAATGACGTAATTTCCGGCCAACGTTGCTCCAGCGCCGGAACCCGCCAGCCACTGCTCGGCTGCGAAGGCGTCCGTGGGGTCCTTGAAGCGGTATGCCGTCGCCTGGAACGTCCCATAATCGCCCTCGGTAGCCGACATCAGGCCAAACTCGTCCCACAGCGCCCGGTCGGTTGTCACCGCCACAGTCCGCTCCGATTTTAAGGACGCTGGTCCGATCTGCGCCGGCCAGACAGGAGCTGCCTGGGCGGCCGCCGCAGCGCACCAGAGCCCGGCGCACAAGAGCCCTAAGATTAATGACCAGTGTTGGGATAGTATGGCCAACCGCACCCTCGCGGCCGCAATTCCGCAAGCGGTTTCCGGGCCGCAACCGCGAGTCGTAACAGGCATTAAGCTCCGCAGCATTTTTTGTATTTCTTCCCGCTGCCGCACGGGCAGGGATCGTTACGGCCCGCCTTCTTGGCCGAGATGGCCTGCTTCTTCTGCGCGCCCGCCGCCGCCCCGCCGACAAAGTTCAGCTCCGCCATCTCCTTGTCCTTCTTGCGCTGTATGTTTCGCGTGAAGTCCTGGACGGATAGCTGCGCCTCGCGGCGCTGCTCGCTCGACGACCCCGACAGCCTCCTCGTCGCTCTCCTCTTCCTCCTCCAGCTCGTCCTCTTCGTCGGGGAACGGCAGCACCGGACGCGGCCGCCCGCCGCCCAGGTGTCCATTGCCATCGCCATCCCCTCCCGGTTCGCCGAACTCCGGCCCGGTCGATACCTGCAGGAAGAACAGATAGCGGATCGATTCGTCCTCGATGCGATCCATCATGTCCTGGAACAGGACAAACGATTCCTTCTTGTATTCGATCAAGGGATCTTTCTGCCCGTAGCCGCGCAGTCCGATGCCCTCTTTAAGGTGGTCCATCGACAACAGGTGGTCTTTCCACTGATTGTCGATGACGTTCAGCATAATCATGCGCTCCGCGTCGCGCATGATCGGAGGCGTCACCAGCTCTTCTTTTTCCTTGTAGCGCGCCTCCAGCAGATCGAAAATCGCGTCCTCCAGCTCCGCGCGATTCAACTGCGATAGCTCCGCGGGATTGATCTTCACGCCGAATTGCGTCAGGATATCCGATTGCAATCCGGTGTAATCCCAATTTTCCGGATGCTCCCGCTCGGGGCAGCGCGCGTCGATGTGCGACGCCACGATGCCGCGCACGATCTCCATGATGCGCTCGCGCTGATCGGCGCCGCTCAACAATTGGTTGCGCAGGCCATAGACGGCCTGGCGCTGCTTGTTCATGACGTCGTCGTACTCGAGAATGTGTTTGCGCGAAGCGAAGTTTTGCGCCTCCACGGCCTTCTGCGCCGCCGCGATGCGCTTGGTGATCAGCTTCGACTCGATCGGCACGTCCTCTTCCATGCCGAGGCGCAGCATCAGCTTCTGCATCCGCTCGCCGCCGAAGATGCGCATCAGGTCGTCTTGCAGCGATAAATAGAAACGCGAGCTGCCGGGGTCTCCCTGCCGTCCGGCGCGCCCGCGAAGCTGATTGTCGATGCGCCGCGATTCGTGCCGCTCCGTGCCCAGCACGTGCAGCCCTCCGAGCGAGATCACCTCGTCGTGCTCGGCGTCGGTCTCGCGCTTGTATTTCTGGAGGACGGCGTCCCATTCGGCGCGCTCCGGCGTGCCCACGGCCGCCGTCTGCATCGCGTCCGGGTCCAGATTGCGCTTGCCGAATTCCTCTTTCGCCATGAACTCCGCGTTGCCGCCCAGCAGAATGTCGGTGCCGCGGCCCGCCATGTTGGTCGAAACGGTAACCTGCGCCTTGCGACCGGCCTGCGCCACGATAAAGGCCTCGCGCTCGTGATTTTTCGCGTTCAGCACCTCATGCCGCACGCCCATGCGCTTCAGGATGCCCGACAGCTTTTCCGATTTCTCGACCGAAACCGTGCCCACGAGCACCGGCTGCCCTTTGTCGTGCAGCTCCTTGATCTCCTTCGCGGCATTCCGAAATTTCTCTTCCTCGGTGCGGTAGACGACGTCCTGGTACTCCTTGCGGCTCATCGTCCGATTGGTCGGGATCACGATCACATCGAGGTTATAGATCTTCTGGAACTCCGCGGCTTCCGTCTCGGCCGTTCCCGTCATGCCCGCCAGCTTTTTGTATAACCGGAAATAGTTCTGGAAGGTGATCGTGGCGAGCGTCTGGTTCTCCCGCTCGATCTTGACGCCTTCCTTGGCCTCCACCGCCTGGTGCAGCCCGTCGCTCCAACGCCGCCCCGGCATGATGCGGCCCGTGAACTCGTCGACGATCACAACCTCGCCATCCTGCACCAGATAATCTTTGTCGCGGTGGAACAGCACGTGCGCCTTCAGCGCCTGCTGCACATGGTGGTTGATCTCGATGTTTTGCGCGTCGTAGAGATTGTCGATTCCGAGCAGCTTTTCGACCTTCGTCACGCCTTCTTCGGTGAGCGCCGCGCTGCGATGTTTTTCCTCGACCGTGTAATCGCCGGTGGTGTATTTTTCGCCCGGCTCCTTGCCGTCGATCACCTCGCCGCGAATGAGCCTGGGAATGATGCGATTGATCTTGTAATACTTGTCCGTCGATTCTTCGCTCGGGCCGGAGATGATCAAGGGCGTGCGCGCCTCGTCGATCAGAATCGAGTCCACCTCGTCCACGATGGCGAAATGATGCCCCCGCTGCGCGCAATCCTCCAGCCGGAACTTCATGTTGTCGCGCAGGTAATCGAACCCCAGCTCGTTGTTGGTGCCGTAGGTGATATCGCTGTTGTAGGCCTCTTTGCGCTCGATGTCGTCCAGATCGTGTACGATGACGCCGACCGAGAGGCCCAGGAACTTGTAAATCCGCCCCATCCATTCCGAATCGCGTCGGGCCAGATAGTCGTTGACCGTGACGACGTGAACGCCGTTGCCGGCGAGCGCGTTGAGGTACACGGCCAAGGTCGCGACCAGCGTTTTGCCCTCGCCGGTCTTCATCTCCGCGATCTTGCCGCGGTGCAGTACGACGCCGCCGATCAACTGCACGTCGAAATGGCGCATGTTCAGCACGCGCCGCCCGGCCTCGCGGCACACCGCGAACGCTTCGATCAGGAGATCGTCGAGCGATTCTCCGTTGGCCAGCCGCTGCTTAAATTCCAGCGTTTTCTGGGCCAGTTCGGCGTCCGAGAGCTGCTTCATGCCCGGCTCCAGGTCGCCAATGGCCGAGACCATGGGACGCATGGCCTTGACGTCGCGCTCATTCTTCGTCCCAAAAACCTTGGCGAGTACGGTATCGAGCATAAGTGTGTTCAGTACTATTTTACCGCCCGATCATCGCCGCGAACGCCTGCAGTGCCTGTGGGCGGTATACTGCCAAAGGCAGCGATGCCCGTCACGATCTCAGACGAAGTTCTCACGGCGGCTCACGTCAGTGAGCCCGAGCTCAAACAGGAACTGGCGCTGGCGCTCTTCCAGCAAGAGCGGCTGACGCTCGCCCATGCGAGCCGCCTCGCGGAAATGACGCAGCTCGCGTTTCAGGCCCTCTTGGCGGATCGCCGGATCCCGATCCACTGCGGCGTGGAATGAATTCCGCGACGATGCTCGGACTCTCCGCTAGGCCGGAACGGTTCTGGTCGTCGTTTCCGATACGTCGCCGGTTCTGAACCTCGCCCGAATAGATCGTCTCGAACTCCTGCCCTGGCTTTACGAACAGGTCATTAGTCCCTCGGCCCTGTTTGAGGAACTGACGGCGTCCAAGCGGGATCTGCCGGCTACAATTAAACCTTGCCTCGGAGCCCTGGTTAATCGTCGCGAGCGCGAGAGACCAGACCCGTGTGCAAGAAGTTCGCGAGCACCTGGATGTTAGCGAAGCCGAGGCAATCGCGCTTGCAGTTGAGCGGCGAGCTGATCTCCTGCTTGTGGACGAGCGGCGCGGGCGTGGGATTGCCGAGGCGGCAGGCGTGACGGTTACCGGTCTCCTCGGAAGCCAGAGCGAAACGCTCCGGCTTGATCGACTTGGGCAAAGCGGTGGTCGACGAATCGATTGAGATTGCCCGGTCTTGGATCGGACCCGATCTGTACGCCGAAGTTCTCGCGGAACTCGACGGAAGCACGCCAGCTCAGGGCAACAATCCGCGCCGGCTCTCCCAATGCCGCACGAAACCCTCCGCTTGCGCAAATCCGCCTTCGCCACCGCGCAAGCGCGTGAGTTGCGCCTGAGCGGGGTACCACTTCTCCGGCTGCTGCGAAGCATGCGAGTAGCAGGCGGCGCGCCGCCGCGATTCCACCCCTGAGATGTCCACGAATTCGGCGGGAGAAAACATCATGGTGTCTTCCGTCACCTCATAAAAGTAAAAAGCCGATTTCTTGCCGCCCCGCAACCACGCGTCCAGCGCCAGCATCGATAGCGCGCGGTGGTCCCGATGCCGGTCGATCGGCCATTGCGCGAAAACGATGTCGGCCTTTTCGCGCTCCAACAAGCGGCGGAAATCCTCGTAATGCGCGTTATCCACAATCGCCTGTCCGTCATATTGCCCGGCGAAAGCGGGGCGCGCTTTCAGAATCCGGCACGCCTCGGCAGCCTCGCCGGTACGTACGGACCCGCACTCGCTCGGGTCCGCGCCCTTGCAGAACCCTTCACCGCGGTTCATATATAGCAGGACAACCTCATGCCCCAGATCCGTATAACGCGCAATCGTGCCGCCGCAACCGCATTCCGGGTCTCCTGGATGACCTCCCGTGAAAACGATTTTCAACCGCCCTGCAGCGCCGGATGCGTTTTTAGGCTGCGCGGAAGCCCCAAACGAAGCGGCCGCGGCGACGACCAATCCGCGCCGGGAGATGAACGGCATCCTGCCGATTTTAGTCCAGCGCCGCCCCGCTCCGCTTTACAGGCGTTTTGCCGCTATATTTCGAACTGATGGAGTATGGCTTCTAACCGCACAGCGCCACCCCGCGATTCCATGTTCGCCCGCATGCGAGCCATTGTCGCGCGCATTCCCAAAGGCCGCGTCGCCACCTACGGCCAGATCGCGGAAGCCGCCGGATTCCCGGGAGCCGCGCGTCAGGCGGCGTGGGCTCTGCACGCCAGCAAAGGTCTTCCCTGGCACCGCGTCGTCGCCGCCGGCGGACGTATCGCTTTGCCCGGCGAGCAGGGTCTCGAACAGCGCCTCCGTCTGGAAACGGAAGGCGTTCGCTTCCGCGGCTCTCGCGTCCGCATGGCCGAGCACGCCTGGAAGGCGCCGCGCAGCAAACATGCATCACGCATCCATGCATCAAACATCAAGCATCACGATGCGTGATGTGTTACACTAGCTTCGTGAGAACCACGCTTGATATTGAAGATGATGTGCTGCAGATTGCGAAGCAACTCGCTCTGCAGCGCCGTACGACCGCCGGCCGAATCGTCTCCGATCTGCTGCGGCAGGCGCTCGAGCCTAAAGATCCGCGATCGAAGCTGCGCAACGGCGTTCCTCTCTTCACGCCCACTCCCGGCGCTCGCAAACCCAGCCTGCATCTCGTCAATAAGCTGCGCGATGAAACGTGAAGATACCTCTTCTCGACGTCAACGTTCTCGTCGCGCTCTTCGATCCCGCTCACCCCAATCATGAAGACGCGCATACTTGGTTTGGAGCCGAACGTAAACGCGGCTGGGCCACTTGTCCCATAACGATCGCCGGCTGCATCCGGGTCCTGAGCAATCCCGCTTACCCGAGCTTCAACGCCACTCCCGCCGAAGTCATTTCACGCCTCCGCAAGGTCTGCGCCGATGATGTCCACCAGTTCTGGAGCGATGACGTTTCCCTGCTCGATGAGCGGCTCGTTCACCCGCACCATATTACAGGTCATCAAAAGATCACGGATGCGCAATTGCTCGCCCTTGCCGTCGGACACAAAGGGAGGCTCGCCACCTTCGACCGCGGCATTCCGTTAAAGGCTGTCGCCGGCGCTTCACCCGATTGCCTCTTGCTACTCGGGACCGAAGCACGCAGCAATTAAGATCACAGCGGTATGCTCCCGTGCTTTTTCCGCGGCGTCGTATCCACTTTATTCGCTAGCATCGTCAAGGCCCGTATGATCCTCGGCCGCGTTTCATGCGGCTCGATCACGTCATCCACGAACCCGCGCTCGGCCGCTACAAAAGGATTCGCGAACCGCTCCCGGAATTCCTCCACCTTCTCCCGGTACACGGCATTCTTATCGGCAGCCGCGCTCAATTCACGGCGGTACACGATGTTCACGGCGCCCTCCGCGCCCATCACGGCGATCTCCGCCGTCGGATACGCTAGATTCACGTCCGTCCGCAAATGTTTCGAACCCATCACGCAATACGCGCCGCCATACGCCTTGCGCGTAATGATGGTCACCTTCGGCACGGTCGCCTCGGCATAGGCGTACAGCAGTTTTGCTCCCTGCCGGATGATTCCCCCGAACTCCTGCTCCGTTCCCGGCAGAAAACCGGGCACGTCCTCGAAAGTCACGATCGGAATATTGAATGCATCGCAGAAACGCACAAAACGAGCGCCCTTCACCGACGAATTGATATCGAGGCAGCCCGCCAGAAATGCCGGTTGATTCGCGACGATGCCCACGCTACGCCCGCCGATATGAGCGAAACCGACCACGATGTTACGCGCATAGTGCTCGTGTACTTCAAAAAACTCGCCGTCATCGATCACGCGGTGAATAATGTCTTTCATATCGTACGGCACGTTCGATTCGCGCGGCACAATGGAATCGAGCTCCGCGTCCGCCCTGTCATCGGGATCGTTGGTCGGGCGCAAAGGAGGGTCTTCGCGGTTGTTCAGCGGCAAAAATGAAAAGAGACGGCGGATCGTCCGCAGGCACTCCCGGTCGTCCGAAGCGATAAAATGCGCCACGCCGCTTTTCGAATTGTGCGTCTCGGCTCCGCCCAGCTCCTCCTTCGTCACCTCCTCGTGCGTTACGGTCTTGATCACGTCGGGTCCGGTCACGAACATGTGGCTGGTACCCTCCACCATCAGGATGAAATCAGTCAACGCCGGCGAATACACGGCGCCGCCGGCGCAGGGTCCCATAATGGCCGAGATCTGCGGGATCACTCCGCTGGCCAATGTGTTGCGCAGAAAGATATCGGCGTACCCGGCCAACGACAGAACGCCTTCCTGAATCCGCGCCCCTCCCGAATCGTTCAATCCGATCACGGGCGCTCCGGTCTTCATTGCAAGATCCATAATCTTGCATATTTTTTGCGCGTTTGCCTCCGAGAGCGACCCGCCAAACACCGTGAAATCCTGCGCGAATACGTACGCCAGCCGTCCGTTGATGCGGCCGTAACCGGTGATAAAGCCATCGCCCTCGACCACCGCGGCATCCATGCCGAAATCGCGGCAGCGGTGCCGCACCAGCTTGTCCATC
Source organism: Bryobacterales bacterium (assembly GCA_963838885.1). Classification (GTDB taxonomy): domain Bacteria; phylum Acidobacteriota; class Terriglobia; order Bryobacterales; family Bryobacteraceae; genus JAICMB01. The sequence goes on along the minus strand of CAWITB010000028.1, from coordinate 16,820 downwards.
TCCTCGAATGTCCCCTCGTCGAGCAGCAGATCGATGCGCTCGCGCGCCGCAAGCTTACCTTCTTTGTGCTGGCGCTCGCGGCGCTCCGCGCCACCGCCGTTTTCCGCCGCGGCATGCCGTTGCTTCACCTCATGCAATCTATCTGGCTCCAATCGGTCGGACATAAGATTTAACGGTATCATCGGACGGTTTACACTTACGTATAGAAAGCCCATGGCCGCCGACATCGAAACCATCCTGCGCGAGCAGCGCGTCTTCGAAGCGCCCGAAGATTTCCGCGCCCACGCGCACATCCAGAGCCTCGACGAGTACCGCTTTTTATACAAGGAAGCCGAGGACGATCCGGAAACATTTTGGGCCGGCATCGCCCGCGAGCTGCACTGGTTCAAGCTGTGGGACAAGGTTCTCGATTGGAACGCGCCGTCGGCGAAATGGTTCGAGGGCGGCCGCATCAACATCTCCCACAACTGTCTCGACCGTCATGTTGAAACGTGGCGCAAGAATAAAGCGGCTTTGATTTGGGAAGGCGAGCCCGGCGAGGTCCGCACCCTTACGTACCAGCAGCTTCACGCCGAGGTTTCGAAATTCGCGAATGTCCTGAAGTCCCTCGGCGTTAAAAAGGGAGACGTCGTTGCCATCTACATGGGCATGACGCCGGAGCTGCCCATAGCGCTGCTGGCCTGCGCGCGCATCGGGGCGCCGCACAATGTCGTATTCGGCGGTTTTTCAGCCAACGCTCTCGTCGATCGCATTACCGATTCACAAGCGGTCGCCGTCATTACTCAGGACGGTTCCTACCGGCGCGGCGGCGAGGTGAAGCTGAAAATCGCCGTCGATGAAGCGCTGAAATCCTGCCCAACGGTGAAGAACGTTGTCGTCTATAAGCGCACCGGCTCGCCATTAGAGATGCAGAAGGGCCGGGATCATTGGTGGCACGAGCTAATGGAAAAGGCTTCGGAGGACTGCCCCGCCGAGCCTCTCGAGGCCGAGCATCCGCTCTATTTGCTCTATACTTCCGGCACCACGGGCAAGCCGAAAGGCATTTTGCACACTACCGGCGGCTACTCCGTCGGCACGTATATCACGACTAAATGGGTCTTCGATATCAAAGACGACGACACCTACTGGTGTACCGCTGACATCGGTTGGGTGACGGGACACAGCTACATCGTTTACGGCCCGCTGCAGAACGGCGCCACGACTTTGATGTATGAAGGCGCGCCGAACTGGCCCGAGCCCGACCGCTTCTGGCGTATTATCGAGCGGCACAAGGTCAACATCCTTTACACCGCGCCGACTGCCATTCGCGCCTTCATGCGCTATGGCGACGAATACCCGCGCCGTTATGAGATGAAGAGTCTACGGCTGCTTGGTTCCGTGGGCGAACCCATTAATCCCGAGGCCTGGATGTGGTATCGGGACGTGATTGGCCGCGGACGGTGTCCCATAGTCGATACTTGGTGGCAGACGGAGACGGGCATGATCATGATTTCGCCGCTGCCCGGCGCCACGCCGACTAAACCGGGTTCGGCGACGCTTCCGCTGCCCGGCGTCGCCGCCGAAGTGGTCACACGCGAAGGGACGCCTGTTCCTCCCGGCGGCGGGGGATATCTGGTAATAAAACGCCCCTGGCCCGCGATGTTGAGAACAATCTATGGCGACCCGGAGCGATTCGAGAAACAATACTGGTCACAACAACCCGGAACGTATTTCACCGGCGACGGCGCGCGGCGCGACCAGGACGGCTATTTCTGGGTAATGGGCCGCATTGACGACGTCATCAACGTTTCCGGCCACCGCCTCAGCACCATGGAGGTCGAATCCGCCCTGGTGGCGCATCCGGCGGTGACCGAAGCCGCGGTCGTGGGGCGTCCCGACGAAATCAAGGGCCAGGGCATCTCGGCTTTTGTGACGCTGCAATCCGGCAACCCACCCTCCGATCGCCTCAAGGAAGAATTGCGCCAGTGGGTCGCTAAAGAGATCGGAGCGATGGCCAAGCCCGACGACATTCGCTTCACCGACTCGCTCCCCAAAACCCGCAGCGGCAAGATCATGCGCCGCCTCCTGCGCGAGCTGGCGGGTACCGGAGAAGTCAAGGGCGATACCACCACGCTCGAAGATTTGACTGTGTTAGCGAAATTACGCGGCGACGAAGAATAGTCAAATACCGGCAGCCAAATACCGGCAGCTACAATTACTGCAAAGTATATTGTTTGCCAAGGATTTCGCTGTAGAATGCTGCCATGCCGTTTTCAAAGCTGTTGGCCGCAGCAGCGGCACTCCTCGCTCCCGCCTTCGTAGCGCCCCTTTTTCTGGTCGTTCCCAACGCCCAAACATCCACTGTCGGCAACGATAGCAGCGGCCCTTTAGGCGCCGCATTGACTCTGGGTCAGACGTTCAGTTCGAAGAGGTTTTCGGTATAGGCCAGTTCTCCTCGGTTCCGGGAAGCCTGCTGATCACGCAGTTTGCCTATCGGGCCAAGCCGGGCACCGGCCCCATAGACGTGACCGGCACATCGCTTAACATTTATATGTCCACGAGCGCGTATGCCCCCAACAGCGTGGGGTCCAATACGCTGATCACTCCGAACTTTGCCACGAACCTCGGCGCGGACAATACGCTGGTCTATTCCGCCGGCCCAGGGACATGGGTCAGCAGCCCGGGTTGTACGGGGCCAGGCCCGTGTCCCTTCGACATGGTTATCAACCTCAGCACGCCGTTCTTGTACAACCCGTCTCGGGGTTTCCTTATGATTTATGTACATGCCGCGGAAGAGAATGGAAACGGATTGACTGGCGCATTCGATGTCGAAAGCTTCAATCCGCCCGGCGGCCCGATCGCCGACGTTAACAGCGTGACCGCGGGATTCCCTCCAACCGGCACCGTCGAGTTTTCCAGCAACATCGTGCAATTGGGCTTTACGCTGGCCACGCCGGAGCCGGCTTCGTTCGCCTTGGCGCTGTGCGGTCTCGCCGCGCTGGCGGCAATCCGCCGCCGGCGATTCCAGTAAATCAGCCGACGGGGTATCATATTCGAGCACCGCGTGGCCATGACAACTTTTGTCGCAAACGGCCACGATCTGCACCGCGCCGGCCGGCGGGTAATACCAGTGGATGCTGTCACCGGGATAGAGCTGAACGTGGCCGGGAGGTGGCGCATGCCGTTGTGCCGGCGCTCCCGCTCGCTGTCGAGAAGTTCCGCCGCGGACACAATGTACAAGCGTTCAATTGATGGTGCCGACGGCTGAACCGGTTTCTGGTCGCTGCCGTCGGCCGACGAGCAGGCCGACGCGTCCGAAACCGTATGTAGGCCGCCCGATCACGAGCTGCTCGCCAAAGGCCTTGGTGCAGCATCCCGTCCCGATCATCCGACCCACTCGTTTGGCCGTCGATCACAGGTGGCGAGGCCAAAGCATTGGCACGGGTTTACTCAGGGATGCGATGCTACGGACACTAAGCCAAGAGGAGCATGTTCGGGTTCACGAGATCCAATCGATAATTCTTGATTTTAGGGCCTCGTCCGGAAATTCCCGGGAAGGCGCGCCCGAAGGCAACCCGAATCGTGCGCCACGCTGGCTCTGACGCCCATGTACGGAGCAGAGGCGCGATAGCGATAAATTCTTCAGCTTGGGGCTCAGGATGATAACGCGCCTGGGCGCGGCCGCAGGGAAGATTCCTCCCCAACGTCAATCAAACAGGCGGATACCGACAATTTCGCGGTACGCCGACCTCGCCGAATACGTGAAATTGATGCGCTTGCCCCAAGAGATTTTCGCCGGCAATTACTGTTACACCGCGGCCGGCTAACGATCACGTGGCTGGGCGCGCTGGCCGAATGGTCGGAGTCGTTGAGGAAACAGCCCGCGAACAGGGGAATTTCCATCACGGAGAAATAGCCGGCGTGAGATGGTAGAAATTAGCTCGATGATTGTTGTACGGCGGCGTCCAGCTCACCTCAGCAGTCACTGGCGCAGGAGGCGGAACAAAGTGGGTTGGAGCGCGCCCTGTGTCAAGGAGAAATCACCGAAGAACAGTCGAAAGAGTTAGTGGCCGCGAATTATTCCAGGATGCTCTTTCTTGGATGGCGCGGGCTTTCGCGGGCTAGGACCCGCTCTTTCGGGCTTAATCGTCGGGCCGGAGGTTTAGCGGCCGTCGGCGCGCTCGCTTCACGCGCTTCGTGCGGGACGACGTTCCCTTCTGCATCGACCCGTTCAACCTCCGCCTGCTCCTGCTTCAGAGTTACGGTCTGCTCGTGCCGCCGCACTTCGCGCCGTTTTGTTATGTGCAGTTCTTCCTTCAGCACGAACTGCTTTTCGATCCTGAGTACTTCTTCCACCACGGGCACTATAATTGCATCACCCGCCTTGCGCGCCGGCAATGGTCCCGCCACAATCTCGTTTTTTACTACGCGGCGCACCTCGACGTGCTCGCTCATGAGCGGCTGATCGAGGATCTCCTGGCGCTCCCGAACGGTTTTCTTAATCCGCACGCCGCCGCTCTCGACAGCGCGCACTCCGGCGTGCAGTTCCTCCGTAATGACAGGTACTACGGTCTCGGCGGAATCCTCCGGCTTATCCATTTATGAATCTCCTGCCCGGAGGCGCGTTGCCTCTTGCGCCTCCGGACCCCTTCTGTGCTTGCGCGGCTAAGCTTTTCCGGTCACCTTGTCCCAGCCGTACCGCACCGCGCCCTTGACCCTCTCCCAACTGCCGCTGGGATAATTGCGGGCGTAATCGCTCCGCAGCGTGGGCTCGATCTCGTCCCAACTCTTGCCGCGGTAGCGCGCCTCGTTGGCGGCACTGTAGCCGTACTCGTAGGCCGGACCGTACGTCGTATAATCGCCACCGGACTGGGCATAGCGCGTTTGGAAATCACGGCGAAAATCGTCGTCGTATCTCGACTCTGTTGTTCCCTGCGCGCCCGCGCCGATCGGTTCCGTCTTCACGTCGGTGTGGCGCAAGGTATCGCGTACGGTTTCGGTCCGCTCCGTCGCCTCTTTCCCGACCCTCACTTCTTCAACCACGCGGGCCGTCTTTCGCACGACCGGCTCTTCCGTGGTCTCTTTCACCTCGATGGTCTGGTCACGGAAAGAGGCGGTTTCGCCGGGATTAACGGGGCGGTCTACCCGCTGCCGGTCCACGCGGACCTTCTCGTCGCGGAGGTTCACTTGCTTTTCGACCGGTTCTTCCACCACATGGCTATAAATGCGCACGCCACCGCGCTGCACCGTCCGCTTTCCGATCTCGATCTCTTCGCGCACGACCGGGATCGCTTGCGACTGTCCGGTGTCCGATCTCACCTGACGCGCCGTATCCTCCGCGCGATACGTGCCGGACGTGCCGCTTTGGGCCGATTCCGTCTTATTTTGATCTACGTCGGTCGCTCCGTGCTCGTTCAGAATCTCCGCAGCCTCGTCTCGATCTTCATCGTCTGCTTGAACCGCTAGAACGCAACCTCCGCTGCGTACCGCGTCGGTATAGCGTTGCGTGTCGTAGTCGTACTCGTCGGAACCGAAGAGCGAATGCAGCCAGCCCATGAATCCATGGTGGGATTCGCTCGGTTCGCGTCCGGTTAGTCCGGCGCCCCCGGTGGCGGCATTTGTCGCGTAATCCGCGCTTGAGCTTAAGTGAATTGAGTTTCTGTCAAACCCTTTCGTAACCAGATCGTCCATGGCTTCGCGGGCCGCCTGTTCGTCCTGAAAATAGCCGACGACGGCATAGCGAGTTAGATTAGACATCGCGTCCTCCCTTGAATTAAATACATTTCACATACGATGGACTTGTGCGGCCCAGTTTTGTTTCACACGTTACAATCCCTTACTCGACGTAATTGCGCCTCTTCGCTTTGCTCGCCCGCGGCGGCGCTACTCTTGCCGCAGAGCCGTCATGGGGTCCACGCGGCTGGCGCGCCGAGCCGGTACGAAGCTCGCGAATAGCGCGGCCGCAACCAGCACCGCGATCGTAAGGGCGAACGTGAACGGTTCGCTCGACCGCACTCCTTGGACCGAGCGCGCCAAGAGACGGCCCGCTACGAGCGCCGCCGCCATCCCCACGCCCACGCCGGCGAAAATCATTGCGAGGCTCTGCCGCAGCACCAGCCGCACGACATTGCCAGCGCTAGCCCCCAAAGCCATGCGGACGCCGATCTCCGGCACGCGCTGGCTGGTCAAGTACGCCAGCACGCCATAGATTCCGATACACGCCAGGAGCAAAGCCAACCCCGCGAAGACGCCGAACAACCACAGAAGGAAGCGTTGCCGCGCGAGCGAATCGCTGGCGAGCTGCTCCAGAGTATGGACCTCATAGATGACCTGATCGTTCCCGGCGCCGCGCACTGCCCGCCGCAGCGGTTCTACCACGCTCTCGGGCTCGATGCTGGTCCGCGCCGCGATCGACATCAGCTCCGACCATCGGCGTACGAGTTGGTCCGGGACCTGCGCGAACGGATAATAGAGCTGCGCGCGCATTTTCGACTGATCGTCCGCCGCCAGCCCCCATTGGCGGACATGGCCGACAACGCCGATTATGGTGACGGGGTCGGGGCCGATGCCGATCCAGAGATGCTTGCCAACCGGATCCTGGCCGGGAAAGGCCTGCCGCGCCATGACGTCGTCGATTACGGCCACAGATGCCGCGCCTTGGCGGTCTTGATCGGTTAAGAAGCGTCCGCGGCGCAGCGGGATCCCCGTGACCTTCAGATAGTCCGGCGTCACGCTGTTGGCTAGCACGATCGGTTGCCGGTCCTGTGGCGGGGCCGCTGCGGTTAGCGCGTAGCCGATGGGATTGCTGCCTTCGCGCATTGGGACGGTATCGACCATCGCGATAGCCTGCACGCCCGGCACGCGGCGCCCCCGCTGCAGCACATCTTCCCAAGCCGCGCGCGTCCTCGCCGGGTTTGCGAGCGTCGCCGGCGACAGCGCCGTCCGGGCTGTCAGTACGTTATGGGCATCAATGCCTGGATCGAGCGACGACAGCCGCAGCAGCGTCCGCCCCAGCATCCCGGCGGAGACCAGCAGCACCACGGCCAACGCGATCTCCGAAATGACGAAGCCGCCGTGCAGACGCCGCGAGCTTCCGGTTAACGTCCGCGCTCCGCCGCGCAGCATCTGTTCCAGCCCGCGCGCGGGGACGCGCAGCGCCGGCGCCAACCCGAAGAGAATACCGCTCGCGAGCGAAACGGCGAGCGCAAACAACAGCACATGCCAATCCAGCCGGACCTCCTCGGCGCGCGGCAAATTGCCTGGCCACAACGCGACGAACGGCCGGATGCCAACGACAGCCAAAATTACGCCGAGAGCGCCTCCGCCGAGGCCCAACACCGCGCTTTCTGTAAGACACTGCCGGGCCAGACGGCCCCGCCCTGCCCCCAGCGCCACGCGCATCGCGAGTTCCCGTTGGCGCGAAACCGCGCGCGCCAGCAGCAAACTGGCAATATTGGCGCACGCGATCAGCAGCACCAGGCTGACGGCGCCCAGCAGCAACCAAAGCGTGGAGCGCACATCTTCCACGTTCGGACCGAGCGGCTCCGCTACGAAGGTGCGGCCTTTATTTGATTTCGGGTATTGCTCCTCCAACCGGCGGCCGACGACCCTCAGCTCCGTCCGCGCCTCGGCCAGTGTCGCGCCGGGACGAAGCCGCGCCCAAACGCGAACGCCATGCGCCTGGCGATTCTGCATTCTCGGTGAGGTGTCTTGGCCCAATGGAATAAACACGTCCACTGCATCTCCGCCCAATCGCAAGCTCGCGGGCGCAACGCCGACGACGGTATAGGACTTTCCATCAAACACCAGCGGCATACCGATAGCGGAGGGGCTTCCGCCGTAGTGGCGCTGCCACAAACCTTGGCTGATGATCGCCACCGGAGCCGAGCCGGGCCGGTCCTCCTGGGGCAGAAAGGCGCGCCCTCTTACGAGCGTTACACCCAGGACAGGAAATACTTCCGCCGATATTTCGAATCCGTCCACGTGCTCCGCCGCGCCCGGCGCGCTGACCGTGCCTCCGTTGTAGCGCCACCCCGCCATGTCCAACGAGCGGCTCGCGCGCTTGCAATCCAGAAAATTAGGATATGTGAAGGCCCACAGATCGCCGAATTGCGTGCTCCAATCGGTTTTCTCCTGGAGACTCACCAGCCGGTCAGGTTGGGGATAAGGAAGCGGCTTTAGCAACACGCCGTCGATGACCGTGAACATGACGGTCGTCGCGCCGCCGCCGAGCGCCAGCGTCAACAGCGCGACGGCCGCAAATCCCGGTTTCTGCCGCAGCGTGCGAAGCGCATAGCGGAAGTCCTGCCACAGGTCCTCCAGCCAGCGTGTCCCGCGCGCATCGCGGCACTGTTCCTTCACCTGCTCCGGTCCGCCCAGAGCAAGCCGGGCTTGCCGCCGCGCCTCCGCGGGATCGTGGCCGCGCGCGATCAAGTCATTCGTGTGTTGCTCCAGATGGAAGCGCAGTTCCTTTTCGAGATGCTCTTCCATCCGCCCCCGGCGCCACAGACGACGCGGCCAGCTCATTCCGCGCCTCCTTCGGACATCGCAAGGATCAGCCCGACGGCTTCCGCCAATCGCCACCAACTCGCGGTCTCCGTTGCAAGCCGCGCCCGCCCTTTCCGCGTCAGGCGATAAAACTTGGCCTCACGCCCTGTCTCTGTTTCTTTCCAGTCCGCGGAGAGAAGGCCTCGGTTTTCGAGCCGGTGCAGCGCCGGATAAAGCGATCCTTGCGGGACCTGCACAACATCGCGCGAGACCTGCTGTAGACGCTGCGCGATGGCGTACCCGTGGACCGGGCCGAGCGCGATTACTTTCAAAATGAGCAGGTCCAGAGCGCCTTGGGGCAGATCCGATTTGGCCGTCACTCCTTATACCTCCTGCTTCTACATACTAACCATATATGTGTAGAAGGACAAGGTATCGGTTGCGCAAGCCGCGGCCATCAAGATCGCGTCCGCTTCCCGGTACCATGCGGCCGTCCGATTGCATCGCTTTGATACGTTCGAGACGGGCCAGGTGGTCCCCGGAAAAAGCGGCGGCGCTTTCTTTGTGGGGCCGTCGAGCACCCCGCGCGCGATGTAAACAGGTGGTGCGGGCGGGCGCTATGATGACAGTTGTCAAGTACCGTTCAATTCCGGGGTCTAGTGTCTTTATGAAGCGGATTCTCGTTGCACTGTTCTTTGGATCCATCGCCTGGGCGCAGGCGCCGGCGAGCGCGCCCGCGCCCGTCGTGGACGACACGGCGAAGCTACGGGCTCAAGTCGAGCGCGATCAGCGCATTTTGAAGGACTGGCCCGATCTGGCGCGCTACCGCGAGGAGAACGCGGCGCTGGCGGCTCCCGCCGTGGGCGAGGATCGCGTGGTCTTCATGGGCGATTCGATCACGGATGGGTGGGGCCGCCGGCATGGGAAGTTCTTTCCGGGAAGACCGTATGTGAACCGCGGAATCAGCGGACAGACGACGCCGCAAATGCTGATCCGTTTCCGGCCGGACGTCATCGCGCTAAAGCCGAAAGCAGTCGTGATTCTGGCGGGAACGAACGACCTCGCTGCAAACACGGGTCCGGAGACGATGGAAGAAATCGAGGGCAACCTGGCGTCAATGGCGGAACTGGCCAAGGCCAATGGCATCCGCGTGGTGCTGTCGTCGGTAATGCCGGTATGCGACTACATCAAACCGCAGACGGAGCGGCGGCCTCCGGCGAAAATCGTGGAGCTGAACAGCTGGATGAAGGATTATGCCAACGGGAACGGGCTGGTGTACCTCGATTATTTTTCGGCCATGGTGGACGAGCGCGGCATGTTGAAGCAGTCTTTGACCTACGACGGGCTGCATCCCAACGATGCCGGGTATGAGGTGATGGGGCCGCTGGCGGACCAAGCCATTCAGAAAGCGCTGGGTCGGCCCTCGGAGTAGGAGGTCGGGCGTCGAACAGCGGCTTGAAAAGGGCGATCACCGTTTCGGCTGAGTTGGTTCGATGTGCGAGGCGGACTGAACCGGCGACGTCCAGCTTGGGAGTATTCAGGGCCACTGGATTCAGAAACTTTTCGGCAGTTCACGAACCAACCGCGCTCGTTAATGGAGTTAAACGGACATTTTTCTGTATCTGCTCCAAGAGACGGTACGCTCAAACACGCTTTGTGAGCAGCGCTGCGGTACCCGAATCTGAATTGTCTTGTATCACCACGTGCATCCTTGGAGCGCAAATGCCCAAATTGCGGACAACTAAGGCCGCAGCATTAGTGTTCCGAATGCCTCGACCCCATCCGACCGACCGGTCTTGAGTTACGCTACGTGCTTGGCGACCTTGCGGAGCGTTCTTTCGCCGGAGGTGAATCCGAAGCAGGGCCGAACCGCCTCGGCGGGTCAGTCATTGAAAGACCCAAGAGAGTCCGGGCTGGCCGAACCTATGCAGGCGCGTCGAACGGTTCAAGTTGCGAATCGTCGTATACTTCGATTTCTGGGGCGCTTCGCAGTTTCTGGAGCATCGTGTCACTGACATTATCGAGGACGATGTATTCCCCTAAATGACTGATATACATCAGGTTATTTGTTTTATCGTCACGGTTCCCATAACAGTGCATGAACTCCTGACGGGCTTTGGGGCTCGCGAAACCGAGAACAACACTCATCCGACAATATGTTATCACAACAAGCTCATTGTTTGAGCACAATTAATGAGGCCTCGCCCGACACGTACTGAGGATCCCGCTAAGGGAGTGCAGCCCTCAAGAATGGCATCTCCTACATCTTTCGGTTGGAGGCCTCCCCTAGTGTAACTTAGTACCAACGCCGCCAACCCCGCCACCTGGGGCGCAGCACCGCTGGTACCCCACCACTTCATCGCACGATACGAAGATCCCCAGAGGACTTCACCGTAGCTCGCGGCCACACAGTCTGGTTTGGGCTTCGAACTGGCCCATTGGCCGGGTCCACGGCTGGATTTAGAGTGGATGCCCTCGTCGTTCCGATCACGCCAGTTTACGGCTCCGACGCAGCACACCGAATCCAGGGAATTCGGTCCCCAAATCGTGTCGGGAACATCGGCGTCGGGGTGGTCGGCAGGATGATTGTTACCTGCAGCGCATGCCACGAATACACCCATGGAGATCAGATGCTCAATTGCCGCGACATAAGGGTGCCTGCGGACTAATGTTGGCGTCTGCTGACCTTCGGTGCCGAAACTGAGGTTCACCACCATTGGAGCCTTCAGCTCATCACTTGAGATCCGCTTTATCAATTGATCAAGAATCAGGAACACATCATTTGCTCGAAAGCTCGTGCGGCAGGCAAGGATTTTAGCGTGCGGAGCCACGCCGTTGAATTTGCCTCCGCATAAAGATGTAGCCGCAGCGATACACGCGGTCATCGCACCGTGACCCGAATCATTGTGCCAGACCTTACCCGGATATGCGAAGGAGATGCCTTTCCCAGCGCGCTTCCAACGGGGGAAGTCCACTGTTGATGGCACACCTCCATCAATCAGGGCGATGGTGACTCCGTCACCCGCGCTCCATTCCCATGCGGCGGGGGCATTCACACCTCGCAGCACATCGTTTAGGGTCCTATGTTGCCATGTCTCATCTTCGTCGGGTGCCCCAGCGGCCCCTCCCCCTGAACTCGGGTGAAACGGTGCGAGTTGAGCGTCAGCGTATAGGACCGCGATATCGGCCAGCTCAGTGATTTCCTGGGCGCTGATATCGGCCACGATGACATTGGGATAGCCCTCACTCACATACAAGTCGCGGACCACTGCTGATCGGCGGAGACGGGCCACGACCTTCGGAATCCCTGATGCGGTGCACTCGATAAGATAGTTCGTCATGCGATCAGCTAAACCACGGAATATCGGTCTTGAGTCGTCCAGATATTTGCGCAGCCTTGCGACGGACCTCTGGGGATGGTGTATCTGCAGGGTTAGCAAGACCGCCGAACTTTTCGTACACTGTCGCCAGCGCATCCTGAACGGTGCCATCATCAGAGCCGAGGTGGTTTTTCGCCTCTGTCAAACTGCGCCCGCGCTCGATGCTCGAGAGCGCGTAGGCTCGTGCCACCGACGCGCGCAATTCCATTTGCTCCGCGTCAGGCGGATGGATCTCGGCGATTAACCTCGCTAGAAACCTCGTACTCGGATCGTTGAGCGCAGAGATGATCTTTTCCAAGCTCTGTTTGGCGATCACGAAGGTATCCACGTTCAGCTCCGTCGGCGGGAGGATGGAAGCGTCGATCTCTTTTCCGTTGAGTCCGATGACTTGCAAAATCCATTGCGCCTCGATGGTGCCTAACTGGGCGGATGCGGCAAGGAAGGGGAGACTCACTTTCGTATCGGCCTGCCAGCGATTGACAGTCACGCATAGTCGGATCGCATACCCGTACTGCCGCTCAATATCGCCTGAAACGGTCCTGCTGAAAGCGGCTCGCTCGAGCACTATCACCCGTCGGTTGAACCCGCCCGAGGCGGAACCCGCCACGGGTATTTGTAATTCCGAGGCAGCGCTCACCGTAAGGTCATACGCTCTGTTGTTCATCTCACCGAGATCCTCAGATATAGGGCTAATGAGGTACGATAGACGACGCTCTACTCGTCGGTCACGCAGCCGCGACTGGCGCTGCCGACGAGGCGAATGTATTTGCGAAGGGCACCGCGGCGCGCCTTGAACGGCGGCATGCTCCAGGCTTTACGGCGCTCCGCCAATTTGCTTTCCGGCAGGTCCACCGACAGGACATTTTTTTCGGCGTCGATAGTAATGCGGTCGCCGGTTCGTACGAGAGCGATAGGCCCGCCCTCCTGCGCCTCCGGGGCGATGTGACCCACGATAAATCCATGGGAGCCGCCAGAAAAGCGGCCGTCGGTGATGAGCGCGACATCCTTTCCCAATCCAGCGCCCATGACGGCCGAGGTGGGCGTGAGCATTTCGGGCATCCCGGGACCACCCTTGGGCCCTTCATACCGGATGACGATGACATCGCCCTTTTCGATCTGCTTCTGTTCCAATGCTCGCAGCATCTCTTCCTCGGAATCGTAAACTCTTGCGGGGCCCGAAAAGCGCAATCCTTCCTTCCCTGTGATTTTCGCGACAGCGCCCTCGGGAGCGAGATTTCCTTTCAGGATCTGAAGGTGTCCAGTCGGTTTGATGGGATCGTTCAGCGGCCGCACGATCTGCTGGCCGGACGTCAATCCCGGCAAAACGTCCAGGTTGCCGCGCAGGGTCTTCCCCGTCACGGTCATGCAATCGCCGTGGAGTAGACCCCCGTCGAGGAGCAGTTTCAGCACGGCGGGAATTCCACCGGCGCGCTGGAGGTCCTCCATGACGTAGGCGCCGCTGGGCTTGAAGTCGGCCAACAACGGCACGCGATCGCTGACGCGCTGAAAATCTTCGATCGCCAGCGGCACATCCGCCGCCCAGGCCATCGCGAGCAGATGAAGGACGGCGTTGGTCGACCCGCCCAGGGCCGTTACCAGCACCATGGCATTATCGAACGCCTCGCGAGTCATGATGTCGCGGGGTTTGATATCCAGTTCCAACAGGTTCCGGATCGCCGCTCCAGCGCGAAAACATTCCTCGAGCTTAAGCGGATCTTCGGCCGGGGTGGAGGAGCTATAGGGTAGAGACATACCCAGAGCCTCGATTGCGGAAGCCATGGTGTTGGCCGTGTACATGCCTCCGCATGCTCCCGCGCCGGGGCAGGCATGGCGAACGATCTCACGGCGCTGTTCCTCGCCGATGCTTCCCGCGAGGTATTGTCCGTAGCTTTGGAACGCGGAAATGACATCGAGCTTCTGGCCGCTCATGCGAACCGGCGCGAATCGTGCCGCCATAAATCATGAGCGAAGGGCGGTTGAGGCGAGCCATGGCCAGGAGGCATCCGGGCATGTTCTTGTCGCAGCCGGGTATGGAAATGTTGGCGTCGTACCATTGCGCCGCCATGACGGTTTCGATCGAATCGGCGATCAGTTCGCGCGACTGCAGCGAAAAGCTCATCCCATCCGTCCCCATCGCGATTCCGTCGCTCACGCCAATGGTGTTGAAGCGCAGCCCCACCAATCCCGCCCCGACGACGCCTTCCTTGACCTTTTCGGCGAGCTGCAGAAGATGCATGTTGCAGGGGTTGCCCTCGAACCAAACGCTCGCGATGCCGACCTGCGGTTTAGCGAAGTCGTCTTCGGAAAATCCGGTCGCATAGAGCATCGCCTGCGAGGCGCCCTGCGATTTTGGTTGGGTTATATGCGAGCTATACCTGTTCAATTGTTGAGCCATGGTTCCGTTGAATGCGCCGGGTTCCGTCGATGCGCCGCGCCGGCCTGTCCGTCGATGAGATGAAGGCGCTTCCTTAGATGGTATACAAAAACTATGAAAGAGATTGCAAAGATTGTTGGAAGAGAGGTTCTCGATTCGCGCGGCAACCCAACCGTCGAAGCTGACGTTTGGCTCGCGGACGGAAGCCGGGGCCGCGCCGCTGTGCCCTCGGGAGCTTCGACCGGCGAATTGGAGGCGATTGAGCAGCGCGACGGCGACAAGGCTCGCTACCTCGGGAAGGGCGTGCGCAAGGCGGCCGGCAATATCGGCGGCGAGATTGCGGCGAAGTTGCGGGGCGCCGATGCCTCGAACCAAACCGCTGTCGACCGGCTGATGATCGAGCTCGATGGGACACCGAACAAGAATCGGCTGGGAGCCAACGCCATACTCGCCGTCTCCATGGCAACGGCGCGGGCGGCCGCGGCATCGTATGGCCTTCCTCTGTACCGTTATCTCGGCGGGGCCGCGGCTTCTCTTTTGCCCCTCCCTCTTATGAACATCCTCAATGGGGGCGCGCATGCCGACAATTCCATCGATGTGCAGGAATTCCTGATTGCGCCATTCGGCGCGAATCGTTTCGCGGAGGCGTTGCGCATGGGGGTGGAGGTATTTCATGCCCTCAAGGCCACGTTGAAAAAGCGCGGCTACTCTACCGCTGTGGGCGATGAGGGAGGGTTTGCGCCGAGTCTAAAATCGAACGAAGAGGCTCTCGACGCAATCATGGAGGCCATCGTTCAAGCCGGGTACCGCCCGGGGGAGGATATCGGTCTGGCCCTCGACCCCGCGGCCAGCGAATTCTACGATGCGGCGAAGCGCAAGTATATCTTTCGAAAATCCGGTGGCGCCGAAAGGAGTCCCGGGGAGATGGCGGATTATTGGGCCAACTGGGTGGCGCGATATCCGATCGTCTCACTCGAAGATGGCATGGCCGAAAACGACTGGGAAGGGTGGCGGGCGTTGACCGATCGGCTCAGCGATAAGATCCAACTGATCGGCGACGATATCTTCGTCACGAACACATCGCTTCTGGCGCGGGGAATTCGCGAGCGGGTAGGCAACTCGATTCTGATCAAGCTGAACCAGATCGGCACCGTTACCGAGACTCTGGAGGCAATCCAGATGGCGTCGGGCGCGGGCTACAGCTCCGTGGTGTCGCACCGATCCGGTGAGACCGAGGATGTTTTCATTGCGGATTTCGTGGTCGGCGCCGGAACAGGTCAGATCAAGACGGGATCGGCGAGCCGGACCGACCGTGTTGCGAAGTACAACCAACTGCTCCGCATTGAAGAGGAATTGGGGGAGGCGGCGAGGTTCGCCGGAAAGCAGCCGTTTGCGCGGTTTTCTTCGGCGGCCGCAAGAGGGACGATGTCTTAATGAACTTTGAAGACGTCCGCGGGATCGCGTTGTCGCTCGAGAACGTGGAGGAAAGCACGTCGTACGGGACGCCTGCTTTTAAGACCGGCGGCAAGCTACTGGCGCGTTTGCGCGAAGATGGAGACTCGCTCGTTGTGGGTACGACCATCGAGGAGCGCGATGAGATGATGGCCGCGGACCCACAGACGTACTATATTACCGATCATTACGTGAAGTACCCGTGGGTGCTGGTGCGACTCTCGCGCGTCCATCCGGACACGCTGCGGGATTTGCTGCGCAGGGCCTTGCGATTGGCCTCAACGACCGGGCGGCGAACATCGGCGCGGCGCCGTGGAACCGGCATTGAAGCTTAGGAGCCGGCGGCCAGTGGCTTGCCGTCCCAAACGCCACGGTACTGATTAGCGATGGGCCAAACAATGGTGGCTCCCGCCGTGACGGCGCGCTCCAAAGCGGCATCCGGATCCGCCACGATCATGACCATGCGAACGGTACCGCCGCGAAGGGATTCGGGGCTGAATTCAAGTGCTCTGGGGATTCATCTGCGAGCCAGAATTCAGATTCCTGCACAGGCAGGCGGGCGAACTCTTTCCGCTCGCGTGGTCGATGCGGAACAATTCGGTGGCGCCGAAGGCTGCTTTATAGAACTCAATCGCCTTCGCCCCGTTTCGAACTGATAGCATCGGCGCTATCGAGGTCCGCGGATTCCCGGAGCGGGGCGGTCCGTCGCGCATGGGAAGCTTACTTTCTCGCCGGCGGGAGCGCCGCGGCTTGCATCACGCAACTGTCGCGGAGGCCGGCCGCGGCCGCACGCGGCGGGCGGCAAAATCGACCGCTAGCGTCAATCCGGCCAACGCCGGCAGACTGCTGCTATAGGCCATGTGAAAGAAAAAGGTACAGATGGCGTAAACAAGCGCGATTGAAAATAACGTGATGGCGAATCCTAAGAACTCCCGATACGCGGCATCCTGGCGCGCTTTCTTGTAAAGGCGATAGTTCTTTGTAAAGCACGCCCCGAGCACGGCGGCGTAACAGGAGAAAGCGATAATTCCGCACTCGCTCGAGACTTGCGTATAGGAGTTGTGAGTGCCTAGCCATGCCTGCCAGACGCCTGCTTTTTCCGCCTCGGCGGCCAACATGACTGGGAATTGACCCGGACCGACCCCGAA
>CAWITB010000027.1:0-178360 GCA_963838885.1 Bryobacterales bacterium | reverse complement strand
GCAGCAGCACCATTCGATACAGTTGGTCGACCATAGGCCGACGCGGTCGCGGCAGCCGAGGCCGAGTCCCGCGAGACCGCGCGCCGTCCGCTCACTTCCATGGCAAGCTGCCGGAAGCTCAGGCGGACGCCCTGGTGGCGTACGATGACGGCGACGTTGTCCGGCGCGCGCGCTACCGTTTTCGCGAACGCCTCGGCGATGGTATCGGTTAGCAGCGGCGTGTCCGGTCCGCGCGCCTGGCTCAGCATTTCATGGCTTCCGCTCCGACAGTGTATAACAGTTCGTATGGCAATGAAGACCTGTCTGGCAGCCGTTTTCACGATCGCCTCCGCTTGGGCGGGGCACTTCACTTTGGAGCAGGTGATGAGCTCTCCGTTTCCCTCGGAGCTGAAAACGGCTCCCCATAGCGGCAAGGTCGCCTGGGTCCTCGATGAAAATGGAGCGCGCAACATCTGGGTCGCCGAGGCGCCCGATTATAAAGGACGCCGTGTGACCAATTTTACGGCCGACGACGGCCAGGAGATCGCCCAGATGGCGTGGACCCCCGACGGGCAATGGATCGTGTATGTGCGCGGCGGCGATTTCGAGACGCATCGCGATAACCCCAATCCGGCGAGTTCGCCCGATGCGGTCGAGCAGGCCATCTGGATCGCTCCGCTGTCGGGCGAGCCGCGCGCAAAATCTCGGAAGGCAACGAGCCGGAGTTGTCGCCCAATGGCGACCGACTGGTGTTTTTAAAAGGCGAACAGATCTGGACCGCGGCGCTCGCCCCCGCGGACAAGCCGTCACAGCTCATACACGCCAAGGGGCGGCCGGGGATGCTGCGCTGGTCGCCCGACGGATCGCGCATTATCTTTATCAATAATCGCGGCGACCACGCGCTGGTGGGAGCGTACGACTTCGCCGGAAGGAAACTGTGGTACATCGACCCCAGCGTGGATTCGGATTCGAACCCCGTATTGTCTGCCGATGGCAAACAAGTCGCGTACATCCGCATCGCGGCGGGAAGCCGGCCGATGCACTTCGGTCCCGTCCGCGACGCCGAGGAGCCCTGGTCGATTCGCCTCGCCGATGTCGAGAGCGGCAACGGGCGCGAGCTTTGGAAAGCTTCGAAAGGCCCGGGCAGCGCCTTTCATCCCATTACGGCCGAAAACGAGCTGCTGTGGGGCGCGGGCGATCGCATCGTTTTCCCCTGGGAAAAAACCGGCTACGTTCATCTTTACTCCGTCTCGATCCACGGCGACAACCCCACGGCCCTAAACGCGGACGAGCCATTTGAAGTGGAAGACATGGCTCTATCGGAGAATCGCCGCGACGTGATCCTGAATTCCAATCAATATGACATTGACCGGAGGCAGCTCTCGCGCGTTCCCGTAACGGGCGGCGAGATGCGGCAAATTACGAAGAGTGGCATCAGTTGGGCCGCCGCGGAGACCGGCGACGGGAAGGCCATCGCCTTCTTCACCTCCGACGAGAGGCGTCCGGCGCGCGCCGCGATTATGGCCCGAGAAATGAGCGGCGAGATTCGCGATCTGGCGCCGCAGGCGATCCCGGCGGACTTTCCGGTGAACGATTTGACGCCGCCGCGGCCCGTCGTGATTTCGGCCGCGGACGGAATGCAAATCCACTGCCAGTTGTTTTTACCGCCTGACGCCAAGCCCGGGGAGAAACATCCAGCCGCGATTTTCTTCCACGGTGGCTCGCGGCGGCAAATGCTGCTGGGCTGGCATTACATGGATTACTACAACAACGCTTACGCTATGAATCAATATCTGGCGAGCCGCGGCTACGTCGTTCTCGCCGTGAATTATCGCAGCGGAATCGGCTATGGATTGAATTTTCGGGAGGCGTTGAATTACGGCGCTTCCGGCGCGAGCGAGTTTAACGACGTGCTCGGCGCGGGCCTGTATCTGCGCGGACGGCCGGATGTGGACGGACGCAAGATCGCGTTGTGGGGCGGCTCCTACGGCGGCTATCTGACGGCGCTTGGCCTGGCGCGCGCTTCCGATCTGTTCGCGGCGGGCGTGGATTTTCATGGCGTCCACGACTGGATCGGGACCATTCGCAACTTCGACGCATCATACAATCCCAATGCCGATCAAAACGCTGCGCGCATTGCCTATGAATCTTCGCCAATCGCGTCGGTTGACACATGGCGCTCACCGGTGCTGTTGATTCACGGCGACGACGATCGCAACGTTCCGTTCGACCAGACCGTGAAAATGGTCGAGGCGCTGCGCAAGCAGGGCGTCGAATTTCAGCAGTTGATCTTCCCCGACGAGATCCACGGGTTTCTGACGCACCGGCGCTGGGTGCAGGCGTATGAGGCGAGCGCCGCGTTTTTGGACAAGCATCTCAAATAAGACCGGGCGTAGCGACGCTTTCACCGGCGGTAGGATGCTCCACGACAATGGAGCCGGTTCCGCAACAAAGGCCCCGATACGCCCAAGATACGCCTTAGATCTGTCGGGGCCGGCCACAACCGGTAGGCTCTCGGCGGGCGTGCGCGACGAAGCCGGCATGAGCCGCGTGAAGCAGCTCTATGGAGCGAGGACGAGATCCGCGCGTGCATCGAAAATTGAAGACGGCTGGACCGCCGCGCGGCGCGTGGCGGAGTTGTCCGAAAGCATGATGCTTCCTCGTCGTCGGCCATCGGACTCGGTGAAAAACCTTTCCCAACACATCTCGCCCGGCGCTACGCATTGTGAAAAGCGCGCAGCATGCAGTCAGGAAAAAAATTAGACTCGCGGGCGGCCTCACGCCGACGGCAATAAAATCGTGAATCGCGACCCCTTCCCCAATTGGCTTTCCACGGCAACCGAACCGTTCATTCGCTCGATGGCGTGCTTCACGATCGAAAGGCCGAGGCCGGTGCCTCCCAGAGCTCGCGAGCGGCTTTGATCGACCCTGTAGAAGCGCTCGAAAATGCGCGGCAAGTGCTCCGACGGAATGCCCACGCCCGTATCGCTGATCGTGACCTCAAATCTTTCCGCCGTTATGCGGCGGCTTTCGATCCGGACCTCGCCTCCTGGACGGTTGAACTTGATGGCATTATCGAGCAAGTTTACAAGAACCTGCTCGAAACGAAGGCGGCTGCCGCGGATGCAGGCATCGTCGAGCGGCCCGCGCACGAGGCGTAGCTTCCGCAAGCAGGCCTCCGGTTCCACCGTGCCCAGCGCGGATTCGAGAGCTTCACGCACCGAGACCGGCTCCGGCTCGGGTTCCGGACGCTCCGATTCCAACTCCGACAGGACCAGCAGGTCGGAGGCGATACTGTTCAACCGGATGGCGTGAGAAAGGATGATGCCGAGAAACTTGCGGTTGTTCTGCCGGTCTTCGAGCGCTCCCTCCAACAGCGTTTCGGCATAACCGCGAATGACCGCCAGGGGCGTGCGCAGCTCATGCGAGATGTTGGCTACAAAGTCCTTGCGCACGCGCTCCAGACGCTCCAGATCGGTGATGTCGTGCAGCACTGCGATCACGCCTCGCCCCGAGCTGGAGACCAGCGCCGAGGCGTGCGCCTCGAACGACCGATCCCCCGCGGCGGCCAGCCGCAAAAGCTGTTTGCGGGGCTCGCCAGCGGCCCGCACCGCGGTCAGAAGATCCAGCAGGCCCTGATCGCGCACCAACTGAAGCAATGGCAGCCGCTCCGCGGGCGGCGCGCCGGCCCCGATCGCGCGCGCGAAGGCTTGGTTGCAGAAGATCACGCGCATCTCCGCGTCTACTGCCAGCACACCTTCGACCATGCCGGCCAAAATGGACTCCCGGCGGCCGGATTCGATACGGAGCTTTTCGAGCAGCCCGCGTAGCTCGATTGACATGCGATCCAACGCGCGCGCCAGCGAACTCAGTTCATCGTCGCCCTCCGGCTTCAATCCCGGGCCGGAACCGGCCAGCAGCATGCCTTCGGCAAAAGACTGTAGCCGCCGGATGCGCTTCGAGAAAGAGCGCGATAACAGGAAGGCAAGCGCAAGGCCAGTCCCCAGAGCCGCAATCGAGGCTTGTGCGATGCGCCAGCGCACTTCGGAAATCGATGCTGCGATCTCGTTCGCGGGTACCGCCAGGCGCAGCACGGAACCGTCCGGCAGACGCGCCGCGAAATAATAAAGCTCGCGGCCGAGCGTGGCGCTGCGCCGAACCGAGGCGCCCTCGCCGGACCGCAGTGCCTGCCACACCTCGGGCCGCTGTCCGTGGTTTTCCATGGTGCTGGAATCGTGCTGGGAATCGGCTAGCACGACGCCGTTCGCGCCGATGATGCTGGCGCGCGCCTGGGAACGCGCGCCCGCATCCTTGACCCACCTATTTAAGTCCGGACGGGGCAGTTCGCCGGCCAGTATGCGCGCCTCGCTCCTTAATCGATCTTCGATCGCGTGCCGCTGGCGAAAAGCGATGTAGGGCGTCAGGTAGAAATCCGCGACGAATAATGCCACGCCAACCACGACGAAAGCGCTGAGCAGCAGCTTGCGGAAAACCGGGCTTCGCAGTGTCCAGGCGGACGGCATTCCCGAGGTTTATGCCAAGGCGGCATCCGCCACCGCGGCGCGGCCGTCATGATTGAACTTGTAGCCGAAGCCCCGCACGGATTGAATCAGGTCGGCGCCGAGCTTCTGGCGCAGACGAAGCACGTAAACATCCACGGCCCGGTCCGTGATGGCGCGGTCCTCGCCCCACACCCCGTCCAGTAATTGGCCGCGATTAAAGACCACCCCGGGCCGGCGCATCAGGAACTCCAAAAGCCGGAACTCGGTCGCGGTCACCGCAACCGGCTTGCCGCTTCGGCGCACCTCGCAGCGATTCCGGTCAAGATCGACGCCCGCGATACTCAAAATACTCGGCGCGCGCCCAGGCGCCTGCTGCCGCCGGAACTGCAGGCGGATGCGGGCGATAAGCTCGCGCAGAAAGAACGGCTTCACCATGTAATCGTTGGCGCCGAGCTCCAGGCCTACGATGCGATCCGTCTCCGATCCGCGCGCCGTCAGAAAAATAATGGGAACGGCGGCCAGCTCCCGGTCGCGGCGGATTTGTCGGCAGAGGTCGAGACCATCGCCATCGGGCAGCATAATATCCAGGAGGATCAGATCCGGCCGGGCTCTCCGGCACAGCTCCATCGCGCCCCTTCCGGTTCGGGAGCCGCAGAATCCGAAACCCTCCTTTTCCAGGTTGTACTGCACTAACTCGAACAGGTCCGCGTCGTCTTCGATTAGAAGAACCTTTGGAGTCATTTTGAAGAGGTCTCCTGCTGGTATCATAACCAGCCCCGATTACAGGACGGTTACAGCTTCTCGCAATCGCGTTCGCCGCCAAGCCGCAAATTTTCCGGATCGCCACCGCATTGTCGTCTATCGCTAACGATCCCTTATTTCTCGATAATCCCTAAGTTAACGAGTTCGTAACCCATTGGTCATGGGGCGGAAATATTCGCCCGCTACGCTCATTGAGAAATGTTCCGAAAAACTTGTGCGGCGCTCACTGTATGCGGCGGGCTGCTATGCCTCTCGCGTTCGCCTGCGGAGGGGCAGGAGCGGTCTTCCGGCGGCGAGATAAGCGAACTCAAGCTACTGTTGGCGGATCAGCAGCGACAAATGGAGGAGTTGCGTAAGACCGTTGAAAATCAACAGAGGATGCTGGAGCGCTCCACGGCCGCGTCCACGGCGCGGCTGCATGATGGACTCGGCGAAGTGGCCAGCGCGGCTGGCATGGTTCCTTCAGGACTACCCAGCGGAGACGCCATTCCGGCCCCTGTTCCAAACGCAAATACTGGCGTGCAGGCCAACGAAGCCGCTGAAGCGCCGCTGCAGTTGCACATCGGAGGCGCCGCCATCACGCCCGTCGGTTTCCTTGATTTCACGAACGTCTGGCGCAGCGTCAACACGGGCAATGGCATCGGCACCAATTTCGGCGGCATCCCGTTTTCGACGGCGGCGACCGGAGGGATCTCCGAAGAACGCATGAGCATTCAAAACTCGCGCATTGGGGCGCGCGTCGATGCCGATGTCAAGGGCGTCCACGTGTTGGGCTATTGGGAATCGGATTTTCTCGGATCCCTGAACGCCACGAACAACGTGACCGTCAGCAGCAACAGCGATCCCCTCCGTATGCGCCTGTATTGGGTTGACGTCACAAAGAACAAGTTCGAGTTTCTGGCGGGCCAGTCCTGGAGCTTGCTGACACCCGGGCGTAGCGGCATCTCGCCGCTTCCCGCCGATATTTTTACACCCAGGACATGGACGTGAATTATCAGGCGGGCCTGGTCTGGAGCCGCGATCCGCAGCTACGCCTCGTGTACCACGCCAATAACAATGTCCACGTCGCGCTCTCGTTCGAAAATCCCGAGCAGTACATCGGCGGCTCCAGCGGCGGCAGCGCCGTTACCTTGCCCTCCGCGCTGGCGACTCCCTACGGAACGCAGCTCGATAACGGCGGCACGACCTTGAGCGCCCCCAACAAAATGCCCGACATTGTCGCGAAGCTGGCCTTCGACGGCGCTAAAAAGTTCCACTTTGAGCTGGGCGGCGTAATACGCGAATTCCACGTCTGGAACCCTGCCGCCTCCGCTCACTACAGCGCGACCGGAAGCGCCGTGCAGGCCAATCTGAATTTCGAGTTGGCCTCCGGCTTACGGATTCTCACGAATAATTATTGGAGCGATGGCGGTGGCCGCTACATCTTTGGCCACGGCGCCGGATCTCGCGGTTCGCGCCGATGGGAGCCTCTCGCCGGTGCGCTCCGGATCCACCGTGTCCGGTTTCGAGTTTACTCACAAGAACTCGTTTTTGTACGCTTACTATGGCGGCAGCAGCGCCACTGAGATTACTGCAACTACCGACGAAAGACCTGCGATCGTCCACGGCAGCCCAGCAGAAAGCTTCGGTTTTAAGCCGTGGGTTGCCCCAGGCGAGCCAGGTGGTTGGGCGCGCGCCGAACACTCCGGCTGTTCGGCGAGTTCCTGCTGTGTCTCCGGGGTTGGTTCGATCTGGTGGACGTTACCGGCGTCGATTGGGGAGATGAACCGATAGCCGCGCTTCGGTAACGTTTCGATGAAGCGGGGGCTTTCCGCCGAGTCACCCAAGGCGTCGCGGAGATGATTGACTGCTTTGTTCAGGCCGCGATCGAAATCGACAAATGTGTCGGCCGGCCAGAGCTGTTTTTGGAGTTCATCGCGAGATACTACTTCGCCTCCGTGTGCCAGCAGGAGCAGGAGAATTTGGAAAGGCTGCTCCCGGAGTTTGATCCTCAGACCCTGCTTGCGCAGTTCGCCCGTATGCAGGTCGACTTCGAATACGCCAAACCGGATGGGGCGGCCATTCCCGGACATACTTTGCTCCTGATGGATCGAGTATACATCGCTTCCACACATCGCGATAACGCTTTGGCTTCCCGCGGCTTAGGCGGGAATAGCATGGGAACACAAAATTCACAACCGTTGGATTGACTTCCTCGGCAGCCAATGCCAATGTGCACATGAAAACCCACACTACACGGAGGCATGACGGTGAAGCACAGGCTGAGAAAGCTTTCCAGGCGAGCCGCCTTCTTGGCAGTGGCGGCCCTTATAGCGGGAGCCGTCGCGGGCAGCCATGGCTACGCGGCCATCTTGAGCACAAGCGCCACAGTGAGGCCGAGCAATTCGCTGCTTGTCGACGTTCAGGTTTCCACCGGCGCCAACGTGGAGCGCGTCTTGATCACATACCAGACCCTAGGCGTCGACCCGCTGGTTTCCCGCCTTACCCAGGTCTCCTCCACCGGCTCGACCACGATCACCATCGGACGGCTGAGGGCAAACCGGCCATACACCTACACCGTGGACGCATTCGACCGCGATGGCGCTCCTGCGGGAACCGCGAGCGGGAGCTTCACCACCGGCTCGCTTCCGCCGCCCTTGTCGACCAACACCTATACGCTTACGGGGCGCACGACATCGCCCCTGGTCATTCTGCCGGACGCCCAGCCGAATTTCCAGGGCTACGTGGGCCTTGACCTTCATTCGCCCGACGCGCCGCAGATCGTCTGGTACTATAGCAACGCCCCGAGCAACGCGTCTGGAGTGTTGAAAGTTGATTCGATACAGGCGATCGTTCGGGAGCGGGACGGGAATTTCCTCTTTGCCGATACGGGAACGGGCCCCCCTCCTCTCGCCGCGGATTCGTTCTACCGCGAGATCGCGCCCGACGGAACCCTTCTTGCCGAGAGTCCGGCCACCTGCGCCGTGACGCCGCCGGCCTCGTCGCCCGCCTCGGCAGGCTGGATCTGGGGCCAAGGCAACGACGTTCATGAACAACTCCTTCCTGGCGCGGACGGTGTCCCTGGCACGGTCCTCCATCTTGGCAAGATCGCCAAGGACCCGTTCTTCGACGCGGGGCGGGCCCTGCAAGGCGCCCGCCTGCAGTTGGGTTCGAGCATTCGCCGCTGGAACCTCGCGGCGGGGACGGACGAGGTGGTATGGGACCCCTTCAACTTCCTGGATCCCTTAACAGAAAGGACGGCTGCAGCGAGCTCGGATCCGCTGGTCAACTCCGATGCGAAGGCCTCTATCCCTTGCGCGGGAGCTACGCTCCCGATCGAGGAGTGGATGCACTCGAACTCCCTCCAGGTGGCGCCCACGGGCGTGATCCTCATGTCGATCAGGCATCTCGATACGGTGATCGCGATCTCGCCGCAGTTCGACCGAATCGCGTGGCGGATCGGCCGTTTCGGGAGCAACTTTACGTTCCCCAATCCGAACGACAAGTTCTACCATGAGCACTACGTCCGCATGCTCGACAACGGAAATCTCCTGCTGCTCGACAACGGAGACGGCAGGCCGGCGGCTGAGGGCGGCCAGTACACCCGCGCGCTTGAGCTCGCGCTCGACTGGAGCTCGATGACCGCAAGCAAAGTATGGGAATATCGCCACCAGGTAGGCTCCAGCGGCGGAGCTCCCGTTTATAAGTACGCCGATAGAGTCGGCACGGCCCAGCGGCTCGAGAACGGCAACACGCTCGTGCTATTCGGCGCCGACATCGATCCCACGACGTTGGGTATGAAGAACCCAGAGACGTTCACGCTGGTCGAAGCCGACGCTAGCCCGGAGGCCGGCGCCGTGGCGGTCCTGAACGTGCAGATTCCTCCGGGCAACGGCGTAGTCTATCGGGCGTTGCCTGTGGAAACGCTCTTCGGAGAAGTCGCGGCGTCCGGCAACGCGCCAATCCTAACCGCGTCTCCAAATCCAATACCGGTCATAGGCGCGGCGGATGGAACTACCACGATCAGTTGGAATGCGCCCAACGTAGCAGACGTCGAGATTCACGTCGGCAGCCCGAATGGCCCGCTCTTCGCCTCCGGAGGGAATCAGGGATCGGCGCAAACCGGCCCTTGGGTGACTGACGGTATGACCTTCTATCTACAGGATGTCACCAACGGAAAACCGCTAACCGCAAGCAATACGCTGGCCACGCTCATCGTTTATTTGCACAGGGTTTAATATGTCGACAACGGAAGGGAACATGGGCATTGCGCGGCTGCTGTTTCCTGTGATTCTTTCTGTAGCGGGATTCGCTAAGACCGGCGGCCAGCTCAACCTCTGAATGCCGCGCCCCCTGTGGTGACTTGGAACCGTCCAGCCTGATCTCCGGTAAAGATAGTTGCCGTTCAGCCGCAGCCCGTCCCACCCGCCGCCACTGCGTCGTCCACTGCAAACTGGCTCGCCGCAGATGGCGTTATCCGCGATAACGGGGTGCGCCAACTCTATTTCACGCTGCGCCAGCCACTGGTAGCCCCCGGAGTAGTACACGTTCCTGATGTCTGGTCGGTAATCCCGAAGCGATCAACATGAACGTAAAGTCGCCGGCTCGTGGAAGCGTCTCCAACCGGCTCCTGACCGGTAGTTACGCGCCGAAAGCCGCTTTGCCTGCACGAATCATTTGGTTGTTAAACCGACTCATCCCCGAACCGTCTAGCGCTTGCAGAGCTCGGGAAAGTGCTTCTTCAATTGTTCCAGCTTCGGCATATCGTTATACACGATGTAAGGCTGGTTGGGATGATTCACCAGATAATGCTGATGATAGCTTTCGGCCGGGTAAAAGCCTTCGAGCGCGACGACCTGCGTCACGATGGGATGCCGGAATACTTTCGCGGCATCGAGCTGTTTAATATAAGCATCGGCGACGCGCTTCTGCTCCTCGGTGGTATAGAAGATCGCGGAGCGGTATTGCGTTCCGGAGTCGGGTCCCTGCCGGTTGAGCTCCGTGGGATCGTGGGCCACGGAAAAATAGACCTTCAGGATCTGCCCGAAGGTGATCTTCGAAGGATCGTACGTCACCTGGACGGATTCGGCATGGCCCGTGCGTCCCGTGCTCACGGTTTCATATTGGGCCGTGTTCTTGGCGCCGCCGGCGTAGCCGGAGACCGCGCTCGTGACGCCCTTCAGGGATTCGAACACCCCCTCCACGCCCCAAAAACAGCCGCCCGCGAGCACCACGGTCTCTTTGCCTTTAGCGGCGCTCGACGGGATGTCGGTCGATGGATCGGGGAACACGCGCGCGGCGCTAAGTTCGAGCGCCGCAAACGGAAGGGCAAGCAGTATGAGTCGCTTCAACGTACTATTCTAGTGTCCCACAAAATGCCGGGGCTGCGTTCTACATCGTGCACCCGGCTATTCCGCGGACTGACAGGTCGCTCCATATCAGAACTGGAAGCGCAGATCGAGCGAAAGGATTCGCGGGCCGCGATCGGCCGTAGGCAAACCGAAAGAGGCGTTGGTCTGAATACCGGCGCCGTTGAACTGCGCGGTGCTGTTGATGCTCGTGAACTCCGGGTGGTTAAACGCGTTGTAGGCCTCGAGCCGAAGTTTCAACACGCGCTTTTCGCCCAAGCCGATGGGCACCGTTTTCCCCAGCGCCAAATCGAAGTTGTAATAAGGGTGCTGCCGCAGAATATCCACGCCGGCGTTGCCGATCGTGCCTGCGGCGGGTTCCGCGAAAGCCGCAGTATTGAAGTAAGTGCCCGGTACTGCAGGCGCGGCATTGGCATCGCCAACGACATTGATGCGGGGAGTTTCCGAAGCCGATCCCGTAATGTCGGCTCCGACCGTGCTGGTAAAGCCTGGCGTAAATGGGGCGCCGGACGAAAAGGTGGCCAGACCGGAAAGAATCCAGCCGTCGGCGACGGCGCCCAGAACCTTATTGTGCAGCGCGCGTCCCGGCTGCGGCAGATAATAGATGAAGTTGACCGCCAGGAGTTGGGGACGGTCCGTGCTTAGCGGCCCATAGTTACGCTCGTAATTATTCGCAACGAGGGGATCGAAAGTAATCATGCCGAGACTCTTGGACCACGTATAGGCGGCGCCTAGCGCGAGATTTTTCGAGAATTGGCGCCGCAGACTAACCTGCAAGGAGTTATAGTTGGTCTTGCCGCCAAACTGAAAGGGAGTGATGTCGAGATACCCCGGATAATTGACGCGAAGCAGGGCTGAGGGGAGTATGCCGCCGGGCTTGGTGGGGTCTGCATTCCTGGGGTTGAAATCGGCGCCCAGCGGGATGGGGTTGATGTTGACCGTCCAGGGCTGGTTCAACCCCCAATTACCCACATAGGAGGTGTCCAGCACCATCCCGAAGCCGACGCTTTGCTGGATGCCAATGCTGGCATTGCGCACTTGGTCGATGGGCACGGAGCCGGCTAGATATGAGACGCTGGTTGGTCCGATCAGTCCAGTGCTGCTGGATAGGGAATTGATGGCGCCATAGTAACTCGAGGCGGTGAATACGACCGGCGATTGGCCCCCCATTTCGGAAACCCGATTCTCGTTGAACTGGTTGTAAAATACGCCCGCGCCGCCGCGAACGGCGGTCTTGCCATTGCCGAACACGTCATAAGCAAAACCGAAGCGCGGCGCTACCGCCACGCGCATATGAGTATAAGTGTTCAGCGGCACTCCATTCTGTCCCGCCACTAACATGCCGTTGCCGGGATTGCCGGTGTTGGGCACAAACAGACCGATGGCCGCCTGCGGCGCGGTGGCGCCGCTCCCAGGATCGACCGCCACTCGCTGGCCCGCGGAATTGAAACCGGGAATGTAAATTCTGGGGACTGCCGCCGCGGAATAAGAGCTCGGCGAGAAATAGGACCACAGGTTATTGGGATTGACAATGGGAGTTTGATGGTAGAAGCGGAGGCCGTATTCCAAGGTCAACCGCCGCTTGACGCGCCAGCTATCCTGAACGTACCACTCCGTATCCCAATAAACCAAGAGGTTGATGGTCCGGCCGTTGGCTTGGGTAAAGCTGTCATAGTCTCCAATCAAAGCGTTGGCGAAACCGTTGCCGGTGTTCAGAGGATTATTGGCATCCGGTGCAAAGCTGAAGGTGCCCAAGTAATTATTTCCGCTGGCCTGATTGTGCCAGTTGTATTCCGCGTAGATGCCGGCTTTGAAGCTGTGGTTGCCCACTATCTTCGTCAAATTGTCATTAATGGACCAGATATCGTTCCAATTGGCATAATCCGAGTAAGGACCCACGCCAAAACTTGCCGCGTTGACGGGAGTGCTTCCAAAACTCACAGTCGGAATGTAATTTGCGAAGCTGTCAACCTCGGGCGCGGACTGATAGGGCGATGCATAACCTTTCGGCGTGCTGGGTATGGAGAATAGTCCAGGTGGATTACCGGCGAGTGAGCGGGCCACCAGCGAGGGTTCTTTCTCATAATACGCCCAGATGGTATAACCCTTTCCGAAGGTAAACTGATTCACCATGGTCGGGCTGAAAATGTAGTTCAGTACGGCCGCATAACCATGTCCCGGGTTCGCATGGTCAATCGGCGCATAATTCCACTGGAGTCCTTGGTAGAGTACGGTCATGTCGTCGGCGTCGTGCATCCAACGGAAATACGCGTTCAGCTTGGGCGTCGGGTACCAGTCGACCCGGCCTACGTCGTTGCGCCGGGGATGTGCGGCGCTGGCGCCCGACTGAAAGTTTGCCTGGCGGTAGTAGAGGCTTCCCGGAGCGGGGTTAAAGTTCGGCAGCGGTATAAAGTTGAGCATGGCCTGGCCGTAAGGATTGATCTGCGAGGCCGGGATGATATTGCCGGGGTAGGGAGCGCCCGTGCTCGGATCCTTGATCACGATGAGCGCGCCATTGCCGCCGAAACTTTGCGAAAAATCGCCCGTGCGCTCCAGCGCCGTCGGTACGGTCCGGGTCTGGACGCCCGGATTCACATGCTGTTGGGTGTATTCCTGGGAAGCGAAGAAGAACAGCTTGTTTTTCGAAGTGTTGAAAAACCGGGGTATATACAGGGGACCGCCCAGGCTCCATCCGGCGACGTTATAGCGATAGACCGGCCTGGGCAACCCGGTAACATTGTTAAAGTAATCGTTGGCGTTGAACTCTTCATGGCGGTGCGTCCACCAGCCACTGCCGTGAAACTGCCGCGTGCCGCTCTTGGTCAGCACCGAGATGGTTCCCCCGGAGTTACGCCCATATTCGGCCTGGTAGTTAGAACCGAGCACCTTGACCTCTTCGATGGCGTCGATGTTAGGCTCGTACTCGGTGGTGCTATTCGACCCCGTATCGAGATTGATGACGCCGTCCACCATCATGAGCATGTCCGAGGTATTTCCATTGATGGTGATGCCGGTGATTTGGTTTTCGCTGGTAACGTCGCGGTTCACCGTGGTATCGACAACGCCCGGCAACATGCGCATGTAGCCGAAAAGATCACGGCCCCGCAGAGCCAGGTCATTGAGCTGCGATCCCTCCACCAGTGAGGATTTCTCGCTGCTGGCCGTCTGCACGGGCGTGGTCTGGGCGGTCACGGACAACTGTTCGGTGACGCTGCCGATCTCAAGCCTGATTTGACCTAAATCCCGCGTCTCGCTGGAGGCAAGATTCACGCCTCGTATTACGCGGGTCCGGAAACCCTGGACCGTGATCGTGACGGTGTAACTTCCCGCCTGCAGGTCCACAAACCGAAAGAGGCCGAGTTCATTTGACGAGGCGTTCCGTATTTCACCCGTTGCATCGGAGGTCAACTGGACGGCGGCGCCGGGTATCACAGCGTTGGCCGGATCGGTCACGATTCCAACGAGGTTGCTGGAAACAGTCTGGCCGAACATTTTCGTAGACAAGAGCAGTATGGCGCCCAGGATCGCTATCGTTCGAATACGCATGTGTTTTCCCTCCTACGATGGCCGGGTTAGGGCAGGCTATCTTGCCCGCCGGATGTCCCAGATCTCGACTTGCTTTGCCGGAATTTCGCTGCTGAACGTCAACGTGTTGCCGGCGGACCTGTGCTGATCCCTGCGTCCGCTAAGGATCTCGTTCACGGCAAACTCCCCCGGCGTTTCCACGCCCAGATTCACTGTCAGTGCCTTGCCCGTTTTTCCATGATTGATGGCGAACAGAAGATAGCCATCCGAGTTCTTCTGCAACCGCACCTCGACCGGCGTTTCTGGATCGAGACCGTCCTGCGAGGTCTTAAAGGGACGGGAGACCTTGGCCCAATCGAGCAGCCCGAGCAGAAACTGGCTGTCGTTGCGGTACTCAGGTTGATTGGCGAGCCCCAGGAAAGAGCCGACGAATAAGGTTTGGCCCTTGCCGTAAGCCGAAGCCGTGATGCACGGCGTATTGTCATCCAGATGCGCCAGCGCTTTGGCCCCCCTGCCGGGCAAAAGCTCGAGGGACTCGGCGAATTGGGCGCCCCGGAGGTCGTCGCCCCTGTTCAGCTTCGCCAGCGCCGGATTGGAATTGTCATCCACGATGATCCGGACTTGGCTTCTGGTCAAGGTCTTGGTTTCCCGAATGCCAAATACTTCGCTCAGCCCCATGCCGGGAATCACCGAGGCGGTATAAGCATGTTCGCTATTCCAGGCGAGCCGCGCCTCCGATACCAGGGACCCGCCCTGCTCCACATACCTTTTCAAACCGGCCGCGGCTTCGCGCGTGAGGACGACGGGGCAGGGAACGATAATCAGCTTGTACCGCGATAGGACCGCGGATTCCACCTCTTGAATGTGGATGAAGTCCACCGGAATATTATTTTCGGCAAATACCCGGTAATAGCCGGTAAGCGAGGCCTGATAATACGCGCCGCTTTGTCCTCGTCCGGCGCCTGCGGTGGGAGTCGTGGCAGGAGTGCCGCGCGCCCCGCCGACATATTGCGCCGAGGGGTTATAAACCAGCGCGATCTGCGCCTCCGCCGGACTGGACTTTGCGAACAGCGCCTTGTTCTCCTCGGCGAAGCGCGCAATCTGTCCCAGCCCCTTGGCCCGCTCCGTCACCTTGCCGTCCAGGCCGATGAGTCCGAAGCCGCCCGACTCAACGCCCGAGGACATCACATAATATGCATAGATGTTGATGCCTCTGGCGCCTGCGGCGATCAGCGACCATATCCAGGTGCGCTGATCGTCCGCAGTCACCGGATCGCCGACCGACATGGAATTAGTGGAAAAACCGCCTTGAAATTCACCCGCATAAAATCCGCCGTTCTTTTTATTGGCGGAGCGGGAGAAATCGGCGCCCATGATCATGCGCCATAAGTTCGGCTCGCCGACATAGCGGGGATAGACGGACAAACCGTAGTAATCGAGCGATCCCGCCTCTAGGAAATCATCCAAACCCCCGCCGAAAACCGAAGGCGGTGAGGCGTGAGACGTGATCAGGTGCGTCTTATCAACCTGGCGAATCACGCTATATTGCGTGGCCATGTCCTCGGCTCCTTTTTGGGCAATGAAATCGTGCCAGTCCATGTCCATCGCATAAGTGCCGATGCCGCCGGTGCGCTGGGGATATATGGCGTCCCAACTGGGGTAATTTTCATACCACTCCAGATTCAGCGCGTCGAGGGTCTTATATTTGTTTTTCAGCCATTGGCGATAGCGCACCCGCGTCTCCGGTCCGACCAGCCGCATGGCGCGCGGTTCGCTCCACAAATCCCAGCCGTAGAAGTTGGGATACGCGACGGCAACCTTGGCCGCCTCGGTCATAAATGCCAGGATCGCTTTTTGCACGCCCTTGTGGTCGGAATAAAAAGACGTGGAGGGCGGCGCCGCGACGGCGTTGATCCCGTTTTCGTTCTCGAAGGCATCCGGGTACTTGATATGCGCCCAGTCCGGCGCGAACCCGAAGCCATCCCATCCCGAGTAAACCTGGATAAAAACCCGCAGTCCCGCCTCGCGGGCGAGTTCGAAGAGCATGCGTAGGTTGTCGAAATTGTATTGGCCCTCCTGCGGTTCGTTGTGCGACCAATCCACCCACCCGCGCACCGTGTTGAAGCCGAGCGATTTAATTTGCTGGAGATCGCGCCGCCATTCCTCTCTGGAGCTCGCCGTAAGCGGGGAAAGCATCGGCGCGCGCGCCTTTCCGCCGTTGTACCAGACCGAGATCATCAGGTCGGGCGGTTGGGACAAACGCGGCACTCTTCGCTCCACGGCCGAGGGCTCTGCGTTTTGGGCGCGACCCAGGAAGATGAAGGCGCTGGTCAGAATTGCGAGTGTAATCGCGACTCGTCTCATACGCTTACCTCTCTCGAGATTGATTCCAGTATCGAGCTTGATCTCAGACGCTTATCCTGGTTAGGCTGGCCGACGTCCAGGAACTGGGACTGGAGCCGGTTGGCGCCCCAGCAGCCTTCCCAATCCCACCAACCATCAGAGCGTCCTACATTCTGCTCGTGATCAGCGGTTCCACGGGACGGGAAAATCAGCCGCGCGCCGGGGAGAAACGGCCATTCGGGAAATGAATGGTAAGCTGGACAGCGCGCGCGTGGTATCCCGCGGTTCCCGCACCTGCCTGGGATCTCCAACTGGGCTTCGTATCCGTCGCGGATCACAGTTTGGCCACGGAGCAGGCCGGCAACGATCTCAACGCCACGTAAGAGGATCTTCTTTTCCCCGGGCATCCGCATATAAGAAAAACAAAACTGGATTCTATATCGTCAAAGCCCTACGCGCTTGCCATGTATTAGAAGATTATGTACTCATAATATATTGATGTCAACAGCTCCGCTCAACAAGGATCTTCCGGTCGCCCTCTACCATCAGATTCGCTGCGCCCTGGCCGAAGCAATTGACAATGGCCAATGGCAATCGGGCCAGCAGCTTCCCAACGAGAGCCAGCTCGCGCTGCGTTTCGGCGTCAGCAAGATCACCGTCCGGCAGGCGCTACAAAAACTGGCGGATCTGGGTTATGTCCGCCGTGAACAGGGACGCGGCACCTTCGTTTCGAAACCCAAGCTCGACCAGGGGCCGCGCGACCTGACCAGCTTCAGCGAGGAAATGCGCCGCCATCGCCTGACTGCGGCGTCGCGCGTGATCGAGCGGGCCGTGACCCCCGCCAACCCGCGCGTGATCGAGGCGCTGGAACTTCGTGACAGCCAGCCGGTGTTCGTCCTGAAGCGCCTCCGTATGGCTGACGGCGAGCCTATGGGAATCCAGACGGCCCACCTGCCGCTGGCTCTGGTACCTGAACTGGCCGGGAAAGATCTTGAAAACGTCTCGCTCTACGAGGTGCTACTCGCGCAGTACGGCCTGGAACCAGCGAGTGCGCGCGAGACATATCGCGCAGTGGCCGCGGACGCGTCGGCGGCGCAACTTCTAGGCATCGCTCCCGCCTCGCCCGTCTTCTCGGTGGAGCGCGTCACCCGCCTTGCCGGCGGCAAGCCGTTCGAGTTCGTGCAGAGCGTCATTCGCGGAGACCGTTACGATATCATTCTGGAGTTAACGGCCAAGCAAAGGCGTTCTTGAACCAGGTTCTCGCAATCGATCTCGGCAGCATCAAGACCACTAGCTCCGTAGCCCCTTTATGCCGAGCTGCTTTTGGCTCCGTTCATGCGCGCTAGAAAATTCGTATCGAGCCGCCCGGCGATGAAATTTTCGTCCATCAGAATGCGCTGGTGCAGCGGGATTGTCGTGTATATTCCCTCGACCACAAACATCTCCAGCGCGCGACGCATGCGCACTATAGCTTCGGCGCGGTCGGCGCCGTAAGCGATCAGTTTCGCGACCAGCGAATCGTAATAGGGTGGGATCACGCCATCGGTGTACGCCGCGGTATCCACGCGAACGCCGATGCCGCCGGGCAAATTCAATCCGGTAATGCGGCCCGGCGAGGGCGCGAACGTCGCCGGGTTCTCCGCGTTGATGCGGCATTCGATGGCGTGGCCGCGCACCGCGATCGGGCCGCGCAATATTTCATCCAGGCGATATCCGGCGGCGATCAGGATCTGGCTCTTCACGATATCGACGCCGGTGACGCTCTCGGTCACGGGATGCTCCACCTGCACGCGCGCATTCACCTCGATGAAATAGAGGTCGCCCCTCTCGTCCATCAGAAACTCCACCGTGCCGGCGTTGGTATAGCCGGCGCGCCGCATGGCCTCGCACAGACCTTGCGACATTCGCTGCCGCAGCTCCGGGCTAACCACCGGCGAGGGAGCCTCCTCGAGCAGCTTCTGATGGCGCCGCTGAATGGAGCACTCCCGCTCGCCCAAAATCTCGACGTGACCGTGCTGGTCGGCCAGCACCTGGAATTCGATATGGCGCGGCGCTTCGATCAACTTCTCGACATAGAGGTCCGGATTCGAGAAGGACGCCTGCGCCTCCTGCTGCGCCTGCGCGAACAGGTTGGGAAGCTCGGCGTCATTGCGGACAATGCGCATGCCGCGGCCACCGCCGCCCGCCGAGGCCTTCAGCATCACCGGATAACCGGCTGCGGCCGCTTCGGCGATAGCCTCCTCGCCGGTGCGCAGGACGCCTTTCGAGCCGGGCAGAATCGGAATCCCGGATTCGCCGATGATCTTGCGCGCGTGCTGCTTCAGCCCCATGGCGCGGATTACGTCCGGCTTGGGACCGATAAAGCTTAGGCCCGAAGTTTCGCAGACCTCGGCGAAATCGGCGTTCTCGCTCAGAAAGCCGTAGCCCGGATGCACAGCGTCCACGTTGGTAATTTCGGCGGCGCTGATGACGGCCGGGATGTCCAGATAGCTGCGTGAGCTCTTCGCCGGGCCGATGCAGATGGCTTCATCGGCGAATCGTACGTGCAGCCCGTGGCGGTCCGCTTCGGAGTATACGGCCACGGTGCGGATCCCCAGGTCTTTGCAGGCGCAGATGACGCGGATCGCAATCTCGCCGCGGTTTGCGATCAGAATTTTGCGGAACATATCGGCGGCGGCTTCAACGGGGACGGATGGTGAACAGCGCCTCTCCGTATTCAACGGGACGGCCGCTCTCCATCAGCTTGTTCACAACGACGCCGGACACTTCGGACTCGATCTCGTTCATCAGCTTCATGGATTCGATAATGCACAGGACCTGTCCAGGCTCGACGGTATCGCCTACGCGGACAAAGGGCGGCGACGATGGGTTGGCCTGATCGTAGTAAGTGCCGACGATTGGAGATTTGACGATGTAGTCGTTGGACGGCGGAGCGGTCGCGGGCGGAGGCGGGGCGGGCGCGATCTGCACCTCGGATGCGCGCACGGCCGCGGGTTGCGCAGGGAGCGGCGGGGGCGCGTGCGCGTCCGGCGTGCGGCGGATTCTGACGCGATTGTCGCCGCGCTGGACTTCGATTTCGGCGACTCCGCTTTCCACCGCCAGCCGCACGAACTCTTTTATATCCTCGTTCGATATCTCATTCGACATCTAGCGAATCATTAGCTCCTTGGATGTGGGCGTCAGCACTTCACACCCTTTGCCCGTTACCAACACCGTGTCTTCGATGCGCACGCCGCCCAGTCCTTTAACATAAGCTCCCGGCTCGATCGTGACGGCCATGCCCTCCGCGAGTAGCATTTTCTCCTTCTTGCCGAGCCGCGGGGCTTCGTGGATCTCAAGACCCAGGCCGTGTCCGGTGGAGTGTACGAATTCTTTTTCGAGACCGCTCGCTTGCAAGCTGCGGCGCGCCGCCCGATCGACGCTTCCGGCCGCCACCCCGTGGCGCACGGCCGCGATGGCCGCCAACTGCGCCTGCAGGACTGCTTCGTACATTTTGCGGGTCTTCGACTCGGGTTCGCCAAGAAACACCATGCGCGTCATATCGCTGGCGTACCCGTTCTGGGTCGCTCCCATATCTATTAATACTAGTTCACGATCTCGGAAGGCCTGTTTCGTCGGCCGGGCGTGAGGTAGGGCAGTGCGGACGCCGCAGGCGACGATGGTTTCAAACGCGGGCTGCTCGGCCCCGCGGCGGCGCATTTGGTAATCGAGCTCGGCGGCGAGGTCCAGCTCCGTCATGCCCGGCCGGATCCTTTTCACCGCGCTTTCGAAAGCTTCGGAATTGGTTTGTACCGACGTCCGGATGAGCGCAATCTCCTCGCCGGACTTGATCATGCGCCGGTTTTCCACGACGTTTGCGGTCGGCTTCAATCCCGCGCCGAGCGGAAGCGCATCCTTCAGCGCCTGCCAACTTTCAAACGAGAGGCGGCTCTTTTCGAATCCGATCCGTTTCAGGCGCCTGCGCCGGATCGCCTGGGTAACAGCGCGCAGCAGCGGCCCTTTGGCGATCGCCACGCGAGCGCTACTCTCCTCCGATGCTTGAATGGTATAGCGCGGATCGGTGAACAGCGTCGTCGAATCCGGCGTAACCAGGACCATGCCGTTGCTGCCCGTGAACCCAGTGACGTAGCGAACATTGGGCAGCCAAGAGATAAGCAGCGCGTCGATTTTGAGTTGTGGATCGAGCAGCTCCGCGGCGTCCTTCACGGAACGAGCACCAGTTTCCCGGTGGTCTTTCTGCTCTCCAGATCCGTCTGCGCCTGCGCCGCTTCGGCCAGCTTGTAAGTTTTAAAAACGTGAACCTTCAATTTGCCCGCGCCGATCCAGTTCAGTACGTCGCCGGCGCGCCATTCGAGTTCCTGGCGGTCCGCCGCATAGTTCACGAGCGTGGGGCGGGTCAAGAATAGCGAGCCTTTCTGACTCAAAATCAGCGGAGCGATTTCGGGTACGGGGCCGCTGGCATTTCCGAACGAGGCCATCATGCCGCGCGGACGCAGACAATCGAGGCTGGGCATAAAAGTGGCTTTGCCGACGCCATCGTAGACGACGTGCATGCCCTTGGCTTTCTCGACGAAGTTTTCCTTGCTGTAGACGATTACTTCGTCGGCCCCGGCTTCCCGAGCGAGTCGCGCCTTGTCCTCCGTACCGGCAGTACCGATGACGTGCGCGCCAAGCATCTTGGCCATTTGAACGAGCAGCAGTCCGACGCCGCCGGCCGCCGCGTGAACCAGGCAGCGGTCGCCGGCTTTCAGTGGATAGGTCGAGTGCGTCAGGTAATGCGCGGTCATGCCCTGAAGCATGGCGGCCGCGGCGGTCGTGAAATCGAGACCGCTCGGAATTTTCACCAGCCGCCAGGCGGGGACCGCGGCGTATTCGGCGTAAGAACCGCGTTCCATCGCATAGGCGACGCGATCGCCGGGTTGAACTTCCTTCACGTCCGGCCCGACGGATTCCACCGTTCCCGCTCCCTCGCTGCCCAGTACGATGGGAGGATCCGCCTTATAAAGACCCTTGCGGAAATAGATGTCGATGAAATTTACTCCGCTCGCCGCGATTTTCACCAGCGCCTGGCCGGGGCCCGGCCGCGGCGTTGGGAGCTCCGCGTATTTCAGCGCCTCGGGACCGCCGGTTTGCTCAACATATACGGCCTTCATAATGTTCTGAGTATCCTCCGTGCATGGATCGCGGCGGCGAACAAGACCAGATACGCTAGCGCAAACGGAAAAACGGCAACGCGCCCAAG
Source organism: Bryobacterales bacterium (assembly GCA_963838885.1). GTDB lineage: Bacteria > Acidobacteriota > Terriglobia > Bryobacterales > Bryobacteraceae > JAICMB01. Next base: position 156,659 of record CAWITB010000027.1, on the reverse strand, counting down.
CGTTTTAACGGCATCGCCGCCTGATAGGCCGGCGCGAAAAAGGATGAAGTGACAGGCGATGCCGGCATGCCCGCGATCGAGCCAGAAATAATCGCCGTTCTCATTCACGATGAGAACCTTGGCCGGCACGCGGGCCGCCAGCATCCATTTCCATTTCGTCATGATCGGCTCGGCGGAGCAGAGGATCGCAATGACGTTGTACGCGTTTGCCGCCAGCTCCGCGCACAATCGCTTGCGGCCAGAAGGGTCGCGGTAATCGTGGATGCTATAAGAGCGGCCGCGCTCCCCGCGAAAAGCCTGCGGCAGCCCGGCATAGCAGGTCACCAGGTCCGCGCGCATATCCGGATGGGCGTTGTAGAGCGTGGGCAGCAGTTGCTCGAACAGCTCGCGCGATCCGCTTTCGACCAGCAGAACGCGCTCGAAGCGTGGAGCCGCCTTCGACAGGAAACGCCGCATTGAACCTTTATTGTAGTGGACGGGCATTTCACTGAGTAACGCGGAGGGGGTGAGTTGCCGTCATTACTTCAACACGAATGCCGTTCCTGAGCGGGAGAAAAGCGCTCTGCGTGCCCGTCCCGGCCATGTTATTGGCTTGCGCGCTATATGGGCAATCGACCGCTCCGTCGAGCCAGACGGCCCCGGCGCCGTCGCAGCCGGAGTTCAATAACGAGCGTATCCTGGGCGTTCTGCCCAATTATCAGACCGTCAACGATCCGAACGCGCCGTACCGGCCGCTGACGGTGAAGCAAAAATTCAAGCTGTTCGTGCGCGAGACGGTGGACCCGGCGACGTTTGCGGGAGCGGCCATGGGAGCCGGGCTGTCGCAAGCCGATAAAGACGATCCGCAGTATGGAAACGGCGGCGGCGCCTATGCCGACCGTTTTGGCGCCGCCTATGCCGACATCGCCACGCAGAACTTTTTTGGCGACTTTTTGCTGGCGAGCGTGTTGCACGAAGACCCACGCTACTTCCGGCGCGGTCCGGAATATCACTTCTGGTATCGCGTTGGCTACGCGATGAGCCGCATCGTCGTCACGCGCAAAGATTCCGGCGGCAACACGTTCAATTACTCAGGCATTATCGGCATGAGCATGGGGATTGCATTGTCGAACGCCTATTACCCCAGCCGCAGCGTGAATGCGCCGGAGTTTGGGGCGCGCGTGGAGACAAGCTTGATTTCCGCGGCGCTGGGCAATTTGCTGCCGGAATTCTGGCCCGATATTCGGCAGAAGGTTTTTCACAAAAAGTAGTCAAACGACTCAGGGAGCCGAGATGGCGTCCGCGGTGACGAACACCGGCTCGATATCGACCGGAATACCGCCGAGTGCGTCTAAGGCTTTCTGCAAAACCGGGCGGATCACGCCAAGCCCATCGAGCATGCGTTTTGCTCCAGCGTAGTCGCCGGTCGCCTCCAGCGTGAGCAGGTCGTGATCGAGGTCGCGAACGGCGCTCTTCACCTTGCTCATGTCGACGGCGAACGTGCCGTCCGGGTTGGCCTGAAACGCGCCCTTGTCCATCAGATAATTCACCTGCATGGCCATGCCTTTGCCGTGCGCCTCCTTCACTCCGAAGCGAAGGGTGCGAAACGCGGAGGCCAGGAAGGTGGTGTACAACTCCGTTTCGTTGAACGTCGCGTCGGGCAGCAGCGCGCGATCGATCAGGAACTGGAGCATGAACAGGCCGGTGACGTCGGCTTTGGCCTCTTCGATGGCGCTATAGAGATCCTTCATCTCCTTGCGCGGCGAGGTGGCGCGGCCATTCACCTGGATCTGGTGCGGTCCGATGCCATGGCTGAGCTCATGGGCCAGGATGTGCGTGAAGAACGCGTCGAAGCTCACTTGCGCCTGTCCCGCGGGGGTCAAAACACGCTTTGAAATGGGCAGCAGCGTCGTTCGGAATTTGGCGTCCTGGACATTCTTCAACATGACCCGCTTGCTACCTTTCTGCGTGATCACGCGCTCGTCGTTGGGAAGGTTGTAGGCAGCGGTTTGGACGCCGTGATTGCCGTCTCCTGCCGCGAAGACTTCGTTCACGACGCGAATCGGCGATTGGCCGCCGAGTTTGGGATTGCGATACTTGGGATCGATCGGGAGATTGTTCTCGACGTCCTGCAGGTGATCGGCGAAGAAGCGCAGATTGGCGGTCTGCTGTTCGTCGCGAACGTTTACGTAAGCCTCGAACGCGGCTTTGTAGCCGAACAGCTCGTCGTTATAGGTTTCATACGGGCCGATGGTGATGTCGAGCGGGGCGTCGAGATCCATCCAGGCGAGATCGCTGTCGTAATAATCGTTGGAGAGGAAAGCGGCGGCTCGCTTCACGAGGAAATCCTTCAAGGTGGCGATTGCCGGTCAGCGCGGCGGCGTCTTCGAGGTCGCGGGCGGCGCGGACGAGATCGGCGCGGTATTCGACGTTATAGGGATGAATAGTGAGGCGGCGGTTGGTATCGCGGCGAATGACCGTGAAGAAACCGGTGGCGCGATCGCGATCTTCCTTCGAGAGCGATGGCAGCCAAGCTTCGAACTCTTCGCGCGTCATGTCCTCGGGATAAAAGTTCGCGCCGAGTGGCTTACGCTCCGGCACGCCGGGTATAAAAACGGTGTGGCCATCGAGGTCGGACCAAGGACCTTTGTTGATCCAGAAATAATGCAGCCGGGCTTTTCCCAAAGGCGTGGTATCGCGTTTCAACTGGTTGTATAGCGCGGCATCGCCGCTCCAGAGCTGCTCCATGAAAATAGCGTCGATAATGCGCGCGGCGCCGATCAGCTTGGCGAGCGCTTTTTGATCCGCGGGCGACAGCGCGGACGTGTCCACGCGCAGATCCGTAGGCGCGAACCGCGCCGTCATCTGCTTCAACTCTGCAAGGTCGGGAATATGGGCGGCGGTGGCGAGCATGGGAATTAAGGTAGTCGCAATCGTGACACGGAGGAGCGCTCTCGTCATTTCGGTTCGGTGATTTGGAAATCCGCCTGAATGAATTGCCAATCTGGCAATTCATAGACGCGCAGCTTGGTTGGCACCTCGGCCGAGACTTCTTTGAGATCTTCGGGGCCGAGCCCCTCGACGCGCGCATTGAAGCTCGCCAACGGCGGATCGCCGGGTTTCGAGGTAGTGGCCCTGAGATTCACGATCATGACGACATTGCCGATATCGGCGTCGGAGTGGTTCACGACCGCGAATCTGACCTGCAGTTTGCCGGGACCTTTTTCGGTGATGCGGAATCCGGTGAGCTCGATGTACTTCGCTACCGGGTTAGAGCTGGGCGAGACGCGCGGGGAGGGCCGGAAAGGCGTCGAAGCCGTCTTCGAAGGGGGAGATGAGGAGCAACCGGCGAGCGCGAGCGTGAGGAAGATGAACGGAGCGCAAAGGCGCATGTATCCGAATTTTAGCGCGGAGGCCTCAGGCACAAGCGGGTCTGTTGAAAATCTGAGCGCTCACCGGACCGCCCTTCGCGCAACCTTGCGGTTTGTGCCCGGACAAGCGTCCTATGCCAAAAAACAACAGAATCTTGACGTGGGCCCCTGCCCTTACGCGAGAAAATCCGCTCGTCGCCAAATTCTGCGCCGCGCTCGCGGACATGTACCGCCACCGGCTTAAACGTGTCATATCATATCGAGATGGTCTTTGACCTCTGCCCGTCTCTGCACGACCGGTGCCCTGGTTCCGTCGATATCCAACAGCGAGGCGACATGCAGGGGCATATTCCACACCTGCTCAGGCGCGGCCACCTGCCCGAGGTCCAGCCTGCCAAAGAACGACACCAGCACTGGGCCGCCGCGATCAACCCGGCAGGTCAAAGTGTCCGGCCCTATCTGCACGCGTTCGGCATCTCTGAGATAGGGAATTCTTTGCGCCAGTTGATCGGGATCAAATGAGGCGTTCGAAAAAAATCGAAATCCGCCGACGCTCGATGTCCGAGCCGCAGCGCCAGAGCCGTACCACCATATAGCGTAAACGTCTCCGGTGTTCCTTCAAGTTCCGGCCAAAGGGCGCGTTGCGAAACGCGCAAAGTGTCGAGATTGGGGAGGAACGCGATCGGGTATTCATAGCGCATTTCGCGCGGAAAGCCAATGTCGACCGAGAGCGCCCATTGTTCCATATCGGTCCTTTTTTGCAACTCGCGTCGCTCGAGCCTATTGCTAGACGGAAACATACTTTATCGTCTAGCAAAACGGTTACTTCCGGGTGTGCGGTCCGGCAGTTAGGAAATTTGGGAGCTAATGGAGGGGCTTCGCGAACAGACCAACCCTCGACAGGAATTCGCTTGGTTGCCGTATCTTATCTGAGATTGAGAGGGGGGATGCTGTACTTCTTCGCAACCCTTTTCAGATAGGGCTCTTGCTGCTTCGGCCCGCCGAAGAGCACGATGAACAGCGATACAAAAATTGATGTAACGATGGCAACCGCCAGGCCCAGCTTCGCCAATAGGTCCATGCCCAAAGCTTAGCACCATTAAGCCCCGCTTTCAGGTCCGCGTCGTCAAAAAGTCCCCCAAATCGATCGCCAATTGACACTGGCGTCACGCAGCCTAAACAATCGGAGTGCGCCAGTTTTCTCGTGTTTCACAAGAGTTTTGCATCTTCAACCGACGGGCCGGGAACAATGACTCTGGCGTGCTGAAAGTCAGGTGCAGATGAAAGCCCAATGGAGCGTTCGCAGCCTTGAGCGTTTCTCCGCTGCAAAGCTCTTGCAGAGTGGCAGAAGTTGAGGAATGTTTTTCCAATTTCAGGCTTACCACGTTTGGTGCGCGAATCAGCGGTCCGGCAGTCGCCGACTGGTTGAAGCGTTCGTCTGCACGAGCAAAGTGGCGCACAATAGATGGAGAGTGCTCCCTCTAACCGAGGCCGTTCCCCGGCAGCATGCACTGCCCGCCCGCACGGTGGGATTCACGCGCTATGCGTGGGGCGTCCTGGGGTGGAATCTTTTTGTCATTTTGTGGGGCGCGTACGTGCGCGCGAGCGGGTCGGGAGCGGGCTGCGGCAGCCATTGGCCGCTGTGCAACGGCGAGGTCGTCCCGCACTCGCCGCATATCCAGACCATCATCGAGTTTACGCACCGCGTGACGAGCGGGATTGCCGTGTTCCTCACGGTGGCGATGGCGGTTTGGGCGTTCCGCGCTTTTCCGCGAGGCGGGAGGGTGCGGCGCGCGGCGATCGTTTCCGTGGCGCTGTTGTTTATCGAGGCCTTGCTGGGCGCGGGGCTGGTGCTGTTCCGGTACGTGGCGCAGGATGCTTCGGTGGGGCGAGCCATTTATCTTTCGCTGCACCTTGTGAACACGCAATTTCTATTAGCCGCGCTGCTGCTGACCGCCTGGTACTCGCGCGCCGGCGCCACCGTGGCTACGGGACGGCGGATGGGAGTGGTGGCGGCGACTTTGCCCGTGGCGCTGGCAATTAGCGTTACGGGGACGATCGCGGCGCTCGGCGACACATTGTTTCCTTCCCTCTCGCTGGCCGAAGGCATGCGGCAGGATACGTCGGTAACGGCGAGTTTTCTCGTGCGGTTGAGGATCTTGCATCCCGCTATTGCGATCCTGGGCGCGGCCTTCATTTTGTTTGCGGCCGTCGCGGTTTTGCGATCGGGCGCGAAGCCGTTGACACAGCGGATCGCGGTTGCAGCGATAGTGGTGACGTTGGCTCAGCTTGCCGTGGGCGCCATGAACCTGGCGCTGCTGGCGCCCGTGGGATGCAGATTTTTCATCTCTTCACGGCGGACCTGGTGTGGGCCTCTCTAGTGTTGCTGACGATCGAAAGCGTTGCTCACGGTGGAAGCGAGAGCCTCGCTATAATTTGATTTTATGGATATTTACGAGGAAATTGTCCGTTTGCGCCGCGTGGGACAGAAGTGCGCGCTGGCGACCATCGTGCAGGTGAACGGGTCGATTCCGAGCTACGAGAGCGCGAAACTGCTGGTGCGCGAGGACGGCTCGATGGTGGGGACAATCGGGGGCGGGTGCGTCGAGGCGGAGGTGTGGAACGCGGCGCGCGAAGTGCTCGAGACGGAGCGTCCGCGCAACATGAATTTCAGCCTGGGCCAGGACGCAGCTTACGATAATGGGCTGATCTGCGGAGGACAACTGAGCGTGTTCGTCGAGCCGGTGGTGCCGCAGCCGCGAGCGTTCATTTTTGGCGCCGGGCACATCTCGAAGAGCTTGTCGAAAGTCGCCAACATGGCGGGCTTTGCGACGGTGATCGTGGACAACCGCGCGGCTTTCGCTAATAGCGACCGTTTTCCGGAAGCGGACGAGATTTTCGCGGAAGAGTACGAGGAAATCTTTCCGAAGCTCACGATCCGCGATACGAGTTACCTCATTATCGTGACGCGGGGACATCGCGACGACATGCGCGTGCTGCGCTGGGCGGTTACCACTCCGGCGCGGTACATCGCCATGATCGGGAGCAAGCGGAAAGTAATCGGCGTGGTCAAGGAACTCGAGAAAGAGGGCTTTGCGCGCGGGGCTTTCGACCGCGTATTTGCGCCCATGGGCTTCGAGATCGGCGCGATCACGCCGGAGGAAATCGCCGTATCGGTGGTCGCGGAAATGATCGCCGCGCGGCGCAATCCGGAGTCGGACTGGCGCGCGTTGTCGAAGTCGGTCTTCGCGCACGCGTCGTTGAAAGCGCTGCTGAAGTGAACGGCGCGCGCCCGCCCGCAGCCGTTATTCTCGCCGCGGGCGCGTCGGCGCGGATGGGACGATCGAAGCCGCTGCTGCTATTCGAGGGAAAGACATTTCTGGAGCGATCGATTGAACGATTCGCGGACATCTGCGATCCGATCGTGGTTGTAGTGCGCCACGGGATGGGTCACGTGAAGCAGGCCCGGTTCGTTGTCAATCCAGAGCCGGAGGGCGGAATGTTGAGCTCGCTGCAATGCGGATTGCGCGGCGTGGGCGATTGCGACGCCGTTCTGTTTACTCCCGTCGATCTTCCCGCGATGGCGCGGTCTAGCGTGGAAGCGGTCGCGGCGAGCGCGGGGAAGATCGTGATACCGCGACATAAGGGGCGTAACGGCCATCCTGTGCGCGTGAACGCGGAGATCGTTGCGGAGTTGCTGGCGGCGTCCGTTGCCGGCAAAGCGCACGATGTGTTGCGGCGTCATCGCGCGGAAACGCGTTTCATCGACGTTGACGATGCCGGGATCGTTCACGACGTGGATACGCCGGGCGACTACGATGCGCTGCTGGCGGCACACGGAGTGCGGACGTGAAGCGGAAAATCCTTTGGCGCAGCATTCTCGGGCTGGCGCTGGCGTTTGTAATTCTGGGACTGCTGGCGCCATATCTCAACGCCAACCGCTTCCGGGAGAGAATCCGCACAGCGCTGCAGAATTCGCTCAATCGCAAAGTCGAGCTTGGGGAGGTCCACTTCAGCCTGTTTACGGGGCCGGGATTCAGCGTCGAGGACGTGCTGATCGGCGACGACCCGAGCGCCGGGCTGGAACCGTTCGCGCACGTGGAAACGCTGCAGGCGCGCTTGCAGATCGCGAGTCTGTTAACGGGCCGCCTGGCATTTTCGAAATTGCGGCTGGTTAACCCCAGCGTAAACCTGGTGAAGACGGCGGCGGGACCGTGGAACGTGCAGGCGTTTTTCAAGCGCGCGGCGGCGGCGAAAGAACATAGCCCGCACGCTTCGTTTCCCGATATTGAAATCGTGGACGGCCGCATCGATTTGAAGTTCGGGCTTCTCAAATCGGTTTTCTACATCAATGACGCGGATGTGGACATCTATCCCAATGCGGCGGGCGATCTGGTGGTGAGTTTTTCGGGCGCGCCGGCGCGCACGGATCGCGGCGGCCAGGGGTTTGGACGTCTTTCGGCCAAAGGGCTGCTGCATAATGCGGGCGGCTCCGGGGACGATCTGACCATGGCGATGCAACTCGAGCGCAGCGCCCTTTCCGAGCTGGTCGGGCTGTTCGATGCGCGCGATCTGGGAGTACACGGCTACGTATCGTCGAATGCAAAGCTGTCGGGACCGCTCTCGCATATTGCGATCGAGGGGACGCTGAATGTATCGGACCTGCACCGCTGGGACCTGATGCCGGCCGAAGGCGAGGGTTGGACGCTGAAGTACGAGGGCGCGCTCGGTGTGCAGGGGCAAACGCTCCATCTGGAGACCAGCGCGGCATCGGAAGAGAAGATACCGGTGGCGCTGAAATTCGAGGCCACGGATTTTATTTCGGCTCCAAAATGGGCCGCCACGCTGGCGCTTCAGAACCTGCCTGCGTCGTCGCTGGCGGAGACGGCGCGGCGACTGGGGGTGGGGCTGCCGGAGAACGTTCAGGTAGACGGAAAAGTGAACGGCGGTATTGGAATGTCGAGCCCGGGCGGGCTGAGCGGCCGGCTTGCGATCGCGAATGCGTCGTTGAAATTTCCGGATGCCGGCGCGGCAAAGCTCGATACGGTCCAGATCGCGATCGCAAATCATGAGATCGCGTTGGCGCCGCTCGAGATGACGCTCGACGACGGGCACAGCGCGACCATTGAAGCGCGCTACGACGCGGATACGCGGGATTTTGCAATGCAGATCGGCGCCAGGCTGCTAAGCGCGGAAGATTTTAAGTCGGGCGCGGCGCGACTGCTGAGCGCGGGCGCTGCGGCGGCCTTGGGCGGATTCCGCCAGGGGAACTGGGAAGGCGGTTTGCGATACGCCAAGAAGGGTGATGCCGCGGGGGAGTGGTCGGGCGGCTTCGAGGTGCACGATGCGCAGATGGAGTTGCCCGGCATCGCGGCGCCATTGCGAATTATGTCCGCGGCCGTGAACATCGCGGACGGCAAAGTGCAGTTGAAGAACCTGCGCGGGCGCGTTGGGCAGGTCGCGATTCAGGCGGATTACCGCTTCGATCTCGCGGGAGGACCGCAGTCGATGCGCTTGATCGCATCGGAGGCCTCGCTCGAACAACTGGAGCGCCTGTTTCTTCCAACCTTGAGCCGGCGGCAGGGGATTCTCGCGAATTTGCGGCTGCGGCGCGCGCCCGTGCCGGCGTGGTTGAAGGAACGCGACATACAAGGAACGGTGCAAGTGAAACGGCTCCTGCGCGCCACGGGGCCGATGGAAGATGTTCCGCTGTGCGCGTTCCAGTCGCGAATCGACTGGACTGGAACGACGGTCGAATTCGCGAATGCCTCGTGCCGCCAGGACGACATGGAAGCGGTGGGCGGCGTGACGGTGAATCTGTCGGGTGCGCTGCCGCGATATCGCTTGACGGGGCAGGTGTCGAATCTGGATTTCAATTCCGGCAAGCTGGACGTGGATGGGGAATTAAACACCGGCGGGACCGGCGGCGACGTGCTGCTGAACGCGGTCTCGAACGGAACGTTCGCCGGACGCGATGTGCGGTTGACGGCGGATACGGAGTTGCGGGACATCGCCGGCGCGTACGCCTTGAGCGCGGGGCTGCTCGGGCCGCGACTGGCGTTGACGAAGGTGGAGGCGAGCGACGGCGTGGATGCGTTTACCGGCCAGGGAGCGAGCACGGCTGACGGGCGCATCGTGCTCGATCTGACGACCGCCGGCAAGAGGCAGGTGAAGCTGACGGGGAACCTGTTGCCGGCGCGGTCCGTGCCTGTGCAGTAAGCACCCGGCCGAGCGGTCAGCTCGCAGTTTCGCTATAAAACTGCTCGATGCGGTCGTAAATTTCGCGAGGAAATTTCAGATCCCGGTAGACGTTGCACTGGCGCGGATCTTCCACATCGGGACAGATCGGAAATTCCTGCCGGTCCATCCATTCGAGAATGCGGTCGCGATGCGGCGGGTTATAGTTCTTCGCGTTTACTTGCCGCAGCAACCCGGTGGCTTCGTGTTCATCGCACTCCGGATCTTTCTCGAGCATCGACACGACCTCGCCGTCTTCCATGAAATGCCGCGCCACCATGGCAAAGGCGAGCCGTCCATAGTGGCCGATCGATTCGCCCCGCTCGAGCGTGCCGATGAGGTGACTCATCATGGGGCTTTTCTTTAAATCGTCGACGGGCATATTTGTTTCTCCCTCCAAACACTAGACGCCCGCCATCCGGCAGCTTGTTTCGCTGTTTGTTCGCCACCTCGCGAATGCGGCATGATACGCTATTGCTTTCCCCAGAGATGAAAATCTCCTCCCTACGCGCCGATCTGCTCTCTTACCCGTTCCCTTCCCCACTGCGGCTTTTCTACTTCGGCGGCGAGCGCACCATCGTCAAGCGCGATGCCATGCTCATTCGCGTCGAAACGGACAATGGCCTCGTGGGCTACGCTCCCGGCCAGGGCAGCGAGCGCGCCCGGGACATCATCGAGAAGGTCATCGCTCCCTTCCTTGACGGCCGTGTTCTCGCCGACCCCGATGCATTGCGCGTTCACTTCCTCGAAGGCCCCGGACAGGACCCCGCAATCGAACGCATCTATTGCTCCGTCGAGATGGCGCTATACGATCTTCTGGGCAAAGACAAGGGAGTCCCGGTCTCGGAGCTGCTCGGCGGCCGGGTGCGCGATCGCATTCGCCTCTATGGCAGCGCCGGAATGTATATGGAACCGGAAGACTACGCCAAGGAGGCGGCGGCCATCGCGGCCCTCGGATTCCGAGCCTATAAAATGCGCTCCGGCATCGGCCCCGAACGCGACCTCGAAACCGTGCGCCTGATGCGCGAGGCCGTCGGCCCCGATTTCGACCTCATGATCGACGCCCACACGTGGTGGCGCATGGGCAACCGCAATTACCTGACGTCCATGATCGACAAACTCGCCGAGCAGTTCGCCGATTACAACATCGCGTGGCTCGAAGAGCCGCTTCCGCCCGAAAATCACGAAGGTTACCGGCGCCTGAAGGAGCTGGATTACGTTCCCATTGCCGGAGGCGAGCACGAGCCCGACGAAGCGCATTACATGGACCTGATCGTGAGCGGCAGCGTCGACTATGTGCAGATGGACGTGGTCTGCCAGGGCGGCTTTCCCATGGCGCGGCGTCTGTTCTCCGAAATCGGCCGCGGCAGCCTGAAGTTCGCATTCCATAGCTGGGGTACCGCTCTCGAGGTGATTGCGGCCGCGCACCTCGGGATTTGCTGGCCCGAGCTCGTTGTCGAATGGCTGGAGTTTCCATGCTATTCGAGCCCCGGACGCGCGGGCATGTATCCCTTCCCCCTGGCCGCCGAAATTCTGAAGGAGCCGCTGGAGATCGATCACGGGGACTTGATCGTTCCCAAAGGTCCGGGGTGGGGCATCGAGATCGACGAAGCCGTCATTGAGCGCTATCCCTGGATTCCCGGCCCCTGGTCGTTTTTCGAAATCGATTCGCCGCGCGAGATGCGCGCTGTCACCTCCGATCACAGCGCTCAATGGGAGAAGTAGCGCGCGCCGCACGCGTCTTCGGCGGCATCGCGGCGGGAGCGGGCGCTGTGATGGCCTACGCGGTGCGCGGGCGCTCCGCAACGCTGCTCGCGCCGTCGGTATATCGTGGCGTGGCGACGCGCCGCTCCATCGCGCTGACGTTTGACGATGGCCCCAGCGAATCGACCCCTCAACTGCTGGAACTGCTGCAACGGTATCAGGCTCCCGCGACGTTCTTTGAATGCGGCGCGAACGTTCGCCGTCTGCCCGGGATCGCGCGCGAAGTGGCCGCGGCGGGTCACGAGATCGGCAACCACACGGATACGCACCCTTTCCTGTGCTTTAAATCCGGGCGCTTCATCGTGGACGAAATCGCGCGAGCGCAAGACTCCATCGAAAGCGCAACCGGTATCCGCCCCGTTTTGTTCCGCGCCCCCTACGGCGTGCGCTGGTTCGGACTCCGCGAAGCGCAACGCCGTGCGGGACTCCTCGGCGTTATGTGGACCACCATGGGCGGAGACTGGAGGCGGAACACCGGCGCCATCGCCGCGCTTCTCGAGCGCCAGGCCCGCGGCGGCGCGATCTTTTGTCTGCACGACGGCCGCCTCCTCGAACCCCGGCCCGACATTCGTGTCACACTGCAAGCGATGGAGCGAATTCTGCCAAGGCTGATCGACACGGGGTACCATTTCGAGAAGGTGAGCGACATTATATGCCCGACGATTTGAGCCAGCGCGTAATCGCCGTGATTGCGGCGACACAGCACATTCCGGTTGAAAAGATCGCCGCGGAGAGTTCTTTCGAGGAGCTGGGCATCGACTCGCTGGATGGAATCAACATCCTTTTCGCGCTGGAGAACGAATTCAACGTCAACATTCCCGATGAGGAAGCTCAGACCATCCGCACCGTCCAGGACGCCATCGACGGAGTTCGCAAGCTGATTCAAGGTGGCGGCGGAGGCCAACACGAGGTTGCCCTGAGAGCTTAGCAATGCCGCGACGCCGCGTGGTAATCACCGGAGCCGGCATTATCTCCGCCCTCGGAACCGGACGGGAATCGTTCTGGGACGCTCTCTCGCACGGCCGCGGCGGCATTCGTCCCATGCAACTGGTGGATCGCTCGCAGCTTCGCTTTCCCAACGCCGCCGAAGTTCCGGATTACAACGCGGCGGCGCATTTCGATGAAAAAGACATCGGTCTGCTCGACCGTTTCGCCCAATTCGGAGTCCTTGCGGCGCGCGAGGCCATCGCCGATTGCGGCCTGCGATTCACGCCCGAACTGGGCGAGCGCACCGCCATCGTGACCGGCTCCTGTGTGGGCGGACAGACCACCGAAGACGAGGGCTTCGTCGGGCTCTACCGCAACAACAGCAACCGCGTAAACCCTTTCACTATTCCACGCACCATGGGCAATGCCGCGGCGAGCCGCATCTCGCTTGAATATGGGATTGTCGGCCCCACCTATACGGTCTCTACCGCCTGCTCCTCCGCCAATCACGCCATCGGGCAAGCTTTTTGGATGATCCGCGACGGGAGGGTCGACGCCGCCATTACGGGCGGCAGCGAAGCGGTTTTCAGCATGGGATTCTTAAAGGCCTGGGAAGCCATGCGCGTGGTTTCGCCGGACACCTGCCGCCCATTTTCGAAGGACCGCCGCGGCCTGATTCTGGGAGAAGGCGGCGCCATGCTGGTTCTGGAAACGTTGGAAGCGGCGCGCTCGCGCGGCGCCCGCATCTATGCCGAGATCGCCGGCTTCGGCATGTCGTCGGACGCCCATCATATTACGCAGCCCAGCTCCGAGGGCGCCGCGCGCGCTATGCGCGCGGCGCTGAGCGATGCCGCACTGGCTCCGGAGCAGATCGGCTACATCAACGCGCATGGCACGGCGACGCCGGCCAACGACGCCACCGAAACCTCTGCCATCCGGCAGGTTTTTGCGGCCCACGCCGGTAAACTCGCGGTGAGCTCGACGAAATCGATGCACGGCCATGCCTTGGGGGCGGCCGGCGCGATTGAAGCCGTGGCGACGATCATGGCCCTGCGCTGCGGGATCATTCCACCGACGGCAAATTACACCACGCCCGATCCGGCCTGCGACCTGGACGTCGTACCCAACGAGCCGCGTCGCGCCGAAGTCGAGTGCGCGCTCTCGAACTCCTTCGCTTTCGGGGGCTTGAATGCGGTACTGGCCTTCCGGAGTGTTTAGATGGGCCGCCGCCGCTCGCGGAATTGGGAACAACTTAAGCCTTTCCGCCATCTAACCGTACAGGTAAGTTGCCAGAATGGCGTCTTTTCGGCTATACTCCGCAATTGCACTCGATACCAGCATTTGACGGGACTCCTGGCGATAAGAACGGAAAATTGAAAGGCGGGCAGTGTTGATGAAGGCACGGAAAATAGTCGCGGCTGTGGCCCTAACGGGATTTTTTGCCCTCGCGCCGGCGGGGTTGCGAGCGCAGACGAGCGGGCAGGCGCCCGCTACCACCAATACCGGCCAGACGAGCGGGCAGACGCCCGCGACCAGCAATACGGGACAGAAGAATTGGGCGGATCGCGCCGAATACGATCTCTATGACGCGATCACTAAAGATACGAATCCACAGAGCCGGCTCGAGAAGTTGAATCAGTGGAAGGAAAAATATCCGAACACGCAGTTCATCGACCTTCGTCAGGCGGCGTACCTCACCACCTACGCGGCAATGAATAAAATACCCGAGGCATTGAACGCCGCCAAGGAGATCCTCGCCCGCGATCCCAAGGATTTCGCGGCGCTGTACTACACCGCGCTGCTGACGCCGCAGCTCGTCCCCCTCAATATCACGCCGACGGCCGATCAACTCAGCGCGGCCGAGAGCGCCGCCAATGCCATTTTGGCCGGGGCGAAACCGGCCAGCGTAACCGATGCCGATTGGCAGAAGGCCAAAGGGGACGTGGAAGCGATCGCGCATAAGACCCTCGGGTGGGTCGCCATGCAGCGCAAGCAGCCCGATGCCGCCGAGGCCGAATTTAAGAAGAGCCTGGCGGAAAATCCCAAGGATAGCGAAGCCGCGTATTGGCTGGGCATCGAAATCTTGCTGGAGCACAAGCCCGAAAAACAGTCCGAAGCTCTGTACTACTATGCCCGCGCGGCCGCCTATGACGGCCAGGGGGCGTTGGGGCAGACCGGCCGCGATCTGGTGAAGAAACAATTTACCGATCTGTACACCAAGTATCACGGGAACACCGACAGGATCGATCAGATTCTGCAAATCGCCAAGACCAATCCAACTCCGGCGCCGGACTTCAAGATTCAAAGCACGGCCGATATCGAGAAAGCCAAGCTGGAACAGGAGCAGAAGGAACTCAGCCGCGCATCCGGATATAGCGCTGTGGACGCAGCATTAAAACGCAGTTGACGGCGCCCGATGGCGCGACCTACTTCAACGACTAACATGAAAGGCACGCTGCTTCCCGCGCGGCGCTAATGGCGTCCAGAAATTCACCGGCAAAGTGATCTCCATGGAACCCGCAACCCGGCCCAAGACCGTCGTGATCGGGATTGAAAACCCAAACGTCCCGGACGCCACCTTGAAATTCGAGACGCCGCTTCCGGGCAAAGTGGATCCCGGCACGACGCTCTCGTTCTCCGGCGTCGCGGACAGCTATACCGCGAATCCTTTTATGGTGACCTTCACGGTTGACAAGAAAAACCTGGAAGGCTGGACCGGCACGAACCCCGCGCCCGTGCGCCGTACGCGCCCTCGCAGATAACGCCGCCTCTAGCGGACGCTTCCGGCCTGCGAGGAAGCGTCCGCGGACCGTTCCAAAATCCCTCCCTTCATCACGAAAACCACCTTCGTAAGCGCCGCCATGTCCTCCAGAGGATTGCCTTCCACTGCGATCACATCCGCCAGATAGCCCTTCTTCAGCGCTCCAATCTGCCCCTCCCATCCGAGCAGCTTCGCGCCATTCCGCAATCCCGCGCGCAGCACATCGGCCGGAGCCATGCCGTACTTCGCCATTAATTCGTATTCGCGGGCCTGCGTTCCATGCGGGAACGGACCCACGTCCGATCCCACGGCGAAGGGAACGCCCGCGGCCATCTGCTTGCGAAACTGCTCGGCGTGGAATTGCAGAGTGCGATGCAGACTCTCGCCCTGCCTTGGAGACGCCGCGTGTTCGGCGAAATATTCCGAGATGGCGAACGTCGGGACGGCGAAGATGTTCTTCTCCTTCATCAGCCGCATGGTCTCGCCGCTGAGCTGGTCGGCATGGTCGATCGAGGCCACTCCGGCGCGCGCGGCATAAAGCGTCCCAGGCTCTCCGGTGGCATGGACCGCGACATGTTTTCCGACCCGCGCCGTTTCCTTCACGGCCGCCGCCAGTTGCTCCTCCGTGTACTGATATGGCGTCGAGAACTGCCCATCGCGGAAGGAATCCCGTCCGGTCTCGTACATCTTGATGAAGTCGGCGCCCTCCTTGAACTGTTGCCGGATCACCGTCACGATCTCATCGGCATTGTTGGCCCAGGTGGCGTTGGGAAGGACGCGCTGCTCGGGATTGTAGTGAATGGCGTCCTCATGCCCGCCGAGAATATCGATGGCATTGCCGCTGATACGCAGCCGCGGGCCAGGAAGCTTTCCCTGATTGATCGCGTTCCGCACCGCGGTGTCGGCCGAACCCGCGCCCTCGGTCCCCATATCGCGCTCCGCCGTGAATCCCGCCATTAAATCGTCACGCGCCGCCAATAAAGCGACGATGGTGCGCTGTGGGACCGACTCCTCCACGGTCTGCAGATCCTCCGCGCCCGGATGCAGGAACAAATGCACGTGAGCGTCGATCAAGCCCGGCATCAGCGTGCGGTCGCCTAAGTCGATGGTCTGCGCCCCGGCGGGATGCGCTACCGACGGCCCGGCGTCCACGATGCGCTGGCCCTCGACCAGCACCTCGCCGGGAGTAATGATGCGGCCGGCTTCGACATCGAGCAGCCGCGCCGCGCGCAACACAATGGGATGCGCCTCGGCGGGATGCGTGGCAGGCGGTTGCGCGGCAGCGAATCCAGCGGCTAATAATAAAACGGTTGCAATCCGGATTGCTTTCATGACTATCGCGCGTCATGTTACCACGCACCGCGATTCGCTAGAGGGCGACGCTCAGACGGGAGTATCCTCGCGATGGCGATTCAAGAACCGCGCATAGCGGGGCATCACTGTCGCGGGCAGCGGTTCTCCTTCCCGTAGGCGTGGGACGCCGAACACGTATTGGCCGGGTCGCCCACCGCGATCCCTCCGATCGGTGCGGTGCTCTTGGGCTGAACCGCTGAGATAATAGGCGCGCAGGCCAACGAGCATGTTATTCCCGATCGTAAGCGGTTGCCGCGCAGTTTTCTCCTAGAACGATCGGCCCACTTTCAGCAGTTAACACAGCGCCGAAGCGCTGGAGCAGTTAGGACCGATCATGGGACAACTCTAGCCGAACGGTGGATGCGAGGGCCGTGGCCGAGATGGTTGAGCGGCATGCATCTATTGCTTGGCGGGCACGGCGGGCCTGCGGGTGCGCCGGGCGGACGTCGGCGTCGTTGCAGGCTCGGCCAGGAGACTCTCGATCATTTTGTGGAAGTACGCGTCCGTCAACATACTCTCGTCGCCCGCGGAGGGCGTTTGCGCGCGCACCACTCCTTTGCGGTCGATCCAGAGCATCTGCGGAACCACCAGGCGCGTATCCATCACGGAAATTCCAAGGTACGCCAGCACCTTCTGGCGGTCGCTATATCCGGCCGGGAAGGTGACATGATAGTTCTTCACGAAGTCCGCCAGAAGCCCCTTGGCGCCATCGTTCCAGGCGATCGCCAGTGGTTGAAATCCTTGTGCCCCATATTGCGCATAAAGGCGTGACATTTCACCGCAAAGCTCCTGGCAATGGGAACAGGTGGTGTGAATGAAGCTGAGGGCGACCACCTTGCCGCGATAGGCGCTCAATGCCTGCTTGTGGCCGTCCGGGAAATTAATCGTGAACTCGGCTGCGGGGCGGGGCACAGGAAGGCTCTGCGCCCACACTGCCGAAAAGAAACAGAGCGCGATCGACAGGGGACGTAGCATCGCCCACCAGTTTACCGATTTTGCGCGCGGTTCACTTGATGACCAGCGTCATGCCGGTCTGCGCGCTGTTGCCGCCGATGCTTACAGCGATCGGAACAGCGGCGCCGGTCGTGACGCCCGTGGGGACGACGGCATTGATCTGAAGCAGACCGATAATGGACCCGGGAACCGGACCGGCATAGCTGACGGTCGCAGGCGTCCCGCCGATGGTGACCACGGGCGGCGCGGCGAGCTGCGGCAAGGGGCTCAGATTCGAGGGAACGATGTATCCGGTATGAGCAACCGGGGCCGTCAGATAATCGCCCTCGCCGGTGAGATAAAGCGACACCGTGTCGCCAACGTGCGCGGGACTGCTGACGGAGTTGAGCGAGATCTGTCCCGTTGTGCCGCTGAAGACGACCGCGGCGGCCTGACCGATGCCGGAAGCGTCGGAGCTGAAAATGCCCGGCGCGGTAGCGGCGATGGTAACGGTGGTACTCGAGGGACTGGCGGTGCCGTTGGTGACCACAACCGCTTTACCCGACCCCAGCGTAGCTTCATAGGGAACCTGCACCGTGATTTGGTTGGGGTCGGCGTAGAGCAGTGGGGCGGCGACGCCGTCGAAGGTGACCGTTAGGCCGCCGATGGTGCTATCGACGAACCCCGGCTTGATCGCGGTGGACATGAAGACCGGCGCCGCGGGTCCGATGCCGAGGCCAAAAACGCCACGAGCTCGCCCGGGCTGACGGTGCCTCCGGCATAGCTCGCTGCGTTCAGAACGGCCTGCACCACGGGAGCGCTCGAGATCGTTAAAGCCGACGGAGTCGAAGCGCCTCCGGGGGCGGGATTCGTGGCCGTAATGTTCAAGGTTCCCGCGGCCGTTAGCATCGTTGCGGGCACGACAGCCTGAATTGCCGTGGGACTGAGAAGAACGAACGTCAAGGGCGTCGTGCCGGCAGTGACAGTAGTCGCGGCGTAAAAATTCGCTCCGCGGATGGTGATGGTAGCGGCCCCGGTATTCGTCTGAATCGTGCTGGGCCAGAGGCTCGTAATCGTCGGCGGGGAGCTGTTGACCGTAAGGTTGACGGTGATGTTCTGGGTCTTGTTTGCGGCCGCTACCCCGTTCGCCGTGATCACGACTTTGCCGGTATAGGGCTTGGCCTGCGGCGCCAGACCGGCCGCGGAGACGCTCAGGGTCAGCGTGAAAACGTCACCGGGGGTCACTACGAAGCCCGTCGCCGGCGAGACGGTCAGCCAGGGCGCCCCCGATACGGCTGCCGCGAACGATACCGGCCCGGTCGCGGTGAGTGAAACTGTTTGGGTGGACGGCGGATTGGGAGGCGAGACGAAGCTCACGCTGGTGGAGCTCAACGTCAGCACCGGAAAAGGAGCCGTGACCGTCAGATTCACCGCGATCACCACGGGCGCTACGACGCCCGCGACGGTGACGTTTACCGTTGCGGCATATGTCCCCACTGCCAGACCAGTCGGGTTTACCCGAAGCGTCAGGACGTCGGGGGTCTGTTGCGTCGGCGATTTCGGAGTCGCCGTCACCCAAAGCGCGCTGCCCGGGCTGACCGCAAGGGTATATGCCGGCGTCCCCGTGCTGGCGCGCACCGAAACCGTCTGCACCGCGGGTAACGGGCGTCCCGATCTGGTACGTGAAGTTCACGGTATTGGGCGAAGCCGATGCCGTGAGCGTCTGCGCCATCGCACTGGCGCAAAACCCCAATAAGATTAGTCCTAGTCTCTTGCCCACCTCTGGCTTATCGGCACTCCCCAGGTTTGTCTTACCATCAGGGAAGGGTCACCCAGCATACGTCGATATCGACCGCGCCGCTGATCGAGACCGCGCTCAGCGTCACATTCGAAGTCAGATGAGCCACAACCGTGGACCCGGCATCCGTCGCGCCCTTAAATAACGCCGTCCCGCGGAAATTCGTATTGGCTGCGGGCGCGGTCAGATCGTAGCCGGGCGCGGTATAAAACGAGCCGCCCCCCACGCTGTCCCCAACCGAAAGCGTAAAGGTCGTGATGTTGGCCCCGCTCCACGCCAGCGTGGTTTTTTCGCGCACGCCGGTGATGGTTCCACGAGCTGGCAGCGTGAATAGCGGCACATCCTGGACATTTGACGATTGAATGGCCGGCCCGAGAGTCACGGTCGTGCCGTTCACCGTCGTGACCCAGTTGGATCCAATGTTGCCCACGCTGTAGAGGGTGCATGAAGGGGTCGCCGAGGAAGGCGACGAGGCGCTTTGCTGCGTCGACGAGACGGAGCGGTAGAACGCCTGCAGAACATCGCCAGGCTGCGGCACGCTTGTGGGCTGAAACGCGATGGCCGAACCAGACAACGTGAAATCGAAGCCTGTCTGGAGCGCCAGGCCATTCCGGAACAGTACCAGGCTCGCGGCCGGCGTGGGGCCGTTCGCAAGCTGGAATGTAGCGTTCGAGCCGTCCACGACCCCTGAAGGGGTCTCGGCGTCGGAAAAGCTGGCGGAGCCCGAAACCACCGTTCCGGAACCGCACGGACCCGAGCTTCCGTCCACGTGGATGCAATCCGAGAGATTACCGCTAGCCGCCGCAATACCGCCACTGCCGTCGATGATTGCGCTGCGCGCCGGCGCAAACCCCGTCCCAATCGTCGGCCTGATGTTCAACTCCGTTTGTAAACCGGATACGTCTGAAATCTGTATTTGAGCCAGCGCCGAAGCCGCGCCGGAGGTGACGGTGGAACGTACATCGGCAACGCGCAGAGGACCCGCACTCGGCGGTACCACCCACTGCTCCGTGAACTGGACATCGCCATCGCCGTTATAGACGACGTTGTATACGGCTGCCGGGCTCGCATTCGTCGTGGGGACCAGCGACACGCGCAAGTATCCGTTCGTCACCGCGACAGTCACGTTTTGCATCGCGATGTTGCTGCTGTCGGCGGCCTGAAAACTTGTCCAGGCGATCTGCACGACGCCGTTAAACTTGGTTCCATCGGCCTTGTAAATCACATCCTGAATGGTTGTGAGCGCCGGTGTCGCGGACACTAGCGAAGCGAGGCAGAGCGCAGAGGCGAGCGCGAAGGACCCCTTGAAGCCCGACATTTATTTCCCTCCCAAACTCAAAGCCAAAGCGCGTAATTTGCTTGCGGCATTGCCGAGCGGGACGCGTCTGACATCCTCAGTTTAGGGTTGGGGTTAACAACTCGCGACGAAGGATAGCTCGCTTCGTAGAGCAAAACGCCTTGTTTTGTTGCGGTTGAAAGAAAGCGGGAAATCTGAAAAACTTGTGAACGAACTCCGCCGCGATCTTGTGCGGCGGAGCTCTCGTGTGAACTCGGCTTTACGTACGGCGCGAAGAGCGCGCGGATTGGGTCTTCACGCTCTCGAACAAGGCGCCGCTAGATAGCGCCAAGGCGGGAATCGCTATGGAATGGTCAATCAGATCCGCCATTGCATGGACCGGTAAGCCTTCCGCTTCCTTTACAAACGACATGCAAGAGTGGACTTCATCGAAATCGACTTTAATCCAATCGCCGCCGCGGACCTGGTCGGTCGCAATCAGGTTGGACATCGGCTGCACCAGCAGACGTTCGATGGCGCGCTTCAGGTGCCGCGCGCCGTATTTCATATCCGTACCTTCGCGCAGCAGATATCGTTTAGCGGCATCGGTGGCCTTGAACACGAAGGATTTTTCCGTTGCCGTATTGAAAATCCGCTGCTGCACCATATTCAACTCGATGTCGAGAATGCGGCGCAGCTCTTCGGAGCCGAGCGGGCGGAAGGTCACGATCTTGTCGAGCCTGTTAATAAACTCCGGCGTAAATTTCTTGCGCGCCGCCTCCACGCCGCTGCGTTTGATCTTCCCATCGAGTTTTTCGTCCGATTCGCCGGCCAACGATTTCCGCACTCCATCGCAAGCGTTGAATCCCAATTTGGGACTCAAAAGCGAGCTCATTTCGGTTGCGCCGAGGTTGCTGGTCATGAAGATCAACGCGCGAGAGAAATCGACCTTGCGATTGTCCCCCAACGTCAGCGTGGCCTTATCCAATATCCCGAGCAGAAGATTCCACAGAGCATCGCTGGCCTTTTCGATCTCGTCAAAAAGGACAAAGCTGAGCTTCATTGTGTCGGTATGGTACTGGTTCAGTACCTCCTGACTCAGTAGGGGATGCGTTTCGCGGTGTCCCAGGTATCCCGGAGGCGATCCGATCAATTTGGCAATTTCATGGCTGTGCTGAAATTCCGCACAGTCGATTTTAATCACCGCGCGCGGGTTCTTCACCAACGCCTCGGCCGTCGCTTCGACGATCCTGGTCTTCCCCGAACCGGTCGGACCGAGGAACAAAAAATTGCCGACAGGACGGCTGGGAGCAGTCATACCCGTCAAGTACATCTGATAAATGTTGACGATCTGCTGGATGGCTTCGTCCTGCCCGACAATCAGCTTCCGCAGATTGCCTTCCAGGCTTTCGGCTTCACGACCTGTTTTCGATGGATCTAAAGGAACGTTCACCCGCAACATATTCGCAACCTCGTTTGTCTTATCGGACTGCCTTCCAGGATCTAGACTCTCTGATCAAATAATCAGCAACTTGCTTGCCAATCCTGGAACGGGCCGTTACCCTCAGTTACTCTTTGGTTTTGCGGGCCTTACCTCAACGCGGCTGACGAGCGTGCGAGGCGGCATGCGAAGCAAGTTCAAAACGATTTCGGCGATGTCCTCGGGAGCGATTTTCCACTCTGCTCCAGTGGCGCCCGAAGCGAAATCCGTGGCGACACTTCCAGGCATAATGGTGCTGACGCGGATGTCGTCGTAGCGATGGTCGAGCATCATCGCTTCACTGAACCCATTCAGGCCGAACTTGGAGGCATTGTAGGCGGCGCCGCCCGCGATCGCGTTCTTCCCCGCCAGGCTACCGATGTTGATCACATAACCGCCGCCGCCTCTCTTCATCCGGGACAAAGCTTCATGGCAGCAGTAAAAAACACCGGAGAGATTCGTGTCCAAAGTGCGATGCCAATCGTCGAGCGATAACTCAGCGGCGCGGCGAAACACACCCACTCCAGCGTTGTTGACAAGAATATCGAGTCCGCCGAGCGCCGCATCCACAAATTGGAACAGACGTGAAACCGAGGCGCTATCGGATACGTCCGCGGCGGAGCCCACAACCTTGGCCGCGGTTTCCTCGGCGATCTCGCGCGCGGCCTTCTCAACCGCAGCGGCATCGCGCCCGCAGATAGCAACGTCGGCTCCCGCTTCCGCCAGCGCCTTCGCGATCGCGCGTCCGATGCCCCGCGTCCCGCCGGTAACCAGCGCCTTGTGGCCCGCCAAGAATAGAGTGTTCATGTTTATTTTTTAATAAGACTGTCGTTGAACGCCGGCGATACTTTTGTCCCCGCGGCGGGCGGACGCAACGGAATCGAAAATGACGAACCCTCGCTCGAAGCCTGCAGCCAGTAAACCGATTTTTTACGTCCTTGCTGGACCTCGACCGGAATGAACCCGGTAAAATCGTCGCCGGCCCCGCTCGCCGTCAGGATGCCCGTAATCTTTCCCGCACGACTCGATTGCGTTATTTTCACGGCTGGGATGCCAGTGCCGTAAACCCAGTTATCGAAGAAAGTGCGCAGCTCGGGATCGGGCGATTTGGGCGGGCTGAAGCGACGCGCAATCTCACGAAATTCCTCCGTCGAGATGGCCCGGTAATGGTACTGGGCGCAGATCTCGCGCAACATCGCGGTGAAGCGCGCGTCCCCCAGCCTGCGGCGAAGCATGTGAAGAATCCAGGCGCCCTTTTCATATGTAATGGCGCGCCAGGATTGCGGAGCTTGCGACGACAATAAACGGACGCCCCATACAATCGGTCCCGCCGACTCTACGGTTCGTCCGCTATCGGTTTTTTTCAAGAGATCGTCGCGGTAGCGGTCGAGCACCGCGTCGAGCGCGCGGGGGCCGCTCTTCTTCTCCAGGTACAGCAGCGCCGAATAGTCGGCGAGCGATTCCATCAGCCATTCGTCCTGGTACCCGGCGGCCGTCACCAGGTTGCCCCACCACTGGTGGGCCGCCTCATGCGCTTCCAGCACGTCCGAGAACAGCAGGTCCTTGTAAGTGTTGCGGGCGGCGGCGGGACGTTGCGAGGCATCCATATAGGAGAGAGTGGAAAGATAAATCAGGCCCGGAAAACCCTGGCCGAAGCTGCCGGGGATAGGAGATACCGTGACGCGCCGGATCGGCGGCGGGCCGAACTGCGCGGACATATATTCGAGCGCTCCCGCGACGTCGTCGGCGAGCTTGTCGAGCCGCGCCGCCGGATTCGGTTGAGGCGCCAGGGGAGCCGGATCGAGGAACGGCCGCCGCCCACGCGCGACCGCTTGGGCCGGCGTGAGAGCGATATGCTCGTTGGGAACCGGTTGCCGCCGCAGCGCCGCTTCGATTTCACGATTGGCGCAGACATCCACCTTCAATCCGCCGCGCTCGCGGGAAACGCAATTATAGGCCCCAAGATTGAACCCCGCGAATCGTATCGGTGCGGGCGCATGAAAATCCGAGATGCGTGATTCGCCTTCCGTGCGCGTCGAAACGGGATCGCCGGTGCAGACCAGGACCAGATCCCGTGGATAGCGGAAGGTCAAATCAAAATGCGCGAAAGCGGAGCTCAGGCGCGGATACCATGTACCGCGGGAGCTCACGAAAAACACCCGATCGCCCGCCGTGGAGATGACCTCGCCTTCATGATGGAACTCGATTTTGTGCGGCTTCGAGGCGTCAAGAGGAGCGGGCGGGACGACCAGGAACTCTTCGTTGCCGCCGCCGCGAATCAGGTTCGAGCGCAGCGATACGCGCTGGAAGACTTCAGCGGGCTGGCCGTCAATCGAAACGGCGTTAACGCGCATCGCGCTTGAAATCCAAAACGGGAGTGCGCGGCCTGTGGCCCCATGCAGTGTGAGCGTGGCTTGCGTAGAGGCGCTGACCAAGAGGTCGGGCCGGATGGTGGCGTCGATGCGATAGTTGTCGATCGCGAGCGGCGGTTGCGTTTCCGCTTCCGGGGCGCTTCGTTTTTTCTTCCCTGGAAAGCTGGACCACATGTTGAAATAGGGCTGACCGTCGCGGTAGGCCATCTGGCCAATCGCGATCTGATCGCTTCCTCTCGGATCGTAAAGCACATCGAAGTTTCCCAGCTTCGATCCCGCGACGCCCATATAGAACATTCCAGGGCCGCTCGCGCTAGGATTGCTCGCGCCCGAATTGGACGGGGCCGAAAGCAGATCGCCCACCACCTGTACTTGAAAGCTCCCGGCCAGATTGCGCAGCGGCGGCGTCCAGCGCTCCGCGAACAGCGCGCCGATCTCCGCGTTCTTACGCGCATCGTGCGATTGGAGCGCGGATTCCAGCTCCGCGCCCGTGGAATCGGTGAAGATCATGACCGCGGCCTTGAAATGCTCGTCGAGATTCGGCGACCCCGTGAAATTCGCAAGCGAAAGGCGCTCGCCGCGATAGGGCGGCAGCAGCAGGATCTCGGCATCGCCTGCCTCGATATCGGTCGTGAAGACGGCCCCGATCGTTCTGCCGTGGATCTCCTTCGCGAACGAAATGTATCCCGACGTAAGGTAGATTCTGACGTCTTCTTTCGAGAAATTCAGGTCTGTGACGCGGTAGCAGGAAGCCGGGTCGAGCGAGATATGGGTGACCGCGGCCGCAAGCTCGGCCGCGGTGGTGGGGGCGCCGCCGCGTAGGTGCATGGGCGCGGTCGCGAGCGAGGCGGTGGCCAGAAGAAAAACAATGCGGCTCACTTTACTAGGTTAGCTGGTCGTGAAATCTTCAATCATCGCGAGAACGAAAAACGCGCTGAAGATAGCAAATCGCCGAGGCATCGGGACAGCGCCTCAGGTGCGTTTCATCCCTTCGAAGAAACACCGCTCGCTCAAATCAAGATGTTCCCCGCTCCGTTCGAATCGCCGGTTGCAGCCGGCGTAAGCCGCGGCCTCACCGAACAGCCGTGCAATCGCCGGTCTTGTGATCTTCAATCTGAAACCGCAGGAACTCGTGAACCGCATCCAGCGCCGGCTTGCTGTCCGCAGTGATTACGATGCGCGCTCCGCGGGGCGTGTCCTGTAGATCCCAGTGAAGCTGATCCTTGAGCCGTGTCATGGTCTCTGTGCCGGGAACATCCCTTCCATGCACGAGCATCGGCGCGTTGAAGTTGCCCGCGGCGAACATCTGGGCGATGTGATGGAAATGGCTCCTGATTTCGCCCCGGCTTCGAGCATCGGCCGCGTCGTTAGCCCGGACGTCGATGATTCCCCCGTCGTAGTTAAGCTCAAAGTGATGGGTGGTCTTTTCGTGCGGGAATCCCATCACACGATCTGCGCTTTCGGCCATGCTTTGATGGTCCTGTTGGGCGACGGCCAGGAAGGTTCCGAACAGCAAAACGGCAATCATACGCATGGGCATAATGCACGCGCTCCTTCTGGGTGTGGACGGACAACGCCGAGATTTGGTAGCAAGGCGAGTTACTTTGGCGTAACCGCGCCTTCCGATTCAGCAACGAAGCACGCTCGTTATAATAGGAATAGAAATATGCTGCGACTGATCTTAGCGGCGTTTTTCCTGGTCCTTCCCGCGCTGGCCACGAGCGTGCCGGGGTTATCCGTCCGCGGCAAACTCGTCAAGGGCCCGGGTAGTCAGCCGGCGCTCGAGGGCGCCGATCACAAGCTGATCTACCTCGAAGGCGACGACGCGACCACCGCGGTTTTGAACGACGAGCGCATTGCTGGTATGGATTTCGAGGCCATCGGGCATTTCAAGTCACCCGAACATTTCGTTATCGATCCCATCACCAGCAAAGCGATGTTCGTTCACAAGGACGGCAAGCGGCTGATGATTACGTACTGGTGCGACGTTTGTTATATTCGCACTTACAGTCCCGGTAAGTGCGTGTGCTGCCAGAAATACACCGATCTCGATCTGCGCGAGTCCGTCGAGCCGTAGCCGCCGCTCTTCTTCTTGCGCCATCGCTCATGAGCATGTCCGGTTATTCCGCGCGCAAAATCAGCGTCGACGGTTTTGAGGTCGTGCGCCTCACCGATTCGGCCCATCACGCCGAAGTATCCATCGCGCCAGCGATCGGAAATATCGCTTACGAGTTCAAGATCGGCGGCAACGACGCGCTCTACTGGCCATACGCCAGTCTGGCGGATTTCAAGGCCAAGCCAGGGCTGTCCGGCATTCCTTTTCTCGCGCCCTGGGCCAACCGCCTCGATCACGACGGATTCTGGGCCAACGGCAAGCAGTACATCCTGAAACCCGATCTCGGTAATATCCGTCGCGATGCGTTTGGGCAGCCGATCCACGGCTTGATTTCCTTCTCGAACGAATGGCGCGTTGTGAATCTGCATAACGATGCCAAGGGCGCGGAGGTCACCAGCCGTCTGGAGTTCTGGAAAGACCCCAACCTGATGGCCCAGTTTCCGTTCGCCCACACCATCGACATGACGTATCGCTTGGCGGACGGCATACTCGAAGTGCGCACCGCGATCGAAAATCGATCGGCTGATCCCATGCCGCTGTGCATCGGCTTTCATCCCTACTACCGCATTAGCGATGCTCCGCGCGACCAATGGAGGGTCCACATCCCGGCGCGGGAACATTACGAGCTATCGAGTAAGTTAATTCCAACAGGCGCGACGACGCCAAACACTCTGCCCGATCCGGTTCCGCTCGCCGGACGCCAGCTTGACGACGTTTTCGGCTCCGTCGATCACGACGACCAGTTCTGGGTTCAGGGCGCCCGACAGAAAATCTCCATCCGCTATGGCGCGAAATTTCCGGTTGCGGTCGTGTATGCGCCGGCCGGGAAAGACTTCATCTGCTTCGAGCCGATGACGGCCGTAACGGACGCGTTCAATCTGGCGCATTCCGGGGCGTACTCCGCGCTGCAGTCGATTCCACCCGGAGCCAAGTGGCAAGAGAGCTTCTGGATTCAACCCAGCGGATTCTGAGCGGCGCAACAGCGCTGTGGTATTTTGGCGTGATGACGGCTACGGGATGGAAAGGCCCTCCAGGAGTCTATGAGGTACGCGTTGGCTCCTCAAACGCCGCTCGATATTTCCAGAAACATTGGACCGCCATCGAGATCGAGATCGAAGGCAAACTGAACACGTTCCCCTTGCGTGAAACGTTCTGGAAAACGTGTCCTGAATTCCGAGGCGGTGCGCTTAGTGGCTGGCTATTACGAAATGGGTTAGCCCCTTGGCCGCCCAGGAAAACTCCAATGTTAGTGCTGACTCCCATCGGAGGGAATCGCTTTCGACTCTCGGTCCCATAAGCAATCAGCGCTCATTTAAGGGCTACCAGTCCGTAGCCGGAAAGGCGCTTCCCTACATGCCACAATGAAGCTGGAGGAACCTTGATGGTTGTCGAAGCGACCCCGTACGTCGAGAAAGAAATAGAAATAAACCCATGGCTCTCCGCGGCGGCGC
This sequence comes from Bryobacterales bacterium, assembly GCA_963838885.1. Taxonomy (GTDB): domain Bacteria; phylum Acidobacteriota; class Terriglobia; order Bryobacterales; family Bryobacteraceae; genus JAICMB01. Next base: position 128,841 of record CAWITB010000027.1, on the reverse strand, counting down.
GCTTCGATGAAGCGGCCGAGCGGCTCGGCCTCGACGAAGGCCTCCGAAAAGTTCTGAGCATGCCGGCGCTGGAGCTGACCGTGCATATTCCGGTGCAGTTGGACGATGGGCGCATTGAAGTCTTCACGGGATATCGCGTGCAGCATTCCCTCGCGCGCGGCCCGGCGAAGGGTGGCATCCGGTTTGCGCCCGACGTGACGCTCGATGAAGTGCGGGCGCTGGCGTCGTGGATGACATGGAAGTGCGCGGTGGTCAATATTCCGTTCGGCGGCGGCAAGGGCGGCGTGATTTGCAATCCCGATCTGCTCTCCATGTCGGAGCTGGAGCGGCTGACGCGGCGTTACACCGCCGAGATTCTCGATTTCATCGGGCCGGAGCGGGATGTTCCGGCGCCGGACATCAATACCAACGCGCAGACCATGTCCTGGATCATGGATACGTATTCCATGCACAAGCGTCATACCGTGACGGCGGTGGTGACCGGAAAGCCGCTCGATCTGGGTGGATCGCGCGGACGGCCGGAGGCGACCGGACGCGGATGCATGATCGTGACCATGCAGGCGCTGCGCCGGTTCGGAATCGATCCTGGACAGACGCGCGTGGTGGTGCAGGGCTTCGGCAATGTCGGCGGGATGTCGGCGAAGCTGATGACGCGCGCGGGATTCAAAATTATCTGCGTGATCGAGTGGGACGGCGCCGTTTACAATCCTCACGGGATAGACCCGGAGGCGTTAATGAGGTTCCGGGCGGAGACGGGGTCTATCACGGGTTATCCCGAGGCGGAGCCGATCGATCCGCACGACGCTCTTCTGCTCGATTGTGACGTGCTGCTTCCGGCCGCGAAGGAAAATGTGATCACGACCGCCAATGCGGACCGCATCCGGGCGAAGATTATCTGCGAGGGCGCCAATGGTCCCACGACGTCGGAGGCCGATGCCATCCTCGCGGAGAAAAAGATTTTTGTTCTTCCGGACATCCTGGCGAATGCGGGCGGCGTGACGGTCTCGTATTTCGAGTGGGTGCAGGATCGGCAAGGTTACTTCTGGAACGAACAGCTCGTCAACGGCCGGCTCGAAGAGATCATGGTGAACAGCTTCAAGGACGTGGTGAGCTACGCCGAGCGCCACAATGTCCACAACCGCATCGCCGCTTATATGCTGGCGATCGACCGCGTAGCGAGCGCCATCAAGCTGCGCGGCATCTACGCGTAGAAAGGGCGGGAAGTCGGCCCGCCCAACACATCGCGCGATGTTTATCAGGCGGGAAGGCCAGCCAAGCCGCGCAACCTGCGCCTGAAGATGCGCAAACCGATGAGGCCGGAAGCGATCAGCAGGAAGGTGCACAGTTCGGGCGTTTGCCCGGGATCGCCCTCCGAGCCGTAGCTGAAATTGTCCAGCACCGGAGTGATGCCAGAGGCGCTTGCCGGCAGACTCAATTGGATGCTGTTGATCGGCGCATCGGACGTGAAGCCGAAGAAAGTTTGGGACGGCCGCGCGCCTGTTGGCAGGCTGGTATAAACCGTGGGCATATTGTTAAGAGTGATATTGAAGCTGACGCCAGTGCCCCCGGTGGTCATCAAGTCGAAGCCCGCGGCCGTAACGGGTGTGGACAGCGCGATGTTGATATAGGGCGTGTAACTGCCGGAGCCGGAGTAATAGACCGGTCCAGTTAGCACCGAGCCGGAGTGGAAGTCGTCGAAGGTGTTTGGAGATGGATTGGCGACGTACAGTTGATACGCCGTGGCGCTTAAATATCCGGTGAATTCAGCGCCCGGGATCAGTAGTCCGGTTCCGGTGCTGTAGTTTGTAGTCGATCCCTGCGCGGCGAGACCGTCGAAGGTGACGGTGCTCAGGCTGCTTGAAGCGTTCAGAAACGAGGTCAGGTCATTATACGTGATGACCGCCGCGCAAGATGGAATGGCAGCGAGCGCGAATAAGGCGCAGCTCGAGAGAGTAGATCTGAGTGAAAGCATATTCCTCCGCGTCAAAATGTTTCACTCAACGGTGAAAAAGAATCCGAGCCTCGCCTTGACATGCGATACCCGGCAAATCAGTATTTCGCGAAAGATTGTAGTGGGTTCCAACGCGCGCTTCTCTCAACACTTTTCAATAAATTTCGTATGGACGCGCGTCAGGCGTCGCCCAAAAAATTGCGGAGCACCGATTCCCGCGACGTGCGCGAGTACGGTCAGCGCAGGGTCTCCGGCGGAGCGCGCCGATCCCGAAGTCGGGTGATGGTCTTGAAAGACGCCGAGGCGCTCCATCATGAATGCGCCGCGCTCGCCGCTCCGGCATGATCGCCTCCGCGATGTCCGCGTATTCGCCGATGCTGCGCGATGATGGTCGATTGTGAACTCGGTCGGTGCGGGTGGAGTTTTCAATAGGAGTGGCGGAGCGAGCGGGAATGCCGCTAGCGATGGCGCCGCGGCCGTAGCCGCTGGTGAGTCCGTCGATGTTGTGGGATCCGGTATCGAAGGTGGGATCACTTCGGGTAATGCGCCGGCGGGATGATTGTGACATTGGCGATTGCGCCAAAACGTTTATGTGGCGACGCGCGATGAGCGGCATGCGGCTGCGCGTATGTACGCCCTAAAAGGGCGGGCCGCCGATTCGGCCCAACATGTCCGCGCAGTTTGCTAGGCGGTAAAGCGCGCAGTCTGCGCCGCAACACGCCGCCAATTGCGTATGCAGCCCCGGCATGACTCATGCGCTGGCGAAGCGGCGGGAGGGACAAAATATAGGACATGTCCCGTCTCATCGACCGGAAATACGAGCCGCGCTGGCCCGCTACTGTTGCGCTGCTTGCGATCGGCGGTCTCCATTACGCGCTCCCCTCGTCATTGACGCCGGGACCCGATTGGCTGCTGCTCGCAATTGTTTGTGCTTTGCTGATTCCCGCCATCATCGCGCACCGGCGCGGACGGCATGGCCTGAACCAGGCGCTCGGCTACATCATCATGGCGTTCGTGACCGTCGAGCTGATCGTCTCTTTGTCGCTGCTGATCTCGGGGCTGCCATCGCATCGGGAGCAACCGAAGCAGCTCCTCATCGCCGCGACGGGTCTGTGGATCAGCAACATGCTGGTGTTCGCGTCGTGGTATTGGCGGCTCGACGCGGGCGGCCCGAACGAGCGCGAGGTGCGCGGAACGCACACCGGTGGAGCGTTCCTGTTCCCGCAGATGATGCTTGATCCAGAGATGAAACGGAAAATGGGCGAGGCGCATTGGAGTCCCGGCTTCGTCGATTATTTATTCTTGGCGTTCAATACCAGCACGGCATTTTCGCCCACCGATGTTCCGGTGCTCTCGCGCTGGGCGAAGCTCATGATGATGTTGCAATCGGCGATTTCACTTACCACGCTGGCGATCCTGGCGGCGCGCGCGGTGAATATTCTATAAGCGGATTGATGCGTAGAATGCGGCGGCTTGCGGTCCCATCAGGCGAGCGCCGGCGCGTCGCACACTTCGGGTAGCCACAAGTGCTGCGGCTGCGACCGGTCAACCAATAATAACTGGCTCGAGGTGAGGACCGTTGGGAACAAGATCAGATTGGTCCGGGATCGCCCGAATCTGTTGCACGACACCCGGCACAGCTACAACTCCCAGAGCGATCTCAGAGCGCATTTCGGACTCGGCGATGCGGCCGTCGCCAGGGTTGAAGTGCACTGGCTCAGCAGCATTCATCGATGGCTTCCGCGCGGCCGCGAATCTCGCCGTTGCCGTTATCGAGGAGAAAGGCGCTCAAACTACTACTTGAGCGGAGGCCTGCCGGGAGTTGGAGTTGGAGACGTTTCCGGGTTCGACGCGGCCGGAGGAGCCTTGCGTTCGAAGCCGTCCTGGTACACTTCAACATTCTGACCCGGCGCCACGATCTTGATAATGCGCCGATTCTCGTCTATCCAGAAATCGGCATTGATGGAGCTGCCCGCCGGGGTCGGCATGCTTCCCGAGATGTGATACAGGCGGACGGTTTTGTTCGCGAATTCCACCGGCTCCTGTCCTTTCGCCACCACCGTCAGCGGTTCCTCCGCCGTTTGACCGGTTATGAAGGCATAGAATTGCTGCGGTTCGGCGCTGTCGAGCTTGACGCGCGGCATCAACAACGACCAGGGAAAAAGCGGCAAAGGATAATTCACGACGACGTCGCCGGAGTGAACCTTATGCTGCTTCACGGCCTCGCCTTGCCCGGTATCGGACGTGCTCTCGGCGGTTTCGGCGGCGAACGTCACCTTCACCGACATTTGCGCCTTTCCCATCTGGCCCTTTGCGGTGGCCTCGACGGGGTTATAGTTCATGTCGGTGATCACCTGAAAATCCTGTATATTGATCTTCACGACGCCCATATCGGCGGAACCCGAGCCGTCCAGCGTGATCAGACCATTGGCGCTCGTGATGGCGTAGGTCTCCGAGCCGAACGGCTTACCGGAAAGGAAAATGGTGAACTTTCCGGACATGTCCGGAGCGGCGGCAGAGGCGCACATCCCCGGCAGCAGGACAGCCAGTGTGGGCAGCAGCGGGCAGAGTCGTAGCATTATGCCGTATCCTACTACTTTTATGAAGTCCTTCCTTCTACTGTTCTGCGCGCTCGCCCTACCGGCGCTCGCCGCCCCCAAAGTCGAGTTCTGGCCGGGCGCCTCCTACGATCCCGCTGTCCCGACGCAAAAGAAGGTGCTCGGCTATGACTCCGGAGAGCGCATCTCCTCACACGAGAACATCTTGAAGTATCTGGAGGCGCTGGCGGCGGCGGAGCCGAGGCGCATGAAAATCTACGATTACGGCAAGACCTGGGAAGGGCGGCGGCTGGTCTACGCCGTCATTGGATCGGAAGCGAATATCGCGCGGCTGGATGAGATCAAGTCCGGCATGAAGCGGCTGGCGGATCCTCGCGCGACATCGGAAGCCGAAGCGCGGCGCATCATGAGCCGGCTGCCGGCGCTGATCTGGCTTGCCTACGGCGTCCACGGCAACGAGATTTCCTCGCCCGACGCGGCGCTGATGACGGCCTATCACCTGCTCGCCTCGCGCGACGACAAGCTTGTGGAGCAGGTCCTCGCCAACGACCTTGTCATGATCGACCCGCAGCAGAATCCCGACGGGCGCGACCGCTTCGTTCACGATTTTGAAATCGCCGAAGGGCTGCGGCCCGACCCCAACCAACTCGCGGCGGAACACAACGAGCCGTGGCCCGGCGGGCGCACCAACCATTACTATTTCGACATGAATCGCGACTGGTTCGCGCTGACGCAGCCGGAGACCCGCGGCCGCGTGAAAACCCTGCTGGAATGGTATCCGCTCGTCTTCGTGGACCTGCACGAGATGGGTTCCGACGCGACGTATTATTTTGCCCCGGAGGCCGTTCCCTACAATCCGTACATCACGAAAACGCAGCGCGAGAGCCTGGAATGGTTCGGACGCAACAACGCCCGCTGGTTCGACCAGTACGGCTTTTCGTACTTCACGCGCGAAGGCTACGACGAGTTTTATCCCGGTTACGGAGCGAGCTGGCCCTTGTATTACGGCTCCATCGGAATGACCTACGAGCAGGCCTCCACGCGCGGTCTGGTAGTACGCAAGGCGAACGGAACCATCGTGCCGTACAGTGAGACGGTGCGGCAGCATTTTGTATCGTCCATTTCAAGCTGCGAGACGGCGGCGCGCAATCGCGAAAAGCTGCTGGCCAACTTTTATGAATACCGCCGCAGCGCCATCGACGAAGCGGCCAAGGGCGGCGTGCGGGAATACATTCTGCCGCGGACGGGCGATACCTCGACGGTTGACAAGCTGGCCTCGAACCTGGCGGAGCAAGGGATCGAGGTGAAGCGCGCCAAGGCGGCGTTTCAAAACGCGGGCAGGCAATACCCGGCGGGTAGTTATGTCGTGCCGCTGGCGCAGCCCGCGATGCGGCTCGTGCGCGCGCTGCTCGACCCGCAGATCTCAATGGAACCGGAGTTCCTGCAGGCGGAAGAGCGCCGCCGCAAGGAACGGCTGCCGAGCGAAATGTACGACGTCACCGCGTGGTCCCTTCCGCTGGCGTATAACGTCTCTTCGGTCGCCGGCGCCGCCGTTTCGCAGGGCGATTTCGAGCCCGTCGCGGCGGGCCGGATCAGCGCAGGCCGGGTTACGGGAAGCGTGCCGTCAGTCGCCTATCTCGTGCCCTGGGGAACCACCGCAGCGGCGCGATTTTTGGCCACCGCGCTGCAGCGCGACGTGCATCTCACGAGCACCGATAAAGAGTTCAAGCTGGCGGGCAAGACCTATTCACGCGGCACACTCATTATTGAAGTGAAAAAGAACCCGGCCGATCTCGCCGGCACGGTTGAAGCGCTCGCGAAATCCACGGGCGCGGAGGTCGACACGACCGATACCGGCTGGGTGGACGAGGGCGCCAATTTCGGCAGCCATCACGTCTTCGCCGTGCCGCGAACCAGGATTGCAATGGCCTGGGATAGGCCCACCAACTCGACCGCCGCGGGCGCGACTCGCTTCGTACTGGAGCGCGAGTATGACTACCCGGTCACGGTGGTGCGGACGCCGCAGCTCGCCTCCGGCGACCTCAGCCAGTTCAACGTGATTATCCTGCCGGACGCGGGCGGATTTGGAGGCGGCGAGAGCTACGCGGCGGTGCTTGGCGCGGGCGGCCTGCGGCGGCTAAAAGATTGGGTTGAAGACGGCGGCACGCTGATCGGCGTGGGCGCCGGAGCCGTCACGTTTCTGGCCGATCCCAAATCGCAGTTGCTATCTATTTCCCAGGAGACGGCGCCGCGCGCGGGCGGCGAGGCGGACCAAAGCGGGAGAGCGCGCCGCCGCGGACGGCTCCTCTGCCTCCGGGGCAGCCCGTCAGAATCAGGCCCGAGCGGGCGGCAAGCTGCTGGCGAGCGAGGCCGATTTCGAAAAAGCCATTCAGCCCGATACCGCGCAACCCGATTCGTTGCACGGCGTGTTGCTGCGCGCCAAAATCGACCCGGAGCACTGGAGCACCGTAGGCGCTCCCGAGACCGTGAACGTGCTGGTGCAGGGCCGCGCGATCTTCACGCCCATCAAAATGGACAAGGGCATCAACGCGGCGTACTACGAGGGCCCCGAACAGATTTTGGCCAGCGGATACATGTGGGAGCAGAACCGCAAGCAGCTCGCCTTCAAGCCGTTTGAAGTAGTGCAGCGCGACGGCCGCGGGTTCGTGGTCGGCTTCACCTCGGATCCCAATTTCCGGGGATACATGGATGGATTGAATCTGCTGTTTCTAAATGCCGTGTTTCGCGGACCGGCGCACGCGACGGCCGGCGGCCGCGGCGGCGAGGAATAGGCCGCGGTAAGCATGCCGGCCGTTCCCGCATGATTGGACCCATCCAACGCGCCCTGCGATCGCATCCCTGGTTCTTTATTTTCGTTCTCGGCTTAACCGTGCGCATGGTCCCGGTAATCGTTCAGCAACGATACAAGGACATCCAAGCTCCCGAGATGGTCGAGATCGGAAAAACGCTGGCCGCCACGGGAAATTTCGCCAATCCGTTTCCCGTCCCTACGGGGAAAACCGCCATTTGTCCTCCCGCCTATCCGTTCCTGCTCAGCCTGATTTTTCGCGCCCTGGGAGTCACCGCTGTAGCGGAGCTCGCGATCCAGTTGCTGGCCTCCGCCGCTGCCGCGCTGCAGTTCGCTTTGCTGCCCTGGCTGGCCGCCGCGTCCGGATTCCAGCGCTCCGTAGGCATCGCGGCCGGGTATTTCGGCGCCGCCATTCCGTTTTGGTTTTGGATCGAAACGAAAGGCTCCTACGACACGGCATATACGAGCCTGTTGGTGGTCGCGCTGCTCGCCGTGTTTGCCCAAAACACCATCGCGAGCAACGCCGGGCTGCCACTCTGGTACGGGCTCGCCTGGGGTCTCACGCTCCTTTTCAATCCCACGTTTCTGACCGTGCTCGCCCCGCTGTGCGCGCTGCGGATCTGGCGCGCGCGTGATGTTTCGCGCAAAGCGGCGCTGCGCGATGTGGTGTTGACGGTGACCTTGGCGATCCTCGTCCTGGTCCCCTGGACAGTCAGGAATTACCTGGAATTCGGCAGCCTCTTTCTGATCCGCGATAATTACGGCCTGGAGCTCAGCGTCAGCAACGGACCGGAGTCGAGCCCCTTGTTCGACGAAAACACGCGTCCGGGCGGACCGTACGCGACTCATCCTTTTCACAACGACAGCGAAGCCCGCCGCTTGAGCGTCCTCGGCGAGCCAAGGTACTTCGAGGAGAAGAAGGCGGCGGCCTTCGCCTGGATCCGGCAAAATCCCGCTCAATTCGCGCATCTCACGGCACTGCGGATCCTCTATTTCTGGTTTCCTCTGCTAAATGCCCCGCTCAAGACGTTGTTTTGCGCCGCGATAACCATCTTCGGAATCGCCGGATTCGTAATTTCATTCCTGAAGAACCGCGCCGGATTTTATCTGCTAGCGACCGTATTGATCGTCTATCCGTTGTCGTACTACATAATGCAAGTGGATGTCCGCTACCGCTATCCGCTGTATTGTCCGCTGTTGTTGTGCGCGGCGTATTGCCTTTCGATTTGGGCGGGCGCCGTTATGACGCCGCGACAGAAGACCGCATCCAACCCCGACAGGGCGCCGCAAATAAAGTAGGATCGGCGCTCTGTGCCAACACTCAGCATCGAAATAATTGAAGTGAAGGCTTCCGCGCCGGGCGCCTGGGCTCGTGCTCGATTGGTCGCTGGAGTAAAAAATGAATCGAGTCGTTCGCGTCAGGGCGGGCCAGTCCTATACGTTGGAGGTGACGTTCGCCGATGGCGCGAGCGGGACGGTCGACTTATCCTCCAGGCTTTTCGGTCCCGTGTTTGAACCGCTCCGCGACCCGGCACTCTTCTCCCAAGCGCAAGTGGACGAGTATGGGGCAGTGTGCTGGCCGAACGGCGCGGATCTTGCTCCGGACGCTCTCTACCGGACTATCTCTTCGAGCTACAGCAGATGACCCATCTTCTGCTTCTTCGTTCGCAAGTAACCCTGCGACGATTCGTGCGGCGCGATGATGCACGGAATGCGTTCCGTCACCTCGATGCCGGCGCGCTCGAGCGCGGCGATCTTGTCGGGATTGTTCGATAGCAGCCGTACCCGGCGCACGCCGAAATAGCGCACGATATCCGCGGGCATGCGGTAATCGCGGAGGTCGGCTTCGAACCCCAGACGTTCGTTCGCCTCCACTGTGTCGGCGCCCTCGTCTTGCAGCTCGTAGGCGCGCAGCTTGTTTAACAGCCCAATCCCGCGGCCCTCCTGATGTTCATAGACGATCAGGCCGCGGCCTTCTTCGGCGATGAGGTTCAAAGATATCTCGAGCTGCGAGCGGCAATCGCATCGCAGACTGTGAAAGACGTCTCCCGTGAGGCACTGCGAATGAATCCGCAGCAACGCGGGCTCCTCTCCCTCCAGTTGGCCCATTCGAAGCGCGACGCATTCGTCCTTGTTCTCTTCACGCCGGGGCGCCTCGCCATAGCGGCCTTCGAATCCGTAAATCCGAAAGTGCCCAAAGCGGCTGGGGAAGTTTGCCTCGGCTATTTTTATAAGCATTTCTGGGCAGATAAGCGCTTTGTTTTCATTATAATGATCCAAGGGCTCGCAATGCTTGAACCGCGCCAGCTCGTGATCCTGCTGCTCCGCCTGGCGGTGGCTGCGTCGCTGGCCAGTATTCTCACCCGCTTCGGCAGCTTCCAGAGAATGTTGATGCGGGAAGAACGCACTCTGGTGCAGCGCATTAAATTGGCCTTGAGCCTGTCGGCGGTGTTCGGCGCCGGTGTTGCCACGCGCGTCCTTACGCGCAATCAATACATGGCCGTCGATCTCGGTCTGGAGGGCAGTTTTCTCTCTGGCTTGGTGGGAGGATATGCCACCGGCTTGCTCTCGGGCATTCTCATATCGATCCCGGCGGTATTGAACGGCGAGTTTATATCCCTGCTGCTGTTCGCCGGCGTTGGCGTCTTGGGCGCGCTGCTGCGCGACGTGACACCCGACAAGGAGGAAGTCTGGGGATTCTCGCCGCTGCTCGATTTCAGCTTTTATCGCGCCTTCCGGGGCCAACAGAACCTGCGGCGCACGGCGTTTCAATTCACCATTCTGCTCAGTATCATCGCCTGCGAGCTGCTGCGTTTGTGGGCCGCGGCGCTGTTCGGCCCCACCACTATCTTCTGCCTCGCCGGCATCTGGAAGCCGGCTTCGCCGGTAACGGAGGTTTTCATCTGCATTAGCGCCATTTTCGCTGTAACCCTCCCGTTGAAGATATGGAACAATTCGCGCAACGAAAAGAAGCTCGAAGCGCAGCAGTTGCGATTGAACGAGGCGCGACTCGCGGCGCTGAAAAGCCAGATCAACCCGCACTTTCTGTTCAACACGCTCAACTCCGTTTCTTCGCTCATCCGCACCAATCCGGAAGAGGCGCGCAACGTTTTGTACAAACTATCGAGCATCCTGCGGCGGCTGCTGCGCAAAACTGGCAATCTGACGCCGCTGCGCGAGGAGCTCTCTTTCATCGACAACTACATGGCCATTGAAATGGTCCGCTTCGGCGAAAAGCTGCGCTTCACAAAAGAGATCGCCCCGGAAACGCTGGACATGCTGGTTCCCAGCATGATGCTCCAGCCAATCATCGAGAACAGCATCCGGCACGGCCTGGGCGGCAAGATCGAAGGAGGGCTGATCCGGGTGCGCAGCGAGCTCGTCGCGGCGCGGCTGCACCTCACCGTGGAGGACGACGGCATCGGCATACCGGAGCCAAAACTCGCTACACTCTTCGAGCAGGGGATCGGAGTCAGCAATGTTAATGAGCGGCTCAAGGTGCTGTTCGGGAACGATTACCGCATGTGGATCGAGAGCAAACCGGGCGAGGGCACGCGGACGGGAATAGAGATCCAGACTTCAGACCGCGCCGGCGGACTGTAATATTCGCCGCTCGCGCGCGTTTCCCATAGAACTCATGCCTGACAATGGTTTCGAACAAGACGGGAAGATTCCCTCAGCGGCGGGCCTGTTCTTACGGGAATACATTCGGAGCTTCCGCTCGACCGCCTCGGTGACCCCGAGCTCGCGGTACTTGACCGCGGCCCTGTGCGCCCCCATCGACTTCGGAGCCGCCCGCGTTATTGCCGAGTTCGGGCCCGGTACCGGCGCCGTGACGAATGGAATTTTGCGGCGCATGCGTCCGGACGCGACGCTTATCGCGATTGATCGCAATGCGGCATTTATTGAGCACCTCAAACGCGCTTCGAAGGACCGCCGTTTGCTCCTGGTTCACGGCAGCGCGGACGAGCTGGGCCGTATTGCGCGGGAGGCGGGGCGTGAGCGGGTCGACGCCGTGGTCTCTTCTTTGGGATTGACGTCCATGGACAACCCCACGAGGCATTCTATCTATGATCAGGTCCGCGACTGTCTTCGTCGGGGCGGCGTACTGACGCAGTACCAGTATCTGACTTCGGCGGCGGGCTGCAAAATCGGCAGTTCGTTTAACGAGCGCAAATTTCTCGAAAGCTACTTCGGAAAAATTGGGACGAAGTGGGTGTTTATCAACTTTCCTCCCGCGCGCGTGTTCACCTGCCGGAAGGCGTGATGTTTTCGCGGATCGGAAAGCGCGATCTCAAATCGGTTATTGCTGATCAAGCGGCGACGGAAGAATCTGACTATTATAATTTTCCACCCTGAACCCCGATGCTATTCTCTCGCCTGGCCAGGCGCGTTATCGATCACGAACGCGGCTCGAAAACATGATTCGGGCCGCGCGCGTCGGCGCACAATCCTTTACCGCACCACGCCAACCGCCGGGCTGCTCGCTGTCGCATAAAGTTTTTTGGGCATGCGGCCGGCCAGGTGGGCATGGCGTCCGGCTTCCACCGCGAGCTTCATCGCCAGGGCCATGCGCTCCGGCTCCTCCGCGGCGGCAATGGCGGTATTCATGAGAATCCCGTCGAAGCCCAGTTCCATCGCGACGGCGGCGTCCGATGCCGTCCCCACTCCCGCATCCACGATCAGCGGCGCCTCGGTGATCATCTCCCGGAGAATTCGCAAGTTCGCAACGTTCTGAATTCCCAGGCCCGAGCCGATGGGCGCCGCCAGAGGCATCACGGCAGCCGCTCCAGCGGCGATCAGTTTCCGCGCGTTTACGAGATCGTCGTTGGTATAAGGCAGCACCACGAAACCCTCTTTGGCGAGCACGCGCGTGGCTTCGAGCAGCCCCTCGTTATCGGGAAACAGTGTCTTCTCGTCTCCGATCACTTCAAGCTTGATCCAGTTCGACAGCCCCGCCTCACGGGCGAGACGCGCCGTGCGGATCGCTTCGTCCGCCGTATAGCAGCCGGCCGTATTGGGAAGTATGAACAAACGGCTGCGATCGATGTAGTCGAGCAGCGATTCCTTCGTGCGGTCGCCCAGATTGACGCGCCGCACGGCCACCGTTACCACCGCGGCGCCAGAAGCTGCGTGACAGCGGGCCATTTCCTGGAAGCTCCGGTACTTGCCCGTCCCCACGAAAAGCCTGGATTCAAATGTTCTGTCTGCAATACGCAATACGTCGGACATGCTTTCATTGTAGGCCCGCGCACAAACGCGAATCATCTTGCAACGCGGAGCGCGGCGCGAACTCAGTTTTTCAGTTGGCTTGCGGTCTCGAATGGGTATAAAATAGACCTGATTTGCTTGGGGGGGAAAACTTATGAACCATGTGCGTTCGCTTTGTGCGCCAGTGGTGTTGGCGTTTCTCGCTTTCCTTATGGGCAGCCTTGCTTTCGCCCAATCGGACCTGGGATCAATCGTGGGGTTCGTAAAGGACCCGACCGGGGCCGTGGTGCCGAATTCGAAGGTCGTAATCCGCAACGAAGCCACCAACGAAGAACATACCGTAACAACCAACGAATCGGGCTATTACACGGTTCCAAACCTGCCGCCGGGCCTTTACACGGTTACGGCCGAAGCGCCCGGTTTCAAGCGTTTTGAAAGCACGCAGAATAAACTGAATCCGAATTCCACGCTTTCGCTCGACGCGCTGTTGGCCGTCGGGCAAACCAGTGAAACCGTCGAGGTGAGCGCCACCGCTTCGCAGTTGCAGACGGAATCGGGAACGGTGCAGCAGAATGTGACGACGCAGCAGATCGAGGCTCTTGAGATCAACGGCCGCAATCCGCTCTACATGGCATCGCTGACGCCCGGTATCCGCACCGGCAACACCCTCGGCGATCTGCATTATTCGCTCGACAGCGGCGGCTACAACGTCAACGGATCGCGCGTGCAGGACACCATCATTACGTTCGACGGCGCGCCCGCCGTGCGCACCCGCGCCAATGGGACCAGCATCGCGGTCGCGGACGTCGATTCGACGCAGGAAATGCAGATCATGACCGGCGATTATCAGGCCGAGTACGGCCGCGCCGCCGGCGGCCAGATCCGCATCATTACGAAGAGCGGCAGCCGCGATTTTCATGGCGCGGCCTACGAATACTTCCGCAATTCCGCCATGAACGCGAACACCTGGGGGCGCAACCAGAGCGTCACAACCAACTTCGCATCGCCGTTCCGCTACAACCAGTTCGGGTTCGACATCGGCGGTCCCATTTATATTCCGAAAGTGTTCAACCGCGACCGCCAGAAGTGGTTCTTCTTCATCGGGCAGGAATGGGTGCGCTATCGCTTTACGGATACGCAAACGCAGGAGGTGCCCACCGCGCTCATGAAGCAGGGCAACTTCAGCGAGCTCCTCGGGCCCAATATTTTCTATAGTAAGCCGACGGTCATTTACGATCCCGCCACCTGTCCCTCGCTCGGTGCCGCGAGCTGCGTTCCGTTCCCGAACAACATCATCCCGGCCAGCCGGTTGAGCCATAATGGCATCGCCATCCTCAATGCGTACCCTGGTCCGACGCCGGGTTATCTCAGCGGCAACCAGAACTGGATTGCGCAGGCCGCCCACCCCATCAATCAGCGCAAGGGCACCTATAACGGCGACTTCCTGCCGAGCGAGAAGCATCACATCGAGGTCCGCCGCACCGACTTCGCCTACCTTGAATACCAGCCGTTTGACCAAGGCTCGGGCCTCACGCCCAAATATTTTAACCGCCCGAATCAGACCAATACCGTGAGCTGGACCTGGATGATCAGCCCGACGCTGATCAACGAAGCGCGCGCGACCTTGAGCCTGGACGATGTCTACATCCCGGTAAACACCGCCGCGCCGGGCTTCAATGCCGCGTCCGCGTTCGGCATCAATTATCCGTACTTGCTGCCGCAAGGCAAGGACATTCCGAGCAAAATTCCGACCGTGATACTACCGAACTTCTACGGTTTGTCGGGCGGTCCCTATCCGTCGCACTCCACCGGCCCCATCTATACCGCCGCCGACAGCCTTACCAAGGTCTGGCGCAGCCATACCTTCAAGTTCGGGTTCTATTTTGAGCGATCCGGCGAGAACGACGGCGATCAAATCAACGTGAACACTGTGCCCGGCGGAAGCAGCAACCAGAACGGGACCTTCCAATTCACCGACGCCCGCACCGGCCTCGGGGCCACCTCCGGCGCCGGAATCGCCAACTTGGCCCTGGGACTCGCCGACAGCTACACCGAAATCGGCCAGCGCGCCTACACCATCTATCGCGGCTTTCTCTATGAGTGGTTCGCCCAGGACTCCTGGAAAGTCAGCCAGAAGCTGCACATTGACTACGGCGTCCGCCAGACCGTCACGGTGCCATATAAAGCGCTGTGGGGCAACCAGGTTTTCTTCGACCCGGAGTTTTACAACGCCAGCCAGGCCGTGCAAGTCGATCCGAAGACCGGCAATGTCATCAACGGCACCGGGAACATCTATAACGGCATGGTAATCCCGGGCAGTGGCTGGCCCAGCGACGCCGTTGGCCACGGCATCGTGCAGGCGGCGACCACGACATACAACGGGCTGTTCCATGGCCTCCCCGATTATTATCAGAATGTCCAGGCGCAGTTCCAACCCCGGCTGGGCATCGCCTATGCCTTCAACGACAAGACCGTGTTGCGCGCCGGCGCCGGCCGTTTCCTGACGCATTTCGGCATCTTCGACAATATCTTCCCGGGCGCGAACTCTCCCTTCCAGCCATTTGTGACTGTGGCGAATGTTTCAGTGGACAATCCTCCGGCCAGCCTTGCCGGCGGCGCAACGCCGCCGTTGACCGTAACGACGCTGGCGCGCAACATGAAGCCCTCCGAATCCTGGAATTGGAACACGACCTTTGAACGCCAGTTCTGGAACACGGTTCTCAGCGTGGCCTATGTGGGCCATCGCGGCCTGCACCTGCCCCTTGATTTCGATATCAACCAGCCCACGGCCGGCGCCCTGCAAGCCAATCCCGGCGTCAACGTGAACTACCTTCGGCCCTATAAGGGTTTTGCCTCCATCCAGGAGGAACAAGGCGTCGGAGTCTCCATGTATAACTCCTTGCAGGTGAGCTGGAATAAGCGCTTCGCGAGCGGATTCGCGTTCGGAATCGCCTACACCCTCGCCAAGAGCATGGACGATGGTTCCAATTACCGCGATCTCTTTCCCGATACCTACTACATCGCAAATATGTGGGGTCCTTCCGAGTTCGATACGCGCCACGCCGTGACGCTCAACTGGATCTATGATCTCCCGTTGTTCCGTCACCAATCAAACCTGGCCGGAAAAGTTCTCGGCGGTTGGCAACTCAGCGGCTTGGCGCAGTTCCAGACCGGCACGCCCTGCGGCGTCGGCTTCAACAGCGATTACGCCGGAGTCGGCGAGGTCGGCAACCTCGGCTGCGAGGGAAATACGGAATTCTGGGTAAAGAACGGTACGCCTTCAATTCTCGGCCAGTTTGCGATCAACCAGAACAGCCCTGGGCAGTGGTTCGCGACGACCAGTTCGAGCGGCCAGGCAATCTTTACGCCGCCCCCGGCCGGTACTTTCAACACGCAGTCCGGCATCCGCGACGAGATCTATAATCCCGGTTTCCAGGATTGGAATGTGGGACTTTTCAAGAGGTTCGCTTTCGGCGAGCGCAACTCGAACGGATTCGAGTTCCGCGCGGAGGCCTTCGACGTTTTTAATCACCCGAACTGGAGCGGCGCAAACTACAACCCGACTTCGCCCCTGTTCGGCAAAGTGACCGGCAAGACGGGTCTCGCCCGCAACCTGCAGCTCTCGCTGCGCTACTACTTTTAAGCGGGGCTGCGAGCCGCCCCGCTTTCTAATCTTCCGGAGCCTCGTATGCGGAAGCAGGCGCGGCCGCGATCAGCGCGTCCTCAAAGCGCGTAATCGGGTTTGGGATACGGCTTGTTGCGGAGATACCAGCGATACTCCTCTTTGAGCCCCGTCACGAAGTCGATGGGCTTGAGCTTGAGCACGCGCTGCGCTTTATTGACCACCATGGTGATGGGCGGAACGTCGTAATAGGCGCCGAAATATAGCTTGGGTCCCATGGGATGGCCGCCCGCGCGCAGAATCTTCTCGCGCGGGATGCGGACGAATTTCGCTTCCTTACCCGCCGCGTTCGCGATCGCCTCGACCGTCTCGACTTGCGTGAGCGGCTTGGGATTGGCGACGTTGAAGGCGTGCCCGGCCGCGTCCTGAACCTCGAGCACCTTGAGGCAGGCGTAAACCACGTCGCGAACGTGCACGAACTG
Source organism: Bryobacterales bacterium (assembly GCA_963838885.1). GTDB lineage: Bacteria > Acidobacteriota > Terriglobia > Bryobacterales > Bryobacteraceae > JAICMB01. The sequence goes on along the minus strand of CAWITB010000027.1, from coordinate 112,208 downwards.
CATCAACCGCCGGCCGTCGCCCGGCAGAATGATGTAGCGGCCGTCGCGCAGGCGATCCCAGAAGAAGGCCTCGCGATAGAACGGATTTGCCGGGCCATAAATAAATGGCGGCCGCAAGGTGACGGCGGGGAAACCAGCGCGCTGATGCATGCGGAACAGCGCCCGCTCGCTCATCGCCTTATTGCGGACGTAGGGGTCGGGGTGATCGTCCGGCGCCAATGCGTCGCCCTCGTGATGGTTCAATCCATCGCCGTAGGCGGCCACGCTCGACATGAAGACGTAGCGGTGCAATCGTGGGAAGGCGCGCGCCGTGGCCTCCACTTGCGCCGCCGTGGTGCCGCGCTCCCAATCGTAAACGTTGTCGTAGACGACGTCAAAAGTGCGGCCCGCCAGCGCCGCCCGCAGCGATTCGGCGTCGTTGCGGTCGGCCACCAAATTTCCGACCTTCTTGCCCGCGGAATGCTTCGGACTACGGTGCAGGATGGTGACCTCGTGGCCCGCTTTGAGCAGCGCGGCGACGAGCTCGCGGCCGATGAACAAAGTGCCGCCTATGACCAGAATTCTCATTCCGGCGCCCGGCTGCCCATTCCACTCTGAACTCTTAATCGTAGTATTCAAGGCCGAGATGGGTGATGAGGTCCTCGCCGCGCATCCAACGCAGGGTGTTCTTCAGCTTCATGAGCTGGATGAAGATGTCGTGCTCGGGATAGAGGCCGGGCGCGGTCATGGGCGCCTTGAAGTAGAACGACAGCCATTCCTGAATGCCGCGCATTCCGGCCCGTTGAGCCAGATCGAGGAACAGGACCAGATCGAGCGCCAGCGGGGCCGCGAGAATCGAGTCGCGGCACAGAAAATCGATCTTGATCTGCATGGGGTAGCCGAGCCAGCCGAAAATGTCGATATTGTCCCAGCCTTCTTTCGCATCCCCCCGCGGAGGATAGTAATTGATGCGAACCGCGTGATACAGATCCTTGTACAGATCCGGATAGAGCTCCGGCTGGAGGATCTGCTGCAGCACCGACAGCTTCGTTTCTTCCTTGGATTTGAAGGAGCCGGGATCTTCGAGCACCTCGCCGTCGCGATTGCCGAGAATGTTGGTCGAAAACCAGCCGGAGAGGCCCAGCATGCGAGCTTTGAAGCCGGGCGCCAGCAGCGTTTTCATGTAGGTCTGTCCAGTCTTGAAATCTTTGCCGCAGACCGGGACCTGCCGCTCGCGCGCCAGCTCCAGCAGCGCCGGAGCGTCGGTGGTGAGATTAGGAGCGCCGTTGGCGAACGGCACGCCGCTTTTCAATGCGGCGTAGGCGTAGATCTGGCTGGGCGCGATATCCGGGTCGTTCTTCTGCAGGCCGCATTCAAAATCCCGCAGTGTCTGGTGTACCGCGCCCGGCCGGTGAAACACTTCGGTCGACGCGCACCAGATCATGATCAGGCGCGCGGCGCCGCTCTGTTTGCGGAAACTCTCGATATCTTCGGCGAGCATTTCCGCTTTGTCCATTTTCGATCCGCCCTCTTTGACGTTCGGGCCGGTGATGCGCTTGACGTACTCATGATCGAACACGGCCTTCATGGGCTCGATGGCGGAGAGCGGGGCTTTGATTTTTTCGAGCAGCGACGGCTCCAGCACTTTGGCATTCGCCGCCGCTTCATAGGCGTTGTCTTCGTAGATGTCCCAACCGCCAAAGACCAGATCGTCAAGCGCCGCGAGCGGGACGAAATCCTTGATCCGCGGAACGCGATTCTCGGTTCGTTTGCCCAGGCGAATGGTTCCCATCTGCGTGAGAGAGCCGACCGGCAATCCCAACCCGCGCTTGACGGCTTCGACGCCGGCCATGAACGTGGTGCTGACTGCTCCGATTCCGGGGATGAGCACGCCGAGCTTGCCCTCCGCGGCATTGATTGCGGCATTGATGCGAGCATTCTCTGTCAGTGCCAAAAGCAAATCTCCTTTGAGCGCTCTCTCCAGCGGTCCGCCTCAAGGACGCCGAGCCGGCGCGCCAAAACGAACGGGCAGGACTCGCGCCGCGCTCCAGTAAGGCGCGAGTTTCTCAAATCACGCCGCGATTGAGTATGCAGTGCGAAGCGGCTGAACGCGCCGATCCTACGTTATACTATCACTTACATGTCGGCCCGCGCGACCGCCACTATCTCCTGCATCATTGTCGACGATGAGCCGCTCGCTTCCGACGAGCTCGCGTTTCTCTTGAAGGATTTCGCCGATATCGATCTCGCCGCGACCGGCCGCAACGGTCTCGAGGCGATCGCTCTGATCGAAAATATCGAGCCGGATCTTGTCTTCCTCGATGTGCAGATGCCCGGGCTGGACGGTCTCAGCGTCATCCAGAAGCTTCGCGAAAAAAGGGTTCCCTTGCCGCACTTTGTCCTCGCCACGGCTTACGACCAGTACGCGCTCGAGGCTTTTCGGCTGGAGGCTCTGGATTATTTGCTGAAGCCGGTCGAAAAAGAACGGCTGGAGTTGACCGTGGAACGGGCTCGCAAGGCTATCGCGGACCAGTCCCAGGCGGCGCACCCGGATGCGGCCGCTGCGCCCATCTCCCCGCGCTCTGCGCCGCCGCGCACGAAACTCCTGGTCAAAAGCGCCGGGCGAAATTTCATCGTTGACGCGCAGGACGTGGTTTACGCAACCATCGACGATGGCTTAATTACGGTGGTGACGCCCGCCCTGGAAGGAGAATCGAACTACCGGACCATCGAAGAGTTGCAGTCCAATCTCGATCCTGAGACGTTTTGGCGCGTGCATCGCTCCTTTCTCGTGAATATAAACCGCATTAAAGAGGTAATCCCATGGTTCAAGAGCAGTTTTCAACTGCGCATGGACGACAAAAAACACACTGAGGTCCCCGTCAGCAGGGTGCAGACGAAACGCCTGCGCGCCCTTCTGAAATTGTAGACTGAGAGTAGTGGCCCCAGCCGCGGCCGGGCGGCGAGGCTTCACTTTGGCACGCTGTTTGCTCAAGAAAGCCCGAGTGCGCGACTGAATGAGTTTAACTCCCCCATATCCAACAGTTCTGGCCGTACTATTAGCGATTGCGCCCGTTCCGTGTTGGGCGGCGCAGCTTTCTCATCGATGCGATGAAAAGAGGGTCGGCGCTCTCCCCAGCGACGCTGAAATTGGCGCAAAAATTATGGCGGCCGAGGAGCAGCGCACGGCCGGTCTGCGCGGGTACTCCGTCGTGCGCACCTACAAACTGCAAAATAAACATCTCAAGGGCGACGCGGTGATGACGGTGCGGCTGACCTTTCAGAAGGGCTTTGGGAAGACCTTCGAGATTCTCGACGTGGAAAACGCCGAAGGCATGAGCCGGAACGTTTTAGAAAGGCTGGTCGCGTCCGAAGAGGAAGTGAGTAAGAAATCGCAAGGAGCGCTGGAGATCTCGACCGCCAATTACGACTTCCATGTAACCGGGACAGGCGCGAACGGGGCCCGGCATTGGTTTATCGTGGACTTGAAGCCGAAGAAGAAGAGCAAGTACTTAGTCCAGGGTACCGTCTGGGTTGACGCCGACGATTTCGGGCTCATTCACATCGAGGGGCACCCGGCCGCGAACTTGTCATTCTGGGTGGGTAAACCTTACATCGTCCAGGATTTCGAAAAGATCGGCAGTTACTGGGTTCCGGCTCACAATCGCTCGGAATCGCAAAGCATGCTGCTGGGATCTTCGGTCCTGACCATCGAGTATTCAGAGTACAAGATTAACCCCGATTTTCGGGTGGCCGAGGTCGCAACTCCCGCGAGTTCCGGCAAGCGAGTTTCGGTAGAGTAACTGCCGCGCGCTGCGCAGTTAGGAAGCGGGACTCGCGAGCGCCTTCAATCGCGTCGTCAAACGGCTCTTATAACGCGCCGCGGTGTTCTTCTTAATAATGCCCCACTTGGCGGCGCGATCCACTAAAGAGAATGTCTCGGGAACAAGCTTTTGGGCGGCTTGTACGTCCTTGTGATCGAGAACCCGGCGCATGGTCCGGATCTGGTGGCGTACGCGGGATTTCCGCATGCGATTGATCTCTGTGCGGCGCTCTTCGATGCGCGTTCGCTTTAAGGACGAATAAGTATTTGCCATCTATGAACTCCTAACAGAATAGCGCAGCGGCATTCTAGCCCGCAATTGCCAGATATCGGACTCCGCAGCGCGTCAGCCGCGCCCGATCAAGCGCATTGCGGCCATCGAGCACGATGGGAGACTTCATGCTGGCGATAAGTTCGTCCCAAGCCAGTTCCCGGTACTGCGGCCACTCCGTCACTAACACCAGCGCGTCGCAGTCGCAGGCTACGTCCTCGGCCGTTCCGCAGCAGATGACGCCAATGTCCCCGTGTTCTTGCTGAAAACGCTCCATCGCGATGGGATCGTGAGCTTTCACTTTGCATCCGCGCTCGATGAGCTTCTGGGCGATCTCGATGGCCGGAGCTTCGCGCAAATCGTCGGTGTGAGGCTTGAAAGCGAGACCTAGCAGCCCGATCGTGCGGCCTTTGAGGATCTTCAGCTCGCCAAGCAATTTCTCGACGACGCGCTCGCGCTGGCGACGGTTCACCTCGCGCGCGGAATGCACGATCGGCATGGTGAGGCCATACTCGTCCGCCGTCGAGATCAATGCCGCGGTATCCTTGCCGAAGCAGGAGCCGCCCCAACCGATGCCGGCCTGCAGGAAACGCGTTCCGATGCGGGCGTCGAGCCCGATTCCCCGAGCCACCTGCACGATGTCGGCGCCGACCTTTTCCGCCAGTTGGCCGATTTCGTTGATGTAGCTGATCTTCAATGCCAGGAAAGCGTTGGCCGCATACTTGATCAGCTCGGCCGATGCCAGATCGGTCGAGATCAGAGGCACGGCGCCCACGTCTTCGGGCCGCGCCATGAATGTGGGCGCGGCGAAGCTTTGATCCAGAATCGGACGATACAGCGTGTACAGAGTTTCGAGCGCGCGCACGTTATCGGCGCCGATGACGACGCGGTCGGGATAAAGGCTGTCGCTGAGCGCCGTGCCTTCGCGCAGGAACTCCGGGTTCGAGGCCACGGAGAATTGGCCGTTGCTCTTGCGCCCATGCGTCTGCTCATACGATTCCCGCACCAGCGATCCCACCCAATTTCCGCTGCCAATGGGCACCGTGGACTTGTTGACGACGACGGTGAACGGCCCGTCAAAGTGCTGCCCGATTCCCTGCGCCGCGGCGCGCAGGTATTTCAGGTCGGGACTGCCGTTCGCCGCCGGCGGCGTACCCACGGCGATGAAGACGACTTCGGCATTCGGGACGCCCTCGGCGTAGTCCGTTCTAAAGCGCAGGTGCGGCCGCGCCTCGGTGAGCAATTCCGTAAGATAGGGCTCGTAGATCGGCGTACGGCCGTTGCACAGCATCTCGATCTTGCGTAGATCCGAATCGATGCACGTTACTTCGTGGCCCAAGAAGGCAAGGCAGGCGCCGGTGGTCAGGCCGACATATCCGGTTCCGATAATGCAAACATTCATAGCTAGGGTAGAACTCTATTACCGTAGCAGAAGAGCTCACTGAATCGCTATCACCCTCAAACTGCTATGTTTAGGCTCCGCTCGGGAGCTCGCCAGATTTTTGCGCGTTATACTGGTAAACGGAGCCCGACACTTGTATATACGATCCTTTTTGCGCCTTTGCGCGCACACGCAATTGCTGCCCGTACTCGAGAGCGGGGAAGAAACGCTGGTCGGGGGACAGGCGGTCATGGAAGGCGTCATGATGCGCGCCCCCCACAGCTATTGTGTCGCCGTGCGGAAAGCGAACGGCGAAATTATTACCGAAGAAAGCCCCTTGCCGCGGGTCTCCGAGAAATATCCGGTTTTCAAGCTGCCTGTTCTGCGAGGACTGGGAACACTGGGGCAGGCCATGGCGCTGGGTTTCCGGGCTTTGCGGTTTTCGGCCACTGCGGCCGTCGATGGTCTTCAGACCGGAAGCAAATCGGGGGCGGCGCAGGCCGGCGATGGCAAATCGAAGGAAGTTCCAGGCTGGTTTCTGTGGGCCAATCTGGCATTCTCCGTCCTGTTCTTCCTATTTCTTTATAAATTTGTTCCGCTCTATTTGGCCACGCTGCTGGGCGACTGGGTACCGGCCATGCACGGACGCATCGCCATCAACCTCGCCGACGGCGTGATCCGGCTGTTGTTGTTCCTTGGATTCCTGTTCCTCATCTCGCGCATGAAAGATATTCATCGCGTTTTCGAGTATCACGGCGCCGAGCACAAAGTCGTGTTCAATTTCGAATCCGGCCAGCCTGTGACAGTCGCAAACGCTCAAAGGTTCGTCACCTGGCATCCGCGCTGCGGCACCAGCTTCCTGATTGTCGTGATGCTCATGGCGCTGCTTGTTTACGCCTTCCTGCCGATCGACGGATTCGTAACGCGCCTCATCGCGCGCATCGCCTTGTTGCCGCTCATCGTGGGACTAAGCTATGAGGTGATTCGCTTCGCCGCTAAGCGCCGCAAGAGCCTGCTGGCCGCGCTAACAACGCCGGGCTTGTGGTTGCAGCGCGTCACCACCCAGCCGCCTTCGGACGAGCAGGCCGCGGTCGCAATTCTGGCGCTCGAGGGAGCGATGGCGCTCGAAGCCAGGCAGGGCGGAGAACTGGTAATCGCCTGATGCAATTCTCTCAACGCCTCGAGGACATCGAAGCGCGCTTTGAAAACCTTACGGGTCAAATGGCCGATCCCACGGTCATCAACGACTCGGAGAGCTACCGCAAGATCGCCAAGCAGCAAAGCGATCTGAGCGAGGTCGTCGCGAAATATCGCGATTATAAGCGCGCGCGCCAGGATTACGACCAGGCGCTGTCGATGATCGAGGACTCCGACCCCGAGTTGCGCGTCATGGCGAACGAGGAGATGGAGCGCCTGGGCCCTCGCCTCGCGAACATCGAGGAAGAGCTGAAATTCCTGTTATTGCCCAAGGATCCGCTGGACGAGAAAAACGTCGTGCTGGAGATTCGCGCCGGCACCGGCGGGGATGAGGCGACACTGTTCGCGGCCGAGATTTTCCGCATGTACAGCCGCTACGCCGAAGCGAAGCGCTGGCGCGTGGAAGTGACATCGGTCAGCGAATCGTCGGTCGGCGGACTCAAGGAAGTGATCGCACTGGTCAGCGGCAAACGGGTTTACAGCCACCTCAAGTACGAGAGCGGTGTCCATCGCGTGCAACGCGTGCCCGAGACGGAGCAGCAAGGACGCGTGCATACGTCCGCCATAACGGTCGCGGTGCTGCCCGAAGCCGACGACGTGGAGGTCAAGATCGACCCCAAGGACATCCGCGTCGACACGTTTTGCTCCTCCGGACCGGGCGGCCAATCGGTAAATACGACTTATTCGGCGGTCCGCATTACGCATATTCCGACGGGCGTCGTCGTGTCGTGCCAGGACGAAAAATCGCAGATCAAGAACCGCTCCAAGGCGGAGCGCGTCCTGCGATCGCGGCTTTACGAGATCGAATTGCAGAAGCAGCGCGAGCAAATCGGGGCGGAGCGGCGCAGCATGGTCGGCACCGGCGACCGCAGCGAAAAGATCCGCACCTACAATTTTCCGCAAAATCGCGTCACCGACCATCGCATTGGCTTGACCCTGCATCAGCTCGACCGCATTGTCGAGGGTGACCTCGACCCCATCGTCGACGCGCTCACCACCTATTACCAGGCCCAGAAACTGAAGGAAGAGGGCGAAGCCGCTTAGATAGGTTTGACGCTGCACACCGCTCTCCTCGAAGGCGCGAAACTGCTTGAGGACGGCGGCATCGCGGCGGCGCGGCTGACAGCCGAAGTACTTCTGGGCCACGCCACGGGGCGCGACCGCGCTTATCTTTTCGCGCATCCCGAGGAGGAACTGAGGGAGCTAGGCTGGATACACTATGGGCGCTATCTTCACGAGCGTCTGAAGGGCCGGCCAACCCAGTACATCACGGGGCGGCAGGAGTTTTACGGGAGGGAGTTCATAGTTGGGCCGGACGTCCTGATTCCGCGCCCCGAAACCGAGCACCTGGTCGAAGCTGCGATTCGAAAAATCCGCGACGGCGATACCGTGCTCGATATTGGAACTGGCTGCGGAGCCATTGCAATCACGCTGGCGCAGGAGACGCGATCGTGCGTGCGCGCGACCGACATTTCGGTTCCGGCGTTGCGGGTCGCGGTTCGTAACACGCAGCGCCTCGGCGCCGCCGTCGCCTTTGTGGCCTGCGATCTGGCGTCGTGCATTGCCGGCCGCTCCATCGACGTGCTGGTCTCGAACCCTCCTTATGTACCTCGCACCGACGAGCCGGTTTTGCAGCGCGAGGTCCGCGATTTCGAGCCGCACATCGCGCTTTTCGCCGGCCCCAGCGGTCTCGAAATTTACGAGCGGCTGATCATCGAAGCGCGCATCGTGCTCAAGCCGGGCGGCTGGCTATTACTCGAGCTTGGCTACAATTCTTTAGGACCGGTGCGCGAGATGCTTCGAAGCGGCTGGCACGAAATCGTGGCGCACAGCGATTTAGCGGGATTGCCGCGCGTGATCGAGGCGCGCCTCTGCGAATGAAAACGTACTTCCATGTCGACATGGACGCGTTCTTCGTCTCCGTCGAGGAGCTCTTCGATCCGTCGCTGCGGGGCAAACCGGTCGTCGTGGGAGGGCAGCGCGACCAGCGCGGCGTGGTTTCGGCCGCTTCCTACGCCGCGCGCAAGTTCGGGGTGCATTCGGCCATGCCGCTGCGGACCGCCGCCCGGCTCTGCCCCCAGGCCATTTTTGTGGATGGCCACCCGGATCGTTACCGCGAATGCTCGCGCAAGGTTTTCGCGGTGCTCACCAGCTTTTCGCCCTTGGTCGAGATGGCTTCGATTGATGAGGCCTACGTCGATGTGACGGGCGCCGAACGGCTGCACGGTCCGCCGCTCGCGGCCGCGCATATGCTGCACGCCAGGATCAAGCGCGAGACGCAGCTCAACTGCTCCATCGGGGTTGCGACTTCGCGCCTGGTGGCCAAAATCTCGTCCGATCAGGCCAAGCCCAATGGCGTGTTGTGGGTTATGCCAGGGCAGGAGGCGCGCTATCTCGCGCCACTCGATGTCCGCAAAGTTCCCGGCGTAGGCAAGGCCACCGAGAAGGCACTGCATGTCTGCGGGATACGCAAGGTCGGCGATCTGGCCGCGCTCGACGAAGCGTTTCTTCAAGAGCGCTTTGGCCAGTGGGGCATGGCGCTGGCGGGCAAGGCGCGTGGCCTCGACGCCGGGGGATGGTTCAGGGGCGAGGTTGGCGACGATGCCGGACCCAAGTCGATCAGTCATGAGCACACCTTCAACGAGGACACCAACGACGACGCGCAACTGGAGGCGACGCTGGCGCGGCTGTCCGAAATGGTCGCGCGGCGGTTGCGCGAGCAGCGGCTGCACGCTCGAACGGTGCAGTTAAAGCTTCGTTATTCCGACTTTTCGACCATCACGCGGGCGCACTCGCTCGACCACGGAACGCAGCTCGACACCGAGATCTTCGAGCAGGCGCGGGCGCTGTTCCGGTTCAACAAGAAACCCGGCGCGGCCATCCGGCTGCTAGGGGTGAATGCCTCCGGCCTGGAGGACGGCGAGGGGCAGTTGAACCTGCTCGAAGGCGAACGCAGCGCACGCTGGCGCAAGGCGCTCGCGGCGGTCGACCGGCTGCGCGATAAGTTCGGCGACGACAGCGTCTCGCTCGCGGCCGGCATGGAAGGCCGCTTCCGCGAGCGGGTACACGAGGCCATGCCGGACCGTAAGAAATAGCGCGCGCCTCTTTTTCGGCACGCCACGCCCGTCGGAGACCATGCGGCGGCCGATGTGGTCGATCACCTTGCCGGCGTAATGCGCGCGGCTCGACCGCTTGCGTCGCACGGCGGCCGGCAAACCGGCGCGCTTTCCGAGGCGGGACCGGAGCGGCGGGACTCACGAGGCCAAACGATTAGCCCCGTGCGGCCTGGGCGCGCCGCTGCAACTCCTCCGGCGCCACATCCTCGACATGCGTGGCGATCCACCACTGGTTGCCCGATGGGTCCTCGACTCCGCCGCCGCGGTCGCCATAGAACTCGTCCCTCGGCTCGCGAAGCGAAATCCCGCCGGCTGCGAGTGCGCGGCGATAGACCTCGTCGACATTCTCGAGATAGAGATACAGCGTTGCCGGCCTCGGCTCGTGCGGTGGCTGCGGCTCTCCCATCATGACGAAGGAATCGCCGATCTTCACCTGCGCGTGCTGGACGGTTCCGTCGGGCCGCGCCATACGCTCGATCTCTACGGCGCCAAAAGCCTGCTTCAAAAAATCGATCAGCTTCGCTACGCCTGGCACGGTCAGGTACGGCGTCACGGAATGATAGCCATCGGGGACTGCTTTAACGTTATTTGCCATGAGGTCTCTCCTTCAGACTCATTGTCGCGGTCGCCTCACAAACCCGTATTGTAAAAAATTGCGCGCGCGGCGCCGTTTAATCCAGCAGGGGCACGTGGTTGATGTGCGGCGTCTTGTGCGCCACGTAGGTGGATGGGCTCAGGCCTGAGAAGGCCTCGAAATCGTGGATAAAATGCGATTGATCGTAATAGCCGCAGTCCAGCGCCAGGCTCGTCCATTCGATATGGCGGCGCGTCTCGATCTGCCGGAGCACGCTCTGAAAGCGGCGAATGCGGCAGAAGACCTTCGGCGTCAATCCGACTTCGTCCCGAAACAGGCGGATGAAGCGGCTCGCGCTCAGGCCGATCTTCCCGGTCACCTCCGATATTGCGGCATAAGGAGCGTGGAGGAACTGCTCCATGGCAAAATCCACCGCTGCGTGATGTTGCGCCGGCATGGCAAATCGCCGCGCTAACCACCGTTCAGCAACCGCCAGACGCTCCGAATGGCCGCTCGCTTCAAGCACCTGCTCGCGCAACTGCGCCGCTTCCGCGCCCCACAGGGCGTCGAGAGGCACGACTCGATCTTGAAGTTCGCCCGCGGGCATCCGCAAAAACGGAAGCGCTCCGCCAGGACGGAAATGGACTCCCATAATGGAGCGCTGCTGCGCCGTATCGATGACCACGTACTCCGATTGCGCGCCGGTGAGTAGTGCGCGGCCGAAGCTCCGCGACTTTCCGGTATCGCGCCGGTCGTAAAGACGCAGATCATCGTCCATAAGGGCGATCACCAACTGCATCTCGCCGCTCGGCAGCACGCGCTCTTTGGCGTGCGGCTGCGTGTAACCGTCGTAAAGCCAGATGAGGTCAATGAAATCCGACAACGGCGGGCGAGGAATGCGGGTCAGGTAGATCATGCAACGCCCCCGAGACCTGGATAACTATGGAGCAAAGGACTGACGCGCGGACCGGGTAGAATGATGCCGGTCAAGTTTAACGGATCGGAGTTAGAGACTTCGTGGACCATCCCGGCGTCGCCCGCGCGGCGCACGGCGCGGAGCAGATCGAGAGCCTCGGGACGGGCAAATTGCTCGCCGCTAAATCCGGAAACGAAGCGGCCGCCGCGGACTTGCCCGCGCGCCTCCATGCGGCGGAGGAGGGTCAGCAATTCGCGCCACGGAGGCGCACCGGCTTCACGCGCCAGCAGGTCGCGGAACAGCACGCCCCAGCGCAGCAAGAGCTGCTCGGCCCATTTCTCGGTTCCGTTGCCGCTGGCGCTTCTCCGCACCAACGCCCACCGTCCCGCCGCGTTCCGGGGACGTCGGCTGCGTCCGCGGCCTTCGCCACGCCGCCGCTTTGGATCGATCAAGGCGCGCAGGTTTTCGAATCCATCGGCAGTTACCAGCCCGGCCGCAACCAATTCCCACAGCGCATCCTCTACTTCGCTTGCGAGCCGGCCGGTAGCGCGGGACAAGTCGGCAAAGAACGAAGCGCCATCCTTGCGCAAGACTTCGAGCGTCTCTCGCGCGGCATGGGACAGCGCACTCTCGCTCACTGCCTCGCCCGCGCCGAGGAGCCATTCCGCGTCTTCTCTCAGAAATAACGATATGGGGGCCAGCCGCGTGGGACGCACCCTGCGCGCGTCTTTCGCTTCCTCGTCGATGACCGCCAGCGCGGGATGCGGCGATACTCTCGCCCACATGACGTCGCCCGAGAGACACAGCTCATCCAACAACTCCGGTTCATAACGCGCCACGCGCTCGCGCAGTATTTGGGACTCCCAGGCGGAGGCGGGAATCTCATAACCTTGCAACTGGCGCACAATCTGCAACAAACCATCCGCTCCGTGCAGCTGCGATCCGGCGGCGACATGCTGCCAGCGATGCAGGAATCCATGGAACTGCGCCGCGGTCACGGGCTCGATTTCCCGCCGCAGACGACCCAGCGTAGTACGGTGGATACGCGCCAGCACGCGGCGGTTGCACCATTCGATTTCGCCGTCCGCATTCGGATTTGTGAATCGTCCTCGCAGAATCTGGCCCTCTCCTTCCAAACGGGCTAGCGCGATGTCGATCTCCTCGCGAGAGTAAGCCAGCTTATCCGCCAGGGCACTGGCCGTCGCCGGTCCGGTCGATTCCATCCATCCGCGCAACGCGGTGACGGGATCGTCCGACACGGACAGCCGCTCCACCGCGACCCAGAACTTCTTGCCGCCGCGCTCGACCACGCTCACGCGGTTCTGGGCATCCAACTCGGCGAAGAACGCGCGCCATTCCTCTACCGGCGGCAATGCGATGAGCGTCAACAGCGCGTCGTGAAGTTCGTCGGCGTCGCGAACGTCCGGCCAACTCTCGGCCGAGACTTGTTCGATGGCCGCGGGATCCAGAATGCCGGCGCCGTCGCTCCCGTCCGTCCGCAACGTGCGGCGCAATTGCACGGCGCGCGCGCGCCGCTCCTCGAGTGGAGCGTCGTCCAGGTATGCGTAGGGATTGGCGTTTAGAATCTCGTGACAGAAAAACGACGGCTCCGGAGTATCGATGGCGACAGTTCGAATCGCGCCCGACTCGATGCGGCCCAACACTTCTTCCAAGCCCTCGATATCCATCGCTTCATGAAGGCAATTGGCTATGGTTTCGTTGACCAGCGGATGATCGGGAATGCGGATTGGTCCGGTCAGATTCTCGGCGCAGGCCACCTGATCGGGAAATACGGACGCCAGCAGGTCGTCGGAGCGCATGCGTTGAATCGGCGCCGGAACTTTCTTTCCCCCGTTAAAGCGCAGGATGGCAAGAGCGCGGGAGGCGTTCCAACGCCAGCGGGCGCCGAACATGGGCGCCGTGAGCATGGCTTCGGTGAGAACTTGCTTTACAGTTTCCGGTTTCAGAAACGCGAAGACCAGCTCCAGCGGAAACGCATGCTGATCGCTCAATGAAATGACGATGCCGTTGTCGGTCGCGGCCGCCTGCAGTTCGAAGTTGAAGGTGCGGCAGAAGCGCTTACGCAAGGCCAGTCCCCAGGCGCGGTTGATGCGCGCCCCAAAGGGCGCATGCAGAATGAGCTGCATGCCGCCGGCCTCGTCGAAGAATCGCTCCGCAATGACCCTATCGGACGATGGCAGCGCTCCCAGCGAGGCCACTCCGGCGCGAACGTATGCGATGGCCTGCGTCGCGCCCGCTGCGTCGAGCCCGCATTCGGCCAGCAGCCAGGGCAAGGCTCCATCGTCGTCGTTCGCGATGCGTTGGCGCACGAGTGAAACGGCGGCCGATAACTCCGCCGAACGGCCCGGCGCCTCGCCCAGCCAGAACGGGATCGAGGGAGGCGCACCCTGCGCATCTTCGACGCGAACGCGTCCCGGCTCGACGCGGCGGATGCGCCAGGAATGAGTCCCCAGCAGGAAAATATCGCCGGTCAGGCTCTCGACGGCGAAATCCTCGTCCAGCGTGCCGACGATCTTGCCCTCCGGCTCCACGATCACGGAATACGCGGCATTCTCCGGGATCGCGCCGCCCGAAGTAATGGCCGCGAGCCGCGCGCCCCGGCGGCCTCGAATACGCCCATTGACGCGATCGCGATGCAGCATGGCGCCGCTGCGGCCGCGCGAAGTGGCGATGCCCTCGGACATCATCTCCACGACGGCATCGAAATCGCGCAGGTCGAGATTACGGTACGGATATGCGCGGCGGGCAAGCGCGTACAACTCGTCCTCGCGCCACGTCTCGGCCGCGGTTTCGGCGACGATCTGCTGCGCCAAAATATCGAGAGCGTTCTCGGGAATCGCAGTGCGTTCGAGATCGCCGCTTCGGATCGCATAGACCAGCGCGGCGCACTCGATCAGCTCGTCGCGCGTGGTCGCGAACAGAATGCCGCGCGGTTTCGCTCCGATCCAGTGGCCGGAGCGGCCGACCCTTTGCAACGCGACGGCAATCGAGCGCGTCGAGCCGATTTGGATCGCCAGATCGACCGTGCCAATGTCGATGCCCAACTCGAGCGACGCGGTGGCAACGACGGCGCGAAGCTCGCCCGCCTTCAGCCGCCTCTCCGCCTCAAAGCGCAGCGCGCGCGAAAGGCTGCCATGATGCGGCAGAACGACTCCCTCGCCGAGCCGCTCCGCCAAGGCGTGCGCGACCCGCTCGGATAGCCGCCGCGTGTTGACGAAGACCAGCGTGGTTCGATTGCTCAGAATATGCCGCGCGATGCGATCGTAAATCTCGGCCCACATCTCGGCGCTCGCAACGGCGCCGAGCTCGTCGTTGGGAACTTCAATGGCGAGGTCCATGGCGCGGCGGTGTCCGGCGTTGACGATGCGGGCGCCGGGCGCAAGATAATTGGCGATGTCCCGGAGCGGCTTCACCGTGGCTGAGAGGCCAATGCGCTGCGGCCGCGCGCCTCCATTGCGCTCGATCAGCGAATCCAGGCGGGCGAGAGTGAGCGCCAGGTGCGATCCGCGCTTGTCGTCCGCCATGGCGTGAATCTCGTCGACGATCACGGTTTGCGCCGTCTTGAGCAGCTCGCGCGATTTGCCTGCCGTCACAAGAATAAAGAGCGATTCCGGCGTCGTGACCAGGATGTGCGGGGCCTGCTTCAACATCTGTTGCCGCTCCCAGGCGGGAGTATCGCCGGTGCGAACGGCGGTGCGGATCGGCGCCAATTTCACGCCACGCTGTTCGGCAAGCGCGGCGATTTCGGCGAGCGGGATATCCAGGTTGCGCCGCACGTCATTCGAAAGCGCCTTCAAGGGTGAAACGTAGACCACCTGGATCTGGTCCGCTAACGCCCCCTCCCGCGCGGCTCGGACCAGGCGGTCGAGACAAATCAGAAATGCCGCCAGGGTCTTGCCCGATCCCGTCGGCGCGGAGATCAGTACGTCGTGTCCCGCCCCGATCTCGCGCCAGCCTTCTACCTGCGGCTCCGTCGGGCGCTCGAATCGCGCGGCGAACCATTCCGCGACGAGCGGGTCGAATCCGGATAAAGGCATATAGCGAAGGGCGGCGGGCTTCGCTTTTATCATATCGTCCACGGGCCCCGTCCACACTTCAGGCCGGGCGCTCCCATCGTCCTCGGCGATGTTTTGAACGCGATCCGCCGCTCCGTCTGGTTAAGTACCGACCGTACTTGCCGGGTCGCCGCCAGACGGCTGATCGAGATCAATTCGAACGAGCGCATTAAGCTTGCCGCGGACGATCAGTCGACGATTTCTCGTCCCAAGAGCCGTCAATCTAGGAGGAGCCGTCCCCTCCCATCGCCTTTCCCCGGGGTACGTGATTACCTGGAATAGCACGATTTGCGCATTTAGCGTTCCTCAACAGTCATAGAAGCCCCGGAGTGAACAATCCGGCCCTGGCACGAACTGGGTGCTCTCTGCCGTCACCGAGGCCCCGAGGAACGTTATGAGGCCTCTCATGGCTCGGTTTTTCACGGACCATGCCGCAAGAGGAGAAAGGGTGCGAGGCGGGTGTT
Source organism: Bryobacterales bacterium (assembly GCA_963838885.1). GTDB lineage: Bacteria > Acidobacteriota > Terriglobia > Bryobacterales > Bryobacteraceae > JAICMB01. Next base: position 96,411 of record CAWITB010000027.1, on the reverse strand, counting down.
TGGAGGAGCACGGGGGCGCCAATGCTCGGATCGCAAGAGCCGTCAGCGAAATCGTGCGTTATCCTGATATTTCGTGCGGTTTTCCATCCTGCTCGTATTGTTTGCTTCCGCGGGCTGCGCGGCGGCTACCCAATCTCTCCCGCGCATCCTCAATGAGGAATTGCAGCGCAACTTTTCGATCCTGAAGCAGAAGGGCGATCCGCCTCCTTACTTCATGGCGTACGAGGTGACCGAGGAGGAGACGCAGGCGATCACGGCTGGCATGGGTTCTCTGCTCGCGAACAGCAAATCGCATCGCCGCTACCTCGACATCACCGTCCGCGTGGGCAGTCCGAAGTTGGACAATTATCACATCGTCCAAGGGCAGCGTCCGCGCTTCACGCCGGGCGCTCCCATTCCGCTCGACGACGTTCCGAACGCGATCCGCCGCACGGTCTGGTTAAATACAGATCGCACTTACCGCGCCGCCGCCCGGCGGCTGATCGAGATCAAATCAAACGAGCGCATTAAGCTTGCCGCGGACGATCAATCCGACGATTTCTCGTCTGAAAAGCCGTCCATCCACGAGGAGCTTCCGCCGCGCGTCCCCTTTCCCGAAGAAGAGTGGACGTCGCATTTGCGGAAATGGTCGGCCGAGCTGGCCAAGTACGACGCCGTGTTGAGCTCCGGCGTCACATTGGTGGTCACTCGCGAGACGAAGTATTTCGTCGATACCGAAGGCTCCCGCCTGGAGTACGGCCGTACGTTCACGACGCTCGCGATTCAGGCGCAGGGCAAGGCTCCCGACGGCATGGATCTGGTCGCGACGCAGAGCTATGAGGCCAGCGAGCCCGCCCATTTGCCCACCGCCCCCGCGATCGTCGCGGCCGTAAACCACGTTGGACAGGACCTCACGGATCTGATGCGCGCGCCCGTGGTCGAGCCGTTCGTCGGCCCCGCCATCCTGTCGGGCAGCGCCGCCGGCGTATTCTTTCATGAGATCTTCGGGCATCGCGTCGAAGGGCATCGCCAACGCGACGATACCGAGGGCCAGACCTTCACGAAAAGTCTGAACGCGCTCGTTCTGCCGGGATTTCTCTCCGTGGTATTCGATCCAACCAGGCGGAGCGTAGGACCGGAGGATCTGAACGGCTGGTACGAGTACGATGACGAGGGCGTGGCCGCGCGCCCGATCACTCTTGTCGACAATGGCATTTTGAAAACGTTTCTCATGTCGCGGACGCCCGTGAAAGGATTCGCCAGCTCGAACGGCCACGGACGGCGCCAGCCGGGCCACGAGGTCGTATCGCGCCAATCGAATCTTATCGTCGAGTCGAAGAAGCAGGTCTCGGACGCGGAATTGCGCCAGATGCTGATCGAGGAGATCAAACGCCAGAACAAGCCCTACGGACTGTACTTCGAGCAGGTCACCGGGGGCTATACGACGACGCAGCGGCGCGGCTTGCAGGCATTCACGGTATTGCCGCTGATCGTCTATCGCGTTTATCCCGATGGCCGCCCGGACGAGTTGGTCCGCGGCGTCGATATCGTGGGCACGCCTCTGGCGAGCTTCGCCAGGATCGTCGCTACCTCCAACAGGTCCGAAGTATTCAACGGATACTGCGGGGCCGAATCGGGCAGCGTGCCGGTATCGGCTGTCTCTCCGGCGCTGTTGGTATCGGAGATTGAGATTCAGAAGAAAGATCGCGGACAGGAGAAGCCGCCGGTGCTGCCGCGACCCGTCGCCGGAGCTGGGCTGTGAAGCGCGCCGCGTCGATTTTCACGCTGCTGGCCGCGGCGGCCTCCGCTTTTGCGCAGAGCGACGACGTTATTTTCAAAGCGATGAAAGACGAGATGCAGCGCACGAAAAAGTTGAGCCTGCCCGGTCTCGATCCGCTTTACTACGCCGAGTACACCATCGAAGACGCCGACGCGGTCTCGATCTCGGCGACGCTGGGCGGTCTTTTAGGTTTGACGCAGACGCCGCTGCGGGCGCAATCCGTGAAGGTCCGGGTCGGAGACTATACTTTCGACAACTCCAACTATGTCTATTCCGAGGCGTTCGGAGGCGCGCGTTACGACTCCGCGCAACTGCCGCTGGAGGCGAATTACTCCGCCTTGCGGCAGATCCTGTGGCTGGCCACGGATCGCGCCTTCAAAACCGCGGAGGAAGGCATCGCACGCAAAAAATCGGCGCTGAAAAACGTCAGCCTGCCGGATGCGCTTCCGGATTTTTCGAAGGCCGAGCCCGCCCGCGCCTCGCTGCCGGCGCCGCGTAAGCCCCTCGACGAGGCCTTGTGGAAGAAACGGACTGTGGATTTGTCCGGCATTTTCGCTTCCTATCCCGATGTGCAGAGCTCCAGCCTGGAATTTGAGAGCATCCAGTCCACGAATTACTTCGTCGATTCCGAAGGCGCCGAGGTCCGCGTGCCCGACGACGTTGCATTCTTCCGCATCCGTGCGCGCGCCCAGGCGGCCGATGGATCGTCCATCCGCGATGCCGAGGTGCTCGCCGCGCCCGATGCCGCTGGGCTCCCGTCAGATGCCGTGGCGCGCCGCGCTGTGACCCGGGTGGCGGAGAACGTAACCGCGCTGGCGCGTGCGCCGCAGGGGAACGCATACGATGGCCCGGTGCTTTTCGAAGGCCGCGCGGCGGCACAGTTGTTCGGGCAGTTGCTCGGCGACAATCTGAAACTGCAACGCAAGCCCGTGCCGGAGCCGGGCCGGCCCGCGCCGTTCCTGCAAAGCGAGCTCGAAAGCCGCGCCGGCGCCCGGATCCTGCCGGAATGGATAGATATCGTCGACGATCCATCGCAAAAAGAGTATGCCGGCCAGCGTCTTCTCGGGGCATACGAGTACGATCTTGAAGGCGTCAAGGTGAAGCCGCTCACAATCGTCGAGCATGGCGTTTTGAAGGATTTTCTACGCACCCGCACGCCCGCATTGAAAGGCTTCGAGGGATCTAACGGCCACGCGCGTTTGCCGGGCTCCTACGGCGAGGACTCCCCGGGTATCGGCAACCTCTTCGTCCGCGCCTCGCGAACTCTGTCCGCCGCGCAGATGAAAAGCAAACTGCTGGAACTTGTGAAACAAGGGAACAAGCCTTACGGCATTATCGTTCGAAAGCTCGACTGGCCATCTTCGGCCAGCATCGACGAACTGCGCCGTGAGTTCAGCGGCGTCTCCATGTCCGGCGGCGGACGCCCGGTCAGTACTCCGTTGCTCGTGTATCGCGTGTTTCCGGACGGACGAGAGGATCTGGTGCGCGGAGTTCGCTTCCACGGGCTTTCGACGCGTTCCTTGAAAGACATCGCCGCCGCTTCGGACCAGCCGTACGTGTATAACTACATGGATTCGACCGTCCCGTTCGCGCTCATGGGGGCCGGGAGCTTCATCGTAAATTCGACCGTGATCGCGCCATCCGTGCTGATCGAAGACGTCGAATTGGAGCAGGTCCTCGACGAAACGCCCAGCCTGCCGATCGTGCCGCCTCCGCCTCTCGTCACTGAATAGCCCGTAGTATGGGAATTCTAAGCCGCTCGATTTTTTGGGAGGTAGTGACAAGCTCGGTCCTCGGCGCCGTGCTCTTTACATTCGTGCTGTTTCTGCAGCGCGTCGGGAAGCTCTTTGAGACGCTGGTGCGCAGCGCGGCGCCGCCCCTTACTGTCCTGCATCTGTTCGCTCTGGCAGTCCCTTTCACGTTCAGCTTTACGATTCCTCTGAGCGTGCTTGTTGGAGTGCTCATTACGTTGAACAGAATGTCGACCGACGCCGAGATCACCGCCATGCGCGCCGCCGGTGTTTCCAGCCGCAGGGTCGTACCGCCAATTCTGTTCTTCGCGACAGTTGCCATGCTGATCACGGCGTCGGCGTCGCTCTGGCTCACTCCTTATTCGCTGTGGCGCACGCGCCAGATCGTCAATCGACTGCTCGCGACGGAGTTGACCGCCGAGGTGCAGCCCCGCATTTTTGAAGAACAGTTTCCAAACAAAATTTTATACATCGGCGACGTCGTTCCCGGACCCGTGGCGCGCTGGCGGAATATCTTCCTCGCCGACCTGACGCCCGCTGAAGAGCGGACCAACGAAGGGCACGACCGCGGCGATGAGCCTCGCATCACGGTCGCCACCGAGGCTCTCGCCGTCCCCGATGTTCCGCGCAACCTGATCCAGCTCTCCATGCTGAATGAAAACAGCTACGAGGTCGGCAAGGAAGTCGCGCAGTATTACATCACGAGCTCTCCCAAACAGGAGCAGCTTCTGCAGGCGACCAAGCCCAACGAAGTACAGGCTAAAGGCTACACGGAAATGGACACGCGTCCGTTGTACCGCGCCGCCTATCGCGATCCGGCGTTGACGGAGGAGCAGCGCACCGAGGCGCGTCTGGAGCTGCAGCATCGTCTCGCGCTTCCCCCCGCCTGCATCCTGCTCGCGCTCCTCGGCATTCCGCTGGGCATCTCCACGCGCAAGGGCGGCCGGTCGACCGCCTTCGTCCTTACGGCCGCGCTCGCGTTTCTCTACTACATGGGGTCGATCGCAATGAACGGGTTGGCCAAGCAGCACACGCTACCGGCCGAAATCGCGGTCTGGATTCCGAACGCTGTTTTCGCCGTCGCCGGCCTTATAATGCTGCTGCGGATGGAACGTCCTGGCCGGGCCGATATCGTCGCCGCCGTGAGGGGTTGGATGGATCACGCGCTGGCGTATTTGCGGGGGCGCGAAGCATCGGCGAAGGCGGCCCGTTTCCCGGCGCGCCCGCGGCTGGGCTTCTCTCTGCTCGCGCAAATCGTCGACCGCTACGTACTGGGAAGTTTTCTGTTCTACTTTCTTCTCATGCTTTCGAGCTTCGTGCTCATGACCCTCGTTTACACGTTTTTTGAGCTGCTGAACGATATAGTCAAAAACGAAATCCCGATGACGACGGTCTTGCGATATCTCTTTTTCCTGACGCCTAAGCTCATCTACGATTCCACGCCCGTGAGCGTGCTGGTCACCGTGCTCATCACGTTCGGCATTCTCGCCAAGCACAACGAAGTGACGGCGTTCAAAGCGTGCGGCGTAAGCCTCTACAGGATGGCGGTGCCGATTCTACTGGCCGCGGGCCTGCTCAGCGCCGGCCTGTTCGGCTTCGATCACGCCTACCTGCCGAAAGCGAACCGTATTCAGGACGCCTTGCGCGCCGAGATCAAGGGGAAGCCGGCCCAGACTTACCTCAATCCCGAGAAGCGCTGGATTTTCGGACACGGCTCGCGAATCTTCTACTACAATTATTTGAATCCGCTGGACAAGGTGATGTCCGGCGTGAGGGTTTACGAGCTCGATCCGAAGAGCTTCCGCCTGCTTCGCCACATCTCCGCGGAAAAGGCGCATTGGGAACCAGGTCTGAACACGTGGGTGTTTGAAAACGGCTGGGAGCGGGATTGGACCGGCGGGCACGAGCAGGTTCACAACTTCACGGGCAAGACCGAGACGTTTCCTGAAATCTCCGAACGGCCGAGTTGGTTTCTGCAGGAGGTCAAGCAGGAGAAGCAGATGAATTTCGAGGAGCTTTCCACCTACATTCGAACGCTGAAGGAAAGCGGGGTGGAGACGATCGCTTTGCAAGTCCAGTTCTATCGCAAATTCTCGGTACCGCTGTTTGCCTTGATTATGGCCGTCATATCGATTCCGTTCGCGTTCCTCACAGGAAACCGCGGCGCCATGGCGGGCGTGGGCGTCAGCTTCGCGATCGCGATCGCCTATTGGGCCACCGACTCGATCTCGCAACAGCTCGGCGATGTCGCGCTGCTGCCCGCGGCCGCGGCGGCGTGGGCCCCCGACGCCGTCTTCGCGCTCGCCGGCTTCTACTTCTTTTCGCGCATGCGCACGTGAAGTTTTGCCTCGCGATGGTAGTATTGAGACGTAGCTGAAGCGCTTCGAACCGCGGCGGGCCGGTAGCTCAGGCGGTAGAGCATTTGACTTTTAATCAAAGGGTCGCGGGTTCGAGTCCCGCCCGGCTCACCAGTCACCTTAAATTGATTACGGATTTCCGACTCCGAAGTATACCCATCATTTCCTAACGCCAGAGAAGAAAGCCTGAGGCGCGGAAGAGGTTAATTAGCGGCTGCTAAGAAGGTGACCAAGGATACACGCCATGTCTGCCAAAGAGAACGCCGGCGATCTTATATTCGACATTGAAGAGTCGCTCGAAGAGGAACGTCGCAAGGAACGTCCCGACTATAGCAACACAGTCTACTGCGATAGACATCTCGGCGTGAAGATGCTTCTTGCTTCATCATGGAGTTCCGTGGAATACGGTGACACTTCGGTGAACGCCAATACAAATCTCTTATGGTTTTGTCCCAAGCCGGATTGTGATCGCTGCTACGAACCCTTGATGTTCGGCTACCACGTTAAGGAGCGAGGACAGCGATTAAAGACGGATGGGAAGAAGCAGCCTCGTGGGAATCATCCAGAACTTCCGTTCATGTACATCGGAAAGATTGGGGAGGGTCGCAGGTACAAGTGTCCACTTTACAAATGCGGCGAACAAGGAGCTGTAATCGCAGAGTCCGTGGTGGATGAAGAAGTACAACTGCCACCCGATCCGTTCGCGAATCTAAACATCGCTGAAAAAAAGCGTGCTGTGGAAATGTTGGTCTTTCAGTCGTTCGCCCCTTCGTCTGGATTGCCGATTGATGAAGGATCCGCCGAGAATCGTGATCCTCACTATCCCGACATCCTGTGTACTATTTCAGGCCAGAGATATTGGTTTGAACTTGGGCAAATCATCCACGAAGAAATGGCGCAGAAAGTGAATCCAAAACGGCGGAAGCTGGACAGTGGATTTTCGTACGACCAGGAAGGACCGTTTGTGGATCTAGTCACCAGCAAGGCCTCAAAAAAATATGTGACCGAAGGTGCGCCTGTCGACCTGATTTTGCACTTCGATCCTCGGTTCGGAACTGCAACTGCTGTCCGAAGGTTGTGTGAAAAGCACATTGCGCTTTTGGAGAAGTTGACCACTATGGGGCTCTTCAAACGAGTTTGGGTTTTTGACGATTTCAAGAAGGTAGTGGTCTGGCATCAATAGGGCCAGCGCTGAGACCCATAAATTGTGCGATCCTGAAGGCTCTTTGGAACATTTGTTATTCTCTGGGCGACAGCGAGGAATATATGGACATCTCACTTCGCGCCGATCTACAGGCGTTTCTGAATGGGTTTGTCCAAACGGGACGGTACGACTCCATCCAAGAAGCATTGAACAAGCGGTACGGCTCCTCAAAGAAACGGGCGAGGCTGAAGGCCACTGGAAAACTTGCTTCAAGAGGCCCGAGGATAGCGGCCCGCCAATCGAATGGACGCCGCACGATCGGATTGCCATCGAGAACGATGGCCTGAAAAAACTCACGTACCGCAAGTTGGCCTGACGCTAATGCCGCGCGTGCTTCGGCGCGAAGCCGCGCGGCGCGATATCATCGAACACTTTGTTTTCTTTGGTGAGAATGCCAGCGTGGATGCGTTTCCTCGAGGCGCTCCATGCTGCCGCCGACGGACTCGCGCGCATGCCCGAGATCGGCGCCCAGAGAGCGTTCCGCAACTCTCGATTTTCCAGGGTCCGTATGTGGCCTGTGCGGGGCTTCGAAGGGTATCTCGTTTTCTATCGCCCCTGGAGGACGGAGACGGGATCGAGATTCTGCGAGTACTTCACGGATCGCGAGACATCGAGCGCCTGTTTCGATAAATCGCTTCAGCTCCGCTGGGCTGAGTCGAGAGCGTTTGCAACTTGGCATTGCGACCGACTGAAAACGCCACGCCGGGCAAGACGCTAAATCTTCCGCGCAAACGGGGACAGCGGCGGTGTCGGCGGCGTCGGGCCGGCCGGGGGCGCTTCCGGCTCCGGCGGCGGGACGACTTTCTTGGGACGCGAGTCGAGGCGGGTGGCGATCAACTCGTCCCGCACCTTCTGGAATTTCGGCGTTCCGGTCTCGGCGCCGGCCGCCACCACGTCACGCTCCGTGATCTCCTGCGCGGCGGGCAGATATTTCTGGAAGTAATTCTTGATGCGGTCTTGCGCGGTGCGCTCCGAAGACCTGTATAGGATGAACAGCATCTCATCTCCGTGCGCCTTGGACAGCAAGTTATAAATCTGAGATGCCTTCTGCAGCTTCGGCGACTTCAGGTCTTTCTCAAGCTTCTTCGCCCGCGTCTCCGTCTTCTGCCACTCCGCGATATCGCTCTTCTCCATTGACGTTGCTTCGATCAGCGCGCTTCTCTCCTTGGGCGTGAGCTTCTCGGTCAACGCCGTCAGAAACAATCCGAAGGCATCGAAATAGAAGCCGCCGCCCACGGGCGCGAGATGCCGGATTTTCTGGAGCTTCTGCAGTCCCGCCATGTTCAATTTCGGGCCGGACAGCGCCGGCGAGTATAACGGCAGCAGTTTTTCTTCGTCCAGTGCCTGGACCACGTCGGCGACGTTCAACTCGTTGGCGATGTGACGCAACTCCTCGAGCAGCGGCGCCGGCGCGATTTTCCGTTCGAGCGCAGCTTCGCGGGCATTGTCGTATTGCGATTTGGTCCGATCGCTGACCGTAAATCCGAGCCGCGTGCGAAAGCGGACCAGGCGCAGCAGCCGTATGGGGTCGTCGTAGAGCGTGTAGCTCGAGACCGCGCGAAGCTCCTTATGATCGAGATCGCCGGCCCCGTTGTTGGGGTCGAGCAAAAGCCCGCGCGAGGCCGGACTCAGCGAAAGCGCGATGGAATTGATGGTGAAGTCGCGTCCGCGCAGATCTTCGTGGATGCTGGCCGGCTGCACGTGAGGTTTACCGCCGGGCTTGTTGAATTTCTCCAGCCGCGCCATGCTGATGCTGACGGGAACATTGCCGGGAAACAGCAGGTGCGCGCTCTTGCGCGTTTCGTCTACGCGCACGACTTCGGCGCCGTTCTTTTCCGCCACGGCGCGCGCCAGCTTGACGGCCGCGCCCTCGACCGTGAAGTCGATTTCGGTGACGGGGAACCCGCCCAGCATATCGCGCATGGTCCCGCCGGTTAGGAACAGGCCCGCATTGGCCTGTAGCGCCGCGGCCTGCACCTGTGACACCACCCGGCTCTGGTACGGGCTCAGGTGGCTCTCGAGCCTAAACATGAAGTCGCTCATTGGCCGGCCCTCTCGCCGGAGATTTCGCGTTATGCGCGGGGATGATGGTCATCTATGGTCTTTCGCAATCGCGCCCGGACTACGTGGGTGTACACCTGCGTGGTTGAGATGTCGGAGTGCCCCAGCATCGTCTGGACGCTGCGTAGGTCGGCGCCGCCCTCGAGAAGATGCGTCGCGAAGGTGTGTCGCAGGACGTGCGGGGTCAGTCCATGGAAGATTCCGGCCTGCTTGCCGTAGGCGCGCAGCAGCTTCCAGAAACCCTGCCGCGTCATGGCGCTGCCGCGCGCCGTGACGAAAAGATAGGGACTCGCGCGGCGCTTCAGAAATGCCGGGCGGCCGCTCCTCAGATATTCCTCGATGGCCGCTATGGCGGCGGCGCCCACGGGCACCAGGCGGTGCTTGTTACCTTTTCCCAGAATGCGGACGTAGCCGAGGCTCAGCTCGACTTCCGCCACGCGCACGGTGCATAACTCCGATACGCGGAGACCGGTGGCATACAGAAATTCGAGCATGGCGCGATCCCGCAGACCAGCGGGATGCGCCGGCTCGGGGGCGGCCAATAGTTTCGCAACCTGCTCGGTATTAAGATACTTAGGAAGACTTTGCCATTGCTTGGGAGAGGGAAGAAGAGCCGTTGGATCGGACTTGACAGCGCCCTGCTCGAGCAAAAACGAATGGAAATTCCGCAGGGTAGCCAGATGCCGCGCGATGGTGCGGCTGGACAACCCCGCTTGATAGAGGGAATCGATGTAACGCCGGATGCATTGGTCGTCCGCAGTGTCGCCGAAGGCCAGAAATCGCTCCAGATCCCGCCGGTACGCCTCCACGGTATTCCAGGCGAGACCCTTCTCAATGCGGCAAAAATCCAGAAAGGATTGCACCCGGGCTGTCAGCGGCGCTACTTCGCGCATCGTGCCAATGATACAATACTCGCCAAAATGTTTGGAAGGGGATCTTCCGGACGGACCATTAATTTTGAGTGGATCGACCAGTAAAAAAGTGCTCGTGGCGCGGTTCGATCGGGAAACCCTGGCCGGATTCGTGAATTCGCAAACATATTTACTGGCCGAAGGGATTGAGTTGTTAACTCCGGGCGGGACGGTCCTGGTATTGCCTTACGGTGAAGTCAAAACCGTATCATTTGTCAGAGATTTCGAGCACAGTGACGACCGCCGGGATATGCGGCAGTTCACTACGCGACCGAAAATGGAGGGCATCTGGGTGCGGATGCGCTTCCGCGACGGGGACGTCATGGATGGGCTGCTTTCGAATAACCTGCTGCAGTGGGAGCCGTACGGATTTACGGTGGTCCCGCCCGACCCCGGCGCTCAGAAGCAGCGTATTTTCGTTCCCAAGGCGGCGCTTGCGGAGGTACAGGTGTTGGGCGTGGTGGGCAGCCCCCTACGTAAGCCACGCAAGAAAGCCGGCCGCCGAAGGGCAGATCGAGCTGTTCGAAAAGCCATAGCGACGGGACATTGAATTTCTTAAATTCTGGGATATAATCTTCATCCATGCTTTCTCGGAAAGCGGCAGTCTGAGAGGGCGTTTGCGGGAGGAGACCATGAATCTGAAAAATATTCCGGTTCCGGTTCGGGCTCTGGGTTGGCTGTCTTGGTGGCAAGCAGTGTTGCGTTTGGGCAAGCCGACCGCGGCAGCATCGAGGGGACGGTAACGGACCCGACTGGAAGCGCGGTTCCCGGAGCCCAAATCGAGGTAGTCAACATCGAGACGAACAGCAAACTGGATTTCTCGACCAATGAGGTGGGATATTATCTGGCAGCCAATCTGCCCATCGGGTCCTACCGCATGATGGTGCGTAAGGAGGGCTTCCGCACGGTTGTTCGAGAACCAATCTTAGTAAACGCCCAGAGCAGCCTGCGCGTGAACTTCACGTTTGAGATCGGCTCCACGTCCGAAACCGTGAGCGTCAGCGCGGAAGCGCCGCTGCTGGACGTGTCGGCCACCAGCGCGCCCAACAACCTTACGGAGCAGTTCATCGACGATCTGCCGCTGCTCAACTTCGCCGAAAAGAGCAACATCACGGATAACCTGCGATTCCTGCCCGGGAACACTTCGAGCAATGGCAGCTTGAACAGCAATGAGCCGGCGGAATCGTGGTCGGGGCGCGTGAATTCAGCGCTGCAGGGCGCCACCGAGATTTTTATCGACGGCGCCCCGTCGAGCGAATGGAGCACGCGGCGCGGCTCCGTGCTGGAGAATGGGCCTACCGTGCAGGCGGTTTCGGAGTACAGCGTTGTCGCCAACGCCTTCAACGCCGAGTACGGCGGGTTTGGGAGTTGGTTCACCACCGTCAACATGAAATCCGGCACGAATGTCCTGCATGGCATGGTCTATGACACTTTTGCCAATGACGATTTGGACGCCCGCAACTTCTTCCAAGGTCCCGTGAAACAGAAGCTGCGGCTTAACGAAGGCGGCTTCCAATTTGGCGGCCCGGTATACATCCCCAAGATCTATGACGGCCGCAACAAGACTTTCCTGTTCTTCAGCCAAGACCTGTTCTATTCACGGCAAGGCGGCGCCGGAGGCCTCGAGACCGTTCCGGCGGCGGCCTTCAAGACGGGGAACTTCAGCAATCTCGTGAGCGCATCGGGAACGCAGATTCCGATCTTCGATCCTGCGACTACCCAGCCGGACGGGAATGGCAGTTTTGTTCGCCAGCAGTTTCCGGGCAACATTATCCCCGCCTCGCGCATCAGTCCGGTTTCAGCGAAGATCGCGGCGCTGCTGCCGAATCCGGACCTTCCGAGCGAGGCGAACAACTGGTACAACAGGACCGGCGCCTTTCCCTACTTCAACAGCTTCACCTCGCTTGCGAAAGTGGACCACAGTTTCTCGACGAAACAGAAGATCGCGGTTATGTACCAGAATGAGTGGCGTCCGCGGCTCATCAACAATAGCGGCTGGGGCTTCACCGCCAACGCCGTACCCGGGCTGCCCACGGAGCCGGACGTGCTGGAAGGCTTTCAACTGCAGACCGTAACCAGTCAAACGTGGCGCGCTCAATCACGACTATATTTTCAGCCCCACGGTGCTGAACCATCTCACCGTGGGAGTTGACCGCTACGTAAACCCGTACACGAACACCAGCGTGGGAAAGGGTTGGGACCAAGCGCTGGGCATCACGGGAATGCCGAACGACCTGGGCGCATTTCCGCAGATCAGCTTTACGGGCGGCACGGCATCGCCCATCAACATGGGACTGACCAGCAACGGCTTGGGAGCTCAGACGCGCTTCTCGATCAGCGAGAGTCTGACGTGGATTCGCGGACGCCACACCATGAAATTCGGGGGCTCCCACTGGCGGTATGACAACAACAGCCGTAACGAATCCTCGACCGCCGGGGCGTTTTACCTTCAGTAATCAAATGACCAGCCAGCCGGACTCCCCGAACCTGACGAGCTGGGGCAGTTCCTTTGCGAGTTTTCTGCTGGGAGACTTGCAGAATGCGAACACGACATTACCGTACACGACGGGCTACCGGTTCCGCCACTATTCTTTATTTGCGCAGGACGACTTCCGGATTAAGCCGAATCTTACTTTGTCTTACGGACTCCGTTGGGATGTCGCTCAGGCGCCTTTCGAGGTCAACAGCGAAGTGAGTTCCTTCAGCCCCGCGGTCCTGAATCCGGTGGGCATCCCGGGCGCGCTCGTTTTCGGCGGCAGCGGGCCGGGCCGCACCGGGAACCAGTTCGTCAAGACGTGGATGAAAGGTTTCGGTCCGCGGCTGGGCGTGGCTTACTCGGTGACGCCCAAGACCGTCATCCGGACTTCGGCGGGAATCTATTACTCCGACGCAACGGACACCGGCGGGTATACCGCGGGCTTCTCGGCGTCGCCGAGCTTCAGCTCGGCGGATAACTACACGCCGGTCTATAACTGGGGGACGAGCGGCTTCCCGCAGAACTACAGCCTGCCTCCGCAATTGAGGCCGGATTTCCAAAACGGGCAAAGCATAACCTGGCTGCTTCCAGCAGGGACTCGCCTGCCCCAGATTCTGAGTTGGACGTTCGCGATCCAGCGCGAATTGATGCGCAACCTGGCGCTCGATGTCTCTTACATCGGAAGCCATTCGACGCACTTAGCGGCGGGCAGCAGTTTCAACTTCGTCAATGACAGCTATCTTTCGCTGGGGAATCTGCTGCTGCAACCGGCGGGATCCGCGGCGGCCGCCGCCGCCAATGTCCCCCTGCCGTTCTCCACGTTCCCGAACTTGAGTGTGCATACCGTGGCCCAGGCGCTGATGCCGTATCCGCAGTACACCTCCGTCGGAACGGGATCGGAAAACGATCCCGTGGGCAGTGCGCGTTTCAACTCCTTGCAGGTGAAGCTGAACAAGCGCTACTCAAACGGCCTCACGCTGCTCACCTTCTTTACTTGGATGAAGAACATGAGCACGCTCGAACCGGACCAGTACACGCCCGTGCGGCCCATCGTCTACAGCGGCGATTCGCCGCCATTCACTTTTGTGTTCAACTGGAGCTACGAGTTGCCATTCGGGTCGGGAAAGAAGTTTCTCAATTCCGGCAACTCAATTTTGAAGAAGCTGGCGGGCGGTTGGAACATCGCCGGTTACGTGCGCTACAGTTCCGGGGACGCCTTGAGCTTCGCCGTGGCGAACAATCTTTCGGTTCTGGGATATGCCGCCAAATTCGCGGATTACGTGCCGGGCGCGCCCATATTCGGCACCACCGATCCGCGCGACTTCGATCCGGCTGTCAGCAGGTATCTCGCTCCCGGCGCTTTTGTCGTTCCCCCTCCCTACCAGTTCGGCAATATCGCTCCGGTTCTGGACTGGGTACGCGGGTTCTGGCAAAAGGCGGAGTCGATTTCATTGGGCAAATCGTTCCCGATCAAAGAGAGGCTGCGCGCGCAGTTTCGGATCGATGTGAATAACCCTTTCAACTTCGTGCGTTGGGGCGACCCCAACACCAGCATTACAAGCGCGAATTACGGACAAGTGACTTCGGCGGCAGACCCAAGAAAAATACAGCTTTACCTTGCAATAAGATTCTGATTTTTGCCGCGGAAAATTAATATGATAAAACGCCGAACGTTTCTTTCTCTCTGTTTGATGCCGGCCTTCGGCATTTCTTTACTGGGCCAGAACCCGGCGGTGGCCTCGCAAAATGCCCGCGCGGCTCCGGATTTTCTGAATCGAGCCATTATTTATCAGGTGTGGATGCGTTCGTTCACTCCGGAAGGGACACTGCGAGCCACGGCGGCGCACCTGCCATATATTGCGGATCTCGGCGCAACCATTGTCTACCTGAGTCCTCTTAACGTTCACGGCTACCCGTCCGTATTCGGGCCTTCGACCCCGTATGAAATTAAGGACTACGATCGAATCGACCCCGAGTACGGGAGGGAATCGAATCTCAAAGCGCTGGTGGAGGAAGCTCACAAATTGGGTCTGAAAGTGATTATGGACATCGTTTTCGCCCATAGCGCAAACGATAATGTCCTGCTGTGCAAACCCGGGTTCTATCAGCGCACGCCGGACGGGTCGCTGAAGATGTCGCGCTGGCACACGCCGATGCCGGACTACACTAACCCCGCAGTGCGCGAGTATTTCCGCAATAACATGCTGCATTGGGTTCGGGATGTGGGCGTGGACGGGTTCCGCGCCGATGTGGCGGGCGGCGTGCCTTTGAGTTTTTGGAACGAAGCGCGGGAGGCGATGGACAAAGTCAATCCCAATGTGATCATGCTGGCCGAAGCCGACGTTCCGGAGCAGCAGCTCAAGGCCTTCGATATCAGTTACAACTTCCCGTATTATTCGGCGCTTACCGGGGTGGTGGTAAACGGCGAATCGGCCGAGCGCATTCAGCAACAGTGGGAGAAGGCGAAGGCCGCCTTCCCGCGCGGCGCCCACTTCCTGCACTTAAACGATAACCACGATCGCAACCGGGCGAACGTAGTGTTTAGTGAAAAGGGAGCGCTGGCCACTTCCGTGCTTGATTTCACTCTCGATGGAATTCCATTGTTGTACAACGGAGAGGAAATCGGCGATTGTACTCCTCCTCAACAGCAGTCACATGTTGCTATCCGATGGGAGATCTGGAAGCCAGAGGAGGAGCGCACCGGTCTCGCGAGGGTGCAGGAGGCGAAACTCCGCGTGTACAAGCGCATCCTTAAAATGCGCCGGAACGAAGCGGCCCTTACCGAGGGCGAGTTGGTATGGGTACACAACAGCAACCCGGACGAGGTGGTCAGTTTCCTTCGCAGAAAGGGCGATGAAGAGATTCTGGTGCTGGTGAACTTGTCAAACCGTGTCACTAAAGTGCAAGTGGACGCGCCAGCCGCGGACTTCGCACAAGCGACGGACCTGCTGAAGAACCAGCCACTGCCGCCGTCGCTCTCCGCGGCGAAGTTCAGCCGCTCGCTGGGAGCCTTTGACTATGTAGTGGCCAAGCGCGCGTCGACAAAGGCTCCGTAGCGTGAGACGAAGGTGCCGCTTCTCGACGGCTGCATAATTCTGCTTCTGGGGATGGCGGGCGCCGTAGAGCCCGCGCCGGCGCAGAATTCAGCGGCGCGGCTGTTAGAGGAGGCGAACTCAAACTATCGGGCGCTGCGATCGGCCGAGGCCGTTCGCTTGTATCGCGCGTATCTGGCGCAGTATGCGGATCGCGCGGACGTGCGGACGTATCTGGGCGCAGCGCTTCTGAATATGCGCCAATTGCGCGAGGCCTTAGAAGAGGCGAAGCGGGCAATCACGCTGGATGACCGCTACGCCAAAGCCTATACGCTCGCGGGACGCATTTATACAGAGCAGCAGCAATGGGAACTGGCGAAGGACTGCTTCGATCAAGCTCTCGTCATCGATCCGGGCGATCGGGAGACGTGGTATTTCCTGGGCCGCTCCTTTTGCGATGAAAACCGCTTTGACCGGGCGGTTGAAGCATTCTTGCGAGCGCTCGATCTGGGCGGCGCTCAGAGCCGGATTTATGTAGGCCTGGGCCTTGCCTACGAAGGCCTCAGCCAGTTCTGGGATGCGGAGAAGGCCTATCGCCGCGCCGTGGAGCTGCCGGCAAACACGTACCGGGCCTACCTTGCATATGGCGTGTTTTTGTTCAAACAAGGGCGGAGTTCCGAAAGCCTGCAGCTGTTGGAGCAGGCTTTCCGGCTGGAGCCAGACGACACGGACGTGCGTTTCGAATTGGGCCGGGTCTTGTATCACGCCGGGCGACTGACCGAAGCTTCTCAGATATTGAAGGGAGCGCTGCCATCGAACGAATGCCGGCTCCACAACCTGCTCGCCAGGGTTCTTTCCGTTCAGGGCAAAAGCAGCGAGGCGGAGACAGAGGTCAAATCCTTGGGACACTGCCTTGGGGAGACGGGCCACGGGGCAGAGCGACGGTGATAACAGCGCCATGCGTGGCAGCCGACGCCGTCAGGGCGCTTGCGGATGCGCCCGTTCCCGTCTTCGAAGCTCGGAATCCCGAATCGATTTTAGCGGCTCAGGCATGCACGAGCTGTGGGCTATCGAGCGTCAGCTCGGCCAGGTTTTGCCAACCGTGGCGGAGCGTGTTCTGCACAAATGTCAGGGTCTCGATGCGGAACCCGCGGCTGCCGCCAAATTCGGCCCAACGGCGGCGGGCGACCTCGCTCAATTCGTCGACCTGATCGGAGGTGAGGTTCTGGGCCAATGTGATGTGGGGATGGAACTCGTACGGTTCGTTGTACCACAGCTTGCCAGTGTTGAGAAGGTCGTGCGCCTTTTTCAACTGCTCGTGTCCGCGTCCGGCGGCGGCGTAAACAACGCCGGAAACGGGGAAAATCTCGATGGCGCTCAATTCCAGGTCGATCGGCTTCAGATCGTAAGCGGCCTCGCGCAGTTGCAGCCAAGCCTTTTCGGGCGCAGCTTCCAGCGGGCGCGGCGGCAGAATCGTCACGTGGGCCCGTAGAAAACAGTTCGGGACCAACTCGCAACGCAAGCGGTCCAGGAAGCCGGCGAGCGGCTCCGGGATGTAGCTTACGAGAGCGAAGGAATTCAGGTACTCGACCTTACGGTCAGAAGACATAGTGGCTATGGTGTCTTGCTACGGTGTCGCGCCGCTTGCGGCGGTCCCCGCAAGTGTCGCCGCCTCGGCCGGCTCCGGTGCAAACCAGCGAGCCTCCTCGAACCCGACGTACTTGAAAATTCGGAGATCCCCCCCTGCTTCCAGTATGTCACCAATGTTGAGGGGCGCGTTAGACTCCCGCAGCGCGATCCAGGCGGCGTAGGGGGTCGCGGCCTCGACGGGCGCTCCCGGCTCGTAGTCCTTGGGCTTGACCACGCTCATTCCGCTGCTGTGAGGCGCCCAACGGAACTGCTGGCGGGGAGCTTCTTTGAGGCGATGGATCTGGTAGACCGGCATGAAATTGACTTGAGTCTATTTTCGCTCAAAACACGCGTGAATCAAGTGTTCTTGAGCGAGAGCATCGCGGCGGCCCCGCTCGATCCATTTTTCGGCATTCGAACGCGACCAGCACAGAGTGTCGCGGCCGCTTCCGAGGACGCCCGCAGGAGCGATTTCGATAATTTCGATGTTCTCGGGGACGACGGGACGGAAACGCGACAGAGATCTCACAATGCGAACGAAGGTTTTGGGGATGAGGCCCGGAAGCAGCGCCAAGGCGTTGACGGCTATGACGCGCTCGGCCCCCAGCTCGGCCGCGGCCCAAATCGGCAGGGCCGAAAGAAGGCCACCGTCCGAATAGAGCGTTGTTCCGACGCGCACCTGTTCGAAAAGTCCGAAAATAGCCGTGGTGGCCTTCAGCAGTTCCGCCGTGACCTCCTCGTTGCGGAAGATCCAGGGGCGAAGGCGGCCCAGATCGGTGACCACGACGGCGTAGTCGACGTGGGGACGGTAGGCGGCATGGATCTCCTCAACTTGCCGCATCAGCGGCGCGCAATCGAGGATTCCGCCGTGCAGGGCGCGCGGCCGCTGCCAGCGATACTTGGCGGCGCATTCAAGACTCAGCCAGCGGTCCATCAGTTCCCGCGGCGCGCAGCCTCCGGCGATGGCCCAGCCGTTGATTGCGCCGATCGAAGCTCCGATAACCAGGTCCGGCTCGAAGCAATCCGCCAGGACGGACCATGCGCCCGCCTGATACGCCCCGAACATGCCGCCCGCGGAAAGGACCAGCGCGGTTTTCAAGCTTGCGCTCCACCGGCGCAAAGCAACGTCGGGCCGTATTCCTCAGCCGGTTGGATCATAGGCGGATGGCCACCCACTATTTTCGCCCTGCGGCGGATCGTGGCGGGGAAGGCGTAACGTCCATAACCACAGGGCGGCCACGGCGAGCAACGCCGCCGACAATTGCAGCGCGCCGCCGAGACCGATGGTGTCCTTAAAAATTCCTCCGGCGGCGGCCATGGCGCCTCCCACGATGCACGATGTGAGATTCAGGAACCCGTAGGCCGTGGCGCGAAGGTGCGGAGAAACGATCTCACACAAAACCGGCATCAGATTGCAATCGAAGAATCCCCGGCCAAGCCCGAACAGCAGCAGACAAATCAGGAGAATCGCTTGGGAAGCCGTGGTTCCAACGAGAAACAAGAAAGGCGCGGCAATCGCCAGGCCGATCGTCTGGGTCAGGATTTTTCCCCGCCGATTGGACCGCACCCAGCGATCGGCAAGCCACCCGCCGAGGAGAATTCCGGCGAACGATGCCGCCTGGATATAAAACGTGGAGGAAAACCCGGCCACCGTCAAGCTCATGCGGAAGCGCTCATAGAGGAAGATCGCGAGCCAGGTGTAGACGCACCAATAGGCGAGCGAGACCAAACTGTTTACGCCTGTAAGCGCCAGGAATTTGCGGGAGCTCAACAACTGGGCGACCGCGCTGATGAAAGAAATTTTTTTGCGGGCTGATTCGGACCGCTGGGCGCGGCGGTCCGGCGCCTCCTTCAGTCCGCCGGTCAGGACAACGGCGTAGATCAGCCCGGCGATTCCCAACACGGTGAAGGCGGCGCGCCAGCCGTAGCGATCGCCCATCCACCCGCCCCCGAATCCTCCGAGAGCGATGCCCGCATACAGTCCGCTCTGATGCAGCCCCGTGGCGCGTGACCTGGTCTCCTCGCCGTGATAATCCGCGATGAGGGCGAGCGCCGCAGGAAGATAACAGGCCTCGCTGATTCCCATCAAACCGCGCGCCGTAAGCAACTCGCCATACGTTCGGCAATGGCCCGTTAACCATGTAATGGCGGACCAGACCGCAAGACTGAGCAGGATCACCCAGCGCCGGTTAAAGCGGTCGGCGGCATAGCCTCCCAAGGGGCTGAGTAGCCCATACACCCATAGAAACGCCGTGCCGAGCAACCCCAACTCAAAGTTAGAGACGCGCAGATCGGATTGGAGCAGAGGGAAAACGGCAAAAATCACCTGCCGGTCCAGATAGTTGAGCAGTGCGACTACCCAGAGCAGGGCGACCACCACCCACTTGTAACCGGTGGATGCCTTGCCGCCTTTCCATCCACGCACGGTCATCCGTGCGCTTCAAGAGTGAAAAGCTTGCGTCCGAGCGTGGTCGCCGCGGTCCGCGTCCGCAAATCGGAAAGCTCGTCATCGGCCAACTCACGGCGCGGCGCAATGCATTTTCCACAATCGATTCCGGACCATGAGAGCATCGCTTTTATCGCGGCGTGAACGGGATATCGCAAGATCACTGCGATCAGCTCGTTGATCTGGTTTTGAATCCCGCGCGCCTCCTCCCAGCGTCCGGCGGCGGCATATTGATAGAGGGCAACGAAGCGTTCCGGGACCAGATTGTAGACGCTGCCGATACCTCCGTTGGCGCCCATGATGAGGCCCGCGACCAGCATCTCATCCGCTCCATTGAATACCACGGCGCCGGTCTGGCGAATGGACCACAGTCTGAATAAATCCGAATCGGTGAACTTCAGACCCACGACGTTGGGGATTTGGCATAACTCCAGTATCTGGGCTGTAGTCTGGATCGCGGCCGCCATCGACGGAAAGTAATAGATCAAGAGCGGGATGTCCGACGCAGCCGCAAGGGAATGATAGTATTCACGAATTTCGGCGAATGAATAGCTTCCCGAGGGCGGCAGACTGCTGATCGCGTGGGCTCCGCCACCCGAAGCGTGACGGGCCAGTTCCAAGGCCTCGGCCGTCGAAGGCGCCCCAACGTGGACGATGACCGTTTTACCGCGCGGCGACAGTCGCACGGCGGCTTCCGCCACGGCTTTGCGCTGCTCGAGAGTCTGCTGCAGTCCCTCTCCGGTCTGCCCGCATACGTATAGCCCGTGGACACCGCCGCTATAGAGACGCTCCGTTAACCGGGCGAAGGCTTCGGGATTGAAACGTTCACGGCTGTCCAGAGGGGTCACGATCGCAGGAATAATGCCTTGAAAGGCTGTCATGATGTGAATTCTAGCACGAAAAATATCGATTAGCGATAATTTTCGTTGACAGGCCGGCCCACGCCATGATAGTTTGTGTTATCGATTCGCGATAATATTTCCAGCGAAGATTCTATGCGGTTTGCTCTGAAACTCGCCTTGCCAACGCTTCTCTCCATCGCTGCGGCGGCGGGGCGACCCCCATTCTTTGAACAGATCGATTTATACCGCCAAGGGGACGCAGGGGTGCACAGCTATCGCATTCCGGCGTTGATTGAGACCGGCAACGGAACGCTGATCGCCATCGCCGACGCGCGCCGGGACAGCGCGCACGATTTACCGGCGCGTATCGCCCTGGTCATGCGCCGCAGCTTTGACGGAGGCAAAACGTGGTCGCCCGCAAAGATCATTGTGAAGGTGAAGGAAGGCGGCGTCGGGGACGCCTCCCTGCTGCTCGATCGCGACACGGGCCGCGTGTGGTGTTTCCATGCCTACGGCCCTCCCGGTATCGGTTTTCGAGAAGCGCAGGGGGGCGAGAGAACCGGATCTCATACGCTGCAGTGGCACGCGATGTACAGCGACGACGGGGGCGCGACATGGTCCGAGCCGGTCGATTTGACTCCGCGCGTGAAGGACCCAGCCTGGGAGGCCATGTTCGCGACGTCCGGCACGGACATTCAGACTCGCGGCGGCCGCTTTCTGATACCCATGGTGGTCCGCGACGGCCAGGGCATTGTTCGCGCGCGGAATGCCTATAGCGACGATCATGGGCTGACCTGGAAAGTCGGCCAGCCCGCGGCGGCCGGAACCGATGAGAGCCACAACGTGGAATTAAAGGACGGAATAATTCTACAAAACATGCGGACGGGAAAAAAGGCGCGCGCGGTGGCGCGGTCGACAGACGGCGGAGTGACCTTGCCCGGCGCACAACTCGATCCGGCGCTGATCGACCCGGGCTGCAATGCGGGAATCACGAGGTATGTCTGGCGGGGCAAAGACTTCATCGTCTTTACCAACGCCGCGAGCGATAAGCGCGAAAACCTGACGGTGAGATTAAGTTATGACGGGGGGCACACTTGGCCCGTGGCGCGTTCCATTTACGCCGGACCAGCCGCCTACTCGACGGTTATTCCGCTGCGCGACGGCAACATCGGCGTGCTGTACGAGCGCGGGGAAAAGAACCCGGCGGAACGAATTACGTTTGCCCGCTTCAATTTGGAATGGGTCACGGAGAGATCCGGCGCGAGGAGCCGGTAAGCAGGAGATGCACATGCAGATTCACAAGAGATATTTTTCGCTCATGAGCGCCTTGTTGTCCCTAGGCGGCGCTTGGGCCCAGAATTCGACGGGATCCATCACGGGGAGCGTACGCGATCCTTCGGGGGCGGTCATCGCGGGCGCGGAAGTGCGCGTTGCCAATCAAGGAACGGGACTGACGCGCGTGGTTATCAGCAACGACTTGGGCCAATATACGGCGCCGTCGCTGCCGGTGGGCCTGTATTCGGTCACGGCGGCGAGGGAGGGCTTCAAGAGCGCGGTGGAAAGCAATATCAAGCTTGATATCGAACAAGTCCGCAGCCTTGATTTCCGTCTGGAGATCGGTTCCGCGACGGAGACCGTATCGGTGGACTCGACGGCTCCCCTGCTCGAGACGGAAAGCACTCAGGTCGGCCAGGTGATCCAGAACAAGCAGGTCGAGAATCTGCCCATCAACGTGCGTCAGTTCTTGCAGCTTGCCTACCTTGCGCCGATGGCGGTGCCGGCTACCAATGATTTTCGCAGCACGGAGATCGACCGCGGCAGCTCTGTGCCGGCCGGAGCGGGGGCCAGGCCGGAGAACAACAATTACCAGATCGACGGCATGGACAACAAAGAAGACGGGCGAAACAGTTTTGCGGTCAGCCCGCCGGTGGATTCGATCCAGGAGTTCAAAGTGCAGACGGGCAACGCGCCGGCGGAGTTCGGCCGCGGCGGCGGGATCATCATCAACGTCGCGACGAAATCCGGGACGAACGAAATGCATGGGTCCGCGTATGAATTCCTCCGCAACAACGATCTGGACGCGCGGCCGTTCTTTTCAAACGGGACAAGTCCGCTGAAGCGCAATCAGTTCGGCGCATCGCTGGGCGGTCCCATCCGGAAGGACAAGCTATTCTACTTCGGAAATTACGAAGGTTACCGTCAAGCGGCAACGGGCAATCCGCCGGTCGGCCAAGTGTTCACGCCAGCGCAGCGAAGCGGGGTATTCAGCACGCCCATTATCGATCCCTTGAACGGCAGCCCATTCCCCAATAACACGATTCCCAGTTCGCGGATCAGTCCTATCTCGCAGTACATTCTAGGGCTAGTGCCGCTTCCGGATAATCCGGGATCGGCTACGCGCAACTTCATTTTTAACTCCGTTCCTTCGGGACATGCGCAGCGCGACAACGGCGTGGGACGCGTGGACTACAACCTGAGCGAGAAGGATACGATCTACGCGCGCTATCTCATTAACGACGAAGCGAGCGCGACGCCGCCGGCGCTTCCGCCGCCCGCGAATTCCGGCGGAACGACGCTCACTCTGATGGCGCAGAATGCCAGCGTCAACTGGAGCCATGTGTTCAGCCCCACACTGTTGAACAACTTCAGCCTGGGATATGCGCGTTACCAGAACCAAAACGCCACGCTCAATTCCTTCACGAATAATTTGTTAACGCCGTCCGGCATCACGAACACTCTGGCCGATACCAATCCACTGTTCTGGGCGGCTCCATCCATCTCCATTCCCGGATACCTGATGCCCAACGAAAGCACGCCCAGCTACCGCACCGACAACAATTTTCAACTCGAGGAGTCCATGGTGTGGAACAAGGGCGCGCACACCTTCAAGGCGGGCATTGACGCGCGTAGCATCCGGGAATACATGTTCTATACGGGTGGCAGCGGGGGAACGACGTTCGCGAACGCGTATACGGGTAATAACGTGGCGGATTTTCTGCTGGGTTACGCCTCGAGCGTCAACAAGACCGCGCGCGCCACGGATTGGGACTCGAAGGTTCCCTTCGTCGGAGCGTACGTACAAGACGACTGGAAGTTGACGCCCAAGCTGACGGTGAACTTCGGCCTGCGCTACGAGATGGAAGGCGCCTTGCGACAATCCGGCAACAACTGGGTGGACTGGAATACGAGTACCGGCTCGATGGTGCTCTCGAATTCAATCGCAAACAAACAGGCCATTCAGGATTTTTACACCAATATCCGGCCCGATATCAAAGTCACTTTCGTGAATCACTTGAGTCCGTACGACACCAACAAATTGGATTTCGCGCCGCGCCTGGGCCTAGCGTATCAACTGTCGCCGCGGTGGGTGATGCGAGCGGCATACGGAATGTTCTACGCGGCTCCGGAAATCCAGTCGCTCGCCTCCTCGAACGATTTCGCGCCGAACACGCTGCGGCCGATTTGGACCGCCGACCCGAAAATTCCGAACCTGGGGTACAACCCGGAGGGAAACGTTTCCGCGCAGCAGGCGCTGGCCAACGCGCCCCTGACGATTTTTCCGTTCATCTCGCGGCATTTCCCATACGGGCAGGTGCACCAGTGGAATTTCAGCTTGCAGCGTCAATTAACCCGTTCGCTGGTGATCGAGGCCACGTACCAGGGCGTGGCGGGAGAACATCTGATTTTGTTCGATAATATCGACGCACGGCCGGCGGGACCGGGAAATGTTCAGCAATTGCTTCCCTACCCTTCCTTCGCACGCATTCAGAACTTCGATACGTACGGCCACTCGTCTTACGAAGGCGGGGCCGTCAAGGTTGAAGAACGGGGCTGGCATAACCTCTCCTACCTGATTGCGTACACGCGCTCAAAGTCGCTCGACGACGGATCGGGGTTCATTTCGAATCGAGCGTGGGTAGACCCGCTGGACAAAAACGACGGCAAAGGGCCCTCCGACTTCAACGCAGCCAATCGTTTCTCGGCGGCGTACGAATACACGCTTCCATTCGGCCGTGGGCGCGAATTCCTGAGCGGGGCAAACGG
Source organism: Bryobacterales bacterium (assembly GCA_963838885.1). Classification (GTDB taxonomy): domain Bacteria; phylum Acidobacteriota; class Terriglobia; order Bryobacterales; family Bryobacteraceae; genus JAICMB01. The sequence goes on along the minus strand of CAWITB010000027.1, from coordinate 71,899 downwards.
TCTGGTAAACCGCCTTGTCTCGGGTTGGGGCGCGCGAGGCATTATGGTGCTGCAAAATGGGCTTCCGCAATCCCCGAGCATGAATTTATCCCGCATCGGGACCTGCTCGACGGCGTGCTCGGCGCGCCCGGACCGCCTCGCTAACGGCAATCTGCCGGGAGATCAAACAATCGACGAATTTTACGACGTGAGCGCCTTCGCGCTGCTGCCGGCGGGAGGAGTCGCGGGCCGCGTGGGAAATTCCGGCCGCAACGTGCTGACCGGCCCGGCCATAAACAATCTGGATATCGGCATCTTCAAGAACACCCGCATCACCGAACGGCAATCGCTAGAATTGCGATGGGAAATGTTCAATGCGCTGAATCATACGCAGTGGAGCCCGCCCAGCGTGAACCTGGAATCTCCGGCAAGCTTCGGAGTGATCACCGCAACGGCCCCGCCGCGGATTATGCAAATTGTGCTGCGCTATGCATTCTAATCGCGCGAATTGATTTCAACATGAAACCGGCGCTCAGCCGCATCGGAATGGGCTGCGTCACGTTCGGGCGCGAGATTAGCGAGGATCTCTCCCTCGAGATCCTCGATTACGCGTGGGAAAACGGCATCACGGTTTACGATACAGCAGAGTCCTACGGCGGAGGCGCCTCGGAAAGGATTGTGGGCAAATGGCTGCGGACCAGGGGTTTGGAAAAGCAGGCGACGATTGCGACAAAGGCGAGCCTCCGTTTTGACCGGCGTGGAATCGAGGAAGCCTTGAATCGCAGTTTGGAACGCCTGCAACTCGATTCTGTCGCTATCTATCTCTTGCACCGCTACGATGCCGCCACGCCACTCGAAGAATCGTTGGCGGCTCTCACAGATGGGATCGCACGGGGCCTGATCCGTTGCGCTGGATGCAGCAACTTCAGCGCGGATCGGCTCGCGGCCGCTCTCGAAATTGCAGCTCTGGAGGTTACGCAGCCCATCTATAATCTCGTCGCGCGAGACATCGAAACGGACCTGCTGCCGTTGTGCCGCGAGCGAGAAATCGCGGTGATGTCATATAGCCCGCTCGGCGCGGGCTTTCTCACCGGCAAATATTCGCCGCAGACGCCGATCCCGCAAGGATCGCGCTTCAGCGTGATTCCGGGTCATGCGAAGATCTATTTCTCACCCGAAAAATTCGGGATCGCGGCCGGCCTACGACGACTCTCCGCGGCAACGGGCAGTAGCCCCTCGCGGCTCGCGCTCGGCTGGGCGCTCCATAACCCACTCGTCGATTGCGTCCTCATCGGCGCGCGAACAGTGGCGCATGTTCAGAACGCGATCGAGGCGCTTCGCCGTCCTCTCCCGGCCGCGTGGATCGAGGAAATGGATCGTATGAGTACGCGGATGGCAGGATATTACTAGGACCAATTCTATGCCGAAAGCGGAACTCGTGAAGCCGGTCCTCTCGGACTCGCTCTCGAAACAGGTATTCGACAGAATCAAGGACGCAATCTTCGCGGGCAAATTCCAACCTGCCGAGCAGCTTCGCGAACTGCATCTGGCCGAAATGTTCAACGTCAGTCAGGCCACCATTCGCGGCGCGCTTGTGCAACTGGAACAGGCCGGTTTGGTGGTGCGCGAACAAAACCGGAAAACGACGGTAACCAGCTTTACGCAAGACGAGGTTCGCGACCGGCTCGCGATGCGCGTTGTGCTCGAAGAACTGGCGTTCATCACGGCCGGCCGCAAAATGCAAGAGCCCGAGCTTAAGAAGCTTTCGGCGATCTGCAAGTCCATCCAGAGGGCAATCGACCGCGGCAGCCATCACGATCTGACGGTCGCGGATCTTAGCTTCCACCATTTCGTTTGGGAGCAGGCCAGGAGTCCGATCCTGTTTCGCACGCTCGATCAACTGACCACTCCGTTATTCGCGTTTCTGGGCGTCCTGCAAGAGAAGGGTCTTGTGGATGTCCGCACGACCAAGTCCCACGAAGCCTTGGTCGAGGCCCTCCGAAGCGGCAACGAGACGACGATTCGTGAAGCGATCCGGTCCCACATCGAAGGCTCGTATGGGAGTTTTCTGGGATCGAGCTCGCCAAGCCTCGATGCGCTGGTCAACGATGCCCTTGTTAACGGGGATGCGCTTGTTAACGGGTCGAAAAATGGCGAATCTTCAGACTAGGCTTAGGCGGGCCAGCGGGGCGCAGTTGCCTGATAGACCCCAACATACCAACGGCGAGTTTCAAGCTTGCGGCTCGTTTCAAGCTTGCGGTGCCAGGATAAGGGGCCGCGGCCGGGGGCCGGTCTTGCCGATATCCACCGGAATGACGTTGTATTTCGCAAGAGTCCGGCCCGCGAAAAACACTTCCGCCAGTAGGCCCCGTTGCGTCTCGGCGCGTTGAAACTGATCGAAGATGAGGTTGCCGAGGGAATAGAAGATCACGCCGCCGCCATATTCCTCGATCGGCTGGACGACGTGCGGATGGTGGCCAACCACGATTTTCGCGCCGGCGTCGATGGCGGCGCGCGCGAATTGCCGCTGCCGTTCGTTGGGCAGGGGCTTGTATTCCGTGCCGGCGTGCATCGACACGATCGCGACATCGGCGCGCTTCAACAGCTCCCGTATGTCGGAGGCGGCGCGGGCCGGATCGAGCATCGCAATGCGCTCGTCCGTATCCTTATAATTGCCGTTCGACTGGTCGAAGGTGTAGGCCAGAAACCCGAACCGGATACCGCGGCGTTCGAGTGCCACGCCTGCGTGCGCGGCCTCCGGCGTCGCTCCGGTCCCCACCGCGGCGATGCCATTTTTAGCCAGCCAATCGAGCGTGAAGGCGAGCCCGTAGCCGCCGCAGTCGCGGGCGTGGTTATTGGCGGTCGAAACGATATCGATGCCGCCCAGCTTGAGGGCCGCGATCATATCCGGGTCGGTCTTGAAAATCAGCCCGCTTCGCGCCGCCTTGCCGCGGTCGGAAAACGGAGCTTCGAGGTTGATGAATGCAATGTCCGCCGCGGCGAACAGGGCCCCAATGCCGCGCATCGGCCCGGCGGGATCGTGATTGGCGTGGGCGACCGCGCCGACATAGCGCGACATCATCACATCGCCGCCGAACAGGAGCCGGTTGAGCGGAGGCACGGGTGGCGGGACCTCCACATGCCCGGTTTCTTTGGGAAGAAACCAGAGAGCCGGCAGCGCAAGAAATGTGCGGCGCTGGATCATGGACTAAACTACAGGTTAACGAACGCGTGTTTCGCCGTATCCTTATTATTGCCGCCGCGCTCTGCTCCCCCGCATGGGCGCAAGGCACAAGTTTTCAGAGCATCTTTGGACCCTTGACAGAAATTACGGCGTCGGCTGTCGATCCCGCGGGCAATGTTTACGTCACCGGATCTACTACATCTCCCAGTTTCCCGGTGACTCCCGGCGCCTTTTCAGCAGACCTTTATTCCCGCCCAATGCGGTTTTATTCCCGGACAAAGCGGCCTTCCGGGCACGCCCCTTCCCTGCTCCCACGCCTTTGCCGCCAAGATCGATCCCAGCGGAACGCGTCTTGTTTACGCGACATATCTCGGCGGTGAACGACAAGAGGGGGCAACTGCTATTGCCATCGATGCCTCCGGTAACGCCTATGTCACCGGCTATACCGATTCGATAACGTTTCCAGTCACGCCGGGAGCGTGGCAGACAACACTGGGAATCGAGCTATACAACGGCTTCATAACCAAGTTGAACGCGGCGGGCAGTGGTTTGGTCTTTTCGACCTATTTACCGGACGGACAAGGAGCCGCCATAGCCGTAGATGGCGCCGGCAACGTCTTTGTTGCGGGCACGGCGTATGGGACTACATTCCAGGCAACACCGGGCGCGTTTCAGACCAATCGAATCTTGGGACACGAGGACGCCTTTGTTCTGAAATTGAACGCGACGGGCGGCAGCCTGATTTATGCCACTTTAATGGGTGGGTCTTTGGCGGATGTGGCGAATGCGCTCGCGGTCGATGCGGCGGGAAACGCATATGTGGCGGGACTCACCGCCTCCGTGCCGGGCAATGCGGGTCTGGTGAACGGCCCGTTCACGCCCTTTCCCACCACCCCTGGCGCCGTAAACGAAACGGGGCGCAGCGCGGACGCTTTCGTCGTGAAAGTGAATCCACTGGGAACGGCGCTGCTGTATTCCGCCGCATTCGGCGGCAGCGGAGACGATGGCATCTTGGCGATGGGGATCGATGCGGCGGGCGAGGCGTATTTCGCCGGCTATGACTCGTCCGTCAATTTCCCCATCACTCCGGGCGCCTTGCGGACACGCTTTGGCCCTGGCTTCGCGGGAAAGCTGAATAGCAGCGGGTCCGAGCTGGCCTATTCGACGTTTCTAAGCGGTCGGGCCGGCAGAGTCGCCGTGGACATGGCGGGCGATGCTCTCGTCATGGGAAGCACCTATAACTCGGACATTCCGGCCACGCCCAACGCGATCCTGCCCTGTTTTCCTTCGGCCCCTCAGGGCTATTACGTAGCGGAACCTTATATTTGTGCAGCTCAACCCGGCAGGCACGGCGCCGCTCTATTCCAGTTATGCAACTGGAGCCGTAATCGCGGCGGATGCGGCCAGGGTGGTGTATCTGGCGGGCGACGCCGCAATCCTGGACCGGCTCGACATCCTCGCTCCAATCGCACCGGGAATCCGCTGCGCGGTGAACGCCGCTAATTATCGCGGCTCTACGATCGCGCCGGGAGAGATCGTATCTTTGTTTGGCCGCGCGATTGGTCCGCAACAGCCGGCCGGAGCCATCATCGACACCTCGGGGAAGGTCGCCACCACGGTCGGGAACACCCGCGTGCTGATCGACGGCGTGCCTGCGCCTCTCCTGTATGTCTCGACGAACCAGATCAACTTGGTCGCTCCTTTTGAGATCGCGGGGCAGACCCAGACCGCCATCCAGATCGAAACAAACGGCGCGCAAAGCTTGCCGCCATTTCAGACCCAGGTAACGGCAGTCGCGCCCGGGATTTTCACAATGGATGGCTCGGGCTCCGGGGCGGCCGCGGCGCTGAATCAGGACGGGACCGTCAACTCCGCTGCCAACCCGGCCGCGCAGGGCTCCGTTGTCAGCTTTTTCGTGACGGGAATCGGCGCCATGACGCCCACGCCCGTCGATGGATCGATTCCCGCCGGCCCTTTCGCGCAACCGATCGCGCCGGTAAGAATGTATATCGGCGCCGCGCTCTTCGCTGTAGACCTGCAGTATGCCGGAGACGCCCCGGGGCTTGTGGAAGGCGCCGTGCAAATCAATGCCACGGTTCCAACGCTTTATGAAACTGGACCGCAATCCGTCAACCTGTTCGCCGCTGGCGCGTTCCCGCCCATCGGGCTAAACGTCACAATATTTGTTCGCTAGCCCGGTCGCTCTTACCCCAGTCGCCCGTCGGAGTATCGTTGCGCCGCCTCGCGCAGGGCCTTCTCGCGCTGCTGGTTTCTTACAATATCCACCTGAGTCATCGTTTTGGCCGCCGGGAGCGTTTCGCCCACGCGCGTCAACAGAGCCGCCCACAGCAGGAAAAGAACGGTCGAGCCGCCCAGGAGTGTTAGATTGCTGAAGTCCGTTCCGCGCCCTCCGGCAGCGATGTTGATCCACAACATCACGGCGGTTTGCAAAGCGAGATAGGAGGCCAGCAACCGGCTATGGACGACCAGATTTCTCCGGAACGGCACGGGAAGGTTCGAAACGAAGACCGCGACCAGGATTAAGTACACGGCCAGCGTGGACGTAATGATGCGGTGCAACGCAATAACGAACGGCAGCCAACTGAGCGACGACCACGTCCAATGCGGGCCCGCCGCTTCGAGGACCGACGAGATGAGAGCCACGGCGAGCGCAAACTGCAATAAGCGCCGCAATTTGCGGCGGCCAAAACTGCCAAATCCGCGATAATGCTCCGGTATTTTCCCAACAATCTCCTCCGTCGCCATCGCCAGGAAAGCGAGAAGGATCGGCTCGGCAATCATCCAGTCCCTTGCATAAGTATGCGTACCCACGGACCTGCTAAGCATCCGGAGAGCAACGCCGCTGCACGCGGTAATGGCGAGATAACAAGTGAAAAATGGATAATTGAGCGCTACGCCGCGGAACACGAATGCTCCACAGGCCACGGCCTCGGCCGTGATCGAGACATACCAAAAGATCTGCTCGACGTTCATAGCCCACACCGCTGCGGGTCGGTGGGCCTATTGTCTCAGTATCAAGAACCTTGGCGCAAGGAGGCTACTTCGCGGAACCGGAACTGCATGGCCAGCAAGTGGGAACCGGATTGTCCGCCAATCCGATCACGGGGGCAGCAGCGGTCAGCAAGGCCACCACGAGTACAATTCGTTTTACGAGCGTCATTTGAGCCATATCTCCTATCAACTTCTCCTGGAATACACCCGGCACTATTAGCCTTATGCCGATCCCGCGCACCGCAACGAGGTCACGGGCTTCTTGCTTTAGCATCAAGAACCTCGGCGCAAGAAGGCTACTTCGCGGAACCGGAGCTGCATGGCCAGCAAGTGGGAACCGGATTGTCCGCCAGTCCGATCACGGGGGCAGCAGCCGTCAACAAGGCCACTACGAGTACAATTCGTTTTACAAGAGTCATTTGAGCCATATCTCCTATTAACTTGTCCTGGAATACACCCGGCACGATCAGTCTCATGCCTATCCCGCGCACCGCAACGGGGTCACGGGCTTGTTGCGTCAGCATCAAGAACCTTGGCGCAAAGAGGCTACTTCGCGGAACCGGAGCTGCACGGCCAGCAGGTGGGAACCGGATTGTCCGCCAGTCCGATTACGGGGGCAGCAGCCGTCAACAAGGCCACTACGAGTACAATTCGTTTTACAAGCGTCATTTGAGGCATATCTCCTGTTAAGTTGTCCGGGAATACACCCGGCACGACCAGTTTATGCCAATTTTGACGGTGCGCAAGTAGCGCTTTCGGGGAACATGGGAAGCGGTTCGCTTCCCGGTTTACTCCGTGAAAGATTTCCAGGCTTCGGCCGGGGAGGGCGGCTCGGCGCGGCCCCCAAGGTGTTGGGCAAGGAATTCTTCGGTGGCGGCCCAAAACCGCATGCTGTTCTCGGGACGCGCGAAGCCGTGGCCTTCGTCGGGGAAGACGATATACTCCACCGCTTTGCCGTTGGCGCGCATCGCTTCGACGATCTGATCGCTTTCCTGCTTCTTCACGCGCGGGTCGTTGGCGCCCTGCCCGATCAGCAATGGCGCCTCGATGCGGCCGGCCTGAAACAACGGCGAGCGCGATTTCAGGAACTCTTCTTCGGTGTCGATGTTGCCGACTCGTTTGTCGAACATGGCCCGCATGGGCGCCCAGTAAGGCGGAATCGTCCGCAGTAAGGTCAGAAGATTTGAAGGCCCCACGATGTCCACGCCGCAGGAGAATTCGCGGGGGGTGAAAGTCAAGGCCGCCAGCACGGCGTAGCCGCCATAGCTCCCACCCATGATGCACACCCGCGCGGGATCGGCGAATCCCTCGCGGATCGCCCAATTCTTGGCATCGAGCAGATCTTCGTGCATTTTGGCGCCCCACTCGCGGTCGCCGGCATTGAGATGCGCTTTGCCGTAGCCGGTGGACCCGCGGTAATTCACCTGCAACACGGCATAGCCCCGATTGGCCAACATCTGCGCCAGCGGATTGTAACCCCAGATGTCGCGCACCCAAGGACCGCCGTGCACCAGCAGCACCAGAGGCGCCGGCAGGGAAACGCCGGGCGGGAGCGACAGGTAAGCGGGCAGCGTCAGACCATCGCGCGCCGCTATTTCGACCGGCGTCATCTTCGCAAGCTTGTAATGGGCCAACTCGGGGTGCTGGGCGAAGAGGAACTCCGCGCGGCGCGAATCGCGGCGATAAACGTAATAGGCGGGCGAAGCGTCGTCGGAGAGATAGGCCACGATCCAGATGCGGTCGTCGAGATCGCGGCTGACCACCTGAAACTCTCCGTCGCAAACGCGGGAGAGCGCCTCGAAATCCGGCCGGATCGTTTCATCGAGGATGCGCCATTCCGTCTTGGCGCGCACGAAGCTAACGGCCTGAAGGTGGTGCGTGCGCGGATGCTCCATGGCGCCGCCCACGTCGTAGCGCGGATCTTCGGCGATCACCTTGGAATCGCCGCTCGCGATATCGACCTCGAGCAGCCGGGAGGTATTGGCGTCAACGCTTGAAATGAGCCACAAGCTGCCGTTGCCGGGCGAAAATCCCGCCACTCCGCCCGAGGCGTCCTCCGGCCCCCAACGCTGGAAGGGCCGCCACGGCGCCTCGGCGCCGGCGCGGATGCGGATCTCGTGCCATCCGCCGGGCAGCATCGCCTCGGCCGCCCGCACCTGCAGGTCGTTGTCGGCCGTCCAACCGCCTACGTCGCCGGGATTCTCGGTATCGAGCTCCATCTCGCCGCTCGCAAAATGGAAGCGGTAGACGTCGAACAGCTCCGCATTGCGCCGGTTGAGTCCCAGCAGCATGGCGTCGGGCCGCTGCTTATCGACGGCGACGATCTGCGCGCGCACGCCCTCGAACGGCGTTAAGTCCTTCGTGGCGCGAGTCGCGATACCGGTCTGATAGAGGTGAAAATCCTCGTTGCCGCCCACATCCTGGACATATAAGATGTGTTCGCTGTCCGGCTGCCAGAAATAACTGCGTATTCCGCGCAGCCGATCGTTGGTGACGGCGCGATCGTCGTCGCGGCCAAGTGTCCTGACCCAGACGTTCAGCACGCCTTCGTCGGGCGCCAGATACGACAGCTTTTTGCCATCCGGCGAAACTCGTGGACTGGCCTTTTCCGGGTTACCGAACAGCACCCGGCGAGGAATCAAAGGTACGTTCGTCAAGGTTTATCATCGTACCATGGCCGTTGAAACCCGCCCCACGATCGAGGATGGCGCGCATCTCTACGACGCCGATTTCTACCAATGGTGCATGACGATGGCGGAGCTGCTGCGCCGCCGCCTCTTCGAAGAAGTCGATATTGAGCATGTCGCCGAGGAGATCGAGGACTTGGGGAAAAGTCAATCGCACGAAATCGGTAAGAGGGTCAGGGTGATTGTCGTGCATCTTTTGAAACTGCGCTATCAACCGCTAAAGAAAACTCGGTCCTGGGAAAAAACGATTGGAACACAGAGAATCGAGATCGAAGAGGTTCTCCAGGATAATCCCAGCCTTCGCCGCACACTCACACAAGTCCCCGCGCAGATTTACAACGTCGCGCTCCGAATCGCCGCGCTCGAGACCGGACTTTCGCGCGATACGTTCCCGTCCGAGTGCCCCTTCACGCCCCAGGAGATCTTTGGCGAGGAGCTGTTGGCGGCCGAATAACCCCCGGCCGAAGTCTCTTAGGCCTTCGATGCACGCAACGGACCGTGTCCGCTGGTTGACGAGGAATGTCTTCGCGATCGGCATGCTCAGCCTTTTTTCGGACATGGGTCACGAGCTGACCACCGCGGCGCTTCCCTTATTCCTGACCACGATCGGCGCCGGAGCGGCCGCGCTGGGGATCATTGAAGGAGTTTCGGACGCCGCGTCGAGCCTCTTGAAGCTGTGGATGTCCTACTATTCGGATCGCATCGGAAAGCGCAAGCCGATCCTGGCCGCCGGCTATTTTGTCACGGCCATCATGGGCGCGCTGGGGTTCGCGACCGCCTGGTGGCAAGTGCTGGCGATCCGCTCCGTCGCCTGGATCGGACGAGGCGCGCGGGGTCCCGTTCGAGACGCCCTCCTTTCCGAAAGCGTACCGCCCGAAGCCCACGGCCGCGCGTTCGGATTCGAAGGCGCCATGGATACGGTGGGCGCGATTTTGGGACCTGCGATTGCCCTCTCGCTCGTTGGCGTCATCGCTCTCAGGCACATTTTCCTGATCGCGTTTATTCCTGGCGCGATCACGGTTTTTATCGCGTTGTTTATCATCGAGGACAAAGCCAGGGCGCCGCGGCCGCATTTGCGGATGCTCGCGTCGCTGCGCGATTTGCCCACCGTGTTCTGGCATTACCTCGGGGCCGTTGCCGTCTTTGGATTGGGCAATTTCGCCCACACTCTCCTGGTCTTGCGCGCGGTGTCCTTACTGACGCCTCGCTATGGCGCAGTTGTCGCGGGACGATATGGGATCGCGCTCTACATCCTTCACAACGTCTTGTACGCAGCCGTCTCCTATCCCGCGGGAGCGCTCGGTGATCGCGCCAATAAGAGAATTCTGCTCGCCGCGGGCTATGCCCTGTTTGGCTTCATGTGCCTGCTCTTCATGTCGAATCCAACCAGCATCGCGATGCTCGCGTTCTTATTCGTTTTGGCCGGAGTGTACATCGGCATCGTGGACGCCATGCAACGCGCGCTCGCCGCGGACTTGCTGCCTCGCGACCTCCGCGGCCTCGGTTATGGAGCGCTCGCGACGGCAAACTCCGCGGGCGATCTGGTTTCAAGCATCGCCGTCGGACAATTGTGGACTCACGTTTCGATCGCCGCGGGATTCGGCTATGGCGCGGCGCTCACGCTGGCCGGAGCGCTGTTCCTGTTGCTCGTTCCTGCGCGCGCCGGGAACTTTGCGCCGCGCGATGGTGTCTAATAGCCTGAAGCCGTAGTTTAAGGGTAGAATTCGAGTAGGCGAATCGTGGCGGACCCAACCGTTGGGCTTACTTTCGAGACATATTCCCGGCTTGGCTCCCCATTGGGAAGCGAAGAAGATCTCGTGCTGGGACTGCGGCAAGGCTGCGAAGATGCTTATGAGACCCTGCTGCTGCGGTATCAGCAGGCTGTTTACAGCCTGGTTTGCCGCCTCTTGAACGATCCGGCCGACGCGCCGGACGTGGTTCAGGAAGTGTTCCTCAAGGTTTTTCGCAACATCGGCCATTTCCGCGGCGGCAGCAGCCTGAAGACGTGGGTTTACCGCATCGCGGTGAACGAGGCCCACAATCAGCGGCGCTGGTTTACGCGGCATCAGCGCCCGGAGATCGGTTTCGCCGTGGACGAAGAGGCCTTCGGACCGCACGAGGAGAATCTCGCCGATCCCGGGCGAAGCCCCTTCGAACTGGCTTTGAACCGCGAAACATGCGCTCTTGTCGAAGAGGCGCTCGCGACGCTTAATCCAAAGTTTCGCGCGGCAGTAGTTTTGCGGGACATGGAGGACCTCAGTTACGAGGAGATCGCGGCGGTCCTCGAAGTCTCGTTAGGAACGGTAAAATCGAGGATTTTGCGCGGCCGGGAGGCCCTCCGCAAAATCCTCGAGGGCCGCCTCGAACCGCAACCGGCGTTCTCCTGGTCGCCGCAGACGGCCGATTAGGCGGCTTGGTGTGAAATTATGAAGTGTTCGATCGCAAAGCGTAATATTACGGCCTACGTCGACGGCGTTGTCCTCGGCGAAGAGCGGCGCGAAATGGCGCTGCATCTCGGGGCTTGCGCCACTTGCGCCGACGCTGTCGAACGGCATACCCGCGTGCGCGAGGCGGTTCGCGTCTTGCCGAAGCCTTTGATTCCAGGCGACGTCAGCTTGCGACTGCGTATGTTGGCATCGCGGGAGCGCAATATCCGCATCGGCCTGGGGCGCACTTCCTGGCAGCGCTTCACTGGCCGTTTGAACGAGTTCCTGCGGCCGCTGGCGGTTCCGCTTGCGGGCGGCGTGTGCGCGGCGCTGCTGCTTTTCGCGTCCCTTGTCCCGACGCTTTCGCAGGCGCGCATCGTCTACGCCAACGACGTGCCGTGCACCGTCTTTACCCAGCCCACGCTCGAAAACATCGGCCCCATCGGGTTCGCGCCCGCGGACGCCGTGGTCGATCTGCGCATCGACGATCAGGGGCGGCTGGTGAATTATTCGATCGTCGAAACCGCGGGTCATGTGGACGCAATTCATCGCAGCATCGAGAACAGCCTGCTGTTCACGCGATTTTCCCCGGCGCATCTGGCCCCCAATTCCTGCCCCGATTGCGCCGTGGCCATCGCGGGGACCATCCGCATGGTTTTCCGCAGCAGCCACATCGAAGTGAAGGGATAGCGCCCGCTTCCGGTGGGGCGCCGCCTCGGCCAACATTTTCTCGTCCGCCAATCCGTACTTGAGCGAATCGCGCGTGCGGCCTGTCCCGATGCGCCGTGCGCCACGGTGATCGAGATCGGTCCGGGACGCGGCGCACTCACGGCGCATCTCCTCCCACTGGCAGAGCGGCTGATCGCGATCGAAATCGACCCGATATTGGTGCAGTATCTGCGCGCCAAATTCCGCGCCGAGACGAAACTTGAACTCGTCGAAGGCGATATCTTAAGGACCACGCTTGCGGAGCCAGGTCCGCTGATCGTAGCGGGAAATTTACCCTATTACATCGCATCGCCGATACTGGAGAAAGTTCTTTCGTTAGGCGATCGCCTGACGCGCGGGGTGTTTCTCCTGCAAAAGGAAGTGGCCGAGCGGCTCACGGCCGCGCCGGGCAGCCGCGATTATGGTTATCTCAGCGTGCAAACGCAATTGTTATCGGACGCCGAAATGCTCTTCACCGTCGCGGCCGCCGCGTTCCGGCCCATGCCGAAGGTGGACTCCGCCGTGGTGCGCTTGACGCCGCGGGCGCAGCTGCTCGATAATCGCAAAGCGTTCTTGAAATTCGCCGGCGCGGCGTTTCGCCAGAAGCGCAAGACATTACGTAATAATCTGCTGTCGATGTATGAAAAGGAAACGCTCGATGCCATCCCGGAGACGAAGCAGCGCGCCGAGCGCCTATCGCTCGCCGATCTGATCGCGCTGTGGCGGCGCCTGGGAGGCTGATGCCCCGTTACGCGCAAACTCGCCGAGGGCGCGCAGAATCTCTTCGCCGAAACGCTGCGCTTTGCGCTCGCCGATTCCCGAAACGCGCAGCAGATCGGCGTATGTTGCGGGCTGTTTGCGGCACAGGTCCTGGAGCGATGAATCGTGCAGGATGATGTAGGCCGGCATGTTCTCGCGCCGCGCGATTTCAGCGCGCCATTTGCGCAAGAACGCAAACAGATCGGGCGAGGCCGAATCGGCTGGCGGCCGGATCGAAGCCCGCGGCGTTTCAAGCGGCTTAGCCGCGAGCCAGGCCAATTCCTCCGCGCACACATCGCACATCCCGCAGGTCTCCCATTTGGGCGTCTCGCCGAAGTGCAGGCAGATCTGGCGATGCCGGCACGTGCGCGATTCCACGAAGGCGCGAATGATGCGGTAGCGTTCCCAGGCGCGCTCCTTCTCGGCGCCCTCGGCGATAGGGGCGATGAAATGCGCCAGCAGACCGGCATCCTTCTTTCGCCATAACAGCAGGCAATCCGCGGGTAGACCATCGCGTCCGGCGCGCCCCGCCTCCTGATAATACTGCTCCAGAGATTTCGGCAGCGCCAGATGGATCACGGCGCGGACCGCGGGCTTATTGATTCCTAAACCGAAGGCGATGGTGCCCACGAGCACGCGCACCTCGTCGCACATCCAACGCTCCTGGTTGCGGCGCCGCGTTGCGGCGTCCATCTGTCCGTGATATGCGATGGCCGGTATGCCGCGCTCCGAGAGCCACTCCGCCGTGTCCTCGACGCGCTGTATCGTGGGCGCGTAGACAATAACGCTATCGCGGTCGTGGGCTCGCAATGCCGCGAGCAGTAGGGCGGGCTGCGTCTTGGTGTCCGTCTGTCGCACGATGTAGCGCAGGTTGGAACGATGGAAGCTGGAGATATATTTGTCCGGGTCGCGCAAAGCGAGTTGCGAAATGATGTCGTGCCGCACGCGCCGCGTCGCGCTGGCGGTGAAAGCCGCGATCGGCTTGTCCGGAAAAGCCTGCCGCAATATCCGCAATTGGCGATATTCGGGCCGGAATTCGTGGCCCCAATCCGAGATGCAATGCGCCTCGTCGATAGCAAAGAAACCCACCGGCGCGGCGTGCAGCCAGCTTATGGTGTCCTCGCGAAGCAGCCGTTCCGGAGAGAGATAAAGTAAACGGTAGGCGCCGGCGCCGGCTTGCCGGATAATTTCGGATTGGCCGGCCGCGGCGAGCGAGCTATTTAAGAACGCGGCCGGAATCCCCATCTGGGCCAACTGCGCCGCTTGATCGGCCATCAGTGCGATCAATGGCGAAATGACGATGGCGGTCGAGCCGGCCACCACCGCCGGGACCTGATAACAGAGCGATTTTCCACCCCCGGTCGGCATGACCACGGCGACGTCGCGCCCGGCGAGCAAGCTGCGTATCACGGCCTCCTGTTTCGGCCGGAACTGGTCGTAGCCCCAGTAGCGGCGCAGCGTGGCATGCAAATCGACAGCCGGATCCAAACCTCAAGGTTAGCGCGCGGCGACTTGGGATCGAGCTGAAGTGAAGCTACGCTGTCCACTGATGAAACTGGCACGTTAATGATCCCGCCGTAGGGGCCAAGCTATCGGTCCGGCGAGGCAATCGCATTCAAACTGGCGCGGGGGGATGATCGAATGAACATATCGACCGGGCGGCGGAGGTGGCGCACGAACTCGCGACGCGCGTGGCCCAGCGTATCGCCGCGAGGGAATGGAGGAGCAAGCATATATGTATAGCGACCGTCCGCTTCCGGAACCGGTCGTGCGGTAGCTTCGGAAGGGCGCCGGCAGCCGCCGGGCGGCGATCACTCGGAATATGTGTGGCGCGCTCGTCATCAACACCGAAGATGTCCGCGTCTACAAGACCGCCGCCGGATACTGCCTGCTGATCACCAGCCTGATAACCAACAGGGCGTTTGAGGCCGGCGCTCCGACGAGCGACTCCCTATTCCAACAGTTTGGGGCCGACCCACTGTACGTGCGCTTGCGTCATAGGCAGCGGTTTTCCGGCACGGCTCACCCAAGCCCTGGTGTCGCGGCATGTCGCCTCCACCGATGGCCTTTCGTTCGAAACCCCGCAACAGCAGGTGCGTATGAGCGAGTGGGAGGCGCAATACTGGTCCGCAATCGCAGGCCGCCTTTGCCTTGACACAGCTTCCCCGCAACCGGAGTCATACGTTCGGGAGAAAACGATTTCATGAATTGGCTTCAGATGTTTTCCGGCGCCGCAGTGGAAAGGCTGCCCAAAGTGATATCGCCGAAGGTCCATGCCGTCGCCGATTACGCCATGGCGGCGGGCGCATTTGCAGCGGCCGTCGCTTTCTTCAAAAGCGGCCATAAAATCGCGGGAGTGGGCGCGCTGATTGCCGGCGCGGTTGAGGTGACGAATCCGGTCATTACGGATTTTCCGGGCGGCATTTTCAAGTTGATCAGTTTCCCGACGCACGGCCGCATCGACGTTGGCGCCGCCTCCATGGTCGCTTCATTGCCGAAGCTGCTGGGGTTCAGTGGCGATGCGGAGAGCAAGTTCTTCTACGTTCACGCCGCAGCCGCGACAGCGGTTGTCGCCATGACCGATTTCGGGAGCGAGGAGGCGCAGCGGGTGGTGGAAGGGAAGGCATAAAGCGGCGGGTAGCGCAGCGAGTTTGCCGGCCGCGTGCGGTAAGCTTAGGAAGACTGGCCCATGGCATGACGGATACGCAGTTGTATATCGCCATCGGCGCACCGATGCTATTCAATGCGCTGCTAATCACGCTATTGATCGTAGGAGCAAATGCAAAGTTCGATGGTGTCGCTGCGCGCTTCGATGGCATTGACAAGCGCTTCGATGCGATCGACAAACGCTTTGACGACATGCGCGATTTGTGGCGCGCCGAATTGCGCCGCGTCGAGGAAGTACTGGACGCGCGGCTGAAGCATCTCGAGGAGAGCTGACGGCAACGATCACTGCTCCATTGCTCGCGGCAGTGCGGGCGGCTTAGGCGGGGCGGGCACTTTCGGTGGAACGGGCGCGCTCTCCGCGTCTGAGTCGTTTTCGCCGGCCTTGCGCACCGTGATTTTGCCATGTCCTGTGGCGAGGCGCAGGATTGGACCGCTGCCCTGCGCGCCGGTAATGGTCGCCCCGCGATGTTCCTCGTCCACCTTTATGACGGAGCCGAAGTCGTTCTCCGCTTCGCCGTGCCCCGTCGTCATGGTCAGATCGAATTTCGATCCCGGGGCGAGCGCCAGCTCGATGTCGCCGGAATGAGTCTGAACGTCCATGCGCGGGACTACAGGGCCCGGACGCAGGTCGATATTTCCAGTCCTTGAAAGTCTCATATCGAGCGATTGCGTGAAGTCGCTCAATTCCACGTCGGTGGAGTTGGCGCCCACGTGCAGCGGCCCTACGATGTTGGCGCCGGTGAGTTGACCGGGCTCGAAGCGCACCTGCCCAGGCAATTTCTCAAGGCTCAATTGCAGCAGAGAGCCTTCATAGCGCAGTGGCTTGGCGATATTTCGGAACTGCACTTGGCCGACATAGGTCCCGTTGACGGTCACCTGCCCGGCGATGTCCTGCAGCTCGATATCGTTGCCGCGCCCCTTCAGATCGACCGTGCCTTTCACGCCCACGGCGCGAACGATATCGCTTTTCCCCAGGTCCACGCGGACGTTGCCGCCTATATCTTCGAGCCTCACCCCGGCGTTATCGCTCGTGATGTCGACCGAACCATCCAGATCGGTAATCTCGAAATCCCCATAACGCCCGTGGGCCTCGATGCTGGCGCCGCGCGGCACCGTCAGCTCGAGATCGTCCGAAACGCGCGTGGAGTTCTGCACGCGGTCTTGGTTGGTGCGCACCAGAAGGTCGCTGCCTTGCGGCACAAGCTCGAGAGGCGTTTCCGTGTTGGCGCGGTCGGCATCGGTCTGCTGGAAGGAGCGAATGGATTTCCTGCCGGACACTTTGACGCTGTTGACGGCGGCGCCGCTGATGCGGGCGTTGCCGCGGAAGCTCTCGATGATGACGCGAGGCGTTTTCCCGCTAGGCTGCTCTACCGCTTCCAGGTTGTAATCGAACGGCTCGCCCATATTGACGACGAATCCGCGGATGGAGCGGCTGTCCGGCAGCCAGCCGCTGTAGTGGCGCCCGGCGTGAAATACGGAGCCGAAAATACACAGAATAATCACCAGCAGCCATTCGCCGCCGGAAACGCCATTGTGCGGCAGCGGCTTCGACAATACCGCCCAGACAGCGATTTCGCCCAGCCGCAGAACGCCCCACAGGATCAGCAGGTAAGGCCAATAGGATGCGATAAGGTCGCCAATATGGACCTCAGGCCAAAAATTCCGCAGCAGGAAAATGCTCCCGACGATAATCAGAATCAGCGGGCCGATAACCGAAGCGCGCCGCCTCATCGCGGAGTCCCTCCGGGATTCGGCGCTCCGGGATTGGAAGAAGGTAGCCGGGGGTCACGATATGCCGGCGGCGGCGTTTCATAACGCGATCCGCTGTAGGAACCGGCGCCCGCCTGATAGCCCACCGGCTGCGCGGGAAGGCGCGGAGACGCGCCGGGCGCGTAATTCACGGGGACCGGTGGAGGCCCGGCCATGCGCTCGAGCAGCTTCAAGACGCCAAACACGATAATCAATACGGGCCAGGTATGCGCGAAACTGAAGGGCGTGTTGTAATCGATGGCCATGAGCGCGCCGACCGTAATCAGCAGGATCGGTCCGCGCGCCGCCTGCAAAACGCTAGCGCTGTTCATGGTGGATTTCCCTGGCGCTGGAGCCGGCCGCGTGGCCGCCGATGCGCTCATACAGCATGTAGGCGCCGAGGACAATCAGCAGCACCGGCCAGTAGCGGATCATGCGGTCGAAGCGCAGGACGTTCATGGTGTTCAAAAGGAACAGTGCGCCGAAGAGAATCAGGATGAGGGGACCGGCGGGGAAGCCGCGGCGATTGCCGTGCAGCGGAACGATGCTTGAAAACTCGTCCACCGGTTGGCCCGTCTGGCGCTTGCGCGCGGTGTGATAAGCCTCGAAAGGCATATAAAACCACCACACCGCGATCAGCATTCCGAAGAGCGGCTCGAATCCGGGGGAGCCGTTGGAGCTCACGATGCTTATCAGGACGCCCAGGATGACGACATGGATCAGTCCCTTAACGTATTGGCCGTTGTAGATAGCGCCAACACCCGGAATCAGCCCCAGCACGAAGGCCAGCCCCGGAGAAGCGCCGGGGTCGCCGGCGGTGTACGGATCGGCGGGCGGGACCCCGTAAGGAGGAGCGCCCGAAGCGCCCGCTCCGGTCCAGCCCGATTGCGAGCCGAGCGGAGGCAGAGGCGGAATGCCGGATCCCGCCGCATCTGAAAACGGCTGACCCGCGGGCGGTGGCGGGCCGGACGGGGGCGGCGGCGCGGTATAGCCGGGAGGGACGGAAGCGGCGCCGGGCAGGTGCTCGGCGCAATAGACGGTCCCTTGCGCCGAGCGCTGGCAAGCCTCACAAAGCGGCTTGCCGCACGTCCGGCAAAAGGCTACCGCCGGGGTGTCGGGATGAATAATGCAGTTCATTTCTGGCGCTCCTTTGGAGCTGTGTCTTTGCGCTGTTGTTGCGCTTGCTGGATTCTGCGCTGTTCCTGATCCTGCTCGCTCCACTCTTTCAAGCGGGATTGGACCTCGATGACCAGGCGCATGTTGTCGTAATATTTCACGGCGCGATCCCAGCCGCGATGCGCGCGGTCGTCCATAGCGGCCCAGATTTTGACCGGGTCGAGGTCCGAGGGCCGCAACTGGCGGGGGTTGACGCCGCTAAACTTGGCCAGCATGGAAAAGGAAAGTACCGTCATCGCCATGCCCATGGCGAAGCGGGGCTGCAGGACCTTGTCCTTCATGCCGCCCAGGACCTTTCGCAGCCAGGAGGCGCGTTCCGGTTTGGCGCGCACCGACGGAATATCGTGCAGGATGCGCGTCAGCAGCTCGGCCGGCGGCTCGGCTTTTTCGGCCTGGGAGATAAAAGCCATGGCCTCGCGAATCTCGCGGGCCAGCTCGCCGCACGCGGCGCAGGCGGCAAGGTGCGACTCGATCTCGCTCTTCTCCGGCTCGCGCAGGAGACCGTCGAGGTAATCGCAGAACAGGACTTCCAATTCGGCGCAGGTCGTCATGGCGCCGCCTTATGGCGTTTGAGGACGCGCGCCAATTCCGCGCGGCCGCGATTCAAACGCGATTTTACGGTCCCCTCCGGCACGTTCAATACTTGCGCGATCTCCCTATATTCCAGCTCCTCGATATCGCGCAGGATCACGGTCTCGCGCAGCTCCGGCGAAAGCTTCGCCAGGGCGTTCTGCAACAGCTCGCTCGCCTCTCTTCCCGCCAGCATGCCTTCGGTGCGGGACATCATAGCGGTCTTCTCTTCGAGCATCGGCATCTGATCTTCGATCGAGTCCGTGACGCGGTCGTGTTTCGTGCGGCGGTAGTGGTCGATTAGTAGATTGCGCGTCAGCCGCATCAGCCAGACCACGAAGGAACCCTCGCCCGCGCGAAAGCTTTTCAGGTTCTTGAAAACTCGCAGGAACACCTCCTGCGCGAGGTCCTGCGCTTCGGCATCGCCGCCCGTGAAACGGTAGCAAACGGCATACACGCGGCGCGTGTGCGTTTTCACCAGCTCTTCCCAAGCGGCATCCTGTCCGCTCAGACATCGTTCTACGAGATGAGCGTCGAGATCCAAAGCAGCTTCCGATCCACCCCGGCTCCCGCCGGCCACGTACAAAGGCGCCCAGTTCCATCTGGCGCCTGCAATCTGTACGGCCGTGGCCATATCCCTGTCGCTCCCCGAATCAAGCTGGGTTGGCTGGACCCGGACGCCGGCCGCCCGAATCCTCCTTCCAGTAACTAGAACGAGGATCTATCATAAGAAGTTCGCTGAACTCCAAGGTTTAGAATTCATTGTAGAGGGTGAGGGGGAATGGGAGCTAGGTGCCGGACGCGAATTTAGCGGCTGATTTCAACACGAAAATGGAAGAAGGACCCCCGGCCAGGAAGTTCGGCGCGGGGTTGTGGATTGCCGCCGCCTTGGTCGCGTTAGTGGTGGGCGCGGGCGTTTACCGGTTACGTGGCGCCGGGTTTCAGTGGGGCCTCTTCTTTGCCACCTTCACAAACGTGGATTGGTACTGGCTGTCCGCCTCCATCATCTTGATATTGCTGACCTATTTCGGACGCGCGCTGCGCTGGCAGGTGATGCTGCGGCCGCTGCGCCCCCACGCCAGCCTGTGGAACGTAACTTCCGCCACGGTGATCGGGTTTACCGCCGTGGTGGGGCTGGGGCGGCCGGGCGAGCTGGTGCGGCCATATCTCATCGCGCTCAAGGAGCGCGTCCCGTTCAGCTCGCAGATGGCGGCCTGGTTTCTGGAGCGCATCTTCGACCTGCTGATGGTTTTACTGATTTTCGGAATCGCCCTGGCGCGCATGCCGGCAGGTCTGCACCTTGGCCCCGCGCTCCATTGGGTGCTGCAGAAGGGCGGTTATTTCGTGGCCTCCATCGGCGCCGTCTGCATCGTGCTTCTAATCGCTTTCCGCAGCTTTGCCGTCCCCGCCCAACGCCGTATCCTGAGCGCCATGGGCTTTCTTCCCGCAAAGCTCCAGGTTCGCGTCGCGAAGGTGCTGACGGCCTTCGTGCAGGGCATGGAATGTACCCGGGGCAGGCGCTCGCTGGGCCTGCTGGTGGGCTACACGCTCCTCGAGTGGGCCATCATCGTGGCGGCATATTACACGCTCTTCCGGGCCTTGCCCGCGACATCCTCGTTTGCGCTCAACGACGTTATGATCTTCCTCGGATTCATCGCCTTCGGAAGCGTCGTGCAAATTCCGGGGATTGGAGGAGGAGTACAGGTTGCCGCCGTTCTGGTCCTGACCGAAATTTTCGGAATTAAGCTCGAAGCCGCCACTGGACTGGCGATTCTGGTGTGGCTGTTGAGCTGGGTAGCAATTGTGCCGTTTGGTCTGGCGTTCGCCTTCCATGAGGGCCTGAACTGGAAACGAATCAGCCACATACAGGATGATGTCGAGTCCGGGTCCATGGCCTCGCCGCTATGACCTGCCCCTTCTGCGGCCACAAAGAAGACAAGGTGATCGACTCGCGCGAGAGCAAGGAAGGCGACGTGATCCGCCGCAGGCGCCAATGCCTGGGCTGCGAACGCCGTTTTACCACGTATGAACGCAGCGACGAAATTCCCTATATGGTCGTTAAAAAGGATGGGAGGCGCGAAAAATTCGACCGCCAGAAGGTCTTGGGAGGCCTCTTAAAGGCTTGCGAAAAGCGGCCCGTGCCAATGGGAAATCTGGCCGCGATCGTGGATGAAGTGGAGGCGCGGCTGGCCGACAGCGCGGAGCGGGAGATCTCGACAGGCGAGGTCGGCGAGATGCTGATGGAGCGTTTGCGGAACCTCGACAAGATCGCGTACGTGCGTTTTGCGTCGGTCTACCGCGATTTTCAGGATGTGGATGCTTTCCTTAATGAATTGAGGCACTTGGCGTTACAGAAGCGCTCCTGAACGGCCTCCGGGCGGGAGCCATGTTTATTGAAACCAAAGGCCAAGCCGAACATCTTTAAATTAGGGACTTAACTTCCAAAACGATCAATGTTATAATCAGGTGCAACTTTCGGTCACCGTGTTGCGCCCAGGGTGCGCCTAAAAGGTGTAGTCTACAAATTTTTTGAGAATGCCCGCGGCCGGATTTTTGCGTCTCAAAGTTGAGGGCCTGGTTGGACGGGAGGTGAGCTTTCAGTGGACCATTTTGAAGATCAATTTTTAGCGGATACTCACGAGCCGCTGGGAATCCCGTTCGACGAAGAAGCCAATTTCTTCCATCCGGAAGAGGTCCAGGACGAGGAATTCCCGGCAGCGCAGCAGGTCGAAGAATCCATTTACACGGATGACCCGGTACGAGTGTATCTGCGCGAGATGGGGGCCGTTCCGCTGCTCACGCGCGAGGGCGAAGTCAATCTGGCCCGCCGCATGGAGCGCGGCAAGATGCGCATGCAGAAGTCGGTCAGCCGCTCTGCGTTAGTGCAGCGTTTGGTGGCCGAAATCGCGGAGCGCCTGAAGCGTGGTGAAGAGGAACTGGACAACCTCGTCGACCTCGGCGATGTCGAGGAAGGCACGCCCGCCGATCTGAAGCGCCAGGCCGAAGTGCGCCAGCAATTCCTAGAAATAACGGCCTTGGGCAAAAAGCACCAGCAAATTGTCGAAAAGCTGGACAGTATCGTTCTCAGCAATAAGAAACTGCGGCGCAAATGGCAGGGCAAACTGGCGCGCTGCATCGTGGAAATGTCCGTGGCGATTCGGGCGACCCCCTGGTACCCGTCCAAATGGAAGCAGTTTACCCGCGAAATCGAGCATGTCGCCGAAGAAATCGCGCATCTCGAAGGGGAAATGCGGCGTCTTGAAGAACGCTCCATTGCCCCCGCCAACGGATCCCAGGGACAAGCCCATGCGCAGGCTATCGCGGCTATTCAGGCGAAAATCCGCGAGCTGCGCCGCGAAGTTCGCAAGCGCGAAGCCGCCGCCGGCGCGTCCCAGGCGGACCTGAAGCACACGATCGCGGTAATCCGCCATGGCGAAATCGAAGCCGAGCGGGCCAAGAAGGACCTGGTCGAGGCTAACCTCCGCCTGGTCGTTTCCGTCGCGAAAAAGTACGTCAATCGCGGGCTGCACCTTCTCGATCTGATCCAGGAAGGCAACATCGGCCTGATGCGCGCCGCCGACAAGTTCGAGTATCGCCGGGGCTATAAGTTTTCTACCTATGCGACGTGGTGGATTCGGCAGGCCATTACGCGCGCCATCGCGGACCAGTCGCGCACCATCCGCATTCCGGTGCACATGAACGAGAGCATGAACAAGTTCCTGCGGGCCACGCGAGAGCTTGAAAAGGAGCTCGGCCGCGCTCCGACCAACGAAGAGATCAGCCGCCGGATGGATATTCCGGTCGAGAAGGTTCAGAAGCTGAAGACCATTTCGCGCGACCCGGTGTCGCTAGAAACGCCGGTCGGCCGCGACGGCGAATCCGCCCTCGGCGACCTGATCGAGGATCGCTGGGTGGGATCTCCCGTCGATGCCGTGATCGATTCGAACGTCCGCGACGAGACGGCGAATATTCTAAAGACGCTTTCTCCCAAGGAGGAAAAGGTAATCCGGCTGCGCTTCGGCATCGGCTGCGAGCGCGAGCATACGCTCGAGGAAATCGGGCAGGAATTCGACGTCACGCGCGAGCGCATTCGCCAGATTGAAGCCAAAGCTCTGCGCCAGCTCCGCTCGCCGGAGCGCGCCCGGCATCTGCGCGCGCTGCTAGCCGCAAGATAAGATCCAAGTCCTCTTTCCATCTCCACCCGGCCGGGCCCAGCGCCCGGCCATTTTCTTGTAAGCGAGGGCCTCGGCCTCTTAGAGTAACCGCGTCAGAAAAATGCTGCTTTTAGGAAATTTTCGATCTCGCGCGGGTTGGTCTTCATCCGGGTCTTCCATTCTTCGAGGCATTGCTTAAATAGCTGCATGTCCGCTCCGTCGAGCTCGGGGACGCCCGTGCGATAGTAGCTCAACTCTTTATTTCGCTGTCCCAAAACCATCGTCGTTACCGCGCCATTGATGCTCTCTAAAAACAGCTCCTCGGCGGTCGGAGCGGGGAATTCTTTGCGAATTGCGTCCATGAAGCCGCTCGCTTGATCTTCCGGCACGCCCGCGCGCTCAAACACGTCCCGCGCTCGATCCAACACCGCCTTGCGGTAGCGCGCGGATGCGAAGAGCGGATCGGCGTTCCTCTTGGAGCGGCGCGAAGGAACAATTCCGTGCATGGCCTCCAGGCGGCCGAACTTGCCCGCCGCGCGGCGCTCCAAATAAACCCAGAAATGCTTGTCCGTTCCCCAATTTTCCCAGCGCGTTTTCAGAGCGAAAGTGGAGTTCGGCCAAGGTGCGATCTTGGGTTCAGTCCGCTTTCGGCTCATAGCTGGCGCGTACGTTCCCGCCGCGTTGACTTTACCAACTGTCTGTTACGGCTGTCTTCGCCGCGCGGACGCGGCTATGCACCGGCGGGTCTACGGCATCGTCCCGCCTTGTCCCGCAACGGGACGCGGCGGACTGAGATGGGCGTAGTAGCCCAGATCGGAGCCGGTCAGAAGCTTAGTCGCGAAGACGATCTGGCCGGTGTGTTGCGCGAAATGCTCGACTACATGGTAAATGGCTTCGAGCATTGTCAGATTGTAATTCTGAATGGTTACCTTCTGCATCAGGCGATCGGGCGGAAGCGCGGCGATGGTCGCGACCGCCGCATCGACGGATTCGTCCAGCTTGGCTATCAGGGCCGTTCTGTCGAGCCCGCCCCGCGCGGCGAACTCGGCGTCGCGGTCGCGCGTGTTTTCCTGTCCCGCGATGCCGTGGCCGATCCACTGCTTCACATTGCCGGAGAGATGCAGCGTCAGATTGCCGAGCGAGTTTTCCTGCTCCGAGTTGCGCATCCAGATCTGGTCTTCGGTGAGGCGCCCGAGGCAGTCGTGAATTCTGGCGCGCAACTGCGCCAATTTCTCCGAGGAGAATTTCAAAAATACGGCCTCGATCATAGGACCTCCTCCGACCAGTTCTCGAGAATCGATTTGACTCGCGCCGTGAATTGATCCGCCAGCGCGCCGTCGATGAGACGGTGATCGAATGTCAGCGCCAGATAGCACTGCGAGCGGATGCCGATGGCATCGTCGATCACGACGGGAACTTTTTCAACCGCGCCGACGCCGAGAATGGCGACCTGCGGCTGGTTGATAACGGGCGTGGCGAAGATGCTGCCGAAGCTGCCGAAATTCGTGATGGAAAACGTTCCCGACTGGACCTCGTCGGGCTTGAGCTGGCGCGAGCGAGCGCGGGTCGAGAGATCGACGATGGCGCGCTGCAAGCCTGTGACGTTGCGCTCGTCGGCGCTGCGGATCACGGGCACGATAAGGCCGTTGCCGCCATCGAGCGCCACCGCGATCCCGATATTAATGTCGTTGTGATAAACAATATTGTTGCCGTCGATGGAGGCGTTGACGATGGGAAAGGCTCGCAGCGCTTCGGTGGCGGCGCGAGTCACGAACGACAGGTAAGTGAGCGAGAAGCCGTGGCGCGCCTGGAATTCGGCCTTCGCCCGCTCGCGCGCTTTCGCGACTTTGGTCATGTCCACGCGGTGCACGGTGGTGACGTGGGCGGAGGTGCGCTTGCTCATGACCATGTGCTCGGCGATGCGCGTCCGCATGGTCGACATCGGCTCGATGCGCGTATGCGGCATCTCGGCGCGCGGCAGCGGAGGAGCCGTCGGCTCGGGCTGGAATTGCGGCTGTTGCGCCTGCTGCGGTTGCGGCCTCGGCTGTGGCGGGGCCTGCGGCGCTTGCGCTGTCTGCGTTTGCGGGGCCTGCGGTTGTGCCGCTTGCGAAATAGTGCGCGCGCCCTGCGCCGACATATAGGATTCAATGTCCTGCTTGGTGATGCGTCCGCCCGAGCCCGTTCCTCTGACCTGCCGCAAATCGATGTTGTATTGCCGCGCCATTTTGCGAACCAGCGGCGAGAGCGGACCCGAAGGATGCTCCGGCTCGGAGGGCTGTTCCGGCTCCGGCGCCGGGATGGGATAGGGTCCGGCGCTTTGCGCCACGGGTTCATGCAGCGTGGATGCGGGCGGCGCTGTGGGCTGTGCGCCGGCGGCCACCGCCGACGGGCCGACTTCGGCGGGCGAAGGTTTTTCGGGCGGCGGCGGCGCGGCTTGCGATGCGGACTGCGCCGGCTTCGCTTCCCCTGTTGCAGCGGGCGCTGAGGCAGGCGAGGCGCCATTGCCTCCGGCATCGTCGATGCGCCCCACCACGGTACCGATCGCCACCGTCGTTCCTTCCGGCACCAGTACCTCGCCCAACACGCCGGCTGAGGGCGCGGGAATTTCAGTATCGACCTTGTCGGTCGAAATTTCGAACAGCGGTTCGTCGCGCTCGATGCGCTCGCCCTGCTTCTTCAGCCACTTCGTCAGCGTGCCTTCCACGATGCTTTCGCCCATCTGGGGCATGACTATGTCGGTCATAATGTCGTCTCCAGTACCGGAATGTTGCCGCCGGCCGGCGTCAAATCGAATCGATTCGCAAAATGGTGCGCGAGCGCATCCACGACCTCTTGGCGAGAGGCTTTGGACCCCAGCTCGCGCATCGACGTGACAGGCTTTTGAAGCCCGCACGGCACGATGTATTGGAAATAGGTCAAGTCCGTCGCGTGGTTCAGCGCAAAGCCGTGCGACGTCACCCAACGGCTGATATGGACTCCGATGGCCGCGATTTTCCGGCCCTCGACCCACACCCCGGTACAGCCCGGTACGCTCGTTGCGCCGATCCCGAACTCCGCCAGCGCGCCGATCATGGCCTGCTCCATCGCGCGCACGTAGGCGACGACGTCGCGCTTCCATTCGCGTAAGTCGAAAATGGGATACCCGACGATCTGGCCCGGTCCGTGATAGGTGATGTCGCCGCCGCGGTCGGAATGGTAGAAGGAAATGCCGCTGCGCCGAAGAATTTCTTCGCTCGCGAGCAGATTTTCAAGATGCCCGTTGCGTCCGAGCGTGATAACGTGAGGATGCTCGACGACGAGCAACTGATCGGGAATTTCGCCGCGCTTGCGCCGCTCGATAAGGTCTTTCTGAATGGCGAGCGCGTCCTCATAGGGAACACGGCCGAGGTCGCGAAATTCGCACTTACGGCTTGTCATAGGGTCGCGGCTCGGAAAAAGGCGCGGGTTGGAAACGGAATGCGGGTTGGAACGCATCCCCAGCCGCGGCCATCCGGAACCGGGCCGCGGCCGCAAGGGAGCGGCTTCCGAACGGCATTGGTTCCCCCAGCGAGCGGTTAGACATTAATAGCGAGACCATAGACGTTGTTAAACGCCTCGCCCATGGCTTCATAGAGCGTAGGGTGGGCGTGAATCGTGCTCATCATGGTCTCCACCGTAGCCTCCGCTTCCATGGCGGCAACGGCTTCGGATACGAGTTCGAACGCTTGCGGACCAATGATGTGGACGCCCAGAATCTCGCCGAACGTTTCATCGGCGATGATCTTGACAAAGCCGTCATGGCTGCCGAGAATGCTGGCCTTACTGTTGGCGCTGAAAGGGAACTTGCCGGTCTTTACCTTGAATCCCTGCGCCTGCGCCTGGGCTTCGGTCAATCCCACGCTGCCGATGCCAGGATCGGTGTAAGTCGCGCCCGGGATGCGGTTGCGGTTGAGCGGGCGGACGGGTTTGCCGGCCATGTGCGCGACGGAAACGGCGGCCTGCATCGAGGCGACATGCGCGAGTTGCGGGGTTCCCGCGACGATGTCGCCAATGGCGTAGATGCCGGGCTCGCCGGTCTGCTGGTAGGGATCGACTTTAATGAAACCGCGGTCCATCTCGATTTTCGTATTTTCGAGACCGATGCCTTCCGTGTTCGGCTTGCGGCCAATCGCGACCAGAAGCGTTTCGGCTTCCATCTCCTCGCGCTTGCCGTTGGCGAGCGTGGCCGTGAGCTTCACGCCGCTATCGGTCTTGACGATATTTTCGGCCTTAGCGCCGGTCTCGCAACGGATCCCGGTCTTCTTGAAAACGCGCTCGAGCTCTTTTGAGATTTCTTCGTCTTCAACGGGTACCAGACGCGGCAGCATCTCAAGAATCGTGACCTTCGTGCCGAAGCGGTTGAAGATGGATGCGAACTCCACGCCCACGGCTCCGGCGCCGATGATCAGCATGGTCTTCGGAATGGAGGGAAGATCGAGGATCTCGATGTTGGTGAGAATGGTCTTGGCGTCGGGCGTCAAGCCGGGCAGCATGCGCGCCTCCGAACCGGTCGCCACGATTACGTTCTTGGTTTCGAGCGTGCGCGGCCCCTTGCCGTTGGTCACCTCCACCTTATGGAGCTCCCCGGAGGCGGGCAGCAGTTTGCCATGGCCCTTGATCCAATCGACCTTGTTCTTCTTCATTAAAAATTCGACGCCCTTGGCATGCTTGGCGACGATCTTATTCTTGCGATCCAGAGCCTTGGGATAGTTGATGCTCGGATTCTCAACGTTGAATCCCTGCTCTTCGGCGTGCTTGAAATACTCCCACACGTCGGCCGTATGAAGGAGCGCCTTAGTCGGAATGCAGCCGACATGAAGGCACGTCCCGCCGAGTTTTGGATCCTTTTCGATGATGGCGGTCTTGAGCCCGTATTGTCCCGCGCGAACGGCCGCCGAGTAGCCACCGGGACCGCTCCCGATGACGATGAGGTCATAGGTCATTTTTCGATTCTAGAGTAGCGTGTCTAAGATGACGTTTCTAAACTAACCAGTCGATTCTGGAACGCCGGCGCGGCCCGGGCGAACATGACGCGGCCGGCGATGGCGGCGGCGCCGAGGGCCGCCGCGGCCATTATGAAGGCGGCGGAATAGCCGAAGCGACCGGCGATCGCGCCGGCGCCGAAGGAGCTGAGCCCGACGAAAAGATCGCAGAACGCGGTCAGCACTCCTACGGCCGAGCCGCGCTCGTGAGCCGGAGTCTGGCGGATAACGGTGGAGGCGATCGACGACCAGGGGAACGAGAATCCAAAGCCGAGCAGCGCGCTCGCGGCAATGGCGAGGGCAGGCCCGGGGCCGCTCGCAAGAATCACGAGACCGGCCGCCATGGCGACGAGCCCTCCATAGAACGTGATGGCCGGAGGGATGCGGTCGGGCAGGCCGCCGAGGAAAAAGCGCGAGAGCAGAATGAGCAGTGCATAGGCGGAGAACGCGGCCCCGCCGGAATTACCGTGTTTTGCGAGGTACAGAATCAGGAAGCCGGCGATGACGGGGTAGTGGACGTTCACGAATCCAATGGCAATCCCAGGTGCGATAATCGACCGCGGAATCCAGCGCCGGCGTTGTGCATGGGGAGCGGGCTGGTAAGATTCCGGGATGCGCGTGAGCGCGGCGAAGGCAACCAGCGCGGCGACAACCTGCATGAACGCGGCGCGCTCGAACGATCCCAGCCAGTGGCCCACGACAGGACCGGCCGAGACCCCGCCCCAAATGGCGCTGCTAAGGTATCCCAATGCCTGGGCGCTGCGTTCGATGCCCGCCATTTCGACCACCCAGGCGGCCGCGCCGGTATAAAGGCATGCTTCGCCCAACCCCTGCAGAATGCGCGCCAAAAACGCGCCTGCGATTCCGAGCGGCAGCAGATACGCGACGCCGGCGAGCGAGCAACTGGCCAGTCCGGTGAGGAACGCGGTCTTGCGTCCGCGGCGGTCGGCCAGCGGACCGGAGAAAAAGCGCGCCGCCAGAGCCACAAACGAAAAGATGCCGATCACGAACCCGACGGTCTGGTCGGAGCCGCCGAGATCGTTGCGAAGGTGCGGCGCCAGTCCCGGCAACACCGTCCCAATGCCGAGAAAGCCGAGGAAGGTCGCGCCGATCAGAGACCAGAACCGCGCACCTAAACTGGGCGCGGATAACCCCATGAATGTTTTTATTGTATCGTCGAAATCATGCGTGGAGTTAACGGAGTTTGTGCGGTTCTGGCGTTCGGATTCATGGCGGCCGGTCGCGGGTGTGGCCGGTGAGCTTTCGGTGAGCCTGCGTGAAGGGCCGTACCTATTTCTCCGAAAGAGCGGGCGTTTGGTGCGATAGCTTACCGCCGCGGCGAGCGCCAGTTGTATGTGCGTTTCCATAGCGGCAAGAACATTCGGAGCAAGTTTCTGTATGAGGAGGTTGGGGAGGCGCGTTTGGGCCCCATCTGGTCTATTCCTCCAGGAAAATAGGTTAGCCCAAAATCCGGCGACCGAAGTGCGACCGATTTCCAACCGACGTGCGATCTCGGATTTTACTGACGCCCGCACGCTGCAGTTTCCGTACTTGGTCAGCAGGGAGTCCGGCCGTTACCGGTCGGCCCAGGCTCCTGCCTTGCTGGCGTGCGTGGGCCAGACCAGCGCGCACAAGTTCGCGTGAGATCTCGCGTTCGAACTCGGCGAACACAGCCAGCACTCCGGCCATGGCGCGGACTGTGGATGTGGTGAGATCGAGGGCTTCGGTGAGTCACGCGAACCCACACCCAGGACGATTAGTTCCTGCAGCGTGGATACGAGATCGGCCGCGGACCGGCCCCAACGATCCAAGCGTCACACCGGTACGACGAGATCTCGCGCCCTCCGCGCTGCTTCGATCAGTTGTTGGCGCAGTTGCCGTTCCACGGCGCTGGAGGCAACCTCTTTCACCTGAGCTGCAACCGGCCAACGCTTGGCGGCATACTCACGCGTAGCGCGGAGGCAGCGTCTGTTGGTCCAGCGTGGAGAGACGCGCGTAGCCGCGCAAACATCGGTTTTGTGGGTATTCCCGCAGTATCCGAGGGCTATTGTTCAGGCCTAATCGCTGCCCTGGCGCGAAATCGCCGTGCGAAACTATCGGACGTGGGAGTTGGTCGCATCCTCATCGTCCTAGGCATTGTCATCTTCGTCCTTGGCGTACTGTTCACGCTCGGCGAGCGGCTTCCTATGCGATTCGGCCGTCTCCCCGGCGACATCGTCGTGCGCGGAAAGCACTCCGTCTTCTATTTCCCCTGGGTGACCTGCCTGCTTCTCAGCGCCGTGCTGACCTTGATCTTGTGGCTGTTCGGCCGTCGCTAATTTAGCGCAATCCGCTTTAGCGCAGCACGCCAATTTTCTCGATTGGCCAGTAAACGAAAACCGCCTTGCCGTAGATGTTCGCGCGCGGCACGAAGCCCCACGATCTGCTGTCGTTCGAGGAGCTGCGATGATCCCCCAAAACGAAGTACTCGCCTTCCGGGATTGTCACCTTGGGAAGCGATACCGCGTCGCGGTACTCCGCCGGAACGTAATCTTCCACCAGCGGCGTACCGTTCAAGATAACCGTCCCGCGGTCGATCTTAATATGGTCCCCCGGCACGCCGATCACGCGCTTAATGTACGATTTCGACGGATCGTAGGGATACCAGAACACCACCATCTCGCCGCGGTCGATGCTGCTGAAATGGAATACGAACTTGTTGATGAAGATGCGCTCCTGGTCGGTCAGCGCGGGCATCATGCTGGTACCTTCCACCTTTACGGGCTGATACAGGAACAGAATGACGATGATCGCAATCACCACGGACAGGAAAAGGTCGCGAACCCAGTACAGCATCGCGCCCCAAATGGAGCGCTTGGTCGTGATCGTCCCTGGCGCAACTGGCGTCGCGGTGTCCTGTTCCATGCCGGGAATTGACGGGAAGCCCTACCGCGAACCGCCGCCCGGCGCGCGAGGCCACTGCTCGCGAGTATAGCGCCGCGTACGGTCCGCTTGCTCCCAATTTCCTGGACGCGTCCCAATTGCCGGGCGTTGCCGTCCCCCCCGGCGGCCGGAAGTATAGCACGCCAAGTCAATACCTTAGTACGAAATAACGCCTCCGGGGTCTCCGCCGCTGCACAATTTTCCCCTTGCGGTAGAAATGACCAGCCCAATTTAGCGTCTCACTAGCAGAACTTTCCCACGCGGAATATCTGCTTTATGAACGTTATCCAGCGGCGAGGTGACGGCGGAAGTCATCACCTCAGGGCTGGCCCCGGGTAGAAGGTCGAGACCTGGATCGTGGGATATCATCCTCGGGCAGCGCCGAGATCGGCAGGAAGAAATACGCCGCCACGCCGACCAACAGGATCGCCGCCATGAGCAGGGAGGTGCCTACGGGGCGGAGGATGAAGAGGCGCGAGGGGTTCAACGGGCACTCACGCGGCGTCAGCTGCGGCGGTCCGCCGCCTCGCCGGCGCCTGAGCCGGCATGGTGCCGCGACCGTGATGACGCTCGCCCGGCGCCGCCTTGGCCGCACTCGCGGGCGGGATCGAGACTTTCATCCCGCCGAGCAACCGGTTGGTGCCGTCCGTCACCACGCGCTTACCGGCCGCACCCGGAGATCACCTGCTGGTATTGCCCGTCCACCGGCCCGAGCTTCACCGGCCGCGCGCGTAACGGTGTCATTGGCGTTGATGACCCATACGTAGGCGCCCGGCGAGCCGAGCTGCACCGCAGGCGACGGCACCCGCACCACGTTCGCCAGCGTGTCCACCAGAAGCCGCGCGTTGACGAACTGGTAGGGAAAAGCTGGTTCTTCGGTTCGGGAAGACGCGCCCGCAGCTTGACCGTGCCGGTCGCGGTGTCCACCTCGTTGTCCACCGTCGCCAGCTTGCCCGCGTCGAGCTGCTTGACGTTCGCCCCGTCATATGCGGCGACCGGCAGCGAGGCGCCCGCTGCCAGTCGCGTTCTCGATTTCCCCCAGGTCCTGCTGCGGCACCGAGAACACCACCGAGATCGGCTGCATCTGGGTAATGACGACGATGCCGTTGGTATCGGTGGTCTGCACGTAGTTGCCTGATCGACCTGACGCAGACCGACGCGCCCGTCGATCGGCGAGACGATGTGCGCGTAGGCGAGGTCGAGCTGGTCGGTGGCGACGGTGCCCTGATCGGCCTTCACCGTGCCGGCATCCTGCTGCACGACGATAGCCCTGGTCCTCAAGCTGCTGCTGCGCGATCGAGTCCTGCGCCCGAGCGTCTGGTAGCGCTGCAAGTCCGCCTGCGCCTGCGCCAGCAGCCCTTGGTCGTGCGCGAGCTGGCCCTGGTCGTTCTCCAGTTGCGCCTGGTAAGGCCGCGGGTCGATCTGGGCCAGGAAGTCGCCCTTCTTGACCATCTGGCCTTCCTGGAACCCGACCTGGGTGAGCTGCCCGTTGATCTGCGTCTTCACCGTCACGGTGTCGAGCGGCGCCACCGTGCCGAGTTCATTGAGCATGATCCGGATGTCGCCGGTGCCGATCGTCGCCGCGCCGACCGGCTGCGCCGCGGCCCGCGCCCGGCCGCGAGCCGCCCCTGCGGTGCCCGATGCGCGAGCCCGAGCCACAGGCCGAGCCCGACCAGCAGGAGCACCATCGGCGACGGCGACAATCCAGCCAATGCGCGTGCGCGGTCGCCGCAAGCGCGTCGTTCGCGACAATGGCGGCGCGGGGTTCCGGCCGACCGCGGATCGACCCGTTCATCCACGAGTGACCGATTCCCCATCATGGATAAGGTCCTTCGTCGGCGGCGCATTCAGCATGCTGGCAGCGATAAAGTTGGTCTTCGGCAGAACTGCAATCCTCTGGATGCACTCCGTTACACTAAGTATGCCGGCGCAAATGTTAGTCAGTGGAAATGATTTGCGCAAACGATACCGGGACTTGGCCCGAGCCATAACCCCTCAGTCGTCCGCGCCGAAGGGCAGCAACAGCCCGTCCGGCCAAGGCGCATTCGGGCCGGGTCGCAGCCGCAACGCTGAGCCGTCGCCGAGACTCCGCCGCAACATGTCGCCATAGCCGCCGATCTCGCGGATCACCGCGCGTTGCCAATTCGCCTGCAACCCGAGCACTGCGGCGGCCCGGCGCAGCGCCTCGGCCCCGGATGCGTGCCAGGCGGATGGGCGTCGGTCGGCAAGGATCAGCGCGTTGATCACCCAGGCGACAAGCGCCGACCACTGCCCGTCGGTAGTGCCGGTTGCCGCGATCACGGGCGCGAGTGCCAGCGGCGGCGCCAGGATACGGCTCGCGAGATGGTTCACGCCGCCGGTCTCGCGCATCACCGCGAGCGCCGTCGCTTCGCCGACCACCGCCTGGCAGCGCTGGACGTTGTACGCGTCGAGCATCTCGACGTCTTCCTCGAAGCCGAGGCGCGCGATGCTCAGGTGCAGGCGCTGCGCCGTCGCGTCCAAGGCGCGCTCGGCGTCGCTGCCGATCATCAGGCAGACGGTGGCGCCCGCCAGGTCCTCGGGCTGGCGCGCGGCGGAAGCTTGCGGGACCATGACCGCCAGCTGCTCGATGAACACAGTCGGACCAGGGAGGACATGAGGGGCGAGACCCTGGTCCGCGATGGCGGCTCCGGTCAGGAAGAACAAGTCGTCGGCGCCGTCGCGCACGGCGTCGAAGTCGCGCGACGACCCGTAGAGCCGGAACCCGACCCTGGCTTGCGGCCCGAGCACGGCGATCGCCACCGCTCGGCAGAGATCGACCGCGAGCCCGGCGATGCGGCCGTCGCCAGCCACCGCCGCCACACCCGGCCGCTGCTCGGCGCCGCAGCGAACGACGCCCTGCGATCGCACCCGGTCCAGCACGCCGCCGCCCCATGCCGGCGTGCCGGCAAGCGCGATCGCCAGAACGACCAGCCGACCCGCCTCACGCCCATGGTCGGCTAGTGCCCCATGGTCGGCTAGTGATTGTAGGCCGGCAAGGTCGTCGGCAGCGTGTTGAAGCCGCTCGGGACCGGCGCCGTGATGCCCTGCCGGCGATCCTCCGGCGTCATGCCGATGGCCGCACAGCCCTTGCCGCCGTAATGCGGCAGGGTCGCTACCACGGCGTCGGGGATCATCGCGTACGCCGCCGGCAGCGGCGGCAGCTCGCCAGTCAGCCGCTCGCGGCTCGAAGGCCGACAGCAGGTCGTCGGTCGCCGGCGTGTTGATGTCGCGCGGCCCGAGATAGTGCTGCACGAAACCGTTCGGGCCCGTTGAAGCCGGGTCCTCGCCCGGCGAGCAGCGCCTGCGCCTCGTCGGGCAGGCTGGCGAGCGGCGGCAGGTCGAAGATCGCGTCGATCGTCTCGATCACCGCGTTGTGGTCGCCCTCCGCATGCGAGACGACGTGCGCGCGGGCGTAGGGCGAAATCACGATCATCGGGATGCGGATGCCGCGCGCCAGCGGCAGCCCGTCCGGCCCATAGGAGAGGATGCGCGGCGGCACGTGGTCGTAGAAGCCGTCCGACTCATCATAGGTGATGATGATCGCGCTCTGGCTCCAGATCTCCGGCTTGCTGGCGACCGCGTTGATGACCCGCGCCGCCATCGCCTCGCTGATCTGGCGGTCGGTATAGCTCGGATGGTCGTCGTCGCCCGACTTGGCGGCATTGATGGCGGCGATCTCGGCGGCGGTCAGCCCGGCCGGGTTCGGGAAGCGCGGATTCTGGATCGGCGGCTTGCAGCGCCTGCGATATTGCGTGAAGCCGCCGCGGATGTAGAACACGCCGCCGCCGGTCGGCAGGTTGCCGCTTTGCAGGTCGGCGAAGAAGTCGCCTTCAGCCCGCGGAGGTTGCCGCGCAGCGCCGGGTTGTTGGCGATGTAGCCGAAATATTGCGGCGCCGTTGTGGTGGCTGACATAGCCGGCATGGGTCGCGACGCCGGCCGGATCGGTCGGCTCGTGGTCGTAGCCGTTCTGGTACCAGCGCCAGGCACCGGCTTGCCGCCGCGCGAGGCGATGAACGGGATGTCCTGGCGGATGTCGGCCAGGTCGATCGCCGGGTGCGCGGTCTGCTCCATCGCGTCCTGCGACGCCGGCGCCGGCGAAGGTCAGCGGCAGGGTCGCGAAGGTCAGGTTGGAGGCGATGTTGGTGTTGGCGTAGTTCTCCTGCCCTTGCCTTCGGCCGGCGCGGCTCGCGGTCGGCTTCGGTGGTGTCGAACTGCGAGCCCCAGAACGGCTGCGGGATCGTTGACCAGCGGCGGCCCCTGCGTCGTGCCGGCGTTGCTCGCCGACCGCATAGCGTCTGTGCCCGTCGTGGCCGTGCTTCACCCATTGCGTCTCGCCGGATTGGCCCGCGATCATCGCGATGGCGTTCGGCGTCGAGGGCGTGTCCTCGGTCGCGAAGATGTTGTCGAACAGCGTGAAGCGGTTGGCGTATTGCCAGAAGAACGGGATCGTGTCGCAATCGATGTAGCTCATCACCAGCCGCGCGAACTGCGTGCCCATGGCGGCGTTGGCCGGCGCCGCCCTTGTCGGCGAAGCGGCTGTATTCGTCGGCGGCGAAGCCGTCCATCGCCGGCGACGCCGTTGCTGTCACGTCGAGCTTCTTGGCCAGCCCTGTGTGGCTGTGGTCCACGCTGTCGACGAACGTCGCGTTCTGCTCGGGGCCGATGCGGAACGGCTCACCGGTCACCGGCTTGCCGTCGGCGTCGGTGTAGGTCTGCGTGAAGCCCGGCGTGTGCGCGGCGTCGCGCGGCGCGCGTGCCGTCCGAGTAGAGGCCGTTGGCGCCGGGAAAGGTGCCGAACTCGTTGTCGAACGAGTGGTTCTCGTTGAAGATCACGAAGACGTATTTGATCTTGCTCGCGCACGGCGTCGATCAGATCGGCGCGCGACGGCGCGGGGCCGGTCGTTTGGCCGGCGACAAACGGCGCGACGGCCGGACCGGGATCGGGCTGCGGGCGTGACGAGCGGCCGTGCCGTTGCGCCGACCGCGAACTGAACGCCGCCGCATATCGCACGCTGCCGCGACCATCGCCGTGAACTGACGCGGCCGTTGCCTCATCTGCCGGTTCCCCTTCGTTGCGGAAGCGAGTGTCGGCTGTCATGTCCCGGCGCCAGGGTGACGAATGCGTTGACAAGTCAGTTTGCCGGCGATCAGGCGAGCGCCAGCTTGCAGCCGCCGTCCGTGATCGGACGGAACGCCTGCTCGCTCGGGATCATCTGCACGAGATCGTAGTAATCCCATGCGGCGCGGCTCTCTGCCGGCCGCTTGACGCGGAACAGATACATCGCGTGCAGAGCGCGTCCGTCCGCGCGGATGCGCACTGTGCCGAACAACGGATCGTCGATCGTGCCGGCGCGCATCGCCTTCACCACGCGCTCGCCGTCGAGGGTTTTGCTGTCGCGCACCGCGCGCAGATAGGCGAGCGTTGCCGAATAGACGCCGGCCTGAGCTTCCCGTCGGCGTCAGCCGCCCCATCTTGGCGGCGAATCGCTTGCGCGCAGGCGCGCGTCTTGTCGTTCAGGTCCCAGTAGAACGGTTCGCAGTCAGATAGCAGTCCTTGCGCCGCCTTCAGGCCGATCGCGTTCACATCCGTCAGCTGCATCAGAGATGCTGCGACCCGCATCTGGTGCTGAGGTCAGGCCGAACTCGGCCGGCCTGCTTGATCGCAGTTGATCGTATCCGCCGACCGGTGTTCGCCATCGCCAGACGATCGTTGGCCCTCGACGCTTGGGCCTGCAGGTAAAGCGTACGACGAGAAATCCTGCCGTTCTCAGCGGCTGGCAACACGCTAGCCCAGCACCTTGCCGCCGCGACGCGGTCACCGTGGCCGCCGCGTCGCGCTCCAGCGCCTGGCCGAAGCGCATAGTCCACCGTCACGAAGAACCAGTTCTTGCCGCCCTTCTGCGCCAGCAGCGCTTGCGCCGTGCTGTTGGCCTAGCGCCCAAGTGTCGTAGCGCCCATTGCACCGTAGTTGGCGCGCAGCGTTTCTCGCCCGGTGAGATCGGCTGTGGCCGAGCCGGAGGCAAGTGACACGCGGTGCTTTTCGCGCATCACGCTCGTTCACCGCCAGCGCCACCGCCGAGTTGGGCAGATCAACCACGGCGTCGACGCCGAATTGCTCCACCCAGCGGCGCGCGGTGGCGACGCCGATATCCGCCTTGTTCTGGTGATCGCCGCTCAGCACTTTGACCTTCATGCCGTTCACCTTGGCACCGATATCCTCGACCGCGAGCCTCGCCGCCGCCACCGATCCCGGCCCGACCTGATCGGCGAACGGGCCGGACATGTCGGTCAGCACGCCGATGCGCACCAGATCGCCCTGGATCTCGGCGCGTGCTTGCCGGCCGCCGAGTGCCACCGCCGCCGCCGCGCCTGCAAGCTTCACCACGTCGCGTCGCCGTGGGTGGTGCAATATGTCAGGCGTCATCGGCGCCACTCTCGGGGATCGAAGGCGCACGGGATCAGCCGTTACGCGTCGCGGGGGGTCCGTCAAGCTCCATGCCCCGATCCGTAGAAGCCCTGGTCTGTTTTATGCGATTGCGGATCGTTCACGGTGACGTCTCGGGCGCTGACGTAGAGAGCCACCAGCCGTCTCCGGCAACCCAGCACGTGTCGTCCATCGCCTCGTCAATCCGGAATGATCTCACTGCTGCCTCTCCGCCACCCTTAAAAGCGGCAGTCAATCTGCGGCCAAGTTCGGAGTTTTCGCTTCCAACGCAGGATATGAAGCCGGCACGGGATACAAAGCACGCTGGCCAGATCGTGCCGCTTCCAGGTTTGCCGATCCAAAGCATGCCACCAAAGCCGCCCTCGGCTTGCAGCGGAAACAGCAGCCTTCCGCCCACCTGGATCGCGTCAGGCATCCACCTTCGGCATACGATCAGCGATGCCAGAGCGGCCTGTACACCGTTACCCATCGCATGCGGCCCAGGTTCCGCGTCGCCTGCGCGGCAAGCGTCTGATCCATTCCGTAGGCATGAACCCGTCCCGTCGCGCCTACCAAGTGCGCGAGCAACGTGTGTAGTAACCCGTGCCGGCACCGATCTGCATCACCGTTTCGCCTTCGCGAAGCGCCAGCGCATCGAGCCAGCGCGCATGCCAGCTTGCGCTACCGATGTTGATGCCACGCTCCGAGTCCAGCGCAACCAGCGTGTCCTGATAGATGAAGGCCGGATCGTCGTTGCGCGTTCGAATATAGCCGAAGCCAGGATCTTGACCGACCAGGGACCTGGACCGACGAAGCGCTCGCGCTCTACCGCCGCGAATGCCTGCTCGATCCGTGGATCACGCACTCTTCCTTCGGTCGCAACGTAACGCGCGAAGAAGGCGCGAGCACCGCCGATCGATCAACGTCCGTCATGCGCGGGTCTCTGATGTATGCATGCTGTACAAGCGGCGGCCTCATGCGGCAGCGGGCAGCACGCTCAACTCCATGCCATCGTAGCCGGGCTCAACCCCCGGCGGCAGGCGCGCCATCAGCCAATCCCAGTCGAGATCGGTGCCCATGTGCGTCAGCACCGTGCGCCGCGCGCCGACCCGCTCCGCCCATGCCAACACCAGATCCACATGCGCGTGCGTCGGGTGGGGCGTGCGGCCGAAACAGCCGACGACCCAGGTGTCGACGCCTTCAAGCTCCGCGAGCGCGGCGTCGTCCAGTCGCACCACGTCGGTCGAGTAGGCGAACCCGCCGGTGCGCAGGCCGAGCGTCGGCCCGAAGCCGTGATCCTGATGGATGAGCCGCACCGCCATGTCCGCAGCGGTGATGGTCTGGCCGGCCTCGATCTCCCGCACCTCCAGCACCGGGCGGAAGAACCCGGGCGGCTTCCACGGCCGGAAGGCGTAGGCGAAGCGCGCTTGCAACTCGTCGAGCGTCCGACGCGTCGCAAACGCGTCCAGCGGCCGCCCGGCGATGCGGTTCAGGATGCGCACGTCGTCGAGCCCGGTGATGTGATCGGCGTGGGCGTGGGTGTAGAGGATCGCGTCCACCCGCGGGATGCGGCAGGCCAGTAGCTGCGTGCGCAGGTCGGGTCCGGTGTCCACCAGCAGCCGCTGGCCGGCCGCGCTCTCGATGATGATCGAGGAGCGGGTGCGCCGGTTGCGCGGCTCGGCCGGATCGCACTGGCCCCAGTCGCCGCCGCCGTCCGCGCCGCCGATCATCGGCACCCCGGCCGAGGCGCCGCAGCCCAGCAACACGACCCGCATCAGTCGGCTTTCCGAAACAGGCGCAGGAAATTGCCGGTGGTGAGGGCGGCCAAGTCTTCGAGCGTGACACCGCGAAGCTCCGCCAGCACCGACGCGGTGTGGCGCACATTGGCCGGCTCGTTCCGCTTGCCGCGCACCGGCACCGGGGCGAGATAGGGCGCGTCGGTCTCGACCAGCAGGCGCTCGGCCGGAAGATCGCGCGCGATCGTCACGGAGTTCGTTCGATTTCGGGAAGGTCAGGATGCCGGAGAAGCTGACGTACCCACCCATCCGGATCGCCACCTCGGCCAGCCGTCGCGAGGAGCTGAAGCAGTGCAGCAGGAAGTCGAAATCCCCGCCGGCATCCCGCTCTTCCTGCAGGATTCGGGCGATGTCGTCGTCGGCGTCGCGGGCGTGGATGGCGAGCGGCAGGCCAGACAGCCGGGCGGCCCGGATGTTGGCGCGGAAGTTCGCCTGCTGCACGTCGCGCGGGGAGCGGTCGTAGAAATAGTCGAGGCCGGATTCGCCGATGCCGATGACCTTCGGATGCTGGGTGAGCGCGCGAGCGTCCGAGGGATGCGGAACCGGCGCCTCGGCGGCGTGGTGCGGATGCACGCCGACGGTGCACCAGACATTGTCATGGGCGTCCGCGAGCGCGATGGCGACCGGCGCCTGGGCCAGAGTGGTTCCGATCGTCACCATCTCGTGGACGCCGGCCTCGGCGGCGCGCTGCATCACGCCCGGCAGCTCGTCGGCGGTGTAGTAGTCGAGGTGGCAGTGAGAGTCGATCAGCATCGGCGGATGGTTACGCCGCGTCTTCCACGTAGCGCGGGAACACGCCTTGCGGCGGCGGCAGTGTCGTGCCGTCCGCGCAGCGGCGTGCGCCAGGGCGGCGAAGCGGCGGGCGTCGGCCGGCACGCCGAGCTGGTCGAGCATCCGCGCCATCGAGCCGGGCATGAACGGTTGCAGCAGCGTGGCGACGGCGCGGAGCGTGTCGGCCAGCACCCGCAGCACCACGCCCATGCGGGCGGGATCGGTGCGCGCGCAGCGCCCACGGCGCCTGACGGTCGATGTAGCCGTTGGCGGCGCGGATCACCTTCCACACCTCCTCCAGCGCCTCGTGGAAACCCTGGCGGTCGATCCGTTCGCGCAGCAGGTCGGGGAGCGTCGGCGGCGGCGGCGAGCAAGTCCGCGTCGTCCTCGGTGGCAGCCCCCCTCCCCGGCAGCTTGCGCGTCGCAGTTGCGCGCGATCAAGGTCAGCGTGCGCTGGGCCAGGTTGCCGAGGTCGTTGGCCAGATCGACGTTGATGCGCGTGATCAGCGCCTGGTGCGACAACGTGCCGTCGCCGCCGAACGGCTTCTCGCGCATCAGGAAATAGCGCACCTGGTCGAGACCGTAGGTCGCGACGAGCTGCGCGCGGCTCGACGACGTTGCCGAGCGACTTGCTCATCTTCTCGCCCTCGACGGTCCA
Source organism: Bryobacterales bacterium (assembly GCA_963838885.1). GTDB lineage: Bacteria > Acidobacteriota > Terriglobia > Bryobacterales > Bryobacteraceae > JAICMB01. The sequence continues at coordinate 31,236 of CAWITB010000027.1, read as the reverse complement.
CCAGCCGTTGACCGATACCCGCCTCGGCAGCGGCAGCCCGGCGGCCATCAGGAACGCCGGCCAATAGACCGCGTGAAAGCGCAGGATGTCCTTGCCGATCAGATGCAGGTCCGCCGGCCAGAACGTCCAGCGCGGCGCGGTCTCGTCGGGAAAGCCGCAGGCGGTGACGTAATTGTTGAGTGCGTCGAGCCAGACATACATGACGTGATCGGGCGCGCCCGGCACCGGGATGCCCCAGCGGAAGCTGGTGCGGCTGATCGAGAGATCGCGCAGCCCGCCGCGCACGAAACTGACCACCTCGTTGCGCCGGCCGGGCGGCAGGATGAAGTCGGGATTGTCCTCGTAGCAGCCGGAGCAGTCGGCTCCTGCCATTCCGAGAGGCGGAAGAAATACGACGGCTCGCGCACCCAGGCGACTGGCGCGCCCGGAGGGCGCAGCCGCGTGCCGTCCGGGCGGGTGGTCAGCTCGGACTCGTCGTAGAAAGCTTCGTCGCGGACCGCGTACCAGCCTTCGTAGTCGCCGAGATAGATCTGCCCGGCGGCGTCGATCCGCCGCCACAGTTCGGCGCAGGAGACCTTGTGCCGCTCCTCGGTGGTGCGGATGTAGTCGTCGTACGAGACGCCCATCCGGTCCGCCATGTCACGGAAATCGGCCGAGACCTTGTCGGTGAAGGATTGCGGGTCGAGCCCGGCCTCGGCGGCGGCGCGCTCCACCTTCTGGCCGTGCTCGTCGGTGCCGGTCAGGAAGAACACGTCGTAGCCGTCGAGCCGCTTGAACCGCGCCATCACGTCGGCGGCGATCGAGGTGTAGGCGTGGCCGATATGCGGCGCGCCGTTGACGTAATAGATCGGCGTCGTGACGTAGTAGCGCTGGCTCATGAGGATCTCGGCTCGGGTTCGCCGAGGAGCGTGAGGCCGGCGGTGATCGCCTGGCGCCGGTCCAGCGCGAACCGCTCGGTCTCGTCCTGCAGCTTGGTCAGCGCGTGCCACACGTCGCCCCAGGCATCAAGGGGACGCAGCGCCACGAGCCGCGCCTGCTCGGGCTCGGCGCGGCCGCGCACGGTGCTCGCGCACGGCGGCGGCGAGGGCGGCGCGCAGCAGGTCCATGAAGGTGGTGAACGCGGTCTCGCCGCGGCCGAGCCGGTCGGCCACGTCGAGGACGCGGGCGGGCGTGAGGTCGGGCAGCGCCGCCCAGCACCTCGTCCACGAGGGCTGCCAGCGCCAGCCCCTCCTCCTCGGCCAGCAGCAGCGCGCGACCGGGCGAGCCTTCGGCAATGGTCGCCAGCCGGCCGCGCTCGTCCGGCGGCCAGGTCGGGCAGATAGCGGGCGAGCAGGGCCGCCATGGCGTCCTCGGACAGGGGCGAAAGCGCGAGCCGGCGGCAGCGGCTGCGGATCGTGGGCAGCAGCCGGCCGGGGGCGGCGCAGACCAGCAGCAGCGACGGCGCGCGCGCGGCGGTTCCTCCAGCACCTTCAGCAGCGCGTTGGCGGCGGCGGTGTTCATGTCCTCGGCGCCATCCACGACGGCGACGCGCCAGCCGCCCTCGGCCGGGTGAGCTTCATGAACGCGGTGACGCGGCGGACGTCGTCCACCGAAATCGTGCTCCGCATGCGCTTGCGCTTCTCGTCGTAGCCGCGTTCGACGGTGATGCAGGTCGGCATGCGAGCCGGCGGCGACGCGGCGGAACACCGGGTCGGCGGGATCGAGGGCGAGCGTCGGCTTCCGGCGGCACCCCGGCGAGCAGGCGACGGGCGAAACGGAAGGCGAGTGTCGCCTTGCCGACGCCGTCCGGGCCGGTGATCAGCCACGCATGGTGCATCCGGCCGCCGCGCAACGCCTCCGCGAGGATCGCCTCGGGGCCGTCATGGCCGAGCAGCAACGGGTTGGCGCGCGGGTCGGGGGCGGTCATCGGCGCGGTTGTCCGCAGTCGGCCGGCGAAACGCAACCTCGGATGCGATCGGCCTTCGGTCAGCCGGCGAGACGGGTCCGTGCGTAGAGTTCCAGCAATGCCGCGCGGAAGCCGATGCTCTCCAGCACCAACTCTCCTTCGGTGATCGTGGTCGGACGCTCGGGCCACTCGCCCGCTGGCGAGCGCCGCAGCAGCTCGGCCGCGATGCGGCCGGCGTGCAACACCAGGATCTCCCGGACGGTCGGGATGCTCGTGTAGGCCCAAATGTTCGCCCAGGTCTTTGCCTGATTGCCCGGGGAGAGGATTTCGACCAGCAAAACCGGATCGGCCAGCACCGTCTCCTCGGTCGTGTAGGGCGCGCAGGTCACCGCCAAGTCTGGCACGCGCACGTTGTGGTCGGGCAGCATGCGCGGGACGACGCCCGGCTCCACGACCAAGCTGCACGCTCCCTTCGTGTGATCCAGGTGATTGTTGATGAGGGTGGCGAGCCGGCCCTGGAGCACCCCGTGCGTCCGATTGGCCGGCGCCATGGCGCGCGGCTCGCCGTCCACCAGCTCGTATTTGAGGGCGTCACCGGAATCCCAGTTTAGGAACTCCTCGACCGACATCCGAACCGGGACTTTAGCGAGCGCGACCATAAGCCGCTAGTAGCACGCGGTCGCCCGGTCACGATACTACGACTGGCGTCATGCCGTATCGTATCAACTTGGCCAGCCGGCCGATTTGCTGAGGCTTTAGCTAAGTGCTTTGACTTCCTCATCATCAGGCGAGATGAACCATACGACTTTCTGTTTTGCAGCGACACGTGGGCCAGAAGACCATTAAGCTGGCGAAACCCCGAGGGAGAGGGAGCCACCATGGAGCCGATCAGTGCAGTCGTGCTCAGCCTCGCGCTCGGTGCCGGGGCCACTGCCGGCAAGGAGATGGTCGGCGCCGTGGTCAAGGATGCCTATACGGCCCTGAAGGAGCTGATCAAGCGGCGATATCCGAAGGTTTCGATCGAGCAGCTTGAGCAGGCACCAGAGTTGAAGAACCGGCGGGCGGTGGCAGAGGAGGACCTGGCCGCGTCCGGCGCGGCGGGCGATCCCGAGCTGGCGGCCGCGGCGCGCAAGCTTACTGAGCTGATCCAGCAGCAAGCGCCGAGTGTGGCGGCGGCGATCGGCGTTGATTTGAAGGATGTGCAGGCTGCCAACCTGCGACTGGCCGATATCGCCGCGTCCGGCACCGGGGTGAAGGTGGAGAAAGGCACGTTCAGCGGCGACATCGAGATCCGCGGCGTACGCGCCGGCGTGCCGCCGGGCGGTCCAGCCAGGGGCGATTGATCGCCGCCATGTCGGTCACCGGCGTTCAGCTCACTGGCGTTCAGCTCACTGGCATTCACGCGCGGAACGTGGAGATCCGGGACATCCACGTGAGCAGTGGTCCGACGGCCGAAGAGCTGGTCGCCACCCTGGAAGCCCGTGGGATGCTTGCCGCCTCCGAAGTGGCTGGCCTGCAACGGCGGACCGTCATCAGTCTCGCCCATCGCTTGAAACCCAACGTGCTCGACTTCGACCAGGCGCTCACGGAATTGGAGCGCGCGGTGGAGGTCGCTCTCGACGTCATCGCCAGGGGCGAGCAGGGCGCCAACGACGATGCATTCGTCGGTCAGGTGCTCGGGCGGGTCGCCGAGAAGGTCCGAGGCGACGATCTCGACGGGGGAGCGACCGCGATCGACGAAGCGCTCGCCGAACTCGAAATGCGGCATCGGCAATCGCAGATTGCGCTGCTTGAAGAGGGGGTGAAGGTCGACACCTTGCGTCGCAACGCGGTCGCAGTTGCCCGGCGGATTGAGATGATTGTGGCTGTCGGCCATCCCGCCGAGCGGCCGGCTTGGCTTCCGGAGTTCCGGGCGCGACGCAAAGCGTTCAGCGCAGACGGCGAGGAGAAAGGCATCAACTTCTCCCTCGTCTGTCGCCATTGAACTGGCCCGGCGCATGGCGGCCACAGCCGAGGATGCCAACGAGCGCGGTGTTGCGCTGAACCTCCTCGGCAACTCGCTCCAGTCGCTCGGCAAACGGGAGAGCGGCACGGCCCGGCTGGAGGAGGCCGTGACGGCCTACCGCGCCGTGCTCCGGGAGTTCAACCGCGATCAGGTTCCACTCGACTGGGCGACGACGCAGAACAATCTCGGGAGCGCCCTCGCGAGGCTCGGGGAGCGGGAGTGCGGGTCGGCGTGTCTGGAGCATGCGGTGGCCGCCTATCGCGCGGCGCTTGAGGAAAGAACGCGCGATCGGGTCCCGCTCGACTGGGCGATGACCCAGGCCAATCTCGGCGCCGCGCTCTGGAGGCTCGGTGAGCGGGAGGGCGAGACCGAGCGGCTGGAGGAGGCGGTCGCGGCATATCGCGCGGCGCTCGAGGAGACGACGCGCGAGCGGGCGCCACTCGACTGGGCGATGACGCAGATGAACCTCGCCAACGTGCTGGCCACTCTGGGCAGGCGGGAGAGCGGGACGGCACGGCTGGAGGAGGCCGTCGCGGCCTATCGCGCGGCGCTGCAGGAGACGGCCCGCGAGCCGCTGCCACTCGATTGGGCAACGACGCAGAACAACCTCGGCGCCGCCCTCTCGACGCTTGGAGCGCGGGAAAGCGGGACGGCGCGGCTGGAGGAGGCCGTCGCAGCCTTTCGCGCGGCGCTGGAGGAACGGACGCGCGAGCGGGTACCGCTCGACTGGGCGACGACGCAGATGAACCTCGGCGCCGCACTTTCGACGCTCGGAGCGCAGGATAGCGGGACGGCGCGGCTGCGCGAGGCGGTTGCGGCGTTTCGCGCGGCGCTGGAGGAGCGGACGCGCGAGCGGGTACCGCTCGACTGGGCGACGACGCAGATGAACCTCGGCGCCGCGCTCTCGACCTTGGGCGAGCGGGAAGGCGGGAACGCGCGGCTGGAGGCGGCGGTGGCAGCGTTTCGCGCGGCGCTCGAGGAGATGACGCCCGATCTGGTGCCGCTCGACTGGGCGACGACGCAGATGAACCTTGGCACGGCGCTGGAGACGCTCGGCGAGCGGGAGGACGGGGCGGCGCGGCTGGAGGAGGCGGTGGCGGCATACCGCGCGGCACTCGAGCAGCGGACGCGTGATCGGGTGCCACTCGACTGGGCAATGACGCAGATGAACCTTGGCAATGCGCTCGCGACTTTGGGGGAACGTGAGAGCGGGACGGCGCGCCTGGAGCAGGCGGTCGCGGCCTGGAACGACTGCCTGGAAGTCACCAGCGCTTTCTGGCCGCTCAACTGGGTTCGCATCGTCGAAGCCCGCCGCGACGCGACGCGGGCTGAAATCAGCGGGCGAGAGCGCGCGTCTGCGGCCGCGGAGTGAAAGGATCATGCGGCGCGAATTGATTGGCGCGTTGTTCGCCATTCTCGGCCTGACGCTTTGGGCCGCGACAGCACCCGCGGCAGCGCCGGCGGGCGTGGTGCTCGCGCTCGACGGATCCTCTACCGCTCACGGCCATGCGCTGCAACGCGGCGAGGCGGTGCAGGTCGGCGATATGGTCGACGTATCGGCAGGTGGCCACGTGAAACTGCGCATGATCGACGGGTCGGTGATTTCGCTGGCGCCGGGCAGCAGCATGACATTGACACGCTACCAGGTCGTGGGCGCGCTACGCGATGCGAGGCTCCTGCTGGCGCAGGGCGTGCTGCGCGTAGTCGTCACGCCGGTGGGCGGTCCCTCCACATTCGAGGTGACCACCCAGGTCGGCACCGCCTCCGTTCGTTCTAATGCCGCCGACTGGTTTGTCAGGGCTCAATCTGGCTCGGGTCAGGTGGGCGTTTTGACCGGAACGGTCGCTTTCACGAGTGCTGCGACACGGCGGTCGGTCTCAATTCCTGCTCACTGGGGCGCGCGCCTTGAGGTCGGTCTGCAACCCGTGCCCCCTCGGGTATGGGGTAAGATGGACTTCAGCCCGGTCATCCGTCTCACCGATTGCTGCCAGTCTGCTCAGCCCAAGGCATTGGGCCGGTGATGGTGCATCGCCGCCGCGATCGTGCGCATTTTCGGAGTGTCGGCGCAGTCGTCGCTTTCGTGCTCGCCAGTCTGCCCCCTGTTGCGGGCAACGCCTATACCGCAGCGGGCGACCGGAATTTTCCCGCCACCCTCATCTTACCGCAGGTTGCCCCGTCAGACGCTTTTTGGGGCAATTTCAGCGCGCAGCCAACGTCAGGGGGACTCGATACCCTGTTTGAGGGAAACTACAGCAAAACAATTACTGAGCGGCTTGGCATCCAGTTTTCAGATGGGCTTTACGGGCTTACCCGGAACGCCGCGGTAAACGGGGCTCAAAACCTTAACGTGCAGCTCCAATACGAGGCGATTGACAATCAGCCGCACGAGTTCGTGCTCTCGGTCCAGGTTGACCACAATTTCGGCGCTTCGAGCAGGTTCCCGCCGAGCCCATCGACAACGCCGGCCGTAACCTTCGCCAAGGGATTGGGCGACCTCCCGATCGGTTATGGGCGCCCGCTGGCGATCACCGGCTATGCCGGATGCCAGATCTCCGAAGGGTCACGGCTGAACGCAGTCGATGCGGGCTTCTCCGTGCAATATTCGATACCGTATCTCCTGTCGAAGGTGGCGAACGTCGACTTGCCCCCACTGCTCCGCGGGATGACCCCGATCACCGAGGTGATGTACACCGCGGCATCGGGACCGGGACGCAACAGCCACGACCAGGGCACGCAAGTGGTCGTCGCGCCGGGCATCAGCTATTCCGGTGGCAGCGGCTGGGAATTGGGCGTCGAGGCGTTGGTACCCGCCACACGGGCGGCGGGCAGCCGTGTCGGCGTCATCGCCCAGCTCGTGGTCCAGCTTGATTACCTGCTGCCTGACAGCATCTTCGGCCGGCCCATTTTTCCTCTGCAATAAGCCGCGTGGGGATCGGGCTTCGAACCGGCACCACGGCGCGCTCCCGCCGAGCTGATCTGGGCAATGAGGTTAGCCTTGTTGTCCTGCTCGCGTCGTGCGGCCATGTGGGCGAGACGCCGTTGATCGACCTCGACACAGTCGCCTACAGCCAGGATCAGATATTGGGCGAATGGCTGCCGGTCTAATAATGACATATCGCGCATTTGGCCTTCCCCCGTGGTCCTTTGCATTTGCCTCCCCAGCGTAAAGGCGGCAAGTGGATGGTCGAAAGACAGGAGGGTAGCGGCGCTTGTCCCGATCAGACCATCTCACCGTTCATCTGTTGGAGCAGCTTGCGCCCATCGGTCCGCTAGCGGCGCGGCGCATGTTCGGTGGCGTCGGGCTGTTCTACGGGGAGATCATGTTCGGGCTGATTGCCCGCGAGGAGCTGTTTTTCAAGGCCGGCGACAGCAATCGCGCCGATTATGAAAAGGCCGAACAGCGGCCGTTCTCCTATGAAACCAAGAACGGCGTCCATACCATCGGCTCGTACTGGCGCTGCCCGCCCGAACTGTTGGACGACCCGGAGGCGCTACGGGGCTGGGCGGCCAAGGCGGTCAAGGCCGCCGTTGAAGCCGCCAGAGCCAAGCCGCGGTCACCCCGGCCAGCAAAACGTCGCAGGCGATCGTGACCGCTCAGACTGACATCTACCCAAAGGCCTGACGAGAGCTTGACGGCGTGACGTTCATCGGGGGGGGGACTACCCTGCCTTGCCATCGGTCTCCAGCATCCTCCGACGCAGGAGGTGGTTGATTTCGTCTGAATAGTTCTGTTCTCCCACGCGGGCGCGAACCCACGCGAGCACATCAGCATCTGGCGCTATGGTATTCTCTTCGCGGCGACTGCGACTGAAACCGCCCCGTTGCACCAGCGCCCATGCGCACACGCTCACCTCGCGACCGGCACCCCGGCGGCGGCGAGCGCGTCGGCCTGGCGCTTCGCCAGCGCCTGCTCGTCGAAGTCCGCAACCAGGTCGCGGAACAGCCGGCTCCAGTTCAGCTCCGCGCGCGAGGCGCAGGAACACGCCGCCGAGCCCGATCGCCGAGCGGTCCATCAGCACGAACTCGCGCGGCGGGCGGACGCCGCCGGTGCGCTTGAGCCCGGCATGGACCCGCTCGGCCACCTCGCGCCCGTATTGCGGGTCGTTGGTTTCCTGGATGCGGCGGACCCGGTCCTCGATCAGCGGCTCGTAGAGGAAGCGCGCCCACATGTTGAGCACGTCCATCTTCTCCCGCGTCAGATTGGTGAAGCCCCAGGTCTCGTAGGCGTGGTGCGCCTTGGCGTCGTCGCCGTCGCGCACCGCCTCGTAGAGATCGATCACGCCGCGCACGAAGCGCGGCTGGAACACGCGGATGGCGCCGAAGTCGAGCAGGTTGACCGACCCGTCGGCGCGCACCTGGTAGTTGCCGAGATGCGGATCGCCGTGGATCACGCCGTAGCGATAGAACGGCACGTACCAGGCGCGAAACAGCGCCTCGGCGATGCGGTTGCGCTCCTCCTGCGGCGGGTCCTCGCGCAGCCGCTCCATCAGCGGCCGGCCGTCGAGCCAGGTCATCGTCAGCAGCCGCTTGGTGCAGATAGCCGTCGATCGGCACCGGCACATGCACCGTCGGGATCGTCCGTCCAGCATGATGCCGTAGAGCCGCATCTGCGCCGCCTCGCGCTCGTAATCGAGCTCCTCGCGCAGCCGCTCGGCCAGCTCCTTGTAGATCTCCTCGTTCTGGATCGCGTTGTCCATGCGGTGATAGATCGCCATGCGCCAGCCGCAACTGGCGCAGATCGGCCTCCACCGTGCTCGCCATGTCGGGGTATTGCAGCTTGCAGGCGACGTCGGTGCCGTCCGGCAGGCGCGCGCGATGCACCTGGCCGAGGCTCGCCGCCGCCGCCGCCTCGCGGCTGAAGCGCGGCGAACCTGCGCTCCCAGTCCGGGCCGAGCTCGCTCGCCATGCGCCGGCGGACGAAGTTCCAGCCCATCGGCGGCGCGTTCGCCTGCAGCTCGCGCGAGTTCCTCGGCGTATTCCGCCGGCAGCGCGTCCGGCACGGTGGAGAGGAACTGCGCCACCTTCATCAGCGGCCCCTTGAGCCCGCCCAGGATCGCGCGCAGATCCTCGGCGTGCGCGGCGCGGTCGGTCTTGATGCCGAACACGCGCTCGCCGGCGACGCGCGCGGCGATGCCGCCCACCGCGCCGGAGGTGCGCGCCATGCGCCGCAGCTCGCCCGAACAGGCTCGCGCCCTTCGTCGCGCGGCGGCATCAGCCGACCGCCTCCAGCTCGTCGATGAAGCCCGCGATCACGTCGAGCCCCTTCTTCCAGAACGCCGGGTCGGACGCATCGAGGCCGAACGGCGCCAGCAGTTCCTTGTGCCGCTTGGTGCCGCCGGCGCGCAGCATGTCGAGATATTTCGCCTGGAACCCCGGATGGCCGGACTGGAACACGCGCGTAGAGCGCGTTCACCAGGCAATCGCCGAACGCATAGGCATAGACATAGAACGGCGTGTGGATGAAATGCGGGATATAGGCCCAGAACACGTCGTATTCGGGCGTGAACTCGAACGCCGGGCCGAGGCTCTCGGTCTGCACCTGCCGCCAGATCGCGCCGATCCGCTCCGGCATCAGCTCGCCGCCGCGCCGCTCGTCGTGCAGCAGCGTCTCGAACTGGTAGAACGCGACCTGGCGGACCACGGTGTTGAGCATGTCCTCGACCTTGGCCGCCAGCATGATCCGCCGCCGCGCGCGGGTCGCGCTCGGCATCGAGCATGGCGCGGAAGGTCAGCATCTCGCCGAACACGCTCGCGGTCTCGGCGAGGGTCAGCGGCGTGCCCGACATCAGGTAGCCCTGCTCGGCCGCCAGCACCTGATGCACGCCGTGGCCCAGCTCGTGCGCCAAGCGTCATCACGTCGCGGGTGCGGCCGTGATAGTTCAGCAGCAGATAGGGATGCGCCGACGGCACGGTGGGATGGGCGAACGCGCCGCCCGCCTTGCCCGGCCGCAGCCGTGGCGTCGATCCAGGGCCGGTCGAAGAAGCGCGCGCCGATCTCGGCCATCTCGGGGCTGAACGCGCCGTAGGCGCCGAGCACGCGCTCCCGCGCCTCGGCCCAGGCGATCTGCCGGTCGTCGTCGTCGGGCAGCGGCGCGTTGCGGTCCCAGTGCTGCAGCTTCGGCAAGCCCGAGCCATTTCGCCTTCAGCACGTAATAGCGATGCGACAGCCGCGGATAGTCGGCGCGTGACGGCGGAGACGAGCGCGTCCACCACCTCGTCCTCGACCATGTTGGCGCGGTTGCGGAAGCTGCCGGGGCGCGGGTAGCGGCGCCACGTGTCGATGATCTCCTTGTCCTTGGCGAGCGTGTTGGTGATCAGCGCGAACAGCTTGACGTTGCGCGCCGAACGCCTCGCCGATCGCGTCGCGCCGCCGCCTCGCGCGACGCTGCGGTCGTGGTCGGACAGCTTGTTCAGCGCGTCGCTGACGGTCAGCTCCTCGCCGTCTGACCGGCGATGCGCATGCCGGCCATGGTCTCGTCGAACAGCCGGCTCCAGGCCGACGCGCCCGGTGACCTCCTTCTCGTGCAGCAGCTTCTCCAGCTCGTCGGAGAGCTGGTGCGGGCGGAAGACGCGCAGGTCGCGCAGCCAGGGCCGGAAGCGCGCCAGCGCCGGGTCGGCGAGCTTCGCCTCCAGCGCCGCGTCGTCCAGCCGGTTCAGTTCCAGCGTGAAGAACAGCAGGTGGCTGCTGATCGTCGTCACCCGCTCGTTGACGCCTCTGGTAGAATCGGCCGATCGCGGCATCGGTCGAATCGCCGGCGAACAGGAGCTGGGCGTAGGAGACGAGGCGGCCGAGCGTCTCCTCGATCCGCTCGTACTCGGCGATGGCGCGCGGCGAGCTCGCGGCCGGAGAGGCCGGCGAGCTTGCCCGCGTGGGCGGCGGCGAATGCCCTGGGCGGCGCGCTCGGCGGCATCGAGGTCGCGCGCGACCGCCGGGCTGTCGGGCGCGGGATAGAGGTCCGAGAGGTCCCAGGCGGGCAGACCAGCGCCTCGCCGCCGGCCAGCGCCTGCGCTGCGGCGCCCGGTCTGCGGACGCGGACTGTGCCCGCGGCGTGGCCACGGGCCTGCAGGTTCTGCCGATCTGTCCCATACGCGCGGGCGCCCCGCTGCTACGATGTCTGTGCATGTAAGCTGGCTGCGACTGGCGTCAAAGGGTTGACACGCGGTCCGAAGAGAGCGCCGGAGGCGAGGTGGAGACCTACCCGAACTGGCCGAACCTGCCGGCGATGATGTTGGCGCTCGCCCGCGACCTGGCCGGAGCGGCCGATGTTCCGCGCCTGGCGCGACGGCGCCTGGCAGCGCACGAGCTGGGGCGAGTTCGGCCGGCTGGTCGCCGCCTGCGCCCGCCGGCTGCGCGCCGCCGGTCTCGGCGCCGGCGATCGGGTGCTGATCGTCTCCGAGAACCGCCCGGAATACGCGGTCGCCGAGACCGCGCTGATGGCGATCCGCGCCGTCTCGGTGCCGGCCTACGTGACCAACACCGTGGACGATCATGCCCACATCCTGCGCGATTGCGGCGCGCGGGCGGCGATCGTCTCCACCCCGGCGCTCGCCGAGCGGGTCGGCGCAGGCCGGCATCGCGCGCCGGCGGCCTCGACTTGATGATCGTCATGGAGCCGCCGTCGCTCCGCGCCGAGGCATCCCGCGCTCGGCGCGGTCCGCGCCTGGTGCCGTGGGCGGAGCTGGTGGCCGAGGCGTCACGCGCCGGCCGACGACGTGGCGCGCGATGCCGCCGCCATCCCGGCCTCGACGCTCGCCTGCCTGATCTACACCTCGGGCACCGGCGGGGCGCCGCGAGGGCGTGATCCTGCCGCATCGCTCGATCCTGTCGAACTGCGCCGGCGGCTTCGAGCTGCTGCGGCCGATGCGGCTGCGCGACGAGGTCTATCTGTCCTACCTGCCGGCGGCGCACAGCTACGAGCACCTGGTCGGCCAGTTCTTCCTGCCGAGCCTCGGCACCGAGATCGTCTATGCGCGCGGGGTCGAGCACCTGGCGGCCGACATGCTGACGGTGCGGCCGACGCATCCTGACCGCGGTGCCGCGCGTCCTGGAGGTGATCCGCACCCGCGTGCTGGGCCAGGTGGCGCGGGCGCCGGCGTGGCGGCGGCGGCTGTTCGATCAGGCGCTGGCGACCGGGCTCAAGCGGCTGTCCGGCCGCGCGGCTCAGCGCTCGCCGAGCGGCTGGCCGACCCGCTGCTCGAACGCCTGGTGCGCGCCAAGGTGCGCGCGCGCTTCGGCGGGCGGCTGAAGGGGATCGATGTCGGGCGGCGCCCGGCTCGAGCCCGAGGTCGGCCTGTTCTTCCTCGCGCGTCGGGTTGCGGGTGATGCAGGGCTACGGCCAGACCGAGGCCGGGCCGGTGATCAGCGCCAACCCGCCGGATGCGATCCGGATCGAGACTGTCGGCAAGCCGCTCAAGGGCGTGGAGGTGCGCATCGCCCCGGACGGCGAGGTGCTGGTGCGCGGCGAGCCTGGTCATGGACGGCTATTGGCGGCGGCCCGACGACACCGCGGCGGCGATCCGCGACGGCTGGCTGCACACCGGCGACATCGGCGCGCTCGACGGCGCCGGCTATCTCACGCATCACCGACCGCAAGCGCGACCTGATCGTGCTGTCGGGCGGCGAGAAGGTGGCGCCGGCGAAGGTCGAGGGGATGCTGATGGCGGAGCCCGAGATCGCGCAGGCGGTGGTGGCCGGCGACGGGCGCGCCGGCGTGACGGCGCTGATCGTGCCCGGCGAGGGCCATGACGGCACGCGGCGTCGCGGTGGCGCTGTCGCGGGTGAACAAGCGGCTGTCGGTGACCGAGCGCATCCGCCGGCATGCGCTGGTATCGGCGTTCACGGTCGAGAACGGGCTGCTCACGCCGTCGCAGAAGATCAAGCGCATGCTGGTGCTGCGGGCCAACGCCGCGATCCTCGCCAGGTTGCACGGGTGATGGCACTTCGCCGTGGCGAACTTGATCCCGTAGATGGAACCTCAAATTGACCCAGTCTCGTTACCGACTTTTTGGCCTCGCCGTCGTTCTCGCCCCCCTCACGCTAGCCTCTGCCGGCGCGCCGGCGGGGGGCCGTTCGCCGCCGTGCTGGTGCAAGGCAAAAGGGGCGGGGATGGACCACGCTTGACACCGCGCCTGCCCGGTAAGCTTGGGCCAGCGAGAGAGCGCGCATGCCGATGCGAAGCATAAACAGGGTCAAGATGCGTCCACTCTCGGTCTTGAAGAGTGGCTTGGTCAAAGGCGGCCGACGACCCGTGAGAGTGCCATTTGGTCTGTTTGAGGGGATAACCCTCAATCTCGACCTCGCGCAGGAAACACAGAAGTATCTGGGCTTGTGGGAAACGGAAACATACCAATTCATCCGAACCGCGGCGGCGCGTTGCCACTGGGCGGTGGACGTGGGGGCCGGCGCCGGGGAACTGACCTTATATCTCCTGCTCAAGTCCCGGAGCGACGCAGTTCATGCGTTCGAACCGCAGACGACAGAAATCGCCCATCTTCGAACCAACCTGGCTCTCAATGGCCTGCAGGAAGCGGGAAGGCTGGTGATCCATTGCGCATCCGCCAGCATCAATCCGAACCCTGGTTTCGTCGCCCTCGACGCGATCGGATTGGACACACAACGCCAAGGCTTCCTGAAAATAGATGTCGACGGACAGGAAATGCATGTTCTGCTGAGTGCTACCGAGCTGTTGTCCAAGGGCCAGGTCGACGTGCTCGTGGAGACCCACTCCGAAGCCCTCGAAACCGATTGCACGCGCTTCCTGGAAAACCTGGGATACACCTGTTTGGTCATCAGAAACGCTTGGTGGCGAATACTCGTGCCGGAAATGCGGCCGATTCCGCATAATAGATGGCTCGCGGCCACCAAGCGGGCATAGCTCGCGTCTGACCAGCCGCCGACGCTATGTTGGTGGCGAACGGTGCTCGATCAGCCTCCGTCCGCATGCGCGCCGAGCCGCCACCACGCTGGGACATACGCTCGTGCCCGTGCTTCCTCCTCGGCCGAGAGCGGGCGGAGAGCGAGAAGAGCCTTCCAAATCGTGCCGTGGGTGCCGAACACGCTGTTCCGCGCCAGCATGGTGGTGATGACGCCGCGCGGCGACGGCTCGACCCGGAAGCCTGATCGAGCCGCAGCCCGGAACGCACCGCTGGTGCCGTCGTTCAGGCTGAGTCGGCGGAACGGCGGCATCACGAACAGCATTTCGTGGCCGTCGTCGCGTGCCAGGGCCATCAGAGTGAATTTTGTGACGCCCGCCCATCCTTCGGCCAAACGGTAATCCTCCATGCTGATCGTGGCGGGGGGGAAGGCCGGCTCGAAGGGCTCGGTGTTGGTGGTGATCGGCATGGGCCTGTTCACGGTCGCGCGTCGCCGGGAATCGGCGGCATCGTATCAGCATCATATCGCTATCAATCCGAGTTTTGAATGCATAAAGGTTTCGAGAGCGATGTCAATTTTGTTCTGCCCAATGGTGTCCTATCCCGGGGGGAGCGCCCACTCACGTCGTCGGTTCCAAGGGAGGTTCCGAGGTTGGCTCCCAAGGACCTGCGACGGCGTATGCTTCGGACAGCCCCGGCCAGGGCGGCATCGTCACCGCGACCGCCACCAGCGGGCCGGCGCCATCGGCTCGGAACTGGAATGCCGTGCCGGCGGGGAGTGCGACCGAGACGCCGACGCCGACCTGCGTGATCTGCTCCTCGGTGTCCAAGCAGCGCCACATCCGGCCTTGCCCCGCTAGAAAATACCAGACCTCCTCGACCGTGCGATGGGCGACCGGACGCGACACCGCGCCCTGTGCCAGGGTGAAGACGGCCATGCTGCCGCGGGACGTGGCGCAGAGAACCCGCACCTCCGACCCGTCCGGGGCGATCGCGTCGGGCGAGGCGGACAGGCGCACGGTCGCAAGCGTCGGCGGCGGCGCGTCGGTCATCGTGCGGGCGCCTCAAGCGCGAGCCGCGTCAATCGAGCCCGATCGCGGGGTCGTCGCAAAGGCCCCGCTGCACTTGCGCCAGCAGCGATCCGGCGGCGAGGCTGGCGACCGCTTCCGTTTGCGCCTTGGACAGAGACGATGCACCAAGCGTCGGTGGCGGTGATGGCGTCGATGACGAGGCGCCCGTTCGTGGGGTCGGCCCAGATTTCGAGCCGGTCGCCCTGACGGTTCTGGATGGTCATCGCAGGCATGACGAAGCCTCCTCTGCAACCGCCAGCGCAGCGCTGCCCTGGCTGATGCACGCTGCCGCACTCCGCGCGGCCGGCTGTAAGCCGGATCACAGGGGCGCCGCTAGGCGGTCGATTTGTCCGGCTCCGCCCTGTCGGCAGCCTTGATCGGTTGTTTCGCGGCCTTGCGGCGCTGCTTGGGCCGCTGCAACTTGCCGGTCTGTGGCTTGGTCGCGTCTGGAGTTGTGCGGTCTGGCTTCGGCCGGGCCGGCGTCGCTCTGGCGGGCATGCGGGAAGGTGGGATGCGGCTGCATGCTTTGCCAAACCGCCGGCGGAATGCCGCCGCCGGCGCCGCCGCCGCCCCCGGCGAGAGCGGGACGGGCGCATAGCGCGAGCGCCGGCCGCCAATCGCGACGTATCTTGTCATGCTCAACTCCGTGTGAAGTCGGTCCACCTTAAACCCTTCGGTCCCGCGCGCGGGAAGGTGGCGTTCATGCTGTTGTCGCGCCGGACGCGGCGGAGAACGGCGAGGGATCGGACTTGCGCAACACAGCGTCGGGCACGGCATACGAGGTCCTGTCGGCGTTCCTGCGCCTTGGCCTGACTTCGTTCGGCGGCCCCTTCGCGCATCTCGGCTACTTCCGCGCCGAGTTCGTGGAGCGGCGCCGTTGGGTGGGCGAGGACGTGTATGCCGACCTCGTCGGGCTCTGCCAGTTCCTTCCCGGCCCGGCATCGAGCCAGGTCGGAATGGCGCTCGGGCTGCTGCGCGCCGGACCCGCCGGCATGGCTGCGGCATGGCTCGGCTTCACGCTTGCCGTCGGCGGTGCTGATGGTTGGGTTCGCCTATGGCGTAGACGCGCTCGGGGACATGGGCCATGCCGCTTGGCTCAAGGGATTGCGGCTGGTCGCGGTCGCGGTCGTGGCGCAGGCGGTCTGGAGCATGGCGCGGAGCCTCTGCCCGGACCGGCCGCGCGCGACGTCGCCGTCCTCGCCGCCCTGCTGGTGCTGGCGGTACCCTCGGCGGCCGGCCAGATCGGGGCGATCGCCCTCGGCGGTGCCGCGGGCGTCGCGGTGCTGGCGCGCGATAAGCCGCGGACCGCGGAGCACGTGGCGGGCGCGCGCGTCCCGCCGCCGCGGCGCGGCCCTTCTCGCTCTGTTCTGTTTGCTGCTGGTGTTGCTGCCGGCGCTGGCGGCCGCCTCCGGCAATCATGCGCTTGCACTGGCGGCGTCGTTCTACCGGGTGGGTGCGCTGATCTTCGGCGGCGGCCACGTCATGCTGCCGCTGTTGCAGGCGGCGGTGGTGCGGCCCGGTTGGGCGAGCAACGACGCCTTCCTGGCCGGGTATGGCGCGGCGCAGGCGGTACCAGGGCCGCTTTCGAGCTTCGCCGGCTATCTCGGCGTCATCATGCGGCCGGCGCCTAACGGTTGGGTCGGCGCCCTGTTGTGCGTGGTCAGCATTTTCGCGCCGTCCTTCCTGCTCGTCGCCGGTACGCTGCCGTTCTGGGCAGCGCTGCGCGGACGCGCCGGGATGCAGGCAGCGCTCCGGGGCGTGAACGCGGCGGTGGTCGGGATTCTGCTGGCGGCACTGTTTTCGACCATGTGGGTGGGAACGGTTGTGACCGGCGCGGATTTTGGCGTGGCCCTGGGGGCGTTTCTACTGCTGGCGGGGTGGGCGGTGCCGCCGTGGGTCGTTGTGTTGCTTGGCGCCGCGGCGGCTGCGGGGTTGGCTGCGGTCGGGGGTGTCGGTTTGATGAGGGAAGCGGCACGGCCTGACCGGCCTCCCGCAACTGGAGCCGGCTGCCGGGAATAGAGATACTTACAGTTGCGATTCAATTTAAATCGGTTCTCTGGTTCCGCACCGCAGCCGCATATAGCTGGGTGTTGAAAGGACCGGACGCGCATATGTACGACGCCGCCGCAAAGTGGTTGCGAGACATTACTTTGGGCCGCGCTGGGAGGCTAATGACGGCAGCACAATCAAAGGGCCGGTCGCGGAGGCCAATGCCTCGCCGCAAACCGACCAGCACAACGCGCCGTGGCTCATTTTGCGCACGACCGTCGAGCAAGGGCGTGGCATTTTCGTGCAACGTGAACCTGGTGACGAGGACAGATACGCAAGGCGGGGGACCGCCCGCGCCGGCCTGCGAAGCCGCGAAGAAAGGCCAAACTATGGCTGTGCCCTACACGGCTAGATGTACGTTCTTCTCGACCGCGCACGGCTCCACGAAATCGCCGAGAGATGGATCGGCAAATACGAGCGCTCGCGCCTGCGTGCACCCAGCGACCTCAAGCGCAATCTGGAAGGCAGGAACCGATGAGCAATGAGCGATTCGTCTATGTCACCTACATCCGCACGACGGCCGAGACGCTGTGGGACGCGGTGACCAAGCCCGAGTTCACGAGGACTTACTGGCATGGCGTTTGGCACGACTGTCAATGGCAGGTCGGATCGCCTTGGCGGCTGATGTTCTCCGACGGCCGCGTGGGCGATAGCGGCGAGGTTCTCGAAATCGATCCGCCGCGCAAGCGGGGCCTGAGAGGGCGCAACGAGTTTTTCCGGGCGGAGCTGCGCGAGGAAGGTCATTCACAGGCGACGATCGTGCTTGAACCCATGGGCGAGACTGTGCAGCTCACGATCACGCACGAAATCGACAGGCCGCAATCGAAGTTCATCGAAGCCGTGTCGAACGGCTGGCCGGCCATTCTTGCAAGCCTCAAGAGCCTGCTCGAAACGGGTGAGTCGCTCGGCAGACACCAGTCCTGACCCGCCCGGTCATGGTCGGCGACGGCCGACCCACCAGCGGCGAGCGGCGACCTGCACGGCTCCGCCCAGCGCAGCCCGAACTGTACGGTTCAGCGGTTGGCGCCCGGCACCCACAGCACGTCGCCGCCGCTCGCCGCGTTGAGCAGGCGGCCGAGCACGAACAGGTGGTCGGAGAGGCGATTGAGAAACCGGTCACCGCCGGGTTCACGGTCTCCTCCGCGGCGAGGCGCACCACGCGGCGTTCGGCCCGCCGGGCGACCGTGCGGGCGAGATGCGCATGAGCAGCAGCCGGGCTGCCGGCCGGCAGGATGAAGCTGGTGAGCGGGGTGAGGGTCGCGTTCATCGTCGCGACCTCGGCCTCCAGCCGCGCCGCCGGGGCATCGCCGAGGCGCAGCCGCGTTCCCGCCTCGCCGGGCACCGAGAGGTCGGCGCCGAGATCGAACAGATCGTTCTGGATGCGCGCGAGCATCGCGTCCGCCTCGGCGCGGGAGACCCGCCGCCCGCAGGACGCCGATTGCGGCGTTGGCTTCGTCGACC
Source organism: Bryobacterales bacterium (assembly GCA_963838885.1). Classification (GTDB taxonomy): domain Bacteria; phylum Acidobacteriota; class Terriglobia; order Bryobacterales; family Bryobacteraceae; genus JAICMB01. Next base: position 12,893 of record CAWITB010000027.1, on the reverse strand, counting down.
GCGCCGAGCGCCTCGACCCTCGCCGCGTCCTTGCGGACCCGCGCCCCATCGCCGAGCGAGGTTTCGCCGCCGTCGCCGCCCCGGGTCACGACCTTGTCGATACGAACCACTCCCCCCTCCTCCCCGACAGCCTATCACTCCAGCTTGAACACCACCCGGAGCGGCACGTCGAACGCGACGGCGTCGCCGTCCTTGAGCGCGGGAAGAAACCGCCACGTCTGCACAGCGTCCCGCGCCGCGGTGTCCAGCAGGACAAAGCCGGAGCTTTTGGCGACGTCCACGCCGGCGGCCAGCCCATCGGCGCCGACATGGACCACCAGCAGCACCGTTCCATGCTCGCCTCTGAGCGCAGCGACGCGCGGATAGACCGGCTCGCGGTTGCGCCAGCGTGCATCGATCTTGGCGGGAACCACGTTCGGCCCGCTCGCGGTCACGTTGCTGGGGCTGTCGGTGCCGCCGAGATTGAGTTCCGGCGCCGGCTTGACGGCGTTGGCTCGGGGTCTGCGGGGCCGGTGGCGGCTTGGGGCGGCTTGCGGCTTCGGCGGCAGGCTGCGCCGCAGGCTGTGGCCTGGGCGCAGCTCGCGGTGGCTGCGGAGCGGCTTGGCGCGCTCGTCTGAGCACGGCCGCGGAGGCGGGAGCAACTCGGTGGGCGCGGGTGCAGTGCGGCGCGGGCGGTGCCGCAAGCGGGGGGGCAAGCGGGGGAGCCGGGATGGCACGGCGGTGGTGCCGAAGGCGGAGCCGGCTCCGGCGTGCTCGTGCGGCGGGCGCGCCGGCGGCACGGTCGTCTCCCCTGCCCTGCTGCTGCACGAGCAGCAGCTCGACCATCGGCGGCGTGTCGGGTGCATCGGCCAGCCGCGGGCCGTCAACGGAACGCAGCAGCGCCGCCGCGATCAACAAATGGACAGCGAACGACAGAAAGGCGCCGCGGCTCATCATCGGGGCGGCGGCCGGATCCGGTCAGAACCACGGGGCGACGCAACGCCGGCACCAATAGAGACGTGTCCGGCCGCTGATCGGCCCGGATTGCCCGACGATCCGCCACCGGACCTCCGCTCACCTGGACCCCCGCCGCCCGGACCCTCGCCGCGGACCACCGCTCCTGGGCCTGCCAGCACCATAGCGCCCTCCGCGCAGAGCCCGATGATCGTCTGCGCCCACGAATACCGGCCAGCGCCGGTTCGGGATGCAGCTGCGGCACCCGTCGACCGTCTCACAGCACCGGCACGCCGTGCTGCTTGGCCGCAGCCTCAGGCTCCACGTGGATCGTGATAACGAGGTAGTCCATCTCCCTCTTCAGCGCCGCTTCGATGCGGTCGCAGATCTCGTGCGACGCCGCCACCGTCATGCCCCCGGGGACGACCAGGTGGAAATCGAGGAAGGTGAGCCGGCCGGCGTGGCGCGTGCGGAGATCGTGCGCCTCGATCGCGCCGGCGGCGCTGTCGGATACCAGATCGCGGATGCGCTGCACCACGGCCGGGTCTGGGGCCGCATCCATGAGCCCGCCGACCGAGGCCGAGACCACGGCGGCGCCCGACCACAGCACATAGACGCCGGTCAGCGCGGCCAGCACTGGATCGAGCACCAGCCGGCCGGTGAGCATCACCAGCCCGATGCCGGCCATGATGCCGGCGGAGGCGACGACGTCGGCAAACAGATGCCGCCCGTCGGCGGCGAGGGCTGCTGAGCGGAGGCGGCGGCCGGCGCGGATCAGCGCCGTCGACCAGAGCGCATTGACGAGCGTCGCCACGGCGTTGATCGCGATCCCGAGCCCGGGCGTCTGGAGCGGGCGCGGTACCCGGAACGTGTCCCAGGCGTGCTGGAAAATCGAGCAGCGAGGCGACGACGATCAGCGCGCCCTCGACCACGGCGGCGAAGATCTCGGCCTTGTCATGCCCATAGGGATGGTTGGCGTCGGCGGGCTTGGAGGCGAGCCGCACCGCAAACAGGGCGATCAGGCTCGCGGCCACATTGACCGTGCTTTCCAAGGCATCGGAGTAAAAGGCGGCGCTTCCAGTCACCCACCAGGCGGCACCCTTCAGCCCCAGCACCAGACAGCCCACGGCGATACTGCCAGCGGCGATGCGTTCTCCCCGGCTCACGTGGCCTCCTCTCCCGCCGGCGCGTCTAGAGGCGTGCAGCGCAGCACGCAACCTCGAAGCACTAGGCCAGTTCGGACGCTGCTGCGCTATAGTCGGACCAAGAACAAGCGTCGGGAGGAAGCGCGATGGACGGTGAGATCCTGAGCGGCGAGCGCCGCCTGGGCCGCGCCGAGCTGATCGGATCGCGCGGCGCGGGCCGCGAGCGGCTTCGCCGCACTCGGCATCGGCGAGAACAGCGCCGTCGCCATGGTGCTGCGCAACGACTTCGCGTTTTTCGAGGCGGCGATCGGAGCGGGGCTGATCGGCGCCTACGCGGTGCCGGTGAACTGGCATTTCACGGCCGAGGAGGCGGGCTACATCCTGCGGGATTGCGGCGCCCGCGCGCTGGTCGTGCACGCGGACCTCGTGCCCGGCATCGCCGCCGGCATTCCCGAGGACCTCGCCGGTGTTCGTGGTCGCGACCCCGCCCGAAATCGCCCGCGCCTACGGCCTCGATCCGGCGAGATGTTCGGTGCCGGATCCGCTGCCGGCCGGCTGGCAGGACTGGGACGCTTGGATGGCGCGACAGGACGCCTGGACCGAGCCGCGCCAAGCCGAGCCGAAGCAACATGATCTACACCTCCGGCACGACTGGACGGCCCAAAGGCGTCCGTCGCCAGCCGGCAAGTCCCGAGAAGCAGCAGACGACCGACCACGATGATCGCGATCGGGTTTCGGAATGCGCCCCGGCGAAGCCATCCGCACGGTCGTCACCGGCCCGCTCTATCACTCGGCCCCGAACGCCTATGCCCTGATCGGCGCTCGCCGACGGCGAACTGATCGTGCTGCAGTCCCGCTTCGAGGCCGAGGAATTGCTGCGGCTGATCGAGCGCCACCGCATCACCCATTTACACATGGTTCCGACCATGTTTGCGCGGCTGCTCAAGCTGCCGGCGTCGGTCCGAGCTCGCTACGATCGTCTCGTCGTTGCGGTTCGTCGTGCATGGGGCAGCGCCCTGCCCGCCCGCAGTCAAGCGCCAGATGATCGAGTGGTGGGGGCCGGTCATCAACGAGTACTACGGCTCCACCGAGACTGGGATCGTGGTCTTCCACACCGCTCCGGAAGCGCTGCGCAAGCCGGGCACCGTTGGCCGGCCGATCGAGGGCGGCGTGGTGCGGATCTACGACGCGGCCGGACAGGTGCTCGGGTCCGGACGAGACCGGCGAGATCTATATGGGCGTCGGGTTCGCGACGGACTTCACCTATCACGGCATGGACGACAAGCGCCGCGAGATCGAGCGAGAGGGTCTGATCACTTGCGGCGACGTGGGCTATCTCGACGCCGACGGCTATCTGTTCCTGTGCGACCGCGTGCGCGACATGGTGATTTCCGGCGGCGTCAACATCTACCCGGCCGAGATCGAGAGCGTGCTGATCACCATGCCTGGCGTGCGCGACTGCGCTGTGTTCGGCATCCCCGACGAGGAGTATGGCGAGGCGCTCTGCGCCTATGTCGAGCCGCAGGATGGCGCCTGCCTGACCCCGGAGGCCATTCGGGCGTTCCTGCGCCCGCATCTGGCCGGCTATAAGGTGCCGAAGCTGATCGAGTTCTCAACATCGTTGCCGCGCGAAGACTCCGGCAAGATCTTCAAGCGCAGCTTCGGGCACCGTATTGGGAGACGGCAGGCCGCCAGATTTGACGCGAGCGGCGGGACGCCCCGATCATCGTAGCTTCGCCGGCCTGGCAATATCGGCGAACCAGACGTTACTCGATGCGCGGCCCTCCACACGAGAGACCCTTCCATGCAGCTCGATGATTTCGGAACGCTGTACCCAGACCCTGTGCCGCACCGAAAGCAAGTGGGGAGATCGCACCGGCACCTTCCTCGTATAGCGAGCGTAGCGTCCTTCTCCCTGGCCTATGGCGTCCCCCCGATGGCCACGCGCGCTTACCATCCGACCGGCGTCGAATACACATGGAGCGAGACTCTCGACCGCGCGGAGCGATTGAGAGAAGTGTACACTGCGGCCGGCTACGGCCCAGGCCACCGGATTGCCATCTTGTTTCATCAGAGACCGGAGTTCGTCTTCCACTACTATGCATTGAATGCGCTCGGGTGCAGCGTCGTTCCGCTCAATCCGGACTTCGGGCGGGACGAGCTTGCCTATGTCGTCGGGCATTCCGAGGCATGCCTGGTAATTGCGATCGAGTGCCGACTGGCCGAGCTCGGAACCGTTGTGCAAGGGCTTGTGCAACGGCCGCCAGTGGTTCCACTCGAAAGTTTTCCGGTGGACTTGCTCCGGCCGTGCGCAAAAGCTGAAGGGACGATCATCGTACGGAAGCCGCCCTGCTCTACACCTCGGGCACGACCGGGCGGCCCAAGGGCTGCATCCTGACGAACGAATATTTCCACACCTTCGGTTCTTGGTATGTCTCCCGCGGGGGTCGGATCGCCATGCGCGAAGGCGAGGAGCGGATGTATAATCCGCTGCCGCTGCACCACGCGAACTGCCTCGGCATATCAATGCCGGCGATGCTGATCATCGGCGGCGCGCTGTTTTTTCCGGATCGCTTCCACGGCAGCACCTGGTGGAACGATCTCGCCACGTGTCGCATCAGTGCCGTGCACTATCAGGGCGTGATACCCAACGTGCTGCTGAAGCTTCCGGAGTGCGCCGCGGAGCGTCAGCACCGGGTCCGCTTCGGCTTCGGCGCCGGCGTCGATCCATCGCAGCATGCCTTGTTCGAGCGGCGGTTCGGCTGCCCGCTTGTCGAGTTCTGGGCGATGTCGGAGACCGGGCGCTTTATCACGGATCATACCGAGCCTCGCCTGATCGACACGCGCGCGATCGGCAGGAGCGCGCCAGGCTTTGAGGCCCGTGTCGTCGATGACGACGACCGCGACGTTCCGGTCGGCGACGTCGGCGAGTTGGTCGTCCGGCACAGCGAACAGGCGCCGAGACGCGGCTTCTTCGCCGGCTATCTCAAGGATCCGGACGCCACAGAGGAAGCGTGGCGCAATGGCTGGTTTCATACCGGCGACGCGGCGCATCGCGATGCGACCGGGATGTTCTACTTCGCCGACCGGCGCAAAAACATCATACGCCGCTCCGGCGAAAATATCGCCGCCGCGGAAATCGACGCCTGCCTGATGGTGCATCCGAAGGTCAGGCAGGTGGCCGCCTTGGCGGTGCCGGACGAGTTGCGAGAAGAAGAAGTCATGGTCTGTGTCATACCGGCGGCGGACCACGCGACGGGCCCGGAACTCGCCCGGGAGCTGTTCGATTGGTGCATGGAACACCTGGCATACTTCAAGGCGCCGGGCTGGGTGCTATTTGTCGATACGCTGCCGGTGACCACGTCACAACGGGTTCACAAGATCCAGATCTTCCCGCGCAACGTCGATCCGCGGCAGACGCCCGGTATCATCGACCTGCGCAATGCCAAGAAGCCGCGGAACAATCACCCGGCGCCGTGATGAAACCTATGGAGAGACCTCGTGAAGCTCACCGATGACTGCTCGGCCGCCGTCATTGCACGATTCCTGCGCGCCCGAGGCGTGGACCGGATTTTCGCGCTCTGCGGCGGCCACATCATGCCGATCTGGATGCGCGCGGATCTGGAGGGCATACGGATCATCGACGTGCGTGACGAGCGCGCGGCCGTTCACATGGCGCAAGCTCATGCCGAACTCACCGAGGGTCTCGGTATCGCTCTTGTCACCGCCGGACCTGGCGTCACCAACGCCATGACGGGCATCGCGAACGCCCACATTTCGCGGGTGCCGGTCCTGATCCTATCCGGCACGCCGCCGCGGCCGCAGGAAGGCCGAGGGGCGCTTCAGGATCTCGACCACACCCAGCTTGTTCGCTCGATCACGCGCTACGCCCGCACGATCCGGGAACCGGCGCTGGTCTTGCAGGAGCTGGACGAGGCGGTGTCACGGGCGCTCGGCGACGGGGGCGATCCGGGACCGGTCTATCTAGATTTCCCGACCGATACCCTGCGGGCGCCCGTGCCGGCGGCGGTGCAATTGCCCGAACAGCTCCGGCCCAAGAAGCAGCGCACCACCTTGCCGTCGCCGACCGATGCCGCAGCAGCAGCGGAGGTTCTTTGGGCCGCCAGGAGACCTCTCGTGATCAGCGGTCGCGGGGCCCGTGGCGCCGCGCCGCAATTGGTCGGACTGCTGGATCGGCTTGGCGCGGCCTATCTCGATACCGGCGAGAGCCGCGGGCTGGTGCCGGACGATCATCCGAGCGTCGTAACGGCCATGCGGGGCGTGGTCATGGGTGAAGCGGACGTTGTCCTGACGGTCGGACGGCGACTGGACTTTCAGCTCGCCTATGGATCACCGGCGGTTTTCCCGAACGCAAAGTTCGTCCGCATCGCCGAGACCGCGTCCGAACTGCGCGACAACCGGCGCGGCGCCGTAGAGATCCTGGCGACATCAAGGGAGGCGTTGCAGGCAATCATCGATGCCGCCGGCAATCGCCCCCCGGCAATCGATCGGTCCTGGATCGACGGTCTTCGCGGCAAGCACAAGGACCGGGCCGCCCGGCTGGGACCAGATGGCATCGGCGCCGAACGGCGCCGACGGTGGCATCCACCCCAACCGCGTGCTGAGCCTGTTGCAGCACCGGCTCGATGAACGGTCGATCGTCGTCGTTGATGGAGGAGACATGCTCGCGTTCGCGCGGGTTGGTCTCCTGGCCCCGACCGTTCTCGATCCTGGTCCGTTCGGCTGCATCGGCGTGGGCGTGCCGTATGGGATCGCTGCCAGCCTCGCCTACCCCGACCGTCCCGTTGTTGTCGCGACCGGAGATGGTGCCTTCGGCTTCAACGCGATCGAGATCGATACGGCGGTCCGACACCAAGCGCCCGTCGTCATCGTCGTCGCCAACAACGGCGCGTGGCAGATCGAGGTCCACGATCAGAAAGTGACCCACGGCAAAGTCGTCGGTACCACGCTGCAATTTTCGGATCACGCCGCGATGGCCCGCGCCTTTGGCATGCACGGCGAACGGGTCGAGAAGGTCGAGGACCTGAGCGGAGCAATTGACCGAGCGTTTGCAAATCGCCCGGCACTCATCGATGTCGTTGTCACGACGGAGGCCGTCTCCTCCGACGGCAAAGCCGGTCTCGCCTGGGTTCCAGACTTGCAGCCGCTCGCCGCCTGGGACGAGGCCGAGCGCCGCTGGCGCTCGGGATGAACTTGCAAGCCCGCATTTCGCCACGGCGCTCCACCGAGCGCCAATTCAAGAGAGCGGGGACGCCGCCATCGGCGGCTCGGCTACGCCGTCGAGCGCGAGCAGCCGCGATCCGTTCCTTTTCGTCAAATAGCGCCTGCGCCAGGCTCCGGGGCCAGCTCGACGCCCTCATATGCCTCGGCTAGCGGCAGCTCCACGCCGATCTCCGGCATCGCGATCAGCGCGTCCGCGCTCAGCAGTGAGCCCACCCACCGGCCGCCGTCGCGGACGAACATCATGCCATTCGCCGCATCCTGCTCCAGCATAATGTACCGCTGGATGGAGCGCGTATCCCGATATTCCTCGTTCTTCTTGATCCGATCGGCTCTCGATGTGCTGTCGCTCAACACCTCGAAGACGACGACCGGATCGGGAAGAATAGTGGCGTTGCCGGAAGCCGGAGAGCAGGAGACAATTATATCCGGGTAGCGGATGCTTCCAGCGACCTCGATTTTGACTGCCTCGGAAAAGACCCGGCATGGTTTGCCGCCGCAGACGGTCGCTTAAGCGGCACTCGCAACGTTGAGCACGACAACATTGTGGTTCAGCGTCGCACCGACCATCGCCACTGGTCCGAACCCGTCGAATTCGTATCGTAATTCCTGATACTCCTCCCAGGCCGAGGAAATCGGCGATGGTCCAAGGTTTCGGAAGTGCGGTGCTCATCAGAGTGCCTCACATAGTCCCGACTACACCGAGAAATACTTCGCCCGCGGGTTCAGCACCACGATCGCGCTGGTCGATTGCTCCGGATGCAGCTGGAACTCGTCGGACAGCGACACCCCGATCCGTTCGGCGCCCAGCAGCGCCAGAAGTCGCGCCTGATCCTCCAGCCGCGGGCAGGCGGGATAGCCGAACGAGTAGCGCGAGCCGCGATAGCCCTGCGCCAGCATCTTCTCCATCTCGCGGTCGTCCTCGCCGGCGAAGCCCAGTTCGGCGCGGATGCGCTTGTGGACGTACTCGGCCATCGCCTCGGCCATCTCCACCGACAGGCCGTGCAGATAGAGATAATCCTGGTAGCGGTTGTCCTCGAACCAGGCGCGCGCGATCTCCGAGGCCTTCTGCCCGACCGTCACGACCTGCAGGCCGATCACGTCGCGTTCGACGTCGTCCACGTCGCGGAAGAAGTCGGCGATGCACTCGCCGTCCTCCTTCGGCTGGCGCGGCAAGGTGAAGCGGGCCACCTCGGTCGCGCCGTCGCGGCTCGAACATGATCAGGTCGTTGCCCTGCCCCGCCGCCGTCCAGTAGCCATAGGCGGCGCGCGGCTGCAGGATCGTCCTCGGCCTCGCACAGCGCCAGCATCCGCCGCATCACCGGCCGCAGTTCCTGCTTCGCCCAGCCGAGGAAGTCCTCGAGCGTGCGGCCCTGCTTCCGGAAGCCCCACTGGAATTGATACAGGCTGCGTTCGTTGACGAACGGCACGATCGCCTTGGGCGCCGCCTCGATCACGCGCGCGCCCCAGAACGGCGGCGTGGGCATCGGCACGTCGCGCGTCATGCCGCCGCCGGCGCGCCTGCACCGCGGCGACATCGACCGGCCGGAACGCCCTCGCGTCGGCCTGGCCCAAGGTGCGCGCCGTATTGCGCGCCTTGCCGACGCGCTTGGCCTGCACCGCCGCCAGATAGTCGTCGAACCCGTTGCCGGTCACCCGATCCATCAGATGCAGGCCGTCGAAGGCGTCGCGGGCATAGGCGACCCGCCCGCACGCCATAGGCGCGGACGCAATCGTCCTCGACGTAGTTGCGGGTCAGCGCCGCGCCGCCCAGCAGTACCGGGATCTCCAGGCCCTGCCGCGACATCTCCTCCAGGTTCTCGCGCATCACCACGGTCGATTTCACCAGCAGCCCGGACATGCCGATCGCGTGCGCCCGGTTGCTCGCGCGCCGCCGCAGCATGTCGGCCAGCGGCACCTTGATGCCGAGATTGACCACCCTGTAGCCGTTGTTGGTCAGGATGATGTCGACGAGGTTCTTGCCGATGTCGTGCACGTCGCCCTTGACGGTCGCCAGCACGATGGTGCCCTTCTCCTGGCCCTCCACCTTCTCCATGAACGGTTCCAGGTAGGCGACCGCGGCCTTCATCGTCTCGGCGCTCTGCAGCACGAACGGCAGCTGCATCTTGCCGGCGCCGAACAGCTCGCCCACCACCTTCATGCCGTCGAGCAGCACGGTGTTGATGATCTCCAGCGGCGGCATGCTCCGCATCGCCTCGTCGAGGTCGTCGTCGAGCCCCTTGCGGTCGCCGTCGACGATGCGGTCCTTGAGCCGGCCCTCGACCGTCTCGGCGCGCGCTTCTTGACGGTGGCATCCGCAGCCTTGCGGTCGGCGAACAGCTCCAGCAGCCGGTGCAGCGGGTCGTAGCCCTCGCGTGCGGCGGTCGAAGATCAGGTCCTCGGCGACCTGCACCTCCTCCGGCGCGATCAGGTGCAGCGGCCGGATCTTCGAGGCATGCACGATCGCGCCGGTCATGCCGGCTCGCACGCGCATGATCGAGGAACACCGAGTTCAGCACCGCCCGCGCCGCCGGATTGAGCCCGAAGCTGATGTTGGAAAGCCCGAGGATGATCTGCACGTCGGGGAACTCGGCGCGGATCGCCGCGGATGCCCTCCAGCGTCCAGAGCGCCGAGCTTGCGGTCGTCCTCGGTGCCCGTGGCGATCGTGAAGGTCAGCGGGTCGAGCAGCAGATCCGACTGCGGCAGGCCATAATGCTCGCAGGCGAAGCCGACCAGCCGGCGGGCGACCTCGCAGCTTGCGCTCGGCGGTCTTCGCCATCCCCTGCTCGTCGATGGTGAGCGCGATCACCGCCGGCGCCGAACCGGCGCGCCAGGCCCAGCCGGTCGGCGGCGTGGCGTTCGCCGTCCTCGAAGTTGATCGAGTTGATGATCGGCTTGCCGCCGTGCAGCTTCAGCGCCGCCTCGATCACCGGCGTCTCGGTGCTGTCGATCACCAGCGGCGCGTTGACCGAGGCGGTGAAGCGGCGGATCACCTCGTCCATCTCGGCGGTCTCGTCGCGGCCGACGAAGGCGGTGCAGACGTCGAGCGCGTGCGAGCCCTCGGCCGCCTGCTCGCGCCCCATCGCCACGCAGCCGTCCCAGTCGTGCGTCTCCTGCAGCTCCGCGCCATTTCTTCGAGCCGTTGGCGTTGCAGCGCTCGCCGATGGCGAAGAAGGCGTTCTCCTGCCGCAGCGGCACCGCCTGGTAGAGCGAGGCGACGCCCGGCACCCAGACCGGCCGGCGCACCACCGGCGCCGGGCGGCGCGACACCGTCGCCGCGCCGGCGCAGCATCTCGTCCAGCGCCGCGATATGGCGCGTGTCGGTGCCGCAGCAGCCGCCGATCAGGTTGACGCCGTCCTCGGCGACGAAGCGTTCCAGCCAGCTCGCCAGCTCGGCGGCGCCGAGCGGATAATGCGGGTGGCCGTCGACCAGCTCCGGCAGCCCGGCATTGGGCTGCACCGAAAGCAGGCCCGGCCAGTTGGACCGCGAGCCAGCGCAGGTGCTCGGCCATCTCCTGCGGCCCGGTGGCGCAATTGAGCCCGATCAGCGGCACGTCGAGCGCGTGGACGATGGTGGCGGCGGCGGCGATGTCGGGGCCGACGAGCAAGCGTGCCGGTGGTTTCCACCGTCACCTGCACGAAGATCGGCGTATCGGTGCCGGCCTCGGCGCGGGCGATCTTCGCGCCGTTCACCGCCGCCTTGATCTGCAAGCGTGTCCTGGCAGGTCTCGATCAGCATCGCGTCGACGCCGCCGGCGATCAGTCCGCGGCACTGCTCGGCGAGCGCTGCCTCCAGCGCGTCATAGGCGATGTTGCCGAGGGTCGGCAGCTTGGTGCCGGGGCCGATGCTGCCCAGCACGTAGCGATGGCGGCCGTCGGCGAACGCTCTCGGCCGCCTCGCGCGCGAGCTCGCCGGCCGTCTTGTTGATCTCGAAGGCGCGGTCGGCGAGGCCGAACTCGCCCAGCGTGACCGGCGAGGCGCCGAAGGTGTTGGTCTCCACCATGTCGGCGCCGGCCTCGAAATAGCCGCGATGGATGTCGCGGACCAGATCGGGGCGCGACAGCGTCAGGATATCGGTGCAGTTCTCCTGGCCCCAATAGTCCCGCTCGACGTCGAGAGTCGAGCGCCTGCGCGCGGCTGCCCATGCCGCCGTCGCACAGCAGAACGCTGATCGCGCAGCGCATCCAGCAGATTGGGTCGTGACATGGCGGCCTTCGTTCAGACGGCGAGTTCGCGAGTCGGCGAGTTCGCGGGCGGCCGATCGCGCCGCGATCGCGCGGTCGCGGGCCAGAGCCGCACCTGGACAGGCGCCGTCCGCGGCGATGGCGACCGGCTCGCCGGGTGCAAGCGCCGGCACGGCCAGCATCCGACGATCGCCGCGTCCTCGAAGCCCGGCCAGCGATGCGCGAGCCGGCCGCCAGGTCCTCGCGCTCGTGGTAGGCCAGGTCGATCACGATCAGCCGGCCGCCGGGCCGCAGCACCCGGGCCGCCTCGACCAGCACGCCCTCGGGTCCTCGGCGTGGTGCAGCACCATCTGCAACACGACGAGATCAAAGCGCGCGTCGGCCAGCGGCAGGCGATACATGTCGGCCAGCCGCACCGCGCAATGCGGCACCCCGGCGCGGGCGAGGCGGGCGCGGGCCAGCGCCAGCATCGCCTTGCTGGCATCGATGCCCAGCGCCCTCGCGCACTCGCGGGCCGAGCAATTCCAGCACGCGACCGGTGCCGGTGCCGATGTCGAGCAGCCGGCCGGCGTCGCGCTTCCGGCCGGGACCAGCCCGAGCAGCGCCGCCTCCACCGCGCGCGGCGGGCAGGCCGAGGGCGCGCATCTCGTCCCAGTCGGCGCCCTGGCGGCGGAAACTCTCCGAGGCGACGCGGGCGCGCTCGGCGAGCACGCGAGCGGCCTGCCGGCGATCGGCTTCCAGCACCGGGTCGCCTTCCGGCAGGCGCGCGATCAGGTCGCGGCTAGCGCCCCCTCGGCACCCATAGCCACGGCGAACCAGACATTGGCCCCTTCCCGCACCCGCTCCAGCAGGCCGGCATCGCAGAGCAGCTTAAGATGGCGCGAGAGCCGTGGCTGCGACTGGCCGAGAATTTCAGTGAATTCGGAGACGCAGAACGCGCCGTGCGCGGCGAGCGCCAGCAGGCGCAGGCGCGTCGGTTCGGCGGCGGCGCGCAGGGCGGTGAGTAGATGGTCCATCGCGCTTGCATATGACATAAAGATATCCTTATGTCCAGCGGATGAAGCCTTTCGTGGATGCACGTCGTGCCGGTGCAGTTCGGCGCGTTGCGGACGCCGCCGGCGGATCGCCCTGCTTTTGGAGGGCGACCGCGCCGTGCCGGTGGGGGTTGCCGTTTGCGCGTTTCAGCCTGGCCGCGCACGCGGCGCGGCACCGCACCGGCTGCGCCTGCTGCGGCAGCGCGGGGCCCGTGGCGGAGGCCCTGGCGGTTCTGTTCTTGGCGCGCGCGCGGGGCGAAACACGGTGGTTCCGTTCGGTTTCTGGCGGTGGCTGACGGAGCGGCGGGTGCCGAGGCGGTGCTCGCGGCGCTGGCCGACGATCCGCTGGCCAGC
>CAWITB010000026.1:0-34665 GCA_963838885.1 Bryobacterales bacterium | reverse complement strand
AGTTCCTCGCCAAGCATGTGCCCGCGTGGGATATGGAACCTACTATGACATATCACTTTGCGCCGATGCGACTACGCTAAAACCAGCGGCTCATGATGACTTTCTGCTCGGTGTAGAAGCCGATGGCGTCTTTGCCGTGGGCGTGCAGATCGCCGAAGAAGCTCGCCTTCCATCCCGCGAACGGGAAGAAGGCCATCGGCGCCGCGACGCCGACGTTTACGCCCACCATGCCTACTTCGATGCGCGACGAGTATTCGCGCGCGGATTTGCCGTTACTCGTGAAGATCGAGGTGGCATTGCCGAAACGGAGAGCGATTCACGAGATCGATCGCTTCATTGAGCGTGTTGACGCGCATCACCGAAAGCACGGGGCCGAAGATTTCATCGCGCGCGATGGTCATATCCGGGTGACGTGGTCGAAGATAGTCGGTCCGAGAAAGAAGCCGCTTTGCGATTTCAACTGACGTCCATCGCAGAGCGGCGTCGCGCCTTCGGCGATTCCTTTTTCAACGTATCCGGCAACGCGTTTGCAATGATCCGCCGCCGACCAGCGGGCCCATTTCAATGCCGTCCTTCGATCCATCGCCCACCGCGATCGACTTCGTGCGCTTGACCAAAAGGTCGAGCAAGGGACCGGCGGCATCGCCTACCGGGAACCAGCACGCTGCCCGCGAGGCAGCGCTCCCCCGCGGCGCCGAAGGCGGAGCCGATGATGGCTTCGACCGTCTTCGGCATATCCGCATCGGCCATTACGACCAGGTGATTTTTGGCGCCGCCGAGCGCCTGCACGCGCTTGCCTTGGGCGGCGGCGGTAGCGTAAATATATTTGGCGACGGGAGTCGAGCCGACGAAAGAGACGGCCTTCACCAGCGGATGATGCAGCAGCGCATCGACCGCGATTTTATCGCCATGAATCAGGTTGAGCACGCCAGGCGGCAACCCGGCGTCCTGAAAGCAGCTCGACGATGCGGCTGGGGGTGAGAGGAACTTTTTCCGATGGCTTGAGCACGAAGGTGTTGCCGCAAGCGATGGCGAAGGGGTACATCCAGAGCGGCACCATCGCGGGGAAATTGAAAGGCGTGATGCCGGCGCAGACGCCGATGGGCTGCCGGACGGTTTTACAATCGATCCCGGCCGCGACATCGTTGAGCGAATCGCCCATCATCAGGCTTGGCATGCCGCATGCCACTTCGACCATCTGGATGGTGCGCCGGACCTCCATCTTGCGAATCGTCGGCGGTCTTGCCGTTCTCGCGCGTGAGAATGGCGGCGATTTCGGCGGCGTGTTTTTCGAGCAGCGTCTTGAAGCGATAGAGCGGCTGGACGCGATCGACCACGGGGACGTCGCGCCATTTGAGGAAGGCTTGGTGCGCGCCTCGAACGGCGCGGTCAACATCGGCTTCGGTTGCGTAGGGAATTTGTGCCAGAGTTTCGCCGGTGGCCGGGTTGAGTGACGGCGTGCAGCGCGGCGGTTTCGGTTGCAGTCATTTTTTTCCTCCCATGAGTAAGAGATAAACGGCTCCGGAGACGCCGAAGCCGACAAACCATGCGTAATCGTAAAGCCAGCGCAGAGGCGGGACGCCCAGGCCGAGCAGCGCCAGGGCGATGCCGGCCGCGAGCGCGAGAATGGCGCTGGGGTTAAATCCGGAACGGTATTCGTAGACGCCGCCGCGGCGGTAGAGATCGTCGACTTTGAGCAAGGAGCGGCGCACCAGGAAATAATCGGCGATCATGACGCCCGCGATCGGGCCGAGCAGGGCGGAGTATCCCACCAGCCAGCCGAAAATGTAGGAGCTGAAATCGGTGAGCAGTCTCCAAGGCATCATCAGGATTCCCACCACGCCGGTGATCATGCCGCCGGTGCGGAACGAGATCAGGCGCGGATTGAGATTCGAGAAATCGTTCGAGGGCGAGACGACGTTGGCGGCGACGTTGGTGTTGAGCGTAGCGACCAGCAGCGCGATGAGGGCGATGAAGGCAACGAGCGGGCTGGTTGAATTTGCCGAGCAGCGCCACCGGATCCCAAATGGGCTGGCCGAAAAGGACGGCGGAGGCGGACGTGACCGCAACGCCGATGAAAGAGTAGAGCGTCATGGCGGGGGGCAGGCCGAGCGCCTGGCCCAGCATCTGGGCGCGCTGCGATTTGGCGTAACGGGTGAAATCGGGAATGTTGAGGGCGACGGTCGCCCAGAAGCCGACCATTCCGGTGAGGACTGGGGACGAAGAAGCGGAGAAATCGCGGACGTAGTGTGAAATTTACTCGGGCGCTGAGCACCGGGCCGAAGCCGCCGGCTTTACCGGTGATCCACCACAGCAGCAGCAGGCCGATGCCGAGCATGAACGGCGCGCCGATGCCTTCGAGGAACTTGATGGTTTCGATGCCGCGCCAGATGACGGCGATATTCAGCGCCCAGAAAGCGAAGAAACAGATCCAGATTCCGCTGGAAGAACCGGCCGCCGCCGGCCACAGGATTTTCAGCATGGAGTAGATAGCCTGGCCGCCGATCCACGTCTGAATGCCGAACCATCCGCAGGCGACGAGCGCGCGCAGCACGGCGGGCATATTGGCGCCGCGGACGCCGAACGAGGCGCGCACGAAAACCGGGAAGGAATGCCGTACTTCGCGCCCGCGTGGGCGTTGAGCAGCATGGGATGAGCACGATCAGGTTGCCCAGCAGGATGGTGCAGATCGCCTGAATCCAGTTCATGCCGCCCGCGATGAGGCCGCTGGCGAGCATGTAGGTGGGGATGCAGACGGACATGGCGACCCAGAGCGAGGCGTAATTGTAAGTGCCCCAGGTGCGGCGCGCGAGGGGAATGGGGGCAAGGTCGGGGTTGTAGAGGCTGGGGTCGCGGGTCATGGGAGAAGGTCTTTCGGGCCTGCGCAGACCGGGAGGGCCACGCCACTTCCATTTCCATGCGCCGCCTCGCGCTTGGCGCTTGAGGTATTGTCCGCGGCCGGGTTTGCCGTGGAATTTTCCGCGGTCTACGATTACTTCTCCTCTCGAGATAACGGTTCTGGCGTTGCCTTTGACCGCATAGCCCTCGAACATGGAGTAATCGACTCGCATGTGGTGGGTTTTCGCGCTGATGACATGGGCCGCCTGCGGGTCCCACAGAACGAGATCGGCATCGCTGCCGGGAGCGATTTCACCTTTCTTCGGATACATGCCGAAGATGCGGGCGGGGGTGGTCGACGTCAGCTCGACGAAGCGGTTGAGCGAAATTTGGCCTTGATTCACGCCGTAGTGATACATGAGCTGCAGGCGATTTTCGATGCCGGGACCGCCGTTCGGGAATCTTCGTGAAATCGTCTTTGCCAAGCGATCTTCTGGTCTTCGAAGCAGAACGGGCAGTGATCGGTGGAGACGACCTGCAGGTGATCGTGGCGCAGTCCATCCCATAGCTTCGGCAAGTTGTCTTTGGTTCGCAGCGGTGGAGTGAAAACGTACTTGGCGCCTTCGAAATTCGGGCGCTCGAGTTCTTCAATGGAGAGCAGCAGGTATTGCGGGCAGGTTTCGGCGAAGGCGGGGACGCCGCGGTCGCGCGCTTCGCGAACCTGTTGAGGGCGTCTTCGGACGAGAGGTGCACGATGTAGACGGGCGCGCCGGCGATCTCGGCCATGGCGATGGCGCGGTGTACGGCTTCAGCCTCGGCGCGCGTGGGACGGGTGAGGGCATGATAAACGGGCGCGGTTTTGCCTTCCGCAAGCGCGCGCGCCACGATGACGTCGATCACGCTGCCGTTTTCGGCGTGCATGCAGATGAGGGCGCCATTCTTGGCAGTGCGGGCAAGGGCCTTGAAAATGGTCGCATCGTCTACCATGAGGACGTTGGGATACGCCATGAAGAGCTTGAAGCTGGCGATGCCTTCGTCGACCATTTCGTCCATATCTTCGAGGCCGGCGGCGCCGAGATCGGTGACGATCATGTGCAGGCCGTAATCGATGCACGCTTTGCCTTCGGCCTTTTTCCACCAGGTATCGAGAGCGTCGCGCATGCGCGTGCCGCGGGGTTGAATGGCGAAATCGACGAGCGTGGTAGTGCCTCCGAAAGCGGCGGCGCGCGTGCCGGTTTCGAAATCGTCGGAGGAAGTTGTGCCGCCGAAGGGCATATCGAGGTGGGTATGGACGTCGATGCCGCCGGGAAGCACGTAAAGTCCGCTAGCATCGATGACAGTCTCGCCGGACAGCGGAGTAAGGTTGGGGCCGACTTCGGCGATGCGGGAGCCTTCGAGACGGACGTCGGACTGGATGGTGGCGGTGGACCTTACAACCGTGCCGTTTTGGATAAGAGTGGGCATCAAATTCACCGCTGAGACGCAGAGGCGCTGAGAATTCTTTGCTCCCAGGATTGCGGTGGGGCTGTCGAGACCTTATCCATGGTGATGCAGTCTTCTACCGGGCAGACGAGCCAACAGAGATTGCAGCCGACGCATTCGGATTCGTCTACGCGAGGGATGCGGTGGGGCGGTGTTATTGTATTTGCGGGCTGTGGACCGTCTAACTTTGCGATCGGAGTGACGGTAGGGCGCGGTCCGTTGATCCGGCTGCTGCGGCAGATGGATGCACTGGTGCGCGCCTCCCAGCAGGCGATATAGCAGAGCTCGCATCCGATGCATTTGTTCGCATCGATTCGCGCGACGATTTTGTAATTGAGGTCGAGATGCTTCCATTCGGCGACTTTGGGAACTGAGAGAGCGCGGAAGTCTTCAATTTTTGAGAAACCTTTTTCCCTCATCCAATTGACGAGGCCGTCAGTCATGTCTTCAACGATTCGGTAGCCGTAATGCATAGCGGCGGTGCAGACCTGCACTGTGCCGCAGCCGAGGAGGATAAACTCGGCGGCTTCGCGCCATCCGGAAACGCCGCCGATACCGGAGATGGGAATGCCGATCTCGGGATCGGATGCGATCTGCTGAACCATATTGAGCGCGATGGGCTTGACGGCGGGGCCACAGTATCCGCCATGGGAGGAGAGACCACCGACGTCCGGGCGCGGGGTGAACGTATCGAGATCGACGCCAGTAATGGAATTGATGGTGTTGATAGCGGAAAGGGCATCGGCGCCGCCGCGCTTCGCCGCGCGGGCGACGGTGCGGATATCGGAGATATTGGGCGTGAGCTTGACCAGAACGGGCGTACGCGCAACCTCCTTCACCCATTCCGTAATCATGCAGGCGTACTCGGGTACCTGGCCCACGGCAGAGCCCATGCCGCGCTCGCTCATGCCGTGCGGACAGCCGAAGTTGAGTTCGAGGCCATCGGCTCCGGCGTCTTCGGAGCGGCGGACAATATCGTGCCAGGCTTCGCGCTTCGATTCCACCATCAGTGAGGCGATGACGGCGTGCCGCGGATATCGCTTCTTGACTTCGGAAATCTCGCGCAGGTTGGTTTCGATGGGACGGTCGGAGATGAGCTCGATGTTGTTGAAGCCCATCATGCGCTGGCCGTTCCAATCGACGGAGGAATAGCGCGAAGAGACGTTGACGATGGGCTCGCCGATGGTTTTCCAAACGGCGCCGCCCCAGCCGGCATCGAAGGCGCGCATGATCTGCTCGCCGCAATTGGTGGGCGGTCCGCTCGCCAGCCAGAAGGGATTGAGGGAGCGGATGCCTGCGAAATTGGTCGAGAGATCAGGCATGATGGAGCGCTGCATGATCGCCAGCGCGGCGCGTTTGCCATCGGCTACCGCGTCCACCACTTCGCGGCCGCCGTTGATGCAATCGCCGCCGCCGAAGATATTTCTTGTGATCGATCCGCTGGGATCTAATTTCGTCTGGCGCGCGATTGGCCAAGCGCCGGAATGACGAGATCGCACGGGAATTCGAATTCGCCGCTGGAACCGCTGTTCGCGGAAACGGACTCCTGCCGGCGTGATTTCGATCGGCTGCGCTTGCCAATGGAAATGGACGCCTTCGATTTTGGAGTGCTCGAACTCGAAGGAGAAGGCGGGCATTTCCTTGGCGGTGCGGCGATAGAAGAGATGCGATTCGGCGCCCAGGCGAACCGCGGCGTTGGCGGCGTCGATGGCGGTGTTGCCTCCGCCGATGACGGCTACGCGGGGCGGCGCGGTGAAGGCCGGATCGGTTTTGTAGGAGGCGATGAAGCGAAGAGCATCCATTACATTGGGGCCGTCTTCGCCGGGTATGTTGAGCCGGTCCATGGCGCCGAGGCCGATGCCGATGAAAATGAAATCGAATTGGCGCTCCAGAGCGTCGAGGCCGGCGGCGTCGATATCCTCCTGCCGGAATTCGACGCCCAGGCCGCGAATCATTTCCACTTCCTGAAGACTGACTGAGGGGCGCAGCTTGTATTCGGCTACACCGTAAGTGTTGAGGCCGCCGGCGAGCGGACGGCGTTCGAACACGACGGCTGCGGCGCCGCGACGGGCGAGCTCGGCGGCGCAGGAGAGAGAGGCCGGTCCGGCTCCGATGCAGGCGACTTTCGGGCGGCCGGCGATGGGAAGCCTGGGGTCGGAAGTGGGTTGGGAGTGCGAGTAAAAAAATTCCATCGCATGTCGTTGCAGGCGGGCGATTTCGATCGGCTGTTTGTTATAGCGGTGAAGCACGCAACTGCCCTCACAGAGCACTTCGACGGGACAGACACGAGAGCAGCTCAGACCGAGGATGTTGGCGTCGAGTATGGTCGCGGCCGATCCGGGGAGATTTCCGGTGGCGATCTTTTTAATGAACCGCGGGACATCGATGTGCGTGGGACAGGCGGCAGTGCAGGGCGCGTCGAAGCAGTAGAGACAGCGGTTCGCTTCGGCGAGCGCGGATTGCGAATCGAAGGCAGGGTGCAGGTCCGGAAAACGTTCGAGATTTTGCGCGAGCATCATCGCGCGGCTCCGGCGCCGGCCGGCGTCCTCGACAGACTGTGAGACTCTTGTCGAGAGCCTGGATGAAATGATCGACGTCGCTCCTGCCGATGTTCATGGGCGGGGAAAGGCGCAGCACGTTGCTGAACATGCCGCCTTTGCCCATGAGAATGCGGTTTTCGCGCGCGGCTTCCATGACTCGTGCCGTGAGGGCAGTCGCGGGAGCTTTCGTCTTTCGGTCCTCGACCAGCTCGATAGCCTGCAGCAGACCCATGCCGCGCACATCGCCGATAATTTCATGCTTGTCTTTGAGTTCTTCGAGGCGGCCGCGGAGATAGGCGCCGGTTTGTTCGCAGTTCGCCATCAGGTTCCGCTCTTCGATGAAATCGATCACGGCCTTGGCGGTGGTAGTAGTGACTGGGTTGCCGCCGAAGGTGGAGATGGTCAGGCCTTTTACGGAATCGGCGACCTCGGGCTTCGCTACGGTGAGGCCGATGGGCGCGCCATTGCCCAATCCTTTGGCGCTGGTAATGATGTCGGGAGTGACGCCCCAATGCTCGATGCCGAACCATTTGCCGCCGGTGCGTCCCCAGCCGGTTTGCACTTCGTCGCTGATGAAGATGCCGCCGTGGTTGCGGACAATCTTTTCGACGATGCCGAAGTATTCTTTGGGCGGGGTGACGAATCCGCCGACCCCTTGAATGGGTTCGGCGATTACGCCCGCGACGCGGCCGCTAGTCGAGGTGCGGATCACGTCTTCCATATCCTGCGCGCAGCGGACTTCGCAACTGGGATAGGTGAGGCCGAAGGGGCAGCGGTAGCAATAGGCGTTGGCGGAGTGGACGATGCCCGCCTGCGGCGAACCCAGCTTCCAGGCGCCTTGCCCGGTGAGAGCCATGGCCATGGAGGAGCGGCCGTGATATGAGTGTCGCAGAGCAATAATTTCGGTGTGCCCGGTATAGCAGCGCGCGGTCAGGATGGCGGTTTCGTTCGCCTCGGTACCGCTGTTGGTAAAAAACGATTTCGTGAGTTTGCCGCCGGGAGTGAGCGCGGCGATCCTCTTGGCGAGCGCCGCCTGGGGCTCATTGGCGAAGAGAGTGGAGACGTGCTGCAGGGTATCGATCTGGCGATGGATTTTGGCATCGACCTCGTCGTTGCAGTGGCCGACGCTTACGGTAACGATGCCGGCCAAGAAATCGAGGTACTGGTTGCCATCGGCATCCCAGACGTATTGGTCTTTGGCGCGCGCGACGACCAACGGCTCCTGGAAGAAATGGAAGACGGCGGGAAAGAGGAATTCCTTATTCGCGAGAATAACTTCTTGCTTGGTCATGGGATGGCTCGATGGGGACAGTATGCATGCAGCGATGGTCTTATTATAGGTTGCGAAGACGGCTGCGGCGGGTGGGCCGGGAGCGAGTTGAAAAAACGAACCCATCCGGGAGCGGACGCGGGCGGTTCGGTGAGGCGAAGCGCTGGGCCGGAGCGCGGCCGCGCCAGGTGAAAAAACGAAGCCAAATGGAGGAAAGGCATTGGACTGAGTGCGGTGGCCCGATACTGCCCGGTTGGTCGGACGTTGAACCGGCGTTGGAAAAACGAAAGCAACCGCAGCGCGCAACGCGGGGGGGAGCAAGTGAAAAAACGAACCCAAACGGCCTTTGTGTTATGTATGAGCCATCCCGATGACGAGGCTAGCATGAATGTCAATGGGTGGCGGACGGGGAGGGCCAGAAGTGCTCTATTTAGAGGAGGATGCGATTTCTTGGGCGCCGTGACTCGCGGGTGGGGGCCGCAACGGCCGTTTCAAATTACGATCGCTTCAAATATGAGGGGCGCGCGCCGTCAACCCAGCTACGAGTTGCCGGTCTCCGTGAGAACGCTCCCAGTGAGTTAGAGAAGCACCACGCGGTCGCTACGCCTCCCCACGCCCGAGGAAGCTCCGACAACCGCCGCATATGTTCTGGTCGCGGGCTACTTGCCTATGACTTTGTCGGCCTTCGCATCGACCTTCTTTTTATCGGAGGCGCTCAGCTTGCCCTGATGCTCCATTTGCGAAGCGCGCGCCTTTGCGTTCCGGGCGTGACTTGCGTCCGGCATTGGATATTTGCGCTGCTCCGGTAGCCCAAATTCTTTTTTTGGCTCCGCCTTCTTCTTCGCGGCTGTAAGTTTTGCCATGGAACTATCCTCCTTCGTGATGCTTTGCTGGCCCACAGGTCTTCTGTATTTTCATTCCCGAAATCAGAATAGGCAAATTCCCGGCCAATGCACGTGAACATCCGATTGTTAATCTTGGGTACAGCTTCCTGTTTCGCTGGTGTGGGTGGGGATGGATGAGCCGGCGACCTTAATTAACCCCCAAACGGGAACGTCTGGTGAATCAGCACGGCGCGCAGACATTCTTCGGCCGCGTGCTGGCGCAGGCCAAGTCACATATTTCCGATGCGCGCTTCACGGCGGACGGCACGTTGATCGAGGCGTGAGCCAGTCAGAAGAGCTTTAGGAAGAGGAACGGGGCGAGGCCTAAGGTTCGCTCGCACCTCGCGATCTCGGGAGGACATGTGCTCGGCTGTGCCACGCGGCGGGGGGCGAAGTGCAGCAGTGCAGCAGATCCAGTTCCTGCTCGGACACGTCTCGATCCAGACGACGGAAAGATACCTCGGCTGCAAGCAGCGCATTCGATCCGCAGTGAATGATCGGATCGGCATCGAAGCAGGGGTCTGTTGGCGCCCCGAGGCCGCATCCGAGGGGAGGCCGTACCGAACCCTCACGCCCGCCGCGCTTCGCGGCGAAGCCCTTCATGCACCAGTATCTTGAGGAGGGTCTGGTATCCGATGCCCTTTCGCGTTGCGAGTTCTCGGGCCTTGGCTACGTCGGGTTCTGGCAAGCGCAAGGCAATTTGGACAGCTTCCAGGCTTCTTCATCCGCCAAGGCTGCGAGAATGTGGGATGCGATTGCG
Organism: Bryobacterales bacterium; assembly: GCA_963838885.1. GTDB lineage: Bacteria > Acidobacteriota > Terriglobia > Bryobacterales > Bryobacteraceae > JAICMB01. Next base: position 24,891 of record CAWITB010000026.1, on the reverse strand, counting down.
TCCTGCTTACGCGGTGGCAACGCACCCACTTTCTCCACGCATTCTCCAGGACGGAGGACATGCTTCAATCCTATCAGTCGCCACAGCAGGCCGCCTGCTGGCCGCCTGCCGCCGGTAGCGCGATTACAGGGTCTGGCGCACCGTACTATGCTTCTTTGATCCAGACTATCGAACTGAGCGGCCGCGGGCCGCCGCGGCCGCCAGCTTGCGGGTACGGCGTGGCGGCGCCATCGCGATTGGTACGGGCGTAGTTCGGGATGGCGAGCAAGTCGCTGCCATCGGCGAACTTGCCCTTGATCGCCATGACGCCGCCTAACAGATCGGGGCGCCATTCGGCGGTCAGGGGAGCGGTCTTGCTGATCGGTTTGGTGATGTCCTGGTCGACTCTCTCAATGTTGTAGATCAGCGGACCATACTTCAGCGCTACCTTTCCCTGATCGGGATGCGACACTTCGCCGCCGCGGCTGCGGGCAATAATCCGGTCGTCCGGATAGACGCGCTGCGCCGTCATCGGCAGCACTACCTCGACTTTGTCGCCGGCCTTCCAGTTGCGTGTAATCACCGCGTAGCCGTTCTCGATGGCCGGCTTCACGGCGGCGCCGTTGACGTGGATCGATGTAACTCCATTGGCCTCGGGCGTGGGAGTATACAGCTTGCTTACCCCGCGATCGGGCACGCGGATTCGAAGGCTGAAGTTTTTGGCGGTCTTGGGATTCACCGTGATCGCCACGTTCCCCTTCCATGGATAATCCGTGGCCTGCACCATTTCCACGTCCGTGCCGCCCACGTTTTCCACGGTGATCGTGCTGCCGACGAACAGGTTCACGTAGATGCCGTCGGGGCTCTTGGTATAGACCCAGGTGGGCATCATTAACAGCGTGCGCGGAATGTTACCGACGCAGCAGGGGCAGACGTGCCACGCATACCGCACTTTATTCTCGTCGAGCGGATTATCGTAGTAGAAATTCTTCGCCTCGAGATCGTTAGCGCCCAGCAGCGCGTTGTACATGGTCTCTTCGATCAGGTCGGCATACTTGGCCTGGTGATAAGCCAGATGCATCTTCCAATGGAAGAAGATTTCGCCGCAGCTCGAACAGGCCTCGCAATACGCCTGGTTGCTCAGCGCGTAGTTGACGCCGAAACCCTCCGAAGTATCGCCGCTGCCGACTCCGCCGGTGACGTAGAGCTTCTTATTCACCAGATTTTCCCAGAGCGATTTGACCGCGCTGTGGTACTCCAGGTCGTGGGTTTCGACAGCAACGTCGGCCATACCGGAATCGAGGTACATGGCGCGCACCGCGTGGCCCACCACTTCATACTGCTGGACGACTGGCAGATGGCTCTGATCGTATTCCGAGCGTTCGCTGGTGACGGAGCCGTCCGGTCTGGTCCTCTCCACCGCGGTGGTCGAGCGGCAATCCAGAAGCCACTTGGCCAACTCGATGTACTTCTGGCCTTTGCCACCGCCCTCCATATCATTTACGAAACGGCCGAAGCGGACGAGCGCCTGCTCCATTTCCTCGTGGCCGTCGTACCAGGGCTTCTTGGGAGCGGGACCGAGATTGTTGTACCAGCAGTCCGCCAGCTTCTTGGCGGCGTTGTACAGGCGGGCGTCCTGCTTTTTGGTCATCAGGTAATGGTTGATGGCCGATTCCAGAAAATAGCCCGCGGTGTAGCCTTCGTGATTGCCGCGAGTCGCCGGATCCCAGTGCTTCAGATTGGCGGGCTGAGGCGCCGGGATCTCAATCGTGGTGTCGGGTTTGCCATCGGCATTGTCACCCGTAACCTTCTTTGCGGTGACAAGAACGGCATTCGGCCCGCCTCTGCCGCCGAAGCCGTTGGCCGGCGCCGCGCTCTCGGTGAGGGCGATGCGGGTGAGAGTGATAGTGCTGTCCTGATTCAGGACCGGGAAGAGAACCGTAGTCGACGTCTTGCCGTCAAACGGCTCTTCCGTGATGGCCTCATCCCGGCCTCGTCCGCCGCGGCCACCGCCGCGATTGGCGTGGAGCGTGCCATCGGGATCCTGCGAGACCGTAACTCGCGCCAGTACCACAGTGCCATCCGCCTTGGTGACTGGAACGGGAGGAAGCGGGCCGCGCCGCGGCGCTGCCGCCGTGAAGGCAGTCTGCAAATACCCATCGGGTTCCTGCGCGGCCAGGATAATCGGGATCCAGGTGTCCAGCGTCTTACGGAACTTCTCGTGAGCCTTGAGGATGTCGGGATCGCCCTGCGGGTCGATCATCAGCGCGATGCTCATCGCCTCCACGGTCTGGTGCACCCAGGCATTGGAAAAGACGTAGCCCTTGTGATAGCCGTGCGGCTCGCCGCGCAGCGCTTTGCCGGCATTGATGAAGTTGTCGATGCCGCCCTGCCCAATGGTCAGATCTTCGCGGTTGATCTGGTCGATGCAATGAGGAATCCAGTTGACGATCAGCGCCTTCGCGCGGGCATTCCAGAACGGGCTCGAGATCTTAAAGTTCTTGGTGTAGACGGCTTCGAGTTGCTTAGCGGGCGGCGGCGGTTCCACCGAGACATGCAGAACTGAAGAGTGCGTGCTCTCGCCGTTCGTCACGGTCAGTTTCAAAACGTAAGGTCCCAGCGCGGAGAATGTGGCGGTGGTGATCAGCGCTTTGGGATCGGCAAAGGTGACGGCGCCGGGTCCGGATTCCTTGCTCCAGACGCCGGTCGGCGTGGGTCCTGCCGGAGGAAGCGGCGGGGACGCCTGTCCCGGTTGACCGGCGTAATTGACCTGTGCGGGCTGGTTCTGGGCCGGTGGACGTCCAAGTACGGGGGCCTCGCCATATCCGGCCCATCCGTGCAGATAAGTTTTACTGCCCAGGACGGTGATTCGATCTACCCCGGCGCTGCCGGACACGGGCGCATCCATAGCTTCGGTTTCACCAAAGCCAACAATCGCGCTCTTCACCAGGGGAGAAAACACGACCGACGCGCCGGCAGCCTTTCCCACTGTTCCGAACAAGGCGCGGCGGCTCAACTGGGTTTTCTTCGAATCTTGTTTCAAGGGTTCCGCCTCTACTTACACGATATCATTTTGGGATTGATTGATGTAAGCGCTACCACGGGGAGCGCAGAGGATCGGGAACATCGGACGCTACCATGAGAGGCCCAGGTCAAATTCCACGAAATCGACCCTGAACTCGTGCGAACGGAAGTGACTCGCGCCGGTTCCGCGCTTTGAAATGCGACGATCCTTTCGTATCTTGGAAAGCGGGCGCAGGAAACACCAGATTCAGCAAGAGAGGTAAGTGCTCTTCGTTGCCATGCGGCCCGATTGGTTTTGGCCCCAGCGGCACGCGCGCCGATTCCTCACCGGGGCGGCTCGCCGACGCTCGCCGTCACCTTGAATTCTCCCAACGAGGAATTTTATGTTAAGGGAAGCTGAAGAAGATCCGGTTCTCAATCTTCCCGTTTGCAGCTTCCCCGCCCTCGTGCTAGAAACGGAATGCCATGAACGATACGCCACAACAGCTAGATGATTTTACGAGCCTGTACCGCCGCGCCTTCGCGCAGTACGGCGCGCAGGCGCTTTGGAACATGCGGCCCATGGAAAACCCTACGCCCGCCGACGCGTTGGCGATCACGCAGGCGCTGCGGACGCATGGAGGCATGGAAGGGCGGCGCTTGGCGGAACAGATTGAAAGGCTCTGCCGTGCCCCTCACTAAGCTGCAATCCCATGTACTGCGAGTGATTGCGGCGGAGCGCAGCCCCGACAGCTATATAGCGGGCGGCGCCGCCATCAACCGCGAAGGACCGCGCTTTTCCGACGATATAGACATTTTTCAGGATACGGAGCAGCGGCTTGAAGCCGCAGCCAAAGCTGACGCGAAAGCCCTTACCGATGCCAGACTTACACTGTCATGGAAGAAGGTTGTCACCGGCAAGTGGGAAGCGGAGCTTGAGGGTCTTGGCGATAGGATGCGCCTTGAATGGGTGCACGATAGCGCTTTCCGATTTTTCCCGCCGCAACCGGACGAGCTCTTCGGTTACGTGCTGCATCCCGCAGATCTTGCGACAAACAAGGCGTCGGCTGCCGCCGACCGGCGCGAGCCGCGCGACATTGTCGACCTCGTAACCGTTCACGAAAACATTCTGCCACTCGGGGCTGTTATCTGCGCCGCGGTTGGACGCTTCCCCGGCCAGTCCCCGGAAGAGATGCTTGCTGACATTACTCGCCACAGCCGATTTACGGTGGAGGAATTTCGCGTGCTGGCGACCGAGCGGCCCATTGATGTGCCGGAAATTCATCGGCGGATCCGCAGTATGATCGAAGACGCGGAGCGATTTATCAGCCGGATTCCAAGTGACGCTGTTGGGGTTCTTTTTCTGGAAAGCGGCAAACCCGTTCAGCCCGATCTTGAAGCCCTTGGAAAATACCAGCGCCATGCCGGGGCGCCGGGCGGCGTGTGGCCCTCCTCCCCAGAGATATCGAACGCCATGCTGGAGCGTTACAAAATAAAGGACGACAGCGATTCGACGCCGTAATCCCGGCCAGTCTTGAGACACTCATCTCGTCAAAGCTGGTGTACTTGCGGAGAAAAGGCGCTATGACGTGGAGATAGTTGAGGGTCCGCGGGAGCAGCGCGGCGGCGTGGTACGCCGTGACCGCGATCATTTTTCCACGCTGCGGATGGTTTGGAACTCGATGGACCATGTACCCGGCGTCTCGGCTCTCTTCGCCGCGCGCGTGCCGGTATTCACGTCCGATAGCATCTGGCTCAGCGCGTCGGCCGCCGCGCCGCGGGTTCCGGCGCGGGTGCGAACGCCTTGGGCGGTGAAGGCCGAGGGATCGACCGCTTGTTCGGTAGTCAGCAGGAAATAACTGTCCACGCCGAAAGGGGCCGCGATCTCGAATTTAGCGCCGGGCAGCTCGATCTGCGGTTCGAACTTCGGCTGCTCCCCTACCATCGCGTACGGCTGCAGATTGCCTTCATTGCCGCGGCCCTCCTCCGGGTAGAGCAGGGTGCATTCGCCGAAGCTATCGATGGCGAAGACATAGACCCAGCGGCGCGCCAGGTTTTTCGCGCTCTTCAGCGCGGCTTCATCGGCTTTGAGGTAGAGCTGGTACTTTTCTTTGTCGCGCACGTCGCCGGAAGTGTGGAATTCGGAGGCAGCGGCGTTGCGCAGCGCTAGATGGTAGGGGAACGAATCCTGCGAAGGCGGCGATTCGAGGGTGAGCCAGCCGCGGATTCGCGCCAGGGCGCGGGCCTTTTCGTTCAAGGCGGCGGCGGCATCGGCGGAGCCCGCGATCCAATCGGTGCGCAGCGGCAGCGGCAAACGGCTCCCCATCTGAAGCGCGGTCTCCTGGGTGGCATCGGGCAGCAGCCAGGCGTATTCGATCGCGTTGCCATTGGCGCGCCCGCACAGCCAATAATGAGAATCGGCGCGCTTCTTAACGATCTCTACGCTGCCGGGCGGATGAAGGGCCGCAACCATTTCAGGCGTGGGCGGCGCGAGGAACAGGAAACGGGCACGCGCCGGCAGCAGCTTCTTTATGGCATCGGCGGAAGGCGCCGCGCCTAAATCCACGGGCTTCCCTTGCGCGGGATTGGTTTCGAGAATCCACGACGCGCCGTTCCAGCTCATCACATTGGTGGGCTGGCCCACAGTGGGATCGGACATGAATTGAATGCCAGGATCGGAGCGCAGCCGGGCAATTTCGGCGAGCGTCTTGTGAATGGCATCGGGCGGCGCGGCGGGTGGCAGAAACACTTTTAGGCTCGCATTGGCGGGCGTTACCCAGCGCTCCACGGAAAACAGATCGCCGGCTTTCACGGCGCCCGCTCCAACGGCCTCGGCAGTCGAAAAGCCAAGCTCATTCGCGGCCGTGATCTTCAGCTCCACCGGCGGATTGGCCACGCTCTTCAAAACGCAATCGGTATAGAGGCCAAGCTCCTTTCCGCCGCGCAGACGCACCTCTTTGCCCTTCACCGATTCCACCAGCAGCCGCAGCCCGGCCGATTCATTGGCGGGCTGGCCGAAGAGATCTTTCGCGGCCGCGGCCCACGCCGCCCATAACGGGTTGTTGCGGCACGCCGGATGCGTGTAACTGGGCGGCGACGCGCTCGAAGACGCGCTCCATGGGCTCGCCCTCGTATTTCAAAGCATGCGCCAGCGCCCAGGTGAACGCCCCGTGCGGCCCGTCTTCGGTATCGATCTCGCGCGCTTCCTCGCTCGATTGCGCCGCGGCCAGCGTCAGCACGCCGTCTTTTTCGGGATCGATGGGCTGCTTCGTTGCGGGGTCGATATCGGCCGCATCGTTCGCGACCGGCTCGCGCGGGGCGTTGGCGCCGGTTCCGCCGCGCCGCCCGCTGCTGCTGCGCACTTTGCCCGAAGCGTTCCAGGCGCCGCGCGAGAGCGATCCGCTGTGACAGCTATCGGCGATGAAAGTCACCTTGACGCCTTTGCGCGCGGCCTGCCACAGAATGCGCGAGATCTCTTTATCGCGCACGTCCGGCACATCGCGCCAGTTATCGGCGGGTACGATGGTCTGGTCCTCGCCGCCCTGCTCATGGCTGGCGAGATTGCGAATGTGGTTGCCGTGGCCGGAGTAATAGAAGATGCGAACGTCGCCGGGTTTCGCATCGTCCACCAGATTTTTCTTCAGCGCGCCAAGGATGGCTTCGGCGGTAGCATCCTGATTTTGTAAGACAACGAAATCCGCGATGCCGAGATCGGCCAGCGTGCTCTTCATCAATGCAACGTCGTTGATCGCGCCATCGAGATTATCGAAGCGCCAGTAGGTGGAATCGCCCTCGGTCTTGGGGCGCGGAATGGCTGTCGAAACCGCTTGGCGTTCGAGGCGCGCGCGCTCGCTGGCGTCGGGGTTGTAATCGTCGATTCCGACCAAAATCGGCGCGCCTGGATTGCGCGCTCAATGTGATTGGAATAACCAAAAAGCAGGCGACGAGGAGGACTTTACCGGAAAGCGACATACCCAGTAACAGGGGACGATGATAACATAAACTCCTGAGATTTTGGAGGCAGCATGAAATTCGATCGCCGCGATTTGCTACTCAGCGGCCCCGCCGCATTTTTCGGATTTCAACTGGCGGAGGCGCTCCGGGCACAAGGACAAAGCGCCGCGCCGGTGGATTCCAACGTAATTGATTTTTGGGTGCGAGGGATGGGCGTGCCGTCCAATTCAATAGCCGGCGCCGAGCGCACCAGAGGACGGCAGCCCAGCGGACCGGCGGTAAGCGATTACGGCCGCGAGCCGCTCTTCCTGCATCACGATCCCGATCAGAACGTGCTTCTCACGCCGGATCAAATCCCAGCGGAAAAGCTGGTCGCTTCGGGAAACACGAACGTCACCTTTCAGTTGGTTCGCATGCGTTTGAACGACGCGGACGACGCGAAGTTCAGGGACTACGCTTCGGGCGGCATTTACGTCGACCTGGCGCAAACCGCGGCTCCGGCAAGCCTGCTGAGCGATGTTGAAAATTTGGCTACGTCGGTTTTCAGCGCAATTATTCCCCAAAGCGGCAAAGGCGGCGCGGGCGCCACGAAGAGCAATGGCAAGAGCACCGGCAAGAGCACCGGCAAGAGCGGGAAGGGCAACAATTTTTTGGCCGGCCCGCAAACGGCGACGCCAGCGGCGGGGGCGGCAGGAGGAGCGGCGGTACCGCTGCAACAGCCCAAGCAAGCGCAAAGCCTTTCGCTGCCGAACGGGGCCGGGCGGACGTCGTTCGCCTGTTTCGCTAAAGACCGTAAGAAGACGCTGTTCGGCAAATTTCTCGACGTATTCGGCGAACTGGCTGCGTCGCCGATGCTCTCGTATTTGCCGATGCTTTCGCTGCCCGCGGTGGGCGTTTCGACTTTGAACGCGGTGCGCGCGCTGGTGGCGAATTTGCAGGCGCATGGCCAGAACCAGCAATGGATCATGATGAGCACTCCCATGGACGTCGCCACCACGAAACCGGCCGCGCAAAGCACGCCCGACGCCTTGAAGCTTCCGGCGGGGAATTACGTATTAATTCCCAAGGAACAATCGGACGCGATCAAGACGCAGTTGGATAAGCTCAAAGTTCTGGATGGGTTTCTGGTGCCGAAGGAGGCGAAATCGCTGGATGTCTACGACGCCTATCCAACCGCCGCGCCTGGGATCAGCTACATCACTTTATCGGTAGGCGTGCAGGCCGCGAAGAGTAAGGCAGGCTAAGACATGAAACCCGAGCGCGGCTGCGCGGCCGCAATCGCGTTGCTGTTCGCGTTACCCGCGGCCCTCTTCGCGCAAGGCTTCAGTGGCAAGCTTGGGCAAAAGACGACCGTCGTGCTTGAGCGGCGATTGCCGGCCGCTGTGAAGCTGCCGGGTAATTCGTTCAGCGTAAAGACCACCGCGGAGCGCCCTACGGATAACTGCCAGAAGCTCGCTGCGGATAAGCTGCAGTCTACAGTGGAGACGGCGCTGGTCCGCTATAATACGGCACTTCAATTAAATCCGGAAAGACCGGATGCGCTGATCTCGATTCGTGTGTTAGAGTGCAACGCCATCGCGAAACCGGAGTACACGACGTCGCTGATGGGGAAGACCAAGGGCCAGCAACAGCAGAGCGGCACGAAGGTGACAGGCCACCTGGCTACTTCTTATCAGGCGCGCACGCGCGGCGGCGGGTTCATCGACGCGCAACCTATCGATATCCGTTACGACCACGAGTTCAATAATGTGAACCAGGCGATTTCGGAAACGAGGAAGATCCTCGGCAAAATACCGCATCCCGGGCACAAACGCGACGATCAGGAAGAAGCCGACGACCCCCACACACTGGAGGATGTGGTTGAAATTTTGGTCAATCGCGTGACCAGCCGCGTCGCCGCGCGGCTGGTAAATACCGATGAAAAGATCGAAGTTTATTTGGCCCGGGGCGCGCCGTTCGATGAGGCGAACCGCTACGCCGAAGCCGCGCGGTGGACGAAATACATTGAAGCGCTGGAAACCATGACCCCGCTGCCGAGCCCCGAGGACGACGCGTACCGTTTGTATAATATCGGCGTCGGCGAGGAGGCGCTGGGATATCAGGCGGAAAAGCCTGCGGACGCCAAAAGCGATTTCGAAAAGGCGGTGATCGATTATCAGAAGGCGGGCGAAGCCAATCCGCACGAGCGATATTTCATCGAGCCGGTAAATCGCATCCAAATCGCGCTCGAACATTTTAAGAAGCTCAACCCGCCTGGCGCCGCAAAATCCAAAAAAGGAACTGGTAAGTGACGCGCATGCGGCTCGCCGCTCTTCTCATTGCAGTGGCGCTGGCGAATACGCCCGCAGCGGCGCAAGAGGGCTGCGCCGTATCGAAAGATCTGGTGGTGCGCGCGCTCGAGCTGGTTACCGCGACCCCTTCGCGCGAGGACTTAACCGACGGCATTCTGCTGCTCAAACAGGCGGAAGAGGCGTGCGATGGAAACGGCGACGCCTGGTATTACCGGTCGGTATTTGAGCGCAAGCTGGGGCAAGGGAATCCGCAGTATTCTCTGGGGAAGGCGCGGGAGCGCAATTCGGAGGCGCTGAAGAACGGGGAAGATCCCTTCCATCTGGCGACGCCGGCTACGCGCGGCGTCCGCGTGGCGCCCGAGACGCCTCAAGCGCACCCGTCGGGGCCGCCGCAGAAATGGGCGCTGGTAGTGGGAATCGCGAATTTTCGCGACCCGCGGCTCAATTTGAAGTTCACCGATAAAGACGCGGCTTCAATGGCCGCGCTATTGAAGGACTCCGCCTACGGCCAGTTTGCCCCAGATCATGTGAAGCTGATCGAGGACGCCGACGCCACCACGGTACACATTCGCGCCGGATTGGATTGGCTGGCGCGCCAGGCATCCGAAAACGATCTGGCGGTGATCTACATTGCGACCCACGGCACGGCGCGCGATCAGGATGCCGCGGGCGTCAGTTACATGGTGACGTTCGACACCGACGTAGAATCTCCGGGCGGGCTATTTTCCACCTCGATTTCGCTGGTGGATATATCGAATGTCGTACGCACGCGTCTGCGCGCGCTGAAGGCTGTGGTAATTCTCGACACCTGTCACAGCGAGGGAGCGCTGAGCCAGACGGTCACCGTACCCGCCAGCATTTCGCCGCGGATGCTGAATCAGATCCGCGAGGGAACGGGACGGGTGATCATAGGCGCCAGCCAGGAGGAAGAGAACTCTTACGAGAGTCCCAAATACGGACACGGGCTATTCACTTACTATCTGCTGCAAGGGTTGAGGGCGAAGAAGGATTCCCCCATTGGCCAGATATTCGATTATGTGAAAACGCATGTGGAACAGGATGCGGCGGCGAATGGGTGGAAGCAGCATCCGTTCCTGAGCGCGAGCGATTCTTCGGTTCCGCTGGCGCTCGGGTTTTAAGCGCCAGGGAAGCGAGGAATTCCTGAGGCTACGGTCGTGCCCGATTTTTGCTCGAATACCGCTTAAAATACCACTATGCGAGTAACGGTCATTGGAACTGGCTATGTGGGAACTGTGACGGGCGCGTGCCTGTCCTACCTTGGACATCACGTCACGTGCGTCGACACAGACGAGGCCAAGATTGCGAAGCTGAAACGCGGCGAGGCTCCTATTTACGAGCCCTACCTGGAATCGATTATGGCTTTGGCGATGGCTCGGGGAGGCCTCGATTACACCACCGATGTCGGGCCGGCGGCGGCGGCCAGCGACGTGATCTTCATCGCGGTAGGAACTCCGCCGCTGCCGAGCGGCGAACCGAATCTGGAATATCTGGAATCGGCGGCGCGCGGCATTGGCGCGGGAATCGGCCTGGCCGCGGAGCCGTCGCGTTTCCGGGTGGTGGTCAACAAGTCGACAGTGCCGGTTGGCTCCGGAAATCTGGTGGAAACGCTGGTGCGCGAGGGCATGGCGGATTCCCGCGCCAGCGGAGCCAGGCAGGACATTCATTTCGGCGTGGCCAGCAATCCGGAGTTCCTGCGCGAGGGCAGTGCGGTTTCCGATTCGCTTTACCCGGACCGGATCGTGGTGGGAGCGTCCGACGCAAACACGCTGCGCGTGATGCGCGATCTTTACGCGCCGCTGGTGAACCAGTCGTTCGAGCCGCCGGATGGGGTTCCGCGCCCGGAATTTATGACATCGGCCCCGATGGTGGAAACCTCCCTCACTAGCGCGGAGATGATCAAATATTCCGCCAACGCTTTTCTGGCGCTGAAAATAGGCTTCGCGAATGAGATCGCTAATATCTGCGAACGGGTGGGGGCGGAAGGCCCGGAGGTGATGCGGGGAATCGGTCTCGATACGCGCATCGGCGCTAAATTTCTCAGCGCGGGAGTGGGCTGGGGCGGCAGTTGCTTCGGCAAGGACGTGAACGCGCTGCTACACACCGCGCGCGAATACGGATACGAGGGGCGGCTTTTAACGGCTTCGCTCGAGGTGAACGCGGCGCAGCGGCTGGTGGCGGTCCAAAAGCTGCAGGAGAAACTGTATATCTTGAAAGGCCGGACGATTGGCGTGCTAGGTCTGGCGTTCAAGCCCGATACCGACGATCTGCGCGATGCGCCGAGTTTGCACTTGATCGAGCGTCTGCTGCAGTTGGGCGCGCGCGTGAACGCGTACGACCCGATTGCGAAGGAGGCCTGCCGCCAACAGAACCCCGGACTCAAGATCAAGTACTGCGATTCGGCGCTCGAATGCGCGCGCGAAGCGGACGCGCTGGTGGTAGTAACGGAGTGGGCGGAATTTCGCCAGCTCGATCTGAAGACGCTCGCGGGCGCGATGTCTACCGCCGTCCTGATCGATGGCCGCAACATCTACAATCCGGACGAAGCCATGGCGGCGGGATTCGATTATGCGGGCATCGGACGCCGGTTGCGCGCGCCGGCCGTGAAGCGCGAGACCGCGGTCCATTCCTAGGATGGCCTTCGAACGGGTCTGCGGGCTGGCCGAACTGCCGGCGAATTCAGTTATAGAAGCGATCGTGCGCGACGAACCTTACGCCATTTGCAACGTGAATGGCAGGATCACGGCGATGTATGGGATTTGCCCGCACGCGGGAGGTCCACTGGGACAGGGCCGGATCGGGGAATCCGGGCGCCTGGTTTGTCCCTATCACGAGTGGGAGTTCGATTGCGCAACCGGCCAAAACGCCGTACTGCAATCGATCGCAGTTCCCATTTTCCCGGTGAAGATCGTGGGCGGCGACGTGCTCGCGGATCTGCCGTAGCCGATGCCTGAGCTTCCCGAAGTCGAAACTGTTACGCGCTCGATCGCGCATCTGGTGGGACGGCGGATCGTATCGGCGGAATTCCGCTGTTTGCGGATTCTACGAGGCGGAGACCCGGATGCGATGTCTGCCGCGCTCGCCGGGCGCAAGATCGCGGGCGTGAAGCGCTACGGCAAATTCATTGTGGCGAGCCTCGGCCGGCGGTAGATATCTCACCATCCATCTGGGGATGACGGGCCGTTGCTGTTGGGCGGATCCCCCGGCAAGCACACGCACGCGATTCTCACGCTGGACCGCGGGGCGCTCCTGTTCGACGATAGCCGGCAGTTCGGATCCATCGAATACACGGAAGAGTTTCCAAAGCGTGTTGCGCGGCTCGGGCCTGAGCCGCTCGAAATCGGCGTGGAAGAATTTATTGCGGCATTGAAGCGGCGGCGCACGAGCGTGAAGGCGCTGCTGCTCAATCAAAGCTTCGTGCGCGGCATCGGCAATATCTATGCCGATGAAGCTCTGTTTCGCGCCGGCATTCATCCACGAGCTATGGCGGCGCGTTTACGCCGGGACCGCGCTCGCAAGCTGCACGGAGCTATCAGGGAGGTGTTGGCGGAAGCGATCGCGGCCGGGGGGTCGTCGATTTCCGACTATGTGGATGCCGAGGGGCGGAAGGGTTTTTTTCAATTCCAACACCGTGTCTATCAAAGAACCGGACAACCCTGCATAAGTTGCGGTGCGCCCATCGCGGCGGATCTTAATCGCGCAGCGTTCGTCACACTTCTGTCCGAAATGCCAAAGGCGTTAGTGGAAACACAATTGAAACCGTATGCGCGATTACCGCGTCATCAGGTGCGACGAACCAATTATGTTCGCGCTAACGCCGTTTTCATGGATAATTAAAACAAGTGCGAATTCAGTTACTAACGATAGGAGAAAATCTCAAGTGAAGCACATTCGCCGTTACCTCCCGCTGGTCCTCGCCGGCGCCTTTTCCGTACCCTTCGCCAGCGCGCAAAGCACTTTCGACATCAATATAGGCTTCGGCGCTTTCCAGGATAGCGCCGCTTCCAATGGCGTGGATATAAATCCAGTCAGTGGAATTTTCTTCTCCTGCGCGTTTTCGAGCGATCCGACATGCGTGAAGACCTCGAACCTTAGCGCTTTCGATATAGGATTTGGTGGAAGCTTAATGCTGTGGAAGCATTTTGGGGTTGGGGCGGACGTTAGCGTCCAGCCCGGTAAACAGACCTATGCGACATTTCAGCAGCAAGTGGTCAGTCAGCAGATCCCGGGTTTTGCGCTTCAATCGCGTATGACGCTGTACGATTTCGACGGTATTATTCAGCCGGTAAAGACGAAAAAGGCGGCGCTGCAAATTCGCGGCGGCATCGGCGGCGCGAATCTTAAGTTTTACGAGAATCAAACCAGCACCGACGTTCTGGCCGGCACGAGCAATTTCAGCCAATATTTCGAAAGCGCGAACCATTTTCAGGTTCACGGCGGGCTAGGAGTTCAAATTTATCTCACCGACCATATTTTCGTCCGCCCTCAGTTCGACGTCCATTACGTCCACAATTTGAGCCAGTTCGGCAGGAGCTTGGTGACTCAGGAAACGGTGTGGGTAGGATATAGCTTCGGCGGACAGTAATGCGGATGCGCAGGCCTACGGGCCTGCGCATCCATTTACGCCACAGTCAGATCTTCGACCTTCACCGGCGGGTTATAGTAAAGCAGCCGCTGGCAATTTTCGCACGCCATTACTTCGGCGCTACGCTTCAAATCCTGAAAATATTGCAGGCGCAAAGTTAGATTGCAGGCGCTGCACCGGCCGTCGATCACTTCCGCGACGGCCAGCCCTTTGCGCGCCTTGCGAGTGCGCTCGTAGCGGTCGAAAACGGGGCGTGACATCGCGGCGGCAATCGATGTGCGCTCCGCACGCAGCTCCGCGGCGGCGCGCTCATCGATCTCAGTACGCTCGCGCGCCTGATTTTTTTCGCCGTCCACCCGCGCCTTCTCCAACGTGAGCGCCGCCTCGGCCTCTTTCACGTTCTTCTCGAGCGGCTCCGATTCGCCCATCAATTCGAGGATGCGGTCCTCGAACCGGGAAATTTCCTTTTGGCAGAACTCGATCTCGTGCTGGAAGGCGCGATACTGCTCGTTATTTTTAGCTTGCAGCATCTGATCCTTAAGTTTTGAGATCTTCTGATCCTGCGTGCGGATTTCACTCTCGCAATTTTTCCGTTCCTTTTGATTGGCGGCCAGCGCAGCGCGGTCCGCTTCGAGCTTGCGCTGGTGAGAGCCAAGTGTTTTTTCGATTTCGGCGATGTGCTTGGGGAGGGCCGCGATCTCGCGGGCCAGATCCCCCAATCGATTGTCAATTTCCTGAAGACGTACGGCTAACTGCAGGTCTTGAAGCATTCCTGCTAGCAGTGTAGCACCCTGGGGGTCGGAGGCCGGGGGCTACGGGCCGGTATAATGGCGAGCGTGGTCGATATTCACAGCCACATTTTGCCGGGAATCGATGACGGCGCGCGTACGCTGGCGGAATCCGTGGCAATGGCGCGGCTGGCTGCCGCGGCGGGGACAACCGATATTGTGGCGACGCCACATGCGAATGAGCGATACGCGTATGAAGAAGCGGTCGTGGAGGCGAAGCTGGAGGAATTGCGCGCGGCGGCGGGTGGCGGCATCCGCATACATCGCGGGTGCGATTTCGATCTGACCGCCGAAAATATCCGCGATGCCCTGGCGGCGCCGGCAAAATATTCCATTGCGGGGCGAGGCTATCTGCTGGTGGAGTTCTCGCGCCATGCGGCGCCGCAAAAAGCGAGCGGAATTTTCCGCAAGATGTTCAGCGCCGGGCTGCGTCCGGTGGTGACCCAACCGGAGCGGAACCCGGTCCTCCGCGAACGGCTCGAGCTGGTTGAGCTTTGGGTGGACCAGGGATGCTTCGTTCAGGTAACGGCGCTTTCTCTAATGGGAAGATTCGGTAAGAGCCCAAAAGAAACGGCGGACCGGCTGCTGCGCAACTCGCTGGTGCATTTTGTGGCCAGCGATGCGCACGATTGCAAACACCGGACTCCCGCGCTCGACGAGGCATGGAAGCACGTTGCGAGGGAGTTCGGCGAGCATGCGGCGCGAGGGTTGCTCGTGAGCAATCCGGCGGCCGCGTTGGCGGGGGGTAAGGTCGAGCGGATCCGAGTCCATCCTCGGAAAAAACTTTTTGCCGTGTAAAAATCCATACTAACCTGCAGTGATAAAGTGTACACTGAGGCCAGGGGGGCTTCAAGTTGTCGCGATTTTCATTTTTGGAACCCGCTGCGGAATACCCGCTTCCGGGTTCATTTTGCTATTCCGAATACATTGAAACGGAACGGGAGATGTGGGCCTTGTTCCCCGAAACCGAAGGCAAGCGGGTCAACTTCTGCCAAATGGGCCTGACAGCGTCCATTTTCATAGAATCGAAGTCTTTGGGCGAACTCGCAACGGATGAAACCTATTTCCTGATGCCCTGTCCCGATTCCATGCTGCGTCCGATTCGTATGCGCTCGTTACGGCGGCTGACCCGCGACGAGTTCCGCATGAGCTCGATTACGGCGGCGAGATTGGCGGAACAACTTTGCGACACGGGTACAGTCCTCGAGGAGATCCACCTGGAAATCCTCGGACCCGAAGTGTTCAACGAATAGCGGCTGGTCGAATTAACGCCAGTAGCCGCGATGGAATCGCCAGCCGCGTCCCGCGCGAACCCAGTTCGGCGATACCCAGACGCGCCCGCGGCGTGGGGGCCGTCGCCAGGCTCCGGGAACCCAAACCCAATTCGAGCCGCGCAAATCGTAGAAGCCTTCCGTCCAGACGTAGCCCGGTCCCGGAGCATAACCCATCACGCCATAGCGCGGGGGAGGCGGACCGGCAGCGACGACGTATCCGCCGGCGCATCCCGTTAAAATCGCGCCCGCCAGAACGAAAGTGGCAGCGAGTAAGTTGCGTTTCATTTCGATCCCTCTAATCCAATGAACGCGTGTGAAACGCCCTGCGTTGCGGCGCCTGAAGCGGGGTTAATGTTAGCGAGCGTTAATCGGCTTACCGGCGGGCTGGCCATCGAGGGCTCTGCGCACCATTTGCGCAAGGCCTGTGGGGTTAAAAGGCTTCGCCAGAAATATTTCCGGCAGATTCAGGATCTCCGGATCGGGGTCGCCCGACATGTACGCGACGCGCACTTCGGGATTGCGGCGGCGAAGCTCATCGGCAAGCTGAATGCCGCTCATCTGCGGCATCCTGATGTCGGTGAGCACCAGGTGGATTTCCGCGCCGTGCGCATCGAATAGCGCGATGGCTTGATCGGGCGTGTGGGCCTCGAGCGCGCGGTAGCCCCAGCTCTCAAGAAGAATGCGCGTAATCTGCGCCGTGGCCGCCGTATCTTCTACCACAAGGATGGTTTCGCCTCCGCTGCTGGAGGTGAGCTTCATCACCATCCCCTGCAACTCGGAGAAGACCTGGCACTCGGGGTTGGGCTGAAAATGCGCGCACCCTCCGTTGCGTTCTTCGCGCACCACGCCCGTCTCGCGCAAACGCGCAAGCTGCCCTTGAATACTCGATGGACGCACGCCGGCGCGGCCTGCAAGCTCTTCGAGCGTCCACCACCGTTGCGGCTCGGCAAAGAGGGCGCTTAACAGAATACGGCGCGCCCCCGGAAACAAAGCTTCGAAAATACCCGAATTCCGGATCATGCACCCGCTTTGAGCATATGCCATTCAGACGATTTTGCGCTACAGAATTTGTCAAAATGGAAGCGTGCCTCGAATAACGGAACTGAATGTCAACGGGAGCGTGAAGCGGGTGGATTCCGACCCTGCGCGACCCTTACTGAGCGTTCTTCGCGAGGATCTCGATCTCACGGGAACCAAGTTCGGCTGCGGCGAAGGCCAATGCGCGGCGTGTACGGTGCTGGTGGATGGGCAGCCCGCGAAATCCTGCCTGACCAAGGTTGGCAGCGTGGCGGGTAAGCGCATTGTGACCATTGAGGGCATCGCCGGCGGCGGCCGCCTGCACCCCGTGCAGGAGGCGTTTCTCGAAGCCGATGCGATGCAGTGCGGATGGTGTACGCCGGGGATGATCCTGGGCGCGGTGGGGCTGCTCGAGCGCTTTCCGAATCCCACCGATGCCGACATCGTCAGCGGCATGGAAGGCCATATCTGCCGCTGCGGAACGTATCCGAGGGTGATCGCCGCCATCCATCGAGCGGCGGCGCGGAAAGGAGAGCGGCCATGACGCGGCGCGATTTTTTTTCGGTTTTGGGCGGCGGCATCGTGGTGCTGCTGATCGCCGACGACGCGGATGCGCAGGAATCGGGCGGCGGCGCGCGGCGCGGCATGCGGGAGCCGCTTCCCGAGCAGGTGAGCGCATGGCTGCACATCGGCGAGACGGGCGCGGTGACGGCGTTCACGGGTAAAGTGGAAGTGGGCCAAAATTCGCGCACGTCGCTGACGCAAGCGATCGCCGAGGAGTTGCGCGCGCCGATCTCTTCGATTTCGATGGTGATGGGCGACACGGCGCTAACGCCTTACGATATGGGAACCTTCGGCAGCCGCACCACGCCCACGATGTGGCCGCAGATGCGGAAGGCCGCGGCCGCCGCGCGCGAGATGCTCATCGATCTGGCGGCGCAGAAATGGAATGTCGACCGGGCATCGATCACGGTAGCCAACGGCCGCCTCAAATCGGGAGCGCAATCGGCCGGCTTCGGCGATTTGACTCATGGGCAGAAGCTCGAGAAATCCATTCCGGCCAGCGTCGCGCTCGAGCCGGCGGCGGAGTGGAAGATTGCCGGGACATCGGCGGCAAAGGTGAACGGACGCGAGATGGCGACCGGCGCGCATCGCTACGCGTACGATGTACGGCGTCCGGGAATGCTCTACGGCAAGGTGCTCCGGCCGGAATCGTTCGGGGCGCAATTGATCTCGCTCGATAGCGCCGCGCGCGGCGGCGATGCCCGGCGTGAAAGTAGTACGCGACGGCAATTTCGTTGGCGTGATGGCGCCCGGTATGGAAGCGGCCGAGAAGGCGCTGGCGGCGCTGAAAGCGGAATGGAAGCCGCTAGCGGGGCAGACGAACAGCCGCGATGTGTTCGAGTACTTCCGCGCGCACGCTAAAGACGCCCCGCCCAATCGCGCGGCGCTGACGGCATACACCATCGCCTATATCGCGCATGTTCCGCTCGAGCCGCGCGCCGCGGTGGCGGAGTGGTCTCCGGACGGGAAGCTCACGGTGTGGACGGGGACGCAGCGGCCATTCGGAGTGCGCAGCGAACTGGCCGCGAAGTTCGGGCTGGCGGAAGAGAACGTTCGAGTGATCATGCCGGATACCGGCGCCGCCTACGGCGGCAAGCACGAAGGCGACGCAGCCGTTGAGGCGGCGGTAATGGCGAAAGCGGCGGGAGCGCCGGTGAAGCGCAACTGGACGCGCGAAGAGGAGATGACATGGGCGTATTTCCGGCCCGGCGGCTTGATCGAAGTAGCGGGGAAAACGTCGCCTGACGGCGCGCTTACCGAATGGGAGTTCCACAATTACAACTCGGGGTCGTCGGGCCTGAACACGCCTTATGCGGTCGGTTCGAAGCGCGAGCAGTTTCATGCGGTGGAATCGCCGCTGCGGCAGGGATCCTATCGAGGCCTTGCTGCGACCGCGAACCATTTCGTCCGCGAATCGTACATGGATGAGCTGGCGCACTCGATCGGTATGGACCCGCTGGAATTCCGTCTGAAGAACACGCGCGACGATCGCCTCCGCGACGTCATCGTGGCGGCGGCGGACAAGTTCGGCTGGAAGTCGCGCCAGCGGGCGGCTGGGCGCGGGTTCGGCATCGCCGCGGGATTCGAAAAGGGCGGCTATGTGGCGACGTGCGCCGAGATCGCGGTTTCCACCAAGGGCGAGGTGAAAGTGGTGCGTGCGGTCGAGGCCTTCGAGTGCGGCGCGATTGTGAATCCCGAGCATCTGCGCAACCAGGTGGAAGGCGCGATGGCGATGGGAATCGGCGGCGCCCTGTTCGAGCACATCGATTTCGCGGATGGGAAGATCGAGACGGACCGCCTTTCGAAGTACCGCGTGCCGCGATTTTCAGATATGCCGAAAATCGAGAGCGTGCTGCTCGACCGTAAGGATATTCCATCGGCGGGCGCGGGCGAGACGCCGATTGTCGGCATCGCGCCTGCAATCGGCAACGCCATCTTCGATGCCACAGGAAAACGGAAGCGGTCGCTTCCGATGATGAGGTAGGCTAGGACCGTTCCGGACCGGCCCTACCCGAATATTTGCGTGATCGAGGGCGCCAATGCGGATTTCAGTAAAGGGAAGTTCGGATTTCAGATTCCAGGCAAAAACGAAATTGCAATCACCGAGTTCCGCTTTACGGGCAAATAGATCGCCCCAGCGCCGGTCTCACATCGCGTAGTACCGCGCACCATCCGGGATACCCGCGCGCGGCCGAGTAGGCGTCCTCTTCTATCGAAAAAGCGATATCCACGTGCGCGCCCGTTACCACCTCCGCCGCGCGTTCGGCGAAGTTCCAGGCCTTGAGCGTGAGCCATCGGCCTTTCTGTCGCACCGCCAATCGCAGGTGTTTCTCCTTCAGAATCGCGGGCGCCCCCGCGATCTCGACATCCAGCGCGGCAAAGAGCGGCGGCGGGTTCGAGTGCCCGAACGGCGCGAGGGCGAAGATACCGTGCGCCGCCTTGTCCGTGATTTCGGGCAATTCCAGAATGGCGTCGATTTCCAACCTCGGCCGCAGATCTTCCGGCGATAATCTCTCGCTGGCGCAGGCGTTGAAGCGCTCCCGGAATTCATCGACGCGCGCTGGGTCGAGCGTCACGCCCGCGGCATGGCTGTGGCCGCCAAAGCGCACGAAAAGATCCGGCATCGACTCGAGCGCATCCAGCAAATGGAACGCTCCGATGCTGCGGCCGGAACCCTGCGCCAGACCGTCCTCTTCATTGCGGCCGAGCACAAAGACGGGCGGTGCAGCCGCTCTACCAGTCGGCTGGCAACGATTCCCAGCACGCCGCGATGCCAGCTTTCGGCAT
Source organism: Bryobacterales bacterium (assembly GCA_963838885.1). Classification (GTDB taxonomy): domain Bacteria; phylum Acidobacteriota; class Terriglobia; order Bryobacterales; family Bryobacteraceae; genus JAICMB01. The sequence goes on along the minus strand of CAWITB010000026.1, from coordinate 4,631 downwards.
AATACACCAGCGCGGCGGCGCTTTCCGGGACATCGATTTGCTCGCACAGATCGCGGATTTCGGCTTCCACCTGTTGCCGTTCCGCGTTCTGTTGATGGAGCTGCCGCGCCAGTTCGCCCGCGCGCTCCACATCCTTCGTGAGGAATAGCTCGATCACGGAGCGCGCGGTATCCATGCGGCCTGCGGCGTTCAATCGCGGCGCGAGCTGGAAAGCGACCTGGCGCGCTGAAAGCGCTGCGCCGGGAGCGAACCCCGCCACCTCGAGCAGCGCTCTCAAACCGGGATTGCGCACGTCGCGTAGCCCTTCCAAGCCATGTTTGACCATGGCGCGGTTCTCGCCGGTGAGCGGGACCACGTCGGCGACGGTGGCGATCGCCACCAGCTTGAGCAGCGATTCCATCATGCGCTGCGCTTTCCCCGGCGGCCAATCGAGCGCGTTCAACAGCGCCTGCGCCAGCTTAAACGCCACTCCCGCGCCGCACAGATCCTTGCCCGGATAATCGCAATCGCGCCGGTTGGGATTCAGCACCGCGAGCGCGGGCGGCAATTCCGCTTCGGGCAAATGATGATCGGTAACGATGACGTCGATTCCCAGAGCGTTGGCGCGCGCCACCACCTCGGCGGCGCGAATACCCGTGTCCACGCTGATAATTAGCTTTACGTCTTCCGCAGCCGCGGCCTCGACCACCTCTGCGCGCATGCCATAGCCATCTTTCAGGCGATGCGGAACGTGATATTTGGCTGCGCCGCCCGCCAACTCGATCGCCTTAGAGAGCAGCACGACGGAGCTGGTTCCATCCACATCGTAATCGCCGTAGATCAGAATCTTCTCGCCCGCGCGGATCGCCGCGAGCAGGCGGTCGAGCGCACGCGGCATATCGCGCATCAGCAGCGGGTCGTGCAGATCGGCTAGCGAGGGCGCGATAAAGCGGCGAGCCGCTTCGAGGTTTGAGAGGCCGCGCGTCACCAGAACGCGCGCGGCGGGCGCCCCGATGCCGAGCGCCGCTTCGAGGCTTTCGGCCGGCGGCGAGCTTTCACCGGACGACGGCGGCAGAATCCAGCGCTTAGTTCTTGGAGAAGTAGCCGCCGAGTGAGCCGTCGTCATGGTCGCCGTCTTCGTCTTCTTCCGCGCCGAAGTGAGACAGAATCTCGTCTTCGATATTCAGAAACTCGGTAAACCAATCGGGCTGCATCTCGTAAACGTAGAGATGGGAATCGTAATTGAAGGCCAGCTCGAGCGTGCAGGTGACGCCCTCGTACTCGCGCAGACGCCGCAATTGCTTCTGGTATTCCCGCTGCTCGTCGCGCTCGATCTCGGAATCTTCGAGCTGCAGCAGAAGATCGTCGATCTCCTCGGGTTGAAACTCGCGGGAGGCGAAGCAAACCAGCTTACAGCCCGCCTGGCGCGCCACATCGAGGAACATGCGGTAATCCGGATGCCGCTCCGCGTCCCACAAAATCAGCGGTTGGCCTTCGAAGGCGCCCGGACTGCTGTGAAAGACGGCGAAGGCCGAGCTTTCCAGATAATGCAAAATTTCGCTCTTCAGCGTGTCGAGATTGAGATCCACGGCGTTCTTAAACCAACCATAGAATATCACCGGGCGCGAGCAAGGCCGGGGCGGCGCCCGTGGTACGGACATCGACCTACAGGTGTTCTATTATGCTTTGCGGGCGTAGCGCGCATTACGCCAGCTCATTGAAAGCGGCCTCATTGTAGCCTAAGACGATCCGCTTGCCCCGCACCAGAATTGGCCGCTTGATTAGATTGGGATTTTCGGACATCAGCCGCAAAGCCTCGGCGCGCGGAGGGCGGATTCGTCTTCATCTCGCGCTCGCGGTAAAATTCGTTGCGTGAGTTGAGGAACAACCTGTAATCGCGCTCGCCGATCAATTGATCGAGCTGCGCGACGGTCAGCTTCCGGTTCAGATCGATCTCCTCGAATGCGATGCCCTTATCGCGAAGCAAACTCTTCGCCTTGCGGCAGGTACTTCAGGTCGGCTTGAGGTAAAGGTAAAGCACGTATCTAACTTGCGTAATACCCTTCGCGCGCCCGCACCACGAGAGTCTTTTGCTTGGGAACGGTGACCGCGATCTTGCGGTAGAGCCTGCCCGCGTCGGCCGGAGTATCGGACGTGTATCCGATGCTGTACTGGCTGCGCAGCTCTTCTTCGATCTGATCGTAGATCTTGTCGAGAGGCTCCTTTTTTGTGACTTCGAAGAAGCGGCCGCCGGTTTCATTGGCAATCTGCTGCAGCACTTTTTTTCCGTTCGCGCCGCGCCTCACCGCCGCCGGGATATCCTCCTCCCGGATATCCACCTCCCGGGTATCCGCCGCCCGGATATCCCGCCCGGATAACCCATACGCCGCGGCGGCCCATGCGCGGGCCAAGACCTACGGGGCCGTTATTGCCGTAAGCGTGCGGATCGGAGAAGAGCACCGAATAAACCATCGTGTCCGCGCGCTGCGCCGACTCGATCGCCATCGAAAGCGTGTACTTGCTGCCTCGATCCACTCCATCCGTCAACAGGATTAGCGCCTTCCGCCCCTGTTGCTTCTTAATCACCTCATCGCAGGCGAGATAGATGGAATCGTAGAGCGCCGTGCCGCCCATCTGGCCGCCGCGCCGGCTGGTGGGGTAATTTCCGCCGTTGGGGTAGTTCCCGGCGTTAGGGTAGTTCCCGCCGTTGGGATAATTGCCGCCGTTCGGATATCCGCCGCCATTCGGATAACCGCCCCCATTAGGAGACCCGCCGCCGTTTGGATACTTCCCGCCCTGCTGCTGGAATTGCGGACGCGCGCTCGGCTGGCAGAGATCGATAGCTTTTACAAGTTTGATCTTGTCCGCCGTCAGATCCTGCAGCAGCTCGATTTCGCTATCGAAATGGATCACAAAGGCCAAATCCTTGTCCGGCCGCATCACCTGCCGCAGAAATTGCTCGCTCGCGGTGCGTTCGTTATCCAGCACATTGCGCTGACTGCCGCTGGTATCCACCAACAAGCCGAGCGAAAGCGGAAGATTGCTTTCACGCGAAAAATACTTGATGACCTGCGGATGGTCGTCTTCGCTGATGGCGAAATCGGATTGGCTCAGATTGGTTACAATCGCGCCTTTTTTGTCGCGTACCGTCACGTACACATTCACCAATTTGACATCGGTGGAAAACGCCGCCTGGGGCTGGCCTTCGGCGGACGGGGCCGCCTTCTGGCTCGCTCCTGTCTGGGTCGCCCCGCCCGGGACCGATCCCGTTTGCTGCGCCCCTTGCTCTTGGGCCCGCAAGAAGCCTGCCGCCGAAAGCAGGGGCAGCGTGGAAAGCAGACTTCGCCTGGTGATGTTCATATCCGTTGCTACGGATAGGAAGATGCGCGGCAGCCGCAAAGCGTTACAGGCCTCCAACCCGCGGCTAGCTAGAATCGAACTCACTTTCCCCGGAACAGAAACTCCACCCCTCCGGTAATGCTGCGGCCCGGCATAGCTACGCCCTGAATCTCCTGATAACTCGTGCCGGTAATATTTGCAATCTGGAGAAAGGGATGCACCTTGCCGCGCGTGGAGGCCGCGTAAAAATCCCAAAGCGCGTAGGGGCTCTGCGAGATGCGGTTGAGCACGCCGATGCGCGTGCGGAAATCGATCTGCCACGGCAGGGAACCCGCCCATGCGACCACGCCGGAGCTGCTCGGGTAGTTGAAATTGTATTTCGTTTCGGCGAACGGCACGGTATTCTGCACGCCCATGAGCCAGGTGTAAAGCACTTCGAGAGTCTGATGGCGCGCCACAAGGTAACGCAGCGAGCTCTCGACTCCAGTGAAATTGAGGCTGTCGATATTCAGCGCCTGCCATAGCGCGGTGGGGGAGGTGCGGTAGTAATCGATGCCATCGCGCAGGCGGCGCTCAAAGACCGCGGCTTCGCCGCTCAGGCGGCCGGCGGGCGACCCAATCGAGGCCGGCTTCATAAGTCCATGCACGCTCCGGGCGCAGGTTGGGGTTGCCGAGATTGTCCGGGTCGGAGTAATAAAGATCCGTGTAGCTGGGCACGCGGAAGGCCCGGCTGGCGGAGGCGCGCAGCCTTGAGAGCGGGCGAAAGCCAATAACCGGCCGCCGCAGTGGGGCTGAACTCGCCCGAATAGCGGCGGTAGAACTCCTCGCGCGCGGCGAGCGAAAGCGAGAAGCGCCGGATGCCGCGCAGATCGACTGCGGCGTAGACCGCGCCGCGGCTCCGCGCGTGATTGCCCAGATTATTGCTCACGATGGATTCGTGAATCGCCTCGGCGCCATAGGAAATGACGATGCCCGGCCGCACCGTCTGGTGGCGCCGCAGCGCCGCCTGGTAGCTCTCGTCGGCGTGATGGTTGGCGTAGACGGAAGGATCGTCCCGAATCAGGACGTAGAGGTCGCTATGACGGCGGAACGCGAAGCTGGCGTCGGTATCTTTGCCGAGCGCCTGGTTGTAGCCGAGCCACCAGGTTTTCGTATCTTCCCACGAAGGGTAAGGACCGTAGAATTGATCCGCGCCAAACGGATGATCCATGTAAGCCAGTGTGAGGTTGCTCGCGCCGAGGCGGGACGCGTAGTGCGTAGTGGAAGCGAACTGCAGGTTGCGATAGTCGCGATCGGGAATGAAGCCGGTGGAT
>CAWITB010000025.1:0-71072 GCA_963838885.1 Bryobacterales bacterium | reverse complement strand
GCTCGATCTCGGCCTGCTTCAGCACCGTGGCGATCAGCTCGTTTTCGTGCCGCTTAATCTCGGCCTCCTGCACTAGGATTTCGTGCTCCTTCTCCACTTGCCGGACCTTCACCTGCTCCACCATCACCTGCTGCTGCATCATGTTGGCCTGAATCTCGTAGGCCTTGTCCGCTTGCGCCTTCTGGCGGTTCACTGGTTCCAGGTATTGCGCCTTCTTGATTTCGAGGTCGCGCTGCGATTCCGCCTGTTTCGCCTGCGACAGGGTTTCGGCCAGCACGCGCTCCTGGTCGGCGGGGGCTTTGGCTATAGCGGAGGCGCGTAGAGCTTCGGCGCGTTTGATGGCGGTGTCGCGCTCCGCTTCGGCGGCGGCCACGTCGGCATCGCGCTTGATGCGGGCGATGTCCGGCCGGCCCATGTTGGTGATGTATTCGTTCTTGTCACGCACTTCCTTGAACGTGAAGAGACACATCCAGGCCCATCTTGTTGAGATCGCCGGCGCAGGTGGCGCGCATGCGATCGCCGACCATTTCGGGCTCCTTCACGAGCTGCTCCACCGAAAGTTGCCCGATAATGCCGCGCAGGTGGCCTTCCATCACCAGACGGATCAATCCTTGGCGCGACTGGTCGGTCTTGGTGAGAAATTGCTCGGAGCCGGTCAGGATCGACTCGGGATCGGATTTTACCTTGATCTGCGCGACCGCTTCGACCGTAACGGCCACGCCCTGTTTCGTGTATAGGTCTTGCTGCGGCGCGACGTCGAACGACATCAATTGCAGCGACAGCTCGCGATAATTTTCGATCATCGGAAAGATCACGGTGCCCCGGCCCTTGACCACCCGTGTGCCGCGAAAGCCATAGACCACCAGCGCCTCGTGCGGACCTGCCTTGCGATACAGGCGCGCGAACAGCGTAATCAGCAGCAGCACCGTGACCACCATCAGGCCGACCACGATGAAAATCTCGTTCGACATATTCATAAACTTCTCCTAGCGCTCCCCTCCGGAAGCGGAAATCTGACTGAATTCTTCCCACGGCCGGACGTAGGCGATGCCATCCTTATATTGCGTAACCACCACTTCGGCGCCGCGGGCGATGGGACGCCCGGACTCGCTGCGAACGCTGACGGCGCGCCGCACGCCTTCCTGCGAAAAAATGATTTCGCCGGTGCCGCCCTCGAGAATGGCGCTCGAGACGCGGCCGAAGACGCCGATCATTTGATAATCCGCGGGATTGAGGTTCTTCTCGTGCGCCAGCAGCACTTTGAATAGGAACCAGAACACGACAGCCGCTCCCGCCAGGCCGCTGGCTGTCGAGATGCCCAGAGCGAGCAGAGTCCACAGAGAGGAGTAACGGGTCAACAGATAACCGGTTCCTCCGAACCAGGCCAGAAAAGCCGTTATCGTTCCGAAGTTGAAATAGGATGCTTGCCCATGCGCGCTCTCACCCGCGGCGGCGTGCGCGCCTCCCCAGTGGAGATGAAATCCTTTGGGAACGTGCGTATGCAGCGCTCCCGCGAAGAACGAGAAAACGCTGAAAAGCACACCTGTCGCGAAGCAGACGCCGTAGAACGTCTCCCAGCTCATGGCAGCGATCTCCTTCCTCTATGTGATGTCCGCGACCGATTCGTGGCATCACCCGCTTCTACCGCGAGCCGCGGGGCCCGGACGCTGGACCTACTCCCGTATATACCGTGACGTACGGCACGCCGGCATCGGCCATCATTTTATTCAGCCGCGCCAGATCCTCGCCCGTCAGCTTCTTCACCGCCGCCAGCCCGCCGCAGCTCCGCCGACGCCTGCTGCATATCCTCCATCTGACGCGCTGTCGGCGCGCCACAATATGAGTCCATCGAGAACATCAGCCGCGTCAGCTTCTGGTTCACCGGTGGAGGCGTGAATTTGAGTGGCGGCCCCGCCCCCCCGAGCTGCCCTTGCGTTCCATTTCGAATGTCCGACTACCTCCTTTACTTGCGAAAGCAGCTCATCGGCGGCTTTCTTCACGTTATCAGGTATCGGCGGGGCGCCGGGGCGCTTCCATCATTCCGTCAGCGTCATCAACGACGTCCGCAGCGCGACGATTTTCTTGCGCCCGCCGAATCGGCTTCCCTCGCCATGGCGTACACCTTCGTAATAGCTTTACGGCGCTCGGTCCGGTCCTCCGCCGATATTCTGATGCGCGGATCTTCTTCCACAGTCGCCGTCTTCGATTCCGTTTTCCCGAGCGCCGCGACAGCGATGGTGTACTCGCCGGGATCCACCATCGGCCCACGTCCGCCGCCGAAACCGAAACCACCCCCGCCGCCACCCGCCCCGCCACGTCCCGCGCCGCCGCCCGGAGTTTCGCTCCGTTTGGCTCCAGGAATCTCGGCCGGGGCTCCGGCTGCCCCGCCCCGCCCGCCACCGCCGCCCCCACCGAATCCGCCGGCTTGCACCGGCGAGTCGTAGCGCAGGTCCCACTCCGCGCGATTGATGCCCGCCTCCGCGCTCCCGTTCATTTGACGAACGCGATTGCCCGATTTATCGCTCACCGTAATCCGGACCGGATTCCGACCCTCCGGCTTGCTTTCAGAAAGTAGTTCATGACAACGCCATACGGCGGGTTGGGCGCGATGAATTCCCGCGCGCCCGTGAACCCCTTGTTGTTGAACAGATGGAACTCGGTCGCCGGCCGTATGTCAAATACGTGCAGATCCGACGAGAGCATGTTATCGCTCATCTGTTCGAGCGGCGAAATGTCGTCCATGATCAACAGCGAGCGCCCATGTGTCGCAAGAATCAGATCGTGATCGCGGGGATGGATCTGAATGTCGTAAACCGGAACGGTAGGCAGACCGCCGCTCATCTTCTGCCAGTTCGATCCGCGATCAAACGACACGAGCATACCAAACTCCGCGCCCGCGAACAGCAGACCAGGATTGACGGGATCTTCGCTGACCACATGGATCGTGCCGGCTTCTTCGGGAATCCCGCCGTTATCCGCTTCCACGAACAGCCGTAATTTGCGGTCATGTAAATGTATGCCGTGAAATCGTCGCTGCGATGATTATCGAACGAAACGTAAGCCGCGCCGGGCTCGAAATGCGAGGCTTCCACGCGGCTCACATAGGCGCCTTTCTTCACTCCGGGAACCTTGCCCACCACGTTCGACCACTTCTTACCGCCATCGCGCGTCACTTGCACATTCCCGTCGTCCGTTCCGACCCATAGCACATTGGCGTCTTTCGGCGATTCGCTTATTGTCGTAATGCAAGGGAACTGCTGCACGCCATCGTCCCGCGAGAGCGTGTCTTTATCCGGAACTTTGCCGAGAATAGGCAGTTTGTCCCGATCGACGCCGGTCGTGAGATCGGGGCCGAGCCGCTCCCAGGCATCGCCGCGATCGGTCGATTTGAACAGATAATTACCGCCGTAGTAGATCGTGTGGGGATCGAAATGGGAGATCGTCATCGGCGAATTCCACTGGAAGCGATACCGCGGCGCTTTGTCGTTCTCTTCGAGCGGCCGGATGCTGCGCGATTCGCCGGTGCGCAGGTCGCGGCGCAGAACATTGCCATCCTGCGATTCGGCGTAGACGATATTTGGATCGCTCGGATCGATGCGAGCGTAAAATCCGTCGCCGCCGCAGACGGTCGTCCATTCGTCGTTGGTGATGCCGCGGGTGGACAGCGTGCCGCTCGGACCGCACCAGGAATTGTTGTCCTGCAGGCCGCCGCAGAGATGGTACGGCTTGCGCATATCGTAGGCGACTTCGTAAAACTGGCCGATCGGGAGGTTGTTCAGGTAATCCCAATTGCGTCCGCCATCGCGCGTCATCGTAATTCCTCCATCGGAGCCCGCGATCATGTGACTGGAATCCGCCGGATCGATCCAGAAGGCGTGAAAATCGCTATGGATCTTCTGCCAGCGGTCCTGGCGAAATGTTCGGCCGCCGTCCTCGGTGTAATAAAGCGGCGCGCCCAACACCCAGATCTTCTGGTCGTTATTCGGATCGATTCGAATCTGGCTGTAATAGGATGGCCGCGGATCGGTGTTGCTCATGCGCGTCCACTTGACGCCCTTGTCTTCGGATCGGAAAATGCCGCCGTCCTTTAAATTCTCAACCAGCGCGTAAACGATGTTGGAGTTCTTCCGGTACACTTCCACCGCGCAACGGCCGACATCGCCTGTCGCCGGCAGTCCTTTCGTGAGCTTGGTCCAGTGCGCCCCGCCATCAATCGTTCGATACAGACCACTCTTCGGTCCTCCGCCGTTATAACCAAATACGGTACGCCGGCGCTCGTACGCCGCGGCGTAAAGAATGTTAGGGCTTTGCGGATCCATCGCGATATCGGAAACGCCGGTATCGTCGTCGATGTATAACGATTGCGTCCACGTTGCGCCGCCGTCACTGGTCTTGTAGACACCGCGATCGTGATTGGGTCCCCAAAGATGGCCCAGCGCCGCAACATAGACGATGTTGGGATCGGACGGATGAACTACTACGCGCCCGATATGATGCGTGTCTTTTAGCCCGATGTGCTGCCAGGTCTGGCCCCCGTCCATCGATTTGTACATCCCATTGCCCCAGGAAGAGCTTTGCCGGTTATTTGGCTCGCCCGTGCCAACGTAAATTATGGATGGATCGGATGGCGCCAGCGCCATGTCGCCAATGGTCGAATTAGGCTGCCCGTCGAAAATCGGCTCCCAGGTGACGCCGCCGTTGATGGTCTTCATGATGCCGCCGGCGGCAGTTCCGGCAAAAATGATGCGCGGATCCGATTCCACCACTGCGAAATCGTCGATGCGTCCGCCCATGATCGCGGGACCGATGGAACGGAACTTGAGGTTCTGAAGAGCGCCCTCGGGCGTGGATTGCGCCAACGCCGGAGCGGCGGCGAACGCTACGGACAGAATGGCGGTCGTGAAGACGGTCATGGAAAGGCCTGAATGGTTACAGATTTTAGCAGGATTAACGGACGGGGGTTTGGCGCGTCACGCCGCCTGACCAGGGCTCCACGCCATAGGTTTGCGGCAGATTTGGGGGATGGTACCCCACCCGACAATCGTTCATCCGGTCGAGCACGGCCTGATGCAGCGTCGATCCTTCCGGAATAAATCGCGGACGCTTCCTATACAGCACCCATTCGTATCGCGGAGGCGAAAGGCTCGCGTTCCAATGCCGCCGCGGCAAATACTCCAGGATGTTCCACGCCCCGCACATCGAATCGTGCATCATGCCGCAGGCATCCACCGGCGCATATCCGCCGCCCGCGCGCCGTCCCAGAACGTCCTCCACCGCGACCTCGCGCACCAACAACCCCGCGGCGACGGCTTCGGCGATCATCCATTCGAGCGTCACCTTGGACAAGCCGCTCTGCTCCTCGCGATAGCCCCCGCCGATGTCGGCGTGCACCCCCGCAAACCAGACCTGCAGATAATTCTGCCCGGGCGCCGCTTTGCCCCACAGATTTTGACGGAAAAAACAGCGCCGCTCGTCGATCGCAATCGCATGGCGCCCGATATGGATGTCCGGATTGTTCGCCGTGTAGCGGATCTTGAGCGGATCCATCATCCAGCCAACCGAGCTTACGGTATCCCACACGCCCACGAAATGCGGGCGGCACTCCAGCGAGAACACCTCCTTGAAGCGTCGCGCCAGACGTTCTCCCGGGGTATCCATCCGTTGCAGAGAACGCAGAATATACGGCGTCAATTGTTCGTTATCGCGCGGCAGCAGACCGAATAAATGCAGCACCGACGCCAGCGCGCGCACCGTGTAAGCACCGCGGCTGAATCCGAAAAGATACAGCTGGTCCCACGGCTCCCAATTCTGCATGAGAAAGCGATATGCGTCGCCGATGTTGTCCATCAATCCGGCCCCGAACGCCAGCCCCAGCATTTTGGCGCACCATTTCGCCGCCTGCGTAAACGCATCGTACGCCCCCAGGGTGCCAATGCCGGGATCGTAATATGCCACCTGCGTTTTAGGATTTAACGCCAGGACGCTGAATAATTTGACGACGTTCGAATTGCGGTTTCCAAATTGATTTCCGGTTCCGTCGCAGCAGATTACGATGTTCTTGGGCATAAGCGTTCGACCGCAGCCTCGCGCTTGCTTCACCGTATCAAACGTCGCGCGCTAGAAAAAAAAGCCCCCTGGCATCCCTCCGCCGGGGGAGGAAGCCAAGGGGCGTGCCGCCGCGTTATGCGCCAGCCGCGGGCCGGACCTGAAGAATTTACGCCTGCTTCACCTGCTTCTTCCGCCGTATCAGGCCGAGACCTAGCATCGCGAAGCCGCCGCAGAGCAGGCTCATCGTCCCGGGTTCCGGTACGGTCGCCGTAGCGGTGATATCTCTCAGCAGCACGTTGCCGCTGCTGGCCGTAAAGTCCAGGTAAGTCTTGGAGGTGGTGAACGTGTGTGACGATTCATTTGTACCGTCGCCAACCAGTGACGCTCCGCTGAGCGTGGAAGCGGTGTTGGTGGCGTAGACCACCCAAGTATCGTCGCCGGTCGAGCTGTTCATTTGAAATGTCAGATTTCCATACATCGCCAGCAAAGGCGCGACGTCGATCTGAATAAATCCATTGCCCTGAATTTCATTATCCGGATCGAAATAGCCCAGATCTAATCCCAGCCCGTTTTCATCTCCGCCTGCGTTCTTGCTGTAAAGCTGGGCGGTGTGAGTGTTGGACGAAAATCCCGAAGCCACCAGGCTCGGGCCGGTGGGAGGGGCGGAGGCGAAAGACGATGTCGTGCCGATATCGCCCGTTCCATTTTCAGAAAAATTGTACGTGATTGTAGCGGCCGAGAGCGACATTGACATAGCTGCCAGGCCGGCCATTGTGAGTGTGTATTTGCGTAAGTTCATTCAGTTTCTCCTCACTAAGATCGTGCGATTTTATCGGAATTCCATCAAGGGTATTTAAGTACCGTTCGTTTTAGCCAAGTACTGGACACGTTGGCGGGCCACGCCGGAGGGCGATGATACAATGCCACACGTGACTGAATCGGCCATCGTTCAAACGGATCTCCCGGACAGCGCCGCCGCGGGCGCCTCGCTGGCCCGCCAGATCGGCGCCGCTCTCGGCCCGCAGCCTCCCGGGGCCGTAATATTGTTCGCGGCCCCGTCGTACCGGCATTCCATCCTTTTGAGCGCCTTCGCCGCCGAATGCAATGCCGCAGTGCTGGTGGGATGCTCCACCGCCGGAGAGTTCGTCGACGCCCACCCCGCCACTTCGTCCGCCTGCGCAGTCGCCATCCGTTCCTCCGATCTTGCCTTCGGCGCCGGTATTGCCCGAGGTCTCGCCAATCGCCGCGAGGCGGCGGTGCGCGAAATGGTATCCACTTTCCGCGGGCCCTCCACGCCGGAATACCGCTACCGCTCGCTTCTGCTTCTCACCGACGCCTTGGCCGGCTATACCGAAGAACTCCTCGATCGGCTGACCACCATCACGGCCGGCCGCTACCAGATCTTTGGAGGCGGAGCCGGCGACGATGCCAACTTCGCCAGCACCCATGTCTTTTTCGGAACCGAAGCGCTGGCTGACGCCGCCGTCGGTCTCGAGATCTTGTCCAACACGCCGCTGGGCATTGGCGTCAGCCACGGATGGGAGCCCGCCACGCCGCCGCTGCGCGTCACCGCCGCCGAGGGAGCGCGCCTCATCGGCCTCAACGCCATGCCCGCCGCCGAGGCCTTCGAAGAATACGCCGCCGGAAAGGGCCAATCCTTCGATCGCGCCGCGCCTTTGCCCTTTTTCCTCCACAATATTCTGGGCATCGAAACCGGCGCCGGTTTTAAGCTCCGCGTCCCGCTCTCGGTAGATTCCGGCGGGGCCATTCTGTGCGCGGCCGAAATCCCCGCCGGCAGCAGCGTCCGAATTATGAGCGCCGATGCCCACTCCGCCGCCGCCGCCGCCGCGCGCGCCACCCGCGCCGCCCTGGGGCAATTGCGCTCCGATCGCAGCCCCGCCGTAGCTCTATTTTTCGATTGCGCCGCCACCCGGCTGCGCATGGGCCAGGAATTCGGCGCGGAGTTGAATGGCATCGCCGCCCAACTTGCCCCGGCTCACTTCGCGGGCTGCAACACCTATGGCCAGGTGGCGCGCGTCGAAGGCCAATTCAGCGGTTTCCACAATTGCACCGCCGTCATCTGCGTCATACCTGGGTAGACCTTGTGCCCCCCGCGCTCACGATCGATCTCGCCAACGCCCTGGCCGGCGAAGCGCGCGATCGCGGCGAGGCGGCGCGCCGCTTGGCCGCTCATCTCGGCGTTCCCGATCTTCTCGTGTTCATCAAGGAACCGGGCGTGGACGCGCATTTGCCGCCGCTCGGGTTTCCTCAGACTTTGCCGGGAGGCCGCTTCTGGCGCTCTTTCGTCCAGACTTGCATCGATAACGGCGCGGCTGAGGGAGAATTGTTTTATCCCACCCTATCCGACCGGCGTACCGCGCGCGGCTGGGCCGCTCCCGATGAAACGGTCCTGATTCTACTCGATGGCGACCCGCGCCCCGGCGCCGTCGCGGAGGTCCTCCCTCTCTTACCGCTCCTCGGCGCCGTGTTCCAGCGCGAGCGGCTGGCCTTCACCGCCGCCGGCCAGACGCAGGTCGCCGTCGACAGCGCCGCGCAGGCAACAGAGCTGGCCGGCGCGCTCGATAGCGTCCGGGCCGAGCTGCAGACCGCGCTCGCCGCCAAGGAGCAACACATCGCCGAACGGCAGAAAGTGGAAGCGGAGCTGGCCCGCTCCAACGAAGCCTTGCGCCAGTTCGCGCATACCGCCGCTCATGACATGCAAGAGCCCCTTCGTACCGTCGCCAATTATGCGCGGCTCCTCAGTCTGCGATATAAAGCCGAGCTGAGCGGCGAGGGCCAGGAGTTCATCGACTTCATCACCTCGGGCGCGCGGCGTATGCACCAGCTCATTCGCGCGCTCCTCAGCTATGCCCAGGCCAGCGCCGATCCAGTCCTCGAGGAGCTCGTCGATAGCGAGGCAATCCTAAAATCCGCACAAACGAATTTGCTCGCCGCCGTCGAGGAGACCGCCGCAATCATCACCCACGACGAGCTCCCGCCCGTTCACTGCGACCCCACGCAGCTCCTGCAACTTTTTCAAAATCTCCTCGGCAATGCCCTGAAATATCGCTCCGAACAGCCGCCTCGCATCCATGTAACCGCTCGCGTTCAGGGGCGCGAAGTCCTGTTTTCGATCGGCGATAACGGAATTGGCATCGCGCCCCAATACCACGAGTCGATTTTTGCTTTGTTCAAGCGGCTGCACGGCGAAGAATATGAAGGCGCCGGACTCGGCCTCGCGAGTTGCAAGCGCATCGTGGAACGGCACGGAGGCCGCATCTGGGTCGATTCTCAGCCTGGCCTGGGCTCGACATTTCATTTCACCCTTGCGGCCTCGCCGCAATCCACGGCCGCTGTCAGCCGCTCCAGCGCGTCTCCGCAATGATACCGCTGCATCAACGCGTCAGATGACCATATGCTACGGTCCAATATGAAGCACGCACCGTGAGCGTAACCGAGTTCAACGCTATGTGCCTGGCGCTACTCGACGGCATCGCGAAGCGCGGCCGGCCGATCGCGACCGTGGGGCCCGCGCGCCGCCCCGCCTGGAAATCGTCGGAAGGCATGTGGGGAAGGGCGAGTTACGTTCGACGAAGAGCATCCGAACTCGGAAATGTCCGTGTGAGAATGGCTGCGCAAGCGACCCAAGGCGCGAAGTTGAGCCATCGATTCCTTCTCGACACGCACATTGTCGTCCGCTGGATTACTGCGCGCAAAAAGCTCTCGCGAGAGCAAATGCGAGTCATGCGCGAGGCGGTCCGCCGGCGCGAACCCCTCGCTATCAGCGCCATAACGCTGCTCGAGATCGCCGTCCTGGTTGGGGAAGGTGGCGCTCGGAGCGGCGCCCCTGCTAAGGAACTTTTTTGGTGAGATCGAATCCAATCCCGATTTTCAGATCGTGCCCCTGACGCGGATCAACGCATCATCGACTCGGAGCTCGTGCCAGTTGTTGCATAGCCGGAAGCCTGGGTAAGCCCCCATCTCCTGCGCCAGGAAGCGCGAATCTTATATTTAGAAATAAAACTTTCCCGCGATCTGCAGCGTGCGCGGAAAATTGTATTGGCTCTTCGGCAACTGCCCGAACTGAACGTCCGTGACCGTTGTATCCGGGGGATTGCGCAGCGGCGTGTTCGTCACATTGAACGCCTCCAGGCGCAGCGAGAACTTATACCGGTCGTTGATGGGGATCGTCTTTGAGATAGCGGCATTCAACTGCGGAACCGCCGGATGGAAGATGGTCGAGAAACGGTCCTGATACGGGTTGAGCGAATTCGGAGGCCTGATGGTATAACAACTCTTATTATTATTGAACCATTCGTTTTCGCTGGGATCGGGCACCGACCACGGACCGCAGTTATAGTAATATCCTCCTGGGATGCCGACTGGGAATCCCGAAAAGTAGGTCAGGATGAAGTCTGTTCGCCATCCGCCGAACACGCGGTCGAGAAACTTATTATCCGTGTTGAGCAGTGCTCTTCCCCGCCCGAACGGAAGATCGTAAACGCCGCTGAATGAGAAGTCGTTCAGCTTGGTTCCGTCGTCGATCTCGTAATCGAGCGGTTCGAGCAGGTTCCAGTTATCCGTACGATGATCGGCCTGCATCTGCTTGCCGTGCGTGTACGAGAGTACGTAGGTGAACAGACCTCCTCTCCCGCTGGTTCCACCGACGCGCTTCTCAACGGAAATCTGCAATTCATCCGAGCGATAGTGGCCCACTTGCATTCCGTAATTCTGAGTGATGCCGCCATTGAATAGCGGGTCCGGCTGCAATAAAGTGCCGTAGCTGATCGTGGGGCTGGAGCCTATCGAGGAAGTAATGGGCAGAATTCCGTAAAACGGATTGGGAACGGGCTTGCTCAGGAAAGTTGGATTCGCGACACCGGCGAGTTGGTTCGCAAGACTGATATGGTCCGTGTTTAAACTGATCGGAACGAAGATCTGCAGGTTGAACGCATAGGCTACCTCCAGGTTCGTGCGCCAAGGCAATTCCCGCTGGATCGCGACCGAAGACTGATAGGTTCGCTCCGCGCGCCAACTGGGATTGTTATAGCTCAGGCTATTGCCGATATTAGTGAGAAGTCCTTGGCTGTTTCCAGCGGGTGGCTGGATTCCGTTCGGGAACGGATTCGCCAACGAATAGGGACCCGTGAAGCTGTTCGCCGCCGGAGTTTGGCCGCCATCGAGCGAAGTCACGTATGGGGTGCTCTGCGAATAACCGTACTGGGTGTTGCTATTGTTCGATTGGTACTGATAGAAAACGCCTCCGCCGGCGCGCAAAACCGTCTTGTTGCCGATGCGATAGGCCATGCCCAGCCGGGGAGCGAAATTGGTTAATGACGACCATCCCCGGCGCCCCGCCGTCGTCGCGCTCTGTAAAAGTACGTCCGCGCAGAATGGGAATTTTGAAAACATCGAAAAAACGCGGACTGACGTAATTCCAGGCCGCGCCGCCGTGCGACGGTCCGTTCGTAAGAGGCCGTCCCGCGATGATGAAGCCGAGGCCCAGGCCGCTATCGAGCGGCAGATAGGAACTGGCGGCGGCGGCTTCCACTCCCGGTATAGCGTGGATGCGATCGAGCACCTCACGGCTCATCTGGTAAACCTCGGCGGTGCGATTGTAGTGAGTCCCGGTGAGCGACGTTTCCATTGTCAGGACATCATGGGAATCGAAACCGGGATCGACGGCGCGCAGCGCGGCGAAAGTGCGAAGGAGCAATCCGGCGCCGATCAGTATGACGAGGGCGAGGGCGATCTCGGCGATCACGAGGACGCCGCGAGTCTTGCTCTTCCGCAGACTGGAGCCGGCGCGCGCGCCGCTTTCCTTCAGCACCGAGTTGAGGTCGGCGCGGGACGCCTGCAGCGCCGGAGCGAGGCCGAAGAGAATGCCCGTAAAAATCGAAAGGCCGAGCGTGAAGGCCAGCACGGCGAAATCGAGCGTAACGGCGGAAGCCTCCGGTCCAATGCGCGGAATGCTGCCGGGATTCACCGCCAACAGCGCGCGCACGCCAAAAGCTCCGAGGATCAGGCCCAGGACGCCGCCGGTCAGCGACAGCAGCACGCTCTCGGTCAGCAGTTGGCGCACGATGCGGCCGCGCCCGGCTCCGAGGGCGGAGCGGATCGCGATTTCGCGGGAGCGGCCCGTAGCGCGCGCCAGCAGCAGGTTGGCAACATTGGCGCACGCGATCAGAAGCACGCAAGCCACGGCGCCGAGCAGGATATACAGAGCCGTGCGGACATTGCTGACCAGAAGCTGCTGCAGCGGCTCGACGGAGAAGCTTGACTTAGCGTCCAATACGCGCGGGTATTTGCGCTTGAACTCTTCCGCCGCGATATTCAGCGCCGCCTTCGCTTTCTCCAAAGATACGCCCGGCTTGAGGCGCGCGGCGGCGCGGAAATAGTGGCCCTGGTTGGTGCTGTTGGGGTCGGCCTGGAACGGCAGGTAGAGATCGGGCGCCGGATCGAAAGTAAAGTTGGGGTCAAGCACGCCCACAATGGTGTAAAGCTGCCCGCCCAGGGTCAAAGTTTTTCCCACGATGGCGGGATCGGCTCCGAAACGGCGCCGCCACAGACCGTTTGAGAGCACGATGGGGAAGCCGCCGCGAGGACGATCCTCATCGGCGGTGAAGGTGCGGCCAAGTATCGCGCGGGCGCCAAACAGATCGAAGAATTCGTAGGACACGTGGATGCCTTTGAGCTGTTCGGGCCGCCCCGTCCCGCCGAGATTGAGTCCCGGTCCTCCCGTGTCGTACGCGCTGATGTCTTCGAGAACCTGAGTCTGCCGCCTCCAGGTGTTGTATTTGGGCACGGATGCCGCCGGAAAAGAACCCTGCGGCGCGGTGTTCATCAGTACGACGATGCGATCCGGCTGTGGAAATGGAAGAGGCTTGAGGAGCACGGCGTCGATGACGGAGAAAATGGCCGTATTGGCCCCAATCCCGAGGGCCAGCGCGGAAACGGCGGCCAGCGTGAAGCCGCGGCTTTGGCGAAGCAGGCGGAAGGCGTGTTTGAGGTCGGTCGAAAATGTTTGCATGGCGCCGTCGCGGAAACCGTATTTAGTTTAGACGAGCGAAACCGCCGCGGGCGCCGCCGTTACCGCATCTCCGCGATTTTCGTTGCGCGTTAGATCGCATCACTTCTCGGGAGCGAGCTCGATTACCAATCGCGATGGCGCGAGATAATATGAATCGATACTATCGCCATGAATTTTTACAGCCGCCGGCAGATGTTATACGCACTCGCGGCCGCGCCACTGGCGCGCGCCGCCACGCTCGAGCAGGTGCATCTTGGAGTCACCACGGACGAGATCGACGAAGACCTGCAGGTGGCGGCAAGTTTTATCCATCGGCACGGTCTCGCTTACGCGGAACTGCGGTCGATCTGGGGCAAGTACAACACGGCGCAGCCGCTCGATAAGATCCGTGAAGCGAGATCGCTGCTCGATGCGCAACAGCTCCAGACGTCGATCGCCGATACCGCGTTCTTCAGGGGCGCGCTGCCGCGGGATTCGAACGCGCTCGACGCGCAATGGACGCTGCTCGAAGGCGCGATGGAGCGGGCGAAGATTCTGGGAACTGATAAGCTGCGCATTTTTGGGTTTACATATAAGAGCGGCGAGACTCCGGATGATGCTGTGTACCCACGCATTTACGAGCTGCTGGGAGAAGCGGCGCGGCGCGCCAAGTCTCAGGGGATCAGGCTGGCGGTCGAGAATCTTGCGAACAGCTACGTGTGGTCCGCGGCGCAATCGGCGGCGATGCTGCGCACAGTGAAGGACGGCAACCTGGGGTTGAATTGGGATCCCAACAACGACGCCGAGAAGGGCGGCGTGCCCTATCCCGACGGCTTCCGTCTGCTCGATCCGGCGCGCATTTTCCATGTTCATCTGCGCGATTTCCGGCGCGGGCCGGATGGCAAGGTGGAATGGACTGCCGTGGGTCAGGGCGAGTTCGACAACACGGGGCAGATCCGGGCGCTGCTGAAGGCCGGGTATAAAGAGACGTTTAATCTGGAGACGCACTGGCGCGGGCCGGGCGGCAAGGCGGCATCCACGGAGACTTCGCTGGCCGGGCTCATGAAGGAGATCGAGCGGGTTTAGGGGGCCGGTTCTTTAATCCCGTTGCGAGCTTGTTCCGCACTTCGCGTTTGACGAGGGCCGCGAGGCGATCGTCGTAATCCACAATGAAGGCGGAAACCGCTGCGGCATCGCGCACCGCAAGCGCCCGCAACGCCCAGGACATTGCTTTAACGATCATTTCATCGCGATCGTCGAGCAACCGCGCGCATACTGCCAGCGTGCGCCGCGGGTCGCCGTCGCCGCCCTGCGAACGAACGTTCAGCGGTACGGTACTGACGAGCGCGGCGCGCCGCCACCAACGATCCTTCGATTGCGCCCAAAGGTGGACGCGGCCATCGGCGATGCGGCCCTCGCGCCAGGCAGGCCCGGAAATGTAGCAGGCAAAGGTATCGACCGCCGCCCAGTCCGACATTCCTTCTCCGAGGCGCTCGACCTCAGCGGGCGTGAGGCCTTGCATTGCAGCCTCATGATGCTGTACGAGCTCGTATGCGACGAAGCGCCCGTAGGAATGGCGGGAACGGATCACATCGAGCGCCAGACGAAGAATTAAAGCGCGGTCCATCGCCTTCAGATGCTTCGAAATTTCGCGCCGCGCGTGGCGCACGCCCGCCGTCGTGTTCGGCGCCGCGCCGTCGATGCGCGCTATTACATCCTTCGCGGTCACATTGTTCATGTTGCCATGCCGCCCGTGAGACTCTGTAATTATGAGGAGTTGTTCCGCCTTTATAATTCCGATCTTCTTGTTGAGCTTGGGCTGGCCGCTCGCAGCCAAAGAGCCCGAATTCCGGCTTGGCCGGCAGGTTTTGCCGGCTCGCTACGCCATCGCCCTGACTCTCACGCCTGGCCAGGACACGTTTGAAGCCACGGCCGATATCGACTTGAATGTGACCGCCGCAAGCAACGAAATCTGGATGAATGCCACGGGTCTGCAGATCCGCGCCGCCACTCTCCGCGCGGCGGGGGCAAGCGCGACCCCCAAAGTGCAGTTGAAGGACGATGGTCTGGCCGGCTTTCTCTTCGATCGCGCCATCGCGCCCGGCCCGGCCACGCTGCATATCGAATACGCGGGGAAAATCAGCAACAACAGCAGCGCGGGCGTTTTTCAGATGAAGGAGGCCAATCGCTGGTACCTTTACACCCAGTTTGAGCCGACCGACGCGCGGCGCGCCTTCCCATGCTTTGACGAGCCCGACTTTAAAGTGCCGTGGCAAATCACTTTGAATGTGCCGAAAGACCAGAAGGCGTTCTCAAACACGCCCTCCGTTGCGGAAAATTCCGCCTCGGGCGGCAGGAAAACGGTAACGTTCGCCGCCACGCGGCCGTTGCCGAGCTATTTGATCGCGTTCGCCGTCGGTCCGTTCGACGTGGCCGAAGCCGGCAGGGCGGGCAAGAAGAACACGCCCATTCGCGTGATCACACCGCAGGGCAAAGCCTATCAGGCAAAGTTTGCGGTGGCGACCATCCCCGGCCTGCTGACACAGCTTGAAAAATATTTCGGTTTGCCCTACCCATACGAAAAGCTCGACAGCATCGCTATGCCGATCAGCAATTTCGCGATGGAGAACGCCGGTCTGATCACCTACGGGGAGGATCTGCTGTTGGGCGATCCGAACGATGACACGATCCGGCGGCAGCGCGAGTTTGCGATTGTCGGCGCTCACGAGATGTCGCACCAATGGTTCGGCGATCTCGTCACGACGGCGTGGTGGAACGACATATGGCTCAACGAAGGCTTCGCGACATGGATGGAAACAAAAATCGTGAACGAGTGGAAGCCGGAGTGGCACGCCAATATCGACGCCGTGGACGATCGGTTGGAGGCCATGGGTTTGGACAGCCTCGTTTCGGCGCGCAAAATTCGCCAGCCGATCCTGTCCGCAAGCGATATCGCGAACGCTTTCGACAACATTACCTATATGAAGGGCGCGGCTGTGCTCCGCATGTTCGAGAATTACCTTGGTCCGGACGTTTTCCGGCGCGGCGTTCACGCTTATCTGGAGGCGCACGCGGACAAGAACGCGACCACCGAGGAATTCCTGGCCTCCATCAGCGCCGCTGCCGGACGCAATGTCGCTCCGGCGTTCGATACTTTCCTGGACAAGCCGGGAGTACCGGAGATTTCGGCCGAGCTCGAGTGCGGCCGCGGCCGGCCCTCCCTGCGGCTGACGCAAAAGCGCTATTTGCCGATTGGGTCGCCCGGCCGGAGCAGCGACCAGACTAGCGCGGAGTTGTGGGAAATTCCCGTTTGCGTCCGCTACCCGTCATCGAACGTGGGCGGGAACGGCGGGGGAACGGCGCGGGCGAATCGGAGTGCGTGCTGTTAACCAAGCCTTCCGACGATCTGCCGCTGGCGAAGGCGCAAAGCTGTCCCGCATGGATTGAACCCAATGCCGGCGCAAACGGATATTATCATGCGACCATTCCGTCGAGCGAGGCTCTTGAGAATCTCACCCCGGCGGAACTCGTGAGCACGCTCGGCGACGCCGGCGCGCTGGTGGAGAGCGGCGGCGTGAAGCCCTCGCAAGCCCTGGCGCTGGCGCCGCGGTTCGCCGCCAATGAGGACCATCACGTCATGAACGAGGATGAAGAGGTAGCGGGTATGACGGAGGCGTCCTATATGCCCGCTTCCACATGGCCGGAGGCGGCCGCGTTCATCGACAAAGTTTTCGGTCCGCGGGCGAGAGAGCTTGGCTGGAAGGGGAACGGCAAGGAGGGCGACAATTTAGAACTGCTGCGCCACGATCTTGTGCGCTTCGCCGCGGCATCGGGCGACGACGCGCAACTTGTGCGGCAGGCCGAGGCCTTGGCGCGCCAATGGCTGAAGGACCCCAAGGCTGTGCCGGCGGGTGAGCTCGCCGACGTTCTTGCGGTCGCCGCCCAGCACGGAAATCGGGAACTCTTCGATAAGCTCCGCGCGGCGGCGATTTCAAATCACGACCATCATCAACGCCAGGCTCTGATCCACGCGCTCGGCGAGTTCCGCGACCCGGCCATCGCCAAGGACGCCATGGCTCTGCTGCTCACGAACGATTTCGACGCTCGCGAAGCGTTTTTCCCGCTCCTCTTCGGGCCTCTGCAATATCCGGCCACGCGCGATCTTCCCCTCCAGTTCGTTAAAGCGCATATCGACGAACTCTTGAAGCGAATGCCACGCGAAGTGGGAGGCGATTTTGCCGCGGAACTGCCAAAGCTCGGCGATTCCTTCTGCGATGCCGCGCATCGCGACGACCTGGAGAGTTTTTTTAAAGATCGAATCAAGACTTTCGTGGGCGGCCCGCGAACGCTTGAGCAGACCGTCGAGACGATTAACGTCTGTATTGCGCAGCGCCAGGCGATCGCGCCCGGCGTGGAGCAGTTTCTAAACGCGCAAGCTGCCCGTTAGACCGTCAGCGGCCGTTCAGAACTTTTGGAATCGAAAGATAACCCGCGATCTGGTCCTTCTTGACGTCGTTCACTACGATCTCGTAGGGCTGCTTCGCCTTCGAGGTGTAGAACTGCAAAGGCTCGTTCAGATTGCGGTCCTTCTTTTCGACCTTTTTGTCGTCCGCGGTCAGCTCGATCGAATAGCGGTTATGCTTCGGATCGGCCTTTTCGAGGCGCACGAAAACGTCGCCGACCTTTTGCGGCTGCTTGGATTTGTGGATGTTGAATTCGGTGAAAGTACGGTCGCCAAGGGCTCGCAACGCCGCCAGCTCCTTGCCGTTGGTTGCGATCAGAACGGCATGGCCGTCGACATCTCCACTGGTACGCTTCAGGTCCGCGATGGTCTTCTCAAGCTGCGACTTCGTCGACCCGAGATCGGTCTTGACGGTGGACACGTCGGCGTTTACGGCATCGACTTTGGTCGTCGTCGTATCGGCTTCCTGCTTCACGGCGTCGATGTGCGACTCGACCTCCTTCTTCTGGGCCACTTGCGCGGCCTCCAGCCTTTGGCGCGTATCATCCATTTTCTTCAGCGCCTCGTTCTTGGCTTCGCCTACGGCCATCCTGGCTTGGCGGCGCTCCGTCTCAAGTTGATCGCGCAGGGCCTGAACCGTCCGGCGGCTACTCTGCGCCGTAATAGTGCTCGATTCTTTTACACGGTCCAGCTCGGCGGCGAGCGCGTCGTTCTTCTTGGTCAAATCCGTCTTGACTTGGTTCAATTGATAGAACAGGTAAACATTGGCGGCAATGAGCGCGATCACGCATCCGAACAGGACCGCGATCTTCACGCCTCCGGTGGCGGCCGCGGGCGCCGGAGCCACGGGCATATACGGGGCGGTAGCTTGCGGTTGTGGTTGCGGTGGTGGCGCGTAGGCGTTGGGGCTGATGGACATACTTCTTTTGCTTTCCTTAGAATTCTAGCACTTAGGCCTTAAGAACTTTTTCGCGGACGGGCGAACTCCAAGAACTCCTGCTTGGGAATGCCCGGCTCAAAACAGCGGCGGCAGCGTGCCTCGTACATACCCGCCGCCCCGACCACGATCAGATCGTCCGATTCTACTAGACGTTGCGTGTGCTTGGCGGGGTTTCCACAGCGCATACAAATAGCCAGCATCTTAGTAATCGACTCCGCCACGCTAAGCAGCTCCGGCATGGGCTCAAAGGGCCGGCCCATGTAGTCCGTATCGAGGCCCGCGACGATCACCTGCTTGCCCGCATCGGCGAGTTGACTCGCGATCCCGACCAGTTCCGGCCCGAAAAAGTTCGCCTCATCCAGGCCCACTACCTGCGTGCGAGAATCCAAACGCGCCAGGATCTCCGGGGTCTGCTTTATTACTTCCGACTTCATGCGTACATCGCCGTGAGAGACGATCTCGTCGACCGAGTAGCGCGAATCGAGGGCGGGCTTGAATACCTGTACGCGTTTTCGCGCGATCCTGGCCCGCCGCAGCCGCCGCATCAGCTCTTCGCTCTTGCCCGAGAACATCGGGCCGCAGATTACTTCTATCCAGCCGATATTTCCAGTAATGAAATCCATTCCGCCGAATACAGGACGCTAAACGCCAACTCCCCGGCGCGGGCGTTCGCGGCGAACCATCAACGTATCCTGGACCGGCTCGGCGTCGCATTCGATGGCAATGGCCGTCGCGGGGTTGTCCGGCGCGGCTTGCGGCAGTCCTTTGAAGACGGTGCGGAAGCGGTCCTGCTGGAATTCGACCGGCTTGCCTGTCGCCAGCATGCGGGCCGACTGCACCTTGGCGCGGAGCCCGCTGATGGCGACATAATCGCCCGGCCAGAAATATACGTGCATGTATAGCGTGTTGCCCTTACGCGTGAAATTCGCGTAATTGGCGCGCTTTACGTCGCATTTCTCGGCGGTGTAAATGGATTGGCTGTTGCGATCCATCCATTTTCCAACCTGCGTCAAAATATCGATCGATTCCTGTGGAATCGACCCGTCCGGCTTCGGCCCGATATTGAGAAGATAGTTTCCGCCGTCGCGCGCGCACGTGATCAGGTTGCGGACCACCGTTTTCGGCGTCTTCCAAGCATCGTCGGCGCGCTGGTAGCCCCAGCTATCGTTCATGGTCATGCAGGCCTCCCAGGCGCGGTTCTCGGCCTGGATGCGCTGCTCCGGCGTGGCGAAATCCTCGGGCAAGCCGGAACGATTATTGATGATGATCTCGGGCTGCAGATCGCGGACCATTTTGTTCATCTTTTCCGACTCCCAGCCTTCCGGCTTCAAGGGCCAGCTCACGTCATACCACAACACGTCGAGTTTGCCGTAATTGCTGCACAGCTCGCGCACCTGCCCGTGGATGTAGTCGACGAAACGCCGCCGCGCGGCCTCGTCGGTGAGGCAGCGAGCGCCGTCGGGATGGTGCCAATCCATTAGCGAGTAGTAGAAACCGACGCGCATCCCCTCTCCGCGCGCGGCGTCCACGAATTCCCGCACCAAGTCGCGGCCGCAAGCCTGCTTCGGCGCGCAATAGTTCGTCAACTTGGTGTCGAACTGACAAAAGCCTTCATGGTGCTTGGTCGTCATCACCATGTACTTCTGTCCGGCCTGCCGCGCCAGCTTGGCCCAGGCTCGCGCGGCATTCGGCTTGGGCGTAAAACGTTTGGCGAGCTGCTCGTAATCGGCGACGGGAATGGCTTCGTCTTCCATGACCCATTCGTGACGCCCCAGGACGCTGTAAAGCCCCCAATGAATAAACATTCCGAAGCGCGCGTCATGCCACCATTTCATGCGCTGGTCGCGCGTGTCGTCGGCGGTGTCATCCGCAGTATCCGGAGACGGCGCGGGAGCGGGATCGGCGATTCCGAGCGCCGAAGCGGAGAGTCCGGCGCCTGCCAGAGCCAGGTAATCTCTTCTGGTCATATGAAGCCGCATCTTACCATGTTGAACATGCACGCAAGAGACGGACGAGTGATCGTTCCCGAGATCCTCGACGACGCCGCCGGCCCCGACAAGCAGGCGAGTCTGCGCGATCTCGTCCGTATCGGGCGCTATCTGGGTGGCCATCGCGTCCTGCGGAGTCTGATCCGGCGGGTGACGGACGCCAATGAAGCCTTTTCGCTGCTGGACATCGGCGCGGCTTCCGGCGATTCCGGCGCGATCGTGCGAAGCGTTCGCCCGCGCGCTATCGTCACGTCATTTGATTATCGTCTCGAACATCTCGCCGCGGCGCCGCGGCCGAAGGTTGCCGGAAACGCGTTCCACCTGCCCTTTCGGGACGCCAGCTTCGACGTCGTACTCTGCTCGCTGTTTCTACATCATTTCCGGGATGCCGAGATCGTCGCGCTTCTGCGCGCTTTCGGGGCGACGGCGCGGCGAGCCGTCCTGATCCTCGATTTAGAGCGCGGACCCGGAGCGTACTATTTCATGGCCATGACGAAATGGCTGTTCCATTGGAACCGCATCACGCTGCACGACGCCCCGGCATCGGTCGAAGCGGCTTTCAAGAAGAGCGAGCTTGAAGACCTGGCGCGCGAGGCAGGCTTTCGAACGATCGAAGCGCGCCGCCATCGCCCCTGGGCGCGGCTATCGCTGATCGGTCGCGTGGATCGGTGAGGGCAAATGTCCACGCCCGTTATACTGAGGGTCTGCTCCGTATCGTACTTCTTCCAGCTCTCATGACGGTGATCGCCGGCGCGGGCCAAGCAGCGGTCTTACGCGCGGCTACCGCCAAGACCGACATCACTCCAGCGACTCACGAGGTGATGTGGGGGTTTGAGAACCGGCTGACTCCCGCCAACGGGACCATCGATCCGCTTTATGCGCGCGTTATGATCCTCGAAGCCGGGAATACGAGACTGGGAATCGTGACGCTCGATCTGGGCCGGACTTTCGGGCCGGCATCGCTCCAGCGTCTGCGAGAATCGGCGCGGCGCACGGCCGGCATCTCTTGCCTTTTGGTCGCAGCCTCGCATACGCACAGCGCACCGGTGGTGCGGGACGAGAACCCCGAGGGTCCACCGGAATGGGAGCGGATCGCGATCGAGAAGATCGAGCGCGCCATAGAGGAAGCGGCGGGGCGTTTGCGCGAGGCGAAAATCGGCAGTGGCGTGGGCCATATAGATATCGGACATAACCGCTTGCAGGCGAATCCGGACGGCAGCGTGCGCTGGTTCGAGCGGAATCCGGAGCGCCGTCCGACTTCACCGGTCGATACGATGGTGACGGTGCTGCGGGTGGACGCGCCGGATGGAATGCCTCTGGCCGTTTTGGTGGGCTACGCGTGCCATCCGGTGGTGTTCGGCTCCGATAACCAACGGTACTCGGCGGATTTTCCGGCGGCCATGAACCGGGTCGTCGAAGAGCAGATGGGCGGTCAGACCATGAGCTTCTTCCTGCAGGGCGGCGCGGGAGACATCAACCCGTATTATGCGGTGACCCGAATCGCGGACGGCGCTCTGAAATGGCGCGATTGGACGGGAGAACGCTTGGGGCACGAGGCCGCGAGGGTCGCGAAGACGATTCATACCGAGGCGAGCGCGGACGCCACGATCGAGTTCGCGGAAGAATCTCCCACGTTGCGCTTGCGTTGGAACCCGGAGCAGTTCAAGGCGGCGCTTGAGAAATTCCTAGGCCCCAAAGGAATCGAGTTATACGGCGCTCCGGTAGCTTCCGAATTTCATGTGCCTGCCGCGACGGTGCTGATCGACAAAAAGATCGCCATCGCGACTTTTCCGGGGGAGCCGTTCGTGAATTTTCAAATCGATTGGCGCGCGCGCTGTCCCGTTCCGACGGCGATTCTGATGGGCTACGCCAATGGTTATTACGGCTACTTCCCGACTATCCGCGCGGCAGCCAACAACGGCTATGGAGCCGCCAGCGCGAGCACGTGGGTGGAGGTGGGCGCCGGAGAGCGGATACTCGATCGAGCCGTCATCGATGTTTACAGGATGCTCGGGCGATTTTCGGACTTACCCGACGATTTGAAGCGCAACGTTTACAAGTAATATGGCTTCCGGCGAGCCTGAGCTTCGCGCCCGGCCCGATCAGGATTCTGAAATCCGGCTCAACAACCACGGAGGCACACGGTTCCGTAGGTTGGGAGCGGTTTCTAGTAATCGCTCGATGTCTAAGATATCCTTGCGGCGCTTGCCAGGCCGGCGTAACGGATCGGTGGCTGCCCACACCTTTCCATCCAGCACATCTTCGACGCGCGCCACCGGCAGTCGTAATCCGAGGACTTGGCGGGGCGCCGCCCTGTCTATAAACTCGAAATATCGTGGATCTGTCTGAATCTGTACACAGAGGTCAGACCCGGCAGCGGAAACGTTGATAGAGTGTTCAAACTCTTCCAGTCGAAAGTTTCGCCCGAGTATCTCACGAGCGAGATCGATCTGCTCCAGGGCAATCACCAGATCAAGGTCGAGGCTAACCAATGGCTCAACATAGGCGTTCACGGCCTGGCCGCCGATGACACAATAGCGAATACCATTCCGGGCCAGTGTCGCGATTAATTCGTCGAGAAAGTTCACGGCGTCCCCCGCAACCGTTTTCCAAAATTTGAGGGCTTGCATCGTGATTGCCGCAGGTTCATGATAGCGGAATCTCGTTGGAGGCGTCAAAAGTAAAAGGCGCTGGCTATTTAGCGGCTTCGGGAGCCAAGTCAAGACCGCCGCAATGAAAATAGATCGCATCAATGAAGTTCTGCTTCCATCTGCTGCAGCGCCCCGATGATCTGCTCTTCTGTGAATCGTGCCTTCTTCACCATCGCCCTCCTTCCAAAACATTGACATCGTATCCTGTTTTGGTAGAGTTCTTAGGGTTCAGGTCACATCCCGGTCCTCTCGTACTAGGGACAAGCCCTCTCAAATCTCCTGCGCCAACATCAGATAGGAACCGAACCGTCTCGCGAAGTTCTGAACCCAGTTCACGTACTGCTCTAATAGGCGAACGGAGCTTTTACACCCCCCTCGAGGCACCAAACCGGAGCGTCAATGTGAACTCTCCCGCTGACGCATTGGGCAGGCGTAATCAGACCGAATTCCGTAGATCGTCAACTCCGCCCTGGTTGAGCCCTATGGCCGATTGTTTCCGCGCTCGTTCTGCCTTCTCCGGTAAGTTTGCTCCGGAGTAGACAATGGCCGCTTGGTGGAATGCTGTTGCAACAGTATCGATGTCTTCCATTTCTCGACCTAGCTCGCCCAGAGAATACAGCACATCGCCCTCTTTTTCCCGATCATGGAGCTGACGATAGATGACAAGCGCACGTTCGTATTGCACTTTGGCGGGGCCAAATCTGTTATCTAATTTCTCAATCAAAGCGAGAGAGCATAAGACTGACGCTTCTCCGCTTCTATCGTGAAGTGTTAAGTAAATACGGCGAGCGTCACGCAGAAGCGCGTGCGCCCTTTCAATTCTGCCGCGGGCACCTGCAAGATCGGCGCAAAATCTCAAGCAGTCTGCTTCCCCCTTTCTGTCGGCGATACTCCGATACATCGACAGCGTCCGCTCGTACGCTCGCAAGGCACCGCCGGTGTCGCCGCGTTTCTGACGCATTAATCCAACTTCTTCCAAACACGACGCCTCGCCCTGACGGTCGGCCAGTCTCCTGTATAATTCCGCCGCCGTTTCTAGATGCAGCGCCGCTTGTTCATATGCCGTCATGCCGGCGAACATGGCTCCGAGGCGCCGCAAACACCTCGCCTCGTCACGAACCAGGCAGGCGTCGGCGCATCGCGTTTGATGGCCCGTTGAACCAACGCGGAAACAATCCTCTTTGCGTAAGCACGCGCCTCGAAACAATGGAAGAGCTTGCAAATAAAAGTTCGCGGCCTCTAGACCCCTTTTCTGTTGCGCCGCTACGAAGCCCAAGCTTTCAAGGCAGATAGCTTGCTCAGAGCGCCTTGGTCCGCCGCCGATTTCGATGATGACCGCGAGAGCCTCTTTGTAAGCTGACTCCGCCTCACCGTAGTTCTTGAGATTCGCGAGGCACTGGCCGAATCGCAAGAGCGCGGTTGCTTGCTGAGAACGGTAGCCAAGCCTTTGATGGACAGGTATAACACTGCCGTAGAGTTTGCTTGCATCGGCGAAATCGCCGTAATTGAATGAAATCTCCGCCATGCTTGTGAGGCACCCGCCCTGGCCCCACAAGTCGCCGATATCGCGAAACAAGGTTAAAGCCGCATTGTACTGTCTCTTCGCGTCCCGGACATCTCCGGCCGATAATGCTAAATCTCCGCCTTTCCGAATGCAGCGTGCTTCACCCCGGCGGTCTCCGACTTCCTGGAGTATTTTCAAGCCTTGCGAGTACCATAGCTCAGCCTCTTCCCGTCTGCCAATCTCGGCGGCGAGCTCGCCCAATGCCAATGCGCAGCTTGCTTCGCCCGCTCGAGAGCGCTGCCGGCGATAGGATGCCAGCGCCGTCTGGTATTGCGCCTTGGCTTTCGACCGCTCTCCTTGTTCGCGTGCGACATCTCCCAGCTTCAACGCGCAAGCTGCCTGTCCGGACTGATTGCCGCACGATTGGTATAACTCTTCGGCCCTGCCATATGCTCGACAAGATTCCTCATAGCGGGCCAAGCGCAGTTTCACATCGCCGATTTTAAGAAAACACGCCGCGCATTCCCGTTCATCCCCTATCTTCTCGTACAATCCGATAGCCTCATACCAGTTCGCCAAGGCCTGGTCGGATTCCCCTTTGAAATCATGCGCGCAGCCTAACAGATATTTGGCTTTCGCGATTAACACGGCGTTAGGAGCTGCTCCGGCCTCAAGCTCGCGGATCACGTTGCTGAGACTTTCCATGCGCTCGTCCTTCTCATGGCGGTTCAACGACCAATCAAAATCATTCTGTATCGCCGTTATGCTGGATTTGGCGTCCTCATCGGAGCCAACAAACCGGAAGGAGCTGGACCTCCAAGCCCAGAAATCCGGCACGCGTCGAATAAATTCGCGGAGCTCGAAGTCGCGAACCCAAAACACGAAAGGAAGCGGAAAGCGTTTCGCGAGATAGTCCCGGTTGAGGTTTAGATTGTCGATGGCCGGGGAGCGATCCACGCCGACGTCAAAGGCGGCTGAAAGGCCATGCACAAAAACCGCGTGAGGCGCGACATTGGAGACCGCTGCCGAGATCTGGTCAATGATGCTCTTCTTGGATTTGCGGCCCAGGTGAACCTCCGCGATGGTTAAAGCCGGTAGAATCGCGGGTATTTGAGAAATAAGAGACAATTTCAGAGATGCGTGATTTACTCGGGCGAACGCCAACGTGAAGGACTGCGCTCTCCGCAGCAGGTTGCACAACGCTCTAAGTTCAATGTCATTGGAGGCCGCTGAAAGTGTCTTAAGCGCCGCGCACATATATTACTACTGGACAACCTCCGCGAGCAGCGGATTCCAGTCATACCAAATCCCTGCCTGATCGCGATAGGCAAACACGAACAGGTCTCGCAACAGGCCGTACCAGACTTCCCCAGCCTCTTCAATTGGCCGGCGGGTCGCATGTACCTGCTTCAGAATGTCCCATTCTTTGCGTCCCAGAGGAAGAGAAATACTGTCCGCCTCCTGCCTCACCGTTAAAGCAATGACGTCCGCGGTTATGGGAAGAGCGTCGCAATAATCCAGTGCAGAACGGGAGAATGAGGAGATTCCGGACATGCCCACCGGATAGGCGGCCTATCTTTTCAAGAAGATTTGGATGGGCGAAGAAACGCTGTAGCGGAACGCCCGCTCGCGAGGCGCGCTTTTCGACAATTCTGGTCAGTGCGGCAAGCCCCTCCGGAAACGGAGCTCCGGTCCGATCTGTCACAGGAATTACGGGGAGCGCCAGGATATCAAAACCGTAAACGTCGCGCAATCGTTGCCGGCATCTGCTATAGGCAAGCTCTATTGGTATGGTGAACAGGACGTCGCAGTGCAACGATCTGAGAATACCGGCGTGGTCGAGGAAAATATTCTCATGATTGGTAAGGCCCTGATCATTGAGGAGCTTCTGCGGAATGCGGTCCAACTCATCGACAATCAGCAGGATATCCTGATAGCCTCCATTTTCAGGCTTTGCCAGCCATCGTTTAGCCTCGGTGACCTGCCCCCTCGAGCTGTACCAATCATAACTGAAGTATCCGAGTCCTAAACCCCAAGTTATGGCACCCGTTCGGTGCCGACCAACGGGAGGCGGATCGAAATTGCAAGCTTGCTAAGCAAAGCCTGCCATTCGCTCTTCTCCGTTATTTCCCCCGGCGTCGCGGACAGGACCCGTCAAGGCCTCGCGAAGCGAGCCGAAGGGAAGCCTTGACGGTTGGCCGCGATGCTGTAAAATTTGTTGCACAGCGAATGGCAGGCTTGCAAAACCCGATTTTGATATGCCGCCAGTACGCACAATCGCCGCTGC
This sequence comes from Bryobacterales bacterium, assembly GCA_963838885.1. GTDB lineage: Bacteria > Acidobacteriota > Terriglobia > Bryobacterales > Bryobacteraceae > JAICMB01. Next base: position 44,183 of record CAWITB010000025.1, on the reverse strand, counting down.
TTCCGAGGGCGTCAGGTACGCGAGCGCGCTGTGTGGGCGCTCCTCGTTGTAGTCTTTTCGCCACACCGCGATCTTACATCGCGCATCATGCAAGCTGGTGAACCAGTTTGCGTTCAAGCATTCATCGCGAAAGCGCCCATTGAAGCTCTCGATATGACCGTTTTGGCTAGGCTTGCCTGGTTGGATATGCCACAGCCGCACTTGGTTCTGCTCGCACCAGGCGCTTACTATTTGGCTCACGAATTCCGGCCCGTTATCCACTCGTATCTCCTCCGGCCTGCCGCGTTCCTGGCTCAGGCGCTCCAGCACACGTTTCACCCGCCCACCGGCCAGACTCGTGTCCACCTCAATCGCCAGACATTCCCGCGTGTATACATCTTCGATGGTCAAGCAGCGCAGCGTGCGCCCATCCGCTAGGCTATCTTGCACGAAATCCATCGCCCAGCGCTGATCGGCGTGCGTTACCTCCGGCAACTCCACCGCCGGGCGCTTTAACGCTTTGCGCCGCTTGCGCGGAACCTGCAGGCGCTCTTCACGGCATATACGATGCACTCTCTTGTGGTTCACTCGCATCCCTTCCCGCTGCAACAATGCCGTCAGGCGCCGATATCCAAATCGCTGCCGCGCTCTCGACAGCTCGCATATCCGCTGCCGGATTCCATCATCCGGCCTCGCCCGCGCTGTGTAGCGGCATGTCGACCGCGCTACTCCTAAGAGCCTGCAGGCACGGCGTTCACTCGTTTTCTGTACCTGTCTCATATACCCTACCGCCGCCCTCTGGGCCACAGGCTCTACCATTTTTTTGATACGACGTCCCGCAACATGACCAGGTCCAGCGCCTGGTCCGCCACGATGCGCTTCAGCTTGCGGTTCTCTTCTTCCAGTTGCTTCAGCCGCTGCGCCTCGCTCACCTCCAGCCCGCCGTACTTCGCTTTCCAGGCGTAGTACGTCCCGGTGCTGATGCCGTGCTGCCGGCACAACTCCTTGGTCTTAATCCCTGCCTCGCCCTGTTTCAGAATCGAGACAATTTGTTCTTCCGAAAACCGTCCCTTCTTCACCGTTGTCCCCCTTTCCGCGGCTTCCTCCGCCGCCGGGAAACTCCAGCTTAGATTGGATGTCGGATATGTGCAGAATGGATTGCGCACCGGAATAAGGGAAGTGCAGGCAATTAGATTGGCGGACACCGCTTTCGTGATGAGTTTCCCACGAGAAATTGGAGCCTCGATCATAATGCCCAGGTCATTTAATGATGACGGGGGACAAGGGGACGGCGGTCGCTTTACGATCACCTCGCGCAGGGAGGCCGAATCCGGTTCTGACGGCGAGAATGGATAATCAGGGAACGATTGGCTATAAAGTACGCGATTCGTGGCGCAATCAAATGCAGAAAAAGTACAATCCGGCGATGGTTACGCTTGCGCGAGAAATGCGCGGCCTTACACAGACTGAACTGGCGACTAAACTCTCCGTGCCTCAAGGTACGATATCTAAACTAGAGTCCGGGGCGCTATTCTTTACCGAGGAAATCGCAAACGGAATTTCGGAGGCATTGCAGTTCCCTCAGTCCTTTTTTTCGCAGACAGATGCTGTCTACCCGTTTGGCTCCACTACGTTTTACCACCGAAGGCTGCAAAGCGTTCCGGCTAGCATTTTGCGTCGGATCGAAGCCAAGGTAAACGTCTATAGATTTCACATCGCAATCGGATACAGCTTTCGACGGACGGACTGAAAGTCTACGTCGATGCCGTGCATGATGCCTTCGGGGAAAACATCGACTATTCCGTGCTTCACAAGGTTTACGGCGCGGAGCCAACCGGCGAGGCGCGCTATAGCCCCGCAAGGTGCATCGGCTGCGATAAGAAATCGGTGATCGGCAATCCCGACATGGGGCACGCCAGCACGAGCTTTATCGAACGTCAGAACCTCACGATGCGAATGTCCATGCGCCGGTTCACCCGGCTGACGAACGGATTCAGCAAGAAGCTGGAAAACCACTCTGCCGCCGTCGCGCTGTACATGATGTATTACAATTTCGGACGCAAGCACAAGACGCTCGGCACGACGCCCGCCGTGAAGGCCGGATTGGCTGATCACATCTGGAGCATCGAAGAAATCATCGGCCTGCTCGAAGCGTCGGAGCCAAGGGCAACGCGCGCCGCGAGAAGTTCAAACTGAACCACTACCTTAGATTGGCTCATTTTTAAGGGACAAGGTCAATTGTGCTGTAAGAACACGGCGGAGCCGCTCTTGAATCAATTTGTTTCTCTCTTCAATAAAGCGCGGGAAATTTTCAAGCTGCCAAAGAGAGCGATCCTCGGGGATAAGGTGACGACGCCGGAACGCCGGCTCTCGCGTGTTGATCCATTCCTGAAAAGCCTTGCTGCTCTTCTCGCGGTTTTCAATGTCCTGAAGAAGCGTTAAGTTGCCGAAGCAGTCCTTTTGGTGCCTGTAGCGTGGAAGAAAAGTCTTAAAAGCCTCCTGCGGAAAGATGTGGTCGACTTGGTTAGAGATCGTTCCCCATCCGCGCTCGTCGAAAAGCAACGTTAGAGCCAAAAAACAGCGTGGGTCATTGTATTGGATTGAAAAGATGTCTTCGATAGCTCTTGGGTCCGCCGAGGGAATCCGCTTCGCCTGGGCAACAGCGGCATCAAGCTCTCGAACGGGGAAATCGTCGCCACGGCTGCCGTGCTTTTTTAGCACTTCACGCAGTTGATGAAGCATGGAATCGGAAGACCCGCTAAACACGCCGTTCAAGAGTGACATTATGAGCCAACGACGAACGATGATTGCGTTACGTGCATTTGATTCCGAGTCGCCGCTTAAGCGTACTGTGCCGTCGCTCTTATAGATAAAATATGCGATCGGAATCAGAGCATTTGTACTTGGAGGTTACGGCCGTTCAGTCCGAACCAGTTGGCAATGCGCACCGTTTCAGCAATGGCCGAACTGACGTCTTTCCATTCCCCAAGGATTTCCAAACACGTGGCTCTGCTGAAGCTAAGTAGATTGTATGCTATCGTTTCATTTAACAGCACCAAGCATGATTTCAGAACGAAGTCCTGAAAAAGAAGTTTTTTAGAAATATTGCATCCGAGGTTGAGTGATGAATTCAACTCATCAACAAACGTCTTAACCTCCTCCCGCGTTTCGATCTTTGTCTTGCCAATGCACAGTCAGGTTCGAAAGTAACAGGTCCGGTTTGCTGAGTGGTTTTCCGCCCGAATTCGCGCGTACGAAGATTTCCAACATCCGCTTCTGACCGCCGTGCGCCTCAGCATGGTGTAAGATTGACTGTTCGCGATACACCACGGCATAAAGCCGATTGATGTTCCTACTTACCAATTCAAGTTGTTCGGCCGAACCCTTTCTGTAAGCCGTCGCTTTATCTGAAAACGTTCGGACAAGTTCTTCAACATGAGACTCGTTGGGAGTTCCGAGTATACGCCCGACTTCAAGCCACAGTGATTTTCTGTCCGGAGTGTTTTCGTTTTCACGAAACGAAAATCCGTAGGACGGATCGGCATCGTTCTCAGCCTTTTCGCCGTCCTTAAATAGATCTAAATATAACTTCTGCCTTGCTGTCCGTCCAAAATAAATGCGAGATCGCTCACACCATAGGCGCGCGTCCGCTCATTATGTTTACCTAACTCGGACACGGAATCCATAAACTTGTAGATCTCCAAATCCTCGCGCTCCTCAATAGGAACCCTCCACAGAAGAAATGATCCGATTGGATAGCCGCGCATTAGAGAGTCGAAGAGTTTGCAAAGTTTTTTCGAATTCCATACGAACTCCCGCTGTAACGTGGGAAGAAAATACTCGGTATTGAGCTTCTTCAGCGCCGTCGCGATGGTCTCCGGTTGATAATTCATTGGAGGAACAATTATACTCCTGCGGCGATCGCTTGGTCTTCGTGCATTAACGCGGCCGCGCCCCCTCTCACCGCATCGCCCCAATCACCGCCTCTGTAAACTCCCTCGTACTCGCCTTCCCTCCGATGTCGCCCGTCACATGGTCCCCCGCCGCATACACCGCCTCAATCGCGCTCTGCAGCCGCACCGCTCCTTCCTCTTCCCCGAGATACCTCAACATCATCGCCGCCGAGAGCATCAGCGCCGTCGGGTTCGCCACGCCGCGGCCCGCGATGTCCGGCGCGCTCCCGTGTACCGCTTCAAACACGGCGTCCTTCTCGCCCATGTTCGCTCCCGGCACGACGCCGAGGCCGCCCACCAGTCCCGCCGCCAGATCGGAAATAATGTCCCCGTAAAGATTCGGCAGCAAGCAGAATGTCGAACGTCTCCGGACGAATCACAAGCTGCATGGAGGCGTTGTCCACGATCAGCTCGCGATACTCGATCTCCGCATATTCCTGCGCCACTTCGCGGCAGCAGCGCAGAAACAGGCCGTCGGCGAGTTTCATAATGTTGGCCTTGTGAACCGCCGTCACTTTCTTCCGCCCCGCCTTGCGCGCGAACTCGAAGGCCGCTTTGGCGATGCGCACCGAGGCCACGCGCGTGATCACCTTCAGCCCCGTCACGACATCCTTCACCACTTCATGCTCCAACCCGGAGTACAGGTCCTCCGTGTTTTCGCGAAAAATCACCATATCGATTTTCACGTCGGAGAAGCGCGTCTTCACGCCCGGCAGCGATCGGACCGGCCGCACATTCGCGTATAAGTCGAGCGCTTTTCGCAGCGCCACATTGACGCTAGGAAACCCGCCCGCAATGGGCGTCGCCACCGGACCCTTCAGCCCCACGCGCGTGCGAGCGAGCGAAGCGATGACGTTGCCGGGCAACACCTCCCGCTCCCGCTCGATAATTCCCGCGTTCAGGTCCACGCACTCCCATTCAATGGCGGCGCCTGTCGCCTCCACCGCCCGCCGCGCCGCGTGCGCGACTTCCGGCCCGATTCCATCTCCTGGGATCAACGTTACTTGCCGCGTCACGATTACCATTGTATGGAATGGCTCTTATTCGCAGAGCTCTGATCAGCGTCACCGATAAGACTGGACTGGCGGACTTTGCGCGCGGCCTAAGCTCTCTCGGGGTCGAAATTATCTCGACCGGAGGAACCGCGCGCGCCATCCGTGAGGCGGGCGTTGAAGCCCGCGAAGTATCTGAGGTGACGGGGTTCCCCGAGATGCTTGACGGCCGTCTCAAGACCATCAATCCCCGCGTTGCTGGCGGCATTCTCGCCGTACGCTCCAAGCCGGAGCATATGCAAGCTCTCGAGCGGCACGACATTCCCGCGATCGACATGGTGGTCGTCAATCTTTATCAGTTCGACAAGGTTGCCGCCCAACCCGGCGCCAGTCTCGAAGAGCTGATCGAAAATATCGACATCGGAGGTCCCACGCTGCTCCGCGCCGCCGCAAAAAACTTTCAGGACATTGCCGTCGTCACCTCGCCCGAAGATTACGCCCCGCTGCTCGAGGAAATGCGCGCCAACGGCCGCGAGCTGAGCCGCGAAACTTTGTGGGGTCTGGCGCTCCAGGCGTTCGCAACCACGGCCGCCTACGACCGGGCCATTTCCACGCGCCTGCAACAAATCGAAGGTCCGCGGCAACTACCCGCAATCCTCGACATCCGCGCGCCGCGCGAGATCGATCTCCGCTACGGCGAGAACCCGCATCAATCCGCCGCGCTGTATTCGAACGGCCGCGGCGGGATCGCCGGCGCCCAACAGCTTCACGGCAAAGAACTGTCCTATAACAATCTCGTTGATCTCGACGCCGCCTGGCAGCTCATCCTCGAATTCGATCAACCGGCGTCCGCCATCATCAAGCACACCAATCCGTGCGGCTGCGCGGAAGCCGCAAGCCTCGCCGAAAGTTATCGCAAAGCGTTCGAAGCCGATCCCATTTCCGCTTACGGCGGTATCCTGGCCTTCAATCGCGCCGTCGATGAAGAGACCGCGCGCGAAATCTCGAAAACCTTCATCGAAGCCATTGCCGCCCCCGCATACGACCCCGCGGCTTTTGAGACGCTCACCTCGAAGAAGAACCTCCGCCTGCTCCAAGTGACCCCAACGGCCGCGCCCGAGCTGGTCGTAAAATCGATCAGCGGCGGTTATCTCGTCCAGACCCCCGACCTGCACCGCCTCGAGCGCTCCCAGGCGCAAATCAAGACCGCCCGCGAGCCAACCGAAGAAGAATGGCGAGCTCTCGAGTTCGGGTGGAAAATTTGCAAGCACGTCAAATCGAATGCCATCGTCTATGCGCGCCCGGGACAGACCATCAGCGTGGGCGCGGGCCAGATGAGCCGTGTCGATGCCGTCAAAGTCGGCGCCATGAAAGCCATTCTTCCGCTCCACGGAACAGTGCTGGCATCGGACGCCTTCTTCCCTTTTCCCGACGGAGTCGAAGAAGCCTCCCGGTACGGCATCACCGCGGTCATCCAGCCGGGCGGCTCCGTTCACGACTCCGATGTCATCGGCGCCGCGAATCGTCTGGGATTGGCCATGGTCTTCACGGGTGTGCGCCATTTCCGTCATTGAGCTGCCATTTGAGCGGCCTTACAACTGGAGCGCCATGCTGCGTTTTCTCGCTCCCCGGGCCATCCCAGGCGTGGAACGCGTCGCGCCGGACACCTACGCCCGGACGTTCCGAACGGCCAGCGGCGGCGGCCGTTTCGAAGTCCACTGCCGCGATCGCCTCTACTTTCAAATCGAGCCGGACATTACGCCGATGATGGCGGAAAGACTGCAGCTCCTCTTCGACACCCGCGCCTCCATCGCAGCTATTGAATCGCATCTTCGCCAAGACCGCAGGCTCGCGCCGCTGATCGAGGCTCAACCCGGTCTGCGCGTCCCCGGCGCCTGGGATAGCTTCGAACTGGCAATCCGAGCAATTCTCGGCCAGCAGGTGACCGTGAAAGGCGCCAGCACTTTGGCCGGACGCATCGTTGAAATGTATGGGGAAATCCACGACGAGTCCACGCCCCCTGGCCGCCTGTTTCCCACGCCCGCAACGCTCGCCCACGCCGATTTGGACGGCGCCGGTCTGCCTCGGGCCCGCGCCAATTCCGTCCGTGCGGTGGCCGCCGCGTTCGCCTCCCCAACCCCGCCCAAAACCACCGCCGAGCTTCGCGCCCTCCCCGGCATCGGCGATTGGACCGCTCAATATATCGCCATGCGCGCGTTCAAAGATCCCGACGCCTTCCCCGCCACCGATCTCGGTCTGCTGCGCGCCGCCGGTCCCGATCTGGCGCGGCAATCGGAACATTGGCGGCCGTGGCGCGCCTATGCCGCCATGCATCTGTGGATGTCCCTTTAACGGCTTGTGAAACGCCTGGGTCACATGCAACACTTACCTGTATCGCCAGAGCAGGTGAGTCCATGATCATCCGCCAACAGCAGATGGATTCGTTCGAGCAAGACGGACTGCGCCGCTTCGAGGACGAGATGCTCGCGCATATGAAGAGCGTGTCGGCGCGACACTGCGAAGTGATCGGCGATGGCATGGTCCGCGCCGCGATTCGGCTGGGCTTGGAGAACTCTAAGAAGTACGGCTTCGATACGCGCGGCCCGGTGCGCTTTTTTATCGAGCTGATGTTCATGTTCGGCGGCTACTTCGATACCGACTTGCAACATGCCTGGGCCTCCGAAGCCCTGAACAATACGGATTATCCCCAGCAGATGTTTCGCGCCGACTATCTTCACGGGAAAATGGTCGAATATCTCAACGCCGTTTCCGGTCCCGACCATATATACGCCAAGCGGGCGATGCGCGAAACGGTCCGTCTGGTATCGGAAGCCCCGGCGGATGCGGCGCTTGGGCGGTCCGAACTGCTGTCGCGCCTGCCCCGGGTCTATCCGGAGAAATGCGCCTGGTTGGGCGACGCGCGTTTGGGCGCCGTGATCGACGGCGGCATGGACGTGGCGCGCGCGAACGGCATCACGAGCGAGCGCGGCCTGGGGCTGTTTGCCCTGCTCGCTTTCGCTCTGGGACACCGCTTCGCCGAGGATCCGCTCTACCCCTGGGTAGCGAACACGCTGAAGAATCCGCTCATTGCGGATCCCAACGCCCGCGCCGAGAACCTGGAGAAGAAGAGCCTGCTGTATCTCGATCGCGTGATCCAATATCTGGAGCGAAACTGATCCATGTGCCATAGCGGAACAAGCACTTCGGCGCTGCCCAGCTCGGGTTCGGGCTCGGGGGCGCCGGTGGCAGGGCCGGTATCGTGCGGAGCGGCGCATAGCAGCGCGATCCTGCTGATCGACGAGTTGGGGCTGCCCATGGCGGGAGCAGCGGCGCAGGTGACGATCGGCGGCGCGGTTTCGTCCATGACGGCCGACGGCAGCGGTACGTTGTGCTTCAGCGTGCCGCCCGGAACGTCTGTTCAAGTGCAGCTCGCCGACACGCACGAGACGCAGCCCGGCGAATCGACCACTACGGCTTCCGGTCACCATTTCATCGCCAATGGCACGGGACCATGAACCACCGAATTATTTACTGCGCCGGCGGATGCGCGCCGGTTCTGGCGCAACTGCCACACGACTCGCTGCGCCCGCTCGATGGGGGCGAGGTTGCGTCCGTGCCCGACGATGCCACAGAAGCGCTCGTGACGAAGACGCCCACTGTTCCCATTCTCTATTTCTCGCGGCAGGCTTACGACGAGGCGATGGACGGCTTGAGCGGCCCGGAAGTGGAGGAAGCGCTTCATAAGCGTTTGAGCCACTGGTCGGGCCAAGCGCTCGACCACGCTCTCGAATGGATCGCGGGCGACGAGCGCCGCTCGCTGACGCTGATCGCGCTCGCCTGGAGCGGCGCTTCCGGCGATAACGCCCGCGTTCTTCAGGCGCATTTCGATGCCGCGCTCAATCTGCTTACCTCTATTGCCGGCACGGGCCGCTACGACGACATGGAGTTCGTGGATCTGTTGAGCGCGGTGATCGAAGCCGATGCGCTGCTGATTGCCGAGTTGGGCCAGCGGCCGGAAGCTCAGACGCGCGGTCAATTTGCAAGCGCGTTGGCGGAGGAGCTGAAACGACGCGGCCGTCCCGAGTTCGCGCAGGCGCTCCCCTATGCCGAGCCGGAGCGCGGCGTGTTCGTGGAGCCCGCCGATGCGGCTCTTCGGAATTACCTTGAGGCAGGATGGAAGAGCGGTGTTCCATGGCTCGGCGGCGCGGTTGCGGACCTGCCCATGCGCATTATCGCCAATTTTCAGCGCGCCGGAAAGAGGATCACGGTCCTGTACGCCGACCCGGGCGCTCTGAAACAGGACGTGAGCGAACTCACCAAGGCGCAGTTATTTAAGCGGTTCGAGCAACTCGCGGCCGTGGGCGAGGAAGGTCTAACGCGGCAAAGAGACGATTATTGGAACATGCTGCGGCTCAACGTTGCCGAGTTGCGCCGAGTATTGCGGGCGCGCGCCGTAAAGGAGGATGCGCGCGTGGCCGCCGTGGCCGAACCCCAGATCGCCGCGGAAACGCAGATTCTGGCGGTGGAGTTGACGCGCTCGAAATCCTGGTTGTTTGCCGGCGACGGCGGCGATCCCCTCGATCGTTTGAGAGTTGCAGAGGACGATTTCACCAGCGACGCGGCCTTTTTCGCTTCCGTTGCCCACCGCCGCGGCAATACCTACCTGGCCGGGCGTATGCATGATCTGATCGCTAGAAAGCGGGGTTGAGCTATGGCGCGGCCCTTTCACTACCACGTTTACGATCGTCCCAGTTTCAGCGCCCTGCCTGCCTGGGCTTCCGCGCCTATTGCGGTACCGGGCGCGGCCGCCGGCACGACCGAGACCAAGACCATGTACAGTCTGAAGAAAGACATGGACCAGTTGCGGGCGGACGGCGCAGCCAAGGGCATCGTCGATGCGGGTGTGACGTCTGTCGGAACCAGCAGCGGGGGCCGCTCGCTGTGGGCTTTGAAGGTGGGGAATGGCGCCTCACACAAAGTACTTTTCACGGGCTGTCATCATGCCAGGGAATGGATCTCCGTTGAAGTTCCTTATCTCGTGGCGGAACACCTGATTCAGAAATATACGAACACTCCCAGCACCCCGCAGGAGAAGCGTATCAAGCATTTGCTCCTGAACCGGCAGATCTGGTTTGTCCCTTTGGCGAATCCGGATGGTCATGACTTCAATATGAGAGTGAACCGCGACTGGCGCGCCAACCGCCAGTCGCACGTCGTCACTGGCGCCACCATCTCGCGCTCGGCGGCGAACGGCGGAGATGTAACATTTCCGACCGGAACCTACATGGGGGTGGACATCAACCGCAACTACGCCACCTCGAACTGGGGCACGGAAACATTTAAGTCGGGATTTCCGACGACGAGCCGGAATCCCCAAGACGGCGGAGCAGGCAGCATTTGGTGCGGCGTCGCGGGGAGCGGAGAAGCGGAGAGCGCCGCCATTGACGCGCTCGTGCAGGCGCAGCATTTCCGGTCCAGCATTACGTACCACAACTTCAGCGAATTGCTCTTGTTCCCGGACGCCTCGGCCGCCGACGCCTACGTCCAATGGGTCGGCAACGGGATGCACGGCTTAATCGCAGCGTCCGGACACTCCTATACCTATCAGAAAAGCTCAGCGTTGTACGAGACAAGCGGCGATTTGGCAAGATTTTCCTACGAAAAAGTCCCCGGCCGTCCCACATTTACACCGGAAGTCAGCGCCCGTTAAGGGAACCGATCCATGGCCGACGGGAACGGGATTCAGCGGCTTGCCCGAATCCGAAATCGAGCCGACCTTTCGGGAGAATCTGGGCGCCGCGCTGGCGCTGATTAATTGCGCGGGTTTCAATGCCGCTGGCCGCCAATCAAAACCTGACGCTCGCAACCGGATCGCCGCCCACGAAAGGCCAGATGGTGCGCAATTGCTGGGAGGTTTTCCAGGGATGGACGCCATAAAGGACGTAATGCCGGAACTCTGCTACGACTTGATCGAATCGCCCATTGGAACCGTGGTCGTGGTCTGCGGTAGTGAAGCGCTGCATGCGTTGTATTTCCTCGACCGGCAGCCCGAAACTACCGCCGGGCTAAGGCGCACGCAGGATCCGCACGGCTGCGCCAGCCGCGTCCGGGCCTATTTCGAGGGCGATTTTGCGGCGCTCGACGGCATCGCGGTTAACCCCTCCGGCACGCCTTTTCAGCAGACCGTCTGGAAAGAGCTGCGCGGCATCCCGCCGGGTAAAACTGAAACATACGGGCAGATCGCCGCCCGCATCGGCAAACCGTCGGCGTGCCGCGCAGTCGGTTTGGCGAACGGTCAAAACCCGATTTCACTGGTTATCCCGTGCCACCGCGTGATCGGTTCGAACGGCAAACTGACGGGCTACGGCGGCGGGCTCGATCGCAAGAAATGGCTTCTCGATCATGAGCGCGGCGCCGGCGACGAGTGTTCGCGGTTCCGCGAGCCGTTGTGAGCTTGCAACTATTTACGATTGGCGCCTTTTCCATCGGCAAGGGCCGTGAGGATTTGGTATGCAGCGGTTACTCTTTCTTCGTTGGGGTAATTCTTATTGGCCAGAATGACGATCCCCAACCTCTCCTCCGGGACAAATGCTACATATGCGCCGAAGCCGTTGGTTGAGCCGGTTTTGTTAATCCAGACGTCTTCGCGCGGTTTCTCCGGCGGCTTTATCTCAGCGACCGGCGTCGCATTGAAGATAATTGCCGGCGAGTTCCCTTCGAGTAGCGTTTTCAAGGCCACCGGATACGGATATTGTTCCCATATCAGGTCCTGAGTCATTGGTCCCGCCTTGAAGTAGCCAGTGTGTGTTTCTGCGATCGCGCGCTGGAGTTTCTCGTCCAATCCAATCGAATTCATGTTGGCTTCGACAAAGCGGAGCATGTCCATGGCCGTCGTCTTGATGCCGTAGGTCTCAGGGGAGAGCACCCCCGTTGCCATTCGGATCGGAGCATCTTCCTTCGTGTAGCCCTGCGCATAATCGGCCATTTTGGCGTCGGGAACATTGATGTAGCTATTCTTCATGCCGAGCGCGGGAAACAGCCGCTGTTCCAGCAGCGTGGTAAAATCCTGCCCCATGGTCTTCGCCGTTATCAAGCCGAGCGTTCCGATACCAGGATTGGCATAGGTTCTATAGGTTCCCGCATTATAGGTGGGCCGCCAGTCCTTGAAATACTGCATCAATTGATCATTGTTTTTGATCTTATCCGGCGTCTGCAATGGAAGGCCCCCAGGCGTATGTGTGCCCAGATTGAGAAGACTTACTTCGCCGAACTTACTACCTTGCAGAGACGGCAGGTACTTGCTCGTCTTGTCCGACAGGGATAGATAGCCGCTAAGTTGCGCATAGGACGCCAGCGTCGCAGTGAATGTCTTGGTAACCGATCCGATCTCGAACAATGTGTTTCGCGTGACTGCCTGGCGGGTTTGCGTTGACGCGACGCCGTAGCCGAACACGTAGGGCTTACCCGCGACGGTGATGCCGACCGCCATGCCGGGAATACCGTATTTCGCCATGAGTGGCCGTATAGCGGCGTCCACCGCGCGTTTGATGGTACCTGGCGTGTGATCGGCCGCGTTGCTGAGAGCTGTGGTTGCGCATATGGAAAGGAGAACCGCCGGCGCGAGGCTTATTGGCTCTGGATTTCATATCTTCCCGCATAGGAATCCCGCCAAGCGGCCCATTTACACAGCGACTACGATGGTGTAGTCTCGCCGCTCACTGGTTGTGGGCAAGTCTGGGATGCCGTCGCGCTCGCGCGGATAGGAGGAGCGGTAGGGGCGGCGCTGGCTACGAGTTGCAAGCTTCCATGAAGTTATAAGCGATCATGTGGCAAATCACCATGTGCGCGTCCTCGATCCGCCCCATGTGCGGCGCCGCAACCTGCAGATTCAAGCGCGCCAGCGGCCCCAACTTCCCCCCGTCGCGCCCCGTCAGCGCGATCGTTTTGCAGCCGATCGAATTGGCGTACTCCATCGCGTGCACGACATTTGGCGAATTACCCGAGCCGCTGATGCACATCACAACATCTTCCGGCTGCGCGAAGTTTTTCAACTGCTCGGCAAACACGCAATCGTACCCCACATCGTTTGAGTAGGCCGTCAGCGTGGGCAGCGAATCGGTCAGCGCCATAATCTTGAAGCGCTGCTCGCGCTGGTAGCTCGCGCCTTTCACGACGTCGCAGGCGAAGTGCGACGCCGTCGAGGCGCTTCCGCCGTTGCCGCACACGAAAATGTGCCGCCCCTTCTCGCGCGCTTCGCTAAACCATTCGATAGCGCGGCCAACCAGATTCGTATCGATTCCGTTTATCGCGCGCAGCAGCTCGCTTCTATATTGATCCGCAAAGTTCATACAAGAAAAAAGTCCAGTGCTTTTGACAAATAGTCCTTAAGATCGGCGCGTTTAACAACCGCGTCGAGGAATCCGTGCTGTAGCAGAAACTCGCTGGTCTGAAAACCTTCCGGCAGCTTCTGCCGGATGGTTTGCTCAATCACCCGCGGACCGGCAAACCCGATCTGCGCGCCCGGCTCGCCGATATTCAAATCACCCAGCATGGCGAAGCTCGCCGTTACTCCGCCGGTGGTCGGATCCGTCAGAACGCTGATAAATGGAACCTTGGCTTCGTCCAGCCGCATCAGCGCCGCCGAAATTTTCCCGAGCTGCATCAGGCTCACCGCGCCCTCCTGCATGCGCGCGCCGCCGGAGGCCGAAACGACGATCAGAGGCGTCCTGCTCTCCATCGCCCGCTCGATCGCGCGAGTAATCTTCTCGCCCACTACCGCCCCCATGCTGCCGCCGATGAATTTCAATTCCAGCGCGCAAACGAAAACGCGGCGTCCGTTCAGGAATCCGCCCGCGGAAATCACCGCGTCCGGCAGAGAAGTGGCGTGCTGCGTCGCCGCCAATCGGTCCTTATAACTCTTGGAATCGACAAACGACAGCGGATCGGTCGAGACCAGATCGCGGTCGAACTCATCGTACTTGCCCTCGTCGAACAGCAGTTCCAGCCGCCGCCGCGCGTCAATGCGGAAGTGATACTCGCATTTCGGGCAGACCTGCAGACTTTCCTCCAGCGCCTTGCGCCAGATCACCTGCCCGCAATGCTCGCACTTCAGCCACAGCCCTTCCGTGCGAATGCGGCGTTCTTCGTCGCCACCGCCCTCCGTAGGCGGTTTATCGCGGTTGAACCACGCCATCCATAGTCAGTTTGACACACGCACGCCCTACCCCGGCGGGAACGCCGGCCACCCGGTACTCAACAGCATTGCCTTCCGGCCTCACCGTGACTTGTTCAACCACCGTACTCCCTGCGGGCTAATAGCGAGTGTGCCGGGGCGCCGATAAGCAACCTAGATGGAATCGGCGATACGCGACATCGTATCCGCGTTCGACGCTAACCCCATGACAGCGTCCCGAAAGCTGCGGATACTCTTCCAGAGCGATCCGAACGCCTTTGTGGACGCCGCCATTCCTGTTCTCCGCGAAGGGGCCGGATCGCAGGGCGTGACTTACCTGCTGATGCTGCTGGCCGGTCACGGCGTGTTGTTGAAGCCGCTGTGCGACCCCCACATGTTCACGTTCGAACAAGCCTGCGGCCTCGCCCGCCGCCTCACGCTGCTCGATCCGCGCTTCGACGTTCGTCTGCTGCGCAGCCTTCTCCAGGACGGCGGCGGGACCTCGCCCCAGGATTTGGAGCGGATCACGGGCACTCCCGCCGGCGTGCGCCTGCTTGAGATCCTCGCCGAGGTCTCGGACGGCACGCGCGTGCTCGCCACCATGACGCAGCTTCTCAGGCACGGCAACTCGCATGTGCGCTCCAAGGCCGCCTTGCTCGTCGGCCGCGGCAACAAGAGTCACAAGTGGGTGCAGGAACGGCTCGGCGAATCCGACGCGCGCGTGCGGGCCAATGCCGTCGAGTCGCTGTGGGGCTCCGATACGGCCGGCGCTCGCGGTGTCTTTTTCAGCGCTCTGAAGGACGGCGATCCTCGTGTCGTCGCAAACGCCGTGCTGGGGCTGTATCGTTTGGGCGACCCCGCCAGCGTGCGCCTCACGCTCGACCTGATGTCCCACCCGCAAGCGGCTTTTCGGGGCGCCTCTCTATGGGTCATGGGCGAGACCGGCGACCAGCGCTTTATGCCCTTCGTCGCCAGGCTGATCGGCGCCTCCGAGCCGCCATTGCGCGGCAACGCTTTTCGCGCCGCGGCGAAATTGAAGAAAGCAATAGCAAAACGCCAGGCCAACCCGCCCTTGGTTATCTTCGCGGGCGCGCCGCGCAATGCGGCCAACGGCTCTTTGGAATTCACCGCCGCCGTCCATTGCAGCCGCGGCAATCCCGCGCCCGATCTGAACGCAACCAACTTTGCGATCTGGGAAGATCTGGCCTTGGTCGGCGACTACAGCGTCCGCCGGCGCGGACAAAACGAGCCGGTCGCGATCGCCTTTGCCTTCCCGCGCATCGTTCAGCGTGGGAGCGCGCAACAAGAAGTCCAGGACCGGGCGATCGAGCGCGCCCTCCAATTCAAGCGCCGGCAGGATCTCTGGATGATCCTGAAATATCTCACACCTGCGCGGGAGAAAGGGCTGGCATCCGCCTCCCCGGGATTCACTCCCGCCGACGCCGATCTCGCCTCCGCGCACATGCCTTTCACGGCCGATCCGGAGATCGTCGCCGCCGCCGCGGCTGCCGTATTGTCACGCATGAACTGCGCCTGCGATCCGCATCAGGCGATCCGAGTTCTGATCGGCGCCGCGGCCGCGGCGCCCGGCGCGCGCAACATCGTCCTAATCTGTCAAGCTCCAGGCGAAATTTTCAGCGGGAATCCCGGCTGCGAAGCCGAAGCCGCCGTGGCCGCGCAGGTTTCCATTCACATTATTTCACCGTGGCCCAATGGCGCCATGTACGATCTCTGTTCTCGCACCGGCGGAACTCTCGTGCCCGCATCGTCGCTCGAAGAAATTCCCGAAGCCGTCGAGAATCTGTGCGCCCAGCTTCTGAACTCTTATGAGGTGCGCTATTGCCCTGAAACGCCAAGGGCGTCTAATTTGCGAGTGCAGGTATACACCAACACCAGAATGGGCGAGGCCTGTCACGATCTCCGCTCGGCCATTCCGCCTGCCAGCGTCTGGACGTGCGATCGCACGGCGGAGGCCAGCCCGGTCAGATCGTAACCGCCTTCCAATACCGCTACGATCCGCCCGCCCGCGTGCTTCACGGCAATTTCGAGCATGATGCCCGTCAACTCCGCGAAATCGGCATCGGCCAGACGAAAGCCTCCCAATGGATCGCCGGCGCGGGAATCGAATCCGGCCGAAATCAAAACGAAATCCGGATTGAACCTGTCCGCGGCCGGCGCCAGCTTTCCGCGAAAGGCCCCCACGATCTCCTCCCTTCCGGCACCGGCCGGAAAGGGACAATTCAAGGTCGTTCCCTCTCCATCGGCATATCCGATTTCCTCCGAGCGTCCCGTCCCTGGATACCAGGGATACTGGTGCGTGCTGAAGAAAAACACGGACCCGTCGGCATAAAAAATATCCTGCGTGCCGTTGCCATGATGCACGTCCCAATCGGCGATCAGCACGCGCCCGGCGCCATGCTTCCGTTGCGCATATCGCGCCGCGATCGCGACGTTGTTGAAAATGCAAAAACCCATGCCGCGATCGGGCGTGGCGTGATGCCCCGGCGGCCGCACGATGCAGAACGCGTTGCGAGCTTGCCCCTCGAATACCGCGTCAACCGCGCTCAGGACGCCGCCCGCGGCGTGCAGCGCGACCTCGAGAGATGCCGCGCAAATCTGCGTATCTCCCGTGCTCAAATCGCCAACACCCGAGGCAACATCGCGCTTCACGGTCGCGATGTACTGGGGCGTATGGCACAACGCGATCTCGTCATCGGTCGCCTTGCGCGGCGCCAGCGGCATCAAATCGAGGCCCTTTACGCCCGACAGCGCCGCATCGAAACGCTCCGGACGCTCCGGGTGTTGCGGTCCGGTCACATGCAGTTTCGAAACTTGGTCGGACAGAAGCGCTGTTTGCAAAACGAGTTTATTCCTTCGGCAGCTTGTCCTTGAGCTGCTGTACCAGATCTTCGACCGCTGTATTCTCGGCCAGCACTTTCGCCTCGGAATCCTGTTCGACGTCGCGCAATCCCACGTGCGCGCAGAGCCGCTGCAAAAGCTGCAATACCTTCGTGGTCTCCTGCTCCGCCAGCATATCGATCTGCAGCGTAAGCTGGGTCCGCGACTCGGCGCGCTTGCTCTCGCGATTCTGCTTCATCAACACAAACGTAGAAAGAAGCACCGCCTCGAGCGACACGCCCATGCTCAGAAACAAGAATGGATACGGATCGAACGCCGGAATGCCCGGAATCAACTTGCAATTCACCGTGAACCAAAAAGCGAAGACCGCAACGTGGAGCACGACGAAGGACATACTCCCCGCAAACGACCCGACGGCATCCGCCGATGCGCTGCACCCGAGTTGCGGCGCTCCAGAAATTGCTGCTCCATTTTGGCGATCGTGTTGATGTTATCGGCCGCCGGGCTGGGCGGCTGCGGCCTCTTCATGCCTCCTCCCGGTACACGATCGCGGTTCCATCCACGTGCGCGAACGGCGTCATGCGATGCGGCTTCGCCGGCCCCGCGCCATGCACATGCTGCACCTCGATCCCCCGCGCCGCCAATGCATCGGCGACCAGCGATCTATGGCAGCGCCATTCCACCGCCTCGGCGCACATGATGGCAATCGGTTTTTCGCGGGCCTCTCCGATCAACTCCTCGAGCGCGCGCTCAAATTCGGGTGTCTCCATATAATCCGCGTACCCGCGAAACGAGGCATTACGCCATCCGGTGTTCACCGAATCGGCCCGCGCGCGGCGCAATCCCCCCAGAGCCGCAATGTGCTCGTAGCCGATGCCGGCCTCCGCCAAGCTCGCAGGCAGCGAATCGCGATTAAATTGTGGATTGTGCCGTGACCGCGGGACCGTGCGAATGTCCACCAACAGCTCGATCCCGTGCGCCTTAAGTATGTCGATGAATTCGCCGATTTCGCGGGTCGAATGGCCGATCGTGCTCACAATCATCGACTTGCAATTTTACACCCTTATCAGCGCGATGCCGCTCTCCGGGTCCATCTCCCGCCGCAACATGGCAGGCGATTCCTCCAGCATCACTTCAAGAGTGGGCCGCACACGCGCTTCCATGAGGTGCCCGCCCATCATGCTTCCATCGCGCTTTGCCACCGCGACATGAGCGTGCAATTTCGGCTGTCCACTCTTGTCCACGGCGATATCCCCGATCAACGATACGACCTCGACCTGCTCGTCAATAGGAATCTTGCGGTATTCCTTCTTTTCCCAATCGAAATACCCGACCGTCAAGGAGCTGAAAGCCCCAATCGCGGTGAAGCGCGCGGCCGTCACTCGATGCTCTTTGGCGAAGGCCAGCAGTCCCGCCGCCACTTCATCGCCGGTATTGAAAATAACCGCGAACGTTTTCGCCGCCAATCCTTCGAGCTTGGTCGCCTTCATGCGCGCTTGCGGCTCCCTTGCGACTCCGCCTTGCGCGCGTTCCAATACAGCAGCCCCCCGCCTAGGAGCGCCCCCGCCGCCGCGCTCGCCAGAAATACCGACGTAGGGTGCATGCCGGCGGGCTTCCAGTGCACGTATTCCTTCTCCGGGAAACTGCCTTTCGGTCCCTTGCCGCCCTCCTCCAGCGCCATCTTGAGCACCTGCGCAATATGAAGCGCGCGCCGGCCGGTTCCCTGCTCGATCTGCGTGCGGCAGCTAAATCCGTCCGCCACAATGAGCGTGTCCTTCGACGCCTGCCGCACCTTGGGCAGCGTTTCCAATTCGCCGACCTTCATCGAAACTTCGTACTTCCCTTCTTCGAATCCGAAGCTTCCCGCCATCCCGCAGCACGTATCATCGAGCACCTGGTGATCAAGCCCCATGTCCGTGAGCAGCTTTTTCTCGCTGTCCATGCCCATGACCGACCTGTGATGGCAATGCCCGTGTACCACGGCCTTCCGCTGCAGCTTCGGCGGATGGTAATGCGGCGTCTTCTTTTCCAGTAACTCCGCCAATGTGAAAAACTGGCCGCTCAGCCGCTTGGCGTCATTGTCCTTGGGGAAAAGCTCCGGCATTTCGTCGCGGAACACGGCCACGCAGCTCGGCTCCAGTCCCACGAACGGCGTTCCCGCCTGAATATGAGGCCGCAAATTCTCCAGGATGTCGCTAATCAGCTTCTCCGCCAAATCGAGCATCCCGAAATCGTACAACGGCCGCCCGCAGCACAACGACTGCTTTGGCACCAGCACGCGCCAGCCCGCGGCTTCCAGAACCTCCACGGCCGCGGCCGCCACTTCCGGATGGAAATAGTTGCAGAACGTATCCGCCCACAGGATCACCGGCGCGCGATCCGCATTTCTCACGCCGCGCCGCCCGAACCAATCCTTAAAGGTTACCGAAGCGAACTTCGGGATCGAGCGCCGCTGCGCGATGCCGCCCGCGAATTTCGCAAGATTGCTCAAACCCGGCGTCTGCGTTATGAAATTCACGAGATCCGGCGCGAGCGAAGCCAGCCGCGCCCACCAATGAATCAGGCCCATCGAGTAGGCGTGCCGCGGCCGCCGCTTTCCTTCGTAGTAGTGCGACAGGAATTCGGCCTTGTACGTCGCCATGTCCACGTTGAGCGGACAATCCGTTTTGCAGCCCTTGCACGACAGGCACAGGTCCAACGCCTCGAACACCGCATCGCTCTTCCAGCCGTCCTTGACGACGTCGCCCTGCAACATCTCGAAGAGCATGTGAGCGCGGCCGCGCGTGGAGTGTTTTTCCTCCATGGTCACGCGGTAACTCGGACACATGATGCCGTTCTCGTGACGGCGGCACTCGCCCACGCCCACGCAACGCAGCGTAGCGTTCGCGAAACTGCCCTGGTCGCTGGTGAACTTGAAATGCGTCTCCGGCTGCGGTGGATTGTAGTCGGTCCCCAGCCGCAGATTCTGATCGATCCGGTACGGGTCGACCACCTTTCCCGGATTCATCTTCCATTCCGGGTCCCACAGCGATTTGAATTCCTTGAATGCCTGTATCAGCCGCGGCCCGAACATCTTTTCGAGAAACTGCGCCTTCGATTGACCATCGCCGTGCTCGCCTGAAAGCGATCCGCCGTAACTGGTCACCAGCGTGGTCGCTTCATCCATGAATTCGGTGTATTTTTTGATTCCCTGCGCGGTCAGAAAATCGAAAGTAATGCGCGTGTGGATGCACCCCTGTCCGAAATGCCCGTACAACGCGCCTTCGTAACCGTACTTATCGTAAAGCTTGCACAGGTCGCGTAGGTACGCGCCGACTTTCTCGGGCGCAACGGCCGAATCCTCCCAGCCTTCCCACGTCGGCGGCGATCCCGGCACGAACGCCGATGCGCCCAAGCCCGCTTCGCGAACCGCCCAGACGTGCGCCTCCTCGAGCTTGTCCCCGAACAGCTTCATGCTGGGCGCATTGGGACGCGCTTTCAACCTCGCGATCAGCTTCGCGCCTTTTTCGTCCGCTTCCTCCTGCGAAGCGCCGCCGAACTGCACCATGAGCCAGCCCCGCCCCGGCGGCAGCAGCTTGATGTAATCGATATCGAGGTTTTTCTTATGCATATCCTCGATCAACATATAATCGAGTCCCTCGAGCGCGATCGGCTTACTTTCAAGCACCTCCATCAGGTGATCAGCCGCCTCATAGATATTGGGATACCCCAGCACGACCAAGCTCTGGTAGGGCGGCCAATAAACCAGCCGCACCTCCGCCTCGAGTATCGACACCAGAGTCCCTTCGCTGCCAACCAGCGCCCGCGCGACGTTGAACCCGTTTTCCGGCAGCAGCTCGTTGAGGTTGTACCCCGACACCCGCCGCGGAATCTTCGGATATTTCTTGCGGATCAGATCGCCGTACTGGTCGCGGATGCGCTTCATTCCGGCATAAATCTCAGCGCGCCGGCCGCCCGCGCGAATGATCGCGTTCAGCTCCTCCTCGCTGGTCTCGCCCACGTGCAGGCGCAGACCGTCGTAGGTGAGCACCTCCATCGAGATCACGTTTTCTTCCGCCTTTCCGGCCATCTGCGCGTGCATGCCGCAGGAGTTGTTCCCCAACATGCCGCCAAACGTGCAGCGGTTATGCGTCGCGGGGTCCGGCCCGAACGTGAAATTGCGCTTCGTGGTTTCGTTCCGCAGCACGTCCAGCACGAGTCCCGGCTCGACCCGCGCCCGCTTCTTGTCGTAATCGATCTCGAGAATGCGATTGATGTACTTCGTGAAATCCATGACCACGGCGGTGTTGCAGCATTGCCCGCACAGGCTGGTACCGCCACCCCGCGAGAGAATCGGCGCGCCATATTTCCGCGCCATCGCGACGGTCGCGACCACGTCGTCGACGGACTTCGGAAGCACCACGCCTATGGGCGTCTGACGGTAGTTCGATGCATCGGTCGCGTACAGCGCCCGGTCGCCATCGCTAAATCGCACCTCGCCCTCGAGGCGCGCACGCAAGTCAGCCTCCAGTGCGTGCGCGTAGTCCGGCGCTTGATCTCCCTGCCGCTGCCTGGTCGGCTCCGCCTTCTCGATGTCCGATTCATGAATGAGCGTCGTTGCCATAAACTCGATACTTCTCCGCGTCCGCTTTTTTCAGTTCCAGCCCCAGGCCGGGCCGCGATAGGTCGGGTCGCAGCTCGCCGTTCACGGCCTTGATGGCCCCGTCGAAAAACATCTGCTCGATGCGCGCGTGGTCGTAGAAATACTCCACGTTGATGGCCCGCGGCGAGGCGCAGCACAAATGCGTGTGCAGCGAAGGCGCGGTATGCGCCGAAAGCGGCATGCAGAACGCCTCGCAAATGGCGCCGGCATTCAGAAATCCCGTCGCCCCGGCGCACCGCGTCGCGTCCGCCTGCTGCACGTCGACCGCTCCGGCCGAGATCATGCGGCGGAAATAGCGCTCGTCGTAGCCGTATTCCCCCGCGGCGATCCGCATTCCCGGCGGCCCTTGGTCGCGCGTCAAACGCAGGCCCTCGAGATCGTCCGAGGACACCGGCTCTTCAAACCAAGTCACGTTCAGATCCGCGAATTGACGCGCCTTTTCGAGCGCCTGCTTGCGGTGATAAGCGCCGTTGGCATCGACGAAAAGCTCGACGTTGTCGCCAATGGCCTTGCGCGCCACTTCCACGCGATGCAGATCCCGCTCGGGATGCGTGCCGATCTTCATCTTCACGGCCCTCATCCCGTCGGAGGCCCAGCCGCCGAGCTGATCGCGAAGCTGCTCGTCGCTATACGACGTGAATCCCCCGCTTCCATAGGCCATAATGCTGTCCCAGGCGGCGCCGAGCAGCGTCACCAGCGGAACTTTCAGCAGCCGCGCCTTCAGATCCCACAGCGCGTTATCGACGGCCGCGATGGCCATGGACGAAATGCCCGGACGCCCCAGATTGCGAATGCTCTGGACCATCTCCACCCAGCAGCCGGATACCGACATGGCGTCGCGTCCCGTGACCTTCGGACCCAACATCTCGTCGATCAGTTTCGCCGTCGCGAGATCCGCGTAGGAATAGCCGAGGCCGCGAACGCCGCCAGCCGCCGCTTCGACGATCACGATTGTCGTGCTGTCCCATGCGTAAGTGCCGTCCGCTTCCGGAGAAGTGGTCGGCACTTTAAACGCCGAGACATTCACGCCGTCGATTTTCATCGAGCGCGTTTACACCAATTCCCGGACCTTGTCCCCAAGAATGGTCTTGATGATGCCGCTGCTATCGGCGGTTCCGCGCGCCAGCGCTTCGGCGAAATGCGCGCTCTGCTTTACCGTGACCTTGGGAGGCATGGGCGGCTCGTTCGCATCCACCAGCGCTTCCACCACGACCGGTCCCGGCGTCGCGAAGGCCTGCTCCACCACCGCCGCGCAGTTCTTCGGATCGCTGACGGTCAAACCGGTCGCGCCGCAAGCGCGCGCAAACGCCGCGAAATCGATGTTCGGCTCGAGCGATACTCCGAACTCCGGGTTTCCCAGCAGCACGATCTGCTCCCACTTGATCTGCCCCAGAACGTTGTTTTTGATAATGAAAACCTTAATGGGGAGTTTGTATTTCACCGCCGTCGCGACCTCGCACATCAACATCGTGAAACCGCCGTCGCCGACGAATGCGACGACCTGCCGGTCGGGATGCGCCACTTGCGCGCCGATGGCGTAAGGCAGTCCGGGAGCCATGGTCGCCAGGGTGCCGGAAAGAGTGTGGGTCTGCCCGCGCTTCGAAGGGATGTGCCGCGCCCACCACGTCGCAATCGTTCCCGAGTCGCAACACGTGATGGCGTTGTGGGCAAGGCGCTTGCCGATTTCCGCCGCTACCACCTGCGGCTTCATCGGCATCCCCGTTGCCGTGGCGTAGGTTTCCATTTTCTTGTTCCAGTCGCGCATAGCGGCCTGAGCTTCCGCGAGGAAACCGCGATTCTCATTGCGCCGCAGTAATGGAAGCAATTGCCGCAAGCTCAGTTTGCTGTCGCCCACCAGGCCGACTTCGACCGGAAAACGCAAACCGATGCGCTTGGGATCGATTTCGATCTGCACGCCGCGCGCTTTCCCCGGCTTGGGCAGAAACTCGATGTAAGGGAAAGATGTGCCCACCATGAGCAGCGTGTCGCAATCCTCCAGCGCATCCTGCGACGGCTTGGTGCCGAGCAGTCCGATGCCGCCCGTGGTATAAGGGCTGTCGTCGGGTACCGCAGCCTTTCCGAGCAGCGGCTTGACGATTACCGCGCCGAGCTTCTCCGCGACCTGCTCCAATTCGTCGGTGGCGCGCAATGATCCGGCGCCTGCCAGAATGACGATCTTCTTGCCCGCATTCAATAGCTCGGCCGCCTCCCGCACCGCATCCGGATCGGGAAGCCGGGCGCTGTGCGCCCATACGTTCGATACGTGGCCCTTGACGTTACGCTCGGAACGGAGTCCCTTCTTTACCTCCATGGATTGAAAATCGATCGGCGTGCAGATATGCGAAACGCCGCGGTAGGACAGCGCCGCGCGGCAGGCCAGCTCCGCCACGTTCTCCATGTGATCCGGTCCCATGACGCGACAGTTGTAAACGCAGCAATCCATGAAGAGTTTGTCGAGCTCCACGTCCTGTTGCGTGTACGTATGGACGACGTCGTGGGCCTGCATGCCGGTGAGCGCCAGCACCGGAACGGAATCGAGCTTGGCGTCATAAAGACCGTTCAATAAGTGAATGCCGCCGGGTCCGGAGGTTCCAATGCAGCAGCCGAGCTTGCCCGTCACCTTGGCGTAACCGACCGCCGCGAAGGCCGCGCCTTCTTCATGCCGGCAATGAATAAATTTGACCTTATCCTGCCGCTGGCGCAGCGATTCCATGATTCCGTCAATCCCATCGCCGGGAACTCCGAAAATATAATCGACTCCCCACTCATGAATAACATCGATAAGGACGTCTCCGCCTGTTTGTGCCACCGCTTCTCCTTTCGGGTGATTGCCCACTTCCTAGACCCACGCTACATCGCTAGGGTTTCGCCGCGTTAGCTGTAACATCCCGGTCGCGGCGGAGTCCATCAGGCTATGGCCGATGAACAAAAAAAGTGCGCTCACCCCAGCTGTAACTGTCCCGCTAGGGAGGGAAGCCGCTATTGCGGCGCTTACTGCGAAGGGGAGGCGGGGACTTCCGACATACTATGTAACTGCGGACACCCCGACTGCTCCGCCGTAGCGACAGTTTAAAAGTACACGGTCCCGAGTCACAAAGTGACTCTCAATTTGGTAACGGTATTGCTCATAACAATGGCATGGAGTTGTTATGACGTTCACTGAAACTTTTCCCGACAATCGCGTTGTAATTCCGCTGAAACGGGTCTCTTGGCCGGCCGTTTTTGGCGGAACGTTCGTGGCCCTTGGAATGGAGTTGGTATTTGCAGCTTTCGGGCTATTCATCGGCTTTATGTTGAACAACCCGGGCGGCATTACCGCTTGGTCCGAAGCTTGGTTCTTCGTGACCTGCTTCTTCTCCCTGTTGGCCGGCGCTTATGTTACGGCGCGCTTGTCCGCCAACGTCTCCGGCAGCGGAGCGCTACACGGACTGGTCACCTGGGGCCTCACCATGATGGCGACGTTCGCGTTTGCGCTCTGGATGTCCTGGGGACTCATCGGCACGTCCCTCTCGGCGGTGCGAACGGCCGCTATCGCGTCTAATGGCACGCCCATCACGGCTACGCAGACCGCGAACGGCGTGAACGCGCCGCAGATTGCGGCCATTGCAGCCGGCGACGCTTCCACTGTTTCGCTGGTGATCTTTGGCGGCCTGCTATGTGGTCTTGTCGCATCGGTTATCGGCGGCGGCATGGACCCGCTGCGGCGGCACGCGGTGACCACCACGCAGACCGCGCCGGCGGTATAGAAGGAACCGGCAATGAAGTATTACTACATCATTGGCGTGGTTTGCCTTTTTATCCTCCTCATTTGGTTCTGTGTCCAGTACCTGTAATTGACGGCGGCCCGGCACGCGTTGGGCCGTGGCCGCCGATCCACCCCACAAGTCGCACCCCACAAGTCCCAACCCACAAGGCTTACACTGAAAGACGCGAATATGCGTTGGGGCACTCTCTGGTTCGCAGTGTCAGTGGCAATGGCCCAAACCCCGTCCGGCGCGACCGCCATTCTGACCCATGCGCGCGATAGGCTCCTAGATAGAACGGAGCGGGTCCCAAACTATATCTGCTCCCAAACGGTTGATCGCAACTATTTCCGGCTTGCGGCCGCCACTGCGTTGCCCAGTTCTTGCGATCAGGTCGCGGGCGCCCGCAAGAAAGGCGCCTACAAGCTCGAACTCGAGGCCACGGATCGCCTGCATCTCGACGTCAAAGTCTCCGAGGGACGCGAGATCGGCTCGTGGGCCGGCGCAAACAAATTCGACTCGCGCGACATCCTCGATTTTATCGGAGGCGGCCCGTATGGAACCGGCCCCTTGGGCACGCTCATCGGCGATATCTTCGGGAATCGTGGCGTTACTTTTGTTTTCGACGGCGAAGAGGACCTGGAAGGGAAACGCGTATACAAATACGAATATCGGGTTCCTCTCGCTTCCAGCCATTACAACGTAAAGGCCGGGGCCGGTTGGGTCGTTTCCGCCTTCAGCGGCGCATTTTGGATCGATCCCTCGAAGTTCGAGCTGAAACGCTTGACCGCGAATACGCCCGAGCTCTCTGCGGAAACACAAGCGTGCGCCGCGGATATGAGTATGGATTATGAAACGATGCGAATCGGAACCGGCGACTTCCTGATTCCCAAGCGCAGCGAGCTGCATTTTTTTCTTCGGGACGGGACCGAGAACAACAGCATTACCGCATATTCCGGGTGCCATCAATATCACGGTGAGGCGACGTTGCGTTTCGACGATTCGCCGGCGGCGAGCGGCGCCGCTCAAAACCCGGCAAAGGCCGCGCCGCCCATCGTGACCGCGGGTCTGCCGTTGACGCTGGCTTTCGCCGATCCTATCGATACCGCTACCGCGGCGGCGGGCGACGCCGTCAAGGCTACCGTACGGAAGCCGGTTCGCATGGACAAATCGACCCAGGTTCTTATTCCAGCGGGCAGCGTGGTACGCGGACGCCTAGTGCGCATGCAGCATTTGCTCGGCGCAAATCCAAACTTTGTGATTTCGATCCTGCTCGAGAGCATCGACATTGGAGGTGTGCGAATGCCATTTTATGCGATGCCGGACGACTCTCCCGCCGCCGCGCTCCGCGGATCTTCGAGACCGCGGAGGCGAGGCGCGCCGATCACGCGTTCCCTCACCCGGGCAGCCGCCCACGACCGCGACATTTATCTTTCCAACCGCGAGCAGCCGTTACATCGTGCCGCGCGGCTACGAATCGAAATGGCTCACGCTGCCTCCCCCACCGGAAGATCTGGAGACGGCTCCGGCGCAGCGCTAGGGATCGGGGATCGACTCTTGCTCGCCTTCCAAATCGCCGCTATAAGCGGCAGGCTTGAACAACGGCTTCTCGGAACGAAATGGAGGGTTGATTTAGCGTTCGGACGGGCTTGATGATCGGCGATGCGGAGGTGACGAGCGATTCCGGTCGCGAAAGCTAAACCGGTCTGTCATTTCAGCCCAGCCCCCCAGCGTAGTCGATGTTCCCGTGATCCGCGCGGGAGCGTTCAAGCGGAATCCAGCCTGGACCGTGACTGCGGACGGAAAGAGGTTCTCTGCGGTAATCGCGCATAGGGATAACGTTTCGCAATGAGGCGGTCAGACATAGACCGCAAAGGCTCCGAAGCGAAGTTGGCGATGCTCCGGATGAGCAGACCCGCGCCAGCCAGCAGCACCAGAGACAACATGATTTCCGTGGCGATGAGTCCTCTCGCGAAGCGCTGTCCGGAAGAACCGGCCGAGCTGCGCCCCGATCTCAGGGTTTTGCCGACGCTTGCCTTCGAGCCGTGCCAAGCCGGCGCGAACCCAAACAGAAGGGTCTTGAGCAAAGCTGAGCCCAGCGTAAATGCGAGAACCGGGATGTTGGATCTTCGCGGCTGGCCCTGTTTGAGAGTGCCGCATAACAGCCGGCCCTCACGGGGCCGCCATGTACACCGCGCCCTCGACCATTTCTTTTCCGGCATGGCGGAGGTCATTGCCGCTGAACAAGACGTCCGCAGGCGTCCCACCTTTCCGGCCCACGAACACGGCGGTTCCTTCCGCGGGCTTGCTGCCCGTGACAAACACGCCGGTAGCGCGATCCAGCCCGATTGCAGCCAGTTTGCCGTTGGCCACGGCGGGACGACCCTGAAAGCCTCTGATCGTGACCTGTGCCGCGTCGGCCAGGTATAGCGCATGCCGCTCCGGAACCACATCGCCAGCCGGAGGGTCCCACTCAATGCTAAAGCCGTCCAGCATAAGGCCTCTTACGTTAGCGGCGGCGAATGCGGCCGGCGTCGGTCCGCGATTGATTCGTCGCGCCAGCGGCTTTACCCTGCCAGCGCCGAGTGGCTGCGAGGCGCGCTCCAGCGATTCGAATCCCGTAATGCGCATCCGTAGATTGCGAAAAAACAAATCCTCTAAAGGCTGCTCCGCCATGCCCGTCAGCAGCACGCGCCCCTTCGTCTCTATGGTGATGTCGCTGAACACGATGTTGCGAATCCGGCTTTGCCGCGACTCCGCGGTGCGGCGGTCGAGATCGATATAGATCGGATACGTCCTCCGCTTGGAAATCGAGGAGGTCTCGATGGAAAGGCCGGAAAAATTCACGTCCTCGAAAGTTCCGCCATCTTTTCCGTAGATGGCCACCCCTTCGGCGCTCTTGCGAACCACGCAGTTGGAAACCCGAATGTGCCGGAAATCGCCATGGCTTTCAGTTCCGAGTTTCAGGGCGGCATCGTCGCTCATCAATACGCTGTTCGTCACCGCAATGTTCTCCGTAGGCGCCGCCGGTTTTCCGAGCCGCCCCGTGGTCTTAAGCACGATCGCGTCATCGCCCGTTTCAATATAGCTATCGGCGATCAGCAGGTTGCGGGTCGAATCCGGGTCGATGCCGTCGGTGTTGGGAGTGCGATAGTCGTTGATAATTGAGATTCCCCGGATCAGCACGCGATCGCATACAAGCGGGTGAATTCCCCACCCCGCCGCGTTGCGAATCCGGATATTCTCGATGCGGATATCCTTGCTTTCCACCAGCTCGATTACCGGCATCGGCCGCCTGCTTTTCGGTTTGAAATCGGCATCCCAGAAAGCGTCGCCGTTGCCGTTGATCGCGCCGCCGCCGTCTATGGCGATGTTCTCCGCGCCGCTGCGCATAAACGAGATGAGGCCGGGCGTAATCTTCTATGCTGCGGCTGCCGGACAGAGTCGCGCCAGGCGACAAGCGAAGCGTAACGTGGCTCTTCAGCTCGATCATGCCGCTCAGGAAGTTGCCATTGGGGAAGTACACAACTCCGCCGCCGGTTTTGTGACAGGAATCAATGGCTTTCTGAATGGCCGCGGTGTCAAGCGTTTTCCCGTCGCCTTTGGCTCCTTGCGCCGTGACATCAAATACAACCGGCGCCGTCTGCGCGCCCAGCCACATGCACGCGATTACGCCGGCAAGGATAGAGTCGCGGACGATCATCAGAACGCGAGACGCAGACTCAATTGGATCTGACGCGGAATACTAGCCGTGCCAGTGATGCGCCCGAAATTAGAACTAGTGACCGTCGTATTGGGCGCGGAGAATTGCGGGTGGTTGAAGGCGTTGTAAAACTCAGTCTTGAACGTGAGCTTGAAGCCTTCTTTAATGTAGAAGGCTTTCATCGCGGTAAGATCCCAATCCACGATGCCGGGAGAAAGCAAATCGGCCACTCGCGGCGAGAGCTGCGTCAGTGTGTATTGTTGGTGTACCGCGAACTGATTCACATCGAACCACTCGGCGATTGTGTTCGGGTTGGCGTCCGACTTAGCGACCCGCTCGGCGCCTGAAAAAGACAAAGGCGACCCCGACTGGATAGTACCGATCCAACCGGCCTGCCATCCTCCGACGATCTGCTTCAGTACCGGATTGCTAGTGGACAAAAAAGGCTTGCCTGGACCGATTGGCAGTTCGTACGTGCCGTACAATGAGACGATGTGAGGGTGATCGGCGCTGGAAACAACATGCGCGGGCGCGGCATCGTTGGCGTTCAGATACGTAACGGCTTCCATATATTTCGAGAAGGTATATGCGCCGCCGAGGGTTAGTCCCTTTTCCAGGCGCTTCTTCACCTCAACCTGCAGCGAGTTATAATTCGACCGCCCGTACGGCAGTAACGTCTGCGTGATACCAGTGTACTGTGGGTAGGGCGAAAGCAGTTGTGCAACCGTGATCGTGCTCGCGCTGAGGGCACTTGTCGGATCGGTGATGACGCCGTAAAAGGGGTTTGGAACCTTCGCATTCAGGCCCGTACGCAGCGCCAGATACTGATTCGGGTACTGGTCGATGTTGCGCGTTATGGTGAGCCGCTGCGAAACATTCCCCACGTAAGAGGCTTGCATGGAAACGTGCGCCGGCAGCAGAAACTGGAAGCCGGTCGAGAACTGCTCGCTCATGCCGTTCTTAAAGTCAGGCGCCGCGCCGCCGGACGGAATGACGCCTTCCGTCATCGAGTGTCCAATATCGGTCAGCAATCCTCCCGCCGCGCCCTGCGGCTGGGTAAGACCGCTCGGGAACGGATTGGATAACGTGTTATAGGGAGTGAGATTACCGTCCAGCGAGGTGACCATATTGGTTTGCGTGCTGAACCCGTCCATTGCATAATTCGACAGGTTATTGGGAATGTAGTAGAGTCCGAAGCCGCCGCGCCACACCATGAAGTTAGTCAGCCGCAGTGCGTACCCGAATCGCGGCGCCCACATCAGGTTCGCCGTGTTAAACGCGCCTCGCGGCGCGCCATTGGCGCCGACAAACTGCATACCGCCTTGGACGTTCAGCGAGGGCAGTTGCGGAATGGGGTTCGCCGCATAGTTTGCCTCCGCTTGCGCGGCTAACGGATTAGCAACCGAGGGGTCAAACCCGGCGTTGAGGCGGTTGAAGCGATCGGTAACCGCGGTTTCATGTTCCAGACGGATTCCCAGGTTCAGTGTCAGGCGGCCGGTGACCTTCCAGTCGTCCTGGATGTAGCCGTCGAAATACTTGTTTTCGAGCGCGGGGTCCGCGGCGATATTCGCGTAGGCGCTCGTGACGTCTCCCAGGAGGAACGAAGCAAGGTCATCCCCGTCGTTGGTTGCGCTTTTGGTCGGGTCGGGTCCTTGGGTGAACGTACGGTCGAATGTAAATTTGCCGGTAGAGCGAAGTGGGTTGATTAAGTTTTCCTGTGCGATCTGATACTCGAACCCGTACTTTATAGCGTGCCGTCCGATGTCGGTGTGGATATTTATACTCGGATTGTACTGGACAATCTTCGTACGGTCGGGTTCCGAATTCGCTCCGAGGGAATCAAGATCGTCGTTCATGACGAAACGCGGGAACTCCAGGTGCGTCACGCTATTGACGAACGAAGGGGCAAAACCGAGCTGTGCGATATTGAAGTTATCCCCGAAGATATAGTCGCCGTCGAAGTAGCGGGTGACCCCCATGCGAAAGTCAAGTACGGTGCGAGGGCTCACGATCCACGTATAGCCGACGCCGCCGGTTATGTTGCCGCGCCTGAATTCATCGGTGCCGTTGGCATTTCCAGCAGCAGTGCAGCAAGCCGCGCCGTAGGCCGGCGTGCTGGGGTCGAAGCGAGTATTCCAGCCGTAACGGACAAACAATTTTTGCATATCCGTCACGCTATAGTCGGCGCGGCCCAGGAGGCTCGTCCAATTCGTCCCATTGAGCTGCGGAGTTTGAAAGTTCTGCTGCGAAGTTGACGTACGCGCCAAGTTGGGCAGGGGATAGTAAGCCAACGCGTGGATTGCCACCGGGTCCATGCGGCTGCTCGGAATGATGTTGCCCGGAAATGGATCGCGAACATATCCGGAGCCATTCGGACGCGTGGTCGCCGGGTCATATATGGTGTACGGCCGGCCCTTTACGTCGGTTGTCTGCGAGAAGTCGCCCGCGCGCTCGAGCACGGTGGGGACGATAGCGCGCGCCTCATCGGTCTCGCGAAGATGGAGGCCCTCAAAATTGAAGAAATAAAACGTGCGATTCTTTCCGTTGTAGACTTTCGGAATCCACACCGGACCCGCCACAGACCCGCCATAAGTGTTGTTGCTGAATGCTCCCTTTGAAACGCCGTTGAGGTTATTGAAGAAGTCGTTGGCGTTCAGCGCGTCGTTGCGAAAGTACCAGTAGGCAGTTCCGTGGATCTGATTTGTACCACTGCGGGTGGAAGCGTTGATAAAGGCGGCGCCGGTGTGTCCGTACTCGGCGTCGTAGGCATTGGTCTGTGCACGCATCTCGTTCACGGCATCTGGCGAGGGGATGAAACCGGCCATATCGACGCGCATATTGGGAATACCGTCCAAAAGGAACTCCGACACCGAGGCCGATCCGTTGGAGTCGAACTCCGAGGCGCCATGGTTGTCATACGCGTGGATATTCTGAGTGTCGGTCGTGTATGCGATCCCGGGCGATAGTTTTAGCAATACATACGGGTTACGGCCGATCACCGGCAGGTCGTCCAGCATCTTGGTCGAAATTGTGGAACCAAGACTGCCCGTTTCCGTTCTCAGGAGCGGAGATTCGGCAGTGACGGACACGGTCTGCCTCTGCTCGCCTACCGTGAGCGTGACGTCCACTGTCGTGGTCTGCCCCGTAGAGAGCTCGACGGGTTCGCGCACGAACTTTTTAAACCCGGCGCGTTCCACTTCGAGGCGATAGTTGCCGTACTTCAGCGATACGAAACGATAAAGCCCGGTCTTGTCGGATTTTTGAGCAAAGCTTTCTCCAGTGCCAATGTTGGTTAGTTGAATCGATGCGTCCGCGACGGGCGCGCCGGAGCTGTCCTGAACTACACCGGTAACATTGCTTTCATTGACCTGGGCGGACGCTAAGACGGCGCTCATGGCGCCGATGGCGAGCCATCTAACTATCAACGACAGGTGTTTTCTTGTCACTTTCCCTCCTCTGGCGAATGCTCAATCGATAGGCGAAGCGCTACGCGGCCCCAATCGATTCCCGCATGCGGCCGATTAGTTGCGGCACGGCTACGCGCGGGTCCTCTTCCAATTCGTACTCGAGAGCTAGATAGCCTCGATATCCGGCCTTCCGCAGAATGCGGAGCATTCTCGGCCAGTCGGCGGACTGGCGCCGCCCGTCCACCCGGACGCGCGACTTGAAATGCACATTGCTGGCAAACGGAGCGCAGACTTCGATCTGCCGGTACGCATCGCCCACGAAATTCCCGACGTCGAGATTCACGCCGGTCCAGGGCGAGTCTGCCTTTCTTACAATCTCCACAGTTCTTTCCGCAGTGGTGGTTATGCCCCCATCGTCTTCGAGGCCCAGAACGATGCCCTTGCGGCCGGCCTCTTCCGCGCAGCGCTTCAGGGTTTCAACCGCCCAGCCGACAGCCTGATCCTCCGTGGCGCCTTTTGGCACATCGCCTCCGAACAGGCGCAGGTGGCTTGCTCCGAGGCGCTGCGCGACGCCCAGCCATTGGCGCACCGAAGCGACCGCGGCATCCTGCAGTTCGGGCGTGGGCTGCGCCATGCGCGCGCGAATCCCGACGGAATAAATGGACACGGAAAGCCGGTACGCCAGCCTTTTCAATGCGAACAGCGTCTCATCGTTCGTGTCGGGCAGCCAGTAGGCCGTAAGATCGACTCCATCGGCCCCGGAGCCGGCGGCCATGCGGATCACGTCGGCATAGGTCATCTGCCCGCTCTTCAGCTCCTGGCGGAACGAATACGCGCAGATAGCGGGGCGGAACAGAGCGGGCTCCGGCGCCGCGTCCGATCCCGAGGCAAACAGCGGAGCGGCGGCGAGCAGCTTACAGTATTGGCGCCGGCTGGTATTCATGGCTACGGATTTCCGGGCTTATCGCGCCACATCCCCTGCATGTCATAGAGATTGATCAGATGCTGCTGGATAATGCGCTCGCCTGCCCCCACTTCGATCGTGGTGGATGCATCGGCGCCATAACCGCCGCGTGCGGCCGAGCGCAGATCGGGAATATATCCGGCCCAGGTTCCGCCATTCGAATAGGTATAGCCAAAGAAGAACGGGTACGCCACGTCGGCCTGAGCCTTCCACATTTTTTGCAACCTGTGAAACGGCTCGCCGGGTACGGTGGCGATGGCGATATTCTTTCCGATCAGCACCGTCGTGATTCCCACATCGAGCTTCTTGTTTTTATCCCACCGGTTGCGGAAGTCGAGCAGTTCGCTGCGCGAGCGAATCGGACCCGCTTCAACACTGGCCGCCTTTCGGTTCGCTTTCAAGACTTCCGCCGCCAGCAACTCTCCCATTTTTTGCGCGATGCCGAAATCGGTCGCTTCGTCCCCCGTACGGCCCATAAAAAGCGGGTTGATATCGCCCGCGCCGCCCTGGACGAACATTACCTGCGCGCTCGGGATTTCGCGTTCCACCGCGACCTGCATCACCCCTGGATAGTCGGCGGAGAACTTACAATTCGTTTTCCCCAGCACAACCCCGTGC
The DNA here is from genome assembly GCA_963838885.1 of Bryobacterales bacterium. Taxonomy (GTDB): domain Bacteria; phylum Acidobacteriota; class Terriglobia; order Bryobacterales; family Bryobacteraceae; genus JAICMB01. The sequence continues at coordinate 10,151 of CAWITB010000025.1, read as the reverse complement.
ACGGCATACTGGACGATCAGGGCGCGCGTATGTCCGGCGTCATCGTCGACACGCAGCAGCATGAATTCCGGATCGACCGGGCCATACGGGATGCGCTCCGGATTTCGATAAGCGACGCGCGAGCGGCCGTCTTCTTGGGGTATGAGGCGGTTATAGCCGAGTTGAATCGAGCCGCGCCCGGCGGCGAGCTTGGCGGGAAACATGGATTTCGACGCCTGCTCGACGGCGCCGAAGATCTTTCGCTCCAGTTCGGCCTGATACGCGGCGCCGGAGTTGTCGCGAACCGGGGCGCTTCCAAAGGGCAGGAAGGAGGGCGCGGAGTGGTCGTGGGATGCCGACAGCAGCAGCACCGGGATATTCAGCTTCGTCTTCACCTCATCCTTCAGGTGTTCCGAGACGATGCTGCCGAGATCGAGCGTGACGATCGCGATGCGGCCCCCGCCGCTTTCGAGCACCAGCGCCTTCGCGTGCAGCGGATCGTGGATTCCGTTCGACGGCCCGCATTCGCGGTTCGCATAGCCGTACATCGGCATCGAAACCGTGGGCGTGATGTCGGCGCGCGCCACGCCGGCGCGTAGCGCGGTTATCTCTTGCGCCGCGGCGCTTGCGAGCAGGCACAGGAAAAGGACAACGATCCTCATGAGTCAGACCACCGCCGGGACCACGTACGGTGGCCGGTAATCCCGCGAGAAAAGGGCATTAGCCTCTGGCGCGTCGATGAACATTCCCGTGGTTTGCGAAACCCGGAGCGTGCGGCCCGTCCTCAGGCTGATGTTGGCGAGATGAACGAATGAGGCGGCGCGGGCGCCGATGGCAATATCCGCGTTGAGCTTCCGGTAATCGCGCGCGCGCACCGCGTCCAGGAAGTTCTTCATGTGCGGCTTGGTAGCTTCTTCGTCTCCTTCGACCGCTTTCTCGTCCATCGTTTTCTCGTATGTCTCGGCTCGCCTCGCCTCCGGCTCGCCCTGTCCGGGGCGGACCCCGGCCAGCGTGCTCCGGTAAACCTGGAAGCCGTCGGCATCCACGACCATAACGCCCAGATCGCCGAAGAAGATATTGCCGATGAAACTCCGTTTGCGCATGGGGACCAGACCCTCGGGCGTCGTGGGCAGATTGCGCACGTCGAAAGTAATTTGCGCGCCGTCAAATTCGAACGCGGCCTGCTGGGTATTGGCCGTCTCCTGGTCGTCCTTCCAGACGTACTTGCCGCCGGTGGAGGCCGCGGATAAAGGCCATCCGCCGCGGCCCAGGCCCCACAGGCAGATGTCCAACTCATGAGGCCCCTGGTTGCCGATATCTCCGTTGCCCGTGTCCCAGAACCAGTGCCAGTTATATGCGAACTTGTTTTTGCTGTACGGCTTCATCTGCGCGGGGCCGAGAAAGAGGTCCCAGTCGAGGCCCGCCGGAACGGGCGCATCCGGCGTGTGCCCAATCGAAAAGCGACGGCGGAAGCAAAGCCCGCGCCCGTGATACACCTCCCCGATAACGCCGCCGCGCAGCAACTCCACCGCGTGCTTTTTGTGAGTAATAGAGCGGCTCTGCGAACCGACCTGCACCATGCGCTTGTATTTACGCGCCGCCGCGACCATTTGTCCCGATTCGAAAAGATTGTGGCTGGCCGGCTTCTCGACGTAAACATCCTTGCCCGCCTGGCAGGCCCAGATCGTGGCGAGCGCGTGCCAGTGATTCGGAAGAGGTAGGGAAACAGCGTCGATCTCTTTGGAATCGAACAGCTCGCGCATGTCTGTGTATTCGACTGGCGTGTAATTGCAGAGCTTGCGCACCAATGCGCCGGCGCGCTCGCGGGCCGCCTGGTTTACATCGCAGATCGCCGCGATCCGGCAGTCCGCCGGGAAGGTCGAGTAGTACTTGAGGTGATCCGTTCCTCGTCCGCCGAGGCCTACAACGCCCAGCGAAACCCGGTCATTGGCTCCGAGAATCGGGAAACCGGCGGTGGCGATGGCCGCCGTCGCGCCGTAAACGAACTGTCTTCTTCCGACTGTTTGCAATTTTAACTCCTTCGCCGTGATTCTCTCCGTTCGGCGAGCGCCGCCGTCATCTTGTCATACGCCGCAATGATGTCGTCTTCGTCCCGCGGCGTCAGGCAGGACGGAATCGGAAGCATGAGAGTGCGTTCGAACAGGTCGTCCGCCACGGGGCATGCTCCGCGCTCGTAACCCCCGCCGAGTCCCTTGTTGGCGGGATGACTCCAGGGAAACCCGCCGCGCTCCACGCTGCTGCGCCGCACCAGACTGGCGATGTTGTAGTACGCGTGCAGACCGAAATCCTTCAGTAGAATGTTGGCGATTCCCTGGGAATGTGTACTGACGCCCTCGGCGCGCAGCGCATCCCGCGCTGCTAGGGCAGTCGCGCCGTCGCGAAACATGGTCAACAGAAAACAGGATGTATCGCCGGCGGGATCGATCAGCCGCCGCAGCCTTATCTCCGGCATGGCCGCGAGCGCGGCGCAAATCCGCTGCTTGCTCCGCCGCATCGCTGCGATGATATGAGGCAGTTTTGCGAGCTGTACCCGTAGCACGGCCGCGCGAAGCTCGTCCATTCGATAGCCGCGGCCCCATAGCAGCAGATCGGGGTGATCCATAATAAGATGGCCGCTCTGGTCCCGCGCATAGCCCAGATCGTGCGACGCGAACATACGCTCGAACAGGCGATCGTCGTTCGTGATTGCACAGCCGCCCTCGCCGGACGTAATGTTCTTATTCATCTGGAAACTGAAGATGGCGGCGTCGCCAAAAGTGCCCACGCTCTGGCCATCCACAGTACCGCCCGCGCACTGCGCGCAATCTTCGAGGAGAAAAAGTCCGTGCCGTCGCGCCACTTCGCGGATTCCGTGAACATCGCCCGCTGCGCCGCTCATGTGAGCCATGACAATACCCCGTGTGTGGGGCGTAATGCGCCGCTCCACATTAGCGGGGTCGAGGCAGAAGGTGTCGTCGATGTCGGCAAGCAAAGGAATGGCGCCGAGGTTCACGACCGCAGCCGCAATCGCGACCCACAGAAACGCGGGAACAATGACTTCCTGACCGGGTCCAACGCCCAGCGCAGCCAGCGCAACGTGCAGCGCGCCTGTTCCACTGCCGACGGCGAGCGCGCGACGCGCGCCCGTGAACGCGCAGAACTCCGCTTCGAACTGGTCCGCTTCGAACTGCAGATTGACGCCGTAGTAGCGAAATAGCGAGCGCGAACGCAGTACCCGCGCCGCTGCTTCGACTTCCTGCTCATCCATATGATGGATGCCGGGAAATTCAAGCGGGAGCGGCTCCGTGCGCACCGGGACGCCCCATCGATCGCCAGCTTCTGCTCAAGGGCAGAGAATGTTCTTTTCATTTCCCTGTGAGGTAAGAGACAGAATACCCGCAGCCGGAGGGCGCGAACAGCGAATTTTCCGCCGTTTGCAGCACTTTATTGCTTGTGTGCGCCACCCGGTCAAACAAATACCGGGACAGCGCGGTATTTTTCAGCGGCGCGCAGCGCTCCCCGACGGAGCGCGGGACATGGCGATGCCGTAGTTCGCCGGCCCAGGTTCACCCGGTCGTAAGCTGTACTCCGCCGGTGAGCAACCCACAATCCGGCGGAACACGCGCGCGAAGTAGCTGGCGTCCTTGAAACCGCACTGCCGCGCAACCGTGGACACATTGTGCGCCGGATCGAACAACAAACGCCGGGCCAGCTCTACACGGCGCCGCACGACGTACCGCTCGAAGGTGTCGCCGGTGGTCTGCCGGAACACGCGGCTCAGATGACTAGTCGAAACCCCCAGCGCTCGCGCCAGCGAGCTTTGAGTCATCGTCCTGCCTTCGGCAATGCTGCGCTCGATCAGGCGGCAGACGCGGTCCACCAGTCGGCTGTGCTTGTCCAGATAGATCTGTCGAATTTCATCGAGGATGCTTTCGCCCAACCGCGAATAGGCTTCGTGTACTTCGAAAGGACTGTCGGCCCGCGCCAGACTCTCGCCAGCCTCCTTATGAAGTTCCGCGGTTATACTGCCCTCGCAGCCAAGCTTCTGGGCCGCTGCCAGCATAGCGCCGAGCGTGGACAGCAGAATGCGCTTTTCGACGCCAAGGTTTGCCCCAAACTGGCGCCCCAGGTGAAAGGGCAAAGAGTGCAGCGCAAGGCGCGCCTCTTCGAAGCGCCGCTCCTTCAGGAGATCAGGAATCTGCGCCGCCACTACTGTCGCTTCGCACTCCGGCTCGGACGAGGCGCGATACGCCGCAATGGCGGCCTGCGAGACCAATAAAGCCACGCTCGCCTCGTGATAGGATTCTCCGAGCTGGGCAAACTCGCTCTTGCTTCCGCCAATCCCGATTCGTACGCGCAGAGAGCTGCGCTCCGCGACGGCATGAAGGATCGTTTGCGCCAGTTCCTGAGCATTCAGGCGGCCTGTCTGCCGCCGCGAGCCGCAACGCTCATGGACGAAAATGCAAACGCCGCGGCCGGGGATGTAGGCATGAACGACATTGTCGAGGCGTTCGCAGACTTCGTCGATGGCGTGCAAAACGGCGGTGACTTCACGGTCGGAATCGACCTGTGACGATGACCCGCCGACGGTCTGCCACTGCGCCACCAAGGCGCGATTCGGGCAGTTCCGCAAGCCGGTGCGCGCGAGCGCCGTCCGGGCGTCGGGATTCTCCGCCGCTGCGCCCGTCAGTACAAGGTACGCAAACTCCTTGCGCCGGATCTCCAGTTCACGGTAATGCTGCCGTTCCTGTTGTACGGCCTTATACAGACGCTCCCATGACGACGCCAGGTATTCGGCGAAGACCTCGAGAATGCCAACCGTGGCCTGGATATCTTCGCCGGAAACAATCGCGGCATTCCAGTACGCCTGGCGCAGCTCGTTAAGATTGATATATGGCAAGTGCGCGACATCTCTCACGATTTGCGCGAATCCTTCTTCGCTAGGCGGGTCATTCAACACCTGCCCGCTGAACAGCGTCGCTACATGAGCTCCATTCGAGATCACCGGAACCGCGATATCGACGAGCCCGAAATGGCAGCGATAGACTTCCGCCTTTCCCGTGCGCGACACTCGCTGCTCCGCCGCTTTGTCGGAAACCAGACAGGACTCCGATTCCCGCAGTCCGTGATCGTTGATGATGTTGCAGAAGGCCGGATGGGGATTACCCGGTGAACAGTGCAGCAGACGCGAGCAAGGGCCGCCGAGCGCCTCGATCGTTCCCATGTGCCGCCATCCCGACCTCCCGGAAGGTCCGTTCTCGGTCCACACCAGATCGACATTCCGGATCGGACACGACCGGTTCATCATGAGCATGAAGACCTGGAGGAACTTCAGGTCCTTTTCGAATTCTTCGATGAATAAATCTCGTTCAGGGCCGCGTAGCAATGCGGCGCCGGGTACGCTGGACATAAAGCTATATTCTTTCGCGCAATTAGTATATATGCTCCCATGTCTCGTGACCTGATCTTATGGCCGCCGATGCGGACCGTCGGGGGGAGTTGGATCAGAATAGCCGATCATCTTCAGGCACGAGATCTCCTGTTGAGAAGCCCAGATTACCAGAGCCGCAGGCGCCGGGCGAGCATGGATCTGGCGTCAGGCTCAAAAGCCGCTAATTTTCACTGGAATTCGGGCAACTTCTCGATGTCGACGATTTCGGGCGTGAACCTTAGGATTGCGCCGCTCTAGACAATCGCCTACACAAGCGCGGGCATCCAGGTAGCGCATCCGCCCAGGATGAGCGCGGCGGCGCTCGGCCGTTTGGGAGTTTCAAAAACGCAGGTGCGCGAGCCGTCGCGGCCTTCCACCCTGATGTTGTCGTTTTGGCCGCTCACACGGTAGACGGTGGAAGCGCCGTGAAAGGCCTGCAGCGAGTCGAGCGGCCAATCGGAATCGGCGATCATGCGGATACCGCCCGCCGCGCCGAGCACAATGGTGAGGTGCGAAGGCGCCTGGCCGGACTGCGCCGCGCACTCGGCGGCATCCAGCAGGTTGGCGGCGTCCTCGAAGAAGCGGCTCACAAATATCATTTCGGAAACGGGGCCCCCGATGTGAGCTTTTTTTATCTCTGGCTGAGCCCGCCATCGACGGCGAGGACTTGCCCCGTCACGAAGTTGGTCGCATTCAGGAAATACAGGACCGCGTCCGCGACCTCCTCCGCCGTGCCCGGCCGCTTGGCCGGCGTAGCACGCACCATGGCCTCGGCCTCTTTGTCGAGCTCCCCGAAGGGGATCACCCCCGGAGCGACTGAATTCACCGTGATGCGCGGAGCAAACGCCTTCGCGAGCGCGCGGGTCAGCATGATGACGCCGGCCTTCGAGGCGCAATAATGGGCGTGGTCGGCCCAGGGCCGGATGCCCCCCAGCGAGCTGATATTCACAATCCTGCCCGCGCCCGACTTGTTCATCAGCCGCGCGCCTTCCTGGCAGCAGAAAAACGTCCCTTTCAAATTGACGCTGTGAATGAAATCCCAATCGGCCTCGGTGATCTCAAGCGGATCCAAGCGCGTGAAGCGGGCCGCATTGTTTACCAGGCCGTATAGAACCCCGAGGCGGTCTTCCACCTCCCGGAAGAGGCGCCGGATCTCCGCGACGTTTTCGAGATTGGCGCGGAACAGTTCCGCTCCCCCGCATTCCGCGGCCGTGCGGCGCGCTTCCTCTTCGGAGGACTGATAATGGATGGCGACGCGAAAGCCGTTCTTGGCGAGGTGAATGGCGATACCCCGCCCGATTCTCTTCGCCGCTCCCGTAATTAAAACAGTTCTAACCGCCTCCGCCATAATCCACTCGGATTCTAGCGTGAGCGCAGCGCGAAACCGGGCGAGCGATGGCCGCGAAATCGTAGCCGCGGGCTTGGACGATCGGGCAGTCCCGTGATTTTACGACCAAATTCCTTGCGTCCTCAATCACTTGACGCTTACCGCGGCGCCGTGCCCCGCTGCCGCGCCGTACTCTGAAATCGGGCGGCTGCTACGTGCAGCACGGCGCGAGGCCGCTTCATAAGGAGTTTTGTAATCGAATGAACCGAGTCAGCATCATGATGCTCCTCGCGATCGGTTGCCTGCCGATTGCGTTTGCCCCGCCGCTCCCTGCCGCCCCGGCCACAGTGGACCAGCGCGCCGTCAAATTCGGCACGACGCTTCCGGCTACTTGCTACACGGGCGACGTCTTTTTTAATACCGCTGCGGCGGCGGGCTCCAACCTTTATGCCTGCGTCAGTCCCAACACCTGGGCCGTGCAAGCCGCCGGAAGCAGCGGCTTCACAACTTTATCGGGGGATGTGAACGGTCCCGCCAATTCCACCACGGTCACTCAAATTCAAGGCCATGCCATTGCTGCGACGGGTCCACAGACGGGTCAAGCCCTGATCTGGAATAGCTCCAGCAACCGCTGGGAGCCGCAGACCGTTTCGAGCGGCGGCATCACAACTTTATCGGGCGATGTGAACGGCCCCGCCAATTCCACCACGGTCACTCAAATTCAAGGCCATGCCGTGGCCTCCACGGGTCCACAGACAGGTCAAGCCCTGATCTGGAATAGCTCCAGCAACCGCTGGGAGCCGCAGACCGTTTCAAGCAGCGGCATTACGACTCTGTCGGGCGATGTGAACGGCCCCGCCAATTCCACCACGGTCACTCAAATTCAAGGCCACCCCGTCGCCTCCACCAATCCCCAAACTGGTCAATCTCTGGTTTGGGATGGCGCCAGCAACCGTTGGGAACCCCAAACCGTCTCCGCGGGCGGCGGATCCGGCGGCGGCAGTGGCGGGGCTACCCTGGCGTCCCAACTCGCCGATTTAGCGGCTGTCAGGACTGATAACGCCACGCTAAACGTCGGCGCGAGCTGTTCCTTCACCACGCCCTGCAATGTACGTTTCGGGGCCGTCGTGTACTCCATCACAAGCGGCATCACGGTGGCGCTCTCGGGAGGCACGGGCAACGCGCTGATTTACATCTCGAACGCCGGCATGCTCACCGTGGGTCACACTCTGTCGCTGAGCTGCTCCGGCTTATGCAGCGCGCAAAGCGGCATCGCCAACTTCCCCAGCGATGTCATCCCGCTCTTTAGCTGGCACGCCACCAATGGAACCTGGGACCCCACTGGCTCCGACGAGCGCGCTTTTATTTCATCCAAGGATGTCTATGTCGGCGCGGGTCTGATCGCGACGGAAAACTCCGGTCACACCACCATCGCCGCCGACCCCACGCTGGTCGCGCTCCATACCACGCCTCCGGTCAATGCAAGCGATGCCTGCTCGGCCGGATACTGGTCGAGCGACGCCAACTTTTATTACATCTGCATCGCCCAGAACACCTGGCGCCGCGCTGCCTTAAGTTCCTGGTAATGAATCGGGGGCCGGCGCATTCGAGAAAACGATTGTGGGTCCTCCTGTTTGGCGCCGTGATGGCGCGTTCAGGCTGCGTCAATATGCCGGCCTGGAAAGCCCAGCCAGGGTGATCCGAACTCTTCCGGTCCCGGCTTGAACTTGGGACCGGGCATCACTCTGGCGTATTCCGCAAGCATTGCCGGCGAGGTGTAGCGCGAGAAAACTCCGATAGAGCACGCCGCAAAACCTGGTCTTCAAGGCCTTGCGGCTTGCGGCAATGCGTCAACGGCCACATTGGTGTCTAGAAACAGACATGGCGTCATCGTGAGATTGTTTGCGGGTCTTTGGGCAGCGTTCGGGTTTCCTCGAATGATGCTGTTACTCTCACACACAGTCACCTTGCAGGCGCCCCAGCGCTTCGAGGCTGCTTGAATTTGGGCCAGCCATTCCGGCGCGGGCGCAATCGTCGGCTCGCCACGGCGGCTCGAACAGGAACCGCTCGTTGTCTCTGTGGTCCGTTTTATGATTTTGGCCCCGTTGCGTCCGGGCGGTTCAGGGCTGCAACAACGATCGTCGTCAATTCCCTTTTATTCACAAGCCGCTTCGAAGTAATTAATTACATTGCCTCAAATAGCAAGACGGGTGCAATCTCTTCAACCCGCCGCATTTCGCCCCGCTCCGGATTAATCGGGATACGCCCTTTTATCCGTTTAATTACTGTGATATCATCCCGCTCCATGGAGCTCAAACGCGCAAGCGCGCTTATATTCCTATTTACAATTGCCGGCCTGGCCCAGATCGACCGCGCCAACCTAAACGGAACGGTGACCGACGCATCGGGCGCCCTGATTCCACACGCCCAAATCGAGATCACCGCGCCCGCTACCGGCTTCCATCGGGAAACATCCGCCAGCGGCGCGGGAACGTACTCGCTGAACGCACTGCCGGTTGGCATGTACATCGTCCGCATCTCGGCCCCTGGGATGGCTCCCGTGGTATTTAACGAGGTCAAATTGGAAGTAGGCGAGACGCGCACGCTCGATGCGCGGCTGAACATCGGCACAGTGACGAATGAGGTAAGCGTGACCGCGACGACCACCCCGGTCGAACGCAGTTCCGCCGAATTTGGCGGCGTCATTCAAACACAACAGGTTCGCGAGATTCCCTTGGATGGCCGCGAGTGGGCGGGTCTGATGGCCCTGACCCCCGGCGCCGTTGACGTCGGCGGCGGACATGAGCGCAGCATCCATTTCCTCGGCCACTCCCGCGACGACAACAATTTCACCATGGACGGCATCGATGCCAGCGGCATCCAGGAGCAGCCTCAAAAGGCCAATGTACGGCTGCAGGTCAGCACCGACTCCATCGCCGAATTCCGCGTCAGCACGGCCGATTACACCGCCGAATATGGCGATATGGGCGGCGCGCAGGTGAATGTCGTCACAAAATCGGGCACGAACCAATTCCACGGCGATGTGTTCGAGTTTCTTCGCAATAGCGCGCTGGATACGCGGTCGCCCTTCGACCCTGCGCAAGTGCCGCCATTCCGGCTCAACCAGTTCGGCGGCAGCTTCGGCGGCCCCATCGTCAAGGACAAAACCTTCTTTTTCGCCAGCTACGAGGGTCTGCGCCAACGATTGTCCACCACTTCCATCAGTTTCGTCCCCAGCGCCGCCGTTCGCGCTCAGGCGCTCGCCACTTCGCCTGAATTGAAGCCCATCATCGACGCCTATCCCATTGGCCATATCCCTGTTGATGCCCAAACCGACGAGCTGATCGCCACCAATCGCAATCCCGTGCGCGAAGATAGCGGCCTGGTCCGCGTCGACCAGCGCTTTAGCGACAA
>CAWITB010000024.1:0-13994 GCA_963838885.1 Bryobacterales bacterium | reverse complement strand
GACGAGCGGAACGTCATTCCCGCAAACGTCACCACGCTCTGCTCGTCGATGTTTCATTGCCGGTCACGCCGACAGATCGCCCTTAGTGTTCGAGACCGCCCTGAGAAAATAAACTCGATTGGTCCCAATGTCCCGTCGTGGAGAGCATCCCCGGCAAGGTCGGCGGCGCGTCGGTGTTCAAGGATATCCGTATGCCGGTGTCCACAGTGTTCGAAAACGTCGAATCCGGGGCAACCATCGACGAAATCATCGAGTGGTTCGACGTGTCGCGTGAAGAGATTGTTGCCGTTCTGGAGTTTGCGGCCCGTAGTCTAGACCCGCCAAATCCGCCTACTCGCGAAACTGTCAAACCCCGTCGATGCGCATTCTGTTTGACCACGGTAACCTGGCCCGGCTTATTCCGCTTCTCACACGTCACACCGTCACAACAGCTAAAGATGCGGGTTGGGACCGGCTTGTAAATGGCGAGTTGCTGAAACCAACCGAAGAAGCCGGGTTCGAGGTTCTGATTACCACGGACAAGAACACTGTGATGCAGCAGAATTTGAAGGCACGCGCCATTGCAATGGTCGTGCTTGGCAATTCGCAATGGCGCATCGTACACGTCCGCAAGATTGCCGCCACCGTGAACGCCGCCGCGCCGGGCAGCTATGCCGCGGTGGAAGTCCCTTAGAGGTATGCCCCGTCCAGTGTTCCAAGTAGGTAAGTTTTGCACCACGACAAAAACCGGATGGTTGTGTCTCCGTACAGCCGCAATGGCATGGTGCCAGGTATCCCGGCTACATCGACGGGACTTTTGAAAACACATATGAAATACGTCGCGCTGAAGAAGGGAGGCCGTTGGTATTTTGTCGCAGTTCAAAATACGGCAGTTTCTCCCGCGCAGCCGCAGCGTTGAAACTGATGAGTGGAAACCGCTGCGCCATTTCAAAATCGGTCCTTTGTGCAACAGTATAAGGCTGGCCGTTGCTTTTTCTAAGCACTGGACGGCTCTCAAATACGGGTACACTACCGCTGAGGAGAAATAAATGCCAAAAACCGCACTGTTTGCAGTGATGTTTTGTACGGGGTCAGCGTTTTGCCAGACGCCTGCCAAGGAGCCCGATACGCTTCAGGCGCTGCTTGTGGAGGTACATCAGTTGCGCCAGGATATTGAGGGTATGACGGTGGCCTCGCAGCGCGTGCAAATCGCGCTCTATTCGCTGCAGATGCAGGATGCCGCGGTGGCTCGCGCAACCCAGCGTTTGGACACTGCGCGCAACAGGTGTTCCGTGGCGGACGAAGGTCGGCGGCACACGGCGCTGGATATACAAAGACTGGAAAGCAGTCTTGCTTCAGCGACGGTTCCCCAAAATGAGACGGAGGCTGTGAAACAAAGGGTGACCGAATTAAAGAGCCAGCTTGATGCGCAGACTGCGGACGTTCAGACCTGTCAGGCAAGTGAGGTTGAAGCGTCAGCCCAGCTTCGAGACGATCAGACGAAGCTGCTCGATCTGAAAGACCGAATCGCGCGCCTTGACAGGACACTAGAACAATTTGGCAGTACTGGAAAGTAAGCTCGTTTTGCAAAAAACGAGCCTGCACAGTGCTTCAAAGCGGGCACAACTTGAGAGGATCGGCGAAGACAGATAATAACGGGGTTCGCGTCTCAAGAGTCAGTCTCAAGACTTGGCGCAAGAGATCCGCCGCGCGCCCTAAGATCCCCAAATGAGTCCGAAGCGTGTATTTACCTGAGCCATGATTCAGGTTATTCCGCAAAACTGCTTAGCTCCGATGACGCGTTAGTACTGGAGCCGCCTAGGACGAGCGGAACGTCATTCCCGCAAACGTCACCACGCTCTGCTCGTCGATGTTCCACTGCTGGTAGCGCCGCAGGCCGCCGGTCGCGTTCGGGACCGCCTTTAGAAACGTATAGATAGGCGAAGAGCCGCACCACTTCAGGTCGTCATGATTCTCCTGAACCAGTGACCAAAAACCATTAGCATCCGCTGCCGCCATGCGCTCGATGCGCTTGCGATCGCGCTCCGCGACAGCCAGCATCCCGCCGTCGTCGGCGCGTGCGATCATCTCGTCGCCATAGCGGCGGCCCATGTGCGCCATGTCCACGCCAAGCACGAAAAACAGCTTCCCGGCCTCGCGCGCGGCCATTTCACCCATCGCCTCGAGGAAGCGCCGGACATTCTCGTTGTCCTCCGGCTTTCCGCCCCGATAAATGCTTTGCGCGAAAGAGCCGCACAGAATAGGAAGGATGCGAATGTCCGGACCGTAGATGTGCTGCAAAAACAGTACTTGAAACTCGATGGAATGTTCCACCGCGTGGCAGTAATCCTCCATCTTGATGGCGCCCGGCGCAGCCGCCGCCAGCCGTTCGACAAGCTCCCCGTTCGTGCGAGCCTCGCCCAGCGGCGTCGAGAACGGCTTGCGCGTCAAGCCGAAACGATCGGGCTCACCGTAATGCGACGTTCCGAGGATTACGAACGTGCGGCCGGCGTAAGCGGGAAGCAGCGAGGCGTAGGCGTCGCGGTACGATTCCCAGCCGCCGAAAGGGCTGACGTGAGGCGCCGCGATGGCGACTAAAGAGTCCGTGGACGGCGGGTTGGCTCCCGTCATGAACTCCCGCAACTGCGCGCGGGCCTCTTCGGGTTCATCGGGGTAGGCGGAGCCGGCATGGCTCGCCTCGCGCACCGGCGCCGCCGCGAATTCGCGCATGCGCTGCTCGCGCAGATTTTCGAAAATCTCGTTTTCGAGGAACCCGGCGCCGCTCAGCGCCTCAAAAAAATGTTTCTCCAAGTCGCCGATTTGAATTTCGCCTGTGGCTTGAACCAGGCTTTGCCGCAGATCAAGCTCCGTCTGCTCCCCGTCGAAACACGCCAGAGAAGCGACCAGAGGAGGCGGGATCAGCAGCATCGTATCGGAAAAATGGTAGTGATCCCGGATAAAGAGACCCGGCTGCTCCGGATCCGGCGATGGCATGAAGTCGAGGCCCAACCGCAGACGCGGCAGTGGTTGAGGCATGGCCCTCTTATGGTCGCACGGCTCCTCTTTTGCGAGCCTATGCGTGCGCGGGCTCGACCGCGCCAGAATAGCTCGGCCTCTTCGCCGGCAGCCGCTGTCAACATACACCCGTCAATAGCGCTTCGGCGGCGCTCATTTTCATGCGCCGTTGTGGCGCTGCAACAGCGCCATGGATTATTCGTAACGCAGCGCGACCATCGGATCGACCTTGGTCGCACGCCGCGCCGGAACCAGACACGCTATCATCGCCGCGGCGGCCAGGATCAGCGCCGCAATGAAAAGGTTCCCCACATCCTGCGCCCCCACGCCGTAAAGGAACGCTTTCACGAGTCGCGTGGCCGCGAACGAACCCGCGATCCCAAACACCGCGCCGATCGCGACCATGATGAGCGCGTCGCGAAATACCAGCCACAGCACCGCGCCCCGCCGCGCTCCCAGTGCCACGCGAATTCCGATCTCGCGCGTGCGGCGCGTCACTGCGTACGAGATCACGCCGTACAGTCCTACGGCCGAAATCAGCAGCCCGAGAGCGCCGAAGAATCCCGAAAGCGTCGCGATCAACCGCTCGGCGAGTATATTTTGATCCAAATTGTTCTGTAGCGTTCGAAGATTCAACAACGGGATCACCGGGTCGAGCGCGCCAATCTCGCGGCGTAGAGCGGCGGCGATCCCGGCCGTTCCCGTGCTTGTTCGGAGCACGAGCGAACAGGAGCCCGCCGACTGCCGCCAGATCGGCACGAAGATCATCGGCTCGACCTTGTCGCGGACATTGAAATAGCGCGCGTCTTTTACTACTCCTGCGATTTCGTACAGCTTCTCGGCGCGATATTGTTCGTCCAAAGCGACATGCATCCCGAGGGGATTGCGGCCGCCGAAGAAGTGCCGCGCAAACGCCTCGTTGACAATTGCGGTACGCGGCCCGGGCGCTTCCGGCCTTTCCTGGCCGGGCACAAAACGGTCCGGCATCTCGAGCGTGGTTATAGGATTGTCCCGTTCGTCGAATTCCCGGCCCAGAATTACCGGCGTCCCGATGGTCGCGAAGTACCCCGGACCGACGGCATCGAAATAAACATACTTCTTCTCCTCCGGCTTCCACGTGTATCCCTCGACCGCGACGCTTCCGTTCCACATCGAGTTCGACAGAGGCGCGATCCTAGTCAGGCTCGCCGAACGCACTCCTGGCAGCCTCGCCGCGCGCGCCGCTAAGGCCTCGTAGAAATCTCGCGTTCGTTGACCCTTGTAGCCGAAGCGCGTGGGATCGACCTCGGCAACCACCACTTGTTCCGGCGCGAATCCGGGATCGAGCGCGCGCAAATTTCCCAATGTCCGAATGAACAGCCCCGCGCCCACCAGCAACAGCAATGAAAGCGCCACCTGGGCCACCACCAGCGCTCGTCGCAGCGTCAACCGCGATGCGCCGGTCGAACCGGGGACGTCTTCCTTCAAAGCCGGCAGCAGATCGGGCCGGCTCGACCGCAGTGCCGGCGCGATCCCGAACAACACGCCGCAGAGAATCGAAACGGCCATGGTGAACGCCAATACGCGCCAATCGACCGGCGCATCGATCGAAACCGGGGCATAACCGGGGTGCGGGGCGAAGCGCATCAGAACACGCACGCCCACAAGTGAAATCAAAACTCCGCCGATTCCTCCCAGAGCCGCTATGAATACGCTTTCGGCGAACAACTCCGAAGTAATCCGCCAGCGGCTGGCGCCCACCGCCAGCCGCACCGCGATCTCACGCTCGCGCGCCGCCCCGCGCGCCAGCATCAGATTTGCGACGTTGGCGCAGGCGATCAGCAGGACCAGGGCGACAACCGCGAACAGCACCAAAAGCGGTTTCCTGAGCTCGTCGCCAATAAATGAGTAGCCATGCCCCGCCGGAACCAGGGCGATTTGCTGGGCTTTGTTGGCAAGCCGGGCCTCCGAAACGGTACGGCGCTCCGCTGCTTCCTGGTCCTTGCAAATTGAATACAACTCGCCTTCCGCCTTCTTTAGCGAGGCGCCGGATCTCAAGCGGCCGATCGCGCCCATCCACCACATGTGCCGGCCGTTCCACATGGTGAAGGGCACATGCAGGAGTGCACTGCGCATCATGATAGGCACGAAGAGATCGGGCTTGAACGCAACGTCTGTTCCGGCGAATCCGCGCGCGGCGACGCCGATCACGGTGAAGGGATAACCGTTCAGAAGCAGCTTGCGGCCAATCGCATCCGGGTTGCCCGCGAAGCGCCGCTGCCAATAGTCATAGCTCAATATGGCATACGGCGCGGCGTCGGGCGCGCGATCTTCGGCGGCGCTGAATAGCCGCCCCGCGGCCGGAGAAACGCCCAGGACATTGAAATAATTTCCAGATACCTGAGTTCCGTAAGCGAGTTCCGTTGCCTGCCCGGCGCCGTTGTCCGATTGCACCCCGATCGCTTGCAGGCCCAGGCTATAAGCGGCCAGACCGTCGAACACGGTGTTGTGATCGCTCATGGCGCGATAATCGGGGTAGTTCCAGCTCATATTGAGGCGTTTGCCGCGCGTCCCTATTAGAAATAACTGCTGCGGCGCCTTGACCGGCAGCATTTTCATCAGCACCGCGTTCACGAGCGAAAAGATCGCGGTGTTGGCGCCGATCCCCAGCGCCAGCGAGAGCACAGCCACCGAGCTCGCCCCCGGAGTCTTACGCACCATGCGCCAAGCATATCGAATCTCGCTTCGCAGGTTATCGAGCCAGGATGTCATACGGACCTTGATTCATTGGACACCGGAAAGGGCTCTGCGGTTTGGCGCAAAGCCGATTATTTGTGCCGCAGCGCAACCATCGGATCGACCCCGTCCTGCGCCTCCACGCCGAAAAGAAACACCCACCACGCGCGTCCGCGGCCATCGATCCCGCGCTCCCCAACGCCGCGCCAATGGCGGCAATCGCGAGCGTATGGCGAAACAGCATCCATAGCACCACCGCCCCGCCGCGCTCCGGAGCAACGCGAATTTGATCTCGCTGTGCGACGCCTCACCGCCTACGAGGGCACGCCGTGCAATTCCCGCGCCGAGTTCCAGCTCGCGTCTGCGCCGCCGCTCTGCCGCCCACACCATTGCGATCTCGTAAACGTCAAGACCGATACCGCGCTATTGTGCTTCAATTTTTCCTGAGGAGTTTTCATGTCCAGCTCGACACCTGCTGCGGCGGTGGTTCAAATCCGCCGCGCAAAGGCCGAAGATGCCGATCTCTGCGGTCGTATTTGTTACGAAGCGTTTAGCGCAATCAATCATCAACACAACTTCCCCCCGGATTTTCCGTCGCCGGAAGTTGGCGTGGGACGCCTCCGGATGATATTTTCGCACCCGGGCGTGTATTGCGTGGTCGCGGAATCCGATGGCCGAATCGCCGGGAGCAATTGCCTCGATGAACGCTCCACCATCGGCGGGATTGGACCAATAACGGTTGCTCCGGACGCTCAAAACCGGAGCATCGGACGGACGCTGATGCAGGCCGTCATCGACCGCGCGGGCGAGCGTGGATTTCCGGGAATAAGGCTGCTTCAGGCGGCGTTCCATAACCGCTCTTTATCGTTGTACACAAAGCTGGGCTTCGACGCTCGTGAGCCGATGTCGGTGATGCAAGGGCCGCCCCTGAAACGTGTTGTTGAAGGATGCGCGGTTCGACCCGCCTTAGAAGGTGATCTGGAGGCCGCGAACCGGGTTTGCGAGAGCGTGCACGGCCATAACCGGGCCGGCGAATTGCGGGAGGCCATCGGTCATGGCACGGCCTTCCTTGTCGAGCGGCACGGCCGCATTACGGGTTACACTTCCGCGCTTGGATTCTTCGGTCATACCGTGTGCGAGTCGAACCTGGACTTGCAGGCGTTGATCGCGTCCGCGGATAATTTTAGCGGACCGGGCATCATCGTTCCAACCCGCAACGCCCATCTGTTCCGCTGGTGTCTCGACAATGGCCTGCGCGTGATTTATCCGATGACGCTGATGAGCATGGGACTCTATAACGAGCCCCAAGGGGCATATCTGCCCTCAATCTTGTACTAGCTCGCCTGCGCCAGAGTTGCGCCAGGCTCAAACGCCGCCGCCTCCCAGCTTCCACAAAATCTGGCGCAGCATCCCGGCCCAGATTTCCGCGTCATGCCCGGACAACTCCATCCGCCGCACCAAGCGCCGAAGTTTCGTCTCCGTCGAGGAGGCGTGTACATAACCGGATCGCTCGAGCGCCTCCCGCAACAACTCCGTCAGCCGTTCCAGATCCTCCGATGCCGCCCACTTGCGCGTCTCCGGCTGCACCGTCTTGGACGCCCGAATTAATTCATACAAGCACACAGCGACCGACTGGCCCAGGTTCATCGAGCCGTGCTCCTCGCGCGTGGGAATGCGCATCAGCCAGTGGCAATAAGAAAGATCGTCGTTCCCCAGCCCGTATTTCTCCGAGCCGAACAACAGCGCCACCGCCCCACCCGGCAAGGCCTTGCGTAGCGCTTTGCCCCCGTACTCAAGCCGCCGCAGTGAATGTTTCAGCTCGCGATGCTGCGCCGCCGTCGTGCCGACCACCAACGCGCAATCCGCGATCGCTTCCGCCACCGTCTTGTATTCGATCGCGCCTTCGAGAATCGCCCCGGCGTGAACGGCCGAGCGCGCCTCCCGAAATGCCACTTCGTAAGGATTGACCAGCCGTAGATGCAGAAACCCGAAATTGCTCATTGCGCGCGCCGCCGCGCCGATGTTCAGCGGATTCCGGGGCGACACAAGAACGACGCGCAGGTTGTCCGCAACCCCGGGAGTCAAGCCGTTCCGAGCGCCAGCACGCACGCCACGGATCCGGGTCCGCCGAGGTTATGCACCAGGCCGAGTCCGGCATCCTTGATCTGCCGCGCGCCCGCTTCCCCGCGAAGCTGCGTGACCACTTCGTGGATCATGCGCACGCCGCTCGCGCCGATGGGATGGCCGCAGGACTTCAGCCCGCCGCTGGTGTTCACGGGCATATCGCCGTCCAGCGCGCTGCGGCCCTCCGCGATGAAATGCGCGCCCTCGCCCTTGCCGCAGAAGCCGAGGTCCTCATAGTTCGTAATCTCAGTCCACGTGAAGCAGTCGTGAACCTCCGCGAGGTCGATCTCCTTCACCGGATCGGAAATGCCGGCCATCTTATAAGCGGCCCGAGCTGCCGCCTGCGTCGCCGTGAATCCCACGTATTCGAACGCCGGATCGTACCACGGCCGGCCGCTCGTCACCGCCAAGCCCATGCCTTTCACCAACACGTAATCGTCGCGAAACTGCTTCGCCATATCGGCGCGGCAGATGACCGCGGCAGCCGCGCCATCCGTCGTGGGGCAGCAATCGAACAGCCCGAACGGCCACGCCACCATGGGAGCGTTCAAGGCCTGCTCCTCCGTGATGCACATCTGAAAATGAGCCTTTGGATTTTTCGATCCATTCTCGTGGTTCTTCACCGCGACCTTCGCAAGCGATTCGCGTCCGGCTTGAAATTCGTGCATATAGCGCGTCGCAGCCAAAGCAAAAATCCCCGGCGCCGTCAGGCCGTCCGTCTGATACGGATGCTCGCCTTCCGAAGACAGCCCCCGCGACGGGCGGTTTTTCAACTTCTCCGCGCCCAGCACCAGCGCAATATCGTAAACTCCCGACGCGACCGCCATCGCGGCGTTGCGGAACGCGTCGGTTCCCGTAGCGCAGAAATTTTCCACGCGCGTAATCGGCTTTCCATACAGCCGCAGCGCATCGCCGAGCGAAACCGACGCTTTCCCGTGCCCGCCATACGGCGAAAAGGTACCCAGCCAGGCCGCTTCAATTCGTTCCGCTTCGATTCCGGCGTCGGCGAACGCCGCATGCGCCGCTTCGACCACCATGTCCTCGTAGCTGAGATCGAAGAGATCCCCGAACTTGGTGCAACCCACGCCGATAATCGCGACTTTATCTTTCATTCAGACGAGGACGAGGACTTCTCCATCCTACGCAGCACGGCCGCGCGCGTCAAACAGTTGCCGCTGGTTCAGGAGCCCTTCGCGATATCGCGGTGGGTTTCCTTGACCTTATAGCCCGCGCCGGCCAGGCGTTTGCGAATTTCACTCGCGATCAGGACGGAGCGGTGGCGTCCGCCGGTGCATCCGAAGGCGATCGTGAGATAGCTCTTGCCCTCGCCAACGTAGTGCGGCAGGAGATAGACGAGCAGGTCGGAGATGCGGTCCATGAACTCCTGCGTCTGCGGAAAGGAGCGGATGTAGCGGGCCACTTTGGGGTGCTTGCCGGTGTGCCCCTTGAATTCCGGGATGTAGTTGGGATTGGGAAGGAAGCGCACGTCAAAGACCAGATCGCTATGAGTCGGGACGCCGTAGCGGTAACCGAAGCTGGTGACGTCGATGCGAATTTTCGCTTCATCGGGGCCGCCTTGAAATTCTTCCGAAATCAGATCGCGGAGCTCGTGGACGTTCAGCTTCGAGGTATTGATGGTGTGATCGGCGAGGGCCCGGATAGGCGCAAGCTGCTCGCGCTCGGAGTCGATGCTCTGAGCAACCGAGAGGCCGGCACCGAGCGGGTGCGGACGGCGCGTCTCGCTGTAGCGGCGCATCAGCGTGGCATCGTCGGCCTCCAGGAAAATGAGGCGTGCGGGCGCCTGGCGGCGAATGCGGCGGTACATTGCCGGGAAACGCTTCAGCGCCTCCCCTTCGCGAATGTCCACGACCAGCGCGGCGCGCCGCGTGGAATCGTGGACCAGCTCGGCGAACTTGGGGATGAGATCCAGCGGCAGGTTGTCGACGGCGTGATACCCAAGGTCTTCGAGCGCCTTGAGCACGGTGCCCTTGCCGGACCCGCTGAACCCGGTTATGACCACGAGCTCGGGGCGCCCCTGTTTTTTATCCTCCCGCGCGCCGGCTCGCTTGCCGGATTCCCTGGTGCGGCTCGCCACTAGCTTTCAATCAGATCGAAATTGCCATCCTTGCGGCGCAGCAGAACGGAGAGACGATCGGTTCCGGCGTCGCGGAAGACGAGGTAGTCGGGCTTGCCCTCCCGCGTACCGTCCATTTCGAGGACGGCTTCATCGAGCGTCATGGGCTTGCGGCCGTCGCTTTCATGATCCACGCGAAAAACGCGTTTACTCTGGCGCCTCGAGGCCTGCGCGGAGCCGCTTGGCCCCGCCGCCGCAGCCTCCATCCCGGTCTCCGCTTCCTCCTGCTCGGGGGCTTGGTGGCGCTTGGTATCGCGCCATTTCTCCCGTAATTTGACGACTTGCTTTTCGAGCTTTTCAAGCGCCGTATTCATGGCGGGGAGCACCTCGGAATCCTCGCCGTAACACACGATGCTGTGCTCGAACATTTGAATGGTGATCTCGACGATGTGAAGGAAGCGTTCCTGGCGATGCGTGACGTGGGCCTCCTTCTCGCCTTTACGCTCGACCATTTTCGAGATTTTCTGGAGCTTGGCTTCCAATTTCTCGCGGAACTGCGGCGTGAATTCGTTCTGCGTTCCGGTGTAGATGATATTCATGATTCGAAAACCCTCCGGTCTGAAAAAAAGCCGGCTACGAGCGGGCGCGCCGCTGGTGCGTGGAAGGGATCTTCATGTCCTCACGATATTTCGCGACGGTGCGCCGCGTCACGTCGATGCCTTCCGCTTTCAAGCGCGCGGTGATCTGTTCGTCCGTGAGCGGGTGTCTGGTGTCCTCCTCTTCGATCATTTTCTTCACCCTGCGTTTCAGTATTAGAAGCGGCATGGCGCTGCCGGCAAACCCCTGCACCGCCTCGGAAAAGAAATAACGAAGCTCGAAAACGCCCTGCGGCGTGTGGGCATATTTCCCCGCCACCGCGCGGCTGACGGTGGAAGGATGGACGCCGATTTCTTCGGCGACTTCCTTGATCATCATGGGCTTGAGCTGGTCGATGCCGCGCTCGAGGAAATCCATTTGCCTCCGCACAATGGATTGGCAGACCTTCAGGATCGTCTGCTTGCGCTGCTCAATATTTTTCATCAACTGAATGGCGGAGGCGTAGCGCTCCTTGACGTAGTTGCGAACTTCTTTGCTCGGCTCCTGATCGCGGTCCAGCATGCGCTTGTACTGGCCGTTAAGGCGAAGCTGGGGAACGTCGTCGTCGTTCAGTTGAATAAGATACTCGTCGCCGTCTTTGGAGATGTAAACGTCTGGCTCCACTTGCCGGGCGCCGGTCCGGAATAGCGCAGGCCCGGACGCGGGTCGAGATGCTTGATCACGTCCATCGCAATCTGAATGTGATGCATGGGCGCCCGAGAACCTTGGCCAGCTCCTTCATCTGCCGCGTTTCCACCAGCTTGAGGTGGTTCGCAACGATCTGCGCGGCGACTCCGCCGAGGCCGCTGCGGCTTTCAAGCTGCAAGAGGAGACACTCCCGCAGGTCGCGGGCTCCGATGCCGGCCGGGTCCAGAGTCTGGACGATCTTTACGGCTTCGAGGACTTCCTCCATGCTGTGATCGCCGGTCTGCGCGATCTCTTCAAGGGGAGCACCGATATAGCCGTTTTCGTCGAGGTTGCCGATCACGTTCATGGCCGCGTCGCGCACTCCTTCCGGCATCACCAGGACGGCCAACTGCGACTGCAGGTGATCCGCGAGGGTGACGGGAGAAGAAAGGAACGTTTCAAACGACGGCTTCTCCACCGTTTCCGCCGAAGGGCTCTTGTAACCGGGGTCGAGATAATCGTCGAAGAAGAGCCGAAGTCGATCTCGTCGAAGGGGTCTTTATCGGTTTTCGGTTCGGGTTCGGCGGCCGGACCGGCTTCTTCGACTGGAGCGGTCAACTGCGCCTCGGCCGGGAAGCCATCGGGCAAGTTCCGGAGAGATCCATTTCGACATCGGCGGCGGTGCCGTTTACGGCCGCGAGAATGGCTTCATCGGCGGGATCGCCCACGCGCTCCGATTCAATGACCGCCAGGACCTCTTCGGGAGTCAGTTCATCGCCCCCTTCCGCCAGTTCTTCGAGAACCGGATTTTCTGAGATTTCGGCCGTCAGCATGTCCTTCAATTCGAGGCGGTTCAATTGCAGGACCGTCACCATCTGGACGAGCCCTGGAGTCAGGATTT
This sequence comes from Bryobacterales bacterium, assembly GCA_963838885.1. Classification (GTDB taxonomy): domain Bacteria; phylum Acidobacteriota; class Terriglobia; order Bryobacterales; family Bryobacteraceae; genus JAICMB01. The sequence continues at coordinate 1,923 of CAWITB010000024.1, read as the reverse complement.
GCTTCTGCGAGACCTTGAGCTGAAGCCTAGGGGACAGCATGTTTCCTAGGTCAATTCTAGCACCGGCTAGCCGGAGTGGCCTATAAATTGCGCGGGTTTCGTGGCGCGCACGAAAGCGCTCATGAATCTGCCCACGACCTGCTCCGCCATGGCGTCACTCAATTCCCTGCCCACTCAGAAAGGCCTTGGCGTCCTCAATGTCATACACCCGCGTGGGTTCAATTTCGACGGCTGAAAACCGGCGTTGGCCAGCTTCGCGGCATATTCCGTATCCCGCAACGCCCCGGCGATGCAGCCCACCCACAGCAACATGTTTTCCCGTACACCCTCCGGGACGTCGCCCCGCGTGACAATATCGGACACGGCCAAGCGACCGCCCGGCTTCAAGACTCGGAACGCTTCGCGCAGACCTGGTCTTTATCGGCCGAAAGGTTAATAACGCAGTTGCTCACGACGACGTCGACCGAATTGTCAGGCAGCGGAATGTTCTCCATCTCGCCCTTAAGAAATTCCGCGTTTTCAATGCCGGCCTGGCGCTGATTCTCAGCGCCAGCGCGAGCATTTCATCCGTCATGTCGAGGCCATAGGCTTTCCCCACGGGACCGACGCGCCGCGCCGAGAGCAGCACATCGATGCCTCCGCCGGAGCCGAGGTCAAGGACGGTTTCGCCAGCCTGGAGCATCGCCAACGCCGTGGGATTGCCGCAGCCGAGAGAGGCCAGCAGGGCTCCTTCCGGCAATGCGCCGGTCTGCGAGATATCGTAAAGATTCGCCGTAATGGGGTCGCAGCAGCCGCAGCCGGAGCTCCCGCCGCTCTGCGCCCGCAAGGCCGCCTCTCCATACTTCTCTCTAACCGCCTGTTTGAGTTCCATGTTTTTCACCTTTTGTTGTGGTTCTGCGCGCCCGCTATAGCCTGCGGTTCAATTGCCTTGTTACGAGTGCAGCACTCCGCATAGAGGAACCCCAAAAGTTCCTGTAACGCGCCGGTGTTCGCGGAGTACCAAAGAAAAGTGCCCTCCCGGCGCGCCTGCACCAAATCTTCATTTTTCAGTTTTTCAAGATGGTGCGACAGGGTTGAAGCCGCTATGCCAAGCTCGCCGCCGATATCGCTCGCGACGATGCCGCCGGGATGCGCGGAGAGTAACAGGCGCATGATACGCAGCCTGGGCTCCGTTCCCATGGCCAGAACATGTCGGCATAACGCGCGATGTCTTTCGCCGTCTGCTTCGCCACGATTTAGTCTTCCTCGTCCATGTCGTCCAGGAGGCAGAGAAAACAGCCGGGAGTGCTTGCGCCCGCAAAATACGCAAGGCGGAGTCGTCGAGCATAGATTCTCTGGCGCAATCGATGAAGCAGGTCTCGTCCGGCGGTAATCCCATACTTCTATAATTATAGAATTATCAAAACCTGTCAAGCGCCGCGGCGGACTGCGATGAAATCGAGGTAGCGGTGCTACACTGTCGAGTTCCCGCAGCCGTATGGCGCATTTCCGGTCGAATGAGCGCGTCTCCGCAGCGCCCCACGCGCCTCTCTCCCCCCAAAAGAAAGATCCGCCGCCAGTGCGCGGCGATTGCCCTTGCGTGCATGGCAGCGGTGGCGAGCTGGCAGGCCCTGACCGTGCATTACAGCTACGGTGGAAACTGGACCGGACTTTTCTGCGTCGGATCGCTTTCTAAGCCGCCGCCCGCCGCACTGAGGCCGGAGAGACTTTACCTCTTTCAGAACAGCTTCGGGTACGACGGCCAGTTCTATCACTACATCGCTCACGATCCATTTCTCGCGCGAGGTTTTTCGTCCAGCATCGACGATCCCCGCTTCCGCTATCGCCGCATTCTGGAGCCGGCGCTGGCGTATCTGCTCGCGCTGGGAAACGATCGGGCCATCGACGCCGCTTATATATGCGTACTCTTGGGCTTTGTCCTGC
>CAWITB010000023.1:0-87557 GCA_963838885.1 Bryobacterales bacterium | reverse complement strand
GCTCGACACGAATCAGAGAACGATTCACACTCCGCATTCATGCGGCGCGGTTGCCGCGTCTCGCCTTGCCATTCTGAGGAGACAGCGAAGCCCAGAAACAGCAAAGCCCGCCAGTGGCGGGCCGTACAGTCCGGTGTGAACCGGGGAATTTCGTGTTCTGAACAAACCGACTTTCCCCTAAAACCCGATCCAATGCAAGCGAAAAATGCATCTTTTCGCTAACGGGTTGTTTTGCGCCGATTTTCGGCCCCTCCGGGCGGTTATCCACAACCACAAGGAGAAAATCACCTATGATCGAGAAGCAATTCGGGACCGAATACGGCCCTGCCCTACAACGCGGCGACAAGACCGCTTGTATTGTCAGCCTTCAGGCAGAGATCGACCGTTTAGGCGGCGTTCCCTACGGCTGGATGAGGATATTATGAAGTCCTTTTGTTCGCCTTCTACAACCCACGCACCGGCCAGTGCTTCCCGTCTCACAAGGCGATTGCGACCAAGGCCAGATGCGGCGTCAGCACGGTACAACGCGCCCTGAAATGGGCACGGGACAATGGCCTGATCGTGTGGGCGCACGGCCTTGTGCGTGAAGGCTGGCGGGTGTTGCGGACCAGCAACCGCTATGCCTTTGCCGCATTCCTGAGCATCAGCCGCATAGCCGCGTCGATTGCCGTCTCTAACGGTCAAAGACGCCGAGGAATACCCACCTCATATAGATTACTTACCGATATTGTCGCAGAAGCCCGATCATTTCGTTTCCCCCTGCCCCTTCGTCTGCCTGAAGTCTCTAGGCAGTAGGAAAAAGAGCGCCCCGGCGCGAATTTGACGCTACCGGGGAACCAGACGTATGCCTGGACATCAGATCAGAACATCCGCCAAATCGCTAGCCTTGTTTCAAAAACAGGCGGAGAGCCGTGTTTACCGCCTCATCAGGATTATCGACACCGACGGCAAATTGCAGCGGCGAAATGGTGTCGTCACGCGGCGCCCCACGGATTTAGAACGGCAACACCTAGCTGGTCGAAGTCCTTCACATTGCGTGTCACGAGCGTAAGATCGTGTTCAAGAGCCGTCGCCGCGATTTGCCCATCCGGCACGTTGAGGGGCTTTCCCGCGAGTTCCGCTGACCCTCCAAGACGCCCCACCGTTCTGCAACGGATCGTGTAATGAAAGAACGCGCCCGGAAAATAGGATTGACAGATCGGTTTCAATCCAAGCTTCGAGTTGCTCCCGTCGCTTCCCCGGCGGCAGTAGGATAATCCCTTTGCGTATCTCGCCGAAACTTACGGAGCTAATGAACAACCTGTCGAGATCCTGTGCAGCAACCCACGCTTCAACCTTTGGTTCAGGCCGGGGTCGTACCAACTCGGATGGAACGTTCGTATCGAACAGGAAGCCGCTCATTCAAAATCGACCGGACGCGCAAAGGAGGGCTTCCGGCTAAAGAGCGTGTCAACTTCCTCGTCCGTGAGCAAGCCCCGGACCTTGGCGCTTGCATCGACCAAATCCTGACCCGTACGCCGGGGCAGTTGTGGCGCTGGAACATGAGCCGCCTCTTCGAGCAAACTCGCCGCATACGCTTCGATGGCGCGACCTTGAGCAGCAGCCTGACGGGCGAGCTCGGCCTCGACCTCGGGTCTGATGTCAACAGTGATGCTCATTGGCGTTGTCCTCCTCAGTCCATTGTCTCGCGATTGCCAATTTACCGCAGACCGCTGCCCGCTGTCACGGCCAGAATATTGCTTCGCAGGCAGCGCGGGCCGGGCCTGTGGCCGCACTCTCGCCTGAGACTACATAGACTCGGTATAAACGACAGCTTGCATAGTCTCGACAGTTTATGTAGTCGATGTGCATGCACGGACCGTTGAACATCACACTGCTCGCGAAAAAAGGCGGCGTCGGAAAAATTACCACGTCGGTCGTGCTCTATGAAGTGCTCCGGCAGGCCGGGAAAACGGTCGCGCTCAAAGATTGGGACGCTCAGGGAACCAGCAGCAAGGCTCTGGAGTTGATCCACGGCCACAAGCCCGAGACAGTCACCCACCCCGATATCGTCATCTACGACACGCCGCCCAATCTTGATCACACCGCGACGGCGACCGCTGTCCGCAGCGCCAATGTCGCTCTCAAAATGGCGACCCCTGCCCCCGCCGATGTCTGGGAGGCCGAAGAGGCCGTTCAGTTTGTGCGTGAGCGCAATTCCAAGACGGTCGTTCGGGTTGTGTTCAACAAAGTCCGAAAAACAACTGTTCTGGGCCGCCTCATCGAAGAGAGCGCCAAACAGGTGAGCGTTCCCTACCTGCCGGTAACGTTGAGCGCCCGCGAATGCTACCAGCATGCGATTGCACAGGGCTGGAAAGCCCTCGACAACGCGGCGCGTGAAGAAGCGCTGCAATTCGCGCTTGCCCTGCTCTCATTGACGTAGTAACGGTAGTCTCGCCAGACAACATATACAACGCAATCTCATCAGAGTCATGAATATGAATAGCTTTTCAAAACGTGGTGACATCCGAAACAGTCTTCTCGCCGCGATTCAGCGAAAAACTCCGACCGCGTCTCCACCCTCCATGCCGCAACGCGAGGTCGAAGCGCACGTAATGATCACGGAGAAGACAAGTCCCAAAGACATTTATCCCGCAGTGGCATACGAAAAGCCGAAACATCGAAGAGGAAAACAGGTCCAGTTCTGGTTTCATGAAGAAGACGGGCGACTGGTTCGCGAACTCGCGGCGTGGCTGGCAGGGCAAGGGCTTCGGCCTACGGACAGTTTAGTCATTCGGGCCGCCTTGCGTACCGCCCAAACGGGGGGCGCACTTCTGGAAGCGTATCGGCGAGCCGCCGAACTTGATGGTCGGCTGAAGAAGCACAAGCTTAAATGATATCGGTAGATTGCTTAGACTAAGTTGACTAGCGAGACACCATCGGATAAACAACGATCAAGCGAATGCCAGCAGGGGACTGAGCCGTGTACAGGCAGGGCCATTCTTCAAACGCCCGTTCTTCTCTCAAATTTGACGCACCAGAAGGATTTATGGTGTGTCCGCTACTTTTTCCCCGCGAAGTGTAGAACTCTCTCCTGAGCGATCCTTGAAGGGAATCGAAAAGCATTTACATGTTCGTGGAACTGCCCCGGCACGCACTTCAAGCTGCGACCTGAGCGTTCTGCCGTTTTCGCTAGGCGACCAATTTCAGCGTGCAATAGCGTGCAAGGGTCTGCGGCGGTCATGGCAATTTTGGCATTGTCGGCAACGTAGAATCTGTAACTTGCGGAACTGCATAAGCTTTTTTGGGTTCGAATCCCACCCTCACCGCCAGGTAATCTGTCGAAATCAACACGCGGGCAATTTTCTTTGCCCATGTAGAACCCTTACCGACCCGCTCGCATTGACGATGAGAACCTCCCTCCAGAAGGAGGTCGATTTCGCTTGTCCATTCACTTGTGCTGCGGCGCCTTGATCAAAGGGCCGAATGTGGAATCCCAGCGCTTATCCTGCTGCTTGCCGTAATGGCCGAGTTTGTCCCAATCGGTGCGCGTGATGCCGTTCAGGTCCCAGACCACCAGGCCGTCACGGACAGTAAGCTCGCAAATCAGTCTTTGGGTACCTTGTAATCGCGCCCCATAGGAGTCCACGAACCCAAACCTGCCTTGCTCAAGTCGCAGAACCGCTACATCGGCGGGCGCGCCGGACGAGAGGTTTCCTAAATCCGGACGCTTGATCTCCCGCGCCGGATGCCAAGTCGCCATAGCGACTAAATCATCCAAACCAATACCGATGTTCAATAGTTTCGACATGACATTGGCCATGTCTTTCATACCAGCGTTCATGCTCTCAGTATGGAGGTCCGTGGAGATCGAATCCGGCACGAAGCCTTGCTTGATGGCGGGAACGGCCTGACGATAAAGGAAACTGCCGCCGCCATGCCCGAGATCGAAGATCACGCCTCGTTTCCTGGCTGCGAACAAGTAGGGGAGCACGCGCCCGTTGTCGTCGAGTATGGGGGCGGCCGGAACATACATGTGGGTGGAAATATCACCGGGCCTCAGCTTTGTTCCGACCAGCTCCTGATAGGGCCGCTCCGGACGAAACGTTCCAAAATCCACCATCACCGGGATGTTTGCCAAACGCCCTGCCTCGACGGCGCGGTCCACCGCGGTCCATTCGGGCCCGCGGAAATGAGCTGTCTTGATTCCAACAACGATGCCCCGAAATCGCTTGGCCATGTCCGCCGTCGTCCGCGGGTCCATATCTGTCGTGTCCTGCTCCATTGCGCCGCCCGCCTGTCCGTGTCCAACGATATTGAGCATGGCCAGAATGCGCGTGCGCGAATGATCCAGAATGCGAGCCTTCTGTTCTGGAAAATTACGCCAGCCGGAAGAGCCGGCATCGACGACCGTGGTTACTCCCGAACGGAAAGTGTGGCTGTCCGCCCAAACATTCTGATCTTCGGGAAGGGAGCCACGTAAACCGCTCATCGTCATCACATGCGTGTGAATGTCGACAAGACCCGGCGTGACGTAAAGGCCACTGACATCCACCGTCTTAACCGCCGAAGAGGCCGGAATATTTTCAGCCACGGCGGCGATCTTTCCGTGGGCAATCGCGACATCCCGCAGGGCGCTGATGTTGTTCTTTGAATCGATTACGCGGCCGCCTTTTAGCAACAGATCGTACTGCGTTTGGGCCGCGGTAATGCAGGTTCCCAAGAGGAATCCGCAGGTAAACATCCGATTGACCATAACAAAATGCTACACGGGTTTCGATCCACGCGGTTCTGCATGGTCGAGAAAAGTCCTTGTACCTCCGCGTCCGATTCTTGCCTCGCCCCGCCCAGCGAAAGCTGCACTAAGGCCGCGGGCCTGAAGACCGGATCTCAGGGGTCCGGAGCCGCGGGACTCCCGCGATCCATCAACTCGGATCCATACGCTTTGACGCGAGGCTTATGGGAAGCCCGGAGGGACGGGATTGCCAGCTGGGGCACTCTTCAGGGCGATTTGGGACTATGAACGGCGCCTCCGCCGCGAACAAGGGACGTGCACGTGGCGTGGCTCCGCCAAGAACCGGCCCGCAACCCGAGACGACGGAAGGGGCCTTTCCACCGTGACGCTTTTCGTTTAGAATTGACTGTTACGCGGAGACGCGGCAGTTCCACATCTTAGCGGAGGAGGTTCAATGCGACTGGGAATACATGCTCTGTTAGGCGTTTCGCTGGCTTTTGCAGCAAGTCAAATCGCGGCCGGCCAAGCGGCGACCGGCAACATTATCGGACACGTCACCGACTCTTCAGGCGCGGCCATTGCAGGAGCCGATGTCACCGCGACAAATCCAGAGAACGGTTTAATGTTCCACGCAACCACCGATGCGGAAGGCATGTTCCGGCTATACTATCTTGCTCCGGCAACATATACGATCACCTTCGCGCATGCCGGTTTTGCTTCGCTCGCGCGTACGGGCATCGTCCTCCAGTCAAACGAAACGCCTTCCGTGGATGTGCAGCTATCGATTGGCAACGTGCTCCAGAAAATCGAAGTAACGGCGGCCACGCCTCTGCTTGAAACCGCGACCTCAACAACGGGTTCGGTATTGGCGGGCCACGAAATGAACCAACTTCCCATCATGCAGCGTTACACGTGGATGACAATGTACCTCATGCCTGGCGTGACGAGCATGAACGGATTTCATATCGACGGGCAACGGGACCGGGGCATCGGATACACCATGGATGGAATTTCCGGCACCGATCCCGGTATCGGCGGCGTGGCCACGAACACGATCATGTCCACCACGCAAAATGCCATTCAAGAGGTGAAACTATCCTCAACCGTGCTGCCGGCGGAATACGGGCACAGCGCCGGCGGAATGTTGAGCGCCACCTACCGGTCGGGCACTAACGACTTCCACTTCGAGGGCGAGGACCGATACGTCAACAACGACATGCTACACCGGGCGTACTTCAATCTTGGTAACGCGCCGTTCAGCTACCACGAGCTTGCCGGCCTGGTCACGGGTCCGGTATTCCTGCCCAAGATTTACAATGGCAAAAACAAGACGTTCTTTTTGTTCGGCTGGTCGATGCATCATGAGAAGTATAATCAATCGACGTTCGCCTCGGTGCCGACCCTCGATGAGTTAAACGGCGATTTTTCCTTTGCCGGACTCGGCTATCCCATTTACGATCCAGCCACGGCGCGGCAAGTAAATGGACAATGGGTTAGCACGCCATTCGCGGGTAATGTGATCCCTAAGAGCCGCTTCGATCCCGCGATACTGAAGTTTCTCAGCAACAACCCGTGGGATCCGCCAAACAATCAGGCGGGCTCAGGCATTCTGACGGCCACTGGCCCGCAGCAAAATTACGGCGCAACCAGCAGTTACTACTCTTATCGAACTCGGTACGACGCTAAGGTCGACCATTATTTCAGCGATAAGAACCGGGTGTTTGGGCGGTATTCACAAGTATTAAACCGCGCCGTCGGCGATCAGATCGGCTTAAATTGGAGGCTGCTTGACGGCACGGCGGTACTCACGCCAAGCGACCAGGAAAACGCCGTTGCTTCCGATACGTACGTGTTCAGCCCCACAATGATTAATGAAGCGCGCATTGGCTTCAACCGTCGAAGGCAATCCCGCACTCCGCCTGGCCTTAATGGTGATTGGGCGCAACAGCTCGGTATTCCAAGTGTAAGTGGCGCGACTTTTCCGACCTTTGTCGACTCCAACGGCAATCCGTTCTTCGAGGCTACATTTCCGGGGGGCTCCTACAATCAGGTCAATCAGAGCTACACCCTGCAAGACAATCTGACGCTGGTCCGAGGTACTCACAGCTTTCGGATGGGATATGAACTGGTCCGCACGACTGAGGATTCGCTAGCGGCCAGCACTCCTGGCGGGACATTCTACTTCGGTGGAACCGCTTATCCGTTCACGCCGAATACGGGCAATGACTTCGCTGCCCTTTTGCTCGGCGCCGTGAGCAAGGCAACGTTTAGCACCACGCTCGCGGAATGGCTTCCCCGCTGGTGGAGTCACGCCCTGTATTTCCAGGACGACTGGGTGGTCAGCCCGCGCCTCACGCTCAACCTTGGAATGCGATGGTCGTTCGAAACGCCGTTCCAAACGAAATACGGTCAACAGAGCCAGTTTGACCCCAATGCGATCGATCCTCTCACCGGCTTGCCGGGCGCGATCACGCATCCATCCGGGGCGCTGGGGCGCAACGACTGGAAACACTTCCAACCGCGTTTTGGACTGGCATACCGGATTAATAACAAGATGGTATTCCGCGGAGGATTCGGGCTAACGACAATCGATCTTTTTACCACCGCTCTCAACCAAAACTTTGAGGAGTATACGAGCAACGTTACCGTTCAGAACGCCCCTGGCAATCCGACTCCTGCTTTTTATCTCAGTCAAGGACCGGGGCCCATTAACTTCAACTTGCTGCCAAATGGGACGTCGCAATATGTGGGGACGAATTACAGCTCACGGACGGCAACCCGCTACGATCCTAATTTGCGGAATGCGTACGCGATGAACTGGAACGCCACGTACCAATATCAGTTCGCGCCGAACTGGTTGCTTGAGCTGAGCTATCAAGGCTCGGCTGGAGTGGGCCTTCTGGAAGCGTGGAATGTCAACGGCGTCCCGCTCAATATATCGACCAACCCCGCGGTCCTGCAGACAATTTACCAGAACTATCAGAACTATCGGCCGTTTCCAAACTTTGGGGAAATCGATATGTGGAGCAATTTTGGGCACTCCACATTTCACTCGGGCACCGTCAGGGTTCAAAGACAGTTTTCCAGAGGCTTGACACTGACCTCGTTCTATACGCGATCGAAGGCGATCGACGATTGCGACAATGACATGGTCTGCACGGGCGAGACGTATTATAATCGAAGCTTGGAGAAGGGCCGGGCTGGATACGACCTGGCAAATCGTTCGGTAACTTATGTAACCTATGCCCTACCTTTCGGCAGGGGCCGCAGATTTCTAAATGGCGGCGGCCTCAAGGACTCCTTTTTTGGCAACTGGAGTCTAACATGGGCGCAAACGTTTCAGAGCGGACTTCCCGTAACGTTTACGATGGCTGGGAGTCCGTACAACTATCTTCCAGGAAACACGATCTCCGCCAACACGACCGGGCTGCGGCCAGATCAGATTCTGCCAAACAGTCAGGTGATCGTTCCCAATTGGAGTATCGGAGATCGATTTAACACGAAGATAGAAAACCCAATGTGGAATATAAACGCGTTCGCCTACCCAGCGGCCTTCACGGCGGGAACATTGGGCCGCAACACCATCAATGGCCCACATTTGGTTTGGTCTCAGGCGTCGATCGCCAAGGAGTTGCGAATTAAGGAACGAACGGATCTGGAGCTCCGTTACGATATCAACAACATTTTTAAGAATCCCAATTTCGTCAATCCGAGTTCGATAGTCAACCTGGGGAGTCCCGGACTGTTTGGGAAGCCTATTGCGACTCAGGGTGGTTGGTGCTGTCTTGGGGGCCAGTTTGTCGGCACCTTCGTCGCGAAGCTCAGCTTTTGAGTTGCAATCGTGATTGGAAAGCAAGCGGGCGTAGCGGCATTTGATTTTGAACAACGCGTTTCGGGGAAGCCCTACTACATCGACGAAATCACCATCACGCACGTGCGCGTGCCATTGGTGGAGCCGTTCCGGATCAGCTCCGGCGCGGTTTCGGAGAAGGACGGGATCGTTGTCGAATTGCAAAGCGACGGGTTGACCGGCTTAGGGGAGGCGTCTCCCATGGCCGGCAGTTTTTATTCCTGCGATACGCCCGAAACATCCTGGGCCGAGCTTTGCGATGTAGTAGCTCCGGCGGTGGCACGGCGCGAGTTTAAAGGACCCGCTGATTGGAACAAGACTCTGAATGGGTTGTTGGCGGGAAATTTCACCAAGGCCGGCGTCGAGACTGCCTTTTGGGACCTTGCCGCACAACGCGAAAATCAGCCGTTGCACGTATTGCTCGGCGGCGTCCGCACTAGGGTTGAATCGGGACTAGCAGTGGGACTGCACGACAATATTGACGGCGTGCTGCGCACGATCGAGAAATATTTGGTCCGCGGCGGCTACCGCAGAGTAAAATTGAAGATCGAGCCGGGCCGGGATATTGCGATAGTAAAGGCTACTCGCGAGGAGTTCGGAGATATTCCGCTATTTGTCGATGCGAATGGCGCTTACACGCTCCGCGACCTCGACGTATTTCGCGCCTTGGATGAATTCGATCTTATGATGTTCGAGCAGCCGTTTCCCGGTTCGTTCCTGGAGGAGCTTGCGGAGCTCCAAAAACGAGTTCAGACGCCGGTCTGCCTCGATGAAAGTCTCGATAGCGCGGACCAACTGCGCGCGGCCATTGAACTGGGCAGCCTGCGGATTGCTAATTTTAAGATTCAACGCGTCGGCGGTTTTTACCATGCGCTCGAAATGGATCGGATCTGCCGGGAACACGAGATTCCGGCCTGGGTTGGCACGATGCCCGAGCTCGGGATTGGCCAGGCCCAAGGCGCCGCGCTCGCATCGCTGAATAATTTCGTGTATCCGACCGATGTCGAGGCGAGCGAGCGCTGGTTTCGGGACGAGATCACTTGTCCCCCCATTCGGGTCCAGAATGGATATATCGACCTCCCCGGCTGCCCCGGGTTGGGATATAAGTTGGACCGCACTAAACTTCGTAATTATCAGGTAGCATCCAGGAGCTTTCCCGAATAGCCGCTATGGAACGACGAGCTTTTATCGCTTCTCTCGCAACCGCGCTGGCCTCGGCCGCCACTCGACTGCCGGCGAACCGCAATGTGAAATGGGCCGTCAGCGCCGGGCTGTGGTCTCACTATCCACGAAGTCCCTTCACCGATATCCTGGACGTCATGCATGATACCGGGTTTATCGGCGTTCGCCTGACGGGTTATCCCGGTATTTTGAAGACCTACGGCATGACAGCCTCGCAACTAGAACGCGAGGTTTCGAAACGGGGCTTGTATGTCGCGACGATCTCATTCGGCGGACCCGTGAACGATCCGGCCCAGCACAAGCAGGTTGTTGAGAAGGCGCGTGAAGCGATGAAATTCCTGCAAGGCTTCGGCGCCAATCGCCTGGTTGTTTTTCCGCCGGGCCGCGTGAAGCCCGGCGAGGACGTTGATTCCGCGTTTCGCGCCATGTGCCAAGGCTTTAACCTGATCGGCGAGGCGGCCGGCGAAATGGGCTTCAAAGCGGGAGTGCACAACCATCTGGATGAAATGGTGCAGGGACCCGAAGAGGTGGACAAGTGCATGGCTATGACGGATCCCAAGCTATTTAACTTCGCTCCCGATACGGCGCACCTTTATCTTGGCGGTTCGAACGTGGTGAAAACATTCCAGAAATACAAGGACCGCTTGATCTTTATGGATTATAAGGACGCCCGCTGGACCACGCCACAGAGCGACGTGATTTTGCCGAACGGCAAAGTCGAAAAGAAAGACTCTCCGCAAGCGAAGTTTTTCGAGAGCATTTACGATCTCGGGGATGGCGATATCGATTTTCCGGATTGTCACCGGGTTCTGAAAGAAGTGCATTATCAAGGCTGGAACTGCGTCGATTTAGACCGCACTCGCAAGGGTCCGCGCGCCAGCTACGAGCATTGCGGCGAATACATCGTGAACAGACTCGAACCTATATATCTGTGAACTTGAGGAACACGTGACTGAACTTTTGAATCGCCGCGCCGCTCTGAAGTGGGCGGCCGCCCTGCCTGTATTTGGATCGATCGCGGCCGATACGATGTGGCGCAAAGCGCGAGCCGCAGTAACCGGCGCCGAGGCCGGCGGCAATATCTATTCGCGGATCGGGGTGCGGTCGTTCATTAACGCACGGGGTACCTGGACGTACCTCAGCGCGTCGCTCGAACTGCCCCAGGTGCGCGCGGCAAAACAAGAGGCCGCAAAACATTTCGTGGACATCTTCGAGTTGCAGCGCGCAGCCGGCAAGCGCCTGGCGGAGTTATCTGGGGCCGAATCGGGCATGATCACGTCCGGCGCGGCGGGAGCGATCGCCTCCGCGACCGCGGCCTGCATCGCGGGAGCCGATTCAGCCAAAATCTGGCAACTCCCAGATACGACAGGTCTGAAGAACGAAGTCATCATGTTTGGCGGCCGCAGCGCGTTCGATAGCGCGGCGCGACTTGCGGGTGGAAAGCTGGTTGTCACCCACACGCACGATGAGTTGCAGTCGGCAATCGGGCCGAATACCGCGATGATCTACACCACCGCGCTCGGGGAGAGACTTCAGAACGCGATCACGATTGCAAAACGCGCAAGCGTGCCGTTGCTGCTGGACGATGCCGCGGGGATCCCGCCCATTACAAACCTCCGGCTCTACGCCAAGATGGGCGCGGATCTGTACTGCTTCAGCGGTGGTAAAGGCCTCTGCGGCCCACAATGCACGGGCCTGCTGCTCGGCAGAAAAGATCTTATTGAGGCCGCAATGGCGAATACCAGTCCTTGGGAGGGGTCCGTCTGCCGGGCTATGAAAGTGGGCAAGGAAGAGGTCATGGGCTGTCTTGCGGCCGTCGAAGCGTGGGAGAAGATAGATCTGAATGCGCTCAATCGGGAATGGAATCAAAGAGTGAAGCGCGTAGCCGCCATAGTGGAAACCGTGCCGGGCGTTTCGACCGATATTAAGATCCCCGAGGGCGGAAATCGCTATCCGACGCTGACCGTTAACTGGGACGAAGAGGCGTGGAAATTCAGCGTGGACGACTGCGATCGCGAGCTGCGGCAAGGAGAGCCGCGCATTGAGGTCTTGACCGCGTCGAATCCCAGTCTGGTTCCCGCGGTAGAACAGACGGGCTATCATAACCCCAAGGCGCCGCGCCAGAATAAACTTCAGATCATATCGATGACCATGCAACCCGGCGAAGATCTGATTGTGGGCCGGCGGTTGCGCGAAATTCTCAGAACCGCTCGCGGGAACGCGCGAGCATGAGGCGATGAGCGCTCTCACCCGAAGGGAAGTTTTTTCGGGCGCTCTCGCGTCATACGCGCTGAAGGCGGCCGAGGAGGCTCCCATCGTCGATTCGCACGTGCATGTTTGGAAGAACGATCCCCACTTCCCGTGGGCTCCCGAGACTAAGAACCCCCCGGAGAGGGATGCCACAGCCGAGATGCTCCTCGAACTCATGAGCGCTAGCGGCGTGCGGAAGACAATAATTATCCAGGTCATATATTACAAGTGGGACAACCGTTACCTGGCAAGCGTCTTGAAGCGGTATCCAAAATTCTTTCGTGGTGTTGCGCGCGTCAACCCCGAAGATCCCGCGGCGCCGGACCACTTATCGAAGTTGACAGAGGAGGACGGCTTTCATGGAGTGCGAATCAGTCCGGGCGCGGATTCCTCCGGCAATTGGATTGGCGGTCCCTTGATGCCGCCCCTTTGGAGCCGCTGCCGCGAACTGAAGGTTCCTATGACGGTACTTGCGCCGGTGACTCGCATGCCCGATGTAGCGCGTTTAGCGGAGAAATTCCCGGATCTGACCATCGTGATCGACCACATGGCGGATTCTCCGTTAAACCAGCCCGAGCAGCTCGACAAGCTCCTGGCGCTGCGCCGTTTTCCAAAGCTCTATGTCAAGATTTCGCATTCCTGGTCACTCTCGTCGCAGCCCTATCCTTACCTGGACTCACAACGCCAAATCAAGCGCCTTTACGACGCCTTCGGCCCCCGCCGATTGATGGCTGGAACGGACTGGCCTTTGGTTGAAAAGTATTGTACCTATGCACAGGCCGTCGACATCGCGCGTAAGCATATCGCCTTCTTCAATGAGGAAGACAAGCGCTGGATTTGTGGTCTCACCGCGGAGCAGGTTTGGCCGTTTCAATTATCGTAAGATCCATGCCTAAGATTTTCTGCTTGTTATTTCTCTCCTGCGCGTTCGCGCAAACCCGTTATGACATATTGCTTAAGGGCGGCCACGTAATAGACCCGAAGAACCACATTTCGGAGGTGCGCGACGTCGCAATCGCGCATGGACAAGTTGCCGCGGTAGCCGCGAACATACCTCCGGAGGAGGCTCGCAAAGTCATTGATGTATCGTCATTGTACGTAACTCCGGGGCTCGTAGACATGCACGAGCATGTCTTTGCGGGAAGTATGAACCGCGAATATACAGGGGAAAACTGCATCCGTCCCGACGGCTTTTCGTTCCGTAGCGGAGTTACAACCGTTGTCGACGCAGGCAGCTCCGGTTGGCGGAACTTTGGCGAGCTGCGCGACGAAATCATCAACAAGGAACAGACCAGGGTATTCGCGATGCTTAACATCGTCGGGCACGGCATGGGCGGCCGTCCGGATGTCGAGCAAAACACGAAGGACATGGATCCGGAGCGCACCGCCGAAGTAGCGAAGCGCAACAGGGACGTCGTGGTGGGCGTGAAAGTCGCGCACTATGCCGGCCCGGAATGGATCGCGGTGGATCGCGGCGTGGAAGCGGGCCGGCTAGCGAACATACCCGTGATGGTCGACTTCGCCACTTTCCGGCCCGAACGCCCGTTCCAGGATCTGGTTCTGAAGCATCTGCGCCCAGGCGACATCTACACACACCAATATCTCCGGGTTGTCCCGATGCTCGACGCGCAGGGACGAGTACTGCCGTATCTCTTCGAGGCGCGCAAGCGCGGCATCATTTTCGACGTCGGCCATGGCGGCGGGAGCTTCTCATTCTTGCAGGCGATTCCGGCGGTTAAACAGGGCTTTGTGCCGGACTCGATCTCCACGGATCTGCACACCGATAGCATGAATGCGGGAATGAAAAACATGCTGAACCTGATGTCTAAGTTCCTTAACATGGGCATGTCGCTCGACGACGTCATCGCGTGTTCGAGTTGGCATCCGGCGCGCGAGATTCATCATGAAGAGCTCGGGCATCTCTCCACCGGAGCGGTCGCCGATGTTGCCGTTTTGCGCCTCGCTCACGGCAACTTTGGGTTTGTTGATTCGGCCGGCCTGCGCTTGCGCGGGGACCGGAAACTGGTCGGCGAAATGACTCTCCGGGCGGGTAAAATCGTTTGGGATTTGAACGGTTTGAGCGCGCGAGACTTGGATGACGCGAAACGAGATTAGCCGCAGAAGTTTGCTCGCCGCGGGCGCGGGCGGACTAGCATTCGCGAATGCTTCGAGTCCGATCATCGATACGCACCTGGAGGTCTGGACATTCGATCCGAAGTTTCCGTTTCACCATCCAGAGCGTCCGGACCTAAAGCGAGTGCCCGTCGAAGCTCCCATCGAGAACGAGGTGGCCGAGATGCGGGAGTTCGGGCTGAAATATACCGTTCTCATCAACCCTCGCTTTTACGGATGGGATAACTCGTATATCAGCTACTCTCTGCACAAATACCCGAAGCTGTTCGTTGCTCATGGCCTTCTGGATCCGCATGGACCCGATCCGGCCGGCCGCCTCCGTTACTGGATAGAGGAGCATGGGTTCCAAGGCATGCGGTTCAGTCCCATTTACGACCCTGGCTCAACGTGGCTGAACGCGAAAGAGCTTTACCCGCTTTGGCGCGAGGCCGAGCGGCTCGGCGCTGTCTTCAATTTCTACATTCTTCCGCAACAAATGCCCATGCTCGAAGACATGGCGGGAAGGTTTCCCGGCGTGAAAATTGTGATCGATCATCTTGGCAAGCCGGATCTGAAGGCCGCCGATCCGTGGCTAGACTTTCGTAAAATGTTCCGCCTGAAGCGCTTCAAGCAAGTATGGGTGAGCGCCTCCGAGCCTTATGAGATCTCGCTCACGAAGCAATATCCTTATCGCGATACATATCCATTTTTTAAAGCTACCTACGAAGAATTTGGGGGCGAACAACTGGTCTGGGGAACGGGCTATCCAAAGCCACGTTGGGAGTTACCCATGAACAAGGAACTTGAATTCGTGGACAAAGAGCTTGACTTTTATACCGCGAAGGACCGTAGGCTGATTCTTGGGGAAAATGCGCTTCGTATTTGGAGATTTCCCAAAGGGTAACAATATGCGAGTATTACTCACGGCTCTCCTATGCATCGTGGGTGGGACCTATGTCTTCGCGTCGGATGCGCGGCCTATCATCCCCGCCGGCGTCAAGGTTAACGGGCCATTTAGCCCGGGCATTCTGGCAGGCGAGTTTCTTTATGTGGCCGGACAGGGCGCCGAAACCGCCGATGGACAGGTTCCCAAAGATGCGGATGCTCAAATCCGGCAATGTCTTGCGAATATACGGGGCGTTGTGGAGGCCGCGGGCCTGAGTATGGATCACGTGGTCTATGTACAGGTTTATTTGACCGATTACTCGGACGAGGCGCGGCTCAATCGTGTTTGGAAAGAAGTGTTCCCGAGCATGCCGCCGGCGCGCTCGACCATCGGCGTGGCGCAACTTAATGGAACCCCGGTGGAGATGAGCGCCGTTGCCGTTAAGGATCTTTCTCTCAAGAAGCCGGTCGTTCCGCCCGGCTATCCGGCGAGCGTGCCAATTTCGCCCGCCGTGCGGGTGGGCGATCGGTTGTATCTTTCCGGCTTTCTGGGACGCGACGTCAAGACCGGCCGCATACCGGAGAGTCCCGCGGATCAAGTGCAGCTCGCTCTCGATCGCATGCTTGAGACTCTAAGGGCTGCCGGCGCGGACTTCCGCAACATGGTGTTCGTGAATCCCTATCTTACGGACAAAGTGCCGATGGGTACGATGAACCGGATCTACGCAAAGCAGTTTGAGTTCGGCAATACGCCCGCCCGCGCGACGATCAAAGTAGCGGGGCTTCCAAGTGGCGCAAACATCGAGTTCACCGGGGTGGCAGTCATGGACCTCTCCAAACGCCGCGCAGTGCGGCCCAAGAACATGGAACCGAGCGCCACCGCCAGTCCCTGCGTATTCGCGGACGATACCTTTTATTGTTCGGCGAAATCCGGTTTCATTGCCGGCGTCAATGGGGGAATTTATGCCTCAAGCGTCGAGAATCAATTGCGGCAGACAATGAGAAACTTGCTGGACGGGCTCGAGGAGGCCGGCATGAACTTCTCTAACGTCGTGTCCAGCAATCTATATCTCGACGACATGCGCGATCTTGCTCGAATGGACGCGATCTACGCCCAATACTTTGGGGTAGCGCCTCCGGCGCGTACCACGGTACAGCAGATTGCCCCAGGGCCCCGAAGCGCGGATGCGAAGGGCCACTGGCCCACACTGGAGCAGATTTCAATCATTGCCGTGAAATAGATGCAGACAAACGCCGCCAGGCAGGACCTGCAAACCATCGGGCCGCCAAGTCATCGTTCTCGCGGAAGACGTTCGGCGCCGGGCGAAAGCAGCAGGACTGCGACGGCCTGGAATTGCTTGAACTGGTGACCACACGGCGATTCCCGAGGACTCTTGCGAACATGCCTGTAAGGTTGCATATTGAAACCGCGCGGCCCATGGAATCGCGGGAGGCATTGAGGCCTTTAACGAATTGGCGTGACGCGGAGAGCATGGCGGCGGTTGAAGATCGCTGGATGCGCAACTGCTCCATCTTACAAACGTATTTGCGGTACATCAGTCGGACGAAGCTCTGGAACGGACGAGAACTGCTCTTGCTCCATTGCAGGGCGGCGAGCGCGCGGCGGAGCTGAGCCGATGCATTTTCGAAAATGGATCGTCGTTGCGCTTCTAAGTGCGGGAATGGTCATCGGCTATATCGATCGCGCCAATCTTTCCGTGGTTTTGGCGACGCCCGAGGTTCGCGATGCATTTCATCTCAGCGATGCCGTGCGCGGTCTGCTGAACTCAGTTTTTTTCTGGAGCTATGCCGTCCTCCAAATTCCCGCCGGCTGGATCGTGGACCGCTATGGAGTCAAACGTCCTTATGCTATTGGATTTTTTTGTTGGACTCTGATCTCGGCGATGACCGGTATGGTGAATCGAGTTTCCGAGTTGCTTGCCGTACGACTGCTGCTCGGGGCAGGAGAATCGGTGAGCGCGCCGGCGAGCTTGCGGTGGATTCGCTGGAATTGTCCCGAGGAGCAGCGAGGACTTGCCATCGGAATATACATGGCTGGAACAAAAATCGGATCGGCTATTGGCGTGCCGATTGCCGCCATTCTAATTACGGCGTTTTCGTGGCGCGTCATGTTCGTTATCTGCGGTCTCGCCGGTCTGGTGTGGTTAGCGGGATGGCTACTCTTGGCGAATAATGAGGGAGCAGTAAAGGAGCCCGCGTTAACTGAGAACCCGGCCGGCGAGCCGCAATTCGCGGACTTGCTGGCCAGCCCCGTGACATGGGGGATCCTGGTGGGCACATTTTCTTACGGCTACTTTCTCTTTTTCTGCGTGACGTGGCTACCGGCATATTTCGTGGAGTACCGGCATTTGCCGCTGAACTCTATGGGCCTCTATACTTTTATGAGCTTTGGTGGAATGGCCGTAGTCGCCATACTCGCTGGATCGCTCGCGGACGGCATGATCAGAAGGGGCGCGGACCCCGCGCGTACGCGAAAAGGATTCACCATCGCCGGCTTCCTCCTGGCCTCAACCGAGGTATTTGGGGCTCTCTCCCACTCCCAAACGATCGCCCTGTTTTTTGCGGTGTTTTCACTTACTGGACTTGGTCTTGCAACTGCGAATTACTGGGCCCTTACGCAGACCTTGATCCCTGGCCGCGCTATGGGCCGGATTGCGGGAATTCAAAACTGCGCTTCCAATCTGGGAGGAGTTGCCGCGCCACTTCTGACGGGATGGCTGAAGCAGACGAGCGGCGGATACCAGGCGCCGATGCAGGCCATTTGGGTTGTCCTCCTCATCGGCGTCGCATCGTATGCTTTTCTGGTAAGAGCTTCCGGTGTATCCAAGCCACACCCGCAGATCGCTGCCTGAGCTTCCAAAGTTTGAAGTTATCTTTCGCCGATCACGCGGCGCGGAGGAATGCCGCTGAATCGGAGCATCTCCCGCGCGACGACGGACGGTCGGAACCGCCAACCATCAGCCGCCAACGACTTGGAAGCGAAGTATTTCAGCGACTTCAACATGGTTCGATCCCGCAATTATCAATTGGAGGGTGGGGCAGAAACTTTGGAGTATTCGGCGTAGCAACTCATCATGACCTATGCGCTCTTGAAACGACGGAGCACGGATATCATAGGGGCGGCAGCGACCACGCGTATAGAACGCCATCAACGGCCGTGATCAGGTATTGGCGGCCATCCAATTCGTATGTCATGGGGCAGCCGGTTAGATCGCCACCAGGGTAGACATGCCACAAGGTCTTCCCATTCGCGGGATCGAGGGCGATCAGATCGCCGCCGCTATCCCCTGTAAATACGAGGCGCCCAGCCGTGGTCAGAATCCCGGAACCCCGCGCCGCTCCTCCCGCGAGCGCCGGCCTGTCACGCTTCCATTGGATTTTGCCGGTCCGGTAATCAATGGCCAGCAGCATGGACTGAGACCACAGCGAACTGTTGGCGCCGCCTTGATGGTCCGATGCCTGATCTTCGTTTTCCTCGTTCAAGGTGAGATAGGTCACCATGAACCCGTGGTGGGCGTTGACATAGAAGAGTCCCGTCTCAGGATCGAAGCTGGGAGCCCACCAGTTCGTCCCGGTTCCTTCGAATAAAGATCCCGCAATTTGCGGTTGCTTGTTCGGCTTGGGGGTCGGCTCGCCGCGCGGGTTCACGCCGGCGGACCAGTTCTGCTGGCCAAACTCGCTGGTCAGGAGATGCTCGCCGGTGGCGCGGTCCAGAACGAAGAAGTATCCGTTGCGGCTGGCCTGTAGCAGAAGCTTGCGAGGCCTGCCCTGAAAATCGGCATCCACCAAGATGGGGGTTTCGTTTGCGTCTCTGTCTTCCGCGTCGTGCGGCGAGGCTTGAAAATACCATGCCAGCTTACCGCTGGCCGCATGAATAGCGACAATGGAGCAAGTGAAGAGATTGGCGCCGGGGCGAACTTTTGCCGCGAGCACCGGGTGTGGATTTCCGATGCCCCAGTAAAGGAGGTCGAGTTGCGGATCGTATGTTCCGGTCATCCACGTCGTGCCGCCGCCATGGTTCATCGCCTCCGCATTGGGCCAGGTGTCCGCTCCGGGCTCGCCGGGGTTGGGTACCGCATACCATCTCCATAAGAGCTTTCCGTCAGTAGGATCTCTCGCGTCGAGGAAACCCTTGATGTCGGCCTGGTCTCCCGAGATCCCGACAATCAAACGGCCGCCAACCAGTAACGGCGCCGCACTAATGTAATATCCGAAGTTGACGTCGGCCACTTCAACGTCAAAAATCTTTTTGCCGTTGCGCGCATCGAGGCAGACAAGATGCGCGTCGGGGGTGCCGAAGTAGAGCCGGCTCCCATACATCGCAACGCCTCGCTGGCCGATGTGATCTCCCTCCGAGGGCCGTTGGAAATGCCAGATCTGTCTGCCGGTGCGAGCATCCACGGCCCATACGTGGTCCGGCACTGTGAAATACAGGATGCCGTTTACCTCGAGGGGCGTCGATTTCAGCGCTGCGGAGTGGGTCTGAAAAGCCCAGGCTAGCGTGAGAGAACGTACGTTTTGCCGGTTGATTTGCGAGAGCGGACTATAGCGGCGGCCGCTATAGTCTCCATTGTAGGAGGGCCATGTATCGGTGGGCGGTTTCAGTAATGCCGCTGGATTGAGGCCCTGTGCCTGCACACATGCGGCCGCTGCCGCAATTAGAATCAATCGCGTCACTGCAGCGTCTCCAAGTACGCAAACATGTCATGCATTTCGGTATCGGTATACTTAGGCAACAATTCCCGGTGATAAAGGAGCGGATCGTCAACCTCTACCTTCACCGAGTTCAGCGGCCAGGAATGATACCAGCCATCCGCGTCCCGAACTGCGATGTCATAATTCGTCAGACGCAGCAATTGACCGGTGATCCGATTACCGGAGTCCAAAGTGACGCTCGCCGTGGCGTGCGCACCCGAAGGATAGAGAAAGCGCGCCTGTAACTCGACGGCGGGATATTTCTTGGCGATTCCCGCCAGGTCGCCTGACGGCGAATGGCATTTGAAACATCCTCCGGCGCCATTAAAAAAAGCCTCTCCCCGCTTGGGATCTCCGATGAGTAATAGCTTCTCGTCGTAATCGCGCTTCGGCCGGCCCGCGCTGGTGCGATCGGCCGCGAGCAGGCGTGAATGAATGAACGCAACGACGTCCGCGATCTGAGCCGAGCTGAGTGGAATCGCCGGCATTCCCCGATCGGGACGTCCGTCGCGAATCACGGAGCCGATGAGATCGCCGCCTTTATCGTGGCGTACAAGAGCGCTGCGTACGAGATTCGGTCCGCTCGCGCCTCCGGTTGCAGCGGGTCCGTGGCAAAATCCGCACGATTTAACGAACTGACTTCGGCCGCGCTGCACCATATCGCTGGGCGGGCCTTGCAATCGGCCGTGTGGCGCCGCTTCCTGGGCGTTGAGAGCGGCCGCGCTAACGACTACGAAAAGGAAGAGTCTCATTGTTAGACCCGGCATGGAACGTTATTGATTCCTCTTCACGGACACTCCATATACTTCAATCCAGTCGAGACGCGAGGAGGCGGGAGTTCCACCGCCAACCATAAGATCGGTCCATCCGATCTCGTCCACGCGGCTCAAATCGGGATGATCGACCCAGGCGCCTTCCACGATTTTCCTGATATCGAGGCGGCGCCATCGCAAATCCGCGAAGTTGAACTCACGCTCACGCCAATCGGAGGAAGGGCCATCAGCCTGTTCGCTGACGAGCCAATCGCCGCCGGCAAGCTTCACCGCAACGTGAAGATACCGGAAGCCCGACTGTTTCGTGCGCCAGCGCAGTTTTGCGAAGCCGGTTAAGTCGACGAACGAATCGCGGTCCCGAAGGGTGGCCGCGCAGTTCGCCGGACAGGCTCCGCTCCAGATGTAATAGGGATCGTCGGCGGGCCGCTCGTGATGGCTTTTCCTGATGCCGTCCTTCCCCGGTCCGTATAACCCGAGGAGCAACTTTGGATTGGCCAAGTGCTCCTGCGTAATCGGCGTCGCGGGCGGAGTTTCTTTGAAGTCCTCTCGAAAGAAGAGGGGCGGGCGCGGTTTGGCGGCCGCGGGAACGGCCTGACCTTGGGCGGCGCCGAATAAGAGTCAATGCCAGAAAAAAGAGTTTCATGGAGGAGCGTTCAACTCAACCAGCGGTCCAGATTCGCCTGGACAAATTCGTCGTCGGTTAGCTCCGGGTAAATTGCGCAGACCCGGTCGATCGCTTCAGACTGACCCGGCGAGAGACTCTCGGCCGGATCGAGACACCAAGTACCTTTGAGCAAGCCATTCCGCCGCAAGATCTCATGAATGCCGGCGATGCAGCCTCGAAAGCCGTTGTCAGCGTCGAAAATTGCCGCATTTGCATCCGTTAAAGCGGGGGAGCGGCGGAGCAATTCAAGAGCCTGGCCGGGAGCGCGAGACTTGGCGCGATGGATGCACTCCAGCAACTCGACAGCGGATTTTGTCCACACGGCCCATTGTCCTAGCAACCCTCCCACGAAATGATGCGATCGTCCGCCGATGCGATACTCGGTCAGCAGATCGGGAATAATGTTGTCGTCGTTGCCGGTATAGAGCGCGATTTCGCGCGCCCGTCCGCTTTCCGCTACGGCGCGGATCACATCCATCGTTTGGTAACGATTGAACGGCGCCACCTTGATCGCGGCGATGTTGGCGATCTCGGAAAAGCGGGACCAGAAGGCGCGGCTGAGAAACCTGCCTCCCGCGGCGGGCTGCAGATAGAAGCCGAACAGAGGAATCTCATGAGCGATCGCGATGCAGTGGTCGAGCAAATCGTCTTCACTTGCATTCTTGAGAGCGCCGAGGCTCAAGAGGCCAAGATCGTAGCCGCACGATGCGGCGAAGCGCGCCTCGCGGATGGCCTGTTTCGTTTCTCCGCAAATTCCAGCCACCTTGATCAGCCGCTTGCCGGCCGCGTTCTCGAACGCGGAAACGGTCTCGATAGCTAGTTTCAGGACGGGTTCAAACAAGCCGACGTTCACGTCCCGGATGGCGAACTGCGTGGTGTGCACCCCTACGGCGACGCCACCGGCTCCGGCCTCGCAGTAGTAGCGGGTAAGGGCGACCTGACGGCGCTCGTCAAATTTCCTTTGCGAATCGAGGGCCAGAGGATGCGCGGGAATCGCTATGCCCTGGTGCAGGAGATCGGCCGCCGCCGGGTCGAGCATGGCGCCGGAGGTCATCTCTTGTTAGAAACTCCCATCCGCGACTTCGAAGTGCGTCGGTTTGTCCAGACTGACTCCTCCGCACGCAACCCAATCCGCAACCCATTCCATAAGCTCGGCGGTGGAAACCGTGGGCGGCCCCAGCAGCGTATGACACAGCGACGGATCGCTCAGCAGCGCGGTCCGGCCCTCGGCGGAGGAGAAACGGCAAGCGCGTCCAAAGCGCGCCGCAAAGAATTCCGCGGCGGCGCGCACGGAAAGTACGTCCGCGCCGGTCACGTTCAGGATGCGCGGCGGCGAATCGCACAGCTCGAGCGCGCGCAAGGCATACGAATTCGCGTCTCTTTGCCAGATCGCATTACAAGCGGGAACGGTAAGATCCACGGGCTCGTTTGCATATACTTTTCTCGCGATGTCCGCAATTACGCCATAACGCAGATCGACCGCGTAGTTGAGACGGAATAGCACGCATCGCAGCCCTTGTTCACGCGAAAAATACTCGAAAATCCGCTCTCGCGCGAGACACGATTGCGCATACTCGCCGAGCGGCGAGGGCGGATCGGATTCCCGCGATCCGCCACAATCGACTGTCCTGAAGGCATAAACATTGCCGGTTGAGAATACGACGATGCGACTCGAGACGAAGCGCTGGGCAACCCACGCAGGGAGCATCGCGTTGCTGGCCCAAGTCAGGTCGGGACGCCCCGACGATCCGAATTTCCGGCCCGCGAGATACAAGACATTTTCACAATCGGGGAGCTTTTCGACTGTTTCGCGATTCAGCAGATCGGCGGCGATGGTCTTGATTCCTTCCGCTTCCAAGCCGGCGCGGACCGCGATCGAAGCGAAGCGCGACACCGCCGTGACGCATCGAGGTACGCCGGTTGCGGCGGCGGCGCGCCGGACCAGCCTCGAAAGAGAGGGACCCATCTTACCGCCGGCGCCGAGAACAAGAAAATCGCCGGACAGCCTGCCCAAGAGGCTTCGGTCGGCTTCGCTTGGCTCGCTAAGCCTATCTTCGAGTTGCGGAACCGTCTGGATACATTGCACAGGCCTAACCAAACTCGGGTCCTAAAATCGCGAATTGGCGGGCTGCATCCCCAGGGCGATGGGGTTCGCCCCGCGACATCCGAATGTAGGAGCGTTCCTCGCCGAAACCCGCGGCGCTAAGCCAGCTATGCCAAGACAATTTCGATCGCGGTACATCGATGACGAAATCCTCCTTGTCATGAACGGAAAGACATTGCGCTACGAGGTCTTCCGCGATGCTTTGGCTGGAAGCGACAACGGGGCCTAGATGATCGTAACGAAAACCCGGGCGGCCGAACATATACCCTTGTATGCGGGCGCCTTGCGCGGCGACCCAGGCGTAGCTGGGGGCAACACGCAGTAGCGCGCGAAGCAGAGCGCCGCGATCGGCCCCAAACGTCAACTCATCCAGCCTCAAGATCTGATCCAGATCCCGTTCACACACGGGGCGAACGGAGCGCTCAACAACGGAAACTGTCCGCGCCGCGGCCGTAGCCGTCAGGCGGCTCAGAACGTACTCTTCGGCGAATCCGTGGCGGCTGTAAATCTGCCGGCCCGCCGGCGTTGCATCGAGGCGAACGCATGTCTCATCGCGCAGAACTTCGAGACCTTCGTGCAACAAGAGAGTACCGATGCCGGAGCCGCGTTCAGCCGGGTCGACCAGAACCATGGATAGCCAACTGAAGTCATCTCCGTACCGCAACGTCGCAACGGTGCCAATGACGCGACCGTCGCGTACGGCGACGCGACAGCCTGCGGGATTCGATTGTAGAAAAACGTTCCAGTCCCCTTCGATCTGATTCCAATTGCTTGCGCGGCAAAGCGCGAGTCCCGCTTCGATGTCGCCGGCGCTCATGCTTCGGAACAGCAAATCCGGAGCAGGCGCCGGCTCAGCTCGCAATACCGAATTCCCCAAACGCGTTCTCATGGACGTATCCCACGGCGCTCAGAACTTCCGACAGACGGCGGCCAGAGTCCTTCATTTGCGCGATGATGCGATCACCCACTTTCGCGGAATAGCGCGGTTTCGGCACGCCGATGCTGATGCTGCCGCAGACCGAGCGGCTGGAATCGAAAAATGGAACGGCGAGAAAAATCGCGCCCACGATAGTCTCTTCATCGTTCACGGCATAGCCGAGCCGCCGCACTTTCGCCCATTCCTGTTCGACATGAGAACGGCTCAGCAGAGTGCGCCTGGTGAGCGGGGATTGCCGCAGACTTCTGAGAAGCGCGTCCGCGCGGTCCTTGGGGAAGAAGGCCGCTATGGCCTTGCCCGCCGCGGTGGCGTGGAAGTGCACCTCGGCGCCAAGCGGGCCCACGAGCCTCAGATCGCGCCTCGTCTCCTGAACATCGACAAACACTCCGCGGCCATCCCGCAGCACCGCAATGTACGTGCTCTCGTCGAATGTCTGCACGAGATCCCGGCAATATGGGCGCGCCAGTTCGATTAGATTCGTGGTGACGTGGAGCGCTTGCGCCAAAACCAGAAATTGGATGCCCAAACGATAAGCTCCTCCGGGACCGTCCTGCTCGATGTAGCCGTGGTGCATGAGGCTACGCAGTATGCGGTGAATGGAACTCTTCACTTGGCCGGTTCTTGCGGTTAGCTCGCGCAAGCTCAGGCCATCGGGCTCATTGTGCAGAGTCTCGATGAGCGTCAATGTTCTACCGATGAGCTCGATATAGTGGGGATCCGGCATAGGACGTTTTCGTGGAGCGCTCACGGGCCGCTCACTTTATTAGTGGGCGGATGCGCGCGGTCGACAACGACTTTGCTGCCCAGGATGAGTTGGAGGGCTTCGATGTCCTTGATTTGATCTTCCGGACAATTTGCGAAACCCTCCGTGATTAAGACCATATCGGCCAGCTCCCCGGCTCGATCGATCCCTTTTCTTTTTCCTCTAAGGCGAGGTAGGCGCCGTGCCAAGTCCACATCTTGAGGGTCTCGAACCGCGAGATCCGTTGTTCGGGATGGAGGACATTCCCGTCGGCCATCTTGGGAGTAATCGCCATCCACATTCCGAAGAAGGGATGGTGGGGATTCGTCGCGACCCGCAGGTCGAACCGGATCATGTCGTCGGAACCTCCGGCCACGGCGATGCCGGCATCGAGAAGAGAACGCAGCGGCTCAAAATCCTTAATGCGCTCGGGGCCGAACACGTCTTTTATCGCCGGGCCGTACAGATATATCCAACCCGGCTGCAGGTCGAAAGCGACGCCGAGGCGTTTGGCGCCCGCGACCACTCTGCGATTCGGGAAATTTCCGTGGGTACCCCTAAAGCGGCGGCCTTGAATCGATTGCACGCGGTCGGCGGCATCATACGCATCGAGCAGATCGGTCGCGCCGCTGCCGGTGGTTTGAGCCGTCATCTGCCAGCCAAGACGGTCCGCATCCCTGGCCATTACGAACAACTTTTCGCGAGAGGCCGAGAGACCGCCGCAGTCGTGGTCAGCGAAAGCGTAGAGCTGCGTGTGCGTTCCATAGGGCTCCCGCAAGTGGGCGGTTCCGATCAGAATGCCGTCCGCGATAGTCTTGAGCGAGCCGACACGGACCCACTTATCGCCCCAACCCGCCAAGAAAGGAACGCGTTCGATCTCCTCTCGAACGTCTTGCGGAGTTCCCTGGGCATTAATCAAGTACGTGACATAATCGCGCACCGTGAGCTTGCCCTTGTCGTGCATCGTTTGGTAGACCCTAAACCCATCCGGCCCTTGACCCCGATCGATGATGCTGGTCAAGCCGGCCGTGTTGTATCGCCGCAGCATGCCGCGAACAGCCCACAAGGAGTCCTGGGCGGCGTACTGACGCGTGTTCCTAACATGCGAGAGCAGTTGGGGAGCTCCCATGATGAGACCGGTGAACTCGCGATGGTCAGTCTTGACAATGCGTCCAATGGGCGGCTGCGGTGTGTCCTTGGTAACTTCCAAGCGCCGCAGAAGAACCGAATTCAACACGGAGGCATAACCGTGCGAGGAGTAGATCCTGGGAACGAAGATGACCTGCGAGGGCTGCAACTTTTCCGCCTGCGCGCGGATATAGCTCTGAATGGCGGGAATGGAATGGAACACCGGTGTGGGTCCGTCAATCTCACTCAGAGCCGCCGAGATCGGATGCACGTGGCTGTCGATAAGTCCTGTGACCACGCACTGGCCGCGGAGATCGATCCGCGCCGTTCGCAGGTCGCCGGTTTTCAGCAAATCGGGGCTGGATCCCACGGCGAGGAAGCGGTCGCCCTGAATGGCGGTGGCCTCGACCACGGAATGCGCCGGCCACATGGCGATAATTTCTCCGTTGTAGTAGAAGGTGTCCGCCGGTTGCTGCGCGCCGGCCGCGAGCCACAGCAATAGCGCCACGATGAGGTTGCCTATGATCGTTCTGGCTCGCAGAATGCGTTCTCCCATTCAGATTGCAGCAGCAAAGCGGGATGTTATCACCAGACGCCCTTTACTGTCAATAGAGATCGCGATGTTTTGTTGTCAGCGCCACGCGAGAATGTCCTAATTGGGCCAAGTAGTTCAACACCGGCCTGAGGCGGACAACGAAGCATGAAAATGAGGCTGAGGCGCGGGATGCGCTAAGAAGAGAGTGCGCGAAGGATGTAGGCCGTGACTTGTTGGCGCTCTGAGAGCCCGACAGGTAGCGCGGCTGGGACACCAGTGTGCACAAGGAATTGTCGCAGAGGCTTGCCGCTGAGGCGAGCGGAAGCACGTAGGAGAGACGAATCAAAGAGGCGTCCTCCGGAACGCATCAGGAGGCGCTATGGAAGTAGTTCACCCGCGTTGCTGCGGAACCGACGTGCATCAGGCCAGTCTGGCGGTGTGCCTTGTGGTCTGCGCGAGCGAAAAACATAGGCTGTGTTGTGGAACCACCACGGCAGAGCTTCTACGACTAGCCGATTGGCTGCATGGTCACCAAGTGACGCATGTCGCTTTGGAAGCGGCGGGCGTGTACTGGAAGCCGGTAGGGCGCATCTTGGAAGGGCAGTTTGAGTTGCTGCTGGCGAGCCCCGCCAGCATGACGAAGGGATCTTACTTCAAAGCGTTGTACCATCCGCTGGCGGCCCGCAGAGGGAAAAGCGAGCCCATTGTGGCAGTCGCGCATGCATTGCTGTCCACCGGTTATATCCTGCTATGGACCGGGCGAACGTTCTCCGATTTGGGTGAGCACTATTTGATCGCCTGGATCGAGAGCGCCTGCCTGAGCGGTTAAGTCAAGCGGCTGGAAAAGCTGGGACATCAGGTTTCAATTCCAACCCGCAGCGTAGTCTCCGTTCCGAGGCCCCGCACTCCCGGGCAAGCATTACGCTCCGAATTTTCAGGAGAGAAATTTCCCCTTGACGGCCCCAAGCTGGGGGAACGCGGGAAGGACAACTACTAATGGCGCAGGCTTCTTTCGGGTCTTGCCATCTCATAGGGCCAGCACCCGTCGCATCGCGCACTCGCGAATGTACTCGAATGACATTCGCAGGGAAATTAAGAGCCAAGTCATTGGTTTCATTCCGCTGGATATCGTTGCACCGCGACGCGCTTCTTACTTCCTGAAAATCAGATCAATCGAAGGATCCTCGGGCGTGCCGGTGATCTTCAGCGGCAGATAGGTACCCGCGCCTTTCTTTTTGAAGAAAGGGTCCGCCGCCTTTAACAGGAGCGACTTCCAGCCCGTCGTCATATGCGAGAGCGTGGCTTCGAGCCGAGCGCTCCCGCTGAGATCGATTTTTTCGTCGTTGAGGCCGTAGGTGCCGTCCAACACCATCGCCGCTCCGGGCACGTTAAAAGAGAGCCTCGAAAATGTGACGACGCCATTTTTCAGAGTGAAATGGCCCCGGAAGTTCGAAGCCACGCTCGCGGCATCGATGTCGCCCTCCTTGGGATGCCCCTCGGCGCGATGGCTCAGTTCCGCGACTTTGTCTTGCACTGTGCCGCTGGTGAAGCGCGCTCCTCCGACCCCGAAGACGCCGTCCAGGTAGAGCCGGTCGGTCATCTGCCGGGACCCCGGCGGCAGAAGGTATTTTGCGTGAAAGCGAACCACCCCGGTCATCATCGGCTTGCCCTTGACGGCGAGCCGAAGCAGGTCTTCGACCCGCGCATTCTCTACGCTGAGGTCCAATGACACGGTCTTGCCGTTCGGCCCCGCTTCGTGAACCACGCTGCCCCAGCAGTGTACGGTCGAGCGCTCAAATGTCGCGTCCACGGGATGCAGAAGCGTGTCCCCATTCGTGCCGTCGACAATGGCGTGAAATCTTGTTCTCAGATTCACCGGCTGGCCGCTCACGCGAACGGTGAAATCGGGCGTATCGGTCTCGCCGTCGGCTTCGATATGATCGAGCTCGCCATAGTATTTCCCTCGCGACGATAGAGTTCCCGAAATGCCCGAAAAGACGCCCAGATCGGCATGCTCGAAAGTGTAGGAGCCGGAGACGGGCGTCCGTCCCGGGTCTTTCTCCTGCCACGGCCCGAACGTGCCGCTGCTGTCGATTGCTCCCGGCGGCTTGGGGTTGGTCAGGACGGCGTGAAACGACATGGGTCGATCCTGCGCCACGCGATGCAGCGTGAGCCGGTGAATCGCGAAAACCCGGGCCTCCTTTCCCGCCTCCTCGGGAATGACTTTCAACACCGCATCGTCGGCGTCGATTTGGTTGACCTCAATATGGCGCGCTCCTCCGGAGGCGCCCCCTCGGCGCCGTGATGGCTCGTCACGTCGATCTCAAGGCCATCGAGGCGCATTTTGTCGATATGCGGTGGCGAACGAAAAAGCTCGAGAATGCCGGTTCGCGCCGAAAATCTTTTCAGCCGCAGGACCGGCGCCTTGCCGCCTTGGCCCTTTTGCCGCAGCACCAAGCCTCCACCGGTGACGCCAATACCCGGAAACAGCGATACCGTCAGGCTGTCGAGTTTGACATCGCTATCGAAGCGCTCGGCAGAGCATCCGTTCAGCCCGTTTCCGAAGCAGCGGAGCGCCATAGAAGGTGAAAAAGACGAATGCGGCGATGAAAAGGACCAGAATTGCGGCGGCGCTGGCGGCGACCCACTTCCACAGTCCCGGCCCTCTTCGCCCGGCTGTAACAGACACCCGCTTAAACCACCACGGCCCGGTTCGACAGTTCTCCGATTTGCGGCGACTGAATCGACACCAGATCACCCGCCGCGAGCGCCGCTTCCTGGGTCACAATAATTCCCGTGCCGGTCAACAGTACCGATCCCGCCGGCACCGGATTCGAGCGCAGCAGAAACTCAAGCAGCGTTTCGATTTTGCGGTTCAGGCGCGAGGTCGACGTTTCACCCGAGAAAATCCGTTCACCGTCGCGCGTAATGGCGCACGTAATCGTCACGTTATAGGGATCGCCCAGCTCATCCGGCGTCACGATCACGGGACCGATCGCGCAGGAGCACGCATACATCTTCGATTGCGGCAGATAAAGCGGATTTTCGCGCTCGATGTCCCATGCCGAGACATCGTTGGCGAGCGTGTAACCAAGCACGCTGCCCTTCGATCCAAGCAGCACGGCGAGTTCCGGCTCCGGCGCGGTGAAGCGCGAATCGGATCGCATGCCGATTCCCTGCCCCGGTCCCACGCACACCCGCGATCCGCCCTTAAAGAAAATTTCGGGCCGCGCTTCCCGGTACACATGGGCGTAAAATCCTTCGCGCGTGCCATGCTCGGCGTCGCGGAATACCGCGCTCGATTCGTAGGTGCAGCCGCACGCCCAGACTTCGCGCGGTTGCAGGGGAATAATGGGCGTGGCGGACACGCGCAGCGGCTGCGAGAGAATAGACGCGAGCCCGGGCAGCGTCATTCCTTCGTGCTCCGCGCTGCAAATCAACTCGTAAAGGCTATGCTCCGGGATCGGACGCGCCTGGCCCTCTTCAAAGATGGCCGCCGTGACCGCGTTGTGCCATTTGATCTGGCCCAGTCGCATTTCAGAACGCAACGTGAGGCACGGCGCGGGCCCCCGGCTCCGTCTTGAAGTACACGTCGTCGCGTTGAAAGCCGAACAGCGCGGCGGCGATATTCTTCGGGAATAGCTCGATATCGGTGTTGTAATGCTGCACGGCCTCGTTATATTTGCGGCGCTCCACGGCGATGCGGTTTTCCGTTCCCTCCAGCTCATCCTGCAGACGCAGGAAATTTTCGTTCGACTTTAACTGCGGGTAATTCTCCACGATCACGAGGAGGCGGCTCAATGCCGTGTCAAGTTGCGCGTTGGCTTGGATTTTATCGCGCGGAGTTTGCGCTCCGCCGAGCGCGGCGCGCGCATCGGTCACTTCCTTAATGACGGCCTGCTCCTGTTTCGCGTAGCCCTTCACGGTCGCGACCAGGTTCGGAATCAGGTCCGCGCGGCGCTCCAACACCACGTCGACCTGCGACCATTGCGCGTTGATGGCCTCGCGTTCCTGAACAAGCTGGTTGCGATCGCCCACAGCCGCGATAACGATCACAATTCCGATCAGGACCAGAATACCGACGATCAGGAGTGCGATTTTCATCTCTGCCTCACTTTATGGGCACAGCTATTTCGGAAGCCGGTCCACGTACGCCACCAAGGCTTCAATCTGCCCGAGGTAGGCCTCAAACAGCGTCGCCGGATCCACCGTCGTATCGTCTTTCGTCCGCTCCCGTAAGTCCAACAGCGTATGGAACGGGGCCGGATCGGCGTCCAACTCGCGCAGCCGCTCCGCGATATCGCGCTTGCGCCAACTTGCGCCGCGCGAGGACAACAGCAAGGCATGCCTCGCGAGGACGCAGAAGGTCGAAACGGAATCCAGCATTAAGCGTAGCAGGGCCTTGCCGTCCGGCAAAATCGCCGCGGCCTTCTGCCGCAAGCGGATCAACTTCGAACGTAGCTCGCGCTCGATTTGCGCGCGATAGAAGGAGCGGTCGATCGCGAGGCCCGCGATGACGTCGGCGCCCCACAGCACGCGGCGGCGCTCCTGCATGTCGTGAAATTCGATGGTGAAGCAATCGGTCGAGGTGCGCACTTCCTCTTCGGTCAGCAGCAGCGGCGCGGGATTGCCGAGGCCGCGCCACCATTTGAAAATCGGCTCCGCGCGCGCCAGATCGGCAACTGTCACGCCCCTCAGCACGCACAACACGTTCAGGTCGGAGAAGTCGTCCACATCGTCCGCTCCCGCGCCCGATCCGTACACAATCACGCAGACCAGCCGGTCCTGGTAAGCTTCCCTCAGCCGTTCGACAAGCTCGCGTAAATGCCGTTCACCAACTGCCCGATGCACCGCCGCCTCCCGAATCGCCCCCGCCAAAGCCGCCAAATCCTCCGCCGGAGCCCGAACCAGAGCCGCCGAATCCTCCTCCGGACCAACCGCTGCCACGACCCTCCCCGGCCGCCGCTATTGAGCAGACTGCCGAGCAGCATTCCACTAAGCATTCCGCTGCCGCCGTATCCACCGCCGCTGTAGCCACCGACGTAATAGCCGCCGCTGCGTCCGATGCGGCCGAACAGAGAAATGAGAATAAATGCTCCCAACAAAATGAGCGGCCACGGAAACCCGGCGCCGTCCGATGGCTCCGCCGGGCTCGGCTCCGGAGCGAGGCGCGTGGTCAACTGCACGCCCTTGGCCTTCGCGATGGCGCTCCCCATCGTCTGGGCCGCCGTCAAGCATCGCCGCGCCGTAATCGCCCTGCTGCAAGGGCGTGCGGACCTGTCGCAGCGTATCGCCCACAAATCCGTCCGGCAGTACCGGCTCCAGACCGTAGCCTACCTCGATGCGGTCCTTATGATCCTTGATCGCGAGCAGCAGCAGGACGCCTGCGTCCTGCCCCTTCTTGCCGACGCCCCATTTGCGGAAAAGGTCGTTCGCAAACGTCTCAATCGCATTTCCTTCCAAACTGTCGACGGTTACGAGCGCCATCTGGGCTCCGGTGGCGCGCTCTACTTCGCCGCAGTAGTTGTCGATGCGCGCACGCACCTGGTCGTCGAGTACGTGCGCGAAATCGCTGACGTAGCCCTGCGGCTTCAGCGAATTGACGTCAAGCGCGAATGAGAAACGGAGGAAAACTACGGCTGCCGCGAGAAAACGCAATGGCGTCAGCAGGCGAGTTCCTCACGCTTCATCCGGAAATCGCCGAGATTCCCGAGCATCGCCAGCGCGATGTTTTTGGATTCGAAGAACTCCCGCGCGACCCGCTGGACATCTTCGGCCGTAACCTTCTCAATCGATTCGACCATGTCGTCCAAGCTAAAGAAGCGCTTGAAATACAGCTCCTGCCTGGCGAGATTACCCATGCGGCTCGAAGTAGATTCGAGGCCCAACATAAACGATCCCTTTAGGTGATCCTTGGCTCGCCGCAGCTCCTCCTCCGGAACGGGATTCTCCTTAAGATCGCGGAACTCCTGCGTAATCGAATCGACCACTTTGCGCGCCGATTCGAGCGAAGTCCCGGCGTAGATCGCCAGGCAGCCCGAGTCGCTATACATGCTCAGCTCGGAGTAGACAGCATAGGCCAGCCCCTGTTTTTCGCGAATATTCTGAAACAGGCGCGAGCTCATACCGCCGCCCAGAACCGTGTTGAGCACGTAACAGACATAGCGATCCTCATGGGGCAGCGCATACGCAGGCACGCCCATATACAGGTGCATCTGCTCGAGCGACGACTTGTTCCGGAAGACCAGCCGGGCGTGCGGCGCCGGTGTGCGCTCCGCGGGCGCGTCGGGGGCCGTCGGGAGCGCCTCGAAATGGTCCCGCGCCAGTTCCACGATGTGGTCGTGTTTCAGGTTACCGGCCGCCGTGATCAGGATGTTCGAGGGCGCGTAAATGCGCCCGTAATAGTTCTCCAGCATCTCGCGATGGAACTTTTTGATGGTCTCCCTTGTCCCGAGAATCGGCTTGCCTAAAGGATGGTCCTTCCAGAAATTGCTGGAAAAAATTTCGTGCAGGAGGTATTCGGGGTTGTCGACCTCCATTTTCAGCTCTTCGAGAATTACGCCTCTTTCCTTTTCGATGTCCTCCTCGCGAAACAGCGGGTTGCGGACCAGATCGGCCAATACGTCGAAAGCGAGCGGCAGGTGCTCGTCCAGCACCTTGGTGTTATAGCTGACCATCTCCTTGGCTGTGAACGCATCGAGCCCGCCGCCGATCGAATCGACGGAGCGGGCGATCTCCTCGGCGCTGCGGTTCTTCGTGCCCTTAAACACCATGTGCTCGATAAAGTGGGAGATGCCGTTCTCCTCCGGTGTTTCCCGCCGCGATCCGGTACCGATCCAGATGCCCATGGAAACGGAGCGCACGTGCGGCATGTGCTCCGTGATGACGCGGATGCCATTGGTTAAGGTCGTCGCCTCAACGTCGCGAATGGTGGATAAAGTGGTTGACGCCATTTTGCCAATTAACTACTTACATTTTATCGTGCGGCGGCCCCGAAATGGCGTTTCGCGCCGGTTTTTCTTTGGTACCATAGAAAAGCGTGCAAAGTCTTGTAGGTCTTGAACTTCCAGACCTTCAGCAAATCCTGCCCAAGAACCTCCCGGGCTTTCGGGCGCGGCAGATTTACGATGCCGTCTACCGCGCCAAGGTATCCGAATTGTCTGCCGTTTCGACGCTGCCTGCCTCTCTTCGGGCCGAACTTGGCGCCGCGTATGAGATTGGGCTGCCGCGCCAGGCCGGCCGCTACGAATCGGTGGATGGAACGCGGCGTTACCTGCTGGCGCTCGATGACGGGCGCTCCGTCGAGACCGTACTGATGCCGGAAGAAGGGCGTGATACGATCTGCATTTCGAGCCAGGTGGGCTGCCCCGTAAACTGCCAGTTCTGCCTCACGGCGCTGATGGGACTAGAGCGGAATCTGACCGCCGGCGAGATCGTCGGGCAAGTGCTGTTCGTACTCGCGGCCCATGGGCTTTCCCCCGAGAGCGGTCGGCTGAACATCGTCATGATGGGCATGGGTGAGCCTTTGCTCAACCTTGCGAATGTCGTAAAAGCGACGCGACTACTCACTGACCAGAACGGCATCGGCATCTCGCAGCGACGCATTACTTTATCGACCGCCGGCATCATCCCGAAGATAACGGAGCTAGGCCGCGAGCCGGTTCGCCCCAAGCTGGCCGTCAGCCTCAACGCCTCGACCGAGGAGCAGCGCCGGGAGCTGATGCCGATCACGCGCAAGTATCATCTGAATGATTTAATCGCCGCATGCCGAGCCTATCCCCTGCGCCCCTGGGAGAAGCTGAGCTTTGAATACGTGCTGCTGCGCGGCGTTAACGACACGGACGCGGACGCCCACCGCGTGGTGAAGCTATTGGCGAATCTCAATGCCAAGGTGAATCTGATCGCGCTCAATCCCGGTCCCGGTATTGCCTACGAGACCCCCGCTCCCGAGCGCGTGCAGTCGTTCCAGAACATCGTGCGGCGCGCCATGCCCTGCTTCGTCCGAAAACCGCGCGGCCGCGATATTTTCGCCGCCTGCGGGCAATTAAAGCGAATCGAGAGCGCCGTCAGCTCGCTGTAACGTTTCCGCGCGTAATCACACTGCTGAATTGTGCGTTAATCCAAAATATTTGCACAGGAGGCGTTATGGCGCAGATCGGATTTTTCTGATGGCGGCCCCGGTAGCGGATTGGGAGAGGCGGCGGGCGCATACGCAGTTCTGGACCGATTGCGAGCGCCCCTTCCAAAGCCGGCCCGCATCTCCTGAGTCAAGGCAGGATATTGAAGTTCAAGCTCGAAGGTGGAACCGGCCTGAGCGGTACGGTTGACCTCACGTTCAAGGTGTCCCAAGCGTCGAAACAGGTGTATTCGGCGGCGGATGGCACCGGCCAAGACACTCTTCAGGTAGACCTCAAGGATTTACAACAGCGTCCTTGTTCACCTTCGAAGGTCATATGGACCGCACCGACGATCAGGACGTCTTCGATGCGCTGATGACCAACGACGGGCCACTTTTCTAAGCCGCAGTCTGTCTTCATTGCGCCATAGACCCCGGCGGGCGGTGAATGCCAGGGAAAAACAGCGTCGCGCTTTCACGCTCACGAGTCCCGCAGCTCCGGCCGGGCGATCTCAACAATGCGCCGCCAAAGAAGCGCAAGGCTTTGCCGGTTTACCGAGGACGGAACTCCTCAAACTGGAGTTCCCATCCGTAATTCTCGAACAGAGGAGAAGCGCCGCGCGCAACGGGCGGCGTTCCTGTTACAGTCCCCTCTCCGGGAGTGGAAAATTGCGCCCAGTTGCCGACGCGTTTGAGCACGAACATAACGTGGTACTTGAAGTTCCATTTCGAATGGCTGGCGGGCATCAACTTATCTTGATCCGGTAGCCCCTTGCTTCAAAAGTCGAAGCGATCGATGTTTGATTTCGTGAAGACGAACGGGGCGCCGAGAATGATATCGCTACCGCGGATTTCGATCGTACCGAGACGGCCGGCCTGGAGTGTCTTGTCGCCGGGCTTCAGCGAGCCCTTCTCGAGAGCTTCGGCGGCGTACACCGTCAAGTAACCCAGATCGCGCGTGTTCCATAGGACGATGGCTTGCACGATTCCTTCGTGGACGTAGGGCTTGCACAAATTCGGCAGCGACAGGCCAATCACCTTCACGTCTCGGCGGCTCGACTGCTTGACCGCTTCGGCGGCGCCGGGAACGGCTGGAGCGGCGATACCCATGATGAGTTTCAGATTTGGATACACTTTCACGAGCGTCTGCGCCTCGGCGAAGGCGCGGTCGCGGTCATCGTCGCAGGGGCGGATGGTCACGAGTTTCAGATTCGGATACTTCGCCGCCAAACGCTCGCGTATGAACCGGATCCATTCGTTCTGATTCGCGGCGCTCAGCGCGCCGGTAATGATGGCGAATTCACCGCGGCCGTTTAGCAGGCGAGCGGCTTCATCCGTAAGCGTGTAGCCGATGCCTTGCGGGGTGGCCTGATCGACGAAGAAATCGCGGGCGTCCGGCTCGGCGTCGGCATCCCAGGTCAGGACATGAATGCCGGCCGCGAGCGCTTTTCTGAGGACGGTAGAAATGGCCGCCTGGTTTGCGACGCTAGCCGCGATCACATCGACCCGGCGGGTAATCCATCCTTCGACGATTTCGTTTTGTTTGGCGGGATCGAGATCGGTGGGACCGTCCCAAATCAGGCCGGCTCCCAGCTCGCGGGCGGCTTCTTCGGCGCCGAGCTTGCAGCTTGCGAAATAAGGATCGCCTTTCGCCTTGGGCAGCATGGCGATCTGGACGACGCGGGCGGGCGCGGACGAGCCGGCTGGATCCCGCATGAACGTCGCGGATGCTGCGGACGAGCCACCAGTTACTGCCCGCGACGATGAGCGATCCGATCAGGATCACGACGCTGAGAACCGCCACTTGCGAATTCTTCACGTCTTCTCCGCTCGGCCGGCGCGGAGCGCGATGCCATTCGAAACGATCAAGTCCAATGGTAATCACAAGGATCGCGCCGGTCAGAATGCCGCTCCATTCGGTCGGCAGCGCCGCCAGACGAAGGCCGTTTTGAAGCACCACAATGGCAAAAAGGCCGAGCAGCGTTCCAAGGATCGTGCCGCGTCCACCGAAGATAGATGTGCCGCCGAGCACGACGGCGGTGATGGCGAGCAGCTCATAGCCCGTTCCGGCATCCGACTTCGCCTGCCCGATATGAGCGACATAGATCAGGGCCGCGACGCTCGACCATAGGCCCGCCAGAATGTAGACCAAGGCAACACGGCGCTGGACGGGAATGCCGGCGTAGCGCGCGCCCCCCGGTGAAAGGCCGATCGCGTACAGAGCGCGACCAATGGTGGTTCGATGCAGCAGCAGCCAATAGAACAGCGCGGCAAAAGCGAGCACGAAGAGCTGCGCGGGAACGATCCCATTGACATAACCTTGGCCGTAGACAAGGAAGCCGGCGGGGAAATTTGAGAAGGTATCGAGCGCGCCCGTCATGCCTTCCGCGAGGCCGCGAAAAAGCGAATAAGTCGCGATGGTCACAATCAGAGGCGCGATCTGAAAGCGCGTAATAAACGCGGCGTTCAACGCTCCTCCGGCGAGGCCCACGAGCAAGGCGCAGAGCGCCGCCGCGGCGATTGAGAAATGATGATCGCGCCACAGCGATCCGAAAACCACGGCAGCCAGACCCATCATGGAGCCGACGGACAGATCGATGCCGGCCGTAACGATAACAGGTGTCAGCGCGAGCGCCAGTAACCCGAGCTCGACCGCGAGGCGCACGATCTCAAATGCATTCGCGGAGGTGAAGAAATTCCGGCCCGCGATGCCGAATACGCCGATCTCGATCAGCAGAACGAGAGCTAGCGCGGCTTCAGTGCGCCACGGCTTTGGCATTGACTCCTTTCCTGTTTCCAATGGCGTCCAGCGCCACCGCCGCGAGTATGATTCCGCCCTCGATCGCCTTCTCCCAGTAGGCGTTCACGCCGAGGAAAGTTAGCGCCGGACCGATCGTGCCGAGCAGCGCCACTCCAAGCAGCGCTCCTAATAATGTGCCGCGGCCGCCGCTTATGGAAATGCCTCCGATGACGACGGCCGAAATTACCTTTAATTCCAGACCGACTCCGGCGTTGGCTTGTATGTCTTCAAAGCGGACGGAATTGAACAGCGCGGCGAGTCCGGTGAGGGCGCCAAGCGCAGCGAAAACGTGAAAGCGAACGGCGCGGATGTCGATTCCGGCAAGACGCGCAGCTTCGGAATCGGAACCGGTGGCGTAGACTGCGCGGCCGGCGGCGATCGAGCGCAAAGCGACGGCGAAGAGAGCGAAAACCGCGGCGGTCAGCAGCACAATAGCAATCTGACCGCCGGTTTGCATAAGCCCGAACCATTGAAACGAGCGCGGCAGATTTTGTACCCACGCCCCGCCGCGCGCCAGGCGCAGGCCGTCGCGCAGAATCGCCATCGTGGCGAGAGTGACGATGATGGAAGGGATGCGCGCGTAGGCGACAAGCGCTCCGTTCAAAGCTCCCATCAGCCAACCGAGCGCGATCGCCCCGGCCGCGACGGCCACCATGGGCAAGCCGGATTTGGCAAAAAGAGCGGCCGCGATGCTCGCGATGGCGAACTGCGATCCTACGGAAATATCGATTTCGGCGTTCAGGATTACGAGCGTCATGCCGATTGCGATCAGCAGTGTGGGCGCGTTCGTGAGCGCGATATCGCGGATATTGCCGGGCGCGAAAAAGCCGGGCGCGAAGAACGCCATCGCAAGCAATAGCGCGGCGTAAGCGGCAAGGAGCGAAAGCTCGCGCCGGCGGTCGCGCGTCACGTCGTGGTCTCCAGAGCGCAGCCGAGAATCGCCTCTTGCGTCGCGCCCGCCCGGTCGAAGGTTTCGACGATCGTGCCACGCCGCATCACGGCAATGCGATCGCTCATGCCCAGAATTTCAGGCAGCTCCGAGGAGATCATGACGATGGCCAGTCCGCGCGCGGCCAGGCCGGTCATCAATTTGTGAATCTCGGATTTCGCGCCGATGTCGACGCCTTGCGTCGGTTCATCGAGGATCAGAATCGAAGGATTCGTAACGAGCCATCGTCCCAGCGCGACCTTCTGCTGATTGCCGCCCGAGAGCGTCGCGGCCGCGGCTTTGATCGATGCGGTCTTGATGCCGAGGCGCTCAACGTATTCGCGAGCGAGTGCCCGCTCCTTCGAGCCGTTCAAGAGACCCGAGGGGAAAAATCGGCGCAGGGAGGCGAGCGAAAGATTAGCCGGGATGGGAAGATCGAGGATTACGCCATGGCCGCGCCGATCCTCCGGCACATAGGCAATGCCGAGCGCAATCGCATGGGCCGGGCTTGCGATTCGCGCGGCGCGTCCGCTAATAATGATTTCACCCCGGTCCGCGGGCGTAAGTCCGAAAAGCGTTTCGGCCAACTGGGTGCGGCCGGACCCAACCATTCCCGCAATGCCGAGGATCTCGCCCGCGCGAACCATGAGGCTCACATTGTGAATGCCCGCGCGCTCGCACGTAACACCCCGGACTTCGAGCGCGACATCGCCGATGGGCACTTGCTCTTTCGGAAAAATTTGCGATAGTTCGCGGCCAGCCATGAGGCGGATCAGGCCGGAGCGGTCCGCCCCCGCAATCGCGAGTGTCTCAATGACGCCGCCGTCGCGCAGGACGGTAACGCGATCGGCGATCTCGAACAGCTCGTCAAGCCGATGCGAGATATAAATCAGTCCGGCGTTCTGAGCGCGCAGGCGGCGAATCACGTCAAACAACTTTTCGACTTCCCGAGTTGTGAGCGAGGCGGTCGGCTCGTCGAAAATCACGAAGCGGGCGTTGGCGCCAAGCGCGCGGGCGATTTCAACGAGCTGCTGTTCGGGCATGCTGAGCGTCCCGGCCACAGCGTCTGGGTCAATAGACGCCGCGATGCTCTCCAGCAGCATCTGAGCCCGCGCGCGGCGGCCCCTCCAGTCGATGCGGCGAAACATACCCGGCGGCTCCGTTCCCAGCGCGATGTTTTCCGCTACCGTGAGATCGGGAAACAGCGCCGGCTGCTGGTAAATGGCGGCAATGCCGAGCGCTTTGGCCTGCGCCGGACTGTTGTGCTGTATGATTTTCCCTTCGATCTCAATCGTTCCCGAATCGGCCTCGACCGCGCCGGTCAGAACTTTGATCAGCGTGGATTTACCGGCGCCATTCTCGCCCACGAGGGCGTGGACTTCGCCGCGATGCACGTCGAACGAGACGTTGTGGAGCGCCCGCACGCCGGCGAATGACTTCGAGATGCCGTTGGCCTTGAGAATGCGAACATTGTACATTGGTCTGTGGTTTCGAGAACGGTTCTGCTTGCGGCCGCGATGTGCCTCTGCGTCGAGGGCGCCAATCCCGCCCTGTTGACGAAGGCTTGGAAAGCTCACTGGCTTTCCGTTCCTGAAGCGCCGCCGCACGGCTACGGCGTTTATCATTTCCGCCGCACGTTCGACCTCGCGGCGCGGCCGGAGAGCTTCGTTATCCACGTCACTGCCGACAATCGCTACCAGCTATTCGTCAACGGAGCGCGCGTGGCCATCGGACCCGCGCGGGGCGATCTGTTTCACTGGCGCTATGAAACGGTCGATATCGCGCCGGAGCTGAAGGCCGGCAAAAACGCGCTTGCGGCGGTGGTATGGAACGATGGACCGTTCGCGGCCGTCGCGCAGATTTCGAACCAGACGGGGTTCTTATTGCAAGGCGATGACGACGCGGAGCAGATCGTAAACACGGGGCCGCAATGGCGCTGCATTCGCGATCCAGCCTACGTGGCGCATCCCCTTCCAAACGATCAGACAACGGGATATCACGCGCTCGGACCGGACGAAATGGTCGATGCGGCGCATTATCCGTGGGGATGGGAACAGCCCAATTTCGACGATTCGCGCTGGCTGAACACCGTAGTTTTGAGCAATGGCGAGCCGCGCGGGTCTGAGGACGCCAAGAACCGCTGGTTCCTCGTTAAGCGCGCCATTCCGTTCGAAGAGCGCACCCCGGAACCGCCATTACGCGGCGCTTCGTTTCCGATTCACGTTTCGGCGCACACGCAATCGAGCTTCATTCTCGATCAGAAGTACCTGACCACGGCCTACCCGGAGTTGACAGTAAGCGGCGGCCGGGCGCCCGCATCGCCATGAAATACGCCGAGGGTTTGTGGTTGCCCGATAAGCGCGAGAAGGGCGACCGGGATGTCATCGAGGGCAAGCGCTTTCTCGGGAATGAAGACATTTTCGTCAACGATGGAGGGCATCATACTTACACGCCGCTGTACTGGCGCACCTACCGCTTTCTGCAGTTGACCGTCGAGGCGGCCGACGACCCAGTCACCATTGAAAGCCTTCGCGGAGTGTTCACCGGCTACCCGTTCGAGCGCAAAGCTTCATTGTCCACCGGCTCCGATGAGTTGACGAAGATTCTCGACGTGGGCTGGCGCACCGCACGGTTATGCGCGCACGAGACCTACATGGATTGCCCCTATTACGAGCAGCTCCAATATGCCGGGGACACGCGCATCCAGGGGCTCGTGTCCCTGTACACGTCGGGCGACCCGCGGCTGTTGCGCAATGCCATCGAGCTGCTCGATTCGTCGCGGACATCGGAGGGCTTGACCTATTCGCGCGCGCCCTCTTCCCTGCCCCAATACATTCCGGGATTTTCACTGTGGTGGATCGGCATGCTGCACGATTACTGGATGTATGTGGACGATCCCGTATTTGTGAAAAGTAAACTTCCAGGCGTACGCGCCGTCCTCTCGTATTTTGAAAGCGTCACGAAGCCCGACGGGCGGCTCGGTCCGGTTCGTTGGTGGCCGTACGTCGATTGGACGCCGCAGTGGCGGTCCGGCGTGCCTCAAACGGGCGAGGACGGCAGCTCGTCGCTGAACGATTTGCAATTAACCTTGGCATACCAGTGGGCCTCGGAGATGGAGGAGAAGCTCGGGAACGCTACGCTGGCCGTACAAGATCGGGCAGCGGCGCGGCATTTGGCCGCAACAATTCGAGAGACCTA
This sequence comes from Bryobacterales bacterium, assembly GCA_963838885.1. Taxonomy (GTDB): domain Bacteria; phylum Acidobacteriota; class Terriglobia; order Bryobacterales; family Bryobacteraceae; genus JAICMB01. The sequence goes on along the minus strand of CAWITB010000023.1, from coordinate 45,923 downwards.
TTTCGATTCGCGCCGCGGGCTGCTCGCGGATACCGCGGTGAGGACTGAATTCTCCCAGCAAGCCAACGCTCTCGCGGTACTCGCGGGCGTTTTCGAAGGACAGCGGGCGCGAGAGGTCATGGATCGCGTGGTGACTGACGGCTCGTTGATTCAAGCATCGATCTACTTTCGAGCTTACGTAAATGAAGCGCTGTTGCGCGCGGGCTTGGGTGATCGCTATGTCGAGATGCTCGGTCCCTGGCGGCAGATGCTCGCCCTGCACCTGACGACCTGGGCGGAAGCGCTGAGCTTCGACCGCTCCGACTGCCACGCCTGGGGAGCGAGTCCGAATTACGAATTGTTTCGCACCGTGCTGGGCGTTGAATCCGCCGCGCCGGGATTCAAGAAAGTGCGCATCGCACCGAACCTGAACGGTCTCCCTGAGGTATCCGGCGCGATACCATCGCCGCGCGGTCCGATTTCGGTCTCGCTGAAACGCGGGGCGACGGCGATCATCGATCTGCCGCCCGGCATGGAAGGCGAGTTTGTGTGGGGCGGCAAGTCCCATGCCCTGAAGGCCGGCCGCACGGAGATCGTCTTGTGAGCTTCACCGCAAAACAAACCAAGACAGTAATGAGCGCGCTCGATTCGTTTGCGATCGAGCTGCCATCCTGGGGATTTGCGAACACCGGAACCCGCTTCGGAAAATTCATGCAGCCGGCCGCCGCGACCACTATCGCGGAAAAGCTGGCGGATGCCTCTCTGGTACACAAATTGACGGGAGCGTGTCCCAGCGTGGCACTCCATGTCGCGTGGGATTTTCCGGCTGGCTTAAGCGGCGTCGACGAGGTGCGGCGTCTGGCCGCCGAGGCAGGCGTGCGTCCGGGCGCGATCAATCCCAATGTCTTCGAGGACCAGGAATATAAGTACGGTTCTCTTGGCAATCCCGATCGGGCCGTGCGCGAGCGCGCGATGGCGCACTTGACCCAAAGCGTGGAGATCGGGTCGAAGCTCGGAAGCCGCGACTTGTCGCTGTGGTTTGCCGATGGCTCGAATTATCCCGGAACGGCGAATGTACGGCAGCGGCGGCGATGGTTCGAAGAAGGCTTGCGCGAATTGCACGCACGACTGGGCGCGGAGCAGCGCCTGCTGCTCGAATACAAGCCGTTCGAGCCGGCTTTCTATCATACCGATATCGCGGATTGGGGCATGGCGCTGTTGCTTGCTCGCGCGGCGGGACCGAGGGCGCGCGTGCTGGTCGATACGGGCCATCATTATCTATCGCAGAATATCGAGCAGATCGTGGCCTGGCTGCTGAGCGAGGACATGCTCGGAGGATTTCATTTCAACGACCGGCGCTATGCCGACGACGACCTCACGATGGGATCGATCGACCCCTATCAGGCCTTTCGCATCTTCCACGAGATCCGCTCTTACGAGTGGGAGACGGGGGCGCAGGCCGATATCGCCTACATGATCGATCAGAGTCATAATTTGAAAGGCAAGATCGAGGCCATGATCCAGACGGTCCTGACGGCGCAGGAGCTGTTCGCGAAGGCCGCGCTCGTGAATCACGGCGCGCTCGCCAGCTATCAGCAGCGTTGCGATCTGGTGGATGCGGAAGAGTGCCTGCGATCGGCGTTCGCAAGCGATGTTCGACCGATTCTGAGCGCCTGGAGGGAGTCGCGCGGCTTGCCTTCGAACCCGTTGGCCGCCTTTCGAGAGAGCGGCTATCTGGAGCGGATCACCGCGGAGCGGGCGGAGAAGAACCGCGCGGCCGGCGGCTCGTACGCTTAATCGGAAATAGCTCGGCGGAACGCCTCGAAAAGGCGCCGGTCGGCTTCGCTGACGAGCACGCGGTCCTCGGGATGCCACTGCACGCCGACCACGAAGGTCCGGTCGGGTCGTTCCAGGCCCTCTATGACGCCGTCTATCGACTTGGCCGACACGACCAGTCGCACGCCGACACGGCCAGCGGCTTGATGATGGCGCGAGTTCACTTGGTGCTCGCCCTCGCCGATCACGCCGGCGAGTTTCGTGCCCGCGGCAACACTAACCGAGTGCGCCGCAGGATGACGGCCACGCTCGCATCCGCGACAGCGTTGTTGATGCACATCGCTGCTTGGTAGATGCTGGATCAGACTGCCGCCATGAAATACGTTGAGCAGCTGAGCGCCGCGGCAAATGGCCAATACCGGCAGGTCCAGTTTGAGAGCTTGGTCCAGGCATTCGATTTCGAGTTGGTCGCGCGTGCCATCGATGTTTTTGGAGTCGGAGTTTGACTCTTTGTAAAGTTTAGGGTCGATGTCACCACCTCCGGTCAGAACAAGTCCGCGCACGTCCGACATGCTTCCGTGTTTGTCCGGCGTGAAAGGCATCGGATCGAGCCCCACTCCGCGGAGCGCCTCGTCATACGGTGTTTCGCCATCGTTCAGGCCTTTATAGCTGACCGCGACTTTCAAAGGGTTCCTCCCGACGTATTGTTACACTGAAGCCAAATGGGAAATAGCAGTTTGTTTCCCCTGTACGGCGAAGGTTCCGTGGCAGGGCCGGCGCCGCGTATTACCTCCCTGCTCATCAAGCCGGCCAGCGCCGTTTGCAATCTCGACTGCTCCTATTGCTTTTATTTAGACCGCGAAGCCGATCCCTACAAGGCTCTGCCGGCGCGGCGCATGACTCCCGAGACGCTCGAACGGCTGGTCGATACATGGCTTTTTTACTCCTATCCCAACAGTACGTTCGCGTTTCAGGGAGGCGAACCGACGCTCGCGGGATTGCGCTTTTTCGAAAAGCTGGTGGAACTGCAAACCCAATACGGCCGGGGCGGCCAAGCGGTCAGCAATGCTCTGCAGACCAACGCCGTCCTGCTCGACGAGAACTGGGCGCGTCTGTTCAAGAGCTACAACTGGCTGCTCGGCGTGTCGCTCGATGGGCCGCAAGAGATCAACGATCTCTACCGCTACAACAAAGAAGGCCGCGGTACGTGGAAGCGAGTGATTCAATCGATCGAAACGCTTCAGGAGCACGAAGTGGAGTTCAACTGCCTTTGCGTGCTCAGCCAGGCCAATGTGGAAAAGCCGCGCGAGCTGTATCGCTTTTATCATTCGTTAGGCGTCGATAATATCCAGTTCATTCCTTTGGCGGAGTTTGACGCGAGCGGCAATCCTCTGCCGTTCACGATCACCGCGGAGCAATACGGCCGTTTTTTATGCGAAATTTTCGACCTGTGGTGGCCGGACCGGCGCAAAGTTCGCATTCGGTTTTTCGACAATACCGCCGAGGCGCTGGCCGGTATGAAGCCTGGGACGTGCACCATGCACGAGAGCTGCGACAGTTATGCCGTTGTCGAATACAACGGCGACGTGTACCCCTGTGATTTCTTCGTGGAGGGCGATTGGAAGCTGGGAAACATGATGCTCGATTCCTGGCCTGAGATTGCCCGGCGGCAGCGGCGCTTCGGCTTCGCCGCCAAGAAGACCCTGGCGCATCCCGAGTGCCAGGTTTGCGAGTTTCAATCGATCTGCCACGGCGGCTGTCCGAAATTCCGCCATGGACCGAACAGGCGCTTTGAGGATCTCGATTACTTCTGCGGGGCTTACAAGATGATTTTTGCGAAATCGGTGGGACCGCTGAAGGTCGAGGTAGCGAAGATACTCGGACGCCAGGAAGCGGCGCCGGCCGGCGGAGTCGCGAGTCCTTACTGAAATTCCTGAGAATTCCGCGGCCGGACCGCTACTACTCAAACGGGGTTGGCGGTTGAGTTATGGCGGTCCGAAAAACAGGCTTGGCTCTCATCCTTGCCTCCTGCGCGCTGCTCGCGGGCGGTAAAGGCAGCCGCGCGGAATACGCCGGCGGAACTATTTCTCAGATCCCCGACGGCTGCAACGGAAGCATACAGGCCGTTGACGACCGCTACTTCGTGTTCTATTCCAAAAAAGCGCATTGGCGAGTGCCGTACGAGAGCATCAATCTGCTCGAATATGGACAGAAAGTCGACCGCCGCGTTCTGGCCGCGGTCTTCATCTCGCCGCTGCTGCTGCTGAGCAAAAAACGCGAGCATTTCCTTACTGTCGGCTACTCCGATGAAGGTGGGCGGCAGCAGGCCATGATCTTCCGCGTAGCCAAATCGGATATAAGGACGATCCTGGTGAGCCTGGAGGCGAGGACCGGCCGCAAAGTCGATTATCAGGACGAAGAGGCGCGCAAGGCGGGTAAAGGATGATCCCGGCGGGAGTCCTCATGCTGCTGCTCGCCGCCGAGAAAGCCGCCGCCGACACCCCGCAGATCGTCGCGCCGAAGACGCTGGCCGCATCGAAGATCATCGCGCCTAAGAAGGTGGCCGCCGCCGCGCGCACGGCGCAGGATGAGGACCTCACCCCGGAACAAGAATCGCTGGCTGCGTTTGCCAAAGTGCGGCGCATCTATGTCGATATTCTGACGGGCGGCGAATCGGCCCTGCGCATCCGCGATCTGCTGATGAGCGGCATTCAGGCCTCCAAGCTGTTCATTGTGACCGAAGAGGAAGACAAGGCGGATGCCGTCTTAAAGGGCGCCGGCCGCGACGAGGCCTTCACGGAAACGCATCAGTCCTCGGATTCGCTCGATGCACACTCGAACGTCGGCCGCTCCAGTTCTGAGGGCGGCGTTTATTCGCGCTCCTCAAGTGGCCTCAACGCGGGCATGGGCGTCGGCGAAAACGAAAGCCAAAGGAGCGAGGAGCGCAAACACGAAGCGCTCGCGACCGTGCGGCTGGTGAACAAAGATGGAGACGTGATCTGGTCGGCCACGGAGGAAAGCCTGGGGGCGAAATTCGCGGGCGCCAGCGTGGACGTGGTCGAAAGAATAACGAAGAAACTCGCCGCCGACTACCGCCGCGCCAAGGCCGGGCAGACGCCCGGTAGCCCCGTCACGCCTAACTGAGCGCGACGCCGCGGAATTCGCGTACCAACTTCCCTGCCGCCGCCCTCATATAGTCGGTGCCGGGACAAGCGCGCGCACATGCAAAAAAGCCGGCGAAGACCGCCTCCAAGGATGGCGGGCAAACACTCCAGATCGAGGGCCGGGCCGTAGCCGTCACGAAGCTCGAAAAGGTCTTCTTCCCCGCGACTGGATTCACCAAAGGTCAGGCGATCGACTACTATATTCGCGCCGCGCCCTTCCTTCTTCCGCACTTGAAAAACCGGCCGGTCACGTTGAAACGGTATCCCGACGGCATCAGCGGCAAGTTCTTCTATGAAAAGGACGCTCCCAAGTACACGCCGCCGTGGGTGAAAACATTCCCCGTGCCGCGGCGCGCCGGTGGTCCGGCCATCGACTACATCCTGGTGAACGACCTGGCCACGTTGGTGTGGTGCGCCAACATCGCGACCCTCGAGTTCCATCCTTTCCTGCATCGCGCGCCGGCCATCGCATCGCCCACCGAAATCGTTTTCGACCTCGATCCGGGCGAGGGATCCACGCTGTTGAAATGCGCCGAGGTCGCCTTCGTCCTTCGCGAAGTTCTCGACGAGCTCGGACTGCGGTCCTTTCCCAAAGTCTCCGGGTCGAAGGGCATCCAGGTCTATGCGCCTCTGAACACGCCCGCATCGTACGGCGAAACGCGGGCTTTCGCGCGAGCGCTGGCGCAATTGCTCGAACGGCAGCATCACGACTTGATCGTGTCGGAAATGGCCAAGACCGCGCGCAAGAATAAAATCTTCATCGATTGGAGTCAGAACGCCGATTTCAAGACCACGATCGGCGTCTACTCCATGCGCGCCAAGCGCCAGACGCCGTTTATCTCCATGCCGGTGACCTGGGAAGAGCTGGATCGGGCGCTGTCCGGCAACGATGCGGGCATGCTCGATTTTCAGCCCGGCGCCGCGATCGAACGCTTGGAAAAGCTCGGCGATCTGTTCGCTCCCGTCCGCAAACTCAAACAGCGGCTTCCGGTGAGGGACGCGCTACGGATTTGAGGCGATTATTTTTCGCTATCGAGCATCTGCATTTGCCGCTCGTCATAGCGCGATCCGGCAGCCGCGGACGCCGGCACGGCTTCTTCGATGCGCGCCAACTCCGCGGGCGAAAGCTGGACTCGAACGGCGTCGAGCGATTCAGAAAGCTGCGTTCGCGTCCGCGCCCCGATCACCGGGACAATATCGTTTCCGCGCGCCAGCACCCACGCAATCGCGAGCTGCGCGGGACTGAAGCCCCTTTCCCGCGGCGATGTTCTTCAACGTCTCGATCAGCCGCTGGTTACGGTGGAAATTTTCTCCCCGGAAGCGCGGCAGGTGAGCGCGGAGATCGCCCTGGGCTGCCGGCCTGGACCCGCTCAATAATCCTCGCGATAACACGCCGTAAGCGGTCACTCCGATACCCAGATCCCGCAGCGCCGGGAAAATTTTGGACTCCGGGCTGCGCGAGATGAGCGAATATTCGATCTGCAGATCGCAGATGGGATGTACCGCCGTGGGCGCGCCGTATCGTTTCGGGTCCCATCTCCGACAGCCCGATGTAACGGACGTAGCCCGCCTTCACCAGATCGGCAATGGCGCCGACGGTGTCCTCGATCGGTACGGCGACGTCGAGGCGTGACGGACGGTAGATATCGATGTGGTCGACTCCCAGGCGCGTGAGGCTGTAAGCCAGGAAATTTCGCACCGCCGCGGGCCGCCCATCGAAACCGATCCATGCTCCGTCGGGGCCGCGCATGGCGCCGAATTTCACCGACAGCAGAGCCTGATCGCGCCGGTCGTTCAGCGCCCGGCCGATCAGCATTTCATTGTGCCCCATGCCGTAAAAATCGCCGCTGTCGAGCAGCGTTACGCCGTTATCGAGAGCGGCGTGAATGGTCGCGATGCTCTCGCGCTCATCGGCGTGGCCGTACATTCCCGACATTCCCATGCACCCGAGAGCAAGCGGGAATACGGCCGGTCCATTGGAACCGAGTTGACGGGGCGCGATGGCGTTGTCCGTTGTCATGGCGTTCCCTCTTTCATCCTACTGCTCTCATCAGTGGCATCTTCCGATCCACACGGCGAGCCTACGGTACCATGTCAATTCACCGGAATGCCCCTATACCAGGTAATTGTCCTTGCAATTGTCCAAGGCTTGACGGAGTTTTTGCCCGTTAGCAGCTCCGCGCATCTCGAGGTTGTGCCTTGGCTTTTCGGTTGGAAGGACCCCGGTCTTGCGTTTGACGTCGCTCTTCACGCCGGAACATTGGCCGCCGTGCTCATCTATTTCTTTCGTGACTGGATTCAGATCGTCGCGCAGGCATTCGGCATCCGCGCGGGCCAGGACCGCGAGCTGGCAAAAAATCCCCGGCTTCTGTGGCTGCTTGTGATCGCCTCCATCCCGGTAGGCATCGCCGGGCTGCTCTTTGATAAGCAGGCCGAAACCACGTGGCGTAACCCTTATCTCATCGGCGCCATGCTGATCGTGGTCGGCATCCTGATGGGGATTGCGGATAGGAAGACGAAAGGACGCAAAGGCATGGGCGCGCTGAATGGCATCGACGCCATCGTCGTCGGAGTAGCGCAGGCATTCGCCGTAGTACCGGGAACGTCGCGCAGCGGCAGCACCATTACCGCCGGACTGTTTCGCGACTTCAGCCGGGAAACTGCGGCGCGTTTCTCCTTCCTTCTATTGACTCCCGCCGTGGCCGCCGCCGTAGCGAAAAAATCCTGGGACATACACAAGAGCGGCGGTCTGCCGCACGACATGCGAATCCCATTCGCGCTCGGTATCGTCGTCAGCGCCATCGTGGGCGCCATCGTCATTGCGTTCTTTCTACGCTATTTGCGCCGCCACAGTCTGACCCCGTTCGTGTGGTACCGCGTCATCTTTGGCATAATAGTAATCGCTCTGGCTGTATTTTTCCGCTTCCACGCGGAATGAGGTTACTCGGTCCAACGCGCTTCGGCCGGCTGAACGAGGCACTCGCATTCGTGTTTCTGTTCGGGGGCCTGTTTCTGATCCTCAGCCTGGTTTCCTATCATGCGGACGACCCGTCGTGGAACGCCGTCTCGAGCGCTGCGCGCGCTCGTAACCTGACCGGCCTCGCCGGAGCGCACATCTCCGATGTGCTGCTGCAAGCTTTCGGCTTCGCGGCTTTCGCGATCCCGTTTTTACTATGGCTGCTGGCCTGGAAGTGGGTCCGCTCGCGTCCGATCGACGACGCTGGAGTGAAAATCATAGGCTCGCTGCTGCTGCTTTTCAGCGTTTGTAGCGGACTCGCGCTCGGCCCGCATTGGCGCAGTTCGCCCGATTCGTTCGGCCCCGGCGGCGTTTTGGGAACACTGCTGGCCGATTACTCCATCTCCGTTCTCAACCTGACCGGCACTATTCTGGTCGCGGCCATCGCCTTCATCGCGTCGCTCTATCTCATCTCGACGTTCTCCATGTCGCGTGTTGCCGTTTGGTTTGCCGGTCCGATGCGCTGGTCGCGATCGCTTCGTGAAGGTTTCGCGCGCTGGCTTGCCAGGAAGCGGCGGACAGCCATGGAACGCGCCCAGCAACGCTCCGCTAAGCGCGCTCTCCGCGTCGCAAAGACAAAGACCGAGGCGAAAGCCGCATCCCCCGCGGCGGCCGATTCAACTCCTCCCTTTGACATCGACGAACCAGAACAGGCGTCGAACGAAACGGAGGAGATCCCGATCCATGCCCTGGAGTACGACGCTCCGGTTTCCGCGCCGCCCGTGGCGCCACCCACGCCGGATCCTGTACCGGCTGCGGCGCCACGCGAAAAGCTGCCCGAACCGACGCCGCGGCGTCCGCATATCTATGAATTGCCTCCGACCGAGCTGTTAAACGAGATCCCCGGCCGCAACGCCTATGATTCGCAAGAGCTCAAAGAAATCGCCGCGCGCATCAAATCCAAGTTCGAAGAATTCCACGTCCTCGGCTCCGTCGTGCAGATCAACCCCGGCCCGGTGGTTACGACGTTTGAGCTGAAACCCGAAGCGGGCGTTAAATATAGCCGCATCACTACGCTCACCGAAGATCTTTGCCTGGGTCTGCAAGCCGAATCGATCCTGATCGAGCGCATCCCCGGCAAGCCCACCGTCGGCATTGAGGTTCCCAATACGCGGCGCGAGGTCATCAGCCTGCGGCAGATCCTCGAATCCGACGAGTTCCGCAACTCGCCTTCAAAGATGACCATCTGTCTCGGCAAGGACATCAGTGGACGCATCCGCGTGGGCGCGCTCGAGTCCATGCCTCACCTGCTGATAGCCGGCTCGACCGGATCGGGCAAGAGCGTCATGCTCAACTCCATGATCATGTCGATTCTCTACAAGGCGACGCCCGACGAAGTGCGCATGATTCTGATCGATCCGAAGCGCGTCGAGATGGGCGTTTACGAAGGCGTCCCGCATCTGCTCGTGCCCGTCATCACGGACGCCAAAAAGGCCACCAACGCTCTGCGCAACGCCGTGGCCGAGATGGAACGGCGACTCAAGGTGATGGCGAGCTTGGGCGTCCGCAACATCGACCAGTACAACCGCAAAGTTCGCGCTCTGATGAACGAGCCTCGCAAGCTGTTCGAGGAAGACGAGCAACAGCCGCCCGACGAAGACCTCAAGCCGCTGCCCTACATCCTGATCCTGATCGACGAGCTCGCCGACCTCATGATGCTGGAGCGCGCCAATGTCGAGGAAGCGGTCACGCGGCTGGCGCAAATGGCCCGCGCCGTCGGGATGCATCTGGTGCTCGCGACGCAGCGGCCCAGCGTGGACGTGATCACCGGCCTCATTAAAGCGAACTTCCCCGCGCGCATCAGCTTCCGCGTCGCCACTCGGGTCGATTCGCGTACCGTTCTCGACGTCATGGGCGCCGAACATCTGCTCGGCAAGGGCGACATGCTCTTCCTGCCGCCCGGCTCGTCGCGGCTCGTCCGCGTACACGGCGCATTCGTGACGGAGAGCGAGACGAACAGCGTGGTCGAGTTCTGGAAAGAGCAGGCCCGCCCCGAATACGACCAGACATTTCTGCTGCCTCCTCCGTCCGAAGATGGCGAAGACGAGGAAGGGCAGGAGATCGACGGCCCCGAAGATCCCGTCTATCAGGACGCCGTTCGCGTCGTGCTGGAGCTCGGCAAAGCGTCCACGTCCACGTTGCAGCGCCGCCTGCGATTAGGCTACGGCCGGGCCGCCCGTATCTTGGACATGATGCAGCGCGAAGGCATTATTGGTCCGCCAGACGGCAGCAAGCCGCGCGAAGTGTTGAAGCGGCCGGATTGGTTGCAGGAGGTCGAGAGCCAGCTCCGTTGATCGAATGTGTGCACTTAAGGATCATGCGCGGGGGCCGTCGGCGCTTCGGTAGCCTGCCGGGATAAAGCGGGATTGGTTGTAGTGGAGCGGTTCGTAGTTTGCGGGCCCTCGAAATGTATCCGTTTGGCGTTATACGCGCAGCGCGAGCTGGCCTGGGGATCATAGCAACTCGGTGAACTCTTCAACCCGGAGATTCGCGTCCCGAATGATAGCGCGGAGAAGTGGTTCCTTGACTGTCCGGCCCGGATGAACGGGTACCACGGTTCGAGCCTTCGTCTCAGGGTGAATCAAGGTGAGGTGGCTTCCCTTCTGCCGGTCCTCGATGAATCCCGCCCGTTTGAGAGCTCGGACCACTTTCCGCGCAGTGAGGGAGGGAAGCCTAGCCATTCTAGGCGGGAATAGAGACTGGAACCGTAACTCTTCCCTGGAATGACGGGCCCTCTATTGGAATGGGCTCCTTGTGAGCCGACAAGCTCTCGATGATAGAGGGCGATCGCCTCCTTGACATTGCGCTCCGTTTCTTCTAACGTTTCACCTTGGGTGTGGCATCCAGGGAGAGAAGGAACGAAAGCGACGAAGCCTCCTTCGGAATCCTGTTCATAGAACACCGAATAAGAGAGTGTCTTGGGACTTGCCATCTTCATGACCTCATTGTAGAAGTTTGTGTTCCGCCAGGCAAAAAGGATTGGTTTGGCATGGTTCACTCCCGTCCATTACTGTCGCGATTGATTTCCCGGCGTCCCGGAGAAGTGGGGGCTTCGGGTCTCCTGCCGTGAACAGCATTGTCGCTATTTGTATTTCCTCACGACTCTGGCCGCTGGTTGCCGCGAGCATTTCGCGTATCGGCCGCCGCGTCGCGGGATGCCGCAGCTCCGGCGCTATTTCCGCGAGAGGCTCCAGGACGAAGCGGCGTTGCTCCATGCGGGGGTGCGGCACTTGTGAGCGATGGCGTGTCGATGACGAAACCACCGAACAGGAGGATGTCGATATCGATGGTGCGTGGACCTTTTGAGACGATACGCTTGCGGCCCAGTTGCTTTTCGACGCTCTGAATGCGCGCCAGCAACGGCATAGGAAACAACGTGGTCTCGATCTCGGCGGCGAGATTGAGGAACCAGGGCTGCTGGCGCAGGTCTTGCGGCTCGGTCTCGTACAACGAAGACGTGCGCGTGATGCGGAGATCGGGCGAGGCCAGCAACTCGAGCGCGCGGCGCAGATTCTCTGCGCGGTCGTCCAGGTTCGACCCTAGCGATAAATAAGCGGTTTTCCAGCTCACCGTCAGAACAATGTGTTTTGCAGCCCGCCGCGCATGCGCCGCGGGATCTGGAAATACTCGAATGCCCGCTCGGTGCCGACGCGGCCGCGCGGGGTGCGATCGATAAAACCAAGTTGGATCAGGTAGGGCTCGTAAACTTCCTCGATCGTGTCGGCCTCTTCGTCGATCGAAGCCGCGATGGTGTTCACGCCGACGGGTCCTCCGCCGTATTTGGCGAGCAAGGTTTGCATGATTTTCTGATCGATCTCGTCGAGCCCGAAGCGGTCCACCTCGAGCAGGTCGAGCGCGGTGGTGGCCACGCTTTTATCGATTCGACCTTTTGCGCGCACCTGGGCATAGTCGCGCACCCGGCGCAGCAGCCGATTCGCAATGCGGGGAGTTCCGCGGCTGCGGCGCGCGATTTCGGCCGCGCCTTCGTCGTCGATCTCGACACCGAGGAGAGAAGCCGAGCGGCGGACGATGCGGTTCAGCTCTTCGACGTCGTAGTGATTCAGACGCAGCACCAGACCAAAACGTCCGCGCAACGGCGCGCTCACCAGGCCTTGCCGAGTGGTCGCTCCGATGGCCGTGAAGCGCGGAATCGGCATGGAGTGCGTGCGCGCGCCGGGGCCCGTGCCGATCAGAATGTCCATGCGGAAATCCTCCAGCGCCGCGTACAGGATCTCCTCGACGTCCGGCAGCAGACGATGGATCTCGTCCACGAAGAATACCTGCAACGGGCGGATGTTCGTGAGCACGCCCGTGAGATCGAGCTTCTTTTGAAGAATCGGGCCGGAAGTCTGCTCGAAACCCACGGCGAGCTCGGAGGCGATGATGGTGGCTAGCGTTGTCTTGCCAAGCCCCGGCGGGCCATACAGCAACACATGGTCCATCGCTTCTCCGCGATGCTTGGCGGCCTCGATGGCGATCGAAAGATTTTCTTTGAGCTTCGGTTGTCCCGTGAAATCGGCGAGGCGCTGCGGCCGCAGCGTCGCTTCGAGCTGCCGCTCGCCTTCGAGCGCGGCGGCGGAAACGATGCCCTTATCGCGCATGGCTTTATCGCACCAACTCGAGCGAACGGCGGAAGAGAGGCTCGAAGTCGTCGCCCACGCCCGCGGCCTTCGCTTTGCGAACCGCGCCCTCGGCGGCCGCGCGATTGCATCCCAAATTCAGGAGCGCCGATAGAACGTCCTGTTCGATGGCGTTTAGCGCCGGGGCGGGCCTCGCGCCGGAACCGCCCGCGGCCGCGGTCATTCCAATTGAATCGAGCTTATCTTTCAACTCCAGGACAATACGCTCCGCGGTTTTCTTGCCCACGCCGGGTATGCGGACCAGTTGATCGATTTGGCTGTTGCGGATCGCGGCCGCCAGATCGGCGGTGTTCAGACCGGAGAGAACGGTGATGGCTAGTTTCGGACCGATCCCACTCACCGAGATCAGTCTCTCGAAGATGCTCTTCTCCTCCGGCGTGAAGAAGCCAAACAGCGAGAGAGCGTCTTCGCGCACGTGCGTGTAGACGCGCAGCCGTACCTCGGCGCCGGCGTCGGGCAGCGCGGAAAAGGTCGAAACCGGAATCAAAACGTCGTAACCGACGCCGCCGGTGTCGACAATGACCTGGTTAGGGTGCTTCTCCAGCAGCGTCCCCCGGAGAAAAGCGATCATGAAGCTCCATTATATCGGCGCGCCGCTTTGCAGCCCTGGTCCCATAAAGCTAGATTGTTTTACATGGCGCGGCGTCGTTTCTTTGTCGACGAAATTCGAAACGGACGCGCTCGCATTTGCGGCGATGCCGCGCATCACCTTACGCGCGTTCTGCGCGTGGAAACCGGGCAGAAATACGAAATCTCGGATAATCGCGAGATTTACCTCGCCGAGATCGATACGGCGCGGAAAGATCTCGTCTCCTTCTCCGTTCTCGAAAAGATCCGCGCTCCCGAAATCGAAGGTCAGGTCACGCTTATTAGCCGCTCTCATCAAATTCGATCGCTTTGAGTGGCTGGTCGAAAAGGCGACGGAATTGGGCGTTTCAAATATCGTGCCGTTCATGGCGGAGCGCAGCGAAAAGGGGCTGGAGCGCGCGGCCGCGAAGCGCATGGAGCGATGGCGCAAAATCGCGCGGGAGGCGAGCGAGCAATCGCGCCGCGCGCGCCTGCCGGAAATCTCGGGCGTACTCTCGTTTGCCGAAGCCATCGCTATCGATGCAGATCTACGGCTCGCGCTGGACGAGCAGGCCGGCGCGCAGCCGATCCTTCCGGCTATAACCTCCGCGGCGGGTTCCAGCGTCGCCATACTGCTCGGCCCCGAAGGCGGCTGGACGGACCGCGAGCGGGCAATTTTCACCTCCAGCGCATGGATACCCGTCTCACTGGGAGACGCCATTTTACGGGCCGAAACGGCCGCTGTCATGGCGCTCGCCATTGTCACCGCGGCGAGCGCCGCCCGTAACAATTCCCCCACTCGCGAATCTAGCCTATAGAGAAGCCCACATGACCGGCGAAAATAGCGTCGATGCATTGCGCCGCAAGTACGGACCCGCGTTGCGCGACATGGAAGAGCAGCACGTCAACCTGGTCCAGCTTTCATTGCAGAACAACAAGCTCTTTATTCACGGCGCGGCGAAGTCGAAGGAGGCGCTTGAACGAATCAAGAGCAGGCTCTCCGACATCGATCGCAACTGGAGCCGTGAAGTGGATCTCGATCTGGACGCGCCCGATGCCCTCGCGTCTCATACCGGGCAGAGCGTCGTGAACGCCTCCGGCGATTTTGAGCAAGCCGCAAGCGATACCACTAGGGACCGCGGCAAGGACACCGGCAACGACCCCGGCGAGAGCCGATAACCGGCGTGCCCGACACCGCGAACTGGCTTTTCGCTATACGCGCTCTAAGGTCCCGTAACTACAGGCTCTTCTTTTCCGGACAGACCGTCTCCCTCGTCGGTACTTGGATGACGCGCATTGCGACGAGCTGGCTGGTCTATCGCATGACTGATTCGGCGTTTCTCCTCGGCTTGGTGAGTTTCGCCGGCCAGATTCCGTCCTTTTTGGTGACGCCCATCGCCGGCGTTTGGGTCGACCGCTGGAACCGGCATCGCACGCTGGTGGTCACCCAGACTCTTTCCATGTTGCAGTCGTTCGCGCTCTTCGGACTCGCATTCGGACATATCATCACCGTCTGGCACATCGTTTTATTGCAGCTCTTCCAGGGTCTCGTCAATGCCTTCGACATGCCGGGCCGCCAGGCCTTCGTCGTCCAGATGGTGGAGGACAAAAACGATCTGGGCAACGCTATTGCCCTGAACTCGTCGATGGTAAATGCCGCCCGCCTCGTCGGCCCGGCGATCGCGGGCATTCTGATCGCGGCCGCGGGCGAAGCGTATTGTTTCCTGATCGACGGCATCAGCTACATCGCCGTCATCGTCTCGCTTCTATTGATGCGCATCAAGCGAGATGCCCCAGCCGTACGCCGCAAGCGCGTCTTTGACGAACTGGTGGAAGGTTGGACCTACGTGTCGCGCTCGGTTCCGATCCGCTCCATTCTGCTGCTGCTCGGTCTGGTCAGCTTTGTCGGCATGCCCTACACGGTGCTGATGCCGATCTTCGCGTCGAGCATCCTTCACGGAGGCGCGCACACGCTCGGCTTTCTGATGGCGGCATCCGGCGTAGGCGCGCTGGCGAGCGCCGTTTCGCTTGCCGTACGCAGGACCGTGGTGGGGCTGGGGAGAATGATCCCGATCTCGGCCGCGTTATTTGGCATCGGACTGATCGCGTTCGGATGTTCGCGGTTTTTGTGGCTCTCGCTGTTGCTAATGCTGCTGACCGGCTTCGGAATGATGCAGCAAATGGCCGCGAGCAACACGATTCTTCAGACCATTGTCGAAGAGGACAAACGCGGACGCGTGATGTCGTATTACACCATGGCGTTCGTGGGCGTGGCCCCTTTTGGCAGCCTTCTCGCCGGAGCGATCGCAGCGCGCATCGGGGCGCCCGAGACCCTCATCATTGGCGGCTTCATGTGCCTCGCCGGCGCGTCGATTTTTGCCCGGCAGCTTAAGCGGCTGCGTACGTTTATTCGACCCATTTACGTGGAATTGGGTATTCTCCCGGAGATCGCGACCGGAATTCAGAGCGCCGCGGCGCTGCACGTCCCGCCGCAGGATTAGAGTATGCTCATCGAGTGAACCGCATCATGCTCGCGGCGGCTTTAATGACCATACACACAGCGCGAGCGCAGTATCTGCGCGGCGTGAATCTCTGCGGAGCGGAGTTCGGCCAAGCCCACCTTCCGGGAGTTTTCAATACGGATTACACCTACAACAGCGAAGCCAGCTTCCGTTACTTCGCGGCCAAAAATTTGGGCCTCATACGGCTGCCCGTGCGGTGGGAACGGCTCCAGCCCGTGCTGGGCGGTCCTTTGGATGCGCAGAACCTGGCCCTACTGAAACAGGACATTGCGTGGGCCGCCGCGCACGGAGCATTGGTCAGCATCGATATTCACAATTACGGGCGCTATGGCATCGAAGAGAACGGCCAGCTCAATATCTATATCATCGACAACGTTTATTCCAACGTCACAAAGGTCTCGCGCAACGATCTCGCGGATTTCTGGGTGAAGATATCCAACGAATTTCAAAACGAGCCGGCCGTTTACTCCTACGATTTAATGAACGAGCCGCACGACATGGGCACGGCGAACTGGAAGGCGATTTCCCAGACCGTGTTATCGGCCATCCGCGCTAACGGCGACGGCAAGCTCATCATGATTCCTGGCGATAACTGGTCGGGCGCTTATAGCTGGATCGAGATCCATGGCGCTTCGAGTTGGATCAGCGATCCCATGAATAGCTTTGTCTACGAAGCGCACCAGTATTTCGACAGCGACAACAGCGGCTCTTACGCCAGTTCCTACGATGCCGAGCTGTCAAAAAATCCCAATCTTGCGACCGTGGGCGCGACGCGCTTGTCCCCGTTCGTTACATGGTGCCGCAATAACAACGTCCGCGGATACTTAGGCGAGTACGGCATCCCCAACACCGATGCGCGCTGGATGACCGTACTCGATAATTTTCTAACCGCGCTCGATGCAGCCGGATTTCCCGGTACCTATTGGGCCGCCGGGGAGTGGTGGGGCGATTATGCGCTGTCGGTTCAACCGCAAAATGACTTCACCATTGATCGCCCGCAGCTCGGCATTCTCGCCCGCCATCTCGCTCCGCTCTCGTTCACCTCTTTGCCGGCGGGCAGCTTCAGCGGGGCGATTCTGGCCCCGGACTCCCTCGCCGTTGGTTATGGAGCGGCCGTAATCGATGGCGACGCGCAGGTGAATATCGCGGACGCCGCCGGGAATATCACGCCAGCCGAGGTGCTGTATGCCTCGCCGTCGCAAATTAACTATCTCGTGCCCCGGAGCCTCGCGCCGGGACATTACGCCATCACCGTCCAGAGCGCCGGTAGCGTTGTGGGCCAGGGCGTCCTGGAACTTGATTCCGTGGCTCCATCCATGTTCGCCGCGAACGGCAACGGCCAGGGCATCGCCGCCGCCCAGATCCAGCGGCTCAAAAAAGATGGGTCGCAGACCTATGAACCGGTCGCGCAGTTCGATAACGGCGAGGACCAATTCGTGCCCTTACCGATTGATTTCGGCGACGCCTCCGACCGTTTGTTCCTGTTATTGTACGGAACCGGTTTCCGGAACGTTTCCGGTTTGAACGGCGTAAATCTGCAAATCGGTTCCACGAGCGTGGCGGCATCTTATGCCGGTAAACAGGGCGGCTTCGCTGGGCTGGATCAAATCAATGCAGAGCTTCCTCCATCGCTCGCCGGGGCCGGTCAGGTTTCAATTACTCTGACGGTTGATGGCAAGCCGGCCAATGCCGTCACGATATCGTTCCGGTAAGGGGGCTGCGCGCAACGCGACTCATCTCCCGCGCGTCTTACGGTTACGCAGCCCGCCATCTCACGTTCTCTTGCTTCCCCCTATGAAGCCCACGTAAACCCGCAATGGGTCCGTCTCTTGGACCTGCTGCAGATGAACGTACGTTACATCCGCTGCCAAGGATCGGAGTTATTCGCGGACGACGGGCGCCGCTATCTTGACTTCCTCTCCGGCTATTGCGTTCACAACACCGGGCACAATCATCCCAAGATCGTCGCCGCTTTGCAGGACGAGCTCGGCCGCGATGGCCCGGCCATGTTGCAGAGCCATGTTCCGGAGCTGGCGGGCGAGTTGGCCGCCGCCTTATGCGCGCGCGCAGGTGGGCGGCTATCGAAAGTGTTTTTCTGCAGCTCCGGCAGCGAGGGCATCGAAGCGGTCATAAAATTCGCTCGCGCGCATACCGGCCGCAACGGTCTGGTCTATGCCGAGGGAGCGTTCCACGGCCTGACGTGCGGAGCGCTCTCGCTCATGAGCGATCCATTTTGGAGCAAAGGTTTCGGTCCGCTATTGCCGGGCGCCGAATCCGTACCGTTCGGCGATCTCGACGCGTTGCGCGACAAGCTCGCGGGCCGGAACATCGCCGCTTTTATCGTCGAGCCGATCCAGGGCGAAGCCGGCATCCGCCTGCCGCCGCCGCGATACCTCGGTGAAGCCCAAGCGCTCTGCCGCAAGTACGGCACGCTTTTCATCCTCGATGAAGTGCAGACCGGCATGTATCGCACCGGCCGCTTTCTCGCCGCGCATCACTACGGCGTCGAACCCGATATGGTCATACTGGCGAAGGCCCTCAGCGGCGGCTTGATCCCCAGCGGTGCCGTGCTCATGAGCGATGCGATTTACAAATCGGTATATAGCTCTCTAAAGCGAGCCATCGTGCATACGTCCACCTACAGCGAAAACGGCCTCGCCATGCGGGCGGGACTCGCCACCCTGCAAGTCCTCGAGGAAGAGGAATTGGGCGATCGCGCTCTACGCCTCGGCGAATGTTTGCGCGCGCGCCTTCGCGACGCCCTCGGCGGCTATGAAATGATCAAAGACGTGCGCGGCCTCGGACTGTTGAACGGCATCGAGTTCCAGCCCGCCCGCGCTCTCCGCTTGCGCATCGCGTTCGAGGCATTCAAGAAAATCCACCCAGGAATGTTCGGGCAGGTGGCTGTCATGCGGCTCTTCCGCGACCAGGGCATTCTGACGCAAATGTGCGGAAATAACTTTATGGTGTTGAAGGCCGCTCCGGCGCTGGTCGTCACCGAGGCTCAAATCGATAGGTATGTCGGCGCGCTGCGCGAAACAGTCGACCTGATGCATACGTCGCCCTCGTTCTGGACCGAAGCTCTGGGTTTGGCGCGCCGCGCAATCAATGTTTAAAGCTTCGCAAATCGGATTGATCCTATCGGCCCTGGGAGCCTCCACGCTCCTGGCCGCGTCCGGCCTGTATCCCATGTCGGCCACCGCGCCGCAGCTCGATAACGGCTACCGCCTGATGTACAACCTGCAATTCGCCGACGCCCACAATACCTTCAACGCCTGGAAGCGGGCGCGCCCTGACGATCCCTTGGGTCCAGCCTCCGACGCGGCCGCCTACCTCTTCGCCGAATTCGACCGTTTGAGTATTCTGCAGTCGGAGTTTTTCACCGACGACGCCGAGTTTAAATCCCGCTCCAGTCTCGTGGCGGACCCTGTCGTGAAACGGGAATTTCTAAACAAACTCGATGAATCCGAGCGGCTCGCCGACGCCGCCCTGGCGCGCAACCCGCAAGACGCTAATGCGCAATTCGCAAAAATCCTCGCGCTGGGGTTGCGGTCCGATTACCTCGCGCTGATCGAAAAACGCTACGTGCAATCTCTCGGTTATATGAAAACCGGCCGCGCATTGGCGCAGCAGCTACTTGCCAAAGATCCCTCGTATTACGATGCCTATCTGGCCGTAGGCGTCGAAAATTACATGCTCGGAATCAAGCCCGCGCCGGTACGCTGGGTTCTATCGTTCACGGGCGCGCAGACCGACAAGGCTCAGGGAATTCGGGAACTGAAGCTCACGGCCGACAAGGGGCATTATCTGGAGCCCTTCGCGCGCCTTTTGCTCGCCGTCGCCGCATTGCGCGATAAAGATAAGAACGAGGCGCGGGAACTGCTATCCGGTCTCGCGCGCGAATTTCCAAAAAACCAATTGTACGCAAAGGAACTCAGCCGCCTGCAATAGGCGGCAATGGACCGATGACAATCGCCGGCGTCTCGGGCGCGCTTCCGCCCAACTATTATCGGCAGGACGCCATCCTTGACGCATTAAGCTCCTATTGGTCCGGCCAGATCGAAAATCCGCGCCTGCTCAACCGCCTGCACTCGCGCACCCGCGTGGACGGCCGTTATCTCGTCATGCCGCTCGAAAACTATCGCGCCATTCAGACGTGGGGCGAATCGAACGCCATCTGGATCGAAGCGGCTCGGGATCTCGGAGAGAAAGCGATTCGCTGCGCATTGCAGCGCGCCGGCTTCACTACGGCGGACATTGGCGCGCTGTTCTTCGTTTCGGTGACCGGTATCTCGAGCCCATCCGTCGACGCGATGCTCGTCAATCGCATGAAGCTCTCGCCCAACGTGAAACGCATCCCCATCTTCGGACTGGGATGCGTCGCCGGAGCGGCCGGTATCGCGCGCGCCGCCGATTATGTGCGCGCCTATCCCGCCGAGATAGCGGTGCTGCTCTCGGTTGAGTTGTGCTCCCTCACGTTGCAGCGCGGCGATCTTTCCGTCGCGAACATGATTTCTTCGGGACTGTTCGGCGACGGCGCGGCGGCGGTCGTAATCGCCGGCTCGGAACGGGCCGCGCCGGGTCCCCGCGTCCTCGCCACTCGCTCCGTCTTCTATCCGGACACGGAACATCTCATGGGCTGGGACATCTCCGAAGAAGGATTTCGTATCGTACTGTCGCCTGAGGTTCCAAACGCCGTCGTCGAGCATCTCGGCAGCGACGTCGATGAATTCCTGCGCGACATGGGTCTCAGCCGCCGCGATATCGGGACGTATATCATGCACACGGGCGGACCCAAGGTGATCGAGGCGGCGGAGCGGGCGCTCGATTTGCGCGACGGGGAACTGCAAGTATCCTGGGATTGCCTGCGCCGCATCGGAAATCTCTCCTCGGCCTCCGTCCTGTTCGTTCTCGAGGACGCCATGATGCGCCGCCGGCCCGCGCCGGGGACGCTCAGCCTGCTTGCTGCCATGGGGCCCGGCTTCTGCTCCGAACTGGTTCTGCTGAAGTGGTAAACACGGACGTTTTGATTGTAGGAGGCGGCCCCGCCGGGCTTGCCGCCGCCATTGCGATCCGGCAAAAAGGCTTCCATGTAACAGTCGTCGACGCCGCCCGGCCGCCCATCGATAAGCCGTGCGGCGAAGGATTGATGCCCGACGGCGTGGAAGCGCTCAAGAAGCTTGGCGTCACCCTGGGACGGTGTAATTCCGCCCCCTTTCGAGGTATACGGTTCATTGACGGCGCCGTAATCGCGCGCGCGAATTTTCCAGCCGGATGCGGTCTTGGCGTGCGCCGGACGACGTTGCACGCCCTCCTGCTCGAGCGCGCCGCCGAAGCCGGCGTCGAGATGCATTGGAACACGCACTATCGCGAATGGAACCCGGGCGCGGCGCATTGGATCGTTGCCGCCGATGGCATGAACTCGCGCGTGCGCCAATGGGCCGGATTCGGAGATTGCCCGCCGGCGCAGCGGCGCTTCGGCTTTCGCCGCCACTTCCCGGTCGCCCCTTGGACCGACACCGTGGACGTGCACTGGGGGCGCGAATGCCAGGTTTACATAACGCCGGTGGCCGCCGCCGAAGTTTGCGTCGCGGTGATCTCGCGCCATCGCCAACTGCGGCTTGATCGGGCCCTGCAATCTTTTCCGGCGGTGTACGAGGCTTTGAGCGCATTCCTTCCCACCACGCCCGAACGCGGCGCCGTCACGGAATGCCGCCGCATCCGAAACGTCTGCCGCGGCAACGTAGCGCTTGTCGGCGATGCCTCGGGCGGCGTCGACGCGCTTACGGGCGAAGGCCTGGCTCTCTGCTTCAAACAGGCGCTAGCGCTCGCCGAGGCCCTCGCCGCCGGAAACTTGCAGTCGTATGCCGCCGCGCATCGGCGCATCGCCCGTACGCCGGAAATCATGGCCAGGCTGCTGCTCTTGCTCGATCGACGGACCCTTCCGCGGCGCTTGGCGATCCGCGCGCTGGCCTCCCAGTCGGCGGCTTTTCTCAAAGCTTCTGTCGATTCACATCGACGCCGCGCCTCCTCCGGAGCCGGCCACGCAATGCGCGCAATTATCCTGAATTTCGCTCGCGCCGCCGCGCTCCTCTGCGCCTTCACCGCGCTGCAAGCGGCCGAAACCGTGGTCGAGTTCGATCCCTCTCAAACACACGTTGAATTTACGTTGAGCGACGTCCTGCACACGGTTCACGGCGCCTTCAAACTCGCCAAAGGCGTGATTCGCTTCGATCCGGCCACGGGCGACGCCGGCGGAGCGCTCATCATCGACGCCGCGAGCGGCGCCAGCGGCAGCAATGCTCGCGACAGCCGGATGAAGAAGAATGTTTTGGAGGCTCAGAAGTATCCCGAAATCATCTTCACGCCTCATCGCGTAAAAGGTTCCCTCGCGCTCGAAGGCGAATCGCAAGTAGAGGTCGAGGGCACGTTCACTCTGCATGGCGCCAATCACCCGTTGACGCTGGCGGCAAAGGTCAACGCCACTAACGGCCGCATTACCGCTACCACGCGCTTCGTCGTCCCCTACGTTCAGTGGGGTTTAAAGGACCCCAGCAACTTCATCCTTCGTGTCTCAAACAAAGTGGATATCGAAATTCACGCGGCGGGAACCTTGATTGCGGGAAAATCGTAACGTGGATGGCGCGGTCAAGACCGCAAAATGGGCCGTGCTGCTGGCGATCGTTCCAGCCCTTCTCGCCATACTGATCCCTCGCGATTCGGGCAACGCGCCCGGCGAGCTGAAACCCGTGTCCGCCCGCCGTCCGGTCCCGGATTTCACCATGCGCGATCTCAGCGGAGCGGACTGGCAACTGAGCGCCCATCGCGGCGATGTCGTGCTCGTCAACTTCTGGGCCACCTGGTGCTCGCCTTGCCAGGAGGAAACTCCCGGGCTGGTACGGATCGCACGGGCGTACGCGCCCAAAGGCCTCGCCGTCGCCGGAATTTCCATGGACCAGACCGGCGCCGATTCCGTGCGCAATTTTATGCGCCGCTACGGCATTGACTACCCAGTCATGATGCCCACCCCCAGCTTCCTGCTGGCTGATGAAGTCGAGGGCCTCCCGACCACGCTGTTAATCGACCGCCAGGGGCGGCTCGCCCGCACCTACCTCGGAGCGGTTCGCGAGACGGTTTTCCGCGCCGACATCGCGCGCCTGCTCGCCGAGCCGGCTATTTCAGGTACGGAATAACTCACTCGTATCTTCTTGGTATTCACGTCCGTTGTTATCGTCCGCTGCGCTCCGCTTTCCACGCGCGGCGCTCGCAGTTGGCCGCGCGCTTGCGCGCACTAGGGTAGCTGCGTTCGGCGCGAGATGTCGGGCAGAAACTTCTGCCACAGTTGGTGGAAGAATGCGGGTCCCACCACGGGTTCCCGGTACTCCATCACAGCGCCCTGCTGCTTTCAGCCGCGCCGCGAGCTGTTGCGTGTCGACATCCTGCATCGCTTTGCCATCCCGTAGCGCCAAGCTCACCGCCACGCCCGCCGCCTGTCCGATGATCATGTACTGCGGCTCCATGCGCAGCGACGAATACGCCACGTGACTCGCGGAGAAACAGACCGGAACCAGCACGTTCGTGGCTTCCGCGCGCTTCGGCACAATCACGCGGTAAGGAATCTGATAGGGCTTCACCGCGACCTGCACGTCGCCCTCATTTTCCGCGTTGCCCTCCGGCGTGGCGAAACGCTGCACATTGTGCGAGTCGCTGTTGTACGAACCCATGCCGATCGGGTCGGGTTTGGTCAGATCGGTTTGCACGTCTTTTTGCGTCATCACGAAATCACTAACCATGCGGCGCGCCTCGCGTATGTATAACTGGTTCGGCCAGTGGTCCGTGTCTGGAAATTCGTCTTTCGCGAGTCCCCAGCGATTGACTTCGTCCTGCAGCGACTTCGGCGTCCGCGGATCGTGCGCCAGAAACCAGAAGAAACCCTTGGTATAGTCGACGTGCGCCTGCCAGATCTCCGCCCGCTTGGCATACGATGCTTGCGGATAATCCCAACTCCCGCCGATGTAGTCGGTCGAAAACGCGCCCTGATTGTTGATATCGGCCTTATGGTTCGGAATCGGCGCGATCAATGTGACTTGCTGCATCACGGGGCTCGAACCGCGTTTTTCAACCGTCGCCTTCAACAAGCGGGCGAGCAACTCATAGCGGTGCGCATCGTATCCGGGCGGTTTCGGAAACGGGACCTGGTTGCGCGGATCGTCCGACAGAATCAGCCGGAAATTGTATGACTGCACTTTTTTATCCGCCGACCCCGGCGTACCCCTGGGTCCAGGTCCGACCTCGGGCAGCAGCTTGCCATTGCTGTCATACGCGGAAACCGGCACGAGAAACTGGTGGAACGGCGTGCGCTCTCGCACTCCCGCCAGGCTTTCGCCATACTGCGAAGTCGATTCGCGTCCCCACGTGTACCCGATCCCGGTTTGCGCCATCAAATCCCCTTCGTAGGAGCAATCGGCAAAGGCCCTCGCCTGAACAATTCCCTGCCCCGTCGTAATCGCCGTCACCTTTGTCCCGCTCTTCGCGACGCCGTTCTTTTCGCGCAGCCGCTCGCCCAGCCGGACCTCGACTTTGGCTTCGTCCAGCATCTCGCGCAGCACTTGCTCGCCGACATGCGGCTCGTAGTACCAGGCAACGTCGTTCGCGAACCGGCCCATATCGTACTTGATACCCACGCGCCAATAAAATTCCAGCGCGTACCCGCCGATGACCTGTTTCTTGCCGAAATCGGTGCGCGAAAGGCCGCCCGTAGCCATGCCGCCCAAATGGCGCCCGGGTTCGAGCAGCAAAACATGCAGACCCTCCCGCGCGGCCGCAACCGCGGTCATGACGCCGCCTGCCGTGCCCCCATACACGACCAGATCGTATTGCCCCTCTTGCGCGCACGCAGCAGCGCTTAAGGCAAAAAACATCAGGCAGAATGTTCGCATCGCTATGGGACATTGTCGCGCGCTACGCCGATTTCGTGAGTTCGACGATAATGCATTGAAGGGGGTCCAGTGAAACACACGATGATTAGGGTCTGTATCGCTGCACTGCTGTCGTTCGCCGCTCTTCCGGCTATAGCGCAGACATTCGAAGCTCAGATTACCGGCGTCATAAAAGATCCTAGCGGCGCGGTCGTACCCAATGCGCAGCTTACGGCGACAAATGTCGCGACCGGCGTCGTCTATACCGCAACATCGAACGAAAGTGGCATTTACCGCTTTCCGACGCTGCCGCCGGCGCAGTATAGGGTCTCCTGCGCGGTGCCGGGCTTCAAACGCTTCGAGCAAGGTCCCGTGACGCTACAGGTGACGCAGGTGTTGGAATTGAATGTCACGCTGCAGCCCGGCGCGGCAAGCGAGGAGATTACCGTGAGCGCCGCTCCGCCGCCGCTCGAAACGCAAACGGCGTCGCTCGGTACCGTGGTGACCACGCGCTCCATTCAGAATCTGCCATTGAATATTCGCGATCCGATCGCATTGATCGCCCTGACTCCCGGCGTCGTCCTCGGTCCGAACTTCGGCAACGGCGGTGGAAACGACGTCGGGCGCAACTTCTTCAAGTCCGATTTCAACGTTGGCGGCGGCCGTTCCGGCTCCCAGGAAATCCTTATGGACGGCGCGCCGGACACCACTCCCGACATCAATCGCGGAATCATCGATCCGCCCGTCGACTCCGTGCAGGAGTTCAAAGTGCAAGCGCAAACGTACGACGCGCAATTCGGCCGCACCTCCGGCGCCGTCCTGAACGTGGTCACCAAGAGCGGCACTAACGACCTTCACGGCGTCGCTTACGATTTCGAGCGCCACAGCGTCCTCGACGCCAATACGTTTTTTAACAATCGCAGCGGGCTGAACAAGCCCTCCTTCCAGCGGCATCAGTTTGGAGCCGATGCCGGCCTACCGCTCGTTAAAAATAAGTGGTTCGTATTCGGCGATTACGAAGGCCTGCGCCAGGGTTATCCTCTGTCAACGATCACGACCGTGCCGACGCCTCTGCAGCGCCAAGGCAATTTTTCGCAAACGTTCGCCTCCAATGGATCGCTGATCCAGATCTATGATCCGTCCACGCTGGTCACCCTCTCCGATGGAACTCGGCAGCGCAGCCCCTTTCCGGGCAACGTGATCCCGCAAAGCGAGCTCAATCCCACGGCGGTCGCGGCGCTCAACTTTATCCCGCTGCCAAACTTGCCCGGAAACGCCATCACCGGCCAGAACAATTACATTTATTCGTCCAACTCCACGACCAACAGCAACAAGTGGGACGTGCGCACGGATCTCGATCCCGACGAGAAGACGCGCATGTTCTTCCGCTTCTCCCGGCAGCAGGACGTGCGCTCCGTCCCGGGCGTCTATCCGCTGCCGGCCGGGGGCGGCCGCAATACCACCGATACCTACTCGCAGGCTGTCCTCGATGCGACGCGAATATTCTCGCCAACCGTGGTCGGCGATCTGCAGTTCTCTTTCAGCCGCGCTCTGGCGGCGCAATTCGGCGCTTCGCAGGGTTTCAATCTTTCACAGCTCAACTTTGCGCCGTCCTTTACTTCGGTTGTCGCGCCGCAATTCCCCGTCTTCAACCTCAGCGACACAGTTGGAACCGGCAATGCCTCGGACTCTTTCACCCAATATCAACCCCGTAACGTCTTTGCCACCCTCGGAAGTTTGTCCTGGCAGAGGGGACGCCATAGTTTGAAGTTCGGCGCCGATTGGCGGGTGCTCGATTTCAACGAGGGACAGAACAGCCAGGCCTCCGGCACGTTCAATTTCAATCGCATGTTTACGCAGGGCCCCAATCCCGTCGTAGCGAGCGCGACAGCCGGCTATGGCGTCGCCTCGTTTCTGCTAGGCGATGCTTCGAGCGGATCCGTGATGGCCATTAATCCGATTTCGACGCAAGGGTTGTACTACGCGCTGTTCGTACAAGACGACTGGAAGGTAACGGACAAGCTTACGCTGAACCTCGGCCTGCGCTGGGACGTGAACATCGGCGACCGGGAAAAATATAACCGCATCGCCTATTTCAATCCCACCGCTCCGAGTTCGCTCGCCCAAGCCGCCGGCCTCCCCAACCTCACCGGCGACCTCACCTGGATCGGCAAGGGCAATCCAAGCGATCAGACCGCGACCGACTGGAAGGACCTTGGCCCGCGCTTCGGACTCGCTTACAGCATCACTCCCAAGACGGTGTTGCGCGGCGGCTACGGGATTTTCTATATTCCGAAAATCATTCAAGCCAACGGCGATGGCGCGGTGGAAGCCGTTCGCACGACGCCCATGGTCGCAACAATCGATAACCTGACGCCGGCAACGAGCATTAGCAATCCATTTCCACAAGGCATTCTTCCTCCCCTGAACGATCGCGATCCCAACGCCAACGTGGGCGCCAGCATCGGCGCTCCCACGCACGCATTCCGCAATGGCTACATGCAAAGCTGGAGCTTCGGCGTTCAACGCGAGCTTCCCTGGGGACTCGTGCTCGATGCGCACTACTGGGGCATGAAAGGTACGCGGTTGTTGGAGACCTGGAATATCGACCAGTTGCCCGATCAGTATCTCTCGCTCGGTTCGCACCTGAACGACCTTGTGCCCAATCCGTTTTACGGCGTCATCTCCGCCGGCGCGCTTTCCGGTCCCACGATCTCGCGCCAACAATCGCTGCTGCCCTTCCCGCAATACACGGCGGTCCAGCAGGTATATGTTCCGGCCGGCAATTCAACGTATGAAGCGGGAACGTTCCAAGTGGAAAAACGGCTCTCGGCGACCTTGACGTTTTTGGCCGCTTACACCCGTTCAAAAGCAATTGACGATATCCGAACGCCGCTCGATATTTATAATCGCCGGCTCGAAAAAGGACTTTCTACCTTCGATGTGCCGAACCAGTTCCGGCTCAGCGGCGTCTATAGCATTCCGTTTGGGCGCGACCGGGCATTCGGCAAAAGCCTGAACAAGGTCGTTAACGCCATGTTCGCGGATTGGGACCTCAATGGCATTCTGACGCTTCAAAGCGGGCTTCCGGTCGCGATCGGGCGCCCGTCCGTTAACAACGGCCAAAGCGCGCATCTCGATAACCCGTCGATCTATCAATGGTTCAACACCAGCGTGTTCACGGTGGCGCAGCCATTTACGTTTGGCAACGTCGGCCCCGTCCTGCCGGATGTCCGCACCGCGCCGGTTCGCAACGTCGACGCGGTGCTCGTGAAGAACTTCAAGACGAGCCTGAAGGATCACGATATTAACGTGCAGTTCCGTTCGGAGTTCTACAACCTCTTCAACCACGCCCAGTTCGGAACTCCCAACGGCACGGTCACGTCGCAGACTTTCGGCCAGATCACGTCCCTTGCGAATAATCCTCGCGATATTCAGTTCGGGCTAAAGGTGGTGTTTTAAGCTGATTCGCACTGGGCTTCTCCAGTTCAGAGCTCTGCGATCCATTTTGACTCCGTTGCGCCTATGGTTGGGAGTATAATAGGAGTAAGCAGGAGGGGCAGACGATGGCTCTGAAGACCAGCACGAAGCGAAGCGAGCGAGCGGTGATTGGCCGCCCACGCAAGGCGAAATTCCAGGCAGATCTGGCGCCGGCGGAAGACCGTATCGTGCGGTTGCTCAAACAAGAGTTGCAACTCCCCAGCAACACGGACTTCCTTTCCGATGCCGTCGCGCTGTTTCGATGGGCGGTGTCGGAACGGAAACTGGGAAATCGGATTATCAGCGAAAGCGCGAGCGGGGAACGGAAGGTGCTGGTCTTTCCACGATTGGAACGCGTGGCTCCCGATCTCACTCTGCCACGCGTCGAAATCAAGTGGACGGAGCGCGAGCTGAAAAGCCTTGCCGAGCTCGCCTTTGCCGCCGAAGCGAATCCTCCGGCGGAGGCCTTGATTCGGGTCCTCCGGGATTGATTTGGCCATCGTTGTTCGCCGCCTCGAAGAAAGCGATGAGGTGGAGAATTTCGATTGCGGCGACGATCCACTCAATAACTATCTCAGGCGCTACGCCTGGAACAATCAGGAGAAGAGTTCGATCGGCATCAGCTACGTAGCGGTCGATGAGGCCGCTCCACGAACGGTGATCGGCTATTTCACTCTGGCGATGGCAAGCGTGCCACTGGAGGCATTCCCGAAGAAGTATGTCCGCGGGCTACCGCCGTACGATCTGCCGCTGATTTTGCTCGCGCGGCTCGCCGTGGATCGGCGTTTCGTAGGTCGCGGAGTGGGACACGCGCTGATTTCCAATGCTCTCCGCATCAGCCTGCGAGTGGCCGCCGAGGTGGGCTGCCGCTGTATTATCACAGACGCATACCGGGATCGGATCGGTTGGTATGCGCAATTCGGTTTTGTACCGATTGAGAGCGCCGCGGAAAGCGGACCACAGCGGATGTTTCTCGACCTGCGGACCGTCCGGGCGGCGCTCGAAATCTAGTTCGTGCTCGCCGCCGCGGCGTTCTTCACGTACTTGTCAAACCACGTCAGCTTCTCCCACAACACGTGCTCAATCGTCTCCTTGCCGCGATACCCGTGCGCCTCGAATGGCAAAAACACCAGCCGCACCGTGCCGCCATTGCCGCGAATGGCTTCGTACATCCGCTCCGACTGCACCGGGAAGGTTCCGTCGTTGTCGTCCGCTTCGCCGTGAATCAGCAGGATCGGCTCTTTGATCTTATTCGCGTACATGAATGGCGACATTTTCAGGTAAACGTCCGGCGCCTCCCACAGCGTCCGCCGCTCGCTCTGAAAGCCGAACGGCGTCAGGGTGCGGTTGTGCGCTCCGCTTTCCGCGATCCCAGCCTTGAACAGATCGCAATGCGCCAACAGGTTCGCGGTCATGAACGCCCCGTAGCTATGGCCGCCCACGCCGACGCGCGCCGCGTCCGTCACGCCCATCTCGGCCGCCTTATCGATTGCCGCTTTGGCATCTTCGACAATCTGGTCGATGTAGGAATTGTTCACCGTGTCCGGATCGCTCCCCACCACCGGCATGGCCGTATTGGCCAGCACGGCATATCCATCCAGCGCGAAGAACAGCTCCGAATATCCCGTCATTTCGGTGAACCGCTTCGTCGATCCGCTCACCTGGCTCGCGGTTGCGGCATCGCTATATTCGTACGGATAGGCCCATAGCACCGTGGGCAATTTCGTGCCCGGCTTGTAATCGGCCGGCAAATACAGCGTGAACGAAAGATCCACGCCGTCGTTGCGCTTGTACCGTACAAGCTGCTTGCGTATTCCGCGAATGGACGGCTGCGGATCGCGGAAATTTGTCAACGCCGTCATTTCTCCCAAAGCGGTCCGCACGAAATAGTTGGGCGGCTCGACCGGACTTTCGCGTCGCGTTAAAAACGAATCGGCATGATCGTCGAGCAGCGCTTCGGGCGCCTCATAATGATCGTCGTCGCACTGAAACAGCCGTTCACTCTTCTGCGCCGCAAGGTTAAGACGATCCAGAAAGGGGTGGTCTCCCTTCGGGGATGCGCCCAAGCCCGTCAGATAAATGTTGTCTCCATCCTGGATCATGGCGCGCTGCCCATTCGGCATTTCCTTTTCCATGGGCCGCCCCGGGTCGTGATAACGGTCCTGGATATTCCGGCTCCATACCAGACGCGCGGCCTCGTCCGGCTTGCCGAGATCGATCTCGAACGTTCGCACCCAGCGTTTGCGGCGATCGAAATCCTCCACCAGAGCCAGGCTGCTCTTCCCGCTCATCTGGATTCCTTGAAAACGCTGTTCCGTCTCGAATATTTTCTGGGGATCGCCCGTGAACGGCGCCTTCAACGCCACAATGCGGTCGCGATGCGGCACGTTTTTCTTCGGATTCCCTTCGTCCAGCGCCTCCACCCAGATCAGCGTGGCCGCTTCGTTCGGCTGCCACTGCACCGCGCGCGGCCCCGTCATGACGCCGTTGATCGGGACCTTGTCTTCGAGCGGCAAACTCGCGACCTTGTGCAATAGCTTTCCGGCGCGGTCCCAAACCTCGACCTCTTTCGGGAAATTCCTGGCCGGGTGCAGATACGAAAACGGCCGATGAATCGTGGTCACCAGCAGATAATTGCCGTTCGGCGAAATGTGCGCCGATTCGACGATCCCCGCTTTCCCGAGCGGCGTCGCCCGCCCCGTCGCGAGGTCTACCGCCGCAAGCTGCGATGTCGCGTAATATTCGAATAAATCTTCGTCGTGCGGGTTCTTCAGCATGTCCTCGTGAGTCACAACCGGAGCCGCCCCGCCGAGGCTCTCCTGAATATGCGGCCCTACAGGTACGTCGGGCTCGACCGGCGCCGCGCCCCGATTTCCGCGCACGGTGTAAACTAGCAGCGCCTTACCGTCCGGCATCCATTGCACATAGCCACCGCCGCCCCCGCCAAATCTTCCGCCCAAACCGATCGGCCCGCGCCCGCCGCCCATGACGGCGTTCAGCCGTATGCCCTCCATCCTGCGCGTCTTGCCTGTCGCCGCATCGCCGACCCACAACTCGATCCCATTCGCCGTCGTATTGCTGAACGCGAAGCGGCTCCCGTCCGGGCTCCAGAATGCCCCGCTGAGTTTTGGATTGGGCGGCAACTGCACCCGGACCTCCTGCCCGCCAGGGACCTTCCTCAACACCAGCGAGCTATTGAAGACCGTGTTGTGCAGCCCATTCGTTTTAGGGTTGATGCGCATGCCGGCGATGCGCAACATCGGCTGCGCCAGCTCCGCGATGGGCGGATAGCGCACCGGCCGAGCCTCCATCGCGGTCTTGCCCGAAGGGCTCAGCGACAGCGCCGGCGTCACCGGAGCGTTCAGAACGTCCATAACCGCTTGCGGCGGTTTCTGATAAGTATCGGTCGCCAACGCCGCCAATGCTGAGGCCAAAAGAAGGATCGACGCTCGGTTCGCGGGTTTCATAGCTCGTACCGTGAATGTTATTGAACGGCAGGCCTGAAGTCAAACGCCGCTACGCTTGTGTCGCTAACATCGTCCAACATCGATCGTCGCTAATATCGATCCATGACCCCCGGTTTCGCTTCGCCTGACGGTACGGCCCGGCTGGCCTCCCGTTTCCCGCTCCTCCGATCCGCGGGATTTTACCGCCCCGCGCAGGATCTCAACGTTTCAAATATCGGTCTCGGCACCTATCTCGGCCCCATGAACGATGCCATCGACCGCGGATACGTCGAATCCATTGTCACGGCCGTCGAGCTCGGGCTGAACTTTATCGATACCTCGCTCAACTATCGCCACCAAAGGTCCGAGCGCGCCGTCGGCGAAGCGCTGCACCGTCTATTTGCCGGTGGCGCCGCCGCGCGCGACGAAATCGTAATCGGCACGAAAGCCGGCTTCCTGGTGCCGAACGCCGTACCGGAACCGCTGCCGCCGGAGGATGTCGTGAACGGCGCCCATTCCATGGCTCCCGAATTCCTTCGCGACCAGCTCGAGCGCAGTCGCCGCAACCTCGCTCTCGAAACCATCGACATCTTTTACCTCCACAACCCCGAAATGCAGCTCGCCCTTCTCGGACGCGAAGAGTTTCATGGACGCCTCCGCCGCGCCTTCGCGTTTCTCGAGCAGGCCGCCGCCGAAAACAAGATCCGCTATTACGGCGTCGCCACCTGGGACGGTTTTCGCAGACCCTCGGGCGCGCCCGAGGGCCTCTCTCTTCCCGCCATCGCGCGCCTCGCCGCGGAGGCCGGCGGCTCGGGTCATCGCTTCCGGTTCGTGCAGTTGCCGTTCAATCTCGCCATGCCGGAAGCCTACGCGCAAGCCCAGCAGGGGGAAACCGTCGCCACCGCAGCCGCGCGCCTGGGGATCACGGTGGTCGCTAGCGCCAGCCTACTGCAAGCCCGGCTGACTCGCAACTTACCGGCCGATCTCGCCGCCAAGCTGACTGGGACGGCCACCGACGCGCAACGCGCCATCCAGTTCACCCGCTCCACCCCCGGCATCGCGGTCGCGCTTGTTGGCATGAGCAACCCTCAGCACGTCCGCGAGAACCTCCAACTCGCCTCCCTCGCGCCGCTTTCCGAACAGGATTACCGCGCCCTGTACAAGTGATGCTGGGCAGCCGATAAGCATCAATAGGAGACATAGCTTACAATCGGCGCTACTATGAGGAGACCCGCCCAATGCTGATCGCCCTCGCGATGAATATTCTCCTGTTTAACCCCGACAATGGCGTGACCGCAAATTTCATGCCCCATTTATGGATGTTTCTGCTCCAGGCGCGCACGCCTCCAGGCCACGAGGTCCTGCTCCTGGACGGCAACGTCAAGCGCATGAGCGACGCCGAAATCGTGCAGTACGCCAAAGACCGCCGGGTGGATCTGGTCGGGATCGGCGCCATGACTCGCATGATCGCGCGCGCTTACCGCGCGGCGGACGCGCTGCGCGCGGCGGGCATCCGAGTGGTCATGGGTGGCCCGCATGTTACCGAATTGCCGGACGAAGCGCTGGGACGCAATGGCGGCACGCGCCACGCCGACGCTGTGGCCCTCGGTGAAGCCGATGAAACATGGCCGAGAATCGTGGAAGACGCCGCCCGCGGCGAAATGAAGGAGGTCTACGCTCCGGTCGATGCCTTCGGCCAGGAGCGCAAGCCGAACCTCGCGGAGTACCCGCGCATTCCCTGGGAGTCGCTCGATTTGGAGCAGTTCAATAGGATACCCGCGTTCATCCGGCCCATCATGAGATATTTCAAGGTGGACTGGCAGCGCTTCCACCTCATTCCCATCGAATCCGGCCGCGGATGTCCCTATGGATGCGAGTTTTGCACCGTCACCGGATTCTTCGGCGACTCCATCCGCTTTCGCACCAATGAGAGCGTCGTGGACGAGATGCTGCGCCTGAAGACGCGCGCGAAACAGAGCGGCGGCAAAGTCGCCGTTTTCTTCGTCGACGACAATTTCGCCATCAACGTCAAGCGCACCAAATCGCTGCTCCGCGACATCATTGCCGCCGGCGCCCAGCTCGCCTGGGTGGCGCAGATCAGCGCCAATCTCTTGCGCGATGAAGAGTTGGTGGATTTGATCGCGGAGTCCGGTGGTAAGTGGATCTTCATCGGAATGGAATCGCTTGACGCCGCCAACTTGAAGAACGTCAACAAGAGCTTCAATAAGCCGGCGGAATTTGGACCGGTGCTGGAGCGATTGGCGCGGCGCAATGTCTACGCCATTACGTCGTTCATCTTCGGCTTGGATAACGACACGCCCGGCGTGGCGGAGCGCACCCTCGATCAGATTCGCGACTGGCCGCCCGGTTTGCCGGTATTTGGACAGATCACGCCGTTTCCCTCCACGCCCCTCTATGAGCGGCTGAAAAAAGAAGGCCGCCTGACGCGCCCCACCCATTGGCTCGACTTTGCGCCGTTCCAGATGGCGCATACGCCTCTGAAAATGACGATTCCGGAGGTCCACACGGAGGTGGATCACGCCTGGGCGAGTTCCTACAGTCCCGCTACCACGGCCAGGGCGATCGCAAAGATCGCGGACGCGCCCGTCCCGTTCAAGATCAGCCATCTGGTGGCGCGATTATGTTTCCGGGGCATCTACTTCCCGCAAAAGGGAAAACGGGCATGGCTGAAGGTGATCTTGGAAAACAGGAGCACGATTTTCCAAATCGTGCGGGAATCCTTTACCAAGTGGCGCGGATCGGCCGCGCCCGAAGTGCGCCTGGATTTCGATGCCGGACTGGTGCGTTCGAAAGTGGAACCGAATTAGGACCGGCGCGAGAGCATATCGACGATTCGAGAAAATAGTGAGCTCTTCAATAGAAATTTCCGAAGCCGACCGAATAAATTGGCCCATTACCGGCGTCATGGCGTTGCTGCACGCCGGAGCAGTCGCGGCGCTGTTCATGTTTAGCTGGAAGGCGCTGGCCGCCGCCGTCGTCTTGTACTGGATGACCACCGGTCTAGGCATCAGCATGGGGTATCATCGGCTGCACACGCATCGCTCCTACAAGGTGCCCCTGGCTATGGAGTATTTCCTGGCGGTTTGCGGCGCGCTCACGCTCGAAGGCGGGCCGATTTCCTGGGTCGCCACGCATCGCATCCATCATCAAAAGTCCGATCAGCCCGGCGACCCGCACTCGCCGCGCGACGGGGCGTGGTGGTCGCACATTGGATGGCTTATTTTTGGACCGGCCAATCACAATAAGACCCAGAAGATGTCGAAATACGCGCCCGATGTGGCCAAGCATCGTTTTTATGTCTGGCTGAACGACTATCACTGGATCCCCAATATCGCGCTGGCCGTATTATTGCTCGCCGTTGGCGGCCTGCCTTTGTTGTTGTGGGGTCTCTGCGTCCGCATCGTTTTCGGCTTGCACGCCACTTGGCTGGTGAACTCCGCTACTCATATGTGGGGCGGGCGCCGCTTCGCCACCCGCGATACGTCGCGCAACAACTGGTGGGTTGCGCTCCTCACTTTTGGCGAAGGCTGGCACAATAATCATCACGCTCATCCCGCCTCCGCGCGGCATGGGCTCGCCTGGTACGAATTCGACGCCTCCTGGATTCAGATCAAGCTGCTGAAGTTCGCCGGTATAGCGAAAGGGATTCAGGTGGCGAAATGGACCGCTACAAGTCAGACTCCTCCTATCCAGGCGCCTACAATTCAGAATTGATGCACTCCGTCCAGCTGTAGCGGCGCTGGACGTTCCAATTATTATGGACTGTCGGCGGCGGATCCAACTTCACCTCCCACTGGCCAGCCATTGCACCCGCCCAACCCCCGCCGCTTGAAGATTCGTTTGAAGACCCTCAACCTGCTGCTTCCGCGAGCCTGAATACTCCTCAAAGTAGTATGTCGCCCAGAAGATCGCGCCACCCGATCACAGCCATACTCCGATGTTCCCCCTAGCCGCCCCTAGGACGCGTTAACTGGCTCATTCGCAAAGGAATAAAGTTTGAATTTCCGGCCCGAAAAACGCATTCTTTCCGCCCCGCCGTCCTCAACCCGCACGCCCCCGTTCCACACTGTAGCCAGAGGCAACGCTTGTTCCGCATGAGAACTAAATCGAAACAAGGTGACAACCAAGATTCCGGTGACTTGGCCGATGTCCTGTCTGAATTGGTGGTCGGTCAGCCCACCGCCATCGCGAACATCGTTCCCTTCATCGAAATCCACGAGGCCGGCTTGGCGTCGGAAGGCCGCCCGGCGGGAGTTTTTCTTCTCCTCGGTCCCACCGGCACGGGCAAGACCCGCACGGTCGAGGCGCTCGCCCAAGCTCTGCATGGCAGCTCCAGGAAAATGCTCAAAGTCGATTGCGGCGAATTCCAGATGGAACATGAAGTCGCCAAGCTCATCGGCGCTCCGCCCGGCTATCTCGGACATCGCGAAACCCAGCCGCTGCTGACTCAGAATAAGCTCAACGCCGTGGTTTCCCAATTCAGCGATCTTTCCATCGTGCTCTTCGACGAGATCGAAAAGGCCGCGCCGTCCATGGCCCGCCTCCTGCTCGGCATTCTCGATAAAGGAACCCTGCGCCTGGGCGACAATTCCAGTGTCAATTTCGAGAAATCCGTGATTTTCCTGACCAGCAATCTCGGCGCGCGCACCATGACCCGCGAAATGCGTCCCGGCTTCGGTTTTGACGCCATGGTCCCCAAGGATCGCGACCGCATCGGCGCCAAGCTCGAACGAATCGGCCTCGCGGCCGTGCGCCGGAAATTTTCTCCCGAGTTCGTCAACCGCCTGGACGCCGTCATCACGTACCGTCCTCTTACAGCCGATTCGCTCGCCGCTATCCTCGATCAACGCCTGGAAGATTTTCAGGAACACATCGACAGCCGCCTCGGCGACGCCGCATTCCAGCTCGAGGTGCCCTCGCGCACAAAAAAATTCTTGCTCAAGAACGGCGCTAGCGCGGAGTACGGCGCGCGGGAGCTCAAACGCACCCTGCACCGCCATCTCATCGTTCCCTTGGCGCGCGCCGTCGCGGACGGCGAAATCGCTCCCGGTGAGACCGTCGTCGCCGATCTCAACTCCTGCCGCACGAAAATCATGATCCGCACCGGCAATGATTTTAGAACGCTCGATCCGCAGTCTTAAACCGGCCCACGCGCCCAAAACCGGTCCGCGCGTTCCACGCCGCCGCGTGCGCCCAGGCCGCGCGCGCGCGCCCAAACCAACTCGCGCACGCCGGCGAGCGGTCGCCATGAGCTCAGTGCGGCCACTCCACCGTCTCCGTCAATGTCTCCTTCGCGTTCAGAATCACGTCCATGCGGAATGTCACGTGTTCGGAATAGGGCGGATACACCACGCTCCCGCTTTGAAGGTCCGATGCATTCAACGGCACCGGCGTTGTGTTGTTGCCGTCGTGAATGGTCAAAAGACCCTTCTGCGCGTTGCGAATCGCCAGTGCCTGGCGGTTCCATTTGATCTGCAAATTGGCGCCGCTCTTCGAAACCACCACGTCCAGAGCGTAGGGTTCGTTCGATCCCAGCGGCATTTGCGGGCGCATCGACAGCGCCGCCTCGAAGCCCAGCAAAACCCCTAAAAGGAGCAAGATGAACGATAACGGAAGCAACATCCAGACGGCGCGCCGCTTCGGTTCTGCCGCGACACTGTCGCTCGATGCCGGCGCCGCGATAATCTCCGAGGGCATCGTTGCCGGCGGCGCCGCCGGCAACCGCGCGATCCGCTTCCGGAACGCTCTCATGAACTTCGCCCTGTTGCGCCTCGGCGCGCGCAGCAGCCCGCCGCACCGTGCCACCCGGCTCGAAACCGGGCGTGCCCCGGTCGTGCCGCATACCGGGCTCTCCTTGCGCCGCTCCTCGCTCCCTCCGGCCCGAGACGCCGGCCCCGCCATCCGGATCGAGCTCGCGGCGCCGGAACGGAAATTCGAGCAGCGGCGGCCCATCCTGGAACTTGCCGTTTTCTTTGAAGTAGAAACCCGCCTGGCTGATCTTCGAGGCGTACGGCCGGATGATCAACGCGACTGCGTCCGGTTGCGGAAAATGCAACCGCAAAATCGCCAGATCCTCGGGCCCCAAGCCCTCCGTCTCGCGCGTGTGCGAGCGAAAGTACCCTATGGGACGCAACAGAGGATTGCGGCCGCTTCTGGCCGCCTCCATCGCGGACGCGAACGCGCTCGCGTCTTTTTCGGAGAGCAGATACGATGGACTGCGCTTGTATTCGATTGCAACAAGTTCGTAATCGTCGATCGTCACCACCGTCCGATCACCCGAGTTCGCGCGCCCCAGCAGGATTCCTCCCACCTCGGCGCCACGCTTCGGAACGGCTCCAAACCCGCGCATTACGTCCTGCAGCATGCGCTCCACTACGTCCAGACTGAGACGAATCGAGATCTTTTTTCCCGCCGGTTCCCAGACGTAGACTCCTGGAATGCGCGCAACTTCGGTGGTGCCGGCAGGAGTCACCCGTACTCATCGTACCTCAGCCTTAAAAACCCCAATCCGCCTCGCCGCCCTTCCCAGCGTCCGCCCGGCACTGCGCGGAGATGCTTCTCCGCGCCCGCCGTGAACCGGTCCAACTCCCGGTCTTACCTCTCGCGCAACCCGCGCCGCACTCGACGCGAACACCCCCCGATCTCACCATCGCTCAAATCCGCCGCGCCGCCGCTCAACTGCCGCTCGCGAAGAGAACCCGTCTGCCCAACCCATAGCATCTCGCAAGACCCAGCTTCGCTTTCGCCCAGCCGCGCCGCACTCGACGCCAACACCCCCGGTCTCACCATCACTCAAATCCGCCTCGCCACCAACCGAGCCGTCCGCCCAAATGCTCAACCCGCCGCTCGCGAAGGGAACCCGCCTCCCCAACCCACGGCCTCTCGCAAGACCCAGCCTCGCTTTCACCCAGCCGCGCCGCACTTGACGCGAACACCCCCGGTCTCACCATCGCTCAAATCCGCCGCGCCACGAACCGAGCCCTCCGGCCCAATGCGCGCCATCACCCAGCATCCGCCTCGCCGCCCGCTCAACCGCCGCTCGCGAAGAGAACCCGTCGCCCAACCCACGGCCTCTCGCAAGACCCAGCCTCGCCGCACTCAAACGCGAACCGCCCGCCGAACCCAACCACAGGCCGCGCCCTCGCTCAAACCCGCCACGCGCGGCGCGAAACCGATCATCCAATCCGTCACCGCGTGCCAACGCCGGACCGCACCCAACAGCCGCACTGCGCTCGTCACGAAATATTCAAGAGCTTTCCGCGGGCCAGCCGCTAAAATATGAGCTGTCCCACATGAGAATCGGTATCGACGCGGGCGGAACATTCACTGACTTTATTGTTCTAAGGGACGACGGCGCAATAGAAACTTTCAAAATGCGGTCCAATCCCTCCGCGCCCGCAACTGTCATTCTCGAAGGCCTCAATCGCGCCGCTGGCCGCGCTCGCGCCGAGGTCGTCCATGGGTCGACTGTCGCCACCAACGCGCTGCTCGAGCGCAAGGGCGCCCGCACCGCCCTAATCACAACCGCGGGCTTCGAGGACATCATCCAAATTGCGCGCCAGAACCGCGCCGAACTCTACAATCTGACCCCCTTCCCGCGTCCGCCGCTCATCCCCGCCACCCTGCGCTTCGGCGTCGGCGAGCGCGCCCACTACGATGGCGAGATCGCTCGCCGGCCCGCGGCCCGCGAATTGACCGCCTTGGCCAGCCGGCTCAAACGCGCTCGCGTGGAGTCGGTCGCAATTTGCTTCCTGCACGCCTATCGCGTCCCCGAGAACGAGCAGGCCGCCGCCGCCGCGCTGCGGGAGCTCGGCTACGTCTCAACCTCACACGAGATCTGCCCCGAGTTTCGCGAATACGAGCGCGCCGCGACCACCGTCATCAACGCCTACGTTGGCCCGCTCATGGACCGCTACCTCGGCGAGCTTGAAGCCGGATGCCGCCATCGCCTTGCGATCATGCAGTCGAACGGCGGCTTTATTTCCGCGCGCCAAGCCCGCCGTCATGCTGTGCGTACGGTGCTGTCCGGGCCCGCCGGAGGCGTCGTGGGAGCGGCCAAGACCGCGTTGCGCTCTGGCTATAGCCGTATTCTTGCCTTCGATATGGGCGGCACCTCTACCGATGTCAGTCTATGCGACGGCGATCCTCGCGAGACCATGGAGGCCTCCCTCGACGGCTTTCCCATCCGCGTTCCCATGCTCGATATCCACACCGTCGGCGCAGGCGGCGGTTCCCTAGCCCGCGTCGACGAAGGCGGCCTTCTCCGCGTCGGCCCGCAAAGCGCCGGAGCCGATCCCGGTCCCGCCTGCTATGGCGTGGGTAAACGTCCTACGGTGACCGACGCCCACGTCGTGCTGGGGCGCATTGCGGCGGATCAACTTGTGGGCGGCGAAATGCGCCTTAACGCTGCGCGTGCCGCCCGTGCCATCGATACCATCGCGCAGGAATTGCATCTTGATCGCGCCGCCGCCGCCGCCGGAATCGTACGCGTCGCCAATGCCAACATGGAGCGAGCCATCCGCCTCGTTTCCGTCGAGCGCGGTCACGACCCGCGGGATTTCGCCCTGCTCGCCTTCGGCGGCTGTGGAGGATTGCACGCTTGCGAGATGGCCGCCGAGCTGGGGATCGCAACCGTCATTGTGCCCGAGCATGCCGGCGCGCTCTCGGCTCTCGGAATGTTGCTGGCGCGGAACGTCCGCGACTACGCCAGCGGAGTTCTGAATCGAACGGATCTGGCCAATGCCTTCAAAGAATTGGAGCGTACAGCGCGGCGCGAGATGCAAGGCGCCAAATGACTCGCCTCGTCGATATCCGCTACGCCGGACAAAGCTACGAGCTCACCGTCCCCTGGATCCCCGGCGATCCGGGACAGCCGTTCCATCGCGAGCACGAACGCGTTTACGGCTACGCTGTTCCGCTTAAACCGATCGAGATCATTGCGGCGCGGGTGCGCGCCACATTCGAAACGCCGGAGGTCGGCATCTCGCCCTCTCGGCGGTCGAGCGCCAAAAAGCGCTCCCCGCCGGTCTCCCGCCGCATCTACTCCTCCGGAAGATGGCGCGATACGCCGGTCTACGCCCGCGCCCAGCTTACGCGCGCCGATGGCCCCGTCCTGGTCGTCGATTACGGTTCGACAACCCTCGTTCCGCCCGGTTGGCGCGTTTCAAGGGACCGCCACGGGAGCCTGATTCTGTGTGCCTGAGGCTTTCGCGTACACTTCGATCCACTGGCCGCGCTGCTCCCAGCGCGCCACCCGCCCCAGTCCCAAAATGGCGCGGCACTGCTCCGCCGTCATCTGCGGCTCGTAGTCGTAGAACTTCGTCAGAAACCGCGCGATCCAGTCGAGGCGTAGCACGCCCCAGCGCGGCTCCCAGGTCCGCGAGTACATTACGAGCACGTCCACGGCCCGGGGGTCGAGCCGGGCCAGCGTCGAATAGCGCAGGTCGCCGGTCTCGTGGGTTTTCAAGCGCTGTTGAACGTAGCCGTAAACCGGCCGCCTCAATGCCGCAGTCAGGGGCCACGCCGTATAGACGATGCTGCGCGGATATTTGCTTTGCAGATATTGCGCGGCGCTCTGCTGCAGCTCCACGAAATCGGTCATTGCGAGGTTGTCCTCGTATGGGAAAGGAAATACGGGGTTCACGAAAAGGCCGGCGATCAGGCCGCCGCACATCGCCAGAACACCAAAATTG
The DNA here is from genome assembly GCA_963838885.1 of Bryobacterales bacterium. Classification (GTDB taxonomy): domain Bacteria; phylum Acidobacteriota; class Terriglobia; order Bryobacterales; family Bryobacteraceae; genus JAICMB01. The sequence continues at coordinate 4,702 of CAWITB010000023.1, read as the reverse complement.
CGAGCGAACGGCGCCATTTTCGAGAGTGCCGCCGCGGCCGCGATGTAGAAAATCGGAAGCGCCGGCAGAAGGTACCGTTCCAACTCCGCCCCGCCGAGAATGCTGACCAGAAGGATGTGCGCCGCCGCGAATATCATGGTGATTCGCCACGCGCGCGCGGAGAAGATGTCGAAGCGCCGCCAGGCGAGCACAATCGCCACTGTCCCGACCCAGCGGAAGTTGTCGATGAAAAGATAATAGATGCGGCGTGCGATCGACATTGCCGCGCGCACCGGGTTGAGGGCATAGCCGAGGTTGTAGTGCGCGAAGCCTCGGTTGCCGAACGGCGTTCCGGTCGCGCTCCACAGTACGACAATCCAAACAGCCAGCGCCACAAACGGGATTACGTAGTACCTGGCATGAGGCTTGACCCGTCCTTCGCGGAGCAGCACGGCCGCGAATACCAGCGGCAGCAGGATGCTCGTTTCTTTCGACAGCACGGCGGCGGTGGACGCAACCGCGGCGGCGGCGTGGCGCTCGTCGAAGAACAGAACGAGCGCGAGCAGGCAGAAGACCATGGCCGGCATATCGAGCTGCGCCATCATCGCCTGGGTGTAAAAGAGCGGGTCGCAGAGTAGAAGGAGCACCGCCCAGAAAGGAGCATTCAGCCGCTTGGCGAGCAGATAAGTGAACAGCGCGCCGAACGCGGCCAGGACTAGCATGGCGGAGCGGGTGGCCGCGATGGAGTAGCCGAACACGCGCCAGATCGCGGCCAGATACGCCATGACGCCGGGCGGATGCACGTTGGGCGTCGCCGAGCGCGGAATCCAGGCGTTGTCGCGCAGGATGTCCAGAGCGGCGGGCACGAACTGGCCCAACTCGTCCCAGAAATAGGGGAGCCTCAGATAAAAGATATGAATGGCGAAGAGCAGGGCGGCGAAGCATAAGAACAGAAGCGCGGCCCGGAGAGGCTTCGCGGGCGCCGCGATCATTGAATAACGTTGCCCGAGCCGTGCGGTTCGAGCTTAATTTCGCCGAATGTGGCCTCGTACTGCGAGATGTTCTGCTGCAAAACGTTCAGCAACGCCTTGGCCTGTTGGGGGCTGAGGTAGACGCCTTGAAAATTCTGGATGGATACGCTGTCGTGGCCGGTTTGATTGATGGTTCCGAAGAGGAGAAAAAAGTCCCACAGGTTCACCCGAATCTGCACGCTGTTGGCATAGCTCTCGCGGTAATCGCTCGATTGCGTGAGCTGAATTTTCGGGGGTGTTTGCGGCGGCGGCGTCATAGATGACCATGATGTCATACGCCCTCGCGAGGCGCCTAGCGGATGTCGGAGAATGGCAAAGAATGCAAGATGGAGTTGCTGATGTTCGAGACGATCTCGGCGTCGCTATTGCCCGGCTGGGCGCGCAATTTTTGCCATTCGGGATCGGCTCCGAAGGCTTTCCAGAGGCGGTCGCGCGCGGCGAGATCCTCGTAAGAGAGCATGTAGACGAGATTGGGCATCTTCGCTCCCACGATGGTTTCGGCGAAGAACACGGGCTGCATTCCGAGCCGTTTGAAAATGCCGGCTTCGCCCTCATTGAACATTTTGATTTTGCGGGCCAGCGTGGTGTTGTTGTTCGACTCGTACATACGCAATTCGAAGATCCGCGCGGGGCGCCGGCCGCCCGCAGGCTGCGGAGCGACGTTGGGCATGACATCGAAGCAGCGCAGCAGCGAGCTGTCGAGCCGCTCGTAGCCCGGCTCCGGGCCGGAGTTGTAGGCGTCGCGGCCGCGCACGTATTCGGGGTCGGCGGCCTCCTTGGAGCGGGCCTCTTCCATGGCCGCGACGTTCGGGAACGCCGCCAACGCGAGGATAAATGGACTTTCCGGCGCGATGACGCTGGTAAAAAATCCGAGCATTCCCGCGCCGGCCCGCCGCAACGCCGGAACCGCGGTGTTCTTGAGAAAGTCCGTCGTCCGCTGCATCTGGTTGCTGGGGCTGTTGCGCATTCGCAGCCAGCGCAATTCTATGATGGACTTTTGCGGTGGAGTCGCGGCCTTGCTGTCGAGAAGAGCCACGCTGGAAAGAGTCCCCATGAAGTATCGTCGATCCATTCAGTTCGAGCGTACAACACCCGCCACCCGTGTGTCGCAGCCGGCCTGTCAGCGCGCGATTGGACCAGCCCCGGTGAGCCGGGGAGGAGGCGTGCGGCGGAGCATGATCAGGAGGATCCAAACGGCCAGGAGTAGAAGAAACGGGGTTGCGTTGCGGAGCGGCTGGCGCGGCGCCGAGGAAGCATCCTCGATTTCAACGTCGACGCGATGGTCCTGCATCGTCAGCAGGGCGTCGCGATAATCGTAGGGCAGAATCGTTCGCACGGTATTGCCGTCCTTCAGACGGCAAACGGCGTGAATAGGGCCGGAATTGCCGGTCATGACAACCACTCCGGCGACTTGCCCAGCTTGTACTTGCTCGAGGAACTGGGAATAGGTCAGCTTGGCTTGACCGCCTTCGCGTCCGGCGGCCATACAAAAGAGAATTAGACAAACTGCCGCAACGAGAATCAATTTTGTTTTCATATTCGATATGCAATCCAGATCGCCAATAAGAGAATCGCGACCGCAACCATTGCGGCATTACCGCCGACGGCTGGGAGGTTCCGCGGAGTCGGAGCAGCGGTTTCTTGAAGGCGATGAACAACTGGCGGGAACAACATCCGGATCGCGGAGGACAACAGCAGACTCATGCCGCACCCGTACAACGCGACCAAGGGTGGAATGGAGAGAGCGGGGTTGCCGGCCCAGAGCGCGCACTGCGATAGAAGAGCCGTTGCAACGCCGAGCAGCGGACCTCGGACGAAGCTCAGCGGCGAGCGGCGCGTTGGTTCGCGTAAGCGTCCTCCGATATGAATCCGAGCAACGCCATAGTCGCGGGAATGGCGAGACGCGCGAGCCCCCACCGTTCGCTCAGAAAGGTGCCATCCTGAAGCCAGGCCGCAGCCAGGAACGATGCGTAAAGAGCGAATGCCTGGATGAGGAGTAGTTGGGGGTCAGCGGTGCGGCGTATTCTGGCGATAACGATTAGTGGAATAATTCGCAGCGCATCCGATCCGTACTGGCGTGGGGAAGCGTAGCGTTCGTGCAGATCGCCAAGTACCTCCTCGCGGCAAGCAGGCGGGAGGAGGACGGCGACGATGGCCTCGGCGGCTTTTGAGGGGCCGGAATGCATCAGCCGATTTCCTTTCCCCAACGCTTGCCCCATTGTTTGGCCCACTCCTTGCCCCAGACTTGCGCAATACCGTCCCAGATGCGCTTCGCGGTGAGGGCCGATTCCTGCAACGCTTGTTCACCTAGAGCTTCGAGGCGGTAGCAGCGTTTGGCCCTGCCGCCACGCTCCGGCGTGGGATCGGATAGCCAGGATGCGACGAGGCCTTTGTCCTCCAAGCGATCGAGCGTGACGTAAACCGCTCCGAGAGAAATTGCCTTGGGCCGGGCCAGCTCCTGAACCTTGGAATGAATTGTTACGCCGTACGCATCGTCGCGGAGCGTCAAGATTGCTGTAAGGACAAGCTGTTCAAATTGGCCGAGGGAGCCGGGGTTCGCCATTTGTCTAACATCGTATGTTAAATGTCGGGGAATGTCAAGGGGCGGGTTGGCCGTGCTTGATCGTGTGGCCATTTCAACGAACGGTACTAGAGGCACGGCGGCGATTCGAACCGAAACGAAAACCTCAAAATCGTCACGGGGAGAGGCTGTCCGGGCGATGCGGACACGGAGCACAATGGCGAAGCTCTGCCCACAAGCGGAGGACGCCATCGACTTATCTGTTGGCATAAGACGGCCATCGGCCTCTCTCTGGGGCGTGCAGTCGACAACGGAAATCCTGGTCACGGTAGGATAGCCGATGTGCTAGGCGGCTTCGAGATCCGCCGCACGCATGGCCGAGGCATGCTCAGCCAATCAAATGATTCGCGTGTACCCGGCTTTCACCTACAGACTATCCAAATCGGGCTACCCGGTTCGGGCGGGCTCACTACTGAGAGATTCCGCGAACAACCCACCCGATCGTGGCTTGCTTGACCTTACACCGGGAACTCCGAATCGTGGTTGTCTTTCCCGTTTCGATATCTATTGCCTGGAGGGTTCCGGAATAAGGTCCGCAGAAGAGGAAGTCGTATTTCTTAGTGCCGAGGAGATATCGGGAATCAGGCGACCAGTCTACGTTCGACTCGGGAAGCGTGCGGCGCGGTGTCAGAGTGGCCGCGTCCATCAAAATCGTCTTGTCCTTCTTCCAATCGATTGCGGCTAACCATCTGCCGTCGGGCGACCAAGCCCCAAGCATCAGGTTGGCAGGTAGTGCCGTGGTGGTTCGGCGCGCTAGATCGATTATTTCTAGCGTTCGATGACGCATCGCCGCGACGCGTAGGCCGTCCGGAGAGGCACTCAGATGAGACCACGCCCATACAGCATCACGCCTACCTTCATGATTCGGGATGAGGAGCCGCGATTTCCCGTGCGTTAAATTTAATTCAAAAAGGCCCGATTCCATTATCGCGCCGCGACCATGGTTCCCCGAGATGAGGATTCGATCCCGCGCGGCGGCTAGGCCGACTATCCCAAACGACTCCGAACCAGCTATCGCCGTGGCGCGAACCGGACTAAACTCTATTTTGAACAGCCCGGGTTCGCTGAGGCCCAGCGGACTTGATCGCGCGGCTGCATACAGCGCTTCGCC
>CAWITB010000022.1:0-79950 GCA_963838885.1 Bryobacterales bacterium | reverse complement strand
CCGAAGTACGACCATGACGATCTGTTCGGTTGCTTCCCCGGGTTGGACGAAAACCTGAGGGTACTGCTCGAAACGGTGGTGCCGAGCAATTATATCGCTTCCTCCCAAGCTGCTCAGCCCATCGATTTACGGCACAGCGCTTGCCGACGACAAGTATCTCCGCAATACGCGCATGTACCTGGCCGTCAATGCCGGTATGAACCAGGCGGAGCTGATTAGCAAGACGCCGTATTTGATCAGGGTCTGCTCGGTGAATCATATTGAGGTGCTTGTCACGAAGGCGCTGCCGGGGGTCCAACTGACGCACCAGCCGAAGCCGCCGAGCGTCATTCCGGTGAAGGTGAATTATCAATATTTCAGCTTGAACCAGTCCGGCGGACCCTGGGAAGCGATCACGCGGGCGCGCAACCTGGCGGCGCACGTGCCGGGGGGTTTTGCCGTCCCCGAAGATGGAATTGATTATTCTGTTGCCGGAGAGCTGAGCAGTTTCGCGGCGCGGAGAGCAAGCTGATTGGGGTCGAGATCCGTGCGGTTGCACAGCACAATGATGGACGTTTTCTCCGTCGTCAAGCGCTCGATGGCGCTGTGAAATCCCACGGTTGTGCCTGTGTGCCACCGCATGCGTGGACGGCCTTGATAGGGATCGAGAAACCAGCCGAATCCATAGGAGACCGGCCAGCCGGATTCAGGTTATCGTCGCCCGGCGTCGCGGGCCAGTGAGGCTGGGCGCCATCCGCAAGTTTCACGGCCGTCGGAGCCCGCCGGCCTATTCTCTCGCGCTTAAGAGCGTGTGGCGGTCGAGCGCCTCGTCCCACTTCGCCAGGTCCACAAGGTTCGAGTAGACTCCGCCATCGCCCAAAGTCGCGGACGTCGGACTCTGGTCCGTCTCGACGAAGGCGTCTCCGTTCCTCGAATACCCGGGGGCTCGATTCGGCGCATTGTTTTTCCCCTTCACGAACGCCACTGTGCCTGTCATGTGGAGCGGGCTGAAGATGCGCTCGCGCAGAAATTCGTCGAACGGCCGCCCCGAGACTTTTGCGACTATAAGACCCAGTAGCACGTATCCGGAATTGCTGTATGCCCAACTCGTTCCCGCCGCGAACTTCGGATTCGTTTGGCGCTCGAGTAACGCGAGGACTTCTTCGTCCCGGATCTGATGGGCTTCTGTCCACTGCTCGCCCATCAATCCTTCGTAATCCGGCAGCCCCGAGGTGTGCGTCAGAAGGTGGCGCACGGTTATGGAGCGCCCGTAAGCCGGAAAATCCGGAAAAATGTCAGTGAGCCGCGTCTGATAGCGCAACTTCATCGTGCGCCAGCCGCGTCGTAGCCATGGCCGTGAACTGCTTGGTACACGAAGCAAGGCGAAAATCCGCCGTTCGATCGATCGGGACAAAGCTGCAGGTCGCGAACACCGTAGCCGCGTTCAAAGATGGTCCGGCCTTCTTTCGGACCAGAACGGCAATCCCCGGCGATCGGCGGTTCGCGAGCGGCGAGAAAATCGAATCGAGATTCGGGAGCGCGTGTTCCGCCGTGGCGCCCGCTATCGTCGCGCGGAGCGCAAGCAGGACTGCTAGCGCCCCACAAACGCGACTGCGCCGAAACCCCACGAATTACGAATGCGGCGGCGGGGGCGGAGGAGGCGGCGGCGGGGCCGGAGGCGGCGTTTGCCCAGCCAAGGTCGGACCGCCGGCGCCGCCCGGTACCGTTCCGAGAGGACCGCGCGCCGTGGTCTGGAAGGTGTAGAGAGCGTCATACAGCGCGCGCAACACGCGGCGCGCCACAGCCCCTTTGTCGACGAAGCTCGAAGCGAGCGGCTGGCTCTTGTAGACCGTCATGGAGTCGCCTTCGTTGACGATATGCGCCGACCCGCCCCGGGTGGCGTGGCGCACTTCTACCGAGCCCTCTTCAACCGTAATCACGGTATTCTCGTCGTCGTTGTCCACCTCCACGTCGAAAATGGTCCCGCGCACGGAGATGACCGCGGAAGGCGTATGAATCACATTGGGGTTGGGCTGCCCGCCGAGCCTTTGAATGTGCACCTTAATGCGGCCCACCCACAGATCGAGCAGGTCGCGCCAGTTGCCCGGATTACTCCGGAACGTCAGATTGGAGTTGGGATAGACCTCGAAGGTGCTGCCGTCCGAAACCTCGAATTTGGCGAAGCCGTCCGCTCCCGTGATGACGACTTCCTTCACCTGGATGATGTCGCCAAGATTGAGAGCCCATGGCTGCGAGTCCTTCAAGACCGAGACTTGGCCGTTAATTTCTATGACTTTGGCGGCCGCTTCCGGTGAAGTGGGAAAGATCTGCGCCGATACGATAGGACACAACCCTAGTCCATAGCGGCGAGAAGACAGACACGTGCAGACGCGCGCGGGAACACGGCTTTCGCGACTTTCGCCATAAAGAAACTGCCTGGTACTACCGATGCCCTCTACAAAGGAGATCGGCTGGTTGTAACCGAAACCTCAGTCTATCATCAAAATTGCTAAGCAATACAAGAACCGGCGAGATTTTTTGAGAGAAAGTCGTTCCGATTCAGACATTTTGATAGAGCCGGGAAACCCGGAAAGGATACAATAGACTCGACCCATGTGTCGGAAAGCCACAGTCCGCGCCGGCCCAGCCGCGATGCGGATGGCGATGTCGGCCGCGATGCTGGCGGAGGCGGTCGCGTGGGCACAGGGCCCCCGCCGCGGCGTTCTCAGCAGACTGGCGGCACATCGGAAATAGCGCCGTGCAGCTTGCTCTGCCGTCCGCCGCCACAGGACCCGTGGATCGCGTGTGGTATTCGACCGAGGGGAGCGCTCTATACGCCCGCACGCACTCCGGCCGGACATTCCAGACCACCGATTTCGACATTTGGAAACAGGTGGCGGATACGGCCGCCGTTCCTCCTCCGCATCGAATGAGACGGCGCCGAATAGTCCCGAGCCGGGCGCGCGGGTGCGAGGCCGAGGCGTCAGGCTGTACAGTTTTGCCGCGAATGCTTTCCGCTCCGATGACGGCGGCGAGACCTGGAGCAACCTGACGGAATACAAGAACGCCTCCATCCTGGGCGCGGCATTGTCGGACATGGCGGTATCGCCGCTCAATCCCGATGAGGTGACGGTCTCGAACGCCGCCGGCGTATGGCGATCGGTGGATGCCGGCCTGACCTGGACGGGCCTCAACACGGCACTGCCGAACTTGCCCGTCCGCCGCATTTTTACGGTTCCATCGGGCACGGTGGGACTGCGGCTGGGGCTCTCTATCGAAAGTGCCCCAGAGCTTGAATGGGCTCCCGGTGAGCGCACCGCCTGGCGCGTCGTCCAGGGCGTCGAGGCGCAGCGCGAGAGTGCTCTCAAACAGTTTGCCGGGCAGGCGCTGAACGTTAGAATTACCGCCGTGTCGTCGTCGGGCGACGCGATTTACGCCGGCTCCGCCGACGGCCGGTTGTGGACTTCGCTCGACAAGGGCGTCACCTGGAGCCCGCCTTGGGAATCGCCCGGGGCCGGTCCGGTGGAAGCAATCTATGTGGATCCTAAAGACGCGCGCACGGCTGTGGCGGCTTTCGGAGCCCACTCCAAGCCGCTCGATTCGCGCCTCACGCCAATGCACGTCGCGCGCACTATGAACGGGGGGCTGTTCTGGGATAATGTCACTGGTAATTTGCCCGATGCCGCCGCGCACGGCGTCACCGCCGATCGCGCCTCCGGCGCCGTTTATGTGGCCACCGGCGACGGTGTCTTCCTGGCCACCATGGATCTGGCTAGCGCCGGCCGCCCCGGCGTCTGGACTCCGGCCGGCAGCGGACTTCCCGACGCCCCCGCCATGGACGTGCGGCTCGACTCGGGCGGCAACCAGCTCTATGTAGCGGTCGATGGTTATGGCGTGTATGCGGCTATGGCGCCCCATCGTTTCCGCGATGCGCGGGTGGTGAACGCGGCGGACTATAGCGGGCGCGCCGCCGCCCCCGGCTCGCTTCTCAGTGTTCTCGGAGCACGCGTCCATGCGGCTCGGGCCGGGGCCCTGATCGTTCCCGTACTCGCGTCCGACGGCAACGGCACGCAGATCCAGGTTCCCTTCGGCGCTTCCGGCGATAACATTGCGCTGTCGCTTCAAGCTAGCGACAAGACCATCGCGGCGGGATTCCCTCTGCGCGAAGTCTCACCCGCCATTTTTGTCGATCCCGACGGCACGCCCATGATTCTCGACGGCGATTCCGGCGAGATGCTCGACGCTTCGAAACCTGCCCATTCGGGAACGCGTATCCAGATTCTGGCGACGGGCCTCGGCCGCGTCGATCCCGACTGGCCCACCGGAACGCCCGCGCCGGCCGCCAATCCGCCGCGCGTCGTCGCTCCGCTGCGCGCCTATCTGGACCAGCGGCAAGTTGAGATCGGCCGCGCCGTCCTGGCCCCTTACGTGGGCTATTACCTCATCGAAATCGAGTTGCCGCGCATTGTAGACGCGGGACCCGCCGAACTCTATATCGAGGCCGCGGGACAGCCCAGCAACCGCGTCCGGCTCTACATCGAGCCTTAGGCTTTTTGATGCTTCCGCATTCCTGGCGACGATTTCTGGCCCTCCTGCGCCTGCTTCTGGCGGTCGCTTGTCTGGCGCTGCAGCTCATCGTTTTCAACTTCGCCATCACCGACACTGTCGCCATGTTCGCGGGCTACATCGCCTATGCTCTCGCGGTGCTGCTGTGGCGGCCATCGGACGATTCGGCCTTTGCCATGGTGGCTCTGGCGATCGATTTTATTTTCTTCCTGCTCGCCGCCCTCGCGCCCATTTCTTACGGGCAATGGATCGCGGCCGTCTTCTACGGCTACCTCCTGCTCGCGGCCGTGGTGTTGCACAATTACTGGAAACCGCTGGCGGTCTCGCTCGCGGCCATCGCCGTCATTTACTTCAGCGGCCCGCTGCATGGCGCCATTCTCATGCCTGTCCTGATCGCCGGGGGCATTGTGGCGTGTTCTCTGCCATCGAACGCGATCATTTGAAGGAACTGCTGTCGCAGATCTCGCGCCAGTGCGTGCTCTACCGCTACGACTCCGAAAAGGCCCGCGAGGCCGAGCGGCAGCGCATCGCCGCCGATTTCCACGATGGACCGCTGCAAAGTTTCATCGCGTTCCATATGCGGCTGGAGCTGATTCGCAAGTTGCTGCTGCGCGACAACGGCGCCGCCACCGAGGAGCTCACGCAATTGCAGGAGATCTGCAAAAACCAGGTGAACGAGCTGCGCGCCTTCGTGCGCAGTATGCGGCCGGTCGATGTCGAGGGCAGTCTCAGCGCCACGTTGCGCCGCGTGGTCGAGCAGTTCCAGAAAGACAGCGGCATCCCGGCAGCCTTCGTGGGCGCGGAATTCATCGAGCCCGCCGAACCGGAGATTTCCCTTGAACTGCTACAGATCGTACGCGAGGCGTTGTACAACGTGCAGAAGCATTCGCGAGCCACCCGCGTTGCCGTCAGTATGCGCAAGAGCGGGCGCGCGCTCGAAATCTCGATCGAGGACAACGGCTCCGGATTCCCCTTTAGCGGGCGATACGATCTCGACGAATTGGAGTTGTTGCGCCTCGGGCCCACCAGCATCAAGCGGCGCGTGCGCACTCTTGGCGCCGAGATGCATCTTGATTCGAAGCCGGGGCAGGGGGCGGGACTGTCGATCCGCCTGGCAACCTAGCGGATGCGTCTGCTGCTGCCGGCGATTGCGGCGGCGCTGCTGGCCGGGTGTGGCCGCTATGCGGATTTCACGCTGCCGCCCGCGCCGGGTGCCCAGGATGCCGCAACGATTGTTCCACGTGCAACATCCTACTGACGCTGCGTCCTGAACCGGTGCTCACGCATGGTTCGCCCGGCGAATGGGACTCGAACGACGCGCTCAATCCCTCGGTCGTGCCGTTTCACGGGCAACTGCTTAACCTCTATTCGGGATTCGATGGAAAAACCTGGGCCACCGGTCTCGCCACCTCCTCCGACGGAATCCATTGGCAAAAACAGGGCAGAGTGTTTGCGCCGGAGCCTTCTAGCTGGGAGGGCGACTACATCGCGGCGAACGGGTCCGCGATCGTGCAAGGCGCACAGCTCTTCTATTTTTATCAAGGCGGGCGAGCGCCGCAAATCGGGCTCGCCACTTCATCGGATGGACGCGCCTGGACGCGGCATAGCAGTCCCGTGCTGGGGTTCGGCCCGCGTGGTAGTTGGGACGAGCGCGGCGTCGCGGACCCTTACGTCATTCGCGCCGAAGCCAAGCTGTACATGTTCTACCTGGGGCAGGATCGCGCGCGGCGGCAGCGGTTGGGAGTCGCGGAATCGGACGATGGCGTGACATGGACCAAGCTGCGTTCCAACCCCATACTGGAGCTGGGCGGATGGGGGGCTTTCGATGAGAACGGCCTGGGGGAGCCGGCCGTGTGGACGGCGCGCGGTTATTATTGGATGCTCTACACCGGCCGCGCCCACGATGAAACGCGTAAACTCGGAGCCGCTTTTTCCAAGGATGGCGCGCATTGGAAGAAGTTGGATCATGCGCTTCAGTTGACCGCTTCACCCTGGGATTCGAAGGTCGTCTGCGATCCCACCGTGCTGCCCTCGCCGGACGGATTGCGGGTCTGGTTCGGCGGCGGCGACGTCGCCAACCCCGCCGAGAACATCCACGGCCAGATCGGTTTTGCGATCCTGAAGCAATAGCGCGACGGCGCGGCCCATGAGAGTCGGAATCACCTGTTACCCCACCTACGGCGGCAGCGGCATCGTCGCAACGGAGCTCGGACTGGAGTTGGCCAATCGCGGCCATGAGGTACATTTTATTACCTACGCCAATCCCATCCGGCTCGATGCGGGCACGCCGCGCATTCACTACCACGAGGTCGAGGTTTCGAGTTATCCGTTGTTCCAATATCCGCCCTACTGCCTGGCGTTGGCGTCGCGCATGGCCGAAGTCGCCGACGATTACGGGCTTGACGTGCTGCATGTCCACTATGCGATTCCACACTCCATTGCGGCGCTTCTGGCAAAGCAGATGATTGCTCCGAAGCTGCGCTTGCCCTTCATCACGACGCTGCACGGCACCGACATCACGCTGGTCGGGGCGGACCGTTCTTATTTCCCGATCACGAAATTCTCCATCGAGCAGTCGGACGGAATTACGAGCATCAGTCAGGATCTGCGGCGCCACACTCAGGAATTTTTCGGGGTGCAAGAGGATATTCGCGTCATATACAACTTCGTCAACTGCGATCTGTACCGGCCCTCCCCGGAGCGCTCCAAGACGGAGAAGCGGCTCATCCACATCTCGAATTTCCGGCCGGTGAAGCGTGTTCTCGACTGTATCCGTATATTCGCTGAGGTGCGGAAGGAGGTTGCGGCCGAACTGCAAATGATTGGCGACGGCCCCGACCGCGGACCGGCGCAGCGGCTGGCGCGCGAGCTGGGCGTCGAGCGGCACGTCAAGTTCCTAGGCAAACAAAACCATGTCGAGCGCCTCATCCCGCTAGCTCACGCCCTGCTGCTTCCGAGCGAGATGGAATCCTTCGGGCTGGCGGCGCTCGAGGCGATGGCGTGCGGCGTCCCGCCGGTTGCCACGCGCGTCGGAGGCCTACCGGAGCTGGTTACCGATGGAGTCGACGGCTATCTGGAGGACGCCGGTGACATCCCGGCGCAGGCCCGCCGCGCCACGGAGTTGCTGAGCGACGAAAGGCTGCACGCGAGAATGGCGGAGGCGGCGCGCACAACCGCTGCGACAAGGTTTTGTACGGATTTAATCATTCCGCAGTACGAGCGCTATTACCAGCAAGTAGTCGGGAAATAGCCGAAGGCGCGCGCTACTTCTTGCTAACGATCAAAGAAGCTGGCGATCTCTTCAACGGGTGAAGCTCGGAAGACGTAAATCCCGCGTTGCGGAACATCCTTTCGTATTCCGCGAACGTGTAGGCGTCGCCCGACACTGTAGTTCCCAGCATGATCATCGCGAATCCCGCCGCTTCCGACGGCGAGATGCGGTCCTCGTTCGGCACGAAATCCTGCGTCAGGCAGCGCCCGCCCGTAACCAAAGCGGCCACGATCTTCCGCATCAGCGTCTCGCACGTGGGCGGATCGAAATGGTGGAAAAAATTCGTGACCAGAACCATATCATAAGGACCTCCGAAGTCGACTTCGAAGGCATCGCCCGGAAGGGTCGAGTAGCGCTCCGCAACACCGAACTTTTTCGCGTTCGCTTTCGCCACGGCCAACACGTTGGGCCAGTCGAGCGCCATAATCCGCGCCCTCGAATTCCGTTGCGCCATCGCGATCCCGAACAGCCCGTGCCCCGCCGCGATGTCCAACACTTTGATATCGCCCTCGCCCGCCCCCAGTTCCGCCATTTCCAACGCCGAAGGATAAACCAGCGGCGCCATCTGCTCCGCAAAATCCACCCAGATGGGGTTGTCGCGACTTACGGTTCCTTTCTCCGGCAGCGTCGTTCTTCCCGCGCGCACAACTGCGGCCAAGTCGAGGAAAGGAGCGATCAAGCGGGGGTCCAGCATAAACTTCGTCGCGCTGCCGCAATACGCCGGCGAGTTGCGATCCAGAAAGACCGCGGCGTCGGCGGTCAGAGAATATTGTTCGCCGTTTTTCAAAAGAAAACCGCAAATTGCGAGGTAATCGCACAGAATGCGGATGCCCCGCTTCGATGCGTTCACCGCCTTGGCAATCTCCTCGCTGGTCCGGTTCCCGCGGCGCAATCGCAGTGAACACGTCCAGCTCGATCGCGGCCTTCAATGAAGCGGAGCGTTGATAGGCCCTCAGGGCCTCAAAGATGATTCCAGGATTTGGCTCCTGGCCAGGCATATGCGCTGAGCTCATAACCTTCCTATCCTACGCTTCAGGGATCCTCGCCCGCCGCATTTCACCGTGACACATCTTGCTTAGCCTTGCGGCTTCTACAAAGCAATGTTATTCTAGACGCTGACCCGCCCGCGCCTTCTTTTCCAATCGTGAGTTTTGTGCCTCCTGTTTCGGTTGTTATCCCGAACTGGAACGGCGCTGGCCTGCTTGATCGCGCGCTGGCTTGCGTCCGCCGCCAGACTCTGCCGGTTGCTGAAATCGTTGTCGTTGACAACGGCAGCAGCGACGGCTCCCCGGAGCTCGCCCAAAAAGCGGGCGCGCGCGTGCTTCCGCTGCATGAAAATCTCGGCTTCTGCCGCGCCGTCAACCATGGCATCCAGGCCGCAACCGGCGATTGGATCGCCATCCTGAACAACGACGTTGAAATCGCGGACGACTGGCTCGCTCGCCTGCTCGGCCGTGCCCTTGCTCGCGACGCCTGGTTCGCAGCCGGGAAGCTCGTCGCCTCCCAGCGTCCCGCCTATCTCGATGGCGCCTGGGATGCCATGTGCCGCGGGGCCTGTGCATGGCGCTGCGGCGCCGCCCGTCCGGACGGCCCCATTTGGAACCGCGAACGCAATATTCGCCTCGCGCCCTTTACCGCCGCTCTCTTTCGCGCCGAGTTGTTCCGCCGCGTCGGCCTCCTGGACGATCTCTTCGAGTCTTACCTCGAAGATGTCGATTTCGGCATCCGTTGCGCCATCGCGGGCTATTCCGGCTTGTATGTTCCCGATGCCGTCGCCAATCACCGCGGTAGCGCAACGCTGGGCCGCTGGCATCGGGAAACGGTGCGGCGCATCTCCCGCAATCAATTGTTACTTGTTGCGCGTCACTTCCCCCCCGACTGGATCGGGCGCTACGGCTGGCCCATATTTGTCGGCCAGATGCTGTGGGGCTTGCTGGCGTTGCGCCACGGGGCGGCCCTCTCTTACGTCAGAGGAAAGTTAGAAGGTATGCGCCTGTTCCGATCGGCTCGCACAGACGCCCGCTCTTCCTCAGCCGCGCTCGCCATTCTGCTGTGTGAAAGTGAGAATGAAATTCGCGATCTGCAGCGTCAAACCGGTTACGATCTGTACTGGCGTCTTTACTTCGCGCTGACATGAACGATATCGAAGCGGTCATCGTAACCTGGAACTCCGCCGCGACAATCGAGCGCTGTCTCGCTTCCTGCGCCGGTCTCGCGGTTACAGTCGTCGATAATGCCTCTATCGACGATACCGTCTCGCGCGTGCGCCGCCACCCGCATGTTTATCTGATCGAGAATGCCGTCAATCGTGGTTTCGCGGCCGCCGTCAACCAAGCCGTCGCAGCCTCAGGCAGCGATTTCGTGCTGCTTCTCAATCCCGATGCCGAACTGCTCGGTTCGGTCGAACCGCTGCTTGAAGCCTGTTCCGAAAACGGCGTTGCCATGAGCGCCGGCCGCCTCGTCGGCCTGGCCGGAGCAACTCAAACCGGATTTACCGTTCGCCGTCTGCCGGCCCCGATGACGCTCGCATTCGAAGCGGCCGGGATCAACCGCCTGTGGCCTTCGAATCCGGTCAACCGGCGCTACCGCTGCCTCGATGCCGACTTGAACGCGGAGGCGGATGTGGAACAGCCCGCCGGCGCCTTCCTATTTTTCCCGCGCCGGCTGTGGCGCGACCTTGGCGGATTCGACGAATCGTTTTCTCCCGTCTGGTTCGAAGATGTCGATTTTTGTAAGCGCGCTCTGGAGCGCGGTCGTATCCGATTTGTTCCTCTCGTAAGCGCCCGGCATCAAGGCGCCGCCAGCATAGCTCGTCTGGATTGGTCCTCCCGTCAGCTTTTTTGGTATGGTAGCCTGCTAAGGTATGCGTCTAAGCACTTCCGTCCTAGCCAGTTCCGGGGAGTCTGCGGGGCGGTAGTGTTGGGGTCCGTCATTCGGTCTATTTCCAGCATTTTTCATCGACGGAGGCTTCGGGATATTCAGGTGTACGCCGGGATCGCCGGTCAAGCGGTCCGGTGCATGCTCTCGGGCCGCATGCGCAACGAGGACTCCGTGGAGGGGTATCGGCAAGGCAGTGAAGTGCGGACTATAACGAACGTTAGCGAATAGATAGAGAACGTCCACATACATGTCTTACAACGATCGGGTTTCCGTAACAATCGTCACTTACAACAGCGGTCGTTTTATCAAGAGGTGCCTGGAGTCGGTCCTGGCGCAGCGTTACGCAAATAAAGAAGTCATCGTTGTCGATAACGCTTCGACGGACGGCACGGTTGACATTCTCGAGCAATTCGAAGATCGCTGCCGCATCGTCTACAACGACGAAAACATTGGATTCGCCGCCGCTCAGAATCAGGCAATCTGCCTCGGCCGCGGCGATTGGGCGCTGACGCTGAACCCCGATGTCCTGCTCCTGCCCAATTTTATTCAGGCGCTTGTCGAAGCGGGTCAGATCGATCCGAAAATCGGCGCGGTTTGCGGTAAGCTTCTCACCATCCTCGCCACCTTCGACCTTCCCGATAAACCGCTCGTCGATTCGACCGGCATCTATTTCACGCCCATGCTGCGCCACCTCGATCGCGGCAGCCAGGAAGTCGATAACGGCCATTATCTGAAACACGAGTACGTCTTCGGGGCCACAGCCGCCGCCGCCCTATACCGCCGCCGCATGATCGACGACGTCTCGCTCGACGACGAATTCTTCGATCCCGATTTTTTTGTATATCGCGAGGACGCCGACGTGGCGTGGCGCGCTCAGCTCTTCGGCTGGAAGTGCGTCTACACGCCGCACGCCCGCGGCTATCACGTCCGCAATGTCCTTCCCGGCAATCGTCGCGCGCTGCCGCCGGAGATCAACATGCACTCGGTGAAGAATCGCTTCTTGATGCGCATCAAGAACATGACCGGCGACCTCTATTGGCGCAACTTCCTGTCCATCACGGCGCGCGATTTAATCGTCCTCTCCTGCTGTCTGTTGCGTGAGCAGAGCTCGCTGAAAGCCTTCTGGTATGTGGTGAAGAATTGGAACCGCGTGGTCTCGAAAAGGCGCGAGATCATGGCCCGCAAGCGCGTCGACGACGACTACATCGCCCGTTGGTTCCGCTACGATCCGGTAAGCCTACCCGCTCCCAGAAGCAAATCCGCGGCGCGCGCCGTCGCGTTGCAAAGCGGCGATGGGAGAGATACCTAAGCCGTTTACGATTGCGGTCCTCGGAACCCGCGGAATCCCAGCCAGTTATGGCGGCTTTGAAACATTCGCCGAGGAGTTATCGGTGCGGCTTGCCGCGCGCGGCTACGATGTTATCGTTTATTGCCGCGCCCGCTATTCCCAGCCCACTTATCGCGGAGTATCTCTTGTCTATCTGCCGGCCTGGCGCCATAAGTACTTCGAAACTATCGTACACACTTTCCTGTGTACCATTCACTTACTCTTTCATCGTCCCCGCGTTGCGCTCTATTGCAATGGCGCCAACGCGATTTTTACGCTCTTGCCGCGGCTGGCTGGCGTTCCCGTCGGGTTAAACGTCGATGGTCTGGAACGTAAGCGCAAAAAATGGAACCGCCTCGCGAAGGCCTGGTATCTAGCCTCAGAGCGGCTTGCGACCATCCTCCCTTCCGCCGTAATTACCGATGCCGCGCACATCCGCGACTATTACTTACAACGCTATTCGAAGCGCACTACTTTCATCCCCTATGGCGCCGCAATCGGCAAGGTTGAAACCACTGTGACTCTATCCCGCCTGGGACTTGAAAAAAACGAATACTTTCTTTATGTCAGCCGCATGGAGCCGGAGAACAACGCTCTTCTGGTTCGCGAGGCCTTTGAACGGACCGAGACCAGCCTGAAGCTGGCTCTCATCGGCGATGCCCCGTACGCCCGTGAATACCTGGAGCGCGTACGAGCCACCCGCGATCCTCGCATAATCATGCCCGGCGCGATTTACGGCCAAGGATATCACGAGCTCGGGTCGCACTGCTTTGCCTATATCCACGCCACCGAGGTGGGGGGCACCCATCCCGCCCTCATAGAGGCCATGGGACGGGGCGCCCTGGTACTGTATCTCGACACTCCAGAAAACGCCGAGGTGGCGGAAGGCGCCGGCATTCCTTTCACGCCCGCCGAGCTGGCAAGGACGTTTCGCCTCGCGCTCGAAATGGGCGCCGCCGAGCAAGACGAGCTGCGCCGCGCCGCCATGTCCCGCGTCGCGGAGCGCTACAGTTGGAACGCCGTAGCGGATCGGTACGAATCCCTGCTGACCAATCTATGACTTCTCAACGCGCAATAGAATGACCGTAAGGTACAAAATCGCGTCCTCGAGGGCAACGATTTATCATCGAAAGGTAACCAGTGTCTTGACTCTTTGTCTCAGGAAGCGAACAGGCGCAAGTTGCGATCGCTGTACCGGGCAGTCCATCGAAGATCTGGCCCGGAAGATCAATCCGAAAGTTCGGGGACGGTTCAACCACTATGGGCGCTTTATGCCTTCAGCGCTCCGGCCCAATCGAGCGGTATGTCGGCCAATCGCTGGTTCGCTGGGCCCGTCGGAAATAAGAAGGTATGCAATCACCGAAGTCGAGCCTGGACTTGGCTGCTGTAGGTTATGGATCGCCAGCCCAAACTGCTTGCGCTTTGGGAGCACCAGCGTAGTCGGTTTTTCACCATAGGAGCTGTATGAGTGGAGACGCTCACGTACAGTTCTGGGAGAGCCTCGGGGTGCGATTCCCCGGGGCTACTTAACGAGCGTAGGCGCTCCGAGAGGCTCTCGCTAGCTGCGCTTCGGGGATTTCCGCGAGGATTTTTTCGTGGTTTTCTTGGCTGCCGTTTTCTTGGCCCCTTTCTTTGGGGGGACGTCGGCTCCGGCTTGCCGCGCTTCGCTCAGGCCGATGGCGATGGCCTGCTTGGGATTCTTGACCTTGGGTCCTTTCTTCGAACCGGAATGCAACTGGCCGTGTTTGAACTCGTGCATGACCTTGCCGACCTTCTTCTGCGCTTTGGTGGAAGTTTTCTTTGCGGGCATCGATTCTCCTTTCGATCAGGATAACCGAACGGCACGGGAAAAAACCACTTATGGGCGGGAATGTTTGATCAAATCGAAGGCCAGCAAAGCCCAGGCGGCGATGAAAGCGAGGCCCCCGAAGGGGGTGACGGCGCCGAGGAGGCGCACGCCGCTCAGCGCCAACGCGTAAAGACTGCCCGAGAACAGCACGATGCCGGCAAGCAGCAGCGCGGAAACGCGGGTGGCCGCGGCGGCGGAAACGAAATCGACCCGGGCGAAGAGGGGAACGATGAGTAGCCCGAGAGCATGGATGAAGTGGTAGAAGACCGCCTTCTCATAGACGCTCATGGCGTAATTGTCCAAGCGGCCGCGCAGGGCGTGGGCGCCGAAAGCTCCGGAGATTACAGCGAGCGCCAGTGCGGCGGCTCCCACGGCGCTCCAGTTGATCACGAGGCTGTTCCGAACGGGGAATTTAGTGGCGGCGCGGAATCGAAGAAGCTGTTTGGATTTTTCATGGACTCAGACAAGGCGGCCGTATCTTTTCGACTTATGCTAGCGCTCTCCAAGGGATGCTGCCAGAGCGGCGCGATGCGGAGCCCGGTGGCAATTAGCCCCAGCCTCCGCGTTATAGCGGTGTGGACGGGAGGACGGCTGACGACCGGGCGCGAGGGCTTTCGCGGACTCGCGGACGCGCTTGTGAACCTGCGAGCCCGCGAAAGCGTCCGCCGCCGGCGCGGGCGATGGTCTGCAGCGGAGTACGCGAAATCAGAAATAAAATTTCAATGCCAGTTGAATGTTTCGTGCGCCCTGAGAACTGGTAATCACTCCAAAGTTTCCGTTCCCGAAGTTGCCATTGCTAATCGCGCCCGCGGGAACCGTGAGCTTCGGAGAGTTGAGGATCGGCGTGTTGGTAAAATTGATCGCCTCCACGCGAAACTCCAATTTCTGACGCTCGGTGAATGCAAATATTTTCGATAAGCTGAGATCGGACTCGTACAGACCGGGACCGCGAACGGTTCCGACGCCGCAGTTCCCGAAAGTTCCTAGCGGCGGCGCCGCATAGGAGTTGGGATTGAACCATTGATAGCCGCCGGTGGGGGCGTCCAGCGTACCAAAGACCTGCCCGGGCGCTATGCAATTCGCGCGCGGCGATGGGCCGTGCGTCTGCGAGCTGTCTTGAAAGTTGGCGATTGTATACGGGAAACCGCCATGAAGGCTAACAATCGTATTTATCTGCCAGCCCCCCGCCACGGCGTTTGCCACTTTATTCATGTTCTTGCCGAAAGCGCGGCCGCGTCCGAAAGGAATGTCGTACGTCACATAACCATTAAAAGCGTGCGTCGCGTCGAAAAAGCAGGGACCCCATTGGGATTTCCCATCGTACGCGTTCGGCCAGTAAGTATAAGGAGTGGAAACCTGCCCGGAGCTGCCGTAAAAACCAAGAGAGTTGGTCATACATTTCGAATACGTGTAATTGGCCTGGAACTCCAAACCATTGCTGAGGCGTTTTTGCAACGTTACCTGCAGCGCGTTGTAGGTTCCGTTCGCCGAGGACGCTGTGATCTTTGCGCTGCCGATCTCGCTTTGAAGGACCGGGTTACCGCTCAGATAAAATCCGGGAGAAACCGTGCCGTTGGGATTCAAAACTTCCTGTGAGGCGAAAATGGGTACGACGAGATGGGTGTTCCTTTCGCCGACGTAGCCCGCTTGCAGCGTCAATGAATTTCCAAACTGGTGCTGGACGGTGAAGTTCCACTGAGAGGAGACCGCGGGACGATCGTTTGGATCCCAAAGGCGAAGGGCGGCTCCGACCAACTGAGTCGCCGGATTGGTTCCCCCAAATATCGTATAGCCTTGGGCCAAGGTCGAGGGCGTTTGACTAGGAGTGTATGTAATGGCGTGCGCGGTCGCGAACGGCGGATTCAGCGGAAGCCGGAGATTGCTTCCTGTTCCTTCCATGAAGCTCGAAACGGTGGCGGCGGCGCGTACTACGGTATTTTTCCAAGGCGTCCAGGCCACGCCAACGCGCGGTTGCCAGTCCGCCAAGCCGTAGTAGTTATTGTAAAGCGCTCTGCAATTTGTGTAAGGGCAGGCTTGGCCGGCGAGATATTCCTGTCCATTTACGAGTCCAAAGTTCGCCTGGCGGTTTTCTACCTCCACCAAGGGCGTCGTCACCTCATAGCGCAAGCCAAGGTTAAATGTCAAATTCTTCGCCGCCCGCCAATCGTCCTGGAAGAAGGGCGCATAGACACTGGACCTTTGACCCCAGGTGCCGCCGCTGATTCCACCTTGAACCTCGGTGGGCAGCCCAGCCATAAAATCCGCTTCGGCCGCGCCGGTATATTGTCCAGAAAAGTTGAACTGGCCCGCGACGCCCTCATTGCCCGGATAAAAAATATTGATCCGCTGACGGGAGAACTCGAATCCCATATGCATCGTATGCGCGCCCTTGTTCACGATTGCCGTGTCTTCAACCTGGATCACCGTATCGGCCTGCGTCTCTGCGGTATCTATAATTCCAAAGCCGACGCCGACGCCGCTGAGGTTGCCAGCCGTGAAATCGAACGCCGGAAGAATGTTGGTGGGAACGCCGGGTATTCCGACGCTTTGCGCGGATATGCCGGTTCCGCTCACCAGACCTGTAATTGCCGGGATGTAATTTACGCCGCCGCGAAAATCGTTCACGAACGACGGACTGATGGTCCGCGTATAGTCAAGCGTCCCGTTGTATATGCGATATTGAGTTGCCGAGTTATAAAGCAGAGCCATGCTGTTTGTAGTGGGATTGATTATGAACGCCTGGGAGTAGCGCCCGAACACGTGGTCCTTACCCGACGCATTCCAATCCACCTTAACGTCGCCCTGGTCCTGATTGGTGTACGAATGCGTGGTATTAACGGCATTGTTCACAAGGTTGTTGTTCACCGGCTGCGGGTACAAGGAAGAGCTCATGATGGCTAGCGCCTGCTGGCTCAACAAACTCGCGGGGAAAATATTACCGGCAATCGGCGTCGTGGTCCCAGGGTAGTGAAGCTGCGTCCCCGTCGCAAGAAGCTGCGAAAAATTGCCGGTGCGCTCCAGAGGCGTCAAAACCGTAAACGAGCTGCTGGTTGACGGTTGATCGAACCGCGATCCTTGATAGTCGCCGAAAAAGAAAAGCTTGTTCTTGATAATAGGACCGCCCAAGGTCCCGCCGAACTCGTTCCAACGAAGAAGGGGCCGCGGCAGACGGCTCCAGTTATTGGCCCAGTTATTCGCGTTCAGCTCATCGTTGCGGAAAAATTCGAAAGCGCTGCCGTGGAGCTGATTCGTGCCGGATTTAATACTGACGCTCACGATGCCACCCATAAACCCGCCGAACTCGGCCGAGGCGTTCTGAGTGATCATGTTGAACTCCTCGATTGCATCCACGCTGGGCGTATACCCAACATAATTCCCTTGCGGATAGTTATCGTCTATTCCATCCAGAAGAAAGTTGTCCGCCTGTTCGCGATTTCCATTGATATAGGGCCGTCCGCTACCGACGGAGGATTCTGCGCCGGTGAACTCCGACGGATTGGGGGTAACCGAACCGGCCGACAACAAGGTTAGCTGCACGAAATTCCGCGTCGCCAACGGTAGTGCCTCATTGGTCCGGGAATCGATGACGGTGTTGATCTCCGTCGAGTCTGTCTTGAGCAGAGGCGGGGCGGCGGATACTTCGACGGACTGCGTCATTTTGCCGATAGTCGCCTGAAAGTCGAGGCGCGCGGTTTGGTTCAATACCAGCACGATGTTGGGGCGCAGAGCCGTTTCGAAGCCCGCGGCTTCCATCTTCACGTTGTATGTGCCAACGGGCAGGCGAGGCAGGTCATAGACGCCATTCGCATTGGACGTAGCCGGCCACACCGTCCCGCGCTCCGCATCGACGGCCGTGACGGTTGCGTTCGCGATGGGAGCGCCGGAAGGATCCGTAACCCGGCCCGTAATGGCGGCCGTTACCTGCTGAGCCCGTACGGGAGACGCTAGCGCCAAAAATATAACGCCGGCGGCGGCGAACAGCAACGAGCTTGTAAGAAGGCTGGAATTTCTGAACTTCATTTGTTTTTGTCTCCTTATGGTTGTTGTTGTAAAGCTTCAGTGAGAACACGGCCATCGAAATTCAAGGGTCTCAGATCCAATAGGCGAGTAATTGTCGGCGCGATGTCGATCTGGTGAACATGCCCAATTCGTATACCTTTCTTGAGGCCCTCGCCGGATAACACGAGCAGCGGATACATCGCCGGATATTGCGGCAGGTAACCGTGCGAATAGGCTGGACGCTCACGCCGCCGCAATGCGGTAGAATCGTCCGGCGCGCTAACCAAGAACGTGTCTATGTCCGAAACGATCAGGTACTGTCCCGGAATCCGATCGCTGTCCTCATAGCGGGGCAGCCCCAGGAGAGGATATTCTTGGGACTGGTAAATCCGCAGAATATGTGGGTTTTGATGCAGCCGGCTTAACGCCTGCCGTAGTTTGGACGCGTCCGCCGCCGCATCGAACGCCGGAAGAAGGCGAACAAATACAAACCAGCCATTCGCGTAAAGGCGAATTTTGTCGCTTAGTCCCGTTTCGGCGAAATAGGGCCGCAGGTTCATTTCGTAATGAACTGTCGCGAAGCCGTGATCAGCGGTTATGATGAAGGCGGTTTGATCGTAAATGCCCGCTTTTCTGGTTGCGGCGATAATGCGTCCGATCAGAGCATCTACTAGCGTGAACGCTGCCTGCGCCATAGGATGAGCGGGTCCATAGGCGTGCTCCTCCGTATCGGTCTCGATCAAATGGATGGCCATTAAGTTCGGCTTGTGTTCTTCGATCGCCTCGCAAAGAGCTAGCGTGCTTACGTAATCCAATACTTGAACGTTCACGGTATCGCCGATACATTAGATTATCGAGATCCACAGGAACGCCGGCGGAGCGCAACTCATTAATCCACGGGCTTTCGATAACTTGACGTTTCTCGCCCGTGGTCTGGATCATCAGATTGTAATCGATTGATGGATCTTTGATAGTCTCCGGCCAGAGAACAGAAGCCGTGGATAGATGTTTTGATTTTGCCGTGTCAAAAATAGTTGGGACGCGAACGGCTTCGGAATGGAGCAGACTGTTTGGAGGGAAGACTTTGTCATGCTCGCGATCCAAAATCGCATTACTGAGGTCGCCGTGTTTTTCCGGCAGAACACCGGTAATAATTGTGGTGTGCGAAGGATGGGTTTCACTCGGGAAAACGGTCTCGCTGCTCTCGGCCCAGACGCCGGTCCGAATCAAATCGCGGATATTGGGGAGTGGAATAGCGGCATTTTCAAGCTGGTATGCGGCTCCGCCGTCGATGGTGACGAGAATCACGTGCCGAGGCTGCGCCTGGGCCAGAACCAACGTCAACAGACCGCTCAGGACTCCCCAGCGTAAGACGATCCGCTTCTCGATTGCAGTTCGAAGGCCGCGAAAGTGGAACTTCTCAAACGTGCCGCAAACCTCTACCACGAAAAAGCTGGTAGATCCTCTGAACTTCAGTGGATTTCACCAGAAGCATGGAGCCATCGAGACAAACCGGCAAGCGCGATGTTAGCATGGATTCGCGAATGGTGGGCTGAACCGGCGCTCGATCAGTTCGAGAGCGCCCGCGAACGGCTCGGCATAGGCAATTTATTAGTCGGCCGTTCGAGTAAAGTAACTGTAACTTAGCGGACCTGCGGGAAACCGAGGTCGACGCGGCTGGTGGCAGGATCGGGCCATCGTGCGGTGACTACTTTAGGGCGAGTATAGAACTGCACGCCCTCGGGACCGTACATGTTTAGATCGCCGAATAAGGAGGCCTTCCAGCCGCCGAAACTGTAATACGACACGGGTACCGGGATGGGAACATTGATCCCCACCATGCCCACCTCGACGTCGAACTGGAACTGGCGCGCCACTCCGCCGTCGCGGGTGAAAATGGCAGTTCCGTTTCCATAGGGGTTACTGTTTATGGTTTGGAGCGCCTCGTCATAAGTTCGAGCGCGAACCATGCTCAGGACCGGACCGAAGATCTCGTCGTCGTAGCAGCGCATGCCAGGTTTGACGTTGTCGAGTAGGGACGCTCCAAGGAAATGGCCGGGGCGGCGGCTCGACTCGTCGCGGCGTCCATCCACCGCCACAGTGGCGCCTTCGGCGGCGGCGTTCTCGATGTAAGCGGCGACTTTGTCGCGATGCTCCCGCGTGATGAGCGGGCCCATTTCGTTGCCGCTTTCCATTCCCGGCCCGACTTTGATCTTGCCCATGCGCTCGCGAATCGCTTCGATCAACGAATCGGCCACATCGCCCACGGCGACCACCACGGATATTGCCATGCAGCGCTCGCCCGCCGATCCATAGGCGGCCGACACGGCCGCGTCCGCCGCCATGCCGATATCGGCGTCGGGCAAAACAAGCATGTGATTCTTCGCTCCCCCGAGCGCCTGGACTCGCTTACCATGGCGTGTCGCCGTTTCATAGATCGAGCGGGCAACCGGAGTGGAGCCTACAAAGCTGATCGCCTTTACGTCGGGATGTTCGAGGAGCCGGTCGACGGCGACCTTGTCGCCTTGGATAACATTGAAGACGCCTTCCGGAAGGCCAGATTTTCGCAGCAGCTCGGCGATGAAGAGGCTCGCCGAGGGATCTTTCTCGGAGGGTTTCAAGATGAACGCGTTGCCGCACGCGATGGCCGTGGCAAACATCCACATGGGCACCATGGCCGGGAAATTGAAGGGCGTAATGCCGGCCACAACGCCGAGCGGCTGATGGATCTGATAAACGTCGATGCCGCGGCTGGCCTGCTCGGAGAAGCCTCCCTTCAACAGATTCGGAATGCCGCAGGCGAACTCGATATTCTCGAGGCCGCGCGCGACTTCGCCGAGGGCGTCGGGGAGAGTCTTGCCGTGCTCGAGCGTGATGATCTCAGCGAGCTGCCCGGCGGTTGGCATCCACCAGCTCGCGCAGCTTGAACATTACCTCCGAGCGGCGCGAAAGAGGCGCGGCGCGCCACGACTGGAAGGCGTCTTTCGCGCTCGCGACCGCGCGATCCACTTCGTCGTCGTCCGCGAACTCGACGATGGCCTGCTGTTCGCCGGTGGCCGGATTCCACACGATGCCGGAACGGCCGCTTTCCGACGGCTGGACCTTCCCGCCTATCCAATGGCCGATCCGCTTCATTTCAACTGCCGACGCAACTGCCACTGTTCACCTCCGATTCATTTTCGCGCAAATGGGTCAGCGGAATCGGCCGGGAGGTCCGCTTCATCGTGGTCGCAGGCCGGTGCGGCCCGGAGGGCGGCACTGTGAGGATGCCGCGGGCAGTAACGATCGATGGGCGGCGCGGCAACGGATGGGAGCAACGGCTTACGCCGCGGCGGACTGGCCTCGCAGCAATTCGTCCACGGCCTGTAAGCCTTCCTCGATGGCGTCCAAACCGAGCTTCAGCTCTTCCTGCGAGATCACCAGGGGCGGACAGACCCACAGCATATTGAAGCGCGAAAAGGCGTACACGCGCCGTGATTTGAGATGAGCTGCGAGCTTGGCCATCTCCGGGCTCGATCCGTTAAAGGGCGCGAGCGGTTCCTTAGTCTGCTTGTTCTTCACCAATTCGAGAACGCTGAACAGTCCCTTGAAACGCACGTCGCCGACACAGGCGTACGTTTGCTTCATAGTCAGGAGACGCTCCGCGAGATAGCGGCCCTGCATCTCGACATTCTCGAACAGGCGCTCCTCTTCATAAACGTTGAGATTCGCGATGGCGGCGGCGCACGAAACAGGATGGCCGCTATAGGTCAGCCCGCACCACAGCATATGGTTTTCAAAATAATCGGAGATCGCTTTTGACACGATCACGGCTCCTAGAGGCATGTAGCCGCTAGTCAGGCCCTTGGCGGCGGTCACAATGTCGGGCTTGATGCCGTAATGCTGCGTCGCGAGCCACTTCCCGGTGCGGCCGAAGCCGCTCATTACTTCGTCGTCGATGAGCAGAATTTTGTACTTGTCGCACAGGGATCGCAGCTTCGGGAAATAATCGTCCGGAGGTACTAGCAGACCATTCGATCCCGTGATGCCTTCGACCAAAACGGCCGCGATGTTTTGCGGCCCTTCCATCTGAATTATTTCTTCGATATGGCTGACGCATTCGCGGCGGCAGCTATCCACCGTTTTGCCGAAAGGACAGCGGTAGCAATAGGGATCGAAGACGCGCACCGCGCCGGGAACGCCGGGCTCGACGGGCCAGCGTCGAGGATCACCCGAAGCGGTCATCGCGCCCATGGTGGCGCCGTGATAGGAGCGGTAACGAGTAATTATCTTGTCGCGGCCGGTGTACAGGCGCGCCATTTTGATGGCGTTTTCATTCGCTTCGGCGCCTCCGAGGGTGTAGAAGGCCTTGGCGAGACCAGTCACTTCCGCCAGCTTCTTGCCCAGTACTCCGCGCGGTTCGGTCGCAAAACTGGGGCTGGCAAAGCACAGCTCGTCAACCTGTTTCTTGATGGCCTCGAGGACCTTGGGATGCTGATGCCCCACGTTCAAATTGATCAGTTGGGAGCTGAAATCGAGCCAGCGGTTTCCATCGCCGTCCCAAAAGAAGACGCCCTGGGCCCGGGTCATATGAAGCGGAGCGGAGGCGCCCTGAACGGACCACGAAAACATCGTGTAGTCGCGGTTTTCCTGGACGATGTCGAGGGATGTGCGTTGCATTGTTCCGCCTGAGGGCCTCTTCAAAACTATAGCGGTTTTATCCACTGGGCGGTCTTGCGGGCGAGGCGGTCGAGCGCGAGCACGGCCATTTCGAGGTGATCCTCTTTGGTGTCTTCGATCTTGTTGTGGCTGATTCCGCCCAGCGATTGGACGAACATCATGACCGTCGGGATTCCGGCGCGCGCTACTTCGGCGGCGTCGTGCAGTGGACCGGAAGGAAGGCGATGCGAGGAGCCCGCGGTTTCGCGTATGGCTTCGTCGCACAGCTCGATCAATTCGGGGTGAAACGGGACCGGCTCGATGTTCCAGATGCGCGACCATTCGACGGTACAATTTTCTTCGCGGGCGAATCGCTCGCTCGCTTCGCGCGCGTCCGCGTACATGCCCGCCAGCACATTGGCGTCGAGATCGCGCTGATCGAGCGTGGCCTCGCAACGGCCCACTACGGCGGTAACGATTCCGGGGAACGTTTTGACGCTGCCCATGGTGCATACGGCGTCGGCGTGCTTGCCTGCGATGGGGCGGATTTCAAGAGCCAGTTTTGCCGCGGCGGCGAGGGCGTCGCGGCGGGCGTTCATCGGCGTGGAACCGGAATGCGCCTCCTGGCCGAAAAACGTGATGGCGTGGCGCTCGACGCCTTTGGTGCCGAGGACAACGCCAAGCGGCAAGCCCAGCCGCTCGAGCACGGGTCCCTGCTCGATGTGCAGCTCCAGGTAGGCAGCGGCGTTATGTTGTTCGCGAGCGGCATCGGGGAAACGGTCCATATCGACTCCGCAGCGGCGTAGAGCGTCGTCCATGCGGATCCCGTCTTTGTCAGTGCGGACGCGATCGGCTGTGATGCTGTGCGTGCCGGCGAAAGCGGACGATCCGAGCAGGCTTCGACCGAAGCGCGCGCCTTCTTCGTCGGCCCAATCGACGACTCGGATCGTGATTGGAGGGCGGCCGTCGTACTCGCGCGCGAATCGGCGCAGCACTTCAAGCGCGGCCATCAAGTCCAGGCAGCCGTCGAGCCAGCCGCCGTTGGGCACTGAATCGAGATGGCCTCCCAGGAGCAGCGCTTTTTCGGACTCGCCGGTCAGCGTGATCCAATGATTTCCCGCCGGGTCGTAATGATGCTCCACGGGCAGGCCCGCGAGTTTGGCTTCGAACCATTGCCGCGCCTTAAGCCAGGTATCGGTCCAGGCGACTCGCTGGGCGCCGTGCTCGTCCGCGGTTAGCTCGCGCAGTTCTTTCAGTTCGGCCACGGTTCGCTTCGGATCGATTGTCATGGCTGGCTTAGAAATGCATCGGCTCGCGGCGCAGCAGTTGGCCGCGGCCTTTTTCGCCCACGAACTGGCCGTCTTTCACTTGCACTTTTCCGCGCACGGTGACGATCGAGGGGCGGCCGTCGATTTCCATACCTTCAAATCCGCTGTAGTCGCAATTCATGCGCTGCGTTTTCGACGAGATCGCGCCCTTGTGACTGGTATCGTAGACGACCAGATCCGCGTCGCTGCCGACGGCGATGGTTCCTTTGCGCGGGAATAATCCGAAGAGCTTGGCGGCCTTGGTGCTGGCGGCTTCGACAAAGCGATGCAGATCGAGGCTACCGCGCGATACGCCGTAAGTGTAGAGCAGGTTGACGCGATCCTCGATGCCCGGGATGCCGTTTGGGATGGCGGTGAAGTTGTCCTTGCCCATCATTTTCTGATCGCAGTCGAAGGGACAATGATCCGTGCCGACGGTGTCGATGGCTCCCGTTGCAAGCGCGTTCCAAAGGATGGTCTGGTTGCGCTTGTCGCGCAATGGCGGGGACATGATGTGCTTCATGCCCTCGATCCCGGGCCGTTCGGCATAAGTCTTATCGAGAAGAAAGTGCGGCAGTACGGATTCGACGAAGATCTTGACGCCTCGCGCCTTCGCGGCCAAGGCGACGTCTAGCGCCGGTTGGCACGAGAGGTGAACGACGTATCCGGTGGCGCCGGTGTTCTCCAGAAAGGTTGCGAAGCTGCCGGTGCCTTCCGCCTCCACCGATTCCGGACGGCTTGGCTCGTGCCATTCCGGCCCCGTCTTGCCCTGCTCCAGCAGATTTTGTTGCAGGCGGCTGACCAGCTCGGCGTTTTCGCAATGCGCCGTGACGATTACGCCGAGCTTTTTGGCGAGCGTCAGCGTTTGATACATCTCGGCGTCCTCGACTCCGAAGAAATTCTTGTAGGCGAGGAAGATTTTGAATGAGGCGATGCCGTCGCGCACGATCTCGCGAAGCTGAGCCTCCGTTCCGTCGTCGTACTTCGTAACCGACATGTGGAAGGAATAATCGCAGGCGCTGTGGCCGTCGGCTTTGGACTTCCACAGTTCATAGCCCTCCAGCGCGTCGTCGTTGCGCGAAGGGCAGCACATTTCGATGAACGTGGTGGTGCCGCCGATCAGCGCGGCGATGCTGCCGGTCTCGTGCGTGTCCTTCGCGAAGGTCGCCATGAAGGGCAGATAGATGTGTACGTGGGGATCGATGAAGCCGGGGAAAACGAGTTTGCCGGCGGCGTCCAGCATCTCGCATCCGGGGGGCGCGTCGAGCTTGGTTCCCAAGCGTGTGATAGTTTCGTTTTCGATATAGATGTCGCCTCGAAAGCGCGAATCGGCGGTGACAATTTCGCCGTTTTTGATCAGCAAAGCCATGGGTCGCTCTGGTCCTTAATGAATGCGAATTCCGGTTTGCTCGCGGTAGCGCTGCATGGCGTCCCAATCCTCCGTCACTTCAGGCTGCGAGCGGCACAATTGCTCCCACGTGACGGCCTCGCGGCCGGATGGGACCTCCACCATTTCGATGCAGCCTTCGACCGGACAAACGTTGTAGCACAAGCGGCATCCTACGCAGTCCGGTTCGCGAACGCGCGGTTGCGGACGCGTGGTAATCGCTTCTTCTTTGCCATTTGAACGGACGCTGTAGGCATAGGGTGCGATCACTTCGCCGTTGCCGCCGATCAGGTCGATGCATTGGTGCGCGGTGTCGTTGCACGCGACATAGCAGAGATCGCATTTGATGCACTTCGCGGGATCGATGCGCGCCACGGCACTGAAGGACAGATCGAAATTCGCGAAATTCGAAATGCGATGCAGGCTTTTACCGGTGACGTCCGCGACGCTTGTGAAAGCCCTTTGCATCCATCCAATTCGATAGACCGTCGCAGAGGTCTTCGATGACGCGATAGCCGTAATGCATCACGATGGTGCACACCTGCAGACTGCTTGCGCCAAGAAGCAGAAACTCCGCGGCATCCTTCCAGGTGGCGATTCCGCCCATGCCCGAAATGGGCAGGCCGGAGCGGGCGACCTCTTCATCGGCGCCGAGCGCGGACAGCATGTTCAGCGCGATGGGTTTGACAGCGGGACCGGCGTAGCCTCCGTGTCCGCCCTTGCCTCCGATGCTGGGCGTGATTTCAAAGGTGTCGAGATCGACGCCCACAATGGAATTGAGCGTGTTGATCAATGAGAGGGCGTTGGCGCCGGCCGCGATTGCCGCCCGCGCCGGATGCACGATATTGGCGATGTTCGGCGTGAGTTTTACGATTACGGGAATGCGCGCGACCTCCATGACCCAGCGCGTGATCCGTTCGCAATACTCGGGCACCTGGCCGACGGCGCTGCCCATGCCGCGCTCGCTCATCCCGTGCGGGCAGCCGTAATTGAGCTCGATGCCGTCGGCGCCGGTGTCTTCGATGCGCCGAACGATATCGCGCCACGCTTCGGGTTTGGAATCGACCATGGCGGAAACGACGACGGCGCGGTCCGGCCAGGCGCGCTTCACCTCCGCGATCTCGCGCAGGTTGACGTCGATGGGACGGTCGGAAATCAGCTCGACATTGTTGATGCCCAGCATTTTCTGGCCGCCGTAATGCCATGCGCCATAGCGGTTTGAAACGTTGAGCACGGGCGCTCCGATGGTCTTCCAGACGGCGCCGCCCCAGCCCGCCTCGAACGCCCGATGGACCTGCATCCCCGAGTTGGTGGGCGGGGCCGATGCGAGCCAGAACGGATTAGGCGACTTGATGCCCGCGAAGTCGATATGTAAATCGGCCATCTATATTGAGCTCCCCATCAAGCGCTCGTGTATCGCGGCGGCGGCGAGCTTACCATCCTGAACCGCCATTACGGTCGAGGCCGCTCCTTTCAAACGGATGCAATCGCCGCCGGCATAAACGCCGGGCAGACTGGTCTCGAAGGAATCGTTCACGCGTATTCTCCCATTTTCGGAATCGAGGCCGAGCAGCGCGGCGAGGACAGGCTTTTCCTGACCGACAGCCTTGACAACCTGGTCGGCGGGGATGACGAATTCCGAATGCGGCACGATTTGCGGGCGAGGGGCGGCCCGATGCATCCGGCGGACCTAATTCCATGCGGACGCACTCGAGTCCAGTGATCTTGCCGTGTTCTAGAATCACGCGCACGGGTTGCGTGAGGAAGCGAAATTCCACGCCTTCGTTCTTCACAAACTCGTACTCGTGGAGGTATGCGGTCATTTGGCGCTCCGTGCGGCGATATACGATTGTCACGCGCTCCGCCCCCAGCCGTTTTGCGATGGTGGCGCAATCGATCGCCGTGTTCCCCGCCCCGACGACCACCACGTTGCGGCCGATCTTCATCGCCCTCGGGTCGATCTTGCTTTGCTCGATATAGGCGAGGCCGTCTTCGATATGCTCCTCGCCCCGGATGCGCATGTGGGGAACGGCGCCGAGACCGCCCCCCAGGAAAAGGGCATCGAATTCTGAGCGCAGCCTGTCGATCGCGATGTTGCGGCCGGCTTCAACGCCGGTCTCGATGCTCACGCCTAGGCGCTTGATCATCTCGACTTCGGCCAGCGCAATTTCGATGGGTTCGCGAAGCGCGATAATCCCATAGGTCGAAAGCCCTCCGCCAAGCGGCCGCTTTTCGAAGATGGTCACGTTGTGGCCGAGGCGCGCGAGTTCACCCGCGCACGACAATCCCGCTGGTCCGGCGCCGATCACGGCGATCTTCTTGCGCGTCGTCGTTCCGGGCCGGAAGATGTCGATTCCGCGATCATAAACATAATCGGTCGCATAACGCTGCAGGCGGCCGATCATGATGGGCTTATGTTCGGAGCCGAGCACGCAGGCTCCTTCGCATAGCTCCTGGACGGGGCAGACGCGCGCGCAGGTGGCGCCCAAGAGATTACTTTCGAGAATCGTGCGGGCGGAGCCGGGGAGATTTCCAGTGGAGATTTTTTTGATAAAGCGCGGGATGTCGATGTGGGTGGGGCAGGCGTGGGTGCAGGGCGCGTCGTAGCAAAACAGGCAGCGATTTGCCTCGACAAGAGCCTCTTGCGCGGTTAAAGGGGGGAGTAGCTCGGTCAGGGCCGGCCGGTCCAACAACATCGTGTCACAGGTCGCTTAGCTTCGAATACTAGAAGATACTAGATTCGGGCGGTGTTCGGCTGGATCACAGCACACAATCTACCAGCCCAGTGCGCGCACATGATTGAAGTTAATCGCATCGAGGCCGGAATAGGCGAGGGCAACTTGCAATTGAACATCCGCGGTAAGCACGACTATTTCCCGTGCGCAAACCGCCGCAACGGAAGCATCCCCCAGCCCGAATTGCTTGAATAGCGGATGCTCTACCAAACTGCTTGGCCGTGTCGTATGTCTCTTGGACCACTTCTATATAGGATTTGAAAAGTTGGCGTATGACGGTTGCCTCCTGGCCCGAAAGATCCGTAAGGTCGCTGACCTGGCTCAGGACATGGGGCGTCGATACGACGGGAGATCCAAACCAATCAAGCAGAGCCACTCAGCGTCCGAAAATCCTCCACCGTAAAGTCTCCCGTACGCTTGAAATCCCGAATGCGGTTCGTATTGACAGATCCCACCAGCAGCAGAACGAAGAGGTTGGTGTCGAGAAAGCACCCCTTGCCTTGATGCTTGTTTATCAACGCGCCAGCATCCAGCATTACTTCGCCGGTAAGGCAAGCAAGCCGAATCTTCATGGAGAGGATTTCACCGCTGTCCTTTGCCACGGTGAAAATCTTGTATTCACGTTCGCTGTCGGCGCCCACTGCTTCTTCTATGCTCTCCTTACGGAGGCTGCACCCTTCTGATGCCAATTCGGTGCTCAAGCGTGATCAGCCAAACGGGTCTTTCGCCCACTGTCGAAGATTCGATCTCTTCAAGTCGGATATCCTCCGTCCGTTCTTTGCCGAGAGAGTCTATCGCGAACGCGATGGCATTCCGAACGGCATCCTTGATCTCCATAGTGCGAAGATAGCACCCGTGTCGCCGGACGGCAGCCAACCTCTTAACGCTGCCTATTTGCGCCCGGAATTTAGGTAACACTCCCGCGTCGTCGCCAGTCGAACTAGTGATGCGATTTCGCGATCGCGCCGACGCCGGCCGCCAACTCGGCGAGCTGTTGCGGCCCCGCTATGGCAACCGTACCGATGTACTGACCCTCGGACTGCCACGCGGCGGAGTTCCGGTCGCTCACGAGGTTGCGCAAATTTTGAACGCACCTCTCGATATTTTCGTCGTTCGAAAGCTCGGGGTACCGGGGCACGAGGAGCTCGCGATGGGGGCCATTGCGACCGGCGGAGCCGTCGTTTTCAATGACGAAGTACTTCAGGACATGGCCGTCCCGAGAAGCGCCATCGAGCGGGTCATCGAGCGCGAACGCGCCGAATTAGAGCGCCGCGAGCGCGATTATCGCGGAAATCGTGCCGCGCCGGAGGTGACGGGCAAGACGATCATTCTGGTCGACGACGGTCTCGCTACCGGCGCGAGCATGCAGGCGGCCGTCCAAGCCGTCCGTGCTCTTGGTCCCGCCGCCGTGATCGTCGCCGTTCCCGTTGGCGCCTCCGCCACCTGCGCGCGGCTGCGAGGTTATGCCGACGACGTAGTCTGCCTGACGACGCCGGAGCCGTTTCGAGCGGTCAGCTCCTGGTATGACGATTTCTCACAGACAACGGACGAGGAAGTTTTCAGCCTGGTAGCGCTCTAAGTGCCGGTTAACAACGAATCCGTCGTCCATGTCGCGGCCGGTTCTATCGCGCTCGAGGGCAATCTCGTCGTTCCCGCAGGCGCCCAGGGCATCGTGCTGTTCGCTCATGGCAGCGGCAGCAGCCGTCATAGCCCGCGCAACCGTTTCGTCGCGGCCGATCTGCAACGGCGGGGTCTTGCCACTCTGCTGCTCGATCTCCTGACCGCGCACGAAGAAGAGGTGGATCTGCGTGCGCGCAGCCTGCGTTTCGACATCGGCCTGCTTGCCGGGCGGCTCGCCGCCACCACGGACTGGCTGGCGCGGCGCACGGAAACGGAGCCACTCAAGCTCGGCTATTTCGGAGCCAGCACCGGCGCGGCCGCTGCGCTGGTCGCGGCATCCGAGCGGCCGGAGCGCGTTTCGGCCGTGGTCTCGCGCGGCGGGCGGCCGGACCTCGCGGGAGCGGCGCTAGGGAGCGTCCGCGCTCCCACGCTCCTCATTGTAGGCGGCGACGACCGGCCCGTAATTGAATTGAATCGCCAAGCCTCGAGGGCGATCGAGAGCGAATGCCGCATCGAGATCGTCCCCGGCGCGACGCACTTATTTGAAGAGCCAGGAGCTCTCGAGGAAGTTGCTCGCCTCGCGGGCGATTGGTTTGAGCGCTATCTTTCATCTTGACCGAGTCGATGGGGGACATCTACGCCCGGCGCCGTTCCCGGAGCTGGCGGAGTAGGCTGTCGCGTCTTCTGCAGCCTCCCCTTCCGCTGATTCACAATCCGCGCGAGCCGCGCGATTTTCCACTCGGCCGTTGGAATCTCTATATTGGCGGGGCCGGCGCCCAAGTGGACGGATACGTGAACCTGGATCTTTTCGCGGTTCCAGGAGTGGACGTCGCCGCGGATGCCGAGTGTCTGCCCTTTCGCTCCGGCGTATTCCGCCGCGTCGAATGCGATGCCGTCCTGGAGCATGTGCGGCGGCCCGAGCAGGTGATGGGCGAGATCGCGCGCGTGCTTGAGCCTGGCGGCTACGTTCATCTGGTGACGCCTTTCTGCCATCCCTTTCACGAGTATCCTCGCGATTACCGGCGCTACACGCTCGATGGTCTGAAAGAACTCTGCGCAAACGGACTGGAGCTTGTCGCCGAAGGTTGGCGAACGGGCCCCACCGCAACCGTTCTTATTTTTATACTGGAATACTCGAAGCTGCTGCTCCCGTGGCGTCCCTGGCGCGCGGTGGCGCACTTCGCGGTGGGGTGGTCCCTCGCTCCGTGGCGCTATCTCGATCTGCTGTTCTTCCGTTCGGCGCGCGCCGGGCGTCTCGGAAATCATTGCTATGTGTGGCTTCGCAAACCGCGCCGCCCGGAAGTATCATCTGAAGTGGAGACCATTATAGGATGACGCGCTCAATTCTGCTTGCTGCCGGTTGCGCCGCATTGACGGCCTTAGCCATTACGGCGATGGCCGCCAAACAGGCCGGCGTACAACAGCTCTTCAACGGCAAGAATCTGGACGGCTGGGAGGCGTTGCCGCGGCCGGCGGGGTCCCAGATCTTCGCGGTTGACGAGGGCATTCTGCACACTACGGACAACGACGCGAAGGGATTACTGTGGTACACGCGCGAGAAGATCGGCAACGGCACAATTCACGTTGTCTACAAGATGTCTACGGAAAAAGGGAACTCGGGTGTGTTCATTCGCATGCCGCAGCCGCCGCAGTCGGAGGGCGACGCGATTAACAAAGGGATCGAAGTGCAGATCGATAATCGCGACAACGACTGGCACTGCACGGGCGTGTTGTACTCGATGACCAAGGCGCTGGCGCGGCCTTACAAGCCGGTGGGCGAGTGGAACACGTTGGACATCACGCTCGAGGGACTGCGAACGATCGTGAAGGTCAACGGCGTATTGGTGACGGATTACGATGGGGTGTCGCCCGTGCCCGCGAAGGTGAAGCCGTATGAGCCGGATCGCGGTCCGCGGCCCGTTTCCGGCTATATCGGGCTGCAAAAGCACGATAACGAAGCGATGATCTCATTTAGAGAGATCACGTTTCGACCTCGTTAGGACGAAGCCACGTTCGGGGAATACGTCATGGACGGCTACATGGTTTGGGAGGCTCCGGACGGGAGGATGTCAATACTTGTCTCCCGCCAGGCGCTGGCGGGCCTGCAGGATCTTGCGGACGAGGGGGCCGGAGCGACCCTGGTAGGACGCGCGGAGCGGATGGAAGAATCCGGCCGTCGCGTCGTGACGATTGAAAGCTTCGAGAGCGGCATCGCGCGCTTATACGATCCCGCGGTGGTTGGTTTCGTTCGATGCCGCAGACAAACGGTTCTACACCTGAACGACGCCGAGTACCGCATTCTGAAGGACGCGCCCGATTTGGTCTGTTTAATGATCCGTCCCGATGGGAGCGGGGACGCAATCGGTGGCTTTTTCTATCGCGAGGGGCGCACGATACGGTGTCCCTCGCCGGCGCTGCAGTTTCCGATTTCGGCGGATGCGCTCGATTGCAAAGGAATGCTGTGCGTGAAAGAGCAAGAGCGAGCCGAGGCGCCGCAAGCGGAGGCTGTTGCGGAGGAGCCGCGGAAGCGTTTTTCGGTGAAACGGCTCCTCTACGCCGCAGCGGGCTTGGTGTTCCTGCTTTCGCCGGTCGCGATCTGGCGGGCCATGCAACACGATTCCGGAGCTGTTGCGCCGGCGGTTTCGCCAGCACGCGAGAGCACCGGGCCGGCTCCGTCCACCCCAGGTCCTCCGGTTGCGGCCACCCCGGTTGCGGCTGCGCCCCGAGTTCAGAAGACGCAAGCTCCGCGGCGCCTAGCTCACCACGGCCGGCTGCGCCGCGCCCGCAATCTGTCGAAGCACGTACGGTAGAATTCCGCCGTTGCGGTAATACTCCGCTTCCTGCGGCGTGTCGATGCGGACCACGGCTTCGAACTCCTTCTCCGTCCCGTCGTCTGCGACGGCGCGCACGATGGCGTGCTCGCGCAACGCAATCGCCTCGCGGATTCCTTCTATCGAATAGGTCTCTAGAGCGGTCAGCCCGAGCGTCTCGCGATTTTGATTGGGCAGGAACTGGATGGGCAGGACGCCCATGCCCACGAGGTTGGAGCGGTGAATGCGCTCAAAACTCTCGGCGAGCACGGCTTTCACGCCCAACAACAGCGTGCCTTTCGCGGCCCAATCGCGCGACGATCCAGATCCGTACTCCTTGCCCGCGACGATCAGCAGAGGCGTTGCTTCGCTTTGGTAGCGTATGGCGGCGTCATAGATGAACATCTTCTCGCCGCTGGGGACATGCGTGGTCCAGCCGCCCTCGGTTCCGAGCGCCAGCAGGTTGCGCAGACGGATATTGGCGAGCGTTCCGCGAACCATCACTTCGTGATTGCCGCGTCTCGACCCGTAGGAGTTGAAATCCGCGGGCTTCACGCCGAGACCGATCAGATATTTTCCGGCCGGGCTATCGACGGGAATATTTCCGGCGGGGGAAATGTGATCGGTTGTCACGGAATCGCCGAGCGAGGCAAGAACGCGCAGGCCGCACAGGTTTCTAACCGCAGCGGAGGGATCGGGCATGTCGTCGAAGTATGGCGGCTTCTTTATGTAGGTGGAGGAATCCGACCATGCAAACAAATCGCCTTCCGGGATGCGCATATTGTTCCACGCCTCGTCTCCCTGAAACACCTCGGAGTACTCTTTTTGAAACATCTCGCTACGGACGGAATGCTTCACGACTTCCTCGACTTCATCGGGCGTGGGCCAGATGTCTTTGAGGTAGATTTTCTTTCCGTTGTCGTCGGTTCCGAGAGCGTCCTTCTGAATGTCGACATCCATGCGTCCCGCGATGGCATAAGCGACCACCAGAGGCGGCGAGGCGAGATAATTGGCGCGAACCAACGCATTGATGCGGCCTTCAAAGTTGCGATTCCCACTCAAAACGGCGGCGACCACGAGTTTCTCTTTGCTCACGGCGGCCGCGACCGGCTCCGGCAACGGGCCGCTGTTACCGATGCAGGTCGTGCAACCGTATCCGACGAGGTGGAAATTCAGTTTCTCGAGAAAGGGCATTAAGCCGGCGTCGTTGAGGTAATCTATGACGACCTTCGATCCAGGCGCGAGGCTGGTCTTCACCCACGACTTGGCTTTCAGACCTTTCTCGACGGCTTTCTTCGCCAGCAGTCCGGCGGCGACCATTACGGAGGGATTCGATGTGTTCGTGCAACTGGTGATGGCGGCGATCACGACCGACCCGTCCTGGATCATCTCGGTGCGGCCGTCGAGATCCACCATGGCGGTGCGCGGAGTCTCGCCCAGGAGTCCGAGGAAGTTCTTCTTGACGTCGGGCAGATCGATGCGATCTTGCGGCCGTTTGGGACCGGCGATGGAGGGCACGACCTTGGAGAGATCGAGCTCGATGGTGTCGTTATAATCCGGTTCGGGCGAATCCGCGGTCAGGAAAAGTCCTTGCTCCTTGGCGTAGGCTTCGACCAACGCGATCAGCTCGGGCGGACGGTTGGATAGCCGCAGGTAGTCGAGCGTCTTACTGTCGATAGGGAAGAACCCGATGGTAGCGCCGTATTCTGGGGCCATGTTGCCGATGGTGGCGCGGTCGGCGAGGCTGAGGGCGCTGACGCCCGCTCCATAAAACTCGACAAACTTTCCGACCACGCCTTTCTTGCGCAGCATCTGAGTGACGGTGAGAACGAGGTCCGTCGCGGTGGAGCCTTCCGGCAGCCGTCCCTTGAGTTTGAATCCGACCACCTCGGGCAGCAGCATGGAGATGGGCTGTCCCAGCATGCAGGCTTCGGCCTCGATACCTCCGACGCCCCAGCCGACGACGCCGAGCCCATTCACCATGGTGGTGTGCGAATCGGTGCCCATAACCGTATCCGGGTAGGCCAGCGGCGGCGATTGCCGCGTGTCGCGAAACACGACGGAAGCGAGGTATTCGAGGTTCACCTGGTGAACGATGCCGGTGTCCGGCGGCACGACGCGAAAGTCGTGGAAGGCGGTCTGGCCCCAGCGCAGAAACGAGTAGCGCTCGCGATTGCGCTGTAGTTCGAGCAGCGCGTTAAGACTAAAGGCGGCGCTCGATCCGAAGCTGTCGACCTGAACGGAATGGTCGATGACGAGGTCCGCGGGGATGAGCGGACTGGCGAGCTTGGGATCGGCCCCGAGGGATTGCAGCGCGTCGCGCATGGCCGCCAGGTCGACGACGCACGGTACTCCGGTGAAGTCTTGAAGCAGCACGCGGGCGGGCCTGAAGTTGATCTCCTGCGCGGCTGCCTTGGTGTTCCAGCGGGCCACATACTCGATGTCGGTGTGCCTTATGGTGCGCGCGTCTTCAAAGCGCAGGAGGTTCTCGAGGAGAATTTTGATGGAATACGGGATGCGCGAAATGGCGGCTACATGGGCCTTTTCGAGCGCCTCAAGGGAGTAGATGCGGTACTCGCGGTCGCGCACCCGCAAGCAGGCGGACGCGCCGAAGCTATTCTTCTTCTCCATTTATTTCAATGTAGCAGGCGCATCGCCGCCACAATCCGATCCGGCAGGTCCGGTACGGCAACGCGCGGCACTTCCTGCATTGCATCTACAATCTCAACAGTAAATGGGGCTTCTTTAAGGACGTGGTCCGGATCGGCCAGCGCCGCCTTCAAATCGCGTATGCGGAGGGTGGCAGACGCTTTTTCTCAATGAGATAAACGCCTTGAGCCAGGCTAATGGCTGAGACGCATCCTCAGTCTGGCGGCCGCAGCCTGATCGATGGAATTGCCGACGGGACCTGACGGCCGCTGGTCTTCAAACAGATGCCAAAGAGCGGTGTGCGTATCGGCAACGCTCCCAATCAGGTACCATTCTCACGGAAGCCGCGGAACATGTCAGCCCGATTAGCGTCAATTTCCTCGCCCGAGGGCGCGGGTCCATATTTCGCAAGCATCCCCCGCCCGGTTTGAAACGGCGGACCCGGATGCTCTTCTTCGATTCCCAGAGCGCGTTCGAGGACCCGTCGCGCATACGCTGCGGCATCGCTGCCCTGCGCTTGCGCGCGTGCGTTGAGAGCGGCTCCGAGTTCTCTGAAGATCGATGATTAACTCATGCCTTTCTCTTCTTACCTTAGCCCCGTTTAGTAAAGAATTTTTTGGCGCTCATCTGCTTACAGCCGGTTAATCAAGCTCGCCACATAGCCCGCGCCGAAGCCGTTGTCGATATTCACAACAGTCACGTTGCTGGCGCAACTGTTCAGCATCCCGAGCAGCGCGGCCAGGCCGTGGAAGCTCGCGCCATAACCCACGCTGGTCGGCACAGCGATCACGGGCACGGGTACCAGGCCCCCGACGGCGCTTGGCAGGGCGCCTTCCATGCCAGCGCATACGACCACGACGCGCGCCGCGATTAAGCGTTCGCTGTTAGCGATCAGCCGGTGGATGCCTGCGACCCCGACATCGTAAATCGAGTCCACCTCGTTGCCCATCACTTCGCAAGTGATGCGCGCTTCTTCCGCTACCGGTATATCGCTTGTGCCGGCGCAGACCACCGCAACCACGCCCTTGCCAACGATGTTGCGCTCGCGCCAGACGCGCACGGCGCCGGACAAAGGAAAATATTCGGCTTCGGCGGCGACCTCTTCGACCGCGCTCGCGATCTCGCGGTCGGCCCGCGTCACGAGCAGGTTTGGCGATTTATCCAGCAGGCGCGCCGCGATGCCCTGGACCTGTTCCGGCGTCTTCCCTTTACCGAAAATCACTTCGGTAAGTCCATGCCGCAGCGCGCGATGATGGTCCAGCTTGGCGTAGCCCAGGTCTTCAAACGGAAGATGCTTCATGCGCTCGACCGCCGCATCCACGCCGATACCGCCCGCCCGCACTTCTTCGAGCATGACTCGCAATTGCTGTTGCGTCATTTAAAATTCGAGCCTCTGGCCCAGACGCATCCCGTGTTTCGCCGCCATTCCCGCGCCGATCTCCAGCATGTATTGGGAACTCTTTGTGCCTCCATAATGCGGGCATTGGCTCGCCACGGTGCGGCACGGTTGCGCATCAAGCGCCATCTCCACGACGCGCTGGGAGGCGTCCATCCAGATCACGTCCAGCGGGATCTGATGCTGATACATCCACGTACTGTAAAGCCCGGGGCTCTGGTGAATAAAAAGCATGCCGCGATCCGGCGCAAGCGAGGCGCGGAACATCAGCCCGCGCAATTGATCGGTCTGCGAGATCATGGTCTCCACGCGGATCGTTTGTCCGTCCGGCAGGGTTACATCGCGCAAGTTGAAATCGCTATACGATGCTGTGTTGGAGCCGCACGAAGCCATCACGCATCCCAGCGCGCACGCCGCGATGCAGCAGCGCGTAAAGCAAACCAGGAGCCAAAACCGCATGAATTAGAATGGTAGCGGATCATGGCGGCAGTCGCGTTGGCATTCTGGAAACGGGTCCGCCTCACGCTCGACATGATCAAGTTCGAGCACTCCGTCTTCGCGCTGCCCTTCGCGCTCACGGCCGCGCTTCTGGCCGCTCGCGAGCTGCATCTTAGCGGCGGCATTGTCATTGAACGGCTGCTTTGGATTGTCATCGCGATGGTTGCGGCGCGCTCCGCGGCAATGGCTTTCAACCGCGTTCTCGACGCGCGCATCGACGCGCGCAATCCCCGCACCCGGGCCCGCCACATCCCCGCCGGTCTCCTCACCGCGGCGTTCGCGTGGGGTTTTGTGATCGTCGCGTCTGTAGTTTTCGTGGCTGCCGCATGGATGCTCAACCCGCTCTGTTTCAAGCTCGCGCCGGTCGCGCTTGCGATCGTGTTCTTTTATTCCTTCACGAAGCGGTTCACCGCGCTTTCGCACCTTGTCCTGGGATTCTCATTAGGCATCGCGCCCGCGGCCGCCTGGATCGCCATGGCCGGCTCGCTCGATCCGCGCATTCTGTGGCTCACCGCGGCCGTGACCTGCTGGACGGCCGGATTCGACGTTATCTATTCGTGTCAGGATTATGAATTCGACCGCTCCTCGGGACTTTTCAGCATCCCGTGCCGCTTCGGCGTGGCGCGCGGCCTGTGGATCGCGCGCGCCCTGCACCTGGCAATGGCGGGATGCCTCATCGCGCTGGCTCTTTCGTTCCACCTGGGCTGGCTGAGCTTTCTCGGCATTGCCGCCATTGCCGCGCTTCTCGTCTATGAACACAGCCTTGTAAGGCCCGGCGATCTCTCCCGCATCGACGCGGCCTTCTTTACCGTAAATGGTTATGTCAGCGTGTTATTCTTCTTGTTTTGGGCCTCCGACATGTATGCGCGTTGAGATCGAAGACGTACGTCTGAAGCCGATTCTCGAAAAGGTGCAGGCGGGCGCCCGGCTCGACTTCGACGATGGCGTAACTCTCTTCCGTTCCTCCGACATTCTGGCCACGGGTTACATGGCCAACCTGGTTCGTGAGCGCAAGCACGGCAACACCACCTATTTTAACGTCAACCGCCATATCAATCCCACCGATGTTTGTGTAGCGAGCTGCAAGCTTTGCGCGTTTGGAAAGAAGGCCAAAGATCCCAAGGCATACACTTGGTCGCTTGAAGAAATCTGGCAGCGCGCTTCCGAAGGCTGGTCCGAAGCCATCACGGAATTTCACATCGTGGGCGGGCTGCATCCGGAGTTGACGCTCGACTGGTATTGCGAGATGCTGCGCGGACTGAAGGAGCGCTTCCCGCAGGTCCATCTGAAGGCTTTCACCATGGTCGAGATCGCGTATTTCGCGCGCCGCGGCAAGATTTCATATCTCGACGTTCTGATGAAGTTACGCGATGCGGGATGGATTCGCTGCCGGGTGGCGGGGCCGAGATTTTCAGCGACCGTGTCCGCCGCATCATCTGCGACCACAAGATCGACGGCGATCAATGGATCGAAGTCGCGCGGCTGGCGCATCAGGTTGGGCTGAGATCGAATTGCACGATGCTCTACGGCCACATCGAAACCGCAGAGGATCGCGTCGACCATCTGTTGAAGCTCCGCGCGCTGCAAGATGAAACGGGAGGATTCCAGACCTTTATCCCGCTGGCTTTCCACCCCGACAACACGCCGCTCCATCACATCCCGAAGACTACGGGCTTTGACGATTTGAAGAATATCGCCGTGGCGCGGCTGCTGCTGGACAACATCGATCACATCAAGGCGTACTGGATCATGATGACGCCGAAAATCGCCCAGGTGGCCCAGCGCTTCGGGGCCGACGATTTGGACGGCACCGTAGTCGAAGAAAAGATCTACCATGATGCCGGCGCCACGACCAGCCAATCGCTGCGCCGCGGCGAGCTGTTGCGATTGATTCGCGAAGCAGGCCGCGAGCCGCTGGAGCGCGATACGCTTTATCGTCCCGTGGTTCGCACTGAATCCGCGCTTACCGTCCTGGTGTAACCGGCGGCCGCGATCACGTCCATGCCGATCGAATTGTCGAGTGGCGAAAACGTGCCGGCGTGGAAACCGGAGCCGGTTCCTCGGCGGGTCTGCGGTGCAACTTGGAGTTGTGGGCGTGAATTGTGTCAAACGGTCCGATTTCCGGTTTGCGCGTCACACGACGCAATGGATAGTCGAGCGCCGAGTTAACCTGGGCGTCAGGACTCGCTAAATGGTCGAACGACCCACATCCTTTGCTCAGCACGAGATCCTCGCGCCGCTGGGGCTTACGAAAGGAGAGCTTATCCATGTCGCAAAAAAAGATTTCTAGCGGTGTGGTACACGAAGTGCCCGCGGATTTAAAAAAAGCACTTACATCCGACCCGCAAGCGTTAACAGCATGGGAGGATATTACGCCGCTCGCACGCAACGAGTGGATATGTTGGATTGAGTCAGCTAAAAAAGCAGAAACTAGAAGCCGCCGGATCGAGTGGGGCTGTTCAAGCCTTAGGGATGGAAAACGACGCCCCTGTTGTTGGCCCGGATGCGCCCACCGCTAATTCCAAGATGGTCAAACTGGACATTGCGACCGCGGACTGGAGTCGGCCAACTTCCGGTTTTGCGCGATCCAGGACGAATAAGGACGTTGTCGGCGTGTTCACGTCAGCCTCGCCGCGCTGCCTCGATGGCGGCGACGTCGATCTTCTTCATCGTCATCATCGCCTCGAAGGCACGCTTTGCCTCACCGCCACCAGCCGCAAGCGCATCGGTTAGCGCGCGCGGGGTGATCTGCCAGGAGAGGCCCCAGCGGTCCTTGCACCAACCGCACTGGCTTTCCGTGCCGCCATTGCCGACGATCGCGTTCCAGTAACGGTCCGTCTCTTCCTGATTCTCCGTCGCGATCTGGAAGGAAAAGGC
This sequence comes from Bryobacterales bacterium, assembly GCA_963838885.1. Lineage (GTDB taxonomy): Bacteria > Acidobacteriota > Terriglobia > Bryobacterales > Bryobacteraceae > JAICMB01. The sequence goes on along the minus strand of CAWITB010000022.1, from coordinate 40,162 downwards.
CTCGGTGTGCCTGAACGCCGGGCCACCGTTGAGACCGAGACAGGGAATGCCCAGGACGGTGAACTCCACCGTCAGCACATCGCCCTTCTTGCCGCCCGGATAGTCACCGGGAGCCTCGTGAACAGCGGTTACTTTACTATCCGGAAAGGTGACGGAGTAGAAGCGCGCCGCCTCATGCGCGTCTCTTGTCGAACCAGAGGCAGATCGTGTTCTTTGGCTTCATGTTCGTGGGCTCCTTGTGCTCGATTAGCGGGGAAGGCCGCGGTCTTTGCGTCGGTCCGTATCAGTGACCCACCAGTTCATCTGCTGATCTGCTGCGGCCGACGTCTCAAAGTGGTCGCCACCCGTCCTGCCCTTCTGAATCATATCGCTGGCAGGGATCGACTTCGAGATCCGAAGCTATGAAAGGCGAATTTCCGAATCGATCCCGATCCAGGTTCCTCCTTAGGGGTAGATCACGCAAATCGGCGTAGCCTTTACCGATCATGCCAGGATAGTCGGCAACTCGGAATTCAATCCACATGGAGCGGATAGCCGCCGCCGCATCGAGGTGTCCGCCGGCACGGCAAACTTACACGTACCCGAACAACGGCACTACCTCCACCTGCACCGATTCGCCCGAGCGCGCTACGCGCAACGAACCTGTCGTGGGCGCCGAATCCGTGCTCACCGTCGCAGGGTAATCCGCTACCGCGATGACATCCACCCCAATAAGGTTCGAGCGACGACATCTCTCGACCTGCACCGGCCGCGAGCCGCTGGAGCGCGATACGCTTTATCGATCCGTGGTTCGCACCGAATCTGCGCTCACCGTTCTGGTATAATCCGCGGCCGCGATCACGTCCACTCCGAACGCAGCGTCGAGCGATGGTAATCCCTCGACCTGAACAGTCGTGTTTGCTTTCGATTCGAACAGGCCGGGCTCGCTGCCATGAATGCGTTCCGCCATGCGGCGCGATAACACATAGACGTGCGAATCGACGATTGACTTGAGCTGCGCCTCGAACGGCGTCAAAGCTCTTTGCAATCGCTCGAATGCCAGCCGGATATCGCCCTCTTCGGTCCCGAAGCCGAGCTGCGCGCCGGAGAGCACCAGCTTCGGAGCCGGCGCAACGGTGGCAGCCCCGGCCGGCGCGCGCGCCACGCCCTCGCACTCCGCGGATGGCGGGAGATACTGCCTTTGCGACTGGACGTAATTCACAGCGGCGTTCGGAAACCGCTCCGAGATTAAGCGCTCCGCATGTTTGTTTTCGTCGAGCGAGCGCACGAAGCACGTCACCCGCAGCACCTCTCCCTTCTTGGCCGCGCTCTCCAGTTTGGCGATCGACTGCTCGAGGCCGTCGGCGGGTTGCCCCGACAGGAACACGATCCCGCTGGGGTTCACTGTTTTGCGCTCCTCCGCGATGCTTTCGATGACGACTTGGGCGCCTTCGAGCGGAAGACCTCCGGTCTGCACCACGCTGAGCACCGGTAGCGGCGTCCGCTTGTCGCTCCACAGTTCGCTGACGAGCTGTCCGATGCGCCGCATGTCGCCCGAACCGGCCACGAAGGCGCGCAGTTTCAGAATGGTGGCCCCGTGAGCGGAGCGTTGCAGCGCGCGCAGCGCTTCGCGGGTCTGCGGCGTCAATAGCCCCTTGTTCGAAAGCGGCGAGACCTGGAATATGAGACGGTCCGTTTCACCGGCAACGGCGGCGGGCAACTCCCGTTCGGCGGGCAGCGTTTGCGTTGGCTCGGTTTTCTTTTTCTTACTATTGTCGAGGACCACCGGCGGGTACAGCCCGTCCTCGTCCATGTTTCTTTTCTTCTTCTGCGCCGGCGCCGCGGGAGGAAGGAGAAGGAACGGGATCAGCAGTAACAAAACGCTGCGGTTCACGTTTGACGAGGCGATTCTAACACACCTGAATTGGCTTGCCAGCGCTAATCCAATGTGATACTTTGGACTCCTGATTGGCATGTTTGCAATTACCGGCCTCGATCCCGATTCAAACACGCCGCTATACCGCCAGATATCCGCAAAAAATAAAGATTCTGATCGATTCCGGGCGGCTCGAAGCGGGATTTAGATTGCCCGCCACGCGCGAATTGGCTGGTCAGCTTGGGTTGAACCGAGCCACGATCTCAGCCGCTTACGAGCTGCTAGAAGAGGGCGGCCTGATTATGGGCCATGTCGGGCGGGGAAGCTTCGTGGCCGCGCGCGCTCCGGAACGATCGTCCGAAACGATCAGCTTCGCGAACTCGCGCCCTTCGGAACTACTCTTTCCTCTCGAGGATTTTCGCGCCTCCTGTGCGGAGGTGATGCAGAGCGACGAGGTGCATCACGTTTTGCAGTTGGGCTCGCCGTCCGGCTATGGTCCGCTGCGGCGCTACCTCTTGCAGCGGGCCCAGGAGGAGGGTGTGGCGACCACGGATGACGACGTTCTGATCACCAGTGGCTGCCAACAGGCGTTTGATTTGCTGCAGCGAACTTTCGCGGCGAATGGGGAAACCGTACTGATTGAAGATCCGGTTTATCCAGGGCTTAAGAACGTTTTCCAGCGAGCGGGAGCGCGAGTAATAGGAGCCCCAATTGGGATGGCGGGATTGGATTTGGCGCGCTTGGAGCGGATCGCCATGCTGGAACGCCCTGCGCTGATCGTGGTGACGTCGAATTTCCAGAATCCGACCGGCCTGACGCTGCCGGTCGCCGGGCGCCGCGAATTGGCGCGCATTGTCGAACGAGCCGGAGCGCTGCTGATCGAGAACGATATATACGGCGAATTGCGCTACGAAGGCGAAGAGGCGCCGTTGACCAAACAACTCGTCCCCGGTTGCGGCGCGCCCGATTGTGGAACGATTGTCCTGCGCAGTTTTTCGAAGCTCGCCTTTCCGGGTCTGCGGGTCGGCTGGGCGATCGGTCCGCGAGCTGCGATCGAGCGCTTGACCACGACCAAGCAGTGGAGCGACCTGCACAGCGACCACCTTGGCCAGGCCGTGCTTCTGAGGTTTGCCGAGTCGGGCCGCCTGGAGCGGCACAAGACTCGCGTTCTGCGCGCCGGCCGCGAACGTCTCGGAGCGGCGCTGGCCGCCTGTGAGCGGCATCTTCCGCCCGGCAGTCAGTGGACGCGGCCAGAGGGCGGAATGAATCTGTGGGTGCGGTTGAGGGAGCCGCTCGATGCAGGCGAGCTGTTACCAGCCGCGGAACGCGAAGGCGTCACGTATTTGCCCGGCCGGCATTTCGCCGTGGGCGCGCCCGAGCCGGGGAGTTTGCGAATCAGTTTTGCCGGAGTTTCGCCGGATCGAATCGAGACCGGAATCGGCGCGCTCGGGCGGGTATTCAGGAATGGGCTGGAGAGGGCTCGCGAGCAGTTCGAGTCCGCGGTGATTGTATAGAGAACGGAGAAAAATAATGTATCTGGACGACGATTTTCGACTGAAGACCGGGCTTGCCGAAATGCTGAAGGGCGGCGTCATCATGGACGTTACCAACGCGGAGCAGGCCGCGATCGCGGAGCAGGCGGGCGCAACGGCCGTGATGGCGCTGGAGCGCGTGCCGGCGGACATTCGCAAGGAAGGCGGAGTCGCGCGCATGGCGCCGATCAGCCAAGATTCGCGAAATTATGCAGACCGTCAGCATTCCCGTAATGGCCAAGGCGCGCATCGGACATTTCATGGAGGCGCGGATACTTGAAGCTCTCGAAGTCGATTACATCGACGAGAGCGAGGTGCTCACCCCGGCCGACGAAGAACACCACATCGACAAGCGCGATTTCAAAGTGCCCTTCGTATGCGGCGCGCGCAATCTGGGCGAAGCGCTGCGGCGCATTGCCGAGGGCGCCGCGATGATTCGCACCAAGGGCGAAGCGGGCTCCGGGAACATCGTCGAGGCCGTGCGGCACATTCGCACCATCGTGAAGGAGATGAAGCAGCTGACCGTGCTCGGCAAGGAAGAGCTGGTCGCCGAATCGAAGAAGCTGCAGGCGCCTCTGGAGCTGGTGCAGTATGTCGCCGAGCATGGCAAGCTGCCGGTGCCCAATTTTTCCGCCGGCGGAATTGCGACGCCGGCCGACGCCGCGCTGGTGATGCAGCTCGGCGCCGAGGCGGTGTTCGTCGGCTCGGGAATTTTCAAATCGTCCGATCCCGAAGCGCGGGCCCGCGCAGTGGTGAAAGCGGCGACGTACTTCAACGATCCGGCGAAGCTGCTGGAGGCCAGCGAAGAACTGGGCATGGCGATGCCGGGGCTCGAAATTTCGCGCCTGGCCGAGGCGGAATTGCTGCAAACGCGAGGCTGGTAAGTGGAGGCAGCTCGCAAGCGCGTCGGCGTTCTGGCGCTGCAGGGCGATTTCGAAGCTCACCAGAAAGCACTGGAGCGCGCGGGCGCGGAAGCCGTCGAGGTGCGTTCAGCGGCGCAATTGAGCGACGTGGATGCGCTCGTTATTCCGGGTGGCGAGAGCACCACCATGCTGAAGCTGATCGACGCGGAGCGGATGTTCGAGCCGTTGCGCCATTTTGGTGAGACGCGCCCGATTTTTGGGACATGCGCGGGCGCCATCCTGCTTGCCTCCAAAGTGACGAATCCGGAGCAGCCATCACTCGGATTGATGGATATGGATGTGGAACGGAACGCCTACGGGCGGCAGCTCGACAGCCGCATCGCGCGACTGCAGCCGCAGGACATGGACGGCGAACTGGAAGCGGTATTCATCCGTGCGCCGGTGATCCGCCGGGTCGGCGAGGAAGCGAAGGTACTCGCGCGCTATGGCGGCGATCCGGTGCTGGTAGAACAAGGGCGGCACATGGTGGCGACCTTTCATCCCGAGCTGAGCGGCGATCCCCGCGTCCACGAACTGTTCCTGGCCAAGCTGAATGGAGAGAAGGCGAAATAGTGGCGCGTTCTCGCGTTCTGTTCGTCTGCATCGGAAACTCCTGCCGCAGCCAGATGGCGGAGGGTTTTGCGCGCGCCTACGGGAGCGACGTGGTGGAGCCCTTCAGCGCCGGTCTGTACCCGACGGGCATCGTCGCGCCGCTCACGAAAAAAATAATGCTGGAGAAGAACATCGATTTGAGCGGGCATTTTCCCAAGGCGCTCGACGGCATTCCCAACACTCCAGTGGATATCGTGATCAACATGTCCGGCCAGAAGCTGCCTACTACCGTTGGCCCGGTGATCGAGGAATGGACCGTGCGCGACCCCGTGGGAATGAGCGAAGATGTCTTCCGCGAAGTGGCGAATGAAATTGAGCAGCGCGTGATGCGCCTGATCCTGATTTTGCGGGCGCCGCGGCGGGAGCCCGATCGAGCGCGGGTTTGACGCGGCCGCGCCGCTCCCGGATAATGTAAGTGTTCTCCCCATCGTGCGGATGTGGCGGAATTGGCAGACGCGCTAGATTCAGGTTCTAGTTCTCGCAAGGGAGTGGAGGTTCAAGTCCTCTCATCCGCACCAGTCCGATTCGGGATTATTGAGCGCCGCACGCCGATTAACGAACATGCCACTCATTAGCTTCTGGTAAAGCGCCAACGCAGGACGTTTTGAAGATTGACCATTGAACAGGTCGTCTCCAGTGCGGCTGACGGAAACTTGCTAGACAACTCCTCATGCTGCATTGAGTTCCGTCAATTTCTAAGCGGCGCGCCTATTGAAAGCCTGTTCGGCTACGCACGTCATTGCCTCGAAAGTTCATTTAACAAGAGCGGCCTTGTACTCCAAGACATCGTCAACGAGTCTGGACGGCGGCTCGACTTTGAAGTTGAAAACGGCTTATACCAAGGCAAGCGCAATGCAATCGGCTACGACGGTATATGGCGCGCCAAAGGCGAACCGGACCTCATCGTGGAAGTAAAGACGACCGACTATGTGACGGTGCGTCTCGAAAAGATCGCTGAATATAAGCAAAAGTTGCTGCTGGAAGCAAGAGTCGGCAAGGACGCGTCCGTTCTGATCGTCGTCGGCCGCGAGGATACAGGGGCGCTGGAAGCGCAAGTGCGTGGTTCGAGGTACGCATGGGAGATGCGCCTCATCAGCATTGAGGGGCTTATCAAGCTCGTTCAAATCAAGGAAAAAACAGACGATGCCAGCACGCTCAATCAGATCCGTCAGTTGCTTCAGCCATTCGAATATACCAAGGTCGACAAGATCATCGACGTGATCTTCACAACGGCCGTTAACGTCGAGAGCCAACAGGAAATCGAACAGGCAGCAGAAGTGGCGAGTGAGGCTATACACGACGAGGACGGCGCGAAACAGATTCGGACGGATCCAGAATTATTCAAGGCTAAGCGACAAGAGGTCGTGGATGCTTTCGCCTTATGGAAGGGCAAGCAACTCGTTAAAAGGAGCAGCACACTGTTCTGGAGTCCAAATAAGGATTTCCGGGTTTGCTGTGCCGTCTCGAAGCGCTATGAATTGAAAGGTGATTACCAGCCCTACTGGTATGCGTTCCACCCTTCTTGGGACGCGTTCTTAGCGCAGGGCAAGGAGGGTTTTTTTATTTTGTCCTGCATGGACCGGAACGACGCTTTTGGCATTCCGTATTCCTGGATTGAACAGAACAAGAAGAACATGAATGTGACGGACCGTGGCGAACATTCATATTGGCATGTTCCGGTCACGACTTTAGAGAGCGGGAAGCTGGCGATCAACTTATCAAAGATTCAGGCGAAGGCTCCGTCGGAGCCATATCGCTTCAGCTTCAACAGGGCCGCAGAGGCATGAATCCCGCCAAGCAGGCGGATGGTTTCGGCTGCTTTGTCCTCCGCGAAACAGCGTAAGAATGTCCTGCTCAAAGACCTACGCACGGCAAACCCACAAACAAAGATGCGGCTTGTTAGATACTCACGCTTCGCCGGACTTTGCCAGGAGCCTGCGGGTCGGCGGCTTGCTATCCGGGCTATGATTGCCGCACAAGCTCGGCGACCGGCGAGAAATCACGAGGAGCACCGCGCTATTGGCGGGTTTGCCGACGGGCGCGGAGAGTCGCCGTAGCCGCGCGGTGGCATTTCAGGCAGAGGGTGCGGATGTTCGACAAATCGCACTCGCCTCCACCCTCGACCACAGGAACGATATGATCGGCGTCCCACAGGCTGCGGCGCGAATTGCGCTTGAGGCCCCATTCGATCCAGGCCTTTGCGCTAGCGGAGCCGCGGAGTTTTTTCAGGTGAATAAAAGCCGCGCGGCAATCGGTGGCGCATACGGCGCAAATGCCTTTATCTCGCTCGAAAAGCTTTTCGCGCAGATACCCGGGATCGCTGCGCAGCTTCCATTCCGCGACGCAAAACTCGGAGCAGAACGTCAGACGTCCTTTGGGAACCTCGAGATTGCACCAGCGGCAAAGGTTGCGGCCATTCGCGCCTTTGGGCAGCGCCGCCGGGTCCACCCGTCCACCGGGCATGACGCGCGCAGTACTCATCGATAAAACATCATAGCATTGAATTGTTTTAGAGTGAGCGCGACAGTACAATCAAGAGGAATGTCATTGATTGTCGTGGGATCCGTGGCGTACGACGGAGTCGAAACGCCGCACGGGCGCGTGGAGCGCATGCTCGGCGGGGCCGCTACTTACATCGGACTTGCAGCCAGCTTCTTTACCGAAGTAAAACTGGTCGGCATCGTGGGAGACGATTTCGCGCGCGAGGACCGCTCGCTGCTTGCGGGGCGGGGAATCGATCTCGAAGGACTGGAGCAGGTGGCGGGGAAGACGTTCTTCTGGAAAGGCGTTTATTCCGCAGATATGAACGACCGGACCACGCTCCAGACGGACCTCAACGTCTTCGCCGATTTCAATCCCAAGCTGCCGGCAAGCTATCGTTCGGAGCCGTACCTGATGCTCGGCAATATTCAGCCGGCCTTGCAGCGCGGCGTCCGCGCCCAAATGGACGGCTTGCGTCTGACGGGCGGCGATACGATGAACTACTGGATCGCCGATTTTCGCGACGAGCTGCTGGCCACCATCCGCGACTGGGACTTCCTGTTGATCAACGACGCCGAAGCGCGGATGTTATCGGGACAATATAACCTCCGGCGCGCCGCGAATGCGATTCTCGGGATGGGCCCGAACACGATTGTCATCAAGCGGGGCGAGTTTGGCGCCATTCTGTTCCGGCGCGATTCGCATTTTATGGTGCCCGGCTATTTGCTTGAAGAGGTCTTCGACCCGACGGGCGCCGGCGACAGTTTCGCGGGCGGATTCATCGGATACCTTGCCGGGCAGGGTTGCGATTTGCAGCAGGGGCATATCGAGCGGAGAGATCTGTCGCGCGCCGTCATCTACGGATCGGTGATGGGTAGTTTCTGCTGCGAAAAATTTGGCGTGGATCGCTTCCGGACTTTGACTCGCGAAGAGATCGACGCGCGCTTCCGCGAGTTCCGGGAGTTTACCGAGTTTTGAAGACCGTTGTTGCCGTGTTCCTCGCGCTTGCCATGGTGAGCGCGGCGGCCTGCTTTGTCGTGGAGCGCAATGGCTGGACCTTATATTACGGCGACGCCGAAGCGCACTTGGCGGTAGCGCGGCGCATGGTGGATTCGAGAACGCCGGGATATGCACAGCTCGGCGCGGTCTGGCTGCCGATGCCGCATCTTCTAATGCTGCCATTGGTCGCGAACGATACTCTGTGGCGCACGGGACTGGCCGGGGCGATCCCGTCGGAGATTTTTTATGCCCTCGGCGGAACGTTTCTGTTCGCCGCCGCGCGGCGGGTGTTCAAGTCGGAAGCCGCCGGGGTCGTGTCGGCGGGCGTATTCGCACTCAACCCAAACGTGCTGTACCTGCAAGCTACGCCGATGACCGAGGCGATCTTCTTCGGAAGCTTGATAGCAATTCTGTACTTCACGGTCCTGTTTCACGACGAGCCGTCCATGGCCTCCGCCGCGGGCGCCGCCGTGGCCACCATTGCGGCGGCGTTGACCAGATACGAAGGATGGTTTTTGATTCCTTTTATCGCAGCTTATTTCTGGTGGGCGGCGCCGCAGCGCCGGCTTGCATTCGCGTTGGTTTATTCCGCTATCGCTTGCCTCGGTCCTCTTGCATGGCTCGCGCACAACGTCTGGTGGTTCGGCGACCCGTTGGATTTTTATCGCGGTCCGTATTCGGCCAAGGCGATCCAGAAAGGGCTTCCCTACCCGGGCGAGCATAACTGGCGCTTGGCTTTCGAGTATGTATTTTCGGCGGGACGGCAGTGCGCAGGATGGATCGCCGTGGCGATCGGAACGGCCGGAATCGTATGCTCGCTCCTGAAGCGCGTCTTTTGGCCGCTGTTCTTTTTATCACTCGGACCTGCCTTCTACGTATGGAGCGTCCACTCCTCGGGCAGCACGCCAATCTCGGTTCCGAATTTGGAACCGCATGGATATTACAACACGCGGTATGGACTTTGCTTTTTACCGCTGCTGGCGTTTGCAAGCGGAGCGCTCATTTTTGCGGCCACCAAGCGCGCGCAGGCCGTGACGGCGATTTTCATTCTTGCAATCGGCATCGCGTTCTGGGCAGTTGTGCCCGCGCCGCGACGCTGGATTGTTTGGAAGGAATCGCAGGTCAATTCCGAAGCGCGCCGCGCCTGGACGGCGGCCACCGCTGAATACTTGAGGAAGCATTATCGTGGCGGCGGCATTTTCACGATGCTCGGGGACGAGGTTGGCATCTATCGCGAGGCAGGTATTCCGTTGCGGGAAGACCTGACGGATGGAAACGAGCCCGCCTGGATGAACGCCGCCGCGCAGCCCGATTTTTTTCTACACGAGGATTGGGCCGTGGCGCAAGCGGGCGACGCGGTCTCGTTGGCCATGACCAGGGCGGGACTGCATGGCGGGTCAAAGTATGTTCGCGTGGAGACGATCCGCGTGAGGGGGGCGCCGGACGTGGAAATTTACCGGCGCGATTGCCGATGAAAATACCTTTTACTAAGGCCCACGCCGCAGGGAACGACTTCCTGCTCACTTGGGCTCAATACGCGCCCCAAGGCGCTCGCAACGATACGCCCATCGCGGAATTAGCGGCGATCGCGCGCAAGATTTGCGAGCGCCATACAGGGATCGGCGCGGATGGCTGGATTATTCTCGACGGTTTCGCGATCCGGCTTTTCAATGCGGACGGAAGCGAGGCGGAGATTTCGGGAAACGGCACGCGCTGCGCGGCGGCGCTGCTGATCGAGGAGCGACGTGCCGCCTCCGAACTGGATATTACGACCGGCGCCGGCGTCAAACATCTGCGCTTGCTCGAGCGGCACGATAAAAGTTTTCTGTTCGAGATGGACATGGGCATTCCGCGCTGGCGCGAGGACCAAGTGAGGTTCGTTCTGCCTGATACGGACATTGAGGTAACCATTCTTGATGTGGGCAATCCGCAGTGCGTCGTGCTGGCGGCCGCGATTCCGCCCGACTGGAGGGAGATCGGTTCGCGAATTGAGAGCCATCCTTTTTTCCCCCAGCGCACGAACGTGTCTTTCGCGCGCACGATCGACCAGCACACGATCGAGGCCCGTTTTTTCGAACGCGGCGCGGGCGCGACGCTCAGCTCCGGCACGGGTTCGACGGGCGCGGCCGTTGCGGCAATCCTGCGCGGGATCGCGGCTACGCCGGTGCGCGTGATCACGGAAGCCGGGGAGCTGCTCCTGCGCTGGGACGATTCGGTATATCTCAGCGGTCCGGCCGAGCTGATCGCAAGCGGCGAATTCTTCTTGGATCAGACCGCCGGGCCATAAAGAGGCGCGATCGATACCAGCGCAAGTCCGGCCAGAAAAAGAATCAACATTAGTGCGAGCAGCACTCGAACACTCTGTCGACGCGCCCGCGAATTCTTTCCAGACCAGTAGTCCCCACAGGGCGCTGATCATGGTGGCGCCTTGCCCGATGGCATAGCTGACAGCGGGGCCGACCTGTACCGCTTTCGGAGTGCTCGCGGCGGCAAAACTGGCCACCGCGCCGGCGCACCATACGATTCCTCCGGCTATACCAAGCAGATGCTGCCGCGGCGTTCCCTTGAAATATGCGGTCATCGCGATCGCTTTGCCCTGAATCGGCAGGTTCAGAAAGTAGAGATTGAATACGAACGTGGAGAGGAAGACAGCGATGGCAAAGACGAAGGCGCTCGAATAGGGACCGAGACCAAAGCCGACGTCACCCTCCTGGGCGATCTGCACGAGAGGGTAGAACGAACCCATTAACACGCCGCTGATCAGGCTGAGCACAAGGCCCTTAGCGCCGGTCTTCCTCTTCGGTAGAAGGATCCTCTTTCCGGCGCCGGAGACCTGCGCGGCGGCCGCTTCGACGGTCCTTTCGGTCTCGTGGCGGCGGTAGGCGATGGCATCGACGATAATGGCGCCGAGCACGATCAGGACACCCGCGCCGAGGAGAACCGGATTGCCCTGGGGATTCAACGCATAGTTCCAGGCGACGCCGATAACGAGCGCCAGGCCGATGCCTACGGGAAACGCCAATGCCATACCCGCCACCGCGATGGCCGCCACCAGCAGCATGTTCGCGAGATTAAAGATCACACCGGCCGCGAATGCATAGGCGATCTTGCGGTGGCCGGCGACCATCATGTTGTCGACGAACGAAAGAGAGGAGTCACCCAGGGATCCGAAGGTTAGGGCCGCAATCGTGGCCAGAATGAGAACGCCGATCGCGTAATCGTAATAGAAAAGCTCGAAGCGCCATTTGCCGGCCATCTTAAAAGCGTTCGCCCAGGAGCCCCAGCAAAGCATCGAAAAAACGATGAGCAACAGGGCAACCCCGTACGTGGAAGGGAGGATCATGTTAGCGCCAAATGAAGCGCGATTTTACCACGTCCGCGAGCATTATTGGGAATTTGCGTGGGAATGCGCGGCCGGAGGCGGCGCCGTAATGTACCGCTCCGCGAATTTCAGAAACGCCGGCCAGTTCGGAGCGGGCGTGTGTCCCTCGCTGTGCTGGCGGAAGGCAATGTCGCCGTCAATCAGCGCAGTCTCTATAGGCGGAAACTCGGTAGCGCCCAGGTCCTTTTTGCCTACAAGCTTATAAACCGGCCCAGCCGCGACCGCAGCCATAAACATGCCCTTGGCATCCACCCATTCATCGCCTTTTGCGCCCGCTCCTATAAAAACCGGGCGCGGGGCGCACAAAGCGATCAGCTCGTGAGAGTCCACGGGGAGATCGTTCCAGTTCAGCGGGCCGGCGTATTTCAGAAAGTTGCCGGCCATCCAGTGGTATTCTCCCGCGCCGGCGACGTTTTCCACCCGCTCGCCCCAATTCCGCCGGTGAAGCTTGGCGCCTCCTTCGCCGGAAGAGCTGATATACGCGATCGCGAAGCGCTGGTCGTATGCCATCGCCACCAGCGCCGCTTTGCCGTAACGGGAGTGGCCCTCGATCCCGACTTGCTTGGCATAAACGGACTTATCGGATTCAAAATAATCCAAAGCGCGGCTCGCGCCCCAAGCCCAGGCGCGCAAGGCGCCCCAATCGTCCAATTTCCGGGGCTGACCTTTATTAACCAGACCAATGATGCCTTGGGTTAGACCGGCGCCGTTGTCCGCCTGAATACTAGTCGGGATGAGAATCGCGTAGCCCCAGCCTTTCGAAAGAACTTGCTCTTGCCATGACGGCCCGGAATCGTGAGGCGGGGCCATTCCTCCCGGCCGCTTGAAACCGGGCGGGAACACGAAGCCGAACTCGATCATGACCGGCACAGGCCCGATCGCGGCCGCCGGCGTGGTTAACGCCATTTCGATATCGACGCTGATGAGCGGGTACGAGGAATTATCAACGTGGCCCACCAGGTGTTTCGTGATAACCGGCAGGTCTCCTTTTGTTTCCCGGACCGTGCTGGTCACTTCCCAATTCACCTTGGGAGTGTCCTTAGGCGCCCGGCCATAGATTCTCGCTGTCGAAATCCTCCACAATTTCGGGACGGCGCTTTTTCCACCACATCTCCGCAGTCGTAACCTTCCGCCCATTTTTTAACACCAGCGCATCGGGCAGGTTCGGATAAGGATTCGCCTTGGATTCGTCATAGTTGGCGGCATTCGGCGCATCAGGATGTCTGCCATCCGCTCCCGGCCTCAAGGAAGCGATGCGCAGAAGATCCATAATCCTGCGATGGTCCTGCTCGGCGGTCAACTGTACCGGCGCGGGAGGAGTGGTTCCGGTTGTCTGTGCGACCATTTGGGCGTATCCTACCGCGCCGACCATGAACGCCAGTATGGCAACTCTGATGGATTGATCTCGATCAAAAGGAGTCATGAGCAATCCTGTAGACGGGCGAGTTTGATCATACCAGCCAGGCTTCCCTTTGCGAAGTCGGGCACACACGGGTTTTCGAAGCGGCGGCGCTAATGTCCCGCGGGTATCGGGTCCTGCTCCGCTTTCAGCGGAAACTTCGCGCCTTCGGGAATGGGAGCGAGCATCTGCTCCTTGCGATAGATGAGCGTGGATGTATCGTAGCTGGCGATTTCAAAACCGTGGCCGTGCGTGATGGCGTCGGTCGGGCAGGCTTCCACGCAATAGCCGCAAAAAATACAGCGGTTGTAGTCGATGTTGTAGACCGCGGCGTAACGTTCGCCGCCGCTGATGCGGAGCGCGTCCGTGTTCTCCGCCGCTTCGATGTAAATGCAGTCCGCCGGGCATGCCGCCGAGCACAAAAAGCAGGCCACGCACTTCTCCAGACCGTTTTCGTCGCGCTGCAAAACGTGAACGCCGCGGTAGCGCTCCTCTAATTTTGGAGGCGCATCGGGGTACTGATCCGTAATGGTGGGATTCAGCATCTCCCGGAACGTGACGCCCATGCCTTTGGCGATGGCGGCGGCGCCCTGCAGAGCTTCGGTTATCTTGGAGGCCATTGCTATTTTCAGCTTAACAGGACCCGCCCGGAAGACTGTTTAACCAGGTCCCCGCCGGGGACCTAATTCTTCGATCCTCAACCGGCCTTGAAACGCGGAACGGACTCGTCCTGGCGAAATGGAGCAACGTTTACGCGCCGGCCGATCTCTTCAAGATCGTCCTTCGAAAATCCGGCGAACGATTTCGAGATCGTGCCGTCGGTCTCCACCAGGAAGATCGTGGGAACGCTGGAGATACCGAACGCGTTGCTCACCGGGTAGCCCTCGCCCGATTCGTCAAGCAGGGTCGGAAAGGTGACGCCGAAGCGAGTATTGAACTCCCCGGTGGCTTTGGGATTATCTTGCGAAATTCCGATCACCTGGACGGCGTCGTTGTTCGCCAGCCGCTCTAGAAAGGGGAACGTCATCTGGCACACGGGACAGCTTACTTTATAAAACGCCAGCAGCGCCGGCCCGCGTTCCAGGATTTGAAGCAGCGATTCCGCGCAGCCGGCGAGGCTCTTCAAGTCGAAAGAGGGCGCATGCATCCCGGCCGACAAGATAGCGCCCTGGTCCGAACCCCAGGCCATAGTCAGCCTTCCTTCTGTTGTTGAACGAAACTGAGGATATCGAAGCGCTTGATTTCGCGTTCCGGGAAAAAGCTGTTGACGGCGTCCTGCTCCTCCCCGAATATTTCGAAGATGGTGGAAAGTTTGGTCAGCAGGAGAAGCTCGATATTACGTTTGTTCAGCTTCAGCAGCTTGACCGTGCCGCCAGCCTTCTGCAGCGTGGTGTAGCAGATCACCATGCTGCCGAGCCCCGTGCTGTCGATGTAATCGACATCTTCGAGGTTGAGGATAATGCGGTTCTTGCCTTGCGCTACCTCCTGGTTGATGGATTCGCGCAGGCGCACGGAAGGCTCGCCGACGATGAGGCGGCCCTTGAGATCCAGTATCGAAATGCCTTCCCTTTCGCGTCTACGAATCTCGAAATTCATCGGCACGTAATCAGTTTACAGGTTTTCCTGCCCGGAGGCTCCGAGCGGCGCCGGTTCGGCGTGAGCCTCGCTCACGGCGGACTCCGCGGGGAGCGGCGGCGCGCTCGCGGGTAAGGTCACCGTGAAGCGGGTGCCCTTTTGCAGTTCACTCCGCACGTCGATGGAGCCGCCGTGAGCCTTGGCGATCCAGGCCACAAAACTGAGTCCCAGACCAAGACCTTTCTCGGGATCGGCGGAAGGGACGCGATAAAAGCGGTCGAAAATATGCGGCAAATGGTCCGGCGCGATTCCAACGCCATCGTCTTCGACAATCAGCTTCACCGCGTCCGCTTCCTTTTCCACGAGCACCCGTACGTGGCCCCCCGCCGGGGTGTATTTTATGCCGTTCGAGAGGAGGTTCGTAAAGAGGCGCTCTATCTGGACGCGGTCGGCGTGGATAGCGCAGGGTTCCGCAGGTAAGGCGTAAGATAATTCGACGCCGGCCGCTTCGGCCGCGATTTGATACTGCTCGCCGAGGTCCCGGACCATTTCACAAAGGTCCATGGGGGCCTTGTTCAGGACCAACTGGCCGGATTCGGCCTGCGAAAGCAACAGCAGCGCGCGAACGATGTTGGACAACCGCTCGACGTCTTCGAGAGCGTTGACCATGGCATCGCGATATTGCTCGATCGTGTTGGCGGTGAAGAGCGCCACTTCGAGCTGGCCGCGGACGACGGTGAGCGGAGTGCGCAGCTCATGCGAGACATCGGTCGAGAACTGCCGGATCTGCTCGAAGGAGAGATGCAGGCGCTCCATCATGCGGTTAAAGGAGTCGATCAGCCGGTCGAGCTCGTCGTGGGCGCCGCGGGTCCGCAGGCGCATGTTGAGATTGGAGTGCGTGATGCGCGCGGCCGTCTGTGCGACAGCGTTAACGGGATCGAGGGCGCGTCCGGCGAGAAACCATCCGAAGAGGCTGCTGACGGCGATGGCCAACGGCAGAATGATGAAATAATTCCAGGTAAATTCCTTGAGCGCCTTGCGGTTGTTCTCGATGGGGCGGCCTAGCGCCATGAAATAAATATCGTGGCGCTCGTCCATGATCGCGCCGGACAGGATCATGTAAGGGGTTCCCTGTGGCCCGTATCGCACGCGAAACGCCTTCTGCCCGGATTTCAGAACCGACTTGATATAGGTGGGGTCGTCGAAGCCGAGGGCCTTGTAGATGTCGGAATATTCGAGCACGTGTCCTTCCGAATCCGCGAGCATGTAGACGCGCCGCAGGCGGCTGACAATGAAGGATTCTTCGGGATCGTAAGGATCGAAGAACCAATCCGGGCCGATCTTCATGCCTAGGCGGAGATAACCGCGGGCGGCGTTCCAATCGTCCTGCAGCAGGTCTTCGATCTGCGCTTCGAAGATGTCCTCGAGCGATCTCCGGAACACCACCCCCAGGGCGGAAAGCAGCACCGTAAAGAAAACGACATAGCTCAACGCGATGCGGAAACGCAGCCCGCGCGTAAAACGGAACGCTCTGACAAATGCCGATACCGCTCCGGTCATCTAGGAAGTCTGCTGTTGCGGCTGCGGCGCTCTTTCGGCGGGACGCTCCGGCGTATCGAGCATATACCCGATGCCGCGAACCGTGTGGATCATCTTGGCGGGATAGCGGTCGTCGATTTTGCTGCGAAGGTGCCGGATGTAAACGTCGACGATGTTGGTGAGACCGTCGTAATCCATGTCCCAGACGTGCTCGACGATCATAGTGCGGCTGAGCGGACGCCCGCGGTTGCGCATCAGGTATTCGAGAATGCTGAACTCCTTTGGGGCCAGCTCGATATTCTCGTTGGCGCGCGTCACCTTGCGCCGGATGCAATCGAGAACGAGATCGCCCACCTGGAGGCGTTCGGGGGTGGGCTGGCCCCGGCGGAGCAGGGCGCGCACGCGCGCCAGCATCTCGACGAAAGCGAACGGCTTGACAAGGTAATCGTCGGCGCCGAACTCCAGACCCTTGACGCGATCGTCCACTGCGTCGCGCGCGCTGAGAATCAAGACCGGCGGGCTGACCTTGCGGTTGCGGATTTTCTCAAGCACCTGCAATCCGTCCATATCCGGCAGGTTCAGGTCGAGAATAATAAGATCGTACTCGGTGGCGTGCACCATTTCGACGGCGGCGTTACCGTCGCCGGCGACGTCGACGGCGTAGCCCGCGCTCTCTAGCCCGCGGGAGAGAAAGTCCTGGATTCGCTTTTCGTCCTCAACGATAAGGATCCTCATATATCTAGTTTCGCAGGCCAGTGTATCAGGTTGTAAACAATGTGAGTGGCGCGGTGGCAGTCCGAGAAGGGATCGGATTTCCGTTACACTGTATGCACTTCCGAAATTTCTATGAGGTCGAGCACTGACACGGAGCTGGAGTATCTGCGCCGGCGGATGGAGCAACTAGACCGCCACCGATTCGCGGATATTGTTTCGCAGCTTCCGGACGCCCTCTGCCAGTTCGACGCGGAGCTCCGTTTCGTTTACGTAAACGAAGCCTTCGAGCGGTGGGTGGGCGCGGCTGCAACGGCCCTGTTGGGCAGGACGCCGCCGGAGGCAGGAATCGCGCCACCGCTGGCGCTCGCGCTGATCGAAAGTGCGCGGCGCGTTTTCGAAACGGGTACGCCGGCTTTACGGAACCCGCAATTGGATCCCGCGGCGGACCCACGATTTTTTGAGTTCCATTTCCTGCCGCAACACGGCGCGGCGGGCCAAATCGACCAACTCACGGTAGTCGCACGCTCCCGCGACCGGCTGACTTCCATTCTCGACAGTATCGGCGGGTCGTTGCTGGCGCTCGATTGCGATTGGCATATAACACGCGTCGATGCGCGCCTTGCAACGCAGCTCGGGAAGGCCCGTGAGGACTTGATTGGACGCAGCATTTGGGAAGCGTTGCCGCATCTCCCGGCGGAGGTCTTTCGCACTCAACTAGAGAGCGCCGCGCGCGACCGTGCTCCTTGTTGTTTTGAGGTTCGCCTGGGGTCCAGCGGACGCTGTTTCGAGGTGCATGCGCATGCGTCCGCGAATGGTCTTTCGACTTACTGGATAGACATCACGGAGAGGAAAGCCTTTGAGCGGCAATTACGGGAAGCGCACGAGAGTTTCGCGGCGCTGGTTCACGCGTCGCCCTTGGCCATCGTCGCGTTCACTCCCGGCGGGGAAATCACGGTGTGGAACGAGGCGGCGGAGGCGGTTTTCGGTTGGAGCGCGGATGAAGCGATAGGCAGGCCTCTCCCGTTCATTCCCGCCGATAAAGTGGACGAACATCGCCTCCTGCACGCCCAGCACCTGGAAGGCGCGAGCTTTACCGGCGTCGAGTTGCGGCGGCGCCGGAAAGACGGATCCTCAGTCGATCTCAGCGTTTCGAGCGCCCCGATCCGCGACGTGGAGGGCGCGGTCCGCGGAATTGTCGCCGTATACGAAGACATTACGGAGCGAAAGCGCGTCGAGAGCGCGCTGCGCGAGAATGAAACGCGGCTGCGCAAGAGCGAGGAGGCGCTGCGGCTCGCCACCGATTCGGCGCAGGTCGGCATCTGGATTTACGACGTGGGGCTACATTCGCTGAAGCTTTCGGCTTTGGCGGCAAAGCTGATCGGGGCCGGCGGCCATGAAATTGAGATCGGCGTACGCGAGCTGCTCGACCGCATTCATATAGAGGATCGGGATATGGCGCGGCGCCAGATTCGCGACGCGCTCGACCAAGGCAACGAGTACTCGTCCGAATATCGCGTCGTTTGGCCCAACGGCGAAATACACTGGATGGCGGCGCGCGGACTCGCCGAACTGGACGCTCAAGGGAACAAGGTCCGCTTCAGCGGCGTGATCAGCGACGCGACCGAACGCAAGAAGACGGAACAGGAATTAGCGCGCTCCAACGCCGAGCTGCAGCAGTTCGCTTTTGTGACCAGCCACGATCTTCAGGAGCCGTTACGCACCATCAGCGCCTATGCTCAATTGCTGTCGCGGCGTTTTGAAGACAAGCTCGACGACGATGGGAGAGAGTATCTGACGTTCATCGTCGACGGCGCCACGCGCATGCAGAATCTCATTAACGACCTGCTGGCCTTCTCTCGTATTTTGCATGGCCAAACACGGCCCCTGGGAGAAGTGGACATGGAGACCGTCTACGCATGGTGCGTCATGAACCTCAATACCGCGATCCAAGAGAGCGGAGCCGTAATCACGCACGATCCGCTGCCGCCCATCGCCGGCAATCAGCAGGAGATTCTGCAATTGCTTCAGAACCTGTTGAGCAATGCCGTGAAATACCGCGGGCCTGAGCCGCCCCGAATCCATGTCGGCGCCGAGGAGCGTGAGGCCGAAGTTCGCTTCTGCGTACGGGACAACGGCATTGGAATCGAGCCGGCATATCACCAGCGAATTTTCGGCGTTTTCAAGCGGCTTCACGGCAAAGACGTGCCGGGCACGGGAATCGGACTGGCGCTATGCCAGCGGATTGTGGAGAAGCACGGCGGCAGGATTTGGGTCGAATCGCAGGCCGGTCAAGGCGCGACATTCTATTTCACGCTGCCCCGTTAGGCGGTTCGACTGGGATGGTTTCGAGCGCCGTGTACCGGGCGATCGTTTCGTAATCGCGATCTTTGTGCCACACCTGTACACGGCTTTCGATGGCGATGGCGGCGATCAGACAGTCAATTGACGAGCGGATCGTAAATCCCTTGGCGCGCCCCTGCCGGTAGATTTCCGCCGCGTGCTGAAACGTGGAAAGCTGCAGCGGATCGCACACGCGAGGCAAGTCCAGGAACTTATCTTCAAAATCGCGCGAGAGCGGTGAAGCCCTGAGGCCTTGAAAGACCTCCTGAATGACGGGCCCGCACGTCACGAGGCGGAACATGATGTCCTCTCGTACGCCGGGCCCAAGTCTTCCCTGCAAAAACGCGATCCAAAGCGAAGTGTCGGCGAGGATCATCGGCTCTTGGCCGATTTCTTGCTCCGTGGCTTGGATTCTCGAGTATCCTCGCGCATGTCGCCCAAATCGCCGGACCACAGGCCTTGGCCATAGAAGCTCGATAGTCCGCGGATCTTTTGGATGCGCTCGACTTCTTCAAGAGCGCGGTTGACCGCGGCCGAGTACGTTTTGGCCCCTAAAGCCCGGGTGACACGATCCAACAAATCCGCGTCTAACACAAGATTTGTACGTTTCATGTGTACAGGGTAACACGCGATTATTTCAGCCGCCAAACGTGTTGCGCGTCTATCCGCCTACCCGGACCGGCAGAGATGCCGCTGCGATTTGCGCGATATCGAGCAGCTTCGGCGCATTTGGCGTCACGCTAGCGAGCGCATCGCGGAACATCGTATTGCAGAACGGACAGGCGGCGCCAACCACGTCCGCTCCTGTCGCCACAAGCTGCTCGGCGCGCTCGACGCTGACGCGTTTGCCTTTCTCTTCTCCGAGAAACGCCAAGCCGCCGCCCGCGCCGCAACAGAACGACCGTTCGCGGGAGCGCTCCGCCTCGACAAGCTCGCCAAAGGCCGAGACCACCTCGCGCGGCTCGTCATATATATTGCGGTAGCGGCCCAGGTAGCAGGGGTCGTGATAAACGATCTTCGAGCCGTCCCGTCCGCTCCCAGGCAGGCCTTTCAAATTGCGCGCCAGAAACTCGCTGTGGTGTTCGATGGGCGGCGCCTCGCCGTACTCTTTCCAGTCCGTCCCAATCGTGCGGACGCAATGCGGGCAGATCGAGACGATTTTCTTCACTTTGGCCTGCGCGAGCGTCTCGATATTGCTTTGCGCCAGCTCCCCGAACGCCAAATCGTTGCCCAGGCGGCGCGCCGGATCGCCTGTGCAGCGCTCCTTGCGGAGCACGCCGAAAGTGACTCCGAGATGGCGCATCACCTGCGCCAGCGATTGCACGATCTCGCGGCCGCGCGGGTCGTACGATCCCATGCACCCGAGCCAGAAACAGTACTCCTGCGTTCCATCGAAAATAGGAAACTCGTTTTTCTGGATAAATTTGTCGCGTTCGGATATCGAGAATCCGAGGGCGTTGCCATTCCGCTCCAAATTGAGGAATAGCTTGGTGCCAAAGTCGTCTTCCCACTTGCCGGTGTTTACCGCTCCGCGCCGCAGACCGACAATGATAGGGACATGTTGGATGCCTACGGGACACTGGAACTCGCATGCGCCGCAGGTCGTACACTGAAACGCGGCCTCCTGAGAGAGGTGCTTGCCGATGAGCGGGGTTTCATCGCCCGTTCCAAACTCGTTCAGGTAGCGCCGCACGCCCAAAGCGATTTCCTTGGGGTTCAGAAGCTTGCCGGTATAATGAGCGGGGCAATGCTCCGTACAACGCCCGCACTCCACGCAAGAGTAGACTTGTAGAGAAACGAGCTTGGTCACGTCCTTACCGGTGTCGAGACCGAAATCCTCATCGCCTACAAGAGGCGGTATCTTGCTGAACTGGTCGCGCTTCAGGAAGATCGTAAGCGGACTGATCAGCAGATGCAGGTGCTTCGTACGCGCAATGAGCGGCAAAAAAAGAGGATGGTCAGCGTGTGCGCCCACCACAGAGGCTTGCTCGCTTCCCAGCCCGAGAGGAATGTCGCGAGATACGTGACCATCAATATAAAGATGAGCAGGGCGATCAGGCCCGACTCGTATGACACCTTACCCAGCCAGCGCGGCCGTACCACGAAGCGCCGGAACGCCAGTCCCGTTATTCCAATGGCGACCGCGACGGCAAACGCGGCGGCGAACCAGAAGTAAAGCTTGCCCGGCCAGGAGTCGCGATAGAGCACAGTGATGTTCATCGCCGCGGCGAAGTGGTTTGTGGTGATTAGCGCAAACGCGCAAAACCCCCAGAAGACGAGAGCGTGAGCGAGACCCGGTAGCGGCCGCTGGCGGATCACCTTGCCTTGCAGCAGGACTTCCCAGACGAAATCTCGTAGGCGCCTTCCAACCGGCCGAAGCTTAAAGTCAGGGTCGTTCTTAGATGCCATCACGTTGCGCCAAACCTTGCCGAAGCGCATCCAGAAAAAATATACGGAGGCGATCGCGAGGGCGATCAAAACCACCTGCTCGAGCCAGTGGAAATGGATCATTGCTCGCTACCAGCCTATCATCGCGTCCGAACGAACGACTCCGCTATCATCAAAGACTTGAAGGAGAACATTTGCGCTTCGTAATCTCGGGGGCGGCGGGTTTTATCGGATCTCATTTGTGCGACCGCCTTCTCGCGGAAAATCACAGCGTCGTCGCGCTGGATAACCTGATCACGGGATCGCGACGCAATATTGCGCACCTCGCCTCTAATCCGCGTTTCGAGTTTCGCGAATGGGATGTCGCGCAGCCCTTCGCGATCGATGGCCCAATCGACGGCTCGCTGCATCTGGCCTCTCTTGCCAGTCCGAAAGATTATCTGAGCCATCCTATCGAGACGCTCGAAAGCGGTTCGACGGCCACGCGTAACATGCTCGAGATCGCTCGAAAACACAATGCTCGTTTTCTTCTGACTTCGACTTCGGAGTGCTACGGAGACCCGTTACAGCATCCTCAAGTCGAGACCTATTGGGGCAACGTGAACCCCGTCGGGCCTCGTTCCTGCTACGACGAGAGCAAGCGCTACGCGGAGGCGATGACGATGGCGTATCATCGGGTGCACGGCGTTCGCACGAACATCGCGCGAATCTTCAACACGTACGGTCCGCGCATGCAACTCAAGGACGGCCGGGTCGTGCCGGCGTTCATCGATCAAGCATTGAGCGGCGAGTCTTTGACCATTTTCGGCGACGGCTCTCAGACGCGCAGTTTCTGCTATGTTAGCGATCTCGTGGACGGCTTATACAGGCTGATGTTCTCGGACGAGCGCTATCCCGTCAATCTGGGCAACCCCCAGGAATTGACGATTCTCGAATTCGCGGAGCGCATCCAACGCCTGGTGGGGACCAAGGCCGCGATCGTGCATGACCCTTTACCGCAAGACGATCCGAAGCGCCGTCAACCCGATATCGCGAAAGCAAAGCAACTGCTTGGATGGCAGCCGCGAGTTCCGCTCGAAGCAGGACTGCGCGAGACGATCGCCTATTTCAAGCAGGTCGTCGCGCCGATTGCCCCCGGGGAGGCCTGAGGCGCCCCAATCACGGCCGCTGAACGGGCCAGAACTGCCCACATATAGGAAGATCGGCGCATTCCCCAATTCATGGAGACACCCGGTGCAGTAACACTCGTCAGGGGGATTTCGGTCCGTTTTTCAGGAGACTTTGCAAAATGGCGGGGTAGAGCTTCGCGGGGCGCCGAGATGGTTTCGAACCGATAATTAGCTCGCCGGCCTGGGCGCGAAAGAGTAAGGAACATGGCCGCGCTTAGCCGAAGCTCATGCGCAGGCTTGGATCGGCGTGCTAATCGGGCTGTCCGCTTTTCCGCCAACGGAGCAGGCGACCTTTCCTAAACCGCGCACACGGTCCATCAGCCAGAACAACGGCTTCCGGCATCACCGCTCGCGCGCGAAGACGCGCTTCATCCAAGGCTCGGCGATATGGCGGGCTTGGGAGGGGAAGCGATGGCCACCGGGGAGCATGTGGAATTCGACATCTGCGGCGCGCCGGCGAAGACGGTTTCCGAACTGGCTGCTCAGGGCGGGAGCGTAGTATTCATCCTCCTCGCGCGAGATGTGCAGTAGCGCGGCCGATACGGGGCGGTACTTCTCATCATCCCAATCTCGCGGCACGCCGCCGCAGACTCCGATGACACCCCGCACCTGCTCCGGCCAAGTCGCGACGAAGCGGTAATTGAGTCCGACCGGTTGCGAAAAGCCGGCCAGAAGACAGCGCTCGGCTGGGATGCCGAAGCGGCCTCGCAACGAGGCCAGGGTTTCGCGCAGCATATCGTGATGGAGACGCACGGCCGAGGACCAGTGATCGCGCACGCCCCAGTTGTATCCGATGACGGATTCCGTGCTGGGCGGCCCTGACGCTATGTAGTGCTCGTGAGGACCCTGCAGGGAAGCGATGATGTGCCGATCTCCCACGAGACCGGAGGTCAGCTTGAGCATGACCTCGGGATTGGAGCCGTATCCGTGCAACGTCAAAACCAGGACGGTAGCGTCGTCCAGCGCATCGGGAACATGCAGGAGATAGCGGCAGTCGAGCGGGGCGGTGAAGGTGTGGCGCTCGATACGTTCGGCGATGGAGTTAGAGGGCATGGCGCGGAACCTTGATAATAATCAACCGCGCTCACATTTCGCGGCCTGGGGCCGAATAGGTATAAGGGGACCCATGACGGGATTGAATCTCGAGCGACTTCCGGCGCTCGATCGGGAAGCGGCGCTCGAACGAGTTGGCGGCGACATGGAACTGTTGCGCGAGATCGCGGCACTGTTCCTCAAGGAGGGCGTGCGCGCCGCGGCGGACCTGCGCGCTGTAGTGGAAAGACGCGACAGCGCCGGGATTGAACGCGCGGCGCATAGCTTGAAGGGATCGGTAGCGATCTTCGGCGCCGGTCCCGCGTTTCAGGCCGCATGGGAACTGGAGAAGCAAGGGCGCGGCGGAGACCTGTCGCAAGTGGATGCGAAGCTGCGGAATTTCGAAAGTTCGCTCGCCAGGCTTTGCTCGGAGCTGCGGGAGTTTGTCGCTGTGGACGCGGGCTGAAATCGCCTTACGCGCGTTGTTCCAACAGCAATTTTAAGCGGTCGTAACCGGCGCGGCTGACCGGGAGCTGCGCACCGTTGGCGAGAACGGCGATGCGGCTGTCTTTCGTATACGGCTCGATGCGCGCGACGCGCTCGATGTTCACAACGTAGGATCGATGGATACGCACAAACTGCCGCGGATCGAGCGAGGACTCCAGGCTCGAAATGGTCTGCTGCTTAAGATAGCTTTTGCCTTCGCTGTGCAGCGACACGTAGTCGTCCTGGGCTTCCGCATAATCGAGGCGCTCGGTGGGGATGACGTGCACCTTGGGGCCATCCTTGACGACGATTCGCGCCGGGTAGGTGGCTGGACCGCGCGCGGCGGCGGCCAGTTCGGCGGCCAACTCCGCAACGGGTCTTGCGGGAGCGTTCTGGCCAAGGCGCTGACGGGCGCGCTCGACCGCGGTCTTGAAGCGTTCCAGGCTGAACGGCTTCAGGAGATAGTCGACGGCGTGGGCGTCGAAGGCCTTCATGGCGTAACTGTCGTAAGCGGTAGTGAAAATGACGGCGATATCCTGCCCGATCAGCTCCAGCACCTCGAAGCCATCGAGCTTGGGCATCTGCACGTCGAGAAAGACCAGGTCGGGCTTGTGCTCGCCGATCGCTTTCACCGCGGCGAAGCCGTTGGCGCATTCCGCTAAAATGCGCGTGTCCGGGAAGCTGCCCAGGTATTCCCGCACGATCTGCCGCGCCAGCTCCTCATCGTCCACGATTACTACGCCGATGATCGAGTGCTCCGCGCGTTCGGGCGGACGCGCCCGCGCCGCGTCTCCCGCATTCTCGAGATCGATGGCGACTTCGCGCGCTGATTGATAGCGCTTTCCGAGATCTCGCTGCAGGCACTTGCGAACGATACGGTCGAGCTCTCGCGGCACATCATAGTTGAAGCGCGCCATGGCTTCGAGCGCGCCATTCAGCAGCCGGGCGATGGTTTCGGAAGGCGTGTTGCCGGCAAACGGCACGCGGCCGGTGCACATTTCATAGAGCACCGCGCCAAGGCTGAATAGATCGCTGCGATGGTCGACTTCACCGCCGAGCGCCTGTTCCGGGCTCATGTATTCGACCGTTCCGATAACGGCGCCGGGGCTGCTTAAAACCTGCGTCTCGTCCTGCGCCTGGCGGGGGGACTGCAGTTTCGCCAATCCAAAATCGAGAACTTTGACGCGGCCTTGCGGCGTGATGATGACGTTCGATGGCTTGATATCGCGGTGAACGATGCCTTTGGAGTGCGCGGCATCCAGCGCGTCGGCAATCTGCGAGCCGATGGCAACGACGTCGGCGATGGGCAGCGGAGCATGGGCGATCTTCTTCGTCAGGCTCTCGCCCTCGATGTATTCCATTGCCAGAAAGTGCATGCCGCCAGCTTGCCCGATCTCATGGATGTAGGCGATGTTGGGATGGCTTAAAGATGAGGCGAGGCGCGCCTCCTGTAAAAACCGCTGCAAATTGGAGGGATCCTGCGCCAGATCGGGAGACAGAATCTTGATGGCGACCTGTCGTCCGAGGCGCGTGTCCATGGCGAGGTATACGTGACCCATGCCGCCTTCACCCAGGCTCGCTTCGATGCGGTATTGCGCGAGCGTTGTTCCGGTCAGGTCTCGCATGGCAGCTCCAATTCGGCGCGGAAGCGATTATCGCGCACTTCGGTGATCAGGGTGGCGCGGTTCTGGTAGCGGGCGCGCAGACGATTGCGAACGTTCGCCAGGCCAACTCCGTTTCTGGTTGCCGGAAGAGCTTCGGGATCGAAGTCGTTTTGGACCACGAGATGAAGAACGCCATCGCTGCAAGCGGCGTTAAGGCGGATCTCGCCACCCTCGACCATGCCGGCAATCCCATGTTTCACGGCATTCTCGACCAGCGGTTGAAGAATAAGAGACGGCACCGCGCAGGTCTCGCAGTGGGGGCCGACAGCCTCTTCGACGCGTAGCCGATCGCCGAACCGCACGCGTTCGACGTCCAGATACGTTCTAGCGAGCGCGACCTCCTGCTCGAGCGGGATCGTTTCCTTTTCGGCGAGATTCAACGTCGAGCGCAGGAAATCGGACAGACGCAGGCACATTTCGCGGGCGCGCTGGCCGTCCAGGATCGTGAGAGCGCTGATGGAATTCAGACTGTTGAAGAGAAAATGGGGATTGATCTGCGCCTTGAGCGCTTTCAGCTCCGCCTCGCGGGCCAGCACGCGGGCCTCCTG
Organism: Bryobacterales bacterium; assembly: GCA_963838885.1. GTDB lineage: Bacteria > Acidobacteriota > Terriglobia > Bryobacterales > Bryobacteraceae > JAICMB01. The sequence goes on along the minus strand of CAWITB010000022.1, from coordinate 13,545 downwards.
TGCGCGCGTCTCGGCTTCGCGCGAGGTCTGAAACGAGAACAGCACATAATGCAAAGCCGTTGCCAGCAGGTACAGCAATAGCGCCGTCGCGAACATGAAAAACATCAAGTTGAAAGGCGCTCCGAGAAGCTTGGCCAAACCGATGAAGAGACCCGCGGCCGTAATCGCGGAGGCCGCGTGGTTGATCAGCAGCTTCGCCCACATATCCGCTCGCAATGGGAGAAATTGACAGGAGTACCACGGTGACAGGCATACCAGCGCGTAAAATACGATCAGGCCAGTCGCCGTCAAGGCGCTGCGCGACCAGCCGAAACCGCCGTAGCGCTGCAGCATGAACGCCTGCACGACCGCGAACGGCGCCCAGGCGAGAAGATAGAGCGAGAGCCGTGTTCTGGCGGCGAGAATTGGGTGCATGTCGCCGGTCTACTTGTTCGCGATATGCACGCCGCCGAAAATTCCAGCGCCGGTCACCACTAGCCGCTGCGGCCGCCCACTCTCCTCGGGCCGGGGCGGCTGGGTGTCGTCCACAAACCCGCCGAAGATGCCTACGCCACGGGCTTCCACCGTCCATGTCCGCGGCACAATGATCTGGATGCCTCCGAAAATTCCCGTCGCTTCGATCACGGCCTGATCGACAGCGATGGCGGCCATGCGCAGATCGAGCTCATAGCCGCCAAAAACCGCTGTGACATCGCCGCCACGAAAATCCTGCGAATTGACCTGCCGTTTGCTACCGCCGAAAAACGTTAAAAGGTTCAAGGTAGAGGGGCCCGTTGCCTCCGGCGCGGCGACTGGCACGCCATCCGGGCCTACTTCCGGCGTCGCCGCGGCGGGCGCATGCCAGCGTCGCGGACGCAGCAGCATCACGGCGCCCCACGCGATCAGAATTACCGGCCAGAACACGTTCCAGTCGAGCCGCAGAAGGTCGAGGTTGTCGAGTAGAAAGAGCGTCCCAATGCACGTCAGTATTGCTCCCATCGCCATGGCCGTGTGGCTGCGCGATGCCACGATGCGGAAAACGCCGGCGGCGATCAAGATCACGGGCCAATACTGCCAGACGTCGGAAATACGGACAATTCCGAGATTGTCGAGAAGGAAGACGACGCCGATCGCGATGACGATCGCTCCCAGAACAACGGAATGCGCCGGGGAGTTCCTGGGCCCCCAGCGCCCCTGCCGTCGCGTCCACCGCTCCTGGCGCCGCGCCCAGCGTTCCTGATCCCGCTGCCATTTGTACTCGAACTTGTCCATGCTTGAAGCGTACCAGCCACTACCTCCAGACTCGACTCTAAATCGGTGAGTGTCGAAGGGTTACCGGTGAAGCGCGAGTTGCGGGGAGCAGCTCAAAGATAATCGAAATCCAGGTCCGCGATGAACTGGATTCCGGGGACTATTCTCTTCGCGAGGCGGCGGTCGTTTGTAAGGAACAGATCGGCCTTGGCCTCCGCCGCGCAGGCGAGTTGGATGGCATCTGCCGGCAGAATGCCGCTGCCCGCTCGAATTTGGCCGAAGTACTCCGCGGTTCGAGCCGTGAAGGGCAGCACGTCACAGAAGGGAGCAGCCATGGCGCAACGATAGCGACCGGCAATGGCGAGGTCCGACAGGGCAGCGGCTCCGGCTAGAAGTTCACCGAGAGTCAAAGCGCTGGTCACCAGTTGATCGCCCCGCGCCAACATGCGGCGACGAATTTCGATGACGCGCCGACCGAAGCGGGGGTGCTCTTCAATCAGGTAAATGAAGAGCATGGTGTCCCAAAACACCAAGCTCAAGATGCGTCCTTCCGTTTTGGCGTGACGGCTTCAGCGGCAGGGTCTATCCTTGAACCATACCAATTACCACGCATTTCGCGAATGAATTTCTCACCGCCGCCAAGCGATTTCCATAGCTCCTTGCCAACGCCTCTCAGCGCGAGAATGGGATCTTCGTCTTCTTTGGGCGGCTGCCGGCGATGCAAGCCGGAGTACCATTCCAGGAGTTCTCTGTACTGCGGCGGGAGCCGGTCAACCAGCGGCAGCAGCTTGCCGTCTTTCCGGCCTGGATCGGACGGATCCCCTGGATTATAAAGACGGTACGCGCCGCCAGGTTCGAGGTAAAGCTTTCTGTGCTTGCCCGGATCGGGCTTTCTGTTGGCAACGCAATGCACTGCGATGTGAGTCGCGACGGTCGATTGTTCGAAACCGTGCTCGGGCTCGATCTCGTCGATCTTGGCCCGGATCTCCGCGGAGGAAAAGGACGCCCGATCGGGGTTTTCGCGGGTCAGCAAGGCGGTGGCGACCCAAACGAGATCGGCGCAAGATATTCTGTTCATGATTATCATGATAATATGATACAGATTCAATATCAAGCTGCTAAAATCAATCTGCCATGTTTCGGAAAGTGCTCGTTGCCAATCGCGGCGAGATTGCGGTTCGCATCGTGCGAGCGCTGCGGGAGTTTGGGATTGCCAGCGTAGCCGTGTTTTCGGATCCCGACCGCGCCTCTCTGCACGTGCGCATGGCTGACGAAGCCGAGCATATCGGCCCCGCGCCGGCCTCTGAAAGTTATCTGCGCATCGAGCGCTTGATCGACGCGGCGCGCAAGCATGGAGCCGAAGCCATTCATCCCGGGTATGGCTTCCTCAGCGAGGACGCGGAGTTTGCGGAAGCTTGCGAGACCGGCGGGATCAAGTTCATTGGGCCATCTTCCGCTTCGATCCGTGCGCTGGGATCGAAGATTGGCGGACGGCGGCTGGCCAAGGCCGCCGGGGCTCCGGTCGTGCCGGGGACGAACGAGCGCCTGGCCAGCTATGAACACGCGCGCGCCATCGCCGGCGAGATCGGCTATCCAGTGCTGCTCAAAGCGGTCGCGGGCGGCGGCGGCAAGGGCATGCGGCGCGTCGACAGCGAGGCCGGGATCGAGTCTGCGCTCCGCGATGCGGGCAGCGAAGCGGAACGGGCCTTCGGGAGTGGCGAAGTTTACGTCGAGAAAGTGGTCGAGAATCCCAGGCATATCGAGATCCAGGTGCTCGGGGACGAGCACGGGCATCTGATTCACCTCGGCGAGCGCGAATGTTCGCTGCAGCGCCGCCATCAGAAGATTCTCGAGGAGTGTCCCTCGCCCTTGGTCGCCGCAAACCCGGAAATGCGCGCGGACATGGGCGCCGCGGCGCTGAAAATTGCGCGCTCGGCCGGCTACTACAACGCCGGGACGGCCGAGTTTCTGGTCGATTCAAACTGCAATTTCTATTTTCTTGAGATGAACACGCGTCTTCAGGTGGAACATCCCGTGACGGAGTTGGCGACGTCGCTCGATCTGGTGCATTGGCAACTGCGCATCGCGGCGGGTGAAAGACTCACGATCCGGCAGGAAGACGTGACGTGGCTGGGAAGCGCGATCGAATGCCGCATCTACGCCGAAGACCCCGACAGTTCCTTTTTTCCTTCGCCCGGTTTGATCGCAGGTTTGGCGGAGCCGGCCGGACCGGGCGTGCGGCTCGACTCCGGCGTTTACGAAGGTTGGCGCGTCCCCATCGACTACGACCCCCTGCTTGCGAAACTGAGCGTCTGGAGCGCCGCGCGCGACTCCTCCATCGGACGTATGCTGCGCGCATTGAACGAATACCGGGTTGACGGAATCAAGAACAACATCGCGTTCTTCCGCGAGATTCTGAATGACGCGGAGTTTCGCGCCGGCCGCCTGCACACTGGCTTTATCGCCGAGTTCCTGGACCGAAGACCGCGTCCATCGGACGGGGCCAGATTGGATGTAGTCGTGGCACTGGCGGCGGCCGAGCACTACCGCAATCACGCGCCACGCCCGGAGGCGCGCAATGGCAGCCCCGGCGTCAGCCCCTGGCTTCTCGAAGGAAGGTCGCAGAACCTGCGGTGACGCTGGATATCCTGATCGACGGCCGGTCGGCGCCGCTCAATTCCGTAACGGACGCCAGCGTTCGCGAGATCGCGCCGGGGTTGTACTCCGTAATTTATAAAGGCCGCAGCTATGAAGTGCGCATCGGGAATTCCGGCGACGCCTGGCGGGCGACGATTGGCGATCGGACCTTCGCGTTGGAAGTTCGGGATCCTCGCGATGCGGGGAAGCGCTCCGGCACGGCGCTTGCAGGCTCGCATCAGGACGTCAAGGCGCCGATGCCGGGGAAAGTGGTTCGCGTGCTGGTGCGGGAGGGGGACGAGGTGCGCGCAGGTCAAGGCCTGGTGGTGGTCGAAGCGATGAAGATGCAGAACGAACTGAAAGCGCTGCGCGCGGGACGCGTGGTTCGAATAGCCGCAAAAGACGGAGCGACCGTGAGCGCGGGCGACATTCTGGCAACGCTCGAATAGAATAGAGCTTAGCTTTATGGAAGACGGGGAATGCGCGGTCTGCGGAGGCTCCGGTTGGGTTGTGACCGAGCGGGATGGCCTGTCCGGAGCGGAGCGCTGCGACTGTGTGGCGCGCAAGCGGGGACATCAGCTTCTCGAGAATGCCTGCATTCCAGCAAATTACGGGAACGCCTCCATCGACAGCTTCAAACTGCCTCCGGATAATCCCGTCGCGGCCAAAGCTCTGGGACTGGTGATGCTTGAGATTCGCGCTTTCGTGCGCGAATTCCCGGCGCCGGATAAGCCGGGGCTGCTCCTGATCGGCAATGCCGGGACGGGCAAGACGCATCTGGCCGTTGCCGCATTGCGCGAGTTGATGTTGGCCAAAGGCTTCGAGGGGCTATTTTTTGATTATCAGACTCTGCTGGAACGGATACGGGGCGGCTACAACGAAGTCTCCGGCGCAAGCGAGCGCGAGGCCTATCGTTCCGCCCTGGACTCGGAGATTTTGCTGCTCGACGATCTCGGCGCGCAACGCGTGACCGATTGGGTCGAGGATACGGTCACCTCGATCATCACGCATCGCTGCAATCACCGCAAGCCGCTGATCGCGACGACGAATCTGCGCGAGCCCGAGGCCGGCGATAAGCGGCTGTCCGGATTGGAGGGCGATATCAAGAGCAAATACTTTCTGGAGGAGCGCATCGGGATGCGCGCGCGTTCGCGGCTGTTTGAAATGTGCCGAGTGATCCGCATGCCCAGCATCGAGGATTACCGGCTGCGGACCAAGAAAACGCTGGTTTCGGGTTAGGCGCTCGCGGTCTCGGCGGGCATCTGCATGGGCTCGTCGGCGCTGGGGCCGTAAATGCCGGGTACCTTCGCTCCCATTGGCCGCAAGTAGGCGGAGAGCTGACCGCGATGATGGATGGAATGCCGCATCGCAAAACTCAGCGTATCGATTAGCGGGTTCTCCCACGGTCCGAACTTTACTCTTTGCGCCAAGTGATCGCCGGGGAGCGCTTCGATGCGCGCGATACTGTTCGCGAATTGCCCCTCATACCGCGCCACGACATCGGCGCCGCTGCGAAACTCGGCGGGCAGATTGTTCGTTTCCCATTTGAACGCGCCATCGACGACGCCGTTGAGGAACCAGATTTCGGAGCTGGCAATATGCCAGGCCAGATCCATGGCCTTCATCGATTTCGCATCGGGCGTATAGTCGCCTTTGCCGGCCGGAACCGCGGCCAGAACTCGTTTGGTCGTTTCGTGCTCCGCTTTGAGCTGCGCGACGTAGGCGTCCCGCAAAACTTCCGCGTGCTCGGGTTGCATAAAAAAACTCCTTTCGCCGAGTATAGCGAACCCGTCCGCTAACATAAGAAGTGCGCAGGACAACCTCCATGGTCAGAACGGACCCTCTTTCCTATTTATCCGAGCAGCTCGCGGCGTGGCGCAAGGCCGGGACGTGGCAGCGTCCGCGAGTGCTCGAATCCCCCTGCGAACCCCTGGCGACGTTCGACCGCAAAGAAGTAATCAATCTCGCAAGCAACAATTATTTGGGCTTGGCGAACCACCCCAAGCTGGTTGAAGCCGCCATTGCGGCGGAAAAGAAATACGGCGCCGGATCGGGGGCCGTGCGCACCATCTCCGGTACCATGGACATTCACCTGGAGCTCGAGGAGAAGATCGCGAAATTCAAAAAAGCGGAAGCCTGCGTGGTGTTTCAATCGGGGTTCGTGGCCAATGCGGGGACGGTTTCGGCCGTCCTCGGACCCGAAGATCACATCGTATCGGACCAATTGAATCACGCCAGCATTATCGACGGCAGCCGCTTGTCCAAGGCGAAGATCCACGTTTTTCCGCATCGCGACGCGGCGGCCGCGGGGAGCATTCTCGACGGCCTCGCCGGTAAACCCGGCCGTAAGCTTCTGATCACGGATGGCGTGTTCTCCATGGATGGCGACATTGCGCCGTTACCAAAGCTGGTAGAGATCGCGGAGCGTTATGGCGCCGTAATGATGATTGACGACGCGCACTCCTCCGGCGTGCTGGGGCGTAACGGCCGCGGAACGGTGGATCACTTCGGTCTCCACGGCCGCGTGGATATTCAGGTGGGAACGCTCTCGAAGGCGATCGGCGTTTTGGGTGGTTTCGTATGCGGAAGCCGCGACTTGATCGATTTTCTGTATGCCCGCGCGCGGCCGTTCCTGTTCTCGACCTCGCATCCTCCTTCCGTCGCGGCATCGTGCATCGCGGCCTTCGATATACTCGAACGCGAGCCGGAACGGATCGACCGTTTATGGGAGAACACGGGCTATTTTAAGCGGCAATTGAACTCCGCTGGTTTCAACACCGGTGAGAGCGAGACTCCCATTACGCCCATCATGGTTGGCGAGGCGAAAAAAGCGCACGACTTTTCCCGCGCGTTATTCGACAACGGCATGTTCGCAACCGGCATCGGCTATCCGACTGTTCCCGAAGGCAAGGCCCGGATACGAACCATCGTAACCGCGACGCATACGCGCGAGATGCTGGACCGGGCGCTTGACATTCTGACGCGTGTAGCGAAGCAGATGGACATCCTTCGTTAACGTCCGCATGAAAATCACGATCTCGAAAGAGAACTACCTCAAGAGCATCGCCGAAGCGGAGAGCGAAGGCGAGGTAGTGAAATCGGCCACGCTGGCGCGCTGGCTCAATGTATCCCCACCGGCGGTCACAATGGCCATCAAGCGTCTGAAGCGCGACGGGCTCATTCATGTGAGCGCTGAGGCCGGCAATGAGGGGCAACTTACGCTCACGGCCGCCGGACGCGACATCGCGAACCGCGTTCTGCAGCGGCACCATTTAATCGAGCGCATGCTCACCGAGATCTTCGAAATGGAATGGTACAAGGTCCACGACGAGGCGGAGCAGCTCGAGCACGCGGTGTCGGCGGACTTCGAGCGCCGTCTCGTGGACAAGCTGGGCGCGGGGACGGCCTGCCCGCATGGCAATCGCGTTGAAAGCGATACCCCGCAGGCCCGGCGCGCGCGCGGACTGCGGCCGCTCAGCGAAATGCGGCCTCGCGAGGCGGCCCGCGTCGTGAGCGTTTTTGAACGCGACCGCAAGCTCCTGGAGTATCTGGATCGTCTGGGAATCTGCCCGGGCGCCTCCATCGAAGCGGTTTCCCGCAACTACGACGAGACGCTGACATTGCGCATCGCGGGCGAGCCCGTACAGCTAGGCGCGGCCGCGGCGGAGAAGGTATGGGTCGATCGCAGCGCCTGAAATTTCAGCGTGCCGTGTTGGCAGGGCTTGTGGCCGCACTTTTGTGCGGCAACTTTCCGCTTCCGGGCTTCGCCGCCGCGCCGTCTCCTTCTTCCTGTTGCAAGCGTGACCACCGTTGTTGCAGAAAGCAGATGCCGCAAAAGGTGGCGCTCAGTTCGACCGGCGCTTGCGGCGGACTCGGATGCGGTTGTGACAGCGTGTCCGGGCAATACGTCAAGTTGCTCGCGCCCGTCGCGCTCTCGGCGATGCATACCCTGGCTTCCCCCGGCGGCGTTTGGGTACGCCACACTCGATTTGAGGCGGCCAGCACGCATTATTCGCTTCATCCCCGTTCGCCTCCCCTCTCCTTTCCCAACAGCTAAGACACTAGCTCGCTAAAGGGAGGAATCTCGATGAGAGGTCTGTTCATCGGCGCGGCGTTGCTCTGCTCTATTTGCGTGCGCGCCGATATTTTCGGGAACTTACGAGGAGTCGTTCACGATCCCGACCATCGTCCGGTCGCCAACGCTGAGGTAAGGGTGCGAGCGGAAGCATCCGAATGGTCGCAAAGCGCGCGGACGAACCCGGACGGGGAATTTGAATTCAACGCCGTCCCGGTGGGCGGATACAAAATCGCGATTCACAGTGAAGGCTTTAGCCCCATCGAGGAAACCGTCACGGTAACCTCGGATAGCGCGCGCGTCCTGCATATTCAGCTCATGCTCGAGGCTGCCACGGGGCAAAGCGTTACTGTCTCCGAGCACGCCGCGGCCGTCGATCCGAGCTCGTCAACGCCGGCCACGCTGATAAGCCGCGCGGAAATGGACGCCACGCCGGGAGCCGATCTGACCAACAGCCTCAAAGCCATCACCGACTATGTTCCGGGCGCCTACATGACTCACGATCAGCTGCATATTCGCGGCGGCCACCAGGTTACCTGGGCCATCGACGGCATTCCCGTGCCAAACAGTAACATTGCCAGCAATGTCGGACCGCAATTCGATCCCAAGGATGCCGACTATATCGAGGCGCAGCGCGGCGGCTACAGCGCCGATTCCGGCGATCGCACCTATGGCGTATTCAATGTTGTGCCCCGTACCGGGTTCGAGCGGAACAACGAGGCCGAATTGCGCATTACGGCCGGCAATTTCGGCCAGACCAACGACCAGCTCAGTTTTGGGAGTCACACGGAGCGCTTCGCGTATTATGCCAGCGTGAACGGTAATCGCAGCGACTACGGCCTGATGCGACCGGTCAAAGAAATCATTCACGATCAAGAAAGCGGATTCGGTGGTTTCAGCTCGCTGATTTTTAACGTGGATGCGGCGAACCAACTTCGCCTCATCATGTCGGCGCGGTCCGATTTCTATCAGATCCCGAATGATCCTGATGCACAGGCCACCGGCGTCAGGGACGTCGAGCGAGAGGTCGACGGATTTCTAAACTTTTCCTGGGTACATACGGTTCGCAGCGGGGTGCTCTTCACTCTATCGCCGTTTTTCCACTACAACAGCACGAACTATGAAGGCTCCCCGAACGACACGCCGGTCAGCACGAACGATCAGCGCGGGTCTACTTATGCCGGCGGTCAGGCGGAACTGACGGCCGTCGCCGGCAAGCACAATGCGCGCGCCGGAATTTATGCATTCGGCCAGAGCGATAACGAAAACCTGCGGCTCGTAGCAAACGATGCCAGCGGCGCGTCGTTTCGCCAGGCATTGCAGCCGGCGGGCCAGTTGGAAGCGGCATTCTTCGAAGACCAGTACCAGGTGCTGTCGTGGCTGACCCTGAATGCCGGGCTGCGGCTGACCCATTTCTCGGGTGAGCTCTCCGAACGCGCCGCAACGCCCCGATTGGGAGTAGCGCTTCGAATGCCGAAAATCAATTGGGTATTTCGGGGCTTCTATGGCCGCTATTACCAACCGCCGCCGCTTGCGACCGTTAGCGGTCCCGCGCTGGACTTTGCCGCCCAGCAGGGATTCGGATTTCTGCCGCTGCACGGTGAGCGCGATTCGGAATATGAATTCGGCGTCAACATTCCTCTTGCGGAGCTGGAACATCGATATTAATCATTTTCAGACCAACGCGAGCAATTTCTTCGATCACAATGCGCTAGGGAATTCGAATATTTTTCTCCCTCTGACGATCAATCAGGCGAGATTGCGAGGCTGGGAAGTGACGATGCGTTCGCCGCGGCTGTTTCGCACGGCGCAGTTGCACTTGGCGTACTCCTACCAGCATGCGTTGGCGCGCGGAGCCGTTAGCGGCGGGCTGACGGATTTTTCGCCGCCCACCGGGGAGTTCCTGCTGGATCACGATCAGCGCCATACATTGAATACGGGCTTCGAAGCGAACCTGCCTTGGAAGAGCTGGGTCGCATTGAATGCATATTACGGCTCGGGATTTGCCGACAATAGCGGACCCGATCATCTTTCTCCGCACACGACTTTTGATGTGATGCTGGGCAAGAGCGTTGGCGAGAACTGGTCGCTGTCGGTGAACGCGTTGAACGTGGGCGACCGGCGGCTACTGCTCGACAACAGCTTGACGTTCGGAGGAACCCATTTTAACGATCCGCGCGAGGTCTATGCCGGCGTTCGCTATCGCTTTCATTACTAACATCGGCGATCAACCAAGGCGAGATGCGCCGGCGACGGCATTGAATCGAATCGAGCGACGTCCGGAAGACCTCATTCGGCTCAAGGGTATAATTTTGGAAGTCACGCGCTCGAGGACCTCGAGCATCGGCGGCAGGGACAGGCAGAACAAATCACCCGGAACCAGTGCCTCCCAAAGGTCGCCTCGATATCCTAGCGTTAGAACGTCACCTTAGCCGAGAATTGGATCGAACGCGCCGGAAGCTGGTTTGTAATGCCCGCGAGCGGTTGGCCGAAGCCCGCGCCGGGCGTTGCGCCGTTCCCCCACGTTCCGCTGTAACCCACAAAATTGGCATGGTTCAGTACATTGAACGACTCCGCGCGCAGAACCAATCGCACGCGCTCCCTTGCAAGCGCGAAAGCACGTTCGAGGAACGGTGATACCTCGTAAATCGAATTGCCGCGACCAGTGTTGCGGCCTACAACTACGCCGTTAATTACCGGCCGGTCCGTAGTTGCGCCATTGTCCCCGCTGTTCGTCGTGCCGGTCACGATGTTATACGGTAGACCGGAGGCAAGCGTGGCCACTCCGCCGATATTGATCTTCAGTGGCGCTACGTAAACGCCGCTCAGTACGAACCGATGCCGTTGATCGAAAATAGCGTTCCCCTTCTCGACCTTGCCGGTGAAGTTCGGATCGTTCGGATTTTGGCTAGGCACGTCGGGATCGACATTGTCTATCGCGTGCGACCAGGTATAGCTTGCCAACATCGACAGGCGGCGGCTGAAGCGGCGGTTCAGATTGATATCGAGCGCCTGGTAAGTGGCAAAGCCATCATTCACATCGGTCTGAATGACCCCGTAGGGCGGCTGTGGATTAGTCACCGCGCTGGGATTGCATGTCAAGCCGTTCTGCGCGTACCACCAGATCCAATAGGGGCGCGTGCAGTTGGCCGCCTGCGCCGTTCGAGTCTGGCCGGGCGCGGTGCGAATGAATGGTGATGGCGCATCGACGTCCAGCGGACGATTGATCCGTAAGGTATGGGCCCCGACGTAATCGACGCTCAAGACCCATTCCCGCGCCAGTTGCCGCTCTGCGCCGAACGTCCATTGCTCCGAATAGGGATTAAGTAACTTGCCGGGATACCCGGCTAGCGTGTTGGTAGGGAAGAATTGGTCGTAATACGAGGCGTCACCGGGGCGGATATACAGGCTGCGCACGGGAGCGATGGCTCCGGCCGGAAACGCGGGCAGGGGCGCGGCCGCGATGCTCGCCGGAAACCCATCTGCCCCGGACCGGCGGTGTAGTTGAAGACTCCCGTCGGCCCCGTCAGCGCATAATTTGCTTCGGAGTTGTCCACCACCTGCGAATAATAAATACCAAAACCGCCACGAATCACGGTCCTTCCCTGGCCGCGCAAGTTATAAGCGAAGCCCACCCGCGGAGCGAAATCGTTGCGCGAATCCGTGAACGTCTGTTGCTCATAACGCAGTCCGAGATTGATCGTCAGGTCCTTGCCTACCCTATAATCGTCCTGCGCGAACAATGACCACAGCGTATCGTTTACCGTGTAATCGCATTCCCAAAACTTTGCGTATAGGTTCTCACGTTGGCGATATTGCCCAGATATGCGGAGCTTTCACAATACGAGAGCGCCTGCGTGCAGGTGTTATAAACGAACTGTCCCAGGTAGATCGGTCCGCCGAACTCCTTGCTGTCGCCGCCATTGTGAGCAAAGATCGCGTCCGCGCCAAACCGCACGCGGTGCGCCCCCAAGTCCGCCGACAAAGTTTCCGCCGCCTCGTACTGCCGATTTAGCAGTAGCGCCGATTGCGAGGTCCCCGTCGTAAACGTGCCGCCGGTGGAAACAGGGACCTGGTACTGCGTGCCATATACCACCGGATCGAATTGGGTGATGGGCGACGCCAATTGGAATTGGAGACGAATGCTGTTCAGCAGTCGCGGATTCAATACGGCCGTTTCGCCGAGCTCTTCGGAGTAGGTTCGGCGGCGAAAAACGCGATCGACCGTTGGCAAATTGTTTCCGCCCACCGTACCATTCGGATTGCTGTCGCTGAAGCTATCGAGATCGCCGCGCAAGAAAAGATTGTTGCTCTGATTTATGGCGTGGTCGAGGCGGAAATATGCGAGCCAGTCGCGATATGTCCCATGAAATTACCAGGCGCGACCGGCGACGTCACCGGAGAAGCGCGATTTTCACGCGTGAATTCGCAGGCCAGGAAAAAATGCGTGCGGTCTCCCGATCCGATCGGCCCGGAAATCGACAGGCGGACTGTCCCACGGTGTCGTTCGTGAGGTCGTTGCCGCTGCCCGCGTTCGCGGACGTAAACCCGGAGAGCTTTGCCTCGGGGGCCGAAGGCCGCCACATTTCAAGCGCCTCGCCGTGTAACTGGTTGCCGCCGCTCTTGGTCACGACATTGATCACGCTAGCCGTGCTGCCGCCGTATTCCGCCGAGAATGCGTTTGTGAGCACGTCCATTTCCTGCACCGCCGCAAGCGGGATATTGCTGAAGATGGTTTGCCGTCCCCACATGTCGATTCCGTTCGCGCCATCCACCTCGAACCATGCCTGGCGCGCCCGCCCCGTTGGTCGTGAACAGGTTTTCGTTCATGAAGACGTCGCCCTGGTTGATCGCCGGACGATTCGCCGCGTTCAGGAGCGGCAGATAAGTGATTTTGCGATCCGGCAGCGGAGTTTCTTCCATTTGCGTTGCAGTCAGAAGATCGCCCAATTGCGGTTCATCCGTACGGATCTCACCGACGACGCCCGTTACAGTGATGCGGTTGCGCTCCGCGGCGACGTTCAGTTCGATGGTGACGTTGGCCGTTTCACCGCCCGCCAATGTGATTCCACTCAGAAGCCCCATGCGAAGCCCTGCTTCGAGGCGGTGACGTCATAAGGGCCGGCGATCGGGAGTCCCGCGATCGAGAACTTCCCGGAACTGTCCGTCCTTGTGTTCCGTTGATTCCCGTGAGCGCGTTTCGGGCCTTGATTTCCGTGTCCGGTACGCCCGCATGACTCGCGTCTATAATCTGCCCCTGCATGGTCGCCGTATCCGTGTTTGCGCGATCGCGCACAACGAAAAAATAGTGCCAGGCCAGCGCGGCAAGTCGAGGCATATCCCGGTTGCGAGCAATCCATGAGGATAAAGCGGAGCAGGCGTTACTACCATGGCCCGTAATTCAGCGCTGCAACAAGCCTTCGCCTCGATATAAGTAAATGCAAATGTGCGGTCTGGCAGTTAATTGTCATCCGCTGCCGGTTCTGCCAGGTGTAGCGAATAGGACAGCGGTTCAGCTCGCCCTGTGCCACAGTCGAACGCTTGGCGAAAATCCCGGTGACATTCGCCAGCCGCCGCCATTCTGGGCCGCTGCCGCAGCGCGT
>CAWITB010000021.1:0-238424 GCA_963838885.1 Bryobacterales bacterium | reverse complement strand
CCTTCGTGCAGAGCCTTTTCAGCTTTCCGGCGAATTCCGATTTCGTCGGATAGTGCAGTCACTGACAGTTCGCCATACTAACAAGATGTTCGCTTTCGACAAATCACTTCGCGACGCGAGTGTTCGGACGGCAAGCTCTCCTGATCACGCTTGTTAATTGTCGCTCTGGTGGCGTGCTCCTTCTCCAGCAACGCCGTGCAGATCTACCTGAAATAGGCGAGAACCGGTTGCTGGCGCCCGGGCCGGGTTTGCTTTTAAGCGGTGCAGCCTGGATCGATCGATAAACCTATTGCAGAAGCGATAGCAGCTATTGCGCAAGGGCGGCTTCAGGTGTAGACTAACTTCGGCGCGCGGTCTTAATTCAATTAGAGAACGCGCCCCGATCCGACTTTGGATCGGATTTTTGCAACGGGCTGCAGGGTAGGCTTAGCGAATCCAAGCAGGCCGTCGCGTGTCTCCTCCACTCTGCTTAGAGCCAGCTCTTTGAAGAAGATGCTGAAGGACGGGCTTTACCAGGAGACGGAATATGCCTGAACGGAATCTCCAGATCTATTCGACGAGAGTAGACCTCCTTTCGTCAATTCGTACGTCAACCCGCGTAACCGGTAGCATGCTGCACACTCTGACGCGTTGCGCGCTGATGGGAACCCTTTTGTGGATCGGTCCAACGAACGGATCTGCCAGCAGTATTGATCCCGGCGCTACCGCATTTACCAGCATTACCGGCACGGGTTGGGTTTTGAACACCGGGATAAGGCTGTGGTTTGTGCAAGCCCAGGTTGCATTCGGACATCCAGCCTTTGGGCCATTCTTGGGGCCTGTTGCCAGTCCTGTCGGGGACAAAAATACCGAAGGAGCTACCCAGGTCCGTGCAACTCCAAACCTGCCCGATCCGGATTTAAGCGGTGCTTTCGGCTTCGGGTCCGGTTTCGTTAGTCCTACGAGTATCGGGGTTTTCACAATCAATTACGACTGGGGTGTGACCGCTACGGCAGTCGCGGTTCCAGGTCCGCACAATACCTGGACCCGGGCCCAGGAGATAGATCCAGTCCAATTTAGCGTGGGTTCTTCTGGCAGCGGCGTGACTGAGATCGAGTCGTTAACGGCGGGCACCGAGGTGCAAAGCCCAGTTGGTGATGCGGGCGCAAGTCCGGAATTGACATTTGACGGCCGGTTCGGACCAGGCGCTTATGGCGATCAGCCCGCCGCGTTCTGGGCCACCGCGGCGCCCCCTGGCGTGTCTGATATGTTCCTGATTACGATATTTGAAAACGCAAGCCATCACATCGATGCGAGCGTGACTTTGGACGGTTCCAACCCTGATTTCTCCATCGCGTTCACGCAATCCGCGGCTGAAATAGAAAATGCCATCCGTTCAGCCGATTGGACTTTGTCAGGCGGCGTCTGGACGCTCGGGTCCGACCTGCCCCTCATGAATGTAACGATTACTTCTTTAAGTTCGGCTGAGCAGGGGATGCCGGCTACTCTGGGCAATTTCCTGTCAGACGACGCGGTCGATATTGTTCCGGAGCCGGCCTCGATCTTAACGGCTGGCGCTTCCCTGGTTCTCATTTGCCTCGGGTTGCGGCGCATTCGGCGGGCGACTGTGCGTGAACGGCTGAACGTCGGCTGAGTCGGCTCGACCACAGATTTGCAACAGACGACGAGTCGGTGGTTCAAGGCAGTGCGTTTACCGTCCCAGCGGTTTACGCCTACGGGAATCTGGGCCGGAACGCGCTCACAACCCAGAGCTTCTGGAACCTGCACTTTTCCGTGTTTCGCCAGTTCTCGACGGAAGGCTCCGGTGCCGAAGAAAGAATCCCCGACCGGTTGAGAACGACCCCGTCGCACGGCCTTATCGCCCTGTTGGCCTTCTCGAAACAGCTCGGCCGCGCCCTGCTCCGCGGCTTGGCGCACGGATGCAAATGCCAGCGCGGCCCACGCAAGGCATCGAGACAATTTTACTAGAGAATACTTGCCGCCGGACGGCTTTCGTGCAGCCCGTGCGTTGGGCGCGGTCCTAAACCTGGGAGCGGCGACCGCCGATGAATTAAGAGTGCGAGGCTCGACATAGATGTCCGCTTTATCCACCACCGCCGCCCGCGATCTTCGGGTTTTTGCGCCGAAGGTACCGCAAACGTTTCATGAGCTTAGAATTCCACAATCGCTCGTGATGGATCTGATGCTCCGCCGCGTGCTTTTGGAGGGCTATTCCAGCCTTCAGAGTCTGGGCGAGAAGCTGCGCCTGTCTTTTTCAATCTTGAGCATTGTTTTCCATCAGATGCGCCAGCAGCAGCTGGTGGAAATAAAAGGCATGAACGGCAACGACTATAATTTTTCGCTCTCGGGAGCGGGCAAAGCGCTGGCGGCGGAGCGCTTTCAAATTACGCAATATGCGGGCGCGGCGCCAGTCTCCTTGCCGGACTACAGCAACGCTACCAAGACCCAATCGGCTCAACTAAACGTGGATCGCAAAGCGTTAAAGGTAGCGTTTTCCGATCTGGTCGTTCCGGACCGCCTGCTCGATCAGCTCGGACCCGCACTTATTTCTCAAAACTCCATCTTTATATATGGACCGACCGGCAATGGCAAAACCAGTCTCGCGGAGCGAATGTTGCGGGTTTACACCGATACGGTGCTGCTGCCGTACGCGGTCGAAGTGGACGGCCAGGTAATCAGCGTCTACGATCCGGTGGTCCACCAAAAACTCGATATGATGGACGACCCCGATATCGATCCCCGCTGGATTTTATGCAAACGGCCGTGCATTGTCGTGGGCGGTGAGCTGATCCCCAGCATGCTCGAACTGCGGCTTGACGAATCCTCCGGGATTTACGCCGCGCCGCTGCAGATGAAAGCAAATAACGGCATATTCATCATCGACGATTTCGGCCGGCAATTGATGTCGCCGCGCGATCTGTTAAACCGCTGGATTGTGCCACTCGATCGCCGCGTCGATTACCTGATGCTGCGCTATGGCGTCAAATTTCAGATCCCGTTCGAGCTAATGGTCGTATTTTCGACCAATCTCGACCCCGGCGATCTCGCCGACGAGGCATTCTTGCGGCGTATTCATCACAAGATCTTTGTCGACGCGGTGGACGAACCGGCGTTCGATCAGATTTTCGGCCGCGTGGCCGGCAAGTTTGGTATTACGGCCGAACCCGACAGCGCCGGACATCTTCGGAAGCTCTGTCTTCGCGAGGGCCGCACGGAGCTGCGGGCGTGTTATCCGGGCGACATTTGTAACATCCTGACCGCGATTGGCAAATACGAAGGGCGCCCACCCCGTATCACCCGCTCCGAGCTGGAGCGCGCCGCTGCGCTGTATTTCGCGAAACGATGAATGGCCCTTGCAGCTTCGTAGATGGAAGAGCAATTGCATCGTGAGTAACACGGAGGTTCCCCGACGTGCGCTGGACAGCTTTGTGCGGTACTTTTTACTTGCTGGTCGGCGTTTCCGCCGCGCCGGAGCAGCCCAATGTGACGGCCTGGAATGTCCTGACCACCGCCGCTTTGCAGGCTAAGAATCCCGATCATCGCAGGGAAGCGGTGGCCGCGATTGCCGCCATCGGACCGGCCCCCGAAGCGATCAAACTGCTCGAAGAGGTGCTCCAGAAAGATCCGGAGCACATGGTACGTCAGACTGCCGCGGCAGCGCTGGGCGACATGCGCGCTACACAGGCGATTCCCGCGCTGAAAACCGCGCTCGACGATCCTTCGGGCGAGGTCGCTTTTTCAGCCGCGAAGGCCCTGTGGGACCTCGGCGATCCCACCGGCAAGGCCATGTTCGAAGAGATCCTCACCGGAGAACGCAAGAATTCGGAAAGCTTCGTGGGCGCCGCTATGAGCGATGCCCGGCGTACCTTTCGCGATCCCAAGAAGCTGGCGATGATCGGCGCGCAGGAGGCTTCGGGAGCCCTGCTGGGGCCGTTTTCCATGGGCTTCACGGTGGCGCGAGGAATGATGAAAGATACCGGCGCCTCGGGACGCGCGCTCGCCGCGGAGTACATGGCGAAAGAGTGCGACGCCAGAGCGGTGCAACTGTATCAATGGGTGCTTAAGGAAGACGGCAACTGGCTGGTGAAGGCCGCCTCCGCCCGCGGACTCGGCAAATGCGGCGACGCTAAAGATATCCCGTTGCTTGAGACTTATCTGGAGGATTCGCACGAGCCCCTCAAGTACCAGGCGGCTGCGGCCATTGTGCGGTTGAACCTGAATGCCGCGCCGCCAGTTGCTGTCCTTACCTCGGCGAAGCCCTAAAACCCAGTCTGCTCGCAGATGTCAACGCGACGCGCTCTATCCCTCAGCGCTGTGGCCAGGCCGAATGGCGCCTGCGGGATCTCACACCTGCCGCACGAGAATTGGGCCATGATGGATTTGGCGATGAAGCTCGCGGCGGCGCCGCCGATCGCCGAGGCCCCCCACTCCCCAGTAGCCGCCCCCCAATGAGGTCGGGTTCAGAGCTGGTTTGCTAAACTGCTTTAAGACCGCAGAGTCGCTGGAGTGGCGGAACTGGCAGACGCACGGGACTCAAAATCATCCGTATAAAAACATTCCAAGCACTAAACAGCCTATCTTCAACGATATAGCTAACCCACTGGACATCTCTGGTATACTTACACAAGCCTTACACAGTTTGGCCATTTTTGGAGGCCCGACCGCTATGCCAGAGAAACACACGATCCTCGGCGGCAAAGTCCACGTTTACCGCCGCGACAACAGCAGCCTGTGGCAGTGTTCGAGCTACCTCGCCGGCAAAAACCGGCGCGTCTCGACCAAGGAAGACGGCCTCGCCAAGGCGAAGGACTTTGCCGAGGACTGGTATCTGGGGCTGCGCGGCAAGGTCCGGAATGGTGAAATAACCAGCGAAAAAACCTTCCGCGAAGCCGCTGTGCAGTTCGAGCGCGAATACCAGATCATCACCGAGGGCCAACGTAATGCCGAGTACGTTGAAGGTCACAGCACTCGCCTCCGGCTTCATCTGGTGCCCTTCTTCGGCGACATGGGACTGTCCGAGATCACGCCCGGCCAGATACAGGAGTACCGCATTCATCGCCACGAGGAAGCGGTGAAGGTATACGGAAAGCCCCCAGCCCGGAGTACGATGCATCAGGAAATCGTGGTTCTGCGGCAGACGCTCAAAGCCGCCGTACGCCACCGATGGCTGGACCGGCTTCCGGATCTCTCCGAGCCCTACCGGGCGTCGGGGAAGATTTCACACCGCGCATGGTTTTCCCCGGAGGAATACAAAAAGCTCTATGAAGCTACCCGGCGAAGGGCAAACAGTCCGAAGAATCCCCGGTACAAATGGGAATCGGGACAGCTTCATGACTATGTCCTGTTCATGGCCAATACCGGCCTTCGACCGGACGAGGCGAGCCGCCTTGAATATCGCGATGTGAAGATCGTCGATGACGCCGGCAGCAATGAAACCATCCTTGAGATCGAGGTCCGGGGCAAACGCGGCGTCGGCTATTGCAAGAGCACCAGCGGGGCCGTAAAGCCTTTCCAGAGGCTGGTCGAGAGGAACAAGCCGCAGCCGACAGATACGATTTTTCCAAAGACCCACCGGCAACTCTTCAACACGATCCTGGACGAAGAAGGCCTCAAGAAAGATCGTGAAGGACAACCCCGCACGGCCTACAGCCTGCGGCACACCTACATCTGCCTGCGTCTCATGGAAGGCGCGGACATTTACCAGATCGCGAAAAACTGCCGCACCAGCGTTGAGATGATCGAGAAATACTACGCCTCCCACCTCAAGAACAGCCTCGACGCCGCCGCGATCAACATACGGCGTCCGAAAACCAAAAAGAAGAACGAGCGGCCCACGGAACAAGAGGAGTAGGGACGCGTGAGCGATTACGCCCCTGTAATGTTAAAGTGAAGAAGCGCAGTACTGCGCTGTGGCGGGCTGGCGGAACTGGCAGACGCAGACGGCTCAAAATCGTCCGACCGCAAGGTCATGGGGGTTCAAGTCCCTCGCCCGCTACCATCATTATCAAGGCCCTCGCTTCGAAGCCGAAAGCCTGCGGGTCACCATGATCCCGCTTCGGCGTAGGGGATGGCACCATCCCGCGCAGGGCCGATCTCTTTGAACCGTCTTCATGGAGCCGGGAAAAAAGCGGGACACCTGCTCCCGCCCCGGCGGCCAAGGATGGAACCATCCTCATCTGAGACACCTGATGGCTTGATGCAGGAGATTCTACGTAAAACGGGACTCTGATCAAGTTTGCGCCCCGGAACCAGGAGTCTTGACGGTGTTAGTGGGAGCCGGCCCGCACCGCAGAAACCGGCACCTTTGGGGTACGGTCGCCGCTTGAGACGCTCAGGCGGGCAGGGGCCTCCTTTCCGCCTCTATCATCACAGGCCCCTGTAGCCCCAATAGTGGCCAGCAGCGCGAACTCATTCTGGAAAGCAACACCTCTATCCCCGGTTGTTATTTACAGAATATTAAACCTAAGCGTGTAGGCTGAAATCGAGGATGGGGTAGTGTCATGTCCGAGCCAGAGGAAGACGATCTCGACGCGCTACCGGAAGGGGAGTTGCTGACTCTGCCGGACGGCGCGATTCCGCCGGGATGGCTGACCGAATTCTTTGCGCGCCGGGCCGCCGCGGTCTATCAGCAGGACAGCAACGAGCTGGCGCTCGAACTCTCCGGTGATTCCACGCTCCATCTGATGATCTTCCGCGATATGGACCCGAAGGAGAAGCGCCGGCGCAAGGAAGAAGAAGACCGCCGCCGGTTGCTGGCCGACCAGGAAATGCAGGAATACCGCGACCGCTCCGACCCCCTGCTGGCGCGGATCGAGCAGGAGCAGATCGTCGTCGAGAAGCGCCGGAAGGAGATCGAGGATAACGCGCTCAAGCTGCATGACGGTCGCCGCGTCTATGTGGACGGCAGCGAATACCGCGACGAACAGGGCCGGGTGCTTGAGGGCAGGGACCGGGACGAAGCCGCCGCGCTCCACAATCGGAAACCCAACGCCTCGACCTGGCAGGACCGGCAGACGACCATCGAGCAAGCCGATGAACTCAAACGCCTGAAGCAGAAAGTCCTGGACGACCGGCAGGAGGCGGAGAGGGGAGGGGATGTGAGCGCCGCCAATGACCGGCTGTCAGGCTACGAGAAGGAATTCCAGAACAATCTTGAAACGAAACCGACAGACATCGCCGCGAAGGCGCCCGCCGATCTGGCGGCGTCGTACAGTTCCGATTACATGGCGGCATACGGCGATGAATACACCATCTCTACGGTTCCTGCCTTCACAAAAGCGGCTGACGGACAGACAACGGCTGAAGGCAAGAATACAGAGGCCGAAAATCCCCAGACGCAGAATGCGCCCCGGCCTGTCGGCCAGATCGCGCTGAAGATCTAAAGCGTTTTGCAACCCGCTCCATTTTCCTCCAACGCAAAGCTGCCAGATCGGTCCTTGCAGTCAAGGGTTTCACGAGCGCAAAAGCTGCGCCCTTGACAGGCTTCGGCCCGATCTGAAGAACCCCCTTGTCCTTATAAGAGGAAAATGGAGGTTTTGAAAACGCTATATAAGGAAGGACAGGGGCCGCTCGTTGGCGGCAAAATCGCTTATGATACTGGCTGACAGAAACCTTGAAGATCACCGCAACAGATTCATTCGATTCAGGTTATACTCAGGCATGAAGCTTTTCCTCGCTTTTTTCGTCCTGATGACGGCGCAGGCGATGAGCCTGAAAGACTTCAACACCAAACCCACCCATGACCAATCGGTTTACGTGGTCGATTTCATCGAGAAGATGACCGGCGACCTCGGGGTGAAGAATCCGCAGCTGGGGCAGGCCATCCGCGATTGGTTCTCCCGCAAGCAGGAAGGCAAGCCGTTTTCGGAAGGACTTGAGCGGCTATATACCGAACTCGGCGCACTGGAGATCCTGGCCCACGACGGCAAGGTCGATCTGACGAAGATCCAGGTCGAGGGCGTGATAGTCAAAGTGGTGAAGGACAAATTCCCGCCGCAGCCGTCACAGAAATAGCGCTCGTCGCGATTCATCTGAGGTGAGGGGAGTTGCAGGAAGCGAATAGAAAAATGAAGTGGCCATCAAATCTGCTGTCGCCGGTTCTTGCCGTTCTGGCAGTCTGCGCCTCTCCGGCTGCGGTGAGGGGTGCTGACGATCCCCAGGCAGCCAAGCCTGTAGGAGAAGCTGCTTCACCCGGCGCGCCCCTGATGGTTATTCACAACCCTGACGGTACATTCACGATTCAAAAAGTGCCTTCAAAAGAGCAGGCCAAAGACGCCGCGAAAAAGGGACTGGTCATACCCCCTCAGGTCGTTGTTCCGCTAATATCGGCGCGCGGAAGACGGAAATAGCGCGGGCTCAGCCTCGCGCCGCCGTCCATGCCCCCCGCCGGTAGCCCCGGCTATGGCATCATATTCAACATGGCCGACGATCCGGTCGATAAATTCCTCACCGAGCAGAAGACGCTCGAAGCCCATCGCCACGAGCTGATAAAGGAAGTCCTTCGCCAGAAGGAAGCCGCCATCAAGGCCTTCGATGACAAGCTGGCGAAGCTCGGTTACGACGGCGAGCACGCCTCAAAGCGCAGCCATCACAAGGACGACGCGGACAAAAAGCCCGCTTAGGCCATCCGCTCGCCTGTCTTCGGAGCGTCCCCGCCGTAGCGTGCCGGTTGGGCCTTACGCGCTGCGCGCCCCGAGCCTTTCGTCTCGGCCATCCGGTCACAATCCCTGACGCCAGAAAAAACGGCCACTTGCGGCTTCACCGATATGGTGTAATGTGGTGAATTACCAAAAGGCTTATGAACAAGAAGAGGGGCGCAAAGAGTGTGAAGACGCAAAGCACGCCGGCAGTCCGGGCATCGATCAGTTTCCCGCCCGACCTCTACGAGATGCTAGAAAAGCTCGCGAAGCAAAAAAAGGTATCGCTGGCTTGGGTAGTGCGGGACGCTGCGGAGAAGTACGTCGGTGACTCAACCGCCGCGCCCAGAGAAAAAACAGCAAGAACATGAGCCGCCTTCAGGATATCCAGGAAACCGTCTTTGCAGAGGCGCCCC
Source organism: Bryobacterales bacterium (assembly GCA_963838885.1). Lineage (GTDB taxonomy): Bacteria > Acidobacteriota > Terriglobia > Bryobacterales > Bryobacteraceae > JAICMB01. Next base: position 229,372 of record CAWITB010000021.1, on the reverse strand, counting down.
ATCAGGCTCTGAGTCGCCGTCTTCGCGATCTTCGTCAGATCACCTCAACTCTGCAAAAGAGCGAGATGACACCTCTACAGGCATGTGAGGCAATAATCGAAGCCCGGCTCATTGATTTGCGGACGCGCTCATTTTTCTGTGGTCTCCCTGAGGACGAGAAACATTATTGGATTGCCAGTCTATACGCTTTGCTAATGCCGAAGGCGCGCCGGCGGGAACTTGCGGCCTACTTCACGCCACCGCATTTGGCTCGTTACGCAATCGATGTGCTCGTCGGAGCGGGCGTTCAGCCTGGCAAAGACCGCATTCTTGATCCCGCCTCGGGCGGGGCCGCTTTCTTGGTTCCCCTTGCTGCGCGTATCGCCGACCAAACCCGCCAGCGTGGGGGAAGCGCCGAAACCATCTTGCGAGCAATTGAGTCAACTTTGGCCGGAGTGGAGATCGAACCGGATCTCGCGAGATTGTCGAAGGCTTTGCTTGCCGATTTGCTCAGCGAAGAAATCCGATCCGCCGGGAGAAAGCCCAGAATACCGATTAGGCGAGCAGACACGCTCAAACTGCAAATACCTGACATTCTCTACGATGCAGTAATCGGAAATCCTCCATATGGACGCGTGTTTCGGCCCACCAGAGCGACCCTAAAGGGTTTTGCCCCGGTTATCACTGATGGCTACGTAAATTTGTACGCCCTCTTCCTTGAGCAAACTCTTCGTTTGGTAAAACCTGGGGGAGTCATTTGCCTCATTATCCCTATGTCCTTTGTGGGAGGGCCGTATTTTTCGGCTCTGAGAAAGCGCATTTTAGAAACATCGCACGTTCTGAGCCTTGATCCAATTGACAAGCGAAGCGACGTATTCCTAGACGTGTTGTACGACGTTTGTGTCCTGGTTCTTCGCAAAAAAGGCAGTTCGGTACGCGCTCCGGTACCCACAAGCTCGCTTCTCATGGTCGCCCAACCCAATCGTTTCTTAGGAAATCTTGACCTTCCGCAACAGCCAACCGGTCGAATGTGGGCACTCCCAGATGACAAACACAAGGATGATCTGTTCCGGGCTGGATTGGAGACCCTACGGGATTACGGTTACGTTGCGAAGGCCGGATACTTCGTATGGAATCGCGAGCAGGATCGATATCGCGTAGGGAAGAAACCGCGATCGAATGAAATCCCTCTTTTTTGGGCACACAACATCAAGCCCGGAGCCATTTGCAAACCGTATGACGGCCAGCCCGATTCCAATAGCATTGGGTTCGTGAAAATCGCGCCGGATAGTACTGCGATCATTCGTTCAGACGCGATCATCGTGCAGCGGACAAGCAACAAGCGGCAGAGCCGCCGACTGAACGCCGCCGTTATACGAAAGGTCAAGGTTCCGGGCAACCGGGGATTTGTGGGCGAGAATCATACAATCATCATCATTCCTGATCCTGCGAGAGAACAGAACATCCCTCTTGCCATGCTCTGCCGCCTGCTCAACACCGCTGCCGTTGACTCACGCTTTCGCAGGATGTCGGGTTCGGTAAGCGTCTCCACGAAAGCTTTGAATCAGCTTCCTCTTCCAACTGCGACGCATGTGCGCGCGGCATTTAGCTCAGGCAGTGAAGACGAGCGCGCGGCCGAGATTGCCTATGCCGAGTCACTAAAGAATGTTCTCCAGAAATCATCGGTTGCAGCGGCAGACAGGTGAGCACGATGCCAGGCAGCCAAGAATCCGTCCCTGCGACTTTCGGCTCGATCAGCTCGGCGCAAATAAGCCAACCGCGCCGAAACAATTTGCGCCGGCGCAATGACTCCGATCAATGCTGCGACGTGGGTCCGACCGCCAAAGATGTGCTCACTGCTTTTGATCGCGTTCTCTCCGAGGGCAAGAGCGAAGTCTTACTGCTGTGGCCGCAGCCGATTGAGGGTGTCGCCGTGTTCTATGCACTGGCAGCGCTTGCCCGGATAGCAGCTTGTGACCGCCGTGGCCTCGCGGCTCTCTTCTTTCCATGGAACCGCAACAGCGGAGCAACACAGAGGACGCTGCTGGTCGACAGAGAGCAGCTTGTTCAGGCTATTTTGGCACCGTTGAACCGAGTGCACACGCAAGGCGCTCGCCATCCCGCATTTGGTTATCTGATGGCACTCCATAGCCTCAAACACCTCTCCACCGGGGAGCCAGGTAACCGGCGACAAAAAGCACTTGAGCGCGACCCGACACTGATGCATCCCACTCTGTTTGAGATCATTCCGCAGGCAGGGATTCAAGCCGACACTGTACGCGACAACGGAAATCACTTTCTACAGCGTTTACGACGTCATACATGGATCAACGAACGCAGCGAACACATTAACGCTGCGAAGGATTCATGCCAAACTCCGTTTTTCCTCTTTGGAGTGCATCCAGACGCGGTGTCGATAGATCTGTTTCGCAAGGCAGGCTTGGACCCCGATAGTGGCGGTCGGCGTCCCGATATTATCCTGATCGATCTAACCCGCCGATGCCGGAATGCACTTGGGGGAAACTGGCGGGAAGCGATTTCAAAGTTCCGCAGTACCGTTGAAGAACTATACGGGGCCGCGTGTCCTCCAGTTCTCGCTGTCACCGACGAGGTGTTCGTTCTGCAGACGCTCAGATGGAAGGTCTTGAATGAATATGATGCCCGTCGGGGAGTAGGGGCCTCTCCTAAACATCCCGCCCGCTCGCGGATGATCCTCAACGCCAGGACGGGCGTTCTGGATCTAGCAACAGGCGCTCCCGGTACTCTGGATGAACTTGCTGCCGAAGTTTACGGCGCAGATCTTCTTAACTTCGTTGATTGTGGCCTGAAACTGAAACGCTCGCTCCTCGATTCAGGCGACCACGAGGTCGCCTCATCGGTCACGGCAGCCCTTGTTGCCCTGCAAAACATAATCGGCCTGCCCGGTCCTCCGCAACAATTTCTGACTTTTCTCGCGGATAACTATCAAGGATACGAACTCCAGAGTTTAGGGTCCCCTTTTGACCACCTGACTCCCAGAGGAAAAATCAACTCTGCCATAAGACTCGGAGCCGCAGGCACAAATCATGCGCAACTCGTATCCTTCCTAGACACTTACGACAAACTTTGTTCAATAGCCGCAACCGATAACCCCGGTACCCGCTTGTTCGACGGCTGCCTTTCCAGGATGACAAAGCAGCCGCTCCGATCGATCGTCGCTTTTTCGAGCGACCTTATCCGGGCCTTTGCAGAGTGGCGCATAGAGCATGAAAGCAAACTGGCAGAGGTACGAACAAAACTAGGGCGAGACATTATTCTCGTCGACAACAAGGAAGCAACTGATGAGCTTGAACGCACGGGCAGTCTTGAGAGCCCCTGCCAGCAGATCCTTTTTGTTGAGCCCCATGCAGACCACTTTTTACAGATTCTGGCGCACCCTGCTTTGCCCCCCAAGGTTATCGTGCTCTGCCATCTCGCGCGCGCAAAACAGATACTTCAACGCGCCGAGGCCTTTCTGCAGCTGGACGGCGTCGCTCCTATTGGGTGGAATATGCTGATCGCGCAGGAGAGCTTTCAGAAGGCGCTCAGCGGCCACACAATTGATATTCCCGATCTGGATACCGTCCTGCTGCCGCCGCGCGTAGGCACAATCGACCTCACGGGCCCCCACGCGCCAGGAGCTGGCCCGACCCGCATCATTCGCACATCTGGTGATGTTCAAATCAGGGCCTTCGACGGCTCGGAATTAGCCGTCTATGATCCCGATGCGCTGCAATCGTTTTCGAGACGGCTTGGCAAAAGATCTTCAGCCGGGCGATCAGATATGCGTTTTCACTCCAGACTTCGTAGATGCCGCACCGGGAAAAACTGCACCTCAGCGCAACAGCACCCGAGGTTCTCACTTTGTACCATAAGACCGTTGCGGAAGCGGCCGCCAGGCTGCCGGGGCGGGATATGACAGCCAAAGCTGATGCCCTCCGCAATTTGATCATGAAAATCGATTCAACGCTGTCGCTACCGGGGCCACAATCGATTCGGCAATGGATTGACGTGGCCGATCTTGCTAAAACCCCTCGTGACGAAGTAAGACCCCAGGCTCCACGCGATCGCCGACACTATCTCGGTTTTATGAAGGCACTCGGCATTGCCGACGACGTGGCACGGCATTACTGGGATTGGGGCATTTTCTGGACACGCTCAATGCGTATACGCAACGGTAACGCGTTTCACCAGGTCTTTATGGGCGTTCTCATCGATCCGGATGGCGCAATTTCCCGTCTTCCGGAGGCACACCGTCAGGAAGTCTGGCGGATATACGAGACCGCCGAACAGCATCTGGTCGGTGTAATCTCGAGCGATCCGGAAGGTGATTCAGATGAAAGTCATTGATTTGAGATCACTGCCCGCCGGAACCGCGGCCAATCTCGACGACGCCAAGGAAGGCATCGTCGACGCCCTTCTTAATCTCACCTGGCAGCGGACAAGCGGGGCAGGCGCGGAAGGCGAGACGATCTTCGGGGCGAAGCCTTCTCTAAGATTTGTTTCGGGATTTCTGCTGCCGCGATTTGAAGAACGCGGCGAGCAGGATGAGACCTCGGATATTCACATCAGCGCGCACGGTCTGGATTGCCAGATTGCCGCCTCTGCCAAGGGAAATCTGATAATCACCGTTGCATTTTCCATTTACGTCCGCACGTTGCCAAGCTGGGACGAGCTGACGAAGCCGGAACTTGAACTGTTTCCCAATCCACCCTTGCGCAGGGACCTGGAGGCGGCCATTCGCGACGCGATGAGAGAACGAATGATTGCCGCTCTCGCGGCCGAAAACACCAAGCCCGCCGATCAAAGGCGCCAGAGGCGTGACCTTCAACAGCAGATCTATCGTGAGTTGCTGGGCAGCCACGGCGTCGAAGTGTCGTCGGACGATTGGGTTGTTGATGCCGGCGTCAATCCTGAACAGGCTGCCGGGACTGCGGAGGCCGATCCTTCCGATAAAGGTGAAGCAAAGCAGAAGGAGACGGCGCCCGCCTTGTCACGCAGCGGGGTCGTTATATTTTCCACCGAGACGAGGCAGCCCAGGAAATCGATATTCCACAAAAATGGAAACGGCTCCCCATTGAACTCACCCCCCTTTCTGTAGACATGTCCAATGAGGCGGCCGTTCAGGCCGCTGTGGCGGCTTCGACCAGACTGATGCGCGAAGCGGTTGTCAAGGCAACTGCACATGGGTGGAAACCGACGAAGGCCGAAACTGGGCCTACCGGGCCGCCAACATCAGGCCGAGCTATCTCCGGTCGGAAAAGACGTGGAACGACTTTCTTTCCACCTTGAGAAGCACCGCCCCGTCGGCGAGAGAGCTAGGCCCTGACCTGAGCGGCCTGGTCCTGACCGTCCAATTCGACAGCGACCTGCGCGATTGTAGCCGCCGCAATTTAAGGGTGATGCTGGAGAACAACAGCAATGAAGTGCGAAAGCGGCTGCGTCACCGTTTCGACCATTCCATCCATCAGGTAGGACTCGCTATCGAGCTTCCAGCGCAAGCTCACCGGGCCCTAAACCTTGATCGGGTCGAGCCTTCGTATAGATTCCGCGATTTTCTGTCCTACCCTGCGATCAGGCATAAACTGCGGCGTCTCTGAGGCCCGCATCGGCGACAGATTGCGGCTAACAACGACCTGGATGCCTCGGTATCAGCAGCCTCGGATCGCACCTACCGAAATCAGAGGCGTGCCAACCGACTTCACAACTTTGGGCGCAGACAATTTTGACCCCGCAAGCATTCGTCCTCTCATTAAGGCTTACCGGGACTGGACGAGAGCCGAGGAGCAGAATCTGGACCCGGCCGCGGGTGTCGAAGATTCAGATCAGGCAGATCGAGAGCGGGAGAAATTCAGGCAGGACATTGCGAACTATACGCGTGAAGCTAACAGAATTGAGTTGGGAATAGATCTTCTGGAGCACGCGTTCAAGCGCTTTTGCGCAGAGCCTGGTAGCCGTGAGGCCATGCCATATCGTGCTTGGCTTTTGCTGAATCAGAACATTTCGAGAAGCCGGATTGGCGCGCGGAATCGATAAATGGCGCCTATTCCAGCTCACTTTCGTTCTCGCTCATATTCCTACCCTTGCTTCCCGCATGGATGAATACGCGAAGTCACCTTGGTTCGATCCCGAATTTGATGAAGAGACTGCCACTCTTCTTTATTTTCCGACCGGTGGCGGAAAGTCGGAAGCATTCTTTGGGTTGCTCATCTTCAATCTTTTCCTCGATCGCCTGCGCGGCAAGAGTGTGGGAGTTACGGCCTTAATCCGATACCCGCTGAGATTATTGACCCTGCAGCAGGCGCAAAGACTGCTTTCCATTCTGATGCGCGCAGAATTGTTGCGCCGAAGCGAGTCTGTCGGGGGCGCGCCGTTTGAGATCGGCTTCTGGGTTGGCGGCGGCAACACCCCGAACGGCTCTGACGATCCTCGCCTAGCCCCAGTCCCTCGTCTGGCGACGCCCGGCATCAGAATGACGACAATCTTGGTGCTCGACTACAACGAGGTCAACGACAGTTTTAACAAAACACCGAAGTGCCCCCTGTGCTCACAGAGTACTGGATTAAGGCGAATCTCCTCGGGAACCGACGGACGAAATCGCAATTTTGTGTTTTAATGAAGCATGTCGATGGAACTTAGAAACAACCCGGTCACCACTCCCCTTCCTGATCATTGACAAGGACATTTACCGTCACGCCCCGGCCGTACTCCTCGGCGTCATCGATAAGCTCGCACTCATTGGCCAGCATCCCGCCACGATCAACAGAGTCATGGGAATGTTTGGCTTCGCCCGATGGCAAGAATGTGCAACCGGCCGTCTTGTGATGCCTTCATGGCCAAAGCTGAAAGAAGGCCCGGCTGTAAATAACTGTGAGGCGCTCGCTCCCGCCTACAAGGAGGGGCGGGAAATTTTCTGCGATCCGTTTCCATCCCTGATCATTCAGGATGAAGCGCACTTGCTCGAGGAGAGCCTCGGTACCTTTGCCGGCCTGTTCGAAACGATGCTTGAGCAATTGTTCGTACGAGGGTCGGTGTTGCTGGGTGACCGCGTATCCCGTAGTCCGTTTGGAGCAAAGGCAGTCCGCCTTCCGAAGGTGATAGCCGCAACGGCGACTGTCAGTGTGCCCCAACAGCAGTTCGGGTCACTTTACCAGCGTCGGCATATGCATTTTCCTTATCCGGGCACGTCAATCTACAAATCCTTCTATGCCCTTCCAGCCACCCCGTCTAATCCTGCGCGTAGGGGAATAGCGGGCAGCAGCCCGCGCGCCCCTGAAATTGAGGCGCCCTGGATGAGGCTGTACGCGTCGATCATGACCAATGGCCGCAACCACACTGTCACGACGGTTGCCGTGCTTGCTGCGTATCATCTCGCGATCACGGAGCAATGGCAGGACTTGTTGACCGGAACCCTTACGGATCAGGTCGCACAGCGACTGCTGGAGCTCTAACGCCCGCCACGCCGCTGACGCAATTTCATGCGAGCGCCATCGAGCACGTGCGCGACGGGAGATCCCGCAGTTCTGCTCACCCTGCTGGATCTGATGCGGATCTCACTCACGTACGTGACCAATAAGAAAGGCGGAGACCAGGTCATTGATGCGTTCAGGGAGGAAGTGGCGAAAGTCCACAAACGCCACGGCCGAACTATGGCCCAATTTCATACGCGCCTGATCTCCGGCGGTATTGATGTTGCCGAAATTCAAGAGATCATGCGCCAAGCAGACGGCGGCATCAAGGGCCGGTGATGACTTTCCTGATCTCGACCAATCCCTCAGAAATATCGTCGCAACGTCTGCCATATCCCACGGGGTCGACGTGGACAAATTCAATGCGATGTTTTTCGCCGGAATGCCTAACGACATCGCGGAGTTCATTCAAGCATCTTCTCGTATAGGTCGTGCCCACGTAGGTTTCAGTCTTCTCGTGCCCACGCCGCAGGCGCGCCGGGACAGATATATCGTTGAAACCCACGATGTTTTCCACCGTTTCCTTGAACGTATGATCGCCCCACCCGCTATAACGAGGTGGGCCGCAACCGCGCATGACCGCGTACTGACGAGCCTCTTTCAAGCATGGCTCAGTGGCTGGGCCGAGCAGAAGCTATTCATGGAATACGCGGATACAGACAAGATTCGTGCACCGAGATTTGAGACGGTCAATAACGTAAACCGACTCTTCACCGGAAACGATCTGCCCGGCGCGGCAAAGGACTTCATGGAATTCTGCGTTCTTGCGCTTGGCGTCCCTGGCCGCGGTGTGAGCCGCTTGGGAGCCGCACCGCACCCGGACTATTATGATGGCCGAATCCGCAATCTTGCCAAGCAGCTGACAGACGAGTTCCGCACCGAAAATGCCACGACAAGGCTGAGCGACTACTGGGACAACTCTCCCGTGGGGCAGAAACCGATGACATCTCTCCGCGACATTGATGAGGCGGGTCGATTCATTCCCGCCAGACCATTCGGCAAACACAGGATCAAGGGAGCCGACGAGAAGACGCTGATTGCAGAGGCCCTCCGGATTGTGAGGAGACAACGAAGTCGGGTCGGCGAACTAGACAGCGACGACGGAGAGGCTTAGAGGACCAAATGCATCGATCCAGAACTCAAATTGCGACAGTCTATGCTCCCGGTGCGCTCTTCACCTATGAAGGCGGCCTCGGATGTTGTGTCTCTGTCGCCATGTCCGCACCGGTTACGCCCTCTTCTCCGGCAGTCCAGAAGCAGTTGTTTGAACACCTCGGAGAATACGTCGAGAGCTGGTTCCAGCGTGCCACAAACTGCCGTGACGAACCTGCTGATTCTGCCTGAGCAATGCATCGACGATGCATTCCTGAATCACAAGAATGAGCCTTTTGTTGATCAGGGAAAGTTTGTCCTCAATCAACCGAGCCGGATCGGGTTTCTTCCGGACCCTCTGGTATTCGTCTGCTCCGACTGCGGGCGTCTCACCGAATTTAACGACGTTGAGGATCTGCACCGTCGCTGGCCGCAAACAAAAGACCGTACAGATTGCGCGATTGCGGCTTCCAATCGTCACAACTGGCGACAGGTTGATGTCGTCTATGCGCACTGGTCCGGAAATTACTGCGGCCTGAGTCCTTATCGTTGGGTTATGGCACCCGATGGCAGGGTCAATCAAATTAAAAAATGCCAGAATTGCGGCCTCGAAGAATATCAACTTGTGACCAAAGCTTCTCCATTCTTCAGCGATTGGCGCTTCCAGTGCATCCAATGCCTCGCCACGAAAGAGGTGGTCCAGGCGGACCGCGAAACGCTGGAACTGCTCAAGCCCAGGATGGACGCCGGGCATGGCAACCTTCCCAAGGAATGGAACATGCTCCCGGTGTCATACAGGGCGTCCTCGGTCTTTTACGCCCAGACCGACAGCTTCATCCTATTCCGGGATGCTGAAGTCACAACTCTACTCACGGCGGCACGTCGCTCTGACCTCGTCTCCCGACTCATGAAACTCTACAACTTTCCCGGTACCCCTCTTACGCGCGACGAGGTCATGAGGCAACTCAAGGAAAATGGACGCAGCGACGAGGCGAAGAACTACAAGGATCTTCTGGATATCTTGAAAGTAATGCCGGTTCCGGCCATGAAGCAAACCATGGAACGGCAGTTGGCCGAGAAACGTGCGGCCTATGAGGCTGCCGGGCTCATCGCGAAACAGCACCTACAGTCGCAGGCGCTCTCGGCTCAGGTGGAAACCAATCAGGAGTGGGCAAGGCGCTACAATCCCATACGGCTCGCCATAGAACATTCCTCCTTTCGGTCCGAGGTCATAGACAGGCAAGGTACGGACCCGAGTTTGCCGGCAATATCGGTTCTCAATCCCGAAGTCTGCGACATCGATGCCGCAGACGCCAAAGAACGCGAATCGTACGCAGCAAGCGTTGAGCAACATTTGCTGCAGCTCGGAATCGATGAACTCGTCCTTCTTCGCGGACTCGACATCTGCGAATTCAGCTTCGGGTATACGCGCGTCAGCTCCACACCTTCCACGATGGTCAAGGATAGAGAAATGCCCGTCAGGTTGTGCGCCTTCGATTACGTGGAGAAGAAGAAACGGCCGATCTATCTCCTTGAACAGAAAAATGAAGGTTTTTACGTCAGGCTCAACGAAAAACGCGTCATCGAATGGCTTAGCCAAAACGCGCTCGGTGAACAACTGCCGCCGCGCGACGGAATGCGACTTGGGGGGCTTTTGATCGAAGACTACGCAGACTTCGGCCGTTTTCTGGAGGACTATCGCGAACGCACAACGCCTCCCACTCCACGCTCGTTATCCAACTATATCTATCTCCTTCTCCATACGATGGCTCACCATTTTGCTCACGCCGTCGTTGAATACTCTGGCCTGGAGCATGGATCTATCGGCGAATATCTCTTTCCTGCTGACCTCGCGTTTCTGGTGTACCGCAGAGGCATGACTCCTGATCTGGGTAATTTATCCGCAATGTGGCGTAACCACGGCCTAACGGTGTTGGAACAACTTCTCTCCGATCGCGCTCTCAAGTGCGACGGAGGCAGTCTCTGCGATCAGCGCGGCGGCGCTTGCCCGGCATGCATTATGGCCCCTGAAGTGGCCTGCATCGCCGGCAACAATTTACTCAGCCGCGCCGCCCTGGGCGGTGGCGTACCGCCAGGATGGGATGCAAACCGGAATCCTCTCGTTGGCTATTTCCGGCTGGAGACAACGAAGGTGAAAGCAGCATGAGATCAAGTGCCCCGCCGGAGGAGGCGGTTGTGGACGCCGCGCTGTTCGACCCTCTTGGCGCGGCTATCCTTTTGTCTGCTTTTGCGAGACGGGGCTCCGCGCCAGTACGCTCGGGCTTGCTTACCGACATTGCCCGCAAAGAAAACCTGCCGACCCAGCGGCTGCAGCCGCTCCTGGCGGCACTGTGCGCATCAGGTCTGGTCAGTGCGGGCGCCGACGGATTCGTGCTTGTTGTTGACGGTGAAGAAGCGTTGCGCCACGCCGCTGTCCTGCGGGGAGTTGCCTATGCGCAGTTTCGCCACCGCGAAGCAAACCAGGTCGAAATTACGCTAAGCCCACCAGCCCATCCGTCACGTCTGATGGAAATGCTGCCGAAACAGGGTTTTTCGTGGGCGCGCCTGTATGACACCAAGGACAGCCTTATCGAACTGGCGAGCCACGCGCGGCAACGCTTTACAATCGTCAGCCCGTTTCTCGACAGCGAAGGGCTTCAGTGGATCGGCCATCTCTTTGAGGCTTCCGCCCGCGAACCCGTCGAGCGCACTCTGATTGTACGTGGACGTGACGAGAAGGAGCTACAGGTTCTAAAGGCCCACCAACTGCAGCTCGCCGCATGGGGGGCAAAAATAATGACCTACGCGATTTCTCACGACCCGGGTCTGAGAGAATCCACGTTGGAAACTTTTCATGCCAAAATTCTCCTTGCCGACACCGACAAGGCCTATATTGGCTCTGCCAATATGAACCGCTGGTCCCGCGATTTTTCTATGGAGTGCGGTGTCATCATTTCCGGTCCTTGCGTGAAGCCTGTAGCTACCCTGGTGGATGCTATGGTTTCGATAGCGAATCGGTGGTCCGCATAAATCGTCAGCCACAGATCTACACCGCCCCTGTCGTTACAAAGACCGCATTTCTGAGCTGCGCCCGATCGATGTCCCCAGGCAATTCGATCTCCTCGGGAATAAGAATCTTGGTTCGGCCATCGGTTGTAAGCAGTGAGACCATCTTGGCTTTTTCTGCACTAAAGAGGTACTGAACGACAGTTGCGTATGGAGACAGATTGGCAGGATGTATCCCAGCCCGCTGTGCCTTGCCGTCGTTCAAAATTTCTTCTAGCCGTCCAATCTCAAGACGTAGTGCCTCGATGAGCGTCGTTATGTTATTGGCGAGCCGCCGCACGTCTTCGGGTAACTCATCCTTTGTCCACTGAGACTTTACGAGGGCTATCCCTTTCTTGATCGCGGCCGTCTGCCGATCTTCCTTTGCCAGAGCAGCACTCGCAGCAAGACTCTCGGCCTCCTGAATTGATATTTCTGCATGTTCGAGCATCGCTTTGATCTGATATGCAATACGTTCCTTGCTCCAGTTTGCGTCGTCGGCTTTATAGAGCAGGTCATGTGTCGCGATTGACCAGGCGTGCTGAAGAAACGTCTTGACTTGAACCTCGAAGACAACCGCCTTTAGATCGGTTGGAGGTTCGGCTAGGCTGTCTGGCAAGGTCACGTAGAGACGAAGGTCATCAAACGGAAAAGCGTTGGGCGCCTTGTGCGTATGAGCAGGGCGCGGCGGTCGGCGCTCCTTTACCGCAAAATTCTCACCGATTAATTTCTCGGCTTCAGCGATCTCCGTGGCATTGGCGACCACGATAGTGCAGGCAAAGAAGTCCTCCAACGCAGCGGGGTTGCCGAATCTTCCTGATTCAATTTTCAGCGCAAAGCTGGCCAATTCTTTCACTCGGCTCTCATAATGCCAGCGTGGATGCTTCACACCCCGCATTCGCTCATCAATAATTGCCTTCAGGCGATCATTGGCCTCCTTCTGATCTTCGTGAAGTCGCCTTACCGATGCCGGAACTTTCATTTCTATTGACCGATAGTTGCAGCTCTAAGAGCTGCGAGCCGCTCCTTGCGCGGCCCCAGGTCTGTGCTTGCACCGCGGGCATTGGTCAGATAAGCGAGAGGAAGGGTATACTCGCCGGCAGGCGCGTCGCGCAAAAACACATCGAGATCTTCCTGGTCCGCAAGCCTCTGGACCTTTTCCATGAATGTGACGTAGCGCTCCGCCAATGTAGCCGGAGGTGGGAGGTTGTCTGTAAGGGCAACCAGCGCCCAAAGCGTATAGAAGTTGCCGAACCCCTTTGAATGTCGCGAAACGACTCCTTCCTCTCCATCCATTTGAAGAAGGTAGGTTTTGGCCGCCCCGAAACGCTGTAGAAATGCGTCTTGGTTTAATTCAGGAGCCATCTCGGAAGGCTCCTCGTATTTCGCATACAGTTCATCAAGTGCGTCCTGATCGAAGCCAAGTACCCGGCCTTCTAGCATCACGAGCATCAGCTCAGAGATGAACTGGCTATCGACCATCCGTTTCGCACGGGCTGGCGTCGCAACGCCGAGCGTGCGCCATTCCTCACGCGTAGACTCGGCTTCGACTTCCGTGATTAACCAGCCCTCGAACTTCGCATGCCGCAGCTCCTGTGCCGTCAGCTTCCTGGCGTTTCGATTCAAGCGATCGAATACTTCGTTAACGACCGACCCTTCCACAACGTCGATCATCTCGACGGTGATCTGGTAGTTCCAGAACTTCTGCTTAAGCGTCTGTTCGCCCTGCAGGTCGCTCCATTTTTTCCCATCGAGTCGGACATCTCCGAAGTCGTTGGCGATTTTGACTCGATCATTCACGAAGTCGAGGATGGTCTGCGTACGTTGTTTTCCATCGACGACGTGATAGGTGGATTTCCCGGCTTCGTCGATGGTCTTGTGCAGGAAGATCGCCGGGCTCGGGAAATTTCGAAAAATAGTATCGAGGAAAAACTGCCTATCCTTCCGCGTCCAGACACTTCGCCTCTGGTACGGAGGATCGAGGTCGAGCTGCTTGTTCTGGTGAAGATCCAGCAACCACGTGAGGTCCTGCGTTGAAGGGCGACGCTGCATTATATCTTTACCTTTCCTTGGCGTTCTGGATACGAGCTTCTATCCGCACAGCTTGCTCTTGGCTGCCGAAACCAAGCAGCCCATACGGAAGCATACGGCCAACAAAGCTGTGGGGGCAACCTGCATCCGCCATTCCATAAATTGACTTAACGTCCCTTATAAGGTAGAATAACACACATAGGGTATTCTATAGAGGAGGTTAAGCATGAAGGAAGTTCAGTCAGCGCCAAGCGTGCCAATACCGGTTGTTCGTGCCCTTCGAAAGCTCGGCCACGACATTCGTGACGCCCGTCGTCGTCGTCGTATTCCCGTAGCGATCCTGGCAGAGCGGGCCTCCATCGGCCGGATGACCTTAAACAGGATCGAGAAGGGCGACCCACGCGCTTCGCTTGGCGCATACGCCACCGTCCTCTTCGCGCTTGGGATGGTGGAGCGGCTGGCGGACGTGGCCGACCCAAGGCACGACTCAGTCGGGCTTGAACTAGAAGAGGAGCACCTGCCGGAACGCATCCGGCTCTCGCGCCGGAAGAAGCCAGAGAAAGCCTGAAAGCACGGGTCTGAGTGATGGACAAGGAAGTACTCGTATACGTGGATCTGCAATGCACGCCCCAGCTTGTCGGGCGCTTGTGGGCGCGCATGCGCAAGGACAGGGAGAGCGCCACCTTTGAATACGACAAAGACTGGCTCGCTCATTCTGAGCGATTTTCCCTTGAACCAGCCCTGAAGCTCGGGCCGGGTCCATTCCACACGCCGTCCGATAAACCGCTGTTCGGCGCCATCGGCGACTCCGCTCCTGATCGATGGGGCCGGGTATTGATGCGCCGCGCCGAGCGGCGGCGCGCCGAACGCGAGGGACAGACGCCGCGTACCGTCAGGGAAATCGACTACCTGCTGATGGTGGACGACGAAGCACGCCAGGGCGCGCTTCGCTTTGCCGAGCGGGAAGGGGGGCCGTTTATGGCGGAGCACGGTCCGACGAAGATCCCGCCGTTAATAGAGCTGCCACGATTGCTCTCAGCCGCCGAGCATGTTGTGAGCGACACAGATAGTGACGAGGATTTACGACTGCTCCTCGCGCCCGGCTCATCGCTCGGTGGTGCCCGTCCGAAAGCCTCGGTCCGGGACCGCGACGGCCATCTCCTGATTGCCAAGTTTCCGAACAAGGGAGACGAGGTGAACACCGTCCTGTGGGAGGCTGTGGCGTTGACACTCGCAGCGAAGGCGGGTATTCCGGTTCCTGCATGGCGGCTCGAAACCGTCGCCGACCGGCCGGTACTCTTGCTACGCCGATTTGATCGGGAGGAGGGGACACGCGTGCCGTTCCTGTCCGCGATGAGCATGCTTGACGCGAAAGACAACGAGGCCCGCAGCTACCTGGAATTCGTCGATATCCTCCGCCAGCACGGCGCAGCACCCAAAGAGGACATGCACGCGCTGTGGCGGCGGATTGTCTTCAGCATCCTTATTTCAAATACCGACGACCATCTGCGCAACCACGGCTTTCTATGGCCCGGCCCCGCCGGGTGGCGGCTGTCGCCTGCTTACGACCTCAATCCGGTGCCCACCGATATCAAACCGCGCATCCTGACCACCGCTATCGATCTTGACGACGGCACGGCCTCACTCAAGTTGGCGCTCAAAGTCGCCAGCTACTTCGAATTGAGTGACGACGAGGCCCATAAGATCGCGGGGCATGTGGGGCAGGCGGTTGCTGCGTGGCGTCGGGCGGCGAAGAAGCTCGGTCTTGCCGCGCCCGAGATCGACCGCATGGCGTCGGCCTTCGAGCATGATGATCTGAAGGCTGCCCAAGCCTACGTTTGAACCCTAGCCAGTCCTTGGATTCCGCTCGTTGATCTCTTCTGCTGTATTTCCTTTCGAGTGTTGCCAGTCTTATCCGCTGCATCATGGCAGGGCGCGCCGGTCGTTCAACGGGCTGCCCGCGCCAAGATCCGTGTTGCCCGTTCCCCTTCGGTGAGCGCCCGGCTGTTCCGCCCTGCCTTTGTCTCCGCGTACTGACAAACCACGAAAGGAGACCGACATGAGCGACTTCGAGACCACCTACGCGCGCCACAAGGATCTACGTGCCAAAGCGAACGAGGTAAACAAGGCCGTTCTGTTCGACGCAGTGGCGTCAACCAGCATCACCAGCATCCATGTCGACTTCGATGGAGAAGGCGACAGCGGCCAGATCAACGGCGTTGCCGCATTCTGCGGCGATGAGCCTGCCACACTGCCAAACACTACAGTCGCGATCCAGACAGTGCCCTGGGGCAACACCGAAATTCTGACCGCCCAATCGACCCTCGAAAAGGCGATTGTGAACCTCTGTTACGACTACCTCGAACAAACGCATGGCGGCTGGGAAAACAACGACGGCGGATACGGTGAATTCCGCATCGACGTTGCCAAACGCAGCATCGAGCTTGAGTTCAACGGGCGTTTCACCGACACCTGGACCGACAATCACACATTTTAGGGGAGGGACCATGGCACATCCTTATCACCACGCGCTTTCCAGCGTTAAGAAATGGGGCGGTGTCCCGGACGACTATATCCGCATTCACGACTGGTTCGATGAATCGAAGATGATCATCGCCGACTTCCGGCATCGCGCGCTGCGCCATCATGCCGAGGGCATCTTCATGGCTGAAACCATCTTCGGTTCGACCGTCACGCTATCGACCGGCCGGGTTATCCCGGTCCGATGGATCGGCGAGCAGCATGTCCGCGAAGATCTCGGATTCATTCCGTCATTCGCCGATTGGGTGAAAGCGATCCGACCGGAGCCCTGGATGGGGCGGGCTCAACGGCTCGAAGAAAGGCGCAGCACCGAGGAGGTTGCCGCATGACGCCGATGTGATAATAAACATTCTGGAAATATTGGAAGGTTATCGGGGCAGGCCGCGCGATGTATAGAACAATGGTACTCATCGCGTCCTCTTCCTACGCGCACGTACGTTACGATCAATCGGGCTGCTGAGCCACGGGAAGTTTCCAGCCGTTCCGGATTGCCATGAGACGTAACGCGACACAAACAACCCCACCTATGGCGGCTATTGGCGCAGACCTCGGAAAAACCGCGTCCCCGAAAACGACGACGGCTGCGCCTGCGAGGGCGGCGACTGCGTAGAGTTCGGCGGTAAAGACGACGGGGACTTCCGAGACAAGAAGATCACGCGCGATCCCTCCGCCGATACCCGTCAGTACACCCATCAGCACCGCCGCGCCCGGTCCGAGGTGGAAGGCAATTGCCTTGCCCGCCCCGACGACGGCAAAGAGTCCCAATCCCATCGCATCGAAGATCTGTACCGGGCTCTTCATCCTGGCGATCAGGGGATACCAGAAAAATGTAACGACACCGGCGATCATCGACAAAGTTATGTATCGCCAGTCTTGAATTGAAGCGGGCGGTATGGCCCCAATGAGTACATCACGCGTAATGCCACCCGCAGTCGCCGCGGCGAAGGATAACACGAGTACTCCGAACAGATCGATTCGGTGCTTCACGCCAGACACCGCTCCGCTGAGGGCAAAGACGAACGTCCCGACCAGATCGAGCACCTTCAGGAACTCGCTTACGAGAATTTGATCGTCAACCTTCATACGAGCTACCATACCGCGAAGAACCCGCGACCATCTGACATTCGCGCGGCCACCCGGCGCGACAGCTATACGGCTTTCAAGACCCAAGGAGCCGCGCGCCTGATACTACGCCAGCCGACATTACCACAATCGCGCGTCATTCCGGCCGTCGCCGTACCCGCCGCAAAACACGCTTGCTGCGACTGCGGCGCGCGCCAGAGACGCTGTACGCCTCATTTCACGCGATCATAATAACAGCGCTGGATGGAGAAGGGTTCTATGCATGACGTACTTCCGGTAATCTTCTTTGGACACGGCAATCCGATGAATGCCGTGCAGCATAATGGCTATACCGAGGGTTGGCGGACGATTGGCAGGCAGATCGGAAAGCCCCGTGCCATCTTGTCGATCTCAGCGCACTGGTTTGTTCCAGGAACCGGCGTAACAGTCAGCACCGCGCCTAGGACGATTCACGATTTCGGGGGGTTCCCTCAGGAACTCTATCGCGTGCAATATCCGGCAGCCGGCGATCCCGATCTGGCCCGCCGGGTACAGCAACTGTTGGCGCCGATGCCGGTGCAACTGGATAACTCCTGGGGACTGGATCACGGAAGTTGGTCTGTGCTCCGCCACGTCTTCCCGGAGGCCGACGTTCCCGTCGTTCAACTGAGCATCGACGAAACGCAACCAGCGATTTTTCATTTTGAAATTGGAAGAAGGCTCGCGCCGTTGCGTGCCGAAAACGTCCTGATTATCGGCAGCGGCAATCTGGTTCACAATCTTCACGCATACGCCTGGGGCCGACACATGCCCACTCCATATGAATGGGCGGGCCGGTTCGAAGACGAGGCGAAAGCGATCATGCTTGCCGGTGAGTCAAAGGCTCTCATCAATTATGAAGGCCTCGGGAAGGACGCGATGCTTTCGATTCCCACGCCGGATCACTACCTGCCGCTCCTGTATGTGTTAGGCGCCAGGCAGCAGGGCGATGCGGTGACGTTTCCGGTCGAGGGCATCGATGGAGGATCGATCTCGATGCTGACCGTACGCGTCGATTCCGCGAACACCCGGAGCGCGGAATGAAGTAGCATTGCTGGGAGCGACGCGCTTCGTGGGCTCAGCCCTGCTGAACGAGGCACTCGTGCTTGCATGGATGGGCGTAGCGCTGCTCTACAGAGCTTTCAAACTGTACATGAAAAGCAAGCACGGGCAAGCCGGGGTCAAATCGCAGCCCGGCGTGGAAGATATCGTTACCCGGATCCGAGAACCGAGGTCAAAGTGATGCATGGCCATCGGCGGTGCTGAAACAGCATGATCGCTGACCGTCGGTCAGAGTAGGGGACGTATCGAGTGGAAGAGATTCAACAACGTCCAGCCGCGACGACTATGCAACCTGCGAGTCCCTGGCGTCCACTGGTCTGGCCGGCCTTTCGTGCGCTTTGGCTGGCAACTCTGGTCTCCAATACGGGGGGGTGGATGCAGGACGTGGGTGCGTCATGGCTCATGACATCACTCAGCCGGTCGGCCACCCTGATCGCATTAGTGCAGGCTGCCGAGAGCCTGCCGATGTTCCTTCTGGCTATTCCGGCGGGAGCTTTGGCGGACATCGTTGAACGCCGATTGCTCATGCTGGCAGGTAATCTGGTGTCGCTGGGCGCCGTGGTGGCGTTATCCATCTGCACGTACGCCGGCTGGATCTCCCCGGCATTGCTGCTCTGGCTCACATTTGCGGTGGGCTTCGGAGAAGCACTGGAGGGACCGGCATCTCAGGCAGTCGTGACAGAGTTGGTCCCCCGGTCGGAATTGCCTCGGGCCGTGTCGTTGAACAGCGCCGGATACAATCTCGCACGGGCCGCGGGTCCGGCGGTTGGAGGATGGCTGATCGCCAGGTCCGGCGCGACCACAAACTTTCTGGTGAACGCCCTCGCGTTCTCGGCGGTGATAATCGTGCTTTACCGGTGGCGCGAGGCGCCGAGGAAGTCGGTACTGCCAGCCGAGCGATTCTGTGGCGCTGTGCGCGCCGGGCTCCGCTACGTGGCTCATGCCCCTGATCTCCAGGCCGTGCTCGTCCGTGCCGGTGGCTTCGTTCTATCGGGAAGCGCGCTTTGGGCGCTCCTGCCTGTACTCGTTCGCGAACTGGGGCGGGGTCCGTCAGCATACGGCGCTCTACTGAGCGAGTTAGGCGCCGGAGCGGTAGCGGGTGCGGCCCTTCTTCCGTTTCTTAAGCGCCGCGCCACTCTCGACCGGCTCATCGGTTGCGGCACTCTCATTTTCGGAGGTGTAACACTCGCTGCTGCTCTTTTCCGGAATTTCGTGCTCATTTCAGCCGCCATGCTGGCGGGGGGATTGGCATGGATCATTGTGATATCGAGCCTCAATGTAGCGGCACGAATGGTGGTGCCGGCATGGGTACAAGCTCGAAGCTTGTCCGTGTACCTGCTGGTTTTCCAGGGCGGGATGGCGGTTGGGAGCCTCGGGTGGGGAATTATTGCCGAAACAGGGGGATATCGCTGGGCACTCGCGGACGCGAGCGCGGGGCTGCTCTTAAGTATGGGGCTCGTATTCAGGTATTCACTGAAGCAGGGCTTGGCGTTGAATCTCAAGCCCGCAGGGAAGTGGCCGACACCGGAAATCTCACCTGATAGTTCGGCCGAAAATACGCCAGTCCTCGTCACGGTGCAATATGAAATCGACACCGAGCGCGTGGAGGAGTTTATATCCGAGATGCGGCGTATGGAAGCGATCCGACGTCGTGACGGCGCCCTGCAATGGGGCCTCTTTGTCGATCCCGCCGGTCCTGGTAGATACGTCGAAGAGTTCCTGGTCGAATCCTGGCTTGAGCATTTGCGGCAACACGAGCGGTTCACAGTTTCCGACCAGGAAGTGCAGCAACGCATCGTGGCAATGCACAAAGGTGCCACCGCCCCACGCGTCACTCACTATCTCGCTGTAGAACAGTAATTTTCGGCGCGCAGTCACGGGACCAGAACGATCTTCCCATTGATGCTGCCGCGTTCCGACAACGTTTGTGCCTCGCCAGCGTCGCGCAGACTGAATTCGCGTGCGACGGGGATCACGAGGGCCCCGCTGCGAACCGCTTCGGCCAGCTTTGCGAGGAGTGAGGCATCGGGATGCGACAGCACCGCTTCGACGCGAATGTCCTTTCCTTCGGCAGCTTTCGGTTTGCCCAGAACCGAGCCGAGAGTTCCCCCATGCGCCAGCTTCGGGATGAGTTTGCCGATTAACCGGCCACCAACGGTATCTGCAATCGCGTTTAAGGTCGGCAAGGATGCGATCTCATCATCGCTGTCCGTAGCGACGATCTGGTCGGCCCCGAGGGACCGAGAATCATCTTTCTGTGCTGAAAGCACGCCGGCGATGACACGCGCTCCCCGTTGCTTGGATGCGTATACTGCGGTCCGGCCGACGTTTCCAAACGCTCCGGTCACCAATATGGTGTCGCCCGGTCCAGGCCCTATCCGATCGATCAACTCGGCGCCAGTGGTGGTGACCAACGGGAGCGCGGCGGCCTGTTTATCATCCAATCCCGCGGGAATGGGCGTTAAGACATCGCTGGCTGCAGTCAGAAGTTCAGCATACGACTGATTTGCCAGGCCCATGACGTGCTGGCCCGGTTTGAGAGTCGTGACGTTTGTACCGGTGTTGACAACTTCGCCCGCAACATCGCGCCCGAGGATTACGGGAAAATGCAGCGGCATGACGTCCTTCAGATCGCCTCGCCTGATTTTCCAGTCGATAGGATTTACGCTGGTCGCAAACACCTTAATGAGAACTTCGTCTGGGCCGGGCTTCGGGTCGGGTACATCTTCGTATCGAAGTTGGTCGATGTCCCCATAGCCATACATTCGAACTGCCTTCATAAGCTCAAGCCTTCCTTTTCCATCTGAGTTGCGAGCGACAGTCGATTCGTCATAGTGTTACGGTCGGCGATGCCGTCCCGCTGCGCGGCGCAGCGTTGTCCTGCTGAATCGATCAGAACCCGTCTACTTCAAGAAAATCCCTTCATTCAATTCTTCGAACGCTTGCTGCAGTTCCTGTTGAGTATTCATAACGATGGGCCCGTACCATGCGACCGGCTCCTCGATTGGCTTACCGGAGACCAGCAGAAAACGGATTCCATCCTCCCCCGCCTGAACGACAACCTCGTCACCATTATCAAATAGTACGAGCGAGCGGTTGTCGGCCTGCAAGGGTGGCGTCTTGTCCCACCATCCGACGCTTTCGGTAGGAACCGCGAGCGGAGCGGAGGCGTTACAAAACTTTCCAGCTCCGGCGAAAACGTAAGCGAAGGCGTGGCGCCCTGTTTCGATAGGGAGTGCTCTCCTGCGTCCGGGCGGTACCGAGACATCCAGGTAAATCGGCTGCGCCGCGATTCCATCTGCCGGTCCTGTCTTACCCCAGAAGGTTCCACAGATGATGCGCACCGCGGTTCCGTCGTCGTCTTTGACAACGGGGATCTCAGCTGCTTTCACCTCTTGATAATGGGGAGCAGTCATTTTGAGCGAAGACGGCAGGTTCGCCCATAGCTGGAAACCGTGCATTCGGCCATCCTGATCGCCCTTCGGCATCTCCTGATGAATGATGCCCTTTCCCGCTGTCATCCACTGAACGTCGCCGGCGGCAATTGCGCCGTGGTTTCCCATGCTATCGCCGTGATCAACGGTTCCCGCGAGGACGTAAGTAATCGTTTCGATGCCGCGGTGAGGATGCCACGGGAATCCTGCCAGATAATCTTCCGGCACATCGTTCCGAAAATCGTCCAGGAGCAGGAAGGGGTCAAAATCGGAGGTATTTCCGAACCCGAAGGCGCGGCGCAAATGAACTCCCGCGCCCTCCAGTGTCGGCTTCGACTTGCTGAGCTTCTTCACGGGCCTGAGGGACATAAGGCCTCCTCAACAAATTTTACAGCGTGTCCCGCGCTTGCGTTCCCACGTTTGCGGGAGCGCGGCACGGCGTTCGGCTGACCCGGATGGCCTACAATCATTTCATGCCTCACGACAAAGCGGACCGCGATTTCGAGGCTGAAGCGGCTGGGCAATCCGGGGATACCCAGGGGATACCCGATACCGCCGAGGCGGATTCGGAGAGTGTTGAAGAACTCCTGGAAGAAGGGCAATCCTTCGAGGCGGGCGTCGTTAGCGGCGTCGAGCGCGCGCCCGATCCGGATGTGGCAGAAGTTACGACAAGAGAATTCCCGGAGGACGACGTGCCACAGGAATATCTCGACGGGGAGTGAGCATATTCAGCGCTCGCGATGTCGCATTCTCCCGGTCTCCGGTCGAAGTCATTGATGACCTTGATGACTGGCAGCGCTTCAGAACGCCGAAGCGCGCAGCCCGCGTCTGTTCGCACCTGTGCGTCGTACGCCACTTCGATCCCGAGGACGAGCCGAGGTAACCCGCCCTACAGCAATCTCTATAATTTGCTGGCGCGCCTCCAGTGCAAGTACGAATTCACAGTTTTGCCTCCCGAGTGAATCGGCGACGCGGTACTGAGATGGAGGTCGTCGCCTTCGATTTTTACCACTCTTGGCTGTGTCTGCCCCAGCCAGTTTGGAAACAATGACACAACCATGGAGTGTGTGAGCGTCTTCGTCTCTTCATCCACATGGAAAGGTCCGGAGTAGGCGATATACCCGGCTGCTTCTTGCTTGTATTCTTCGTCTGTTCCTTTGAACCAGTCACCTGACAGGAAAGGTTTCCGGTCGGGATTCATCAGCTGAGCTGACATAAAGCCGTCCGGCGTATACATGATGATACCCATCGGTTTCTCGCCCATAGGATGGAACGTGGGGGAGCCGTCGACGGGCCGCTCCTCGTAGGAGATCAGCTTCCACGCCCCAATGAGCTGGTCACGTAATCCTGCCGCCATAACACCTGTCTCCTTTAAGTACTTCTGCCAGACTAGGACGCCTTCATCGAAGCATTATCAATCGGCAACACTTGCCCTGAGATCGATTTCCCCGCATCCGACGCGAGGAATATGCAAAGAGCTGCGATATCTTTGGGGTCGACAAAACGCTTCAGCGCCTGTACGGACATCGCGTTTGCCTTCTCCTGTTCCAACGTCTTGCCTTGCGTCTTGGCGCGGCCTTCGAGTACATGTTCTATTCGCTCTCCACCTACGGCTCCCGGAGCGATCGCATTTGCGCGGATATTGAACTCTCCCAGCTCAAGCGCGAGTGTCTTCGCAAAACCGATCAGGCCCCATTTGCTCGTGCAGTAGGGACTTCGATTCGGATAGCCAAAGCGCCCGCCCAGCGAGGACATGATGATGATGCTTCCGGCGGGCGACTTCTTGAGATATGGAATCGCAAGCCGAGTTACGTTGAACGTGCCGTTCAAATTGACATTCATCACCGCCTCCCACTTGTCCGGGTCCATTTCTTCTACTGGGGCTGTCGGACCGGAGATGCCAGCGTTGTTCACCAGGACATCCAGACCGCCCAATGCTTCGGCCGCTACCGGAATCAGGGCCTCCACATCGGTGCGCTTTGAGTTGTCACAAACCTTCGTATTCACGCCGTGGATTTCGTGCGATAGAGCTTCCAGGCCTTTCGGGTCAATGTCGGAAACAAACACTTTCGCACCATTCGCCACAAAGGCACGTGCGATCTCACGGCCGATGCCCGAAGCGCCGGCGGTCACGAGTACCCGTTGGGTCATTGTATTCTCCTGTTCTGGGCTCTTTGAAGCCCGATTACTCTGAATCGTGCCATTTTATATCTAGTTCATCAGGACGGTCCAGCACGGGATCGACGTGCACCGCCCCAAAATAGTCCCACGCCCACTCAATGAATGCCTCGATCCTTGCTCTCGCCGTCATGAGAAGAGCCGCGTGCACCCCAAGCCATGCGGCGAATGCGATCGGCCCTGTAAGTTCGTGCCGGTCTTTGCCGACCTCCGCAACAGCAGTGTTGCGACCGACCATTGCCATGATGCCTTTGTCAAGATAGTGAAAGGGCTCTCCGGGTCGCCCGGCCATTGCATTTAAAATGTTCCTGGCACAATGCTTGCCCGCCTGTTCCGCAACAGCCGCGAGCTGTGGCAGGGGCTTGTCATTCGTGCCGGTCGTGTTCGCAAAATCTCCGAGCGCGTAAACGCCGGCGAAGCCTTTAATGGTCAAATCGGGCTCCACATCAATTCGTCCGCCGTGACCTGTTCCGATACCGAGATTACCACCCAACGAACTCGCCTTTAGACCTCCAGCCCAGATGACTGTATGCGTCGGAATCATCTCACCGTCCGCAAAAGTCACATGGCCTGACGCAATCTGCTTTACGGCCGATCCCAAACGGACCTGTACGAAATGTTTGTTCAGGGCGCCCGCGGTATAGGCCTGCGATTTTTCAGAAAACGCGCTCAGGACCACCGGTGCCATATCCGCCAGGACAATACGCGCCTTACTGACATCCAGATCAGCATAAACGTGCTTCAGCCGCCGAGGAATCATGTCGCCCAGTGCGCCGGCGGTTTCAACGCCGGTCGGGCCAGCCCCCACCACGACGAAGTTCAGCGCCCCTTTATCAAGGAGTGAAGGATCGCGATCGGCGGATTCAAAGACCGCAAGTATTTGCGAACGGAGCCGCTCGGCGTCCGTTAGTGAGTACAAGGGATACGCGTAAGTTTCAGCGCCTTCGGTATGGAAGAAATTTACTTGCGAGCCCGCGGCGAGAACCAGGTAATCGCCTTGATAGGTTTTCCCGTCGGTTGTTGTGGCGATTCGTGACCTAAGATCAGCAGACGCGACCTCGGCCATTTTGATGTCTACGTTGTCATGACCTTGAAGAATCGCGCGCAGGGAGAAAGCGGTGTTGCTCGGCGATAACAATCCAGTAGCCACCTGATATAACAGTGGTTGGAACTGGTGGTAGTTGTTTTTGTCGATTAGCGTAACGCGGACGTCGGAATGGGTTGCCAGTCGTCGCGCGCAATTCAGGCCAGCGAATCCCCCGCCGACAATGACGACGTGTTTCATTGCCACACCGCGTGCGAACCGCCATTCGCGCTTTGACATGGCCGCACTCTGGGGAGGGCATCGTCTGCGGTCAATGCCAGAGTGCTTCCGATCAACTGAACCGCGCCGCCGTTCGATGCATAGCGAGCGATTTTATTTCGCTCAGGATTGTAAGAACCAGCACCGCTCCCGACACGCGGGGCCAGGGAAGGACCAAAGACTGCGTTTTGAAGTTGTTTATGGCCGCGCCCCATCCCTTCGACTATAGATCTTTTGTGGGGAGTGTACTGCATGCCGCTTCACGGTAGTACCGAGCGCCGAAGGATATTCAGGCGGACAACACTCTAAAGATCTCTCTGAATTTCCTTCAGCGCCTCGCTGGTAATACGTCCTTCTTTTCTAAGCCGGAGAGCAGCGTCACGTTCGGAATTGAGCAATTGCTGGGCCGGAGGAGCGCTGCCGAGGGCTACATGCTTGCCCCGCATTTCTGGTCCTACCCTTCGCGGGCGTTTCACGATGCAGGTCCGAGCACGGGTTCTCAGGCGCTACTACTTCACTGATGTCGGCTGCGTCGGGCAGAATGGAATCCAGCGATTCGAGGTTGAACGCCTCGCAAAGGCGTAGGATGAATAAGCGTGAGACGAGGTGCGTCGCATGATGGACAAACAACCGCAGACAGGCTCCGGAAAAGTAATTGCGAATGTGGATGGACTGCTTGTCGACCTGGAATCCGTCTACAAGGATCTCCACGCTCATCCCGAGCTGTCGATGCAGGAGAATCGGACAGCGCAAATTGCGGCGGACCGCCTCCGCGCAGCCGGCTATGAAGTGACAGCAGGAATTGGCAAGACGGGCGTTGTCGGTGTGTTGAAAAACGGCGACGGTCCAACGATCATGCTCCGCGCTGATATGGACGCGCTTCCAGTGAAGGAAGCGACCGGGCTGCCCTATGCCAGCAACATCACTTCGACCGATCGGGACGGGAAAACCGTACCTGTGATGCACGCCTGCGGCCACGACATGCACGTGACTTGGCTCATCGGCGCTGCCACCTCGTTGGCAGGAAACCGCGACGAGTGGCGCGGGACGCTGATGCCTGTCTTCCAACCGGCCGAGGAGACGGCCGAAGGCGCTCAAGCGATGATCGATGATGGCCTTTTCAAGCGTTTTCCAAAACCTGACGCCGTGCTCGGACAACACGTTATGGTCGGGTGCGCTGGAGTACTGAGCTCGCGTGCTGGAGTCATCACCTCAGCGGGCGATAGCCTGCAGATCCGAATGTTCGGACGAGGCGCTCACGGCTCGATGCCTCAGGCTAGCATCGACCCTGTCGTAATGGCGGCTGCAACTGTGCTTCGTCTTCAAACGATCGTCTCCCGCGAGATTGCGGCTACAGATGCCGCTGTGGTCACAATCGGTTCGTTGCAGGCCGGCACGAAGGAAAACGTCATCCCAGACGAGGCCATCATCAAACTAAACGTGCGCACGTTTGACGAGGCCGTCCGGAAACGGGTGCTTGCGGCGATCGAGCGCATTGTCAATGCGGAAGCCGAAGCATCCGGCGCCCCTAAAAAGCCAGAGATAACGCTCCTGGACCGTTACTCTCTTGTCATGAACGATCCCGAGGCAGCGAAGCGAGTCGGGGATGCGTTTCGCCGCTACTTTTCTGCAGATCGTGTGCAGGAGACCGGCCCAACAACGGCCAGCGAGGATTTCGGATCGTTCGGAGCCGAGTGGGGCGCGCCCTCGGTCTTCTGGTTTATCGGTGGAACTGATCCCGACATCTACGCGAAAGCCAAGAAGGAGGGAAAGATCGGCGACATCCCTACGAATCACAACCCCCGCTTCGCGCCTGTGATTCATCCGACGTTGAAGACAGGCGTGGAAGCGCTGGTGATTGCCGCGCACGCATGGCTGTCGGTATAAGGCCGACATTAACAAGTACATCCTCGTGAACCCGGGGGGAACTGATGGTGGCCGTACTTTGCCATCGCGCATCATCTGCGCTAGGAGCCGTCAAGCACAGGCCCGGCATCCTGGGTCCGGGTCTTGTCTTCGGCGCGGCCGAATCCGGGCGGGACGCTCTCGAAATCCAAACCGCCAGTATGCAACTACAGGACTACAATGAAGCCGAGGTGGTGCACATGCGGTTTGCCGCACTAATCATCGTATTTTCTCTCGCGTGTGCGTTTCAGATGCAGGCGCAAAGCGTTTCCGTTAATCCGGCAAACATGCCCCGTATTGCCATCATTGATCAACGATTTTCCTCATACAACATCGAAATGGCCGAGGTGACCGGCGGAAGCTTTTGGAAGCCCTACGGCGCGAGCTCGAAGACGCCACAAGCAAACCCACCGGTCCAACCCGGTTCCGCTCCCACTGGGATGGACCCGAATATGTATCAATACCGCCCGCCCGTGGATCTATCGAATCCTCGTTTACGGAAATTGGCGGCGGCGCTTGGTCCGGCGTACATACGAGTGAGCGGCACCTGGGCAAATACTGTGTATTTCTCGGATTCCGCGAATCCGCCCGCCAAGGCTCCGGCAGGATTCGGCAGCGTACTGACACAACGAGAATGGAAGGGCGTGACCGATTTCGTACGCGCAGTAGGCGGCGAACTGGTCACTTCATTCGCAACCGGCGCGGGGACTCGCAACCCGCAAGGCGTGTGGACACCCAAAGAGGCCGAGCGATGGCTGGCATTTACTAAATCTGCAGGAGCACAAATAGCCGCTGCTGAGTTCATGAATGAGCCGACCTATGCGGCTATGGGGGGTGCACCGAAGGGATATAATGCCGCGATGTACGGCCGCGACATCGCCGTATTCGGGCCGTGGCTGAAGCGAAATTCTCCTGGCACAGTGTTCCTCGGTCCCGGATCGGTGGGCGAGGGGCCGTTCGGCATCGAGATGGGCGGGATCCTCCACAGTGAAGACCTGATGAAAGCAACCGGACCCGTGTTCGACGTCTTTTCTTATCACCTATATGCCGCCGCATCAGAGCGCTGCGCGAGCATGGGCGCGAAGATGCAGACCACGGTGGCAGCGGCCCTGACGCCGGAATGGCTCTCGCGACCGGAAAAGATCGACGCATTCTACGCTGGACTCCGCGACAGGTTTCAACCCGGAAAACCGCTCTGGATCACCGAGACCGCGGATGCGGCATGCGGCGGAAATCCCTGGGCCTCGACGTTCCTCGATACATTCCGTTACCTGGTCGAACATGCCGGCCTCGCACGACGCGGCGTCGAGGTCATCATGCACAACACGCTGGCCTCGAGCGACTATGGTCTGCTGGACCAGAACAGTTTCGAGCCTCGCCCCAATTATTGGGCTACGTCGCTGTGGCACAAGCTGATGGGCAGAACCGTACTCGATCCGCACATCCCGGTGACTCCTAACGTATACTCGTACGCGCATTGCCTCGCAGCGCGGCCAGGCGGCGTCGCTCTCCTTATCATCAATGCCGACCGGCAGCGTGCGTTCGACATCAACGTACCCGTCGGTGCGGAACGCTACACCCTGACTGCGAAGCGACCCGAAGACGCCTCAGTGCAGCTCAACGGAAATCCGCTGCATCTCACGGCCAGCGGTGAACTGCCGCCGCTCAACGGCGTGCCAACCAAAGCCGGCCGGGTGAGCTTCGCACCGGCAAGCATTACTTTTCTTACCATGGAAAACGTGAGCAATGCCAGTTGCCGTTAGTCGCCGGGATTCATTTAGGTCGACAAACGGTTGGCACATACCCCTAGCATCTTTTTGTGACTCACATGTCATTGGGAGCACGACCCGTGAACCTATCAGTCAGATTCGTGCAGCCCCTCACACTTTTTTAAGGCCGAACGGATAGAAATTTCATGAAAACGGTCACATTGAACAACGGCGTCGAGATGCCGATTCTCGGTTTCGGCGTCTTCCAGATGCAGGACGCCAATGAATGCGAAAACGCTGTTGTCGAAGCCATCCACGCAGGCTATCGGCTGATTGACACGGCGTCCTCTTACGGCAACGAGGAAGCCGTTGGCAACGCCATCAAGCGCAGCGGTGTGGCCCGCGAAGACTTGTTCATCACGACAAAGCTATGGCTGAAGGACGCGGGTGAGGGCAAGACCAACGCGGCCTTCGAGAAATCGATTCGCAAGTTGCAGCTTGATTACCTCGATCTCTATTTGATCCATCAACCTTACGGTGACGTATACGGAGCCTGGCGGGACATGGAACGCCTCTATCAGGACAAACGCATCCGCGCCATCGGCGTCAGCAATTTCCACCCTGACCGGCTGATTGACCTGATGCTGAATAGCAAGGTTCCGCCGGCCGTCGACCAGATCGAAACTCACCCGTTCCATCAGCAGATTGAGACGGCGGCGTTCCTCAAGGAAAATAATGTCCAGATCGAATCCTGGGGACCGTTCGCGGAAGGCAAGAACAAGATGTTTACCAATGAGGTACTGACATCCATAGGCAAGAAACACAGCAAGTCGGTGGCTCAGGTCGTGTTGCGCTGGCTAACGCAACGTGGCGTAGTCGCGATTCCGAAATCGGTTCGCAAAGAGCGCATTGTGGAGAATTTCAACATCTTCGATTTTGAGCTCGACGCCGACGATATGACGGCTATCACCGGTCTGGATCAGAAAACCAGTGCTTTCTTCGATCATCGCGATCCGGAGAAAGTAAAATGGCTTGTGACGCGCTGATGCGCCGTATCGGTGGAAAGTTCCTATAAATCGCAGTAAGCCATTGGATAGGCGTCAAAACATCCCGAAGTGATAATGTATCCTCCGGAAAAACGACCGTCAGTCCTTCGGATGGATGTAGCCGATGGGGTGTTTCTTTGGCGGCTCCAACGGAGCGAGCAGTCTTTGAACAGCATTGAGAAGAGCGCCGATCTGTCGGTCGTGTTCTTCAACCTTGCGCGCGAGATCTTTGTGAGTTGCGAGGATTTCGCGGAGCTTTACGAAAGTGCGGATGATCGCCACATTTACCTCGGCGGCGCGGTCGCTTCGCAGGACGCTGGAAAGCATCGCCACCCCTTGTTCAGTGAATGCGTTGGGCGCCGTCCGTCTGCCCCCACGACCTTTGTTTGAGGTGCCATTTTGGCACCTCAAAGACTCATCTTCTTCCGCCGTGAGTGTGAACATGAAGTCTTCTGGAAAACGGCGGGAATTGCGCTTCACCGCTCTGTTGAGGTTCTTTGTTTCGACTTGGTACAGCTCGGCGATGTCGCTATCCAGCATGACCTTCTCACCGCGAATCAAATAGATCCGGCTGGCGATTCGTTCAATGGGGATAAGGGGTTGCGCCTTGGTCACAGCCCGGATTCGGTATTTGGCACATCAAGTTGTCAAGCGTCTTGCCGAAACGCTCTAGTATCACAGCTTTTGACATCACAATTTGTGATTTCAAGTGTCGAGCGTTGTCTGGCAGACGGCGCCGTTAATCCTTCGGATGGATATAAGCTTCGCCCCGGGCTCCGCGGAGCGATCAACTTTGAACCGCATTGGAGCAGAGCGACGCTGTTGATATCGCAATTTGCGACATCAAGGCATCACATTCAACCTCGCTATTGAGAGTACGTCTGTCTAAAGGGCGAACGGCTAGCGGAGCGGCGCTAACTCGCGTGGAGTGCGAGGAACAATCAGCAAGCTATTGAACGGGTGTAGAAAATTACCGATGTGATAATGTTTGTTACGAAAACTAACCACAGCCGAGTAACAATGCGCGTTTACATAATGCAGGAGAGGGGGTTCTTTATCGGACTTTTTCCATTGCGGCGGCCGCACCCAACGGGGTTGGAACAGCATATCGCTTGGCTACAAAAAACAAGGTGAAGAGCCGCGCTATCCGGTATCGGATTCGTCGGCCGCGGGAGTCAAACTTCCCGCATCAATGGAAACTAGTGGTGTGCGGCGCACAGATTAATAATTATCGAGCGTCGCGCGAGCGCGTTTGACCTTCTCCAGGATATCGGATGCCTGGGCGGTCCAGATAAAGGGTTTTGGCTTGTCGTTGTGTTTGTGCATGCTTCGATTGCCGTGATCAACTCCTAAACATCGCGGAAAACTCGACGGCGCACGCGGTTTTGAGTCAGATGGAAATTAATAGTTTGCGTAATTGAAATCACCTTGCTATATACGGTGCAAATAATGCGGTTCTACAGCAGTTCGTATTCTGATCGCAATATGGATCGCCTTAACAGCCCTATAGTGAGGAGGAAAGTCTGATGACGAAGAAGGATTACAGCGGCTTATCTGCGGACGAAGTGACGGAGCAATACGGCATCCTGCTTGAAGGCCAGATGAATCTACTACGCGATAGGAGCAAGGGACAGCTAAGTACATTATTTTCGGTTTTGGCTTCTCGGATTCGGGTCGCAGCAGAGTGGAGATATCTTCATGATGCCATGCTGGAAAAAAACGGCGTGAAGAAAATGGAGGCACCCGTTTGCTACAACTACCTTCCCGAAGTTATAGCAGCGGTTGAAGCACGCGGCAGCCATGCGGCCGATAAGATCCAGCTTTTTGAGAAATTCGTTAATGAGACTAATGCCGCAGCCAAGCAAGCTGCTCCCAAAGACCTTAAAGGGCCCTTTGCCGGCGTGCGGGAACGCTTTGGTCTGATCTCAGCGCGAGTTGCCGCCGCAAAAAACTGGGCGCCCGCATAGATTGCATCAAAGTTTTGGGGCGACAGTTCCTGTGGCTTCAACCTGGGGTGCGAGGGTTTAGGTAAAATAAGCTACCTCAGAGGCCTGCTGGTGTAAATGGCTATAGAACACCTCATGAGTGTTCCATAGCGAAGGCACTTGCGAGGCGTGTGGTTGAGCTTGCGGCAGAGGTCGCTCAACTCGTCCTGCCGTGACCTCCTTGATTGGCGTGACCCGCACGGCCCGGCAAACCTCACATCGCTTGTCGAGCGTAAGAGCCGCTTTACGATGCTGCAGGCTCGCATCCCTGCCCCGCGCCGCCCGCCAGAGCATCACTTTTGATCGTGGTTCTGAATTTATGGCATGGCCCCTGCTCCAAAAGCATGTGGAGATGGGTAGCTTCTACTGCGACCGGCGCCCGCCGTGTCAGAAAGGAACCAACGAAAACACCAACGGCCGCATCAGGCGCTGCAGCTCACGGCTGAAGATCATCAGGTCGCTTGACAAAACCGTCCTCGGAGATGATGTCATCATACCCGTCATTCGCTCGCCTGGCGTCTTAAGGCTGCCGCGCAGGTAAGGAAGGGAAGTAATCATTGACCGCAGCTTCCAATCGAGCCAAGCCAACTCCGACAACGAGCCCCGGCATCCCCAAAGCAAAACCTCCGACCTCGGCTGCGTCTTCTGCAATACCCGCGGCCTGAAACCTTTCCGCTGCCGCGCCAACAGCAGTCCGCTTAAAAGCATTGACCATGCGAGATGCTAGAGGATTCAGCACAATATATGGTTCAGAACATTGACTGATCGAACATTGATTCATCATATCGACGGCAGTCACAGCATTAAATCCGGCCAGTAAGGCAATGGCTGCCTTTTGTACTTTGTTCACAGCGGTCTCCTTCCCAAAATGTCCTTCGTGGTTACCTTCCGCGGCGATAAAGTGACGACCACCGTCACATTCCACCCTGAAAGCGTTCGAGGTTGACCATGCGGGTGGTGAGAGAAAGGACCCGGACATGAAAAAACAACCTTGAACTTAAAGTTCTAGGCTGTTTTAGCCGGGCCGTATCAGGCAGGCGAGAAACACGCGGAAACCGCTCTGCCGTCGGAGACACTGGGCTTTACTTGTGACTCCGATCCTAGCGGTTCTTTCAAATTATGACAAAGAAATTCGGCGCAATAAAAATGCGTCTTTGGCTTCCACCAAGCCTCCTTTCCCGAGGGGGCTGCTTACACCCAAAAAACATGCCCAGAACGTCGCCGTTCTCCCCGGTTCAAGGGGTTTGCACCACTTAGTCTACAGCGAGAACGGCGATTGTTTTATCGACAAGCCCGATTGTACCCAGATCGAAGTGTAGGAGAGAGGACCGCCACCGACTCTTTCCATAGCTGACCATCGAACCCAACGGGCTAGGAAAAGCATATAGGCTTGGCTATGAACACAAGAAAGGTGAAGAGCCGCGCCATCCGGTATCGGATTTTGGGCTATGGGAGGCAAGCTTCCAGCATCTATCGAACCTAGCTCCTGTCAGAGACCCATAAATTTACCTGACAAGGCATAAATCATGGCTGCTTTCGCAGTTTGCCTAGAATGCATCGGACGGTTAGTCGTGTTGTCTTTTCCTCGTCGTTTTGTCCGATCATCGCAGTCAGGCTACTGGCCTCCTATAGCAGTAACAGCTAATTCAACCCAAGGATGTGAATTACAGAAGGTGTTGATAAAACAACTAGCTATAGTAACTTAGTGGGGCAAGGAATGATGTCTGTTTCTGGCGTTGTGGACCCCCGTGGCATGTTTTCATAAAATAAGTATCACCTTGATTTCGGTGCTGATGGCATCGACGCAACTTCCTATACCCGCGGCTGCCCAGATCATTCCTGGTTCGGCGGATGCAACGGGACTCGACTTTGAAAAACAGCGACACGCTTCTCCAAAATCCACTCCGGTCCTTGCCGCTCCGTCCGGAGCGGCGATATCCGATGCCCGCCTGCTCACTGTGGCGGAATTAGAGCAATTTCTCGCACCCTCCGTCACCCTGAAATCCGGTATTACTAAAGTGCACGTTGGTTCGGGTGTCGCCTTTACCTGGCGCACCGGTTCTCTTTCGGGTGAAGCTGAGCAACAGAAGCTGCGTGATCCCTCCGGATTCGACGAGATGGTTGCGGAATACCTCATCAGCAGTATGGAGCGTTGTGACAGGGCGTTCGCGGCCAAGGCGGGTCTCAAGAAAGAGAACGGCGGAACGGTCGTTCTCACCTATGATCTCGCGTGCGCGGATAAGGCGGACGGCATGTCGGTCTCAGTGCTGTTTTACAGCCAAACCGGCCTGTTCACCTTTATCGCCCATGAGGGAAGCCTCGACGACATGGACGCCGGCATGGAAATCCGGGACAAGCTGGCGGAGAAGAGTCTTGCAGTTCGGGAATGCATCTGCCGCGACCCCTGCGGCCTCCAGACTTGAGCAGGTCGCTTCCTCTCTGCCGCAGGATTCTGCTGGCAAAGCTTCTACACAAGTCGGAGCGGTGCCGGTCGAACCGGTAACGCAAAATAATCTTCTCCCGGAGGTCGCCGAAAAACCGACCCCGCCGAGCCCGGACAATTCCGGTCCCCATCAGCTAGGACCGTACGTGGATTCATCGTCGCCCGATCAGGATCTGGTGACACAAAGTGCGCCGGCAACGGGGCCCCCCAGGGAGACAGGGCCGCCGGTACCGGCGGAGTTGAAGGGCACTGCCACAGGCGCTTCAATCGCGCCGGAGATGATGGGACCACCGGCACCGCCGGGCCCGGCGGCATCGTCAGCAGGCCGATCAAACTCAGGCCCTACGGCGGAAATGGTCGCTCCCCCTGCGGCGAGTTCTGCCGCTGCGGGCGAAGCCGCAAGCGCAGACGCTGGCGAAGACCTGCTGCTGCAGTTGGTCGTCAATGATGAGCAAATGGAAGACATCGTCGACGCGGTGCGGCGTGGCGGCAAGCTGTATCTGCCGCTGGGGCAACTCAGCTGAATTCTCGACTTCAATATCACCGTAGACAAAGCCGCGAAAACCGCGAAGGGCTGGTTCATCCGCGAGCAGAATACCTTCGCGCTCAATCCGCAGTCGGCCGAAATCAACGGCAAGAGCACGGCGCTGCCGCCTGGCGGCGTCTTCGCGAACGACAATGATCTCTATGTCGATACCGCGCTGCTGCAGGACTGGTGGCCGCTCGACTTCAAGTTCGACCGGCTCCGGTTGACGCTCAATGTCAGGACCCACGAAACACTGCCCTTCGAGGCCAAGCTGCTGCGCAAGAAAAAACAGACTTCCCTCGCCCAGCAGAGCCAGCCGGCGAAGGATCTCGTTTTGAAGAAAATCGACGTTCCTTATTCGACTGCGCAATGGCCCACGGTCGATCTGACCATGAGTCCCAGTTACGACAGCCACAGCCACGTCGCCCAAGACAATTACTCCATGCTGGCGGTCGGTGACTTCGGCTATTTGACCACGCGGCTTTACGCGGCCGGAGATCTCGGGAATCATAACATTTCAGACCTGCGGCTCAGCGCCGGCCGCGACGATTATGAGGCGGGGCTGCTGGGCCCGGCGCATGCCTCGTCGTTCCGCTTCGGCGATATTAATTCGGCGACACTGTCGCAGGTGGCGACCCCGACACAGGGCCGCGGATTCATCGTGACCAACCGGGCTCTCGACCGGCCCGATAATTTCGACGCGACCAATTTCATCGGCGAAACCCATCCCGGCTGGGACGTGGAACTATACCGGAACGGCACGCTCATCTCATCACAGACCGTTGGCGCCGACGGCCGCTATAACTTCACCAATGTTCCCGTCATTTACGGGAATAACCTGTTCCGCATCGCTTTTTTCGGCCCGCAGGGACAGGTCGAGGAAATCGACAAGACCGTCAACGCCGCAAGCGCGCTGCTCGAAAAGGGTCAGTTCACCTACAATCTGTCGGCCAACCAGCAAAACCAGACTCTGTTCGGCCTGTCGGACCAGTTTTCGACGCTGCCGACCGGCCTTAACACCGTCAGCGAATTCGAATACGGCTTGACGCGCTGGGTCACGCTGGCGGCGGGCGGCGCCCATACTGTGCTCCAGGACGGCAGCGGCCACAACTACGGCACGGCCGGCTTGCGCGCCTCGGCCAAGGGCGTGCTGGGCACGCTCGACGAGGCCTACGATACGGCCAGCCACGGCGACAGCACGCGCCTGTCGCTGTCAACGGACATCCACGATACACTCCTGTCGTTCCAGCAGACGTTCGCGCGCGATTTCGAGAGCGAGGAGGATATCGTCGACCTGGCCAACCCGGTCGACCGCCAGACAGTGGCCCGCGCCGACAAGCTTCTTAATATCGGCGCGCTTGGCCAGCTCAGCAGTTCGCTTACCTATACACTCAAGCAGTACCAATCCGGCCGCGACGAGACCTTATGGACGAACCAGCTTTCGAAGACGGTGTTAGGCAATATCACAGTCACCAACACGCTGCAGGACGATCGCGATAATCGCGGACTCGACCAATTCACGGGCGCTTTAAACCTGCGCGGCTATTACGGCCATACGCTGCTGGGCGGCGAGCTCGACTACAGCCCGCTCCCGCAAGCCGCCGTCAACAGCTTCAGGCTCTCAGCACTTTACCCGTTTTCCCCGGCGATCAGCGACAACTTTACGCTGACCAGCCAGCTTACGGGCAGCAAAAGCGACCAGATCGCCAACACCGTGACCTTTGACCTGAACCGCTACAAGCTGTCTCTGACCGGCAGCGCCAGCACATCGCACGATCTGTTCTTGGGCCTCACGGTCAACATGTCCATCGGCAGGGTGCCTGGCAGCGGCAAATGGATAATGTCCGGCAAGCCGCTCGCGGAAACCGGCGCCGTCGCTGTCAGTCCTTATATCGATAGTAACTACAACCAGCAGCGCGATCCCGCAGAGGCTGCACCGCCCAATGCTTCGATGCGGATCGGCAGCCAGACAGTTAAGGTCGACAACAACGGAACCGCCATCGCCACGTTGCTGCCCGTCAATACGCCGGTCAGAATCATGATGGACCCGGACGACCAGAAGGCAAACCCCTCCTTGTCATCGGGCGTCGACGCCTATACGGTGGTGCCGCGTCCCGGCAAGGTTATCGCGGTGAATTTCCCGCTTTTCGAAACCAGCCAGATCGAAGGCACCATCTCGGCTCCGCCCGGGCGAAAGCCCGCCGGACTCGTCGTCGAACTCGTCAACACGGATGGCCAGGTCATCCGCACGGCCCAGTCCGCGTTCGACGGTTATTACCTGCTCTCCAATATCATGCCTGGCAGCTATAAGATCCGCATCGCCGAGAGCAGTCTGAAGGATCGCAGCCTCAAACAGGCGCAACAGCCGTCGCTGACTATCACCGTCTCGGACTACCTCGTCAAGGATATCCAGCTCACGGGGACCGGTGGACCGGACGCGCCGCCGTCGCACGAGGTTGAGGCGGGCGACAAGACGATCACCTCGCCCGGCCTGATGCCGGCATTATTGCCAGAAGGCATGAAATGAGTAGCCCCGACGGATGCGGCCATTTGATAGGAGGAGAATACTTACGGGAGGGCCAGTTGCGTCTCGGCGAGCGTCTTGCCGCCTTCCTTATTCGGCGCGGCGTAGACGATGTCGAGCCTGCCGTGAACCAAGCTGACGCCTTGGGGTGTTTCGTCCAGCGGCACCGAGATAAATCGGCGCGGAATTGGGCGGTAAACCGCGACGCCGCTAAACACCTTAACAAGCTGCGGCGCGCCACCCTGCGGGATGTAGGTAACCGATATGTCGCCCATTGAGGAGCGGTTACCCTCGCGCGTGAGGTACATATCGACCGACGGGGTGCCTTTGGCGTCATGCGACAGCTTGGCATCGGCGATGCCCATCGACAGCGTTGTCGCACCATGGCGCACGATCACAGGGATGATGATAACGAGGTTCGCCTTAACGGCGATGACCGCGTCCTTGCCTGCCGAATTGTCCGGCGCATCAGTATTATCATTGACGAGCCGGACCTTCACGTGAGTGCGATATTCGCCGGCTTCCAGGTTTTCGGGCACGCGCAGCATGAGACGCACGTTCTGCGTTTCGCCGGGCTTCAGCGTCATGCTCTTGGGCGTGATGTGGAGGTAGGAAATGGCGGAATACTGCGGTGCCTCTCCGGGATCGAGCGGCACAACCATGCCGGTCTCGAGCATTTTCATGTCCTGCAGCCCTACCGTGAAATCGCCGGTGGCGTCGCCGACGTTCTTGATCACGATAGTGCTGTAGCGGTCATTATTCTCCATCACGACGCGCGGGGGCAGCATCATGACCTGGGCGCGGTTGGCGTCGGCGGGATGAGGCAGCAGCAGGCTGAAGGCCAGGAAAAGACAGCTTAGTTTTTTCATATTTCGCGCACCTCTTTGTGCAGTTATTGATAAGCAACTGAGATAGTGAACGACGGCGAGGCGATCGCCAAGTCTATTGTGGCGTGAACTGCGTCTGCGCCAGCGTCTTGCCACCTTCATCCGGCTGGGCGGCGTATACGATGCCGAGCTTGCACTGCGAGAGGTTCACGCCTTTGGCGTTTCCGTCGAGCGGCACGGAGACGAACCGGCGCGGGATCGGGCGGTAGACCGCGATGCCGGGGTAGAACTTAATGAGTTTGGAGGCGCCGCCCGCTTGAGAGCAGGTGATAGAGATGTCGCCCATCGAGGAGCGGTTGCCTTCGCGCGTTAGATACATATCCACGGACGGTCTGCCGTTGGCGTCGTGCGTCAGGTTCGGCTGATCAATTCCCATCGACAGGGTTGTCGCACCATGGCGTACGATGATCGGGATCGCGAGGACGAGACTGGCGTGGACGGCGATCACGGCGTCCCTGCCCGCGGCCCTCACAGGCGCATCGACATTGTCGTTGGGCAGGTGGACCTGTAGGTGGGAGCGGTATTCTCCGGCTTCGAGATTTTCGGGCTTGCGCAGGATCACCCGCACGGTCTGCGTCTCGCCCGGCTTGAGCGAAAAACTTTTGGGCGAGACGACGATGTAGGGCATGGCGGAATATTGCGGCGTCTCGCCCTTTGCATATGGCGCGACCCCGCCGGCTTCGAGCATCTTCAGATCGGCGAGGTCGATGTGATAATCGCCGGTGGCCTCGCCGATGTTTCTGATCACGATGGCGCTGTAGTGGTCGTTATTCTCCATCACGACGCGGGTGGGAATAATCATGATGTTGGCGTTTTTGGCGTGGGCGGTATGGAGCAGCAACAGGCTGAAAGCCACGAAGATACCGATCATCTTTTTCACGTGTGGCTTCTCATTCCCTGGAGTCACTGGTAATACGCCGTCACGACGAACGACGGCGCTGCGGTCGTGCCTGCCGCTTGAGTGCCGTCCGTGGTCACATCCACGCCGATGAGCAGGGATTGGCTTGCTGCGGCGAAATAGGTCGAACATGAGCCTGCAGCCCCGCCGTTGAGGGAGCATTGCGCGTTTGAGGGCGTTACACCATTGTCCGAAGTATAGCCGCCGACGGAGATATTCGTGTAAATGTACGGGGAGCCTGAAACAATGATATTTCCTGCAGAAGTCGTGCCGTAGAGCGGTGTGCCCGTACCCGATATCGTGCTCACGGCGCCAGCCGTCGATATCCTGTAAGTGCTGGCGTTGTTTGCCGTGACTGTACCGAAATTGATATCGGCGTTTTTGGTAAGGGTCAGCGCCTTAACAAAAGAGAGCTGGCCGCCACCGTCGACGAAATTAGTCGAGTTGACTGTAAGACTAACAGAGAGAGCGTTGGATTCGCCATCATTCACAGAACTGGTATAAGTGGCGGTGGCTCCGCAGACCAGGGTTTTACCACCAGTACCCGGGTCGCTTAGCCCGGTCAATGGTGAAGGGCCGATCTTTTCGCCGTTATTGTAATTGCAAATAAATTGATCGACGCTGGTTACGCCCGTACCAGTTGGGCTGGAACTTACGGTAACTGTATTGTTGGCCCCGCAGTCCGAGCAGTATATCGTCGCCGAGAAAGGGTTAGCGGAGCCATAGGCAAAAGTGCCGGTGCCGGAGTTGCAGGTATTGCCACTTTGGTTATAAAGGATAACGCAGGTCTGTGAGCCGCTGGAAGGCTGCAGCAGGTACGCGTAATTTAGAGATCCGGTTTGGGTTTGCGTGACAGTTGCGAAACTCATTCTACCGTGGATGCAGCACAGAAGGACCGCGAGCAGCAACACTTTCGACAAACCGGAGCCGGGCTGTGTTGCAGATGTTGAATTGGCTGGTGCTAGCATTTCGCTGATCCTATTGGTACACAATGGACATATCAAATGAGGGGATGCTCTTGTTGTCAACCGGCGCTATTCCATCCTCCACCGCCATATTCATGCCAATGAAGAGTGTATTTTCCCGTTCCCCCGAAACGGGCCGCGTGTCGCACGCCGCGTTTTCGGCGCCCTTGAGGGCGCAGCGCGCATGAAGGGACGAAATGCCGCCAGCCGGGCGGTAGTTGCCGAGCAGGAAGTTGAGGATCTGACCCCTTGAATCGCCTATAGTGATGACGCCAGGGCGGCCGTACGGGCCCAGGGTCTCGTCCTTGCCATCAAGGAGCATGTTCCCAGCCGCGTC
The DNA here is from genome assembly GCA_963838885.1 of Bryobacterales bacterium. Taxonomy (GTDB): domain Bacteria; phylum Acidobacteriota; class Terriglobia; order Bryobacterales; family Bryobacteraceae; genus JAICMB01. The sequence continues at coordinate 188,894 of CAWITB010000021.1, read as the reverse complement.
CGGCATGACTTTGTCGTTGGGTCCGGTTTGTGCGCCCACGAAAGTAAGATCGGACGCCACGCTGACAGTGATGTCCCGTTCGAAAGACATGTTCGCTGTGATGTTGACCGTGGCATTGGCGCTTGCTGTAGCTGTGGCATTGCTTGCGGCCGGGTTACCGGAAGCGAAGCCCGGCAGCGTCAGGCCGGCGGCGACGGCGAAAGCGAGACATTTTCCAGTAGCCGCGCGCATCGCTACCTCCTCCGGACTCAGCTGGCCGGCTTCAAGGCTGGTTAATTGTCAACCACCGTCACGGTGAAGGTCGGCGCGGCGCTGGTGCCCGCAGCCTGTGTGCCGTCAGCCGCGACATCCACGCCCAGCAGCAGGGTCTTGCCCGCTCCCGGCGCCGTCCCGGCGGCATAGGAGCAAGGTGTGACCGCAGCGCCGCCATTATAGGCGCAAGAAGCATTGGAAGGCGTGACTCCGTTGTTAGCCGTATACCCTCCCACAGAAATCGCGACCGTATCGGCGCCACCGACGATGGTGATGCTGCCCGCGTTGGTCGCGCCATTGAGATACGCGCCCGTGCCCACTGTGGTCGTGATGACGCCTGCGGGCGTGATCCTGTAAGTGCTAACGTTGGATGCCGTCATCGTTCCGAAATTAATGTCCGCGTTCTTGGTCAGCGTTAGAGGCGTGTCGAACGCGATGTTCGCCGTGACTGACTGTGTGGCGGCCCAGGCCTGGAAATCCCCCAGCAGTGTAGCGGTTACCATCGCGACAATGAGAAATCTTGCTTTGCTCATAACAGCTTCCCCAATAACATAACAGTTCCATACAGTTTTAGTATGAGTGATCTAAGTTAATAAAATGTGAATTTGATCACAACACAAAGCATCCAAACCATTACTCAATAACTTACTGACGAGGTCTGTGCATTTGTCATTAACACCCGCGTCGTAGCCATTAAGAGCTTGGACGACTTCGCCGCCCCCTTACTTATCGTTGATCTTTCCCCCCTGATGTATGGCCGCCCATACAGCAAGCTTCCCTGCATATCAGCAACTCCGACATTGCCCAAGCAAGCCATATAGCTCCAGCAACCGCGCCGGGGATATACACAGCCGGCGGTAGGAGGGAGCCGACGAGGTCAAAACTTGATCCGGCCCCGAGTTGTCTTGTGCGCCAGCAAGTGCCGCTCCTCACCTTCCCTCTCGCAATACGGTGAAAAGCCACATCCGCTCAGTCTTGCAAGGCCGTGATCTCCTCCCTCAGAATCCTTAATCTCCTTGGCGAAAGCGTCGGGAAGTAAAGCTCAAAAATGGCGCAGGCCAGCGGCGCGTCGCCTATTCTGGCCGCCATCCGCACGATCCTCCGCTCGGTTTCTTTGAGCTTGAAATACATCTCCACGTCGCTCTTCACGTCCACCACAATTCACTCCTTCTTCCGGTCTCGAAATCCATAGGACAACACCAGCACGGATCATTCTGCAGATTCCTTCAGGCGGAAATGCCCAGCTTTTCCTCAACGAGAGAAAGCGCTTTCTCCAGAACATCCGATGCCGACAATGCCGTAGTGTCTAGTATCACCGCATCGGGCGCGGCTCTCATGGCGCCCGCGGCCCGTGAGGCATCTTGTGCGTCCCTTTCGCTCATCTCCGCCAGAACGGCCTCGTACGTACCGATAAATCCGCATAATTGCAGCTCTCTGAAGCGCCGGAAGGCACGGGTTTCGGGCTCGGCGGTGACGAAAAACTTGACCACGGCATCGGGGCACACGACCGTACCGATGTCACGGCCGTCCAGAACCGTGCCCTTGGCCACGGCGCCGCCCGGCAGATTAGGCGGATTCTTTGTAAACTCCCTCTGAACCTCGAGAACTTCGGCCCGAACCATGGCAATGCCGGAAATCCGGGAGGTCATCTGGCTCACGTTATCGGTCTTCAAAGCCGCCGAAGCCACTTGGCGATGGTCGAAGGTTCGCCCTATCATGCTGGCGAACTTGACTGCCGATTTTTCATCGTTGGCGGGGTAACCATTTTCTAACATGCGCAGCGCCACCAGCCGATATAATTCGCCGGTGTCCATATGGGCAAAGCCGAGTTTCTTGGCAAGACTACGCGCCAGCGCGCCCTTGCCGCTGGCGGCGTTGCCATCGATGGCGATGACTGGACGCGATGTCACGACGTCATGTCCGCTTTTGGCGTCCGCCCGGTGGAACCGATGGTGATCCTCAGGATAATCATCTCCCCCGCAATATCCATGACCTTCGCCCCGCGCTTCGGCAACGGAATATCGTACATCCGGCAATACATGATCAGCGCCGCCGCCATAAAATCACAGCTATAATCGCAGTCCTCCGCCGCCCCCGTCTGCGAATTGACAATTTTGACCGTCACTAGGCCCTCCGGTTCCAGGCTCAGATGGGCGATGCGGCCGGACGGCGGCACATGCACCCCGTTGTGCACGCATAACGTGTAGACCGCCTTGTAAGCCTCGGAAAAATCGAAAAAGATCTTGCGTTCTTCCCAGGTCATGTGGCCCTCCCCTCCGTTGGCGTCCTCGCAGCTTCGCGCTCCGGACTGTCGGGGCTGAATCTTCTCCCGGAGTTCCTATCCTTATCGCTCATGAACTCCCTCCCGGCGCTGCGGAATAATTCAGCCAAATGACGGCTCTACTCTGGCACAGAACTCCTCGCCTCTCCAGCAACCCTCGATTGCGAATATTATCCGGAACATTTCCGCCGACCTGTTCCTACTGGCCAACCCCTATTTTGAGTCGAAGTCATGAGTGACAGCTTAGCTGGAGAATTGGAATGAAGGAAGAGGCCTGCGCGTAGGCGTCACCATCTCTCGACGCGGCCTTTGTATCCGCGCCACGTCCCCGCGTGACGACGCGCTTCTGTAAGGTCCTCCTCGCTTGCGAGTGCGGCATCCATGCAACGAACGTCCAGCTTGAGCGGGGACGGGCTGTCCCGGCTCTATCCCCGTTCGAACCGATCCACGACCCAATGGAATCCGTCAATGCGGTACCCATTCAAATTCTTGTATTGGAGCGTTATATAGGCATCGACATGATTGGGATGAAATTCGCGGGTTCGCGGCACATCTCCCGGCCATCTCTCCCATTTCATATTCAGCTGCACACCGTTCGTTTCGGCGACCTCTAACATTTCATCAATAACGGATCTATGATCAGCTACGGCGTTTCCTTGTGCCTCGGCTTCTTTTGCCTCACGGCCCACGAATTTGTTGAATAGCATGAAGAGATCATAATCAAGATGTCTCCGGAAGTATTTGCCACTATCACCGGGATCTATAGATACAACCATCAGTTCATCTCCTGTCCGTTGGGTGTTTCAGCGCATACTAGAGAAAGTCGTTGTTATGTCAAGAAGTGAGTAGATTGTTGCGTTCCCTCTGTCAATTACGCAACAGCAATCGCGAGTTCGGCGCGGCGTCAGACATTCGCGTCAAGCAGTCTTTTCACCCCCGGATCAAGCGTAGAGAATTCCTTTCATTGCCGTAGGCTTTACTCGCCCTTCCGCTTCCGGCATTGTATGTCCAGCCCACATCCATGTTCAGCAGGCGGGCTAAGGGACCTCGCTTCAAAAGCATATCGGCGGTTACATACTCCGAGTATTTATTGAATGTTCCAGCGAGCGCGCCCTTGCTGCTCTTTTCGGAGATAAGCGGCGCCTCTTCAAGCTGGGCACGCGCCAATCATTGTGTCCGTAGCAATATAGATTTTTTGCATACTGAGCGGCCTCGTTAAAGGTATAATATCCCGGCTCGTCCCGTGGTGCAGCGTATGTTGGTCGGCCCGTATAAGGTGACATCCCGAGATTCACTGTGCCATCCTCCTGAATACGCGGCAGTTGGGCGTTTTCCTTTAGCGGAGGTTGGAATTCATTAAAGCACGTCATCATCACCTCTCAAGATTATTTGATTGTCAGGAGAGCGTAATAGAGGTTTCAACTTATGTCAAGAGAACTGTCGCCGACGCCGGGCTCTTTGGCCATAAGTTGACCCAGGTTTTGTCAGCAATCATGTGTGGGTGGCGAGGCTATTTAGGCCGATGAGTGCGGATTCAGCCCGGCCGTATCGGGCAGACGAGAAACAAGCGGACAATCGTTTCTGCCGTTGGAGGCTCTGGGCGTGAAGACAAAATACAACAGGGCTAATATTTGCGTCAACAAAGTATGGCGCAATAGAATTGCCTCATGGCTAAGTTCCGAGCGCCACATGCAACGAGTCCCTCGTCATTGCGGTCTCGCGATCTCATCCATCTGTGATCTTCACATCCAGGCGCGTCGACTCCTGATAAGATCTCTAGCCGCTCATCCGGCATAAGTTATGACTCTCAAGCAGGCTACGTTCGCGGCGGAGCCGCCACAATGGCGTCAAAAAACCACCGCACCCGGACGGAGAGCGCCGAGCGCGGCGATGGACCAAAGGAAGAATCCATCAAACGGCACTCATCACCAATGGGGATCCCAAGAAGGAAATATTGCTGATTGATTGTCGTGATCCGCCGCGTCAAAGCCTTCTCTAACCGATGAAGCACCCGCATTATGCACCAGCATAAAGTCCTTGACAACGCCATCATCGGGCTGAAAGAAGAATGTCACTTGCCGGGGGCGGCCACCCTTGAATACGGCTACGCCCCAGGCAGGGCGAGGCGCTTTGGAAGCATCCACCGGGTCGATCCTGACGTCTACGTAGTTCGCCTTCTCCCACATTTCCTCGGTGACGCTGATGGGATTGTCTGTCTTGAAGGTGGGTCTCGCAATCGCTTTCGAAAGCGTGACTGCAAGACGCGCCGGCGTTTTGAAGGACATCTCCCCGGCTTTCTGAAAATCCGCGGTAAGGCTCAGGAACTGTCGATGCGACAACGGCATGACATAGTTAGAGAGGCTCCAGCAGTAATTGTCGTAACCCATTTATCCTCCTAGAACTATACGTTTGAAACTGTTTCAGCCGAAATGGGCAGATGAGAAACAAGCGGTAACTTGTTCTGCCGCCACAAGAGCCGTTACCCAGCGAAGTTGCGGAACGGAGACCTTGTCAATGCAGTCAGCTTTGGACTATGTCTAGCTGAAATCCTGACTTACGTCAACAAAAGGATGTTGAGTTACAGTTCGCCTCGCTTCAAGGGAAGTATTGTTGAGACGGCCTACTTCGCGCGCGGGCGCGGCCACCTGTTCTCCTTTCAAATACTGTTAGCGACTAAGTAGTTCATCTTGTGACAGACAGGATCGGCAGAGGCGTAAGCTTGTGAGTGTAGTTGAGGTAGGAATCCTGGTGCCCATCGCTGAATTTCTGATACCGCGGCCTGTTGTCGTGGTGCTCGGCCAACCAGAAGTACCCGGCGGAAAAAGAACTGTCGCTGTGGCGGGGGAAAATATGTTTGAGCGCACCTTTGCCTTGTTGGTATCTATATCCTTTCCTTGTTCGTTCGTCGGCAAGGCGCGTCCCTTCATTTCAACCGCCTCGTGGTCCCGGCACCAATACGGCGACCGAAGGGATGCGGATCGCCATCGGAATGTCGGCATTTGCGTCGCGACGCTGCTGGCGGCCTTTTGACCTTTGTATTTTCTTGCCATAACATCCTGGAACCTGTACGCTCTGCAGATCATTAACCAATGAGAGTATGCATAGCCATGTCAAGCGACGATGAACTAAAGCTGAAATCCGATTTTACGAAGTGTAGCCAAGGTTTGGAATTTTACGATCTTCGGCCGTATTTTGCCGTGCTGCAGGTAAGCAGCTCTCTCCCGGAAAGCTTCAAGCAGCACGCTGACCAATGCAGGGCGTGCACAGAACGGATGGAGTTCTTGATCGAGACGGACCCACTTTTGGCATTCCGGGATCGAATGAAGCTAATCGTTCACAATAAGTTGTGATGTTCTCATTTCCTTGGCTTTGAACCAGACTTTCGACGAGTTCCCGAGAGTCCAAGGAATCGACAATGAAAAGGTCACCCATGCTTTCCGGCGTGTTGTCGCTGCCAATTTTCAGTGGCGATGCAGAAAAAGGCATCAGCACTCCTGCACTGGGCAGGCGGCTTGGTCAGCCCGCGTGGGATAGATCTGTTCCTCAATAACCCCGAGCACACCCAGTACTGATTCCCACGTTACGCGAAGGCGAGCACTGCACGCGAAAACGCGCTTACCATGGTGTTTGACCCGTTGTCACGGCACAACAAAATCGCGTCCCGCCTTCACGGCTCACGCCATCCGATTAGGCCTGCCCTGCTTTTTGCGGCGACTGCGCTAATGCGTGGTCACCAATAACTAAATGATTAGATGATTCATCTCCGGACAGACAGAACAGGAAGATGGTAGTTCCTGCTTAGGTTGCTGACCTGTCTCCCGCCGTTGAATTGCTGGTACCGCGCACCATTGAAGCAGTTGTGCTCGGCCAGCCAGAAGTACCCGGCGGAATAAGAACTGTCACCGTGGCGGGCAAAAATATCTTTAAGCGCGCCTTTGTCTTTGATCGTATCTATATATTGCCCTTGTTTCCTGTCGTCAAAGCCCGGCCCTTCAATTCAACAGCCTCGTAATGACTCATAGGTTTCGGCTCTTCTGAAATCCAGCCGGGTTTACCATCAGGAAATATGCCGCCGTATATCTGACCTTTGTGATCTCCTCCGGTCTCTACAGCTCCGACTTCTGGCGTGGCTTTTGAGGTGTCGTTAGCAGGAGAGACGCTTACTGAAACGGACCCAACAGCGCCAAACACCTCCCTCAATGCTTTGTTCTCGATTGCTGCAATTTCAGCGGCGGTTTCAAGAACCAGAATATCCTTAACGTCATACTGAATACCTGTTGAATTAACCCCAACGGCGCTGAACAAATGGACGACGGCTCCGAATGTCAGGCCGCGAAGTTCCTCGACACTCGCGATGTTGGAGTGATCGAGAAGAACCGCAGCGTTATCCAAGCTCTTGGTGAGTATAACGGCAACCATATCCTTTTCCTTTTCTTGTTCAGCTTTTCAGCGCGAAGCCTCTTGCGGCTCTGGTGTTGTTAGGGGTCCAAGCCCTCAATCATCCCATCCCCGCGCAGACGGGGTTATCTCCGCACAGACAGGACCGGCAGCTCGATCTTTCGGCTGGTGATGTACTGGCCGATGTCGCTGACGCTCTGGCACCAGGCATTTTGCTGTAGACTGTCGGGCTCTGCCAACCAGACGCAGCCGTCTGGCAACTCCTCACCGCGATCGAAAAGTTCTGTGAAGGCACCCCCTTTATCTTTAATCGTGCTCAGATAGAACCCCTGCCTCTTCGTCGGCAAGGCCCCGCCCTGCTCCTTGGCCCACGCGGCGGCCGCGTAGTGATCCATGAGGCGGGGTGCAATCGAAAACCAGATGGGCTTATTATCGCCGTCATACTCTTCGGTCCATATACCCCCATATATCTCGCCTTTGTGTTGTCCAACGCTCTCTATAGCGCCGATTTCCGGCATACCCTCGTCGCCGTGTTCGCCAAGCTTCATTTCCTTAGCGTCGGTCATGTTCTTCTCCTGTTTGTTCCATGCCGTCAGCGATGACAGACATGCGCCTGTTTCGAGCTACTGTATTGCACTCACGGTCCTCGCCTCTTGCTGTTGTTAATGAGTTCACCTCCGAACGCAGAGGACCGACAGTTCGAGGCGCCGGATGCTGACGCCTTGGTGACCGTCGCTGAGCTTCTGGCATCGAGCATACTCATTGAAGGGGAAGGGCAAACGCTCCGCCAACCAGACGTCACCGCCGGGAAACGAGCCGCCGCGATTGAAAAGTCCTTTGAACGCGCCGCCCCTGCATCTAAGCGCCGTGGCCGTCAAATAATCTCCCTGCTTCCGCGTCGGCAAAGCGCCGCCTTCATCCTTGGCCCATGCTGCGGCGGCGTAATGATCCATGAGCTTGGGCGCCGCCAAAAACCAAATGGGTTTGTCGTCTTCAGGATATATGCCGCCGTATATCTCGCCTTCATGTTTCCCCGCCATCTCTGTATCGCCGATTTCATGCGTTGCAGCTTTTAAAGATGTGCCGTTTGCCGAGTACGGCCTCGTTAAGACCGTACCGGAAGAGGAAATCACAAGATGGCCGTCGGCAGCACGCTCAATAGCCGCGCCGTTCAGGACGACGGTATTTAAATCCGCACTGATGCTAATACCCGGCGTGGAGGTACCGGAAGTAGCCTTGGTTTCGACGCCACCGTTTGTGTAGGCCGTCACTTTCTTACCGTCCGGACTGACCTCAACCCTGTCGGTTCCCATGATCACAAAATCTTTTCCGACGCTCACCTGGACGTCCTGCTGCGCGCACTCTCCCGACATGATCGTCTCCTTCTCAATGTGTTAACGGTCCTTACCAGAACTTGAACTTGCTGAAAAAGCTGCTTTCTGATGCTTTGGGCTGAACGGGTTCCGTCTCATAGGCCGGTTCTTCCATGTCTTCCGCAAGCTCAAACATTTCCTTTATTCGGACGTCGAGCACTTCCTCAAAACCCTGCAGGGCTCCTGCGATACGTCCATCGTCCTTTGCAATCTTGTAAACACTGTCCCAATCGGGGCCCTCACTGATGCCGTAGCGGTAAGGCCCGCAGAATGCACTGTCCGCGGCAATTGCCAGCATCCGCTCGAAGGCGTCGTAGCTTTTATTCTCGGCAGCAAGTTTCAAGGCGCTGACATTCACCCCCGTGTTGCCCGCCTCACCGTAGAACTCGGCGCACAGATCGGGTAGATTGTCGCGCGCGCCGCCGTATAAAGCCTCGGCGGCGGCGGTCACGTCCCGATGTTGCCTGCGCCCCTCGCGCTCGTCGCGCTCAGCGGTGGCGCGCCGGAAGGCGTCATCAAACGTGCTATTCAGATCCAGTGCCATGTCAGTTCTCCTTCTCCACGTTGTTAACGATCCAAGCTCTTAGTAATAGCCCTTATTGGAATATACGGGCGTGTAATTCAAACCTGATAGTTGAGCGTCGGCCGCTTTCATTGCATTCTGCAAGTCCTTGCCGATAGCGCGCGTACCGAAATAATCGGCGAAGTTCCTGGCATCAAGCGTGTCCAGCCAGTTCAGGTCCTGTTCACCAACACCTTGAGAGGACGCGGTATCAATCGCGGTCTGAAGCTCCTGCGTTCCCTCCGGGATTAGGTCTGCCCATACCGCCGCCCTGAATATTTCGAACAGCGCCGGCTTCTTGCTCTCGTCTGGCGTATATGTCATGTACTGTGTCTCCTTTGTTGCTAGTGATCGGGTTTCAGTCACTCCGGCATGCTGGCCTACGTCAGCCTGTTCTTCAGGAGCGGTGATCAGGGATGGTGATGTTGTGATCGGAAAGAAAGCCGAGGCCGAACAGCAACAACCCTGAAAGACTTATTTCAAAGTTGTTTTAGCAACCGTGCCGTATCGGATAGGCGAGAAACGTTAAACCGCTCTATCGTCGGATGCACTCGGCTTGGGATTATGTCTACATGAATAGCTGTCTTACGTCAATTACATTCGTTGCTGCACAGCACAAAGAGTGTAAAAATGGCTCATCAACGATGTCATCCTTGTTCCTTCCCTAAATTGCGCGGTCGTATTCAAACTATGGAGCGGGGCCGGAAACCGGCGGCGTGTGTCTCGCTCTTTCCCGCGCGAACCACTGAAGCTCGGACAATATTTCATAGCGTCCGCTTCGTTCGCTACGCTCGCCCGTGCGCTGCGCCAGCAGCAACACGTCCGCGTTTACATCCGCTCCGGCATGGAGCAGAAGCTTCACAATATCGAGGTGTTCGCCTTCGACCGTCTCCCGCAGCGCCTCATCATTGCGCGCGCGCACATTCGCTCCTCGTGCGAGCAGCATCTCCACGGTCTGCGCGTGTCCGCCCCGCGTCGCCATCCGCAGCGCCTCCTCATCCCTCGCATGAATTTCTGCTCCCAGGGCGAGTAGAATATTGACCGTCCAGAGTTGGCCGTTCTTAGACGCCACGCGCAACGCCGCATCGTCCGACCGGTGAATATCCACGGCGGCGGCGAGCACCTTCACGACCTCTTCGTGTCCATTCTCCGCCGCAAGCCGCAGCGCTAGGTCGCCGTATCTCTCGTCTGAGTAGGGGAACATCCGCACATTCCCCCCCTCTTTCATCTCAACTAAGCCGCTGTAGCCTCTCTCTGCTGCCCATAGCAGCCTCCCGCCCGGATCGGCCACCTTGCGAAAAGGTTTCGACACTGTGATCATGATCCGCTCCCCATGCTGAATGTTTGAGTTCTGCGCAGACTACGGGAAGGGAGAAGTTATGTCAAGAAAAATACACTACACTAGCGGACACACCGCACGGACGAGCCGTCGTCCTCACCGTACCAATTCTGGTCTCCGTCGTTGAAGCGCTGAACCCAAGCACCGTATTGGTCCTCCGTGGAGGACCAGTACGACCCGGCGGGAACGAACAGCAAGCGTTTGATGGCCGTCTTTTAGTCCGGGCGGACGATGGCTCGTCTGCCCGGCCCCTACCCTCCAGCTCCGCTTTGGTATCTGCCCTTTTACAGCGGACGGCGCGATCCTCAATACGGCGCGACCCGCACACTGAAGCCGATTGAGAACGCCGCGCGATAGCTCCAGTTCAGCGGAGTCGTTGATGGGGCTGTGCCCGCAGGAAATGGAACGTTAAGGCTGTATCCACCGCCTATCGATTCTGTCCGTCCAAAATGGACACCCGGATGGATAATGAGCCTATTCAGACCGAGCGCGAGACCTGCAAAGAACTCCGGCTGATTCGTTCCCGTGTTGGGGTTGATCCCAAACCCTGCGCTCAATCCGGCTGTCCATATCAGTTCGTCCTCCCTCCCTTTGCCGAACCATGTTGAACTGCGCCTGCCGACACGATAATTCGCGAATGCCATCGGCACGAATTGAACAGGGGCGTGATCCGTAATTTGAAACGACTGCGTATCGTTCGGCTGTGAAAGAGTGGTCGAAGTATTGGCATCCGTTAGACCGATCGTCTGCTTATCCAGGAAGCTGGTGAGAAATCCTGCCGAAGCTGACCAGTGGGGAACATTCTGGTAGAGCAGCGAATAGTTGATATTGGTGGTCGTAAGTGTCTTTCCGTCAATGTCACTGACGCACGAAATGTACCCAGCCGACGTGACTTTGCGATCGGTACCGAGATCGAAGTTTTGATGCAAAATACCGGTTCCGTCATCGGTGACTATTCGCAGCTGCTCCCTCCTGGCGAAATCATCTTCTACCTTTACGAGAGTCACGTAGGCGGTTCTCAACGTGCCCTGAGCTGACTCAAGGGTCTTCAGATTATCGCCCAGCAGCGACATGAGCGCTTTTGCCTGATCGAAATCCTGATCGACAACAGCCAGATCAGCAAGATCATCGGGGCTTGGTCCCTTTGCTGGCGTGGCTTTATAGGTGACGTTGACGATTGTTGTGTTGTTTCGCTCCGGCGTTCCCACGATGATAATGCGCCCATAGTGCGGGCCGTCGCCAGTGGGCGCCGTGCCGACAGCAACAATCAAGTCGAGGGCGCCTCTGTCCGGAGTATCGGCAACCAGGGGACTGGAGTTCGGTGGCGTCGGAGAACCCGCCGCCCCGACAAGTAACCAGTTCGCGTCGGACGTGGGTGTGGCCGTGAAATGCTGGGCTGTTCCTCCTGACAAAAGTCTGATCCTCTGCGGACCACCCGGCGTTACGGTGATATCTGTGGGGGCGACCGTCAGAATGCCGTTAACGAACGGCGGATTCGAGGGAGGAGGTGGAATGGGATCGGGCGCAGACGGCGTCTTGAAGTCATAGTTCTTGTGAAGATCGGTCCACCAAAAATTCATTTCATCAAGCATTGACTGCAAGTTGCCGATCGCAACCTCGGTCGGCACGAGCATAGAAGGATCGAACGCATCCCGGACCGGCTTGAAATACCCGTTATCCTTCACGCTAAAGTCTTTCCAATGGGGTCCGCGGAAGTCGCGGCCGCCGAAGTCAGTGATCAATCGGCTCGCATCATCGATCTGCGTCGCAATATCCGCCTGCGATCTGCTGTTTAGAGTCGGATCTGTCCGGGGATCGCAGGCCGGTGTGCCAACTAGACACTTGGCCAGGTCGACAACGTTCTGGTATCTTGCGACCAAATTTATGTACTCGGGATCAGCCTGGACCTTGCGGCCCGGCGCGGGTTTGAACCCTCCCTCCGGCACCCTGGTTCCGGGCTGGATTGTAATCTCACTTAACATGTTTAAGTTGAAAGCCGCACAGAGTACTTCCTGCGACCGAAAAAGCACCCAGTCCGGCGACGGTTGTCACGAGCGATTGCGCCACCGGCGTTTCGACAGTTGGGGTCGGAGTTCCCGTGTTACGCGTGCATACATCGAGCGGACTAAGATTATTCAACAGAAATCGCACGAGGGCACGGTCATCAACCCTGATCCTTCGTGGCTCCGCCACCGGCTCCATGCTATTGGGGCGCCTGCAGGTCGATCTTTATCTGGGTCGCCTTACGCCCCTCTATTTCGATGGGCTTGACCTCACTTTTCTGAGCATGGCAAACCGGTGCAAAGGCCAGCACGCCCCAAGCGGCGAGCCGCAACTGTGACGATAACCGCATTTCAACCTCCTGTCGCGATAGCGAAAGTCCGCTTCCATTAGGATAGAGCGGAATTTGGCTTGATTTGGGGACACGAAATCGGCCCTAGCTCTAGGCGGCAATGACGCAGACAATAGACTTCGTCGCGCTTCAGACTCGGACACCGCTCCACGAAAAGCTCTGAATCCCCAGGGTATCAGGAAAGCAGAATTCGTCATCGTTATGATACAATCGCACGAATATTAACGCAGCAGAGGGTCTTCCCTCACTGGTTGAACCATTGGGATCAGCAAGGTGGAGTTGCTGCCAGTGCACAACGCCGACCGTCGTATCATCGGGAAAGCAGTCTGCTGTTCGATGGTGATTGGGTCATTATCCAAATCAGCCGCGCCTCGGCGTACTTGGTCATTCCACATGCAACGTATTCGTCTTTTTATGGTCGCTCCAATCGCGATCGCGTGTTTGTGCGCGCTATTTCCCGCTTATGGACAACCGGCACAAGCGGGAATGGCGGACTGGACCGTGATGGTCTACATGAACGGAGATAACAATCTAAAGCCGTTCGCGCTCGCGAACTTTCTGGACATGGCCAAAATCGGGAGTACGGATAAACTTCATATTGTCGTTCAGTTTGATAGCATCAAGGGCTATAGTCCCCTGCCCGCCTGGACGCAGACTTTGAGATTTCACATGTCGACCGTGGGGCCCGGCAAGCCGGCGACGCGTGCGCTTCCCGCGGATGCCGTGCCCATCAGCGAGGGCGGGGTCAACCAAGAGCTCGACATGGGCAAGGGCCAGACCTTGAGTGATTTTGTCGAGTGGGCTGCCGCCAAATACCGCGCCAAGCGGTACGCGCTCATTATTTGGGATCACGGCCAGGGCTACCGGGCCGATCCGGCCACCGGCGGGCAGATCAAGGTCTTCCGAAGTGCGACATTGAGTCCATTTAAGACGGTTTCCAACGACGAGACGAACAGGAGTCAGCTTTATGTTCGCGACATCCAGGATTCGCTGCAACGTAGTCTACAGCGCTTGTCCGCGTCGCACGTCCTCAGCCGTCCCCGGTTTGACCTGATCGGCTTTGACGCTTGCCTCATGGCGATGGTCGAGACAGCCTATGCCATGCGTCAGGACGGGGACGTCATGGTCGGGAGTCAAGACTTGGAACCTGGAGACGGGTGGCGCTACAATGACTGGCTCGGGAAATTGAAGAGCCAGACTGATATGGATGCGGCCCCTCTGGGGCGGCTTTTGGTGCAGTCATATCGCGATGCTTACGGCAACGCCAATTCGCCTGCCAGCGATCCCACAACGACCCTTTCCGAAATCGATCTTACGAAAATGGACGCGCTGGCCAAAGCGATTTCAGGATTTTCCAAAGCCCTCTCGGAAAATATGAGCACGTTGTATCCCCAGATCAAGGCGGCACGAGCCGCAACACCGGTATATGCCCCAAACGCCTACAACGAAAAGCCCCCCAAAGAGTATTTCTTCCATGTGGATTTGGGCAAATTTGTTTCCGAGCTCCTGGGCAGGGTCAACGACTCCAATCTTTCCTCTCTAGGCAAGAGCGTCAATGCATCACTGGGTGATAGCGTGCTCGCCCATTACGCCGGGAGTGCAAGGCAGTCCTTTGGCTCGAACGGTCTGTGCATCTATTTCCCGGCTTCGCTGACGATCTATCAGGGCGACCGATTCGCGGAGAACGGGTATGAGAAAAACAACCCGAAATGGCCGGTTCAATTTGTCGACGACCAGTTATGGTCCGACTTTCTGCACGCTTATTTCATGAAGGTGCAATGAGCAGCGTGACAAGTTCGGCCAAAATCGGAGCTCTCGCGGCGCTTGCCGGGAGCTCTCTGTTGTATTTTACGGGGCGGGTTTGCTCTGCCGACGACGCACCTCCCGCACGCTTCGCTTTGGTGCTGGGCACGTCGCAAACAGGCCCCGCTCTCATCGAGGACGATGCGACCGCCGTGGCGGCCTCACTGAGAAATCTGCATTTTCAAGTGACAGCCGAGAATAATGCTGACAAGGAGCGCGTCGAGCACCTGGTCGCCGAATGGAGAAAGACGCTTCCGCATGGTAGCGTTGCGCTGTTTTACTATGCCGGTCACGGCGCCCAGATTAACGGCGTGAACTATCTGCGCCCGGCTGGCGCGACGCTCAGTTCCCTCGATGATGTCAAGAAGAAGTGGGTTAATCTCGATTTGATTCTGTCGGCCATCGACGGAAGCGACGCGAGCATTCGTTTTGTTCTGCTGGACGCCTGCCGCGATAATCCTGTGCTCGCCCAGCTTGCAGCACAGGACACGGATGGGGACGTGTGGATTAAAGGTCTGGCCGAACCGAAGCAGCCTCCCCGAAATACATTGATTTCGTTCGCTACGGCGCCCGGCGAAATTGCAAGGGACGAAGGGAATCGCCCGCATTCGCCCTACACATCCGCGCTCCTGAAATACATCCGCCAGCCAGGGCTTTCAATTGACGAACTCTTCAGGACAATGGGGACCTATGTTGAAGGCGCCACGTTTGACCACCAGGTACCCTGGATCAACAGTTCGTTTCGGCCGCTGTTCTATTTCCAGGAACCAGCTTACATCCTGGCGAAATCGGGCGAGGTCGACGACGAGTTGCTGGTCCTTCTGAACGGCGACGAGGTTTTCAGTTCGAATAATGCGTCACCCGGCGGGAAGCGAATACCCTTGCGGGTTGGCAGGAATGCTCTCGTGATCAAGGTTTACAACCAGCACACCTTCACAGGCGGTGTTGATTTAAGCGACGTTGTCCCTAGCCTGCCGCCCGGTCCAGGGCATCTCCCCGAAGGCTGGAAGTATAGCTTTCAACTCTTCACACTTCAGCAACAGCTTCTTCGGACCTTTTCAGGATGTGAAGATCGACCGGTAAAGAACGGCCCACACCATGGGCATATGTTCACTGTCGCGAGTGCGGACGTTGTCCTGGATGATGTCGGAGCCATCAGTCTGGAAAACATCGATGACCAGGCATGGAAGCGGGACGAACCGAACCCCAAGAGTTGTTTCTAGAGTTCATCCCTCGCTCCTGATTCATACCGCGACCGCCTCGTCGTCGTTGAAAAGCAGAACACTGCCACGGATGCGGCGTCGCTGATCATCCCGAACGTTGGCTGCAACCGCGACCGCCACCCTCGCCTGCAGCGCTTCATGCTTGCCAATGACAGCACCACCATCGCCGTCGAGGTGCCGGTCTGGCACCAACAAGCCGATAGCGCAGCTCACGCTTTACGCTCTCGCCCTGACCCGCCTCGTCCCTGGCCTCAAGCTTTTTGACATCAAGTGCGCGTGGTTCAACGAAAACTGCTATAACGAATTCTTTCCCCGGCTGCTGTTGCCGCGCACGGTTATCGCCTATCCGGGATTAACACGCCGGCGGTGCTCATCCCCTACCGATGAAGCTGCTCATAACGGGTCCAATCAGTGACACCGTCAAAGAACATCGTGCCCGACAGAGATATCCATCCGGGCGAACACTTCGCGCGACAACTCGAAGAGCATGGCATGAGCGCTGCCGAACTGGCGCGGCGTCTCAGCATTCCAGCCGCCGATATGGCCGATATTCTCAATGGCCGTCGTGCCATTACTTTGGAAATCGCTATTCAGTTCGCCCACGTCTTCGACACGAGTGCCCGATGCTGGCTCCCTCTTCAGAATCTCTACGACTCACAAAAAAAGCACAACGCCGCCCGCGCTTGATCAATGCGTCGTTTGCGCCCCGCATTCCGGGGGGACGGGATATTTTGGCAATTAAACAGTTGCTGTACTGCACAAAACGGTGCTGTCCAGCAAAGCGAGGGACCGCTACTGAACCGTATCCCAAAACGTGATAACCGGTTTTCCCACGGCTGCCAGGGCTTCACGTAGCGTCATCATCAGCAGCGGGGCCGTTTCGGGCGAGCTTAGAAAAGGCCCGATCAGATCAGGCCGCGTTCTGACGCGCCTCACCAGTTCCAGCTCGTTGACTCTGGTTGCTACCATTGCCTCCCAAAGCTGCCAGGCGACGATACGCCTGAAGGCCACGATGTTCTTCTCAGCGATGCCCTTGCCTCTGAGAAACTGGTCGAAGGTCTCGTTCCGCATGGCGCCCTCAACTGGTCAGTTGACGGCTACGGTCGATGGCGGCAGCGTTCCCGCGAAATACTCGCACAGCCCAGAGTGTCTGAGGAGCGTCGTTCCCAGCAGCGCCGCGTGCTCCGGCGGGAAGACAAACGCCAGCCAGCCATGTTCGGGATGGTGCACCTGGAGAATACTGCCGTTTTTGGCGTTTGTGATTTCCACCCACCATGGCGGGGTGAAGATGGCGGTAAATGTGCCTTTTGGCCTTGTATCAAGAACAGTCTCATCCGCCATTGCATCCCTCCTTTGCAGACTCACGCATCAAAACTTCGTCCCCGGTACCGTCGACGGGCCTCGTAATGGAGCTGTCGGACGTGCCTCAGTCGAGGTTCCTTTTTTTCCGCTGCCCCGGCGCGTTGCGCCACGGGCTGCGGCTTCGTTGTCTCGGGCCGCGTGTCCGCGCCAATCGCTCTGTCATCCCCGCCGGCTATCGCCCTCCGCCTCCGGACTTCCGTCCGTCTTATCATCGGGCGCAACCTGCCGCTCGCCCTTGTCGAGATCGAGCAGGGCGTTCAGCTGCGCCTGGCGGATGAGCAAGATCCTTGAGCTTCGCCTCGTGCTCATACGGCCTGCCCGCCTGTTCGCTGAAATCATCCAGCAGCTTTTGCGGCGCGGGCCGCGCGCTCGCGCTCGTCCTCGACCGCCTTGTCGAGGCTGCGCAGCGCGTACTCGATGCTCTGCATCGTCCCGACCGGGTTCTCCGCGTTCAGCTGCGCCTTGTAGATGCCGGCACCCCGGATGAACAGCTCCGGCAGCCGCTCATCGTCCGACGTGACCATCAGCGTCGGACCCCTGCCCCGGCTCAGGATCTCGAACCCGCGGAATGATGCCCCGCACCTGCAGCGTCAGATCGTCGCGCCACGACAGGATGGCGTCGTGAGCGCCGTCGCGCCGTCCTCGCGCGCGCCTTTGCCGGAATAAACGCGCTTGCCGACGGTCATCGAGAATTCTTCGCCGGCGTGTGCGTCGCGCGTTTGCGATATCGGCTGACAGCCGTGGCGATGCTCTCGCTGGCGCTCCTTGATCTCGGAGGGCAGGGCGCGGATTTGCAGGCGGATGCTGTGCTGCTGGTTGATGTGCGCGGCGCGGAGCTGGTCGAGCTTGCGGATTTCGGTATCGACCTTGACCTTCTCCATCACCGCCGGATTGCCGGAGGCGATGGCCTTGATCTCGGCATAGGTGAGCGCGCCGCCTTCGAGGTCTTCGGCCTGGCGCACGGTGACGCTGCCGTTCATCACCTGCTGGATGAAGCGGGCCTTGGTTTCCAGGCGTCTGCCACATATAGGCATCGAACGAGCCTTCCGTGACGTAGCGGTGAATATCGACCTCCGGATTGTCGTTGCCCTGGCGCAGTATGCGGCCTTCGCGCTGCTCGATGTCGCGCGGCCGCCACGGCGCGTCGAGATGATGCAGGGCGACGAGCCGCTTCTGCACGTTGGTCCCGGCGCCCATCTTCTCGGTCGAGCCGATCAGGATGCGGACGCGCCCGGCGTTGACGGCATCGAACAGCGTCTTCTTCTGCGGCGTCGCGTGTCGGCGTCGTGGATGATAGGCGATCTCCTTGGCCGGGATGCCGCTGTCGATCAGCTTGTCGCGGATTTCGTCGTAGACGTTGAACCTGTCCGGGTTCGGCGTCGAGAGGTCGCAGAACACAAGCTGGGTCGAGCGCTTGTCCTGCCTGTCGCTCCCACGTCCGTGTGAATCTGCTCGACGGCGCGGCTGAGCTTGGTGTCGCCGTCGGGCTCGGCGAACGGGCTCGACCAGGCGCATGTCGAGCGCGGCCTTTCGGCCGTCGCCGGTGATCTTCAGCATGTTGTCGATCGCGCGGATCGACGCGCGCCGTTCGTAAGCTTCTGCGCGCGCTCGACCAGCGTCTCGACGAATGCCTTCAGTTCGGCTCGGATGCCGGTGCGGCGATGATCTGCGGCTTGCCGCCCGCGATCGTCGGGCCGCGGCAGGTTCAGCATGTCGGCGGTCTGCACGTCCGCGAAGCTGCGGAACATCGACAGCAGCTCGGGCAGGTTGACGAATTTGGCAAAGCGCGTGTGCATCCGGTAGCCGGAGCCGTCCGGCGCGAGTTCCAAGCGCCGTGACCGCCTCCGCGAAGTTCGCCGCCCAGGCGTCGAAATGCTCGACGCCCGCTGCCTTCAGCAGTCTCGGGCGCGAGATAGCGCTGCATCGTGTACATCTCGGCCATGGTGTTCGAGATCGGCGTGCCGGTCGCGAAGACGACGCCGCCGCCGTCGCTGCTCGCGCAGGTAGCGGGTCTTCATGTACATGTCGAGCGCGCGGTTGCTCTCGGTAGTTCGGCAGCCCGGCGATGCGGTTCATCTTGGTGATGTAGAACGAGATTCTTGTAGAGATCCGCTTCATCGACGAAGATCTGGTCGACGCCCAGCTGCTCGAAGGTGACGGCGTCGTCCTTGCGCTCGCGGTCGGCGCGTTCCTTGAGCTTGGCGACGAGGCGCTTCTTGGCTTTCTCCAGTTCCTTGACGATGCGGCCGGTTGTCGCCCTTCTCGGCCTTGGCCTCGCAGGATCGCCGTCTTCCAGCTGCTCGACCTGCTTGTCAACGAAACGCTTGAACAGTCTTGTCCGAGACCGGCAGAAACTCGAACGAGCGGTGCGAGACGATCACCGCGTCATAATTGCCGGTGGCGATGCGCGCCATGGCCTGCTGGCGGTTGCCGGCCGCGAAATGCTCCTTGCCCGGCGACGAAGATGTTGCGCCTGCGGATAGAGCTTCAGGAACTCCGCGCCCCATTGCTCGACGAGATGGTTGGGAACGACGATCATCGGCTTTTTGGCGAGGCCGAGGCGGCGCATTTCCATAGCGGCTGCGGCCATCGTCCAGGTCTTGCCCGCGCCGACGACATGCGCCAGCAGCGTGCTGCCGCTCTGCAGCGACGCGCCAGACCGCGTCTTTCTGGTGGCGTGTCGAGGTCGTTCGTCGCGCAGATGCGCGCGGTTCATGCCCGGGAAGGTCAGATGCGAGCCGTCGATAGGTGCGCAGGCGCAGATTGTTGAAGCGGTCGTTGTAGTCGCGGGCCAGCCGCGCGGCGCGCGCGCTCGTCCTGCCATATCCATTCGCGGAAGCGATCCTTCAGCTGCTGCTGCTTCTCGCGGGCGGCGATGGTCTCCTGCTGGTTGATGACGCGGGTCCGTCCTCGTGCTCGTCGTAGACGGTCGGCGTGCGGCCGTTGAGCGCCTGCTCGATCAGCTCGGAGGCGCGAAAGCGCGCCGTGCCGTGCGTCGTCGTGTTGGCTGACGTTGTATTTCGCGCCGCCGTCGAGCTCGACGCGTCCAGGTGGCGATGGCGCCGCAGTGGCCGACGCGTGACGTTGCTCGGGCGATGTCGAGCAGCTCGCGCGATGAAGTCCCTGATGTCGCTTGCCGGAATCCACGACGAGCCGAGCCGGGCGCTGATGTCGCCCGGCACCAGATCGGCGGGCTGGACGGCTTTCAGCGCTTCGACATTGCGCTCGTAGGACGGGATCGAGCGCCGCCGCGGCTTCGGCGGTCGTCGAGCTTTCGCGCGCACGTCGCCGCTCAAATAGCGGTCGGCGGTTTCCCACTGCCGCCTTCCGGGTTGCGGTAGACCAGGCTGCCCAGCTCGCGCTGCAATTGCCTGCGGGCTGCGGCCGGTGAGCGCTCCATGCGCGGCCAGTCGATGCTCGCCGGTCTCGTTGAGCGAGATGGCGAGCGCTTCGGCGGCGGTCTCGACATGCGTCGACGGGCTTGTAGCGCTCCAGCGTGCGCCGCTCGAAGATGGCGGTCTTGGTGGCGCGCTTGCGTCTCGGCATCGTAGTTTTCGAGCGAGAGGAGGAGGGGCTGGTCGGGATCGCCGGCAAAGGCCCGATGTTTTCGCGCGAGGACAGCGGGCCGTAGCGGCGGACGAAGGAATCATAGATGTCGTTGAGGAGTTGCCGCGCTTCGGTGATGCGTTCTTCCGGCGCATCGTCGAGCTGGGTCCGGAACACCAGGCGCACGGCGTCGCGCACCGCCATCATGCCGCGGATGCGCGCAGGCGACCGAGGCCGGCAACGTTCGCGGTCTCGAAGACTGTCGCCGTTGCGGATGACGAGCAGCGCCGTCGCGCATCGCATAAGCGCCGTCCTTGACGTCCGGCTGTCGATGCCTCGGCGAGTCGATGATCTGGGCGGCGGGCGGGCGCGGTCGCGGCATCGTGCTGCGGGCACGTAGATGCCTTCCGGCAGCGATGCGATGGCCCGTTGCGAGCAGCTCCGGCGTCAGCTCGCCGGTCAAGCGTCGGCTCGCGGTCGCGGTACATCGTGCCTTCGAGCCGCATCTCGCCCAGCATCATCTCGCGGATGGCGCGCGAAATATTCATTGACGGCAATCGGCGCCGTCCGGGCGTTTCGATGGTGGCCAGGTCCCGCCAGGCCTCGCCCGCTAGGCGCGCTGCCTGGCGCGCGCTTTCTGCAGGAACAGAATATCGGTCGTGACTTCCGTGCCCGGCATTGGCCTTGAAAGCGGTGTTGGGCAGGCGGATCGCGCCGATCAGGTCGGCCCGGTCGGCCAGATACTCGCCGGATCGTCGCGTCCTGCTTGTCCATCGTGTAGCGGCTGGTGATCAGCGCCATCACGCCGCCCGGCCGCAGCTTCTCGAGCGACTTGGCGAAGAAATAATCGTGGATCGTGCGCGTGACCGGCGAGTTCTTATAGGCGGGATCGTGGACGGGATAGTTGCCGAACGGGATGTTGCCGATCACCGCGTCGAAGAAATTGTCCGGCAGCGGCGTCTCCTCAAATCCCTTCGCGAATATCGTGGCATCCGGGATAGAGCTGCTTCGCGATGCGGGCCGTGATGGAGTCCAGTTCGACGCCGGTGCGCCGGCAGCCGGGCAGCAGCGATTCCGGCATCAGGCCGAAGAAATGCCCGACGCCCATGGAGGGCTCAAGGATCTTGCGCGCCTTGCGCGAGCCCGAAGCGCTCGCAGCGCCTGCCAGAGCGCCTCGATCACCATCGGCGATGTGAAATGCGCGTTCGGCGTCGAGGCGCGCGCCGAGTCGTATTCCTCGGGGGTCAGATGTTCCTTGACGTCGCGGGCGATCTCCTGCCAGTCGCTGCGCGGATAGGGATGGAAGACGTTCGCGCAGCGCGCCCCAGCCGCTGTAGCGGGCGAGCAGTGCTTTCTCGGAGTCGCTGGCTTCGCGGCTTTCGTCCTCGACCAGCCGCAGCGTGCGGATGGCGGCGATATTGTCGCGGGCTTTTTCCTTCAGCCCGCCCTGCCCGATCCGGTGGGCTTCGGTTATCCGGAAGTCGCGCGGCGGAGCGGCGGGCGCCGCCGGTGCGAGCTCGCCGCTGAATTCTGCCGGGTCGAGGTCCCGGAGCGGTTCGGCTGGCGGCGGGAGGTCCCCGCTCGTGGTCTCCTCCTGGCTCCCGCTCTCGGGCAGCGCCCACTCCTGCGCCGCCAGTTCCCACGCCGCCGGGTAGTTCATCTTCTTCACCGACACCAGCTCGTACAGCAGGTCGCCCGTCGTCTCCTGCGCTTCGAACACCGCCTGGTCCAGCCGGTTCTGCCTCTCCAGGTCCCGCACCATCTGCGGGCAGTGCTCCCGCCAGTGCCTGAGGATCTTCTCGCCGAGCGCCGTCCTGGGCATCGTTTCCGTCATGGGCAATCTCCGCTATGGTTGTGGGTTCGAGTCTGATTCTACCGGGGGATCGTCCGTGAACAGGGCAAGCTGGTTGAAATGCACCTTGATGGATACACGCCCGGCTCTGCTCCCGTAAATCCCCGCATCGCCTTCTCCCGGCGTTATGGCTCAACCCGGCGTTTATGGATTGGGTGGACACGCTCTTAGGTTGTATCTACGTCCAGACTATGCCCCAAGGTTGAAAAAACCGTTAATGCTGCTTTGACGGGTGCATCGCCCAAGGCTTGCCGCCTGGCGACCAGATCTGCTCGATCAGTCCGCGGCCAGCATAGCCGAAGACAGCCCCGAGGCTCGCCATGCCGTTATGCTTGACGTAACGCGTAATTCAAGCTATGATTATTAATGATCGTCAGCTATCGGCGCAAGAGCACCAGGGATTTCTCTGCCGGGAAACGCGTCAAGGCGTTCTCCGGAATCGAGCGCCCCGCGCGCCTGAAGCTTGACCGTCTTGAGGCGGCTGTAGCGCTAAAAGACCTGGCGGCACTGCCCGGCAACCGTTTTGAGGCACTGCTCGGCGACCGCAAAGGCCAGTACAGCATCCGCATCAACGATCAATGGCGGATTTGCTTCGAGTGGCCTGACCGATCACCGGGGCCTGTGAATGTAGAAATTGTCGATTATCACTAGGAGAGGAAAAGACGTAATGGCACTGACCGCTGTACATCCCGGAGAGCACCTGGCCGAAGAATTGAAAGAACTCGGCATGAGCGCCGCCGAACTCGCGCGCAAGCTCGATGTGCCCACGAACCGCATCACCGGCATTCTGAACGCACAGCGTGCCGTAACCGGAGACACCGCGTTGCGTCTGGCCCATTTCTTTGGCACGAGCGCAGAATTCTGGCTCAACCTGCAAAGCCTCTATGAACTTCGTCTCGCCCAGGAGAAGGCAGGAAAGTCCATCAGACATCTCCCAACCCTGAAGCGTCCGTCCCACGTTCACGCTTAGGTTGCCGTTAGCGTTCCCTCTGTGTGGGCTGACCGGCAGATGCTTGATCGCTGCTCTCCGCGCACTAGAGGAAACGCCGGGCGACACCTCGGCTAGAGGGAAACCAAACCAGCAATGCCGAAAGAAAGACACCGCGGACGATCACCGGTTTGCCACGCCGCCGGCTTGCCCCCACGCTGAAACTCGACATGACCGGATAGTTCACGCTGATTGCCGAAAACTACTTCGCGAAGGTCAGCAAGCCGCATTTTCGAAGACCTGACGAGGTCAAAGGCGCAACCGCACCGACGTGCGAAAAGGCCAACAAGTCCGATCTTGCCACTATCGCTGAGCGCGAAAGCGCGCAAAGCGGCTGGCTGCCTACGCTGCCCCGCAAGGCCGCACCTTCGCCAGATGACCCGTCGTTCGGCGGTGGGCCATCGCGTGAAACGATGCAGCCTCATCAATGGCTGTGCCGGCTTGTCCCGTTTCCATTGCTCCGTTGCTGTTTGCTCGCGTTGGCCTCGTCTGTAATCTGTTCGGCGCGTAGTTCCTTCAGCCCCTTTAGGTGTGCCCGCGCCGCCTTCACAACAAGACAGTCTTTAAGTTTTGGATCGCGTTCAAGCGCATCCTCAATCGAGGATGCCAGCGCGTCGATCACGGCGGTCTGTTCGGCTATTGTTGTCCCTCTCGGGGTCTTTCCATTGCGTTTTTCCAAGGTGCTTTTCATGGCACCCGTACAACGAGGGCCGTGTTAAGAAGTTCCCTGTGTGTCAATCCTCGCCGGTAGCGCGGATTGGCCTCTTCAATCTTTACGCTTGCACCTCGACTTCAACCGGTGGCAAATTAAGCTCATTGGCGGAGCATTAATTCATGTCAATCGATGTGACTACAGTGGAGACTCGGGCGCCTTCGGCAGCAAAACTGCTGAAAGCCTTGGCGAACGCGAACCGCCTGCGAATACTCTGTTCTCTCTCGCAGGGTGAGAAGAGTGTCGGTCAACTGGCACGCTCCTCGGCTATCGGCCAATCCTGTATATCCCAGCATCTTAAGTGCCTGCGTCAGGCACGTATCATCACAAGGCGGCGCGCCGGGACGACAATGTTCTACAGTCTTGATAACCAGAAGGTAGAGCCGCTGTTGTGGACCATTCTCTCGGTTCATCGGGAGTGATAGGCGGACTATCGCATCTGATGGACACACTCGCGGCTTGCTCCCCTAAAATCCCCGCATCGCCTTCCCCCCGCGTTATCGCTCAATCCCGCGTTTACAGTGGATAACCCTCTTGGGTTGTCTAAACCAAGACTACGCCCACAGGTTGAAGCATTCGTTAACGGGTCGTTCTGCAAGGGATTTCTGTCGTCCACGCCTCCTGTCCTCTGCCCCCGATGTTCGTTCGGTAATCGATGGCTCCTTTTCTGGTTCCCCTCCGCGCCGAGAGGCAACGCCGGGCGACCCCTCGGCTAGAGGGAAACCAGACAGCAAAGGATCTAAGAAAATGGCGGACTACGATCAGCAGATCTTACTGACTTACCGGAGCGCGTTCGATTTCGCGCTAGCCGGCCTTATCGACACGCTTAAAGAAGCGCAGGAATACCTCAGCGAGGGCTACGACCTCGCCGCCATCGGCACGATGACCATGTTCGATGACCGGTCCGAGGACATGAAAGCCGCGCTGCGCCTCTTCCGCCCCGTCTGCCAGGGCCGGAGGTGCCCATGACCAGCACAGTGAAGGAAGCTTGGAAAATGGCCTGCCCGGAGTGCGGCGACGACTTGCGCATTGACATCGCCGCTGTTGTCTGGGTCCGGCTTACGCCCGATGGCACCGACATCACCGAGGCCGAAAATGGCGACCACGAATGGTCCGACAGGAGCAAGGCCGTCTGCGGCACATGCGGTTATACCGGCAACGTTCGCAAATTCACCGAAGCGGGAGGCCGGCCATGACCATCTATTACACCGACCTATTTCAGCCGCGCCGGCAGAGCATGAGAGTTCTTGTGGCTTGCGAATACTCCGGGATCGTCCGCAATGCCTTTCTCGCCCGGGGACACGACGCATGGTCATGCGACCTGTTGCCCTCCGAAGACGGCAGCAACCGGCACATTCGGGGCGACGCACGCGACATCCTGAATGACGGTTGGGACCTGTTGATGGTCGCGCATCCGCCCTGCACGCGCCTGTGCAACAGCGGGGTTCGCTGGCTATCCAGGCCACCGCCGGGCCGCACCTCCGAGGACATGCAACGCGAGCTGCGTGAAGGCGCAGATTTATTCTCAGTATTCTGGAACGCTGGTATCGAACGTATCTGTGTCGAAAATCCTGTCATGCATAAGCACGCCAAGACCCTCATCGTAAACTACCGAGAATTTTCACAAAGCGTACAACCCTGGCAATTCGGCCACGGCGAGACAAAGCGCACCTGCCTCTGGCTGAAGAACCTGCCGCTGTTGAAACCCACGGATGTCGTATCCGGCCGCGAGCAACGCGTATTCCGCATGCCGCCCGGACCTCAGCGCTGGAAAGAGCGCTCACGCTTTTTTCCCGGCATAGCAAAAGCCATGGCCGAACAGTGGGGCTAATCCCCAATCATAGGACGCTGACTGAATAGAACCCCTCGGGGTCCCCGCAATTCATGCCTCCTGTTCTCGATCCACTTCTTTAGCCGCGCGCCGGGGACACTGTGAATGCGCCCGCCCGTTACGACCTCGAACAGCGTCGAGGTCGTCGGGATCGGAAAGCCGCATGACGGATTGTTGCGCACATGGGTCAGGTACAGATGCGCCGCGTCGTATGAGCTGTCGGCGTTCACATCCGCGCTGTAGCGCTTGCCCTCGCTGTCCGTGATCGTCACGGTACACCACTTCCCCATGACCATATAATAATAGCGAAGAAAAGGCGAATACTACCTATGTTCCGTTTTGGCGGAATTCGCGTCAACCGCAGCCCGTCCACTGCCCATGACAGTGCGGAGGTTCCGCCGAGGAACACTGCGAGATTGCCTTTTTAGCGATCCTGTTCCGGCCGCCTCGGCAACTTTTGTCCACCCCGGTTTGCCCTTTTATTTGTCCTCAACACGCATGGGAATTTGACCGAACGCGCCGTCGCATCACGTAAAAAAACGCGCAGGAGATCGTTGCTTTGTCTTACCCGACAAAGACAGACGATCTTTCCCGCTTTTTCCGTGACCCGCCGGCTAAGGCGCCCGGTCCTCTCGCTTCCCATGTTGAGGACAACCAAACAGCAAAGGAGCGACAGGATGTTACGAACGATTCGATTACCGGCGCTTGGGAGGACCGTCTCCCTCGCTGACTACAATCAGGCCGTCAGGCTCGCCAAGGCCTTCCCGTCAGCGGTTTTCAAAACCGGTCTTACAACGTGGTGGCCCACCACTGGCGCGGAGATCATCCAGCAGTTCCGCGAAGGCATGACTGACCGCATTAACCAGGCCATTCCTTACAGCCAGCGGGGGCGGACATGAAATCCATCATCGAACAGCTTCGGAATGACGTTGCTTGCGGCGACTGCATCGACGTGATGCGCAGCATGCCTTGGGCGTGTGTCGATTTCATCCTCACCGATCCACCGTACCTTGTGAACTACCGCGACCGCTCCGGCCGCCGGGTTACGAACGACGACAATGATGCTTGGCTGAAACCGGCGTTCCGGCAGATGTACCGCGTGCTCCGGCCGAACAGCCTGTGTGTTTCGTTTTACGGCTGGAACAAGGTGGACACGTTCATGGCCACGTGGCGCGAAGCCGGGTTCGATGTTGTCGGGCATATCGTCTTTCGCAAGCGCTATTCCTCGAAGGCGCGGTATCTCAGCTATGAGCATGAATCAGCCTACTTGCTGGCGAAGGGCCGTCCGTCGCTGCCATCATCCCCGGTCCCGGACGTTCTCGACTGGCAATATTCCGGTAACCGCCTGCACCCGACGCAAAAGCCTGTGCAGCCGCTCAAGGCGCTGATCGGTGCGTTCACGAAGCCGGGGGCTGTCGTGCTCGATCCCTTTGCGGGCTCGGGTTCGACCCTTGTAGCCGCGCAGGAGCTGGGCCGCAGGTTTATCGGCATCGAGCTTGATGAGCAGCACCATCGCACCGCCAGCAGCCGCATCGCTCAACGTGAGGCTGCCGCGTAGGTCAAGGATGCAACATTTCGTACTCGCTACGCGGCGGATGCTCTTCGTCTCCTGACAATGAGAACAACTGACCTCCCCGGCTTGCTGTCTGTATTTTCAGATTGACCCGCCGCCGCTGCTGCTCTTAAATCGTTTGGACTAACTGAGAGAAGATTGGCGCGCCATGGCTAGAAACCACAAAAAACGTCTGCCCGAAGGCTCTTTCTACCGTGATCTCGGAGAGGCGATCCGCATGGCGCGCAGCGCCGCCGGCAAGAGCCAGGAAGAGGTAGCGGACCATTTCGACCTTACGTTTCAGCAGATTCAGAAATATGAAAACGGCATGAACCGCATTCCGATCGACCGTCTGGTCAGCCTGGCAGATTACCTGGAGGTGCCTATCCAGCAGTTCATCGCCCCGTCCACCAGCGATTCCGAGTTCCAGTCACTTGCGGCCCAATTCAGCGACAAAGAGTTCCATTCGCTGCTGGAAGCATGGGGAAAGCTGAAGGATCGCGCGGCCCGCGCCGCCCTCGTCAACATCGTTAAATGCATGGCCGACCTCGAACGCTGAGTTCGGGCTCGCTGTACTACTGGCCATCATCTGTGCCCGGCAGCTTCGTCATTTCATAGCGTAGGATGCAGTAATACGAAGTCACGAGCAGCCGGAACGACGCATCGACCATCGCGATAACCTCCGGTATCCGCGTTTTCACCGCCTCCTGACGCAGGAAATCCATCGCTTCCAGAATTTGTTCCGCCTGATCGAAGTTATACGTGTACTCATCGTTGGCTGCGGTTTTTTCTTTCGCGCTAGGCGGCTCTGGCATACTCCCGGTCTCCTTCGTGTTTTGCGAATCTCAGTACGCTGTCCGTGATTCCGGTCTTGCGGCGGACATTCGCAAGCTGGTGCGCGGTAACCGGTATCGCCACCGCCCGGCATTTATGGCGTCCGATCGCTTCGACTGGCCCGAGATGTTCCATCTCGATGCCGGGCCGCTCGAACACGCTGCGGTAGATATAGGTCGGCATCAGGCCGATGATTTTCTTCAAGCCGAGCCGTAGCCCGAATTCCAGATAGGCGCAGGCCATCTCGTGGACTATCCGCTGCCGAAGCTCCGGCGCCACGTCCTTGTCCACGCAGTAACGCGTGCCCTCCCAGACCGCATTGGATTGCAGGAGGGTCTTATCCTCCACGAGGTGTGGCCACAAATCCGCGAGCATACAGGACATTGTGGTTGGCGTCAGGCGGCTGACGCCGAGCGCCCTCCCCTCGTCCGTGTGGTAGACGAGATACCGGCTTGCCGGCGTGTCGTACTGATCGAACTCCATGCCGTCATAGACCGAAACATCGTATTGCTGCCGCTCGACGAAGCTACCGTAGCGCAGCCGGAACTGCGAGTGAAAAGCGGGTCCGAACTCGTGGACGTTCGCGCAGGAAATACATGAAATCATCGCTTCCTCCCTGTTCTCTTGTGAAACAGTGAAGTCAGCGTCGCAGGGCTCCGTTCAGGAGTAATGTCACGCAATCGCGTGACGCTGTACGATCAGGGCCGGATCAGCCCGTAGGAGAGGGCCTTGCTTATAGCCATAACGCGGTTGTTCGAATCAAGCTTTCTGAAGATTCGCCTTATGTGGGTATCGACCGTGCTATCGCTGCTATTGAGAATCGTCGCGATGTCCGGTTTCGATTTGCCAACGGCCAGCCATGTCAGGACTTCCTGTTCGCGCTTCGTCAGCTGGACGTTGGGAGCGGGGCTGTCCTTCTTGCGGTTGATCCGCTGAAATACGACGTAGAAGTGATTGCAATAGGCCGTGATGAGGTCGACATTGCCGTCGAAGGAATCCAGCTTTTCCTTGCTGGCAAGGCCGATTCCCGCGAACTGGTGGGGACCCCATAGCGGTGTGCAGGTGCCGTTGTATAGACCCGCCTCGATCCCCATGTTCAGACACTGGAACTGCTGGCGCGTCATCCGCATCCTCTGCGGGATTTCCGCCCAGGTGAAGGTCTCCATTCTGCTCATGCAGTAAATCGTCACGGGGTCGATGCGGGCATAGTCCTTCTCGGCATAATGTTTCATCCAGTCTTCCGGGTAATTCTGAAGCACGCCGAAGCCGGGCTTGAGATCGATACCTTGATGTTTCGTTTGAAGGCAGAAGACCATCCGGTCAAGGCCATGCTGCCTGACCGTGTCGAGAAACGTCGCCACCAACTCGTCCGTGGTGTGCGCCCTATTGGACTTTTCAATGAATGTTTCGAACTCAGCTAACATGCAATCGTCGGCACCGGAAAGCCCCTCCCTTTTCCGGGGATTAAACCACTGGTTGTGGATTCCTGCAAGCTTTTATGCGGCTTTCAGTCGAGCGCGGTGCTCTGCCAGCAGCGGCCTGACCTCTTCCGGCAAGAACTCACTGAAATGGCCGTTGATCGCCAATCCTCCCGTCAGCAGGCGAATCGGGTCCTGTCCTTCGAGGCTGCCGAGATTGGGCTCATGGACGAAGTAGCCCAGCAGCCGTTGCAGCCGCTCCGGCAGAGTCCGGGCGATTTCACGAGGCACGGCAAGGTATTGCGGCTCGGCCTGCCGCAGCCAGCCGAGTGAATAGCTGTGCACTATGCCTGTCCGCGGACGGCTGGTCCGATTCGCGCCGCCGCCATGCAGCAGCGATCCCAGATAGATCAACACCGATCCGCATTTCATGACGCCCTGCGTTTCCTCGTGCGGCTGCGCCTGACGGTCGAGCGGCCACTTGTGGCTGCCGGGAACGACATGCGTCGCCCCGTTCTCTGCCGTGAAGTCATCCACCGCCCACATCGCGTTGATCATCGCCTCGAATTCAGGGTGGGCGAAGTTGAACATCAGGTCGTCGCGGTGGATGACCTGCGCCGGCTCGCCTGGACCGATCTGGATCGCCTGCGTCAGGTTCAGCTGATAGCCCCGGCAGCCCTTGAGCAGGAAATGATCCATCACCCCGAGAATTTCGGGGTGGATGGCCATTGACTGGCACGCGCGAGATTTCGCAATCAGGCCGCTCAGGCGTTTCGTCGCATAACCATAGAAATCGCCCGCGCAGTTCGGCACTTCATCGAAGTGCGGCGCCAGTTCGGCCGCCACGTCGGCGACCTGCCGCGCGTCGAGCACGCCCTCGATCACGACGCAGCCGTCGCGCTCAAGGATTTCGTTTATAGCGGCCAGTCCCGCCGATGCCTTTACCGTCTTTACTTCAGCCATGGTGTTCCTCCCCGTGTGAATGTCGACGAGGCCACTCTGCTGAATCCTTGCCCGGCAGTAATGTCACGCGATCGCGTGACGTTACTGTTCCCCGCTGACTGTCATTCAATTCAGCGGTTCATTCAGGGGAGACCAACCATGAAGGATGCTGTTTTCGATTCAAACGTCCGGGATCTGCGGACCGGCAGGCTGGACACGTCAGCGCTGCGGGAACTCGGCGCGCGCGCGCTGTTCCCGTGGCTCACCGATGCCGCGACGGACTGGCTTGTCATCGCGGCGGCACTGGCGATGATTCAGCTATGGCCGCATCTTTATACGGTCATTGCCGGCACCCTGATTGTCGGCAACCGCCAGCACGCCCTCGCCATTCTCGGTCATGATGGCACGCACTACACCCTCTCGCGCAGCGTCGCGCTCAACGATTTTCTGACCAACCTGTTTTGTTTCTGGCCGCTCGGCCTGACGGTCAGCGGCTATCGTACGCTTCACTATGCTCATCACAAGAACGCCGGCATGGAAAACGACCCCGAACTCGGCCACAAGCGTATGCGCGCGCCGCAGTGGGATCTCCCGGCGACGCCGTGGACCGTTCTGCGCTATGCGCTGAAGGACCTGATCGGCTATTCCATCGCCGACTACAGCATCATCGTCCGGTTCTCAAAGCCCCAGAGGACACGCGAATACCTGCCCCTCGCCGTCTTCCATATCGCTGCCGTCTCTCTTCTGCTGGCGTTGGACGGCTGGCCGATGGCCGCCACCTGGTACTACAGCCTCGTAACCTCGTTCATGATGTTCTTCCGGCTGCGCCTGTGGCTGGAGCATCAAGGAACTAATGACACGCAACGCCTTTCCCTGACATGGTGGCAGGCGGCGCTGCTGTCGCCGCACAATGCCTGGCATCACTGGGAGCACCACAAGTATCCGACGATCCCGTATCACAGGCTGCCGCAGACGCGGCAGCGCCTGGACGGCCCTGCCATCCTGACGCTGCGCGATCTTGTCGAGGCTTTCGCAAGCACCGACGCGATTCCTTCCGGAACAGCCCTCAACATCGTGGCGGAAACCGGCGCGAAGGCGGAAGACACGGAAATAGCCCGTGCCGCCTGAAAAGCCAGACGAACGACTGCTGATCGAAACGCTCTGCTGGCGAATCGGCGAGGTCATGGACGCCAGCACCGCCACGCCAGGATTAAAGACAATCGTCGCGATCATGATTGCCGCGCGTTTCGCCCGCCGCACCGCAATGCCAGCCTCCGTCGCCGCTTCGATGCTCTCCAGTTACATCGCCCGCGGCGATCCGTTCTGATTCGAGCAGGTTGTATTATTCGAAGAAATAACCTGAAAGTTGTATCGCGCTTGATGTGTTGCAAAGAATCAGGCAGACTCTGGGAGGGCCAATCCGATTCCCGGTCAAGCCCTTCCGTACCCACGCTGTATGAAGGAAATCCAATGAGCTAGAAAAAAGAAAACCCGCCGAAGCGGGTCTCCAGAAACTGAAGCTCTGTACGAGCGGCGACTTGACAATCCCGATCATACAGGGTCCGGCAGCGGACGCAAGAGGTTTTTTGCGGAGGTTTTTCGCGGCCTGCAGCTGCTGGTTCGTCCCTCTTTCACCAACGGTAACATCGCTCTTGTCCACACTGATCACATATTCACAATTCCCGAGTGTCGCGAGCGTTCCCGCCAGATTCGCAAGGCCGATGGCCGCCTCGCGATCCACGGCGCATCTTCGTTCGCTTGCTGCATGGCGATTCTTCGTAGACACTTTTACCATGGCCAATCCGATTCCGGTGTCCGGCCACTTCTGTGTTCACGAATGTTCGAAGGAAACCCTATGACGTAACAAAAAGAAAACCCGCCAGTGGCGGGCCTTCTAAAAAACTGAAGCTCTGAGAGAGCGGTTCGTTGCAGTCCCACTCTCTCAGAATCCCGAAACGGACGCAAGCGTTTTTTGCGGCGATGTTTTGCGGCCTGAATTCTGGCGGTTTTCTCATAACAAGGAGAAGACCCATGCACCTGCATATCGACAGACGACCGCCGCCGATTGAAGATGTCGTGCGGCGAATGAAGGCGCGTATCGACCGTGATGGCTGGCGGGCGAACATAGAAACCATATCCGCTCCACGTGCCGCCTGTTCAAAGTCCCGCGAACGCAGCGAGCGTTCGCGGCGATGCTGTCACCTTCCCGCCGAGCCCAGGAAACTCCGGCATCCGTCGCCGCGCGATACCGGCGAATACGTGCCGGAAATGAGCGCGCGCATCGACAACGACCGCAACCTGACCGACGGCGCGCGGCTCTGCGGTCGCAAGTTGATGGGATACGTCTACCGGAAAAACCGCGAAGGCCGTGAAGCCGAGATCACGGTGTCCTACCTTGAGAAAGCCCTCCGCCGTTGCCGCCGGAGCGTTCAGGGCTACCTGCGCGAGCTGGAGCGCGAAGGCTATATCGAGGCGCTTGTCGTGCCCTCCGAGCGCACGCGCATGTGCTTCGGTCTGCTGATCCGCCTTCTCGACCCGCTCTTTCCGAGGCATCGGCGAGGTGGATGGCCAAAAAAGCGCGGAATTCCGGACGCGCAGAAAGATTCACAGATCTATAGTTCAAGATCTAGAAGGAAGCCAATTCCCCGTCGCATCTGGGCGTTCTTGTGCTGTGAAGGTATCTGGCGCTCCTATATGAAAACTCTTCCCCCTCCTCCGCCCTTCCCGGTCACCGTCTGATCTCGTGTTTTCCTGAAAAGTTGCTCTGCGAGGGGGGTGCCTGTGGCGGGCGCATGGGAAACTGTTTCAAGTCCCAGCCCGTGGTATTCGGGCACACCGGTACATTGATGTAGCGTCGGTTTTGAAGCTATCGGGAGTCCCTATCCGACGCTTTGACTATGCCACTCCCGGTGAAACCACCACCGCAACCGCCCACGAGGGTCGCAATAACCGTCCCATCTGCTTGTGTTATCGTTCCTTTTTCCCGGCGAGTACCCAACGGCTGTGCCCGTGCATCCAACACAACCGAAGGTTTTAACCCGGCTTTAATCGGGGAGGCTTTAGGATCTCTTATGATCCTCAAGGGCAATCAGCGCGGCGGAGGACAGCAGCTTGCTGCCCATCTGCAAAACTCGTTCGACAACGAGCGCGTTGAAATCGCCGACGTGCGCGGCTCCGTGGCACAGGACCTCTCCGGCGCTTTCGCCGAGTGGGCCGCAGAAGCGCGCGGCACCAAATGCACGAAGTTTCTTTACAGCCTTTCGCTCAATCCTTACCAGCCCAACGGGCGGCTTACCCGCGAACAATACCTTGAACTGCTGGAGCGGACCGAGCGCAGCCTGAAACTTGTCGGCCAGCCCCGTGCCGTGGTGTTCCACGAAAAGCGCGACAAGGACGGCGTGCTGCGCGAACACTGCCACGCCATCTGGTCGCGCATCGACACGGACAAAATGAGAGCCGTACAGATGGGGCACGACCGGCTGAAGCTGCGTACCGTCGCGCAGGAATTCGCGCGCGATCACGGGCTCGAATTGCCGGACGGCATGAAGCCGGGCAATAACAAGGACAGCCGTCGGGAACGCTTCAACAAGCGCGCCGCGCAGGAAAATCTCGGCGAGAAGCAGCAGCAGGAGCGCACCGGCGTCCCCAAAGAGGTCCGCATGGCCGAAATCGCCAGCTGCTGGACGGGCACCACAAACGGCGCCGCCTTCGTCCACGCTCTCGAAACGAAGGGCTATTTCCTCGCCCGTGGCGACAAGCGCGCTTACGTCGTCGTCGACGCCTACGGCGAAATCCACAGCCTCTCGCGCCAGCTTTCAGGTGTGGCGAAGAAGAAGGAACTGACGGACCGGCTGGTCGATCACCCGGCCTCCGGTCTGCGCGACGCCGAAAGCGTGCAGGCGCAGGCGCGGGAAAAGCTGCAGGAAGGCCGGAAGCCGACAGCAGAGAAACCGACGGAGCGAAATAAACCAGAGACGTCGCAAAACGAAGCTGCGCGCCCTCGAAAAAAGAATCTCCGCCCTGCACGCGCGCCAGCAACAGCGCCGCGCCGATCTGGACAAGCACCGCCTCGATCTCCACGCCCGGCAGTTCCGCGAGCGCGCCGCGCTGCGCGACATGCAGGCCGACCACCATGCCGAAGTGCAGTCGGAGCGCCAGCAAAAACAGCCCAAGGGCCTTGCGGCATTCCTGACGCGGGTCACCGGCATCGGCCGTTTCGTCGCGTGGGCGCAGGACAAGGCCGACCGGAAGCGCGAAGCGGCGCATCGGCACGAGACAGACGCCCTGCTGCGCCGACACACCCGCGAGCTGAAGGAGATGGATCGACACTACGGCGCGCTCGACCGGCTGGAAGCACGCGAGAACCGCGCCGCCGCCAACGCCGGGCTGCGCGAGCAATACCGTAAGCTGCGCGCGCGGTCCTTCGCGCTGACGCCGGAATTCGAGAAAGCCCTCTCGCGGCAGGAGCCCGCCAGCACCTCCGGCGGCGAAAGCAAAAAAGTGCCGGGCTTGTTCAACCGGCTCGCCTCCGGCATCGGGTTAACCAAGGGCGACCTGCAGGCCGCTTTTGAGCGCGCGACGGCAGGAAAAACCGTCCGCAAGGAAGACACCGATACTTCAGGTCACGCGCCTGCGGATGCCGAGAAACTGGAACGCGCGCGTCAGCTCCGCGACGAACTCAGTAACCGGCAGCCGCGTCCCGGCCCCGACCGGGACCGGGAGCGGTGATCCGATTAGAGGTTGAAGCGCGCGATGCGGCGCTTCTGTTCCACCTTGCGGATATCTTCGAGCTGTGCGTAATCCTCGCGCTTGCGCTGTTCGCAGCATCCGATATCCCTGCGGAGTTCCGCCGTCAGCGCATCCAGCTTACGGTTGTTCACTTGCCACATCGCTGCTTTAGAAAAAATCAGTTTCATGTTTTCCTCCCGTGTTGAGGCCCCGGAATGGAGCCTTTTCGTGAGGAAGCGGACGCCCGGAGCTACAGCCGGACTGTCAACGAATTGCACGGTCACTCGGCGCGGTCTGTTCGTTTACAGCCCGGATGGCTTCGGGCAGCGTACATTCTGAAAAGGCCCTGACGGCCGAGGCATGGAGGAAAACAGCCTTTACTGATTTTTAACGCAGAGGTTGTACTATTGATAAAACACAACCGCAACGGGGATCGGGATGACAATTCAGCTTGTGAGGAAACCGCCAATCGGCAAAATGAACAGCGAACGTCTAAAGATAGAGCTTCGCGGCACCCACACCATGAAGCAAAAAGCCTGCATGCTCATGCAGGTCAAATTCTGGCTGCACCAGGAACACGGCATCGACAACGCCGGTCCCTCCGATTTCTATCTGTCCCTGCTCGACCCCGCCGGGTATCCTCTGACGACTTTCCGCAACGACTTGTCCGTCGCCGACTACAGCCTCGTCATCGATAGCCCTTATCACTGCGCGGCTGATTCGTACCGGGCCTGATCACGTTCTCTTCCTCGTAATCGTAGGTCTCGCCTTCCTCAAGGATGACGATTTCGGTTCCGGCATCCACGCACTCGCGGGTCATGGTGAACCGGAATACTTCGTCCCAGAACGCGGCCCCGGCCGTATCGCCCGCCGCCCGACACGCGGTTGCCTTGTCCTCTGCGATCGTGAAGGCCGTGCCCCTGCCCGGTTTTTCCTCCGCCTCTAACTTCATGCCCGCATCGTAGGCGGCGCGCTTTACCACCACCGGCCCCGCGTCCAGATCGTCGTCGGCCACGTGAAGCTCCTTATCCGCTTTTCCTGCTGCCCGCCATCTTAACCAATCGCGGACCCGACCGAGGGCAGCACGTTTCTGCGGCTCTCATCGTGTTTACAGACATTGTTTCCTTACATCGCGCCGGCGTCGATCAATGCCAGCCTTAATCGTGAATCCTGCTTCAAAACCGTCCCGGCTGGACGTGCGTGATTTCCAATCACCAAGACAAAAAACGGCTGTCCCCGGCGGGCGCAGCCCCTCCGTTTTTTATCTTGCGTCCGGTCCGGATTTCTCGCGGACGGACATCACAAGGCAGGCAATGAAGCCGGCCCGACAGAAAAGGAAAACAAGTTATGTCTTTCAAGAACACGAAAAACGAAGCCGCTGAAACGAAAAATCCCCCGGTTGCAAAGGTCCGCGTCGGCCTGATCACCGGCAGCATCTGGGAAAACAAGACCGACAAAGGAACCTTCTACAGCACGACCTTCGAGCGCCGCTACAAGGACGGCGACGAGTGGAAAAGCTCGCACAGCTACAACACGGGCGACCTGCTAGAGCTGGCGAAAGCGGCCGATTGGGCACACACGAAGATCCTCGAAGCCACGGCCAAGGCTGAATAACCGCACGGCGGCGGCTCGATACCGGGCCGCCGCCTCAACCTTCAACATACGGAGTTAACCATGAACCGCATCCTCGAAGTCACCGACGAAGACGAAACCCTCGTGCTGGAATATGTCAGCCTTGACGACCTGAGAAACGAAGGAATCCTGCCCCGCCTCCCCTGACCGCCGCGCCGGGCCTCCCCTCTCGGGGAGGCCCGGTTGCTTTTGGCGGTATCATCAAAGCACGTATGGCGGAGCCTGAGCGCACGACATCGTTTGCAAAAAGCGTCGAGGGACTGCACAAGGAAGACTCCGCCCTCGACCGCGCCCGCTCGCTGCGCGACCAGTTCACCCACGCCCAGGAACAGAACAACGAAAAGCAGAAGCCGCGCGAGGCCGAGAAACCGCAGGACACCGAGAAGTCAGGCTCCCAAATGGTCGCCACCGATGCCCCCGTGCTGCGCCCGACCCCGAACGGCCCGATGCGCCAGATGGCCGACCGGCAGGCGTCCGCCGCCAAGCTGTCGAAGGAGCGCAACGACTCCGCGCAAAAACTTCAGCAAGCCCAGCAGATGCGAGACGCCTTCAAGGAGCGTCAGCAGCCCTCCCGCGATCACGGCAACGACCGCGAGCGGTAGTCATCACTTCGCGTCGGGTAAAGTCTTCAACGTCTCGCAGCTTGGCGTATATCCGCCATCACAGGCCTTGCGGTGGAGCGCCAGCGCCTTCACGCGATCCTGTGTGGGCCGACCCTCCCAATAGAAGACCGCCGTCTTGCCGCATTCTGACGCGTCGCCCCATCCGCACCTTTGCTCGTGAAAATTGCGGTCGAATGCATCTTTTCCTTTTTCGGCATCGTCCTTTTTCAGCAGTTTTTCCGGATCGAAATCCCGGTGCTCGAACTCGTAATTTGACTTGTCTTCTCGCGCCTTTTCGGCGGCTTTCGCCTGCTGGTTTCTGATCACCGCCTGCGCGCCCACAAGCAACAGCACCAGCCCGACCGCAACACCGGCGATCAGCTTCCAGTGCGCGCCGAACCAATTTCCCCGCTGTAACTGCCCCGGTTCCACGCTAACGGCGGGCTGCGGTTTCGCAGCGACTGGCTCCGGCACCTCGGGCTCCCGCTGCGCTTTCGGATCGACCGGCTCCGGGATCTCCGGCGCGGGAGTGATTACCGTCTGCGCCGGAACCGGCGTGATGACGGGCTGAACTGGGGTCGGCGTGATGACGGGCGCAGCGGCGGCCTTCACTGCTACGGGCGGGCGCACCGGTCCGCCGCCATACTTCACCAGTTCGGCGTCGATCCCGGAGAGGGAAACTTTCTTCCAGACCGCGATACCGGCGAAGGCGATCAACGGCAGGACCAGGCCGACCGACGCCGATTGTTTGACGATTATCGCCACCAGCACGAGGGCGGCAAGGACCGCAAACACGAGGGCGGCTCCTCGGGCCGAATTCCGTTTCTCCGTCAGCAGCTTCCGCTTGTCGCCCACCCGCCCCTTGACTTTCGCGCAGAATTCCCGCACCTCGGCGAAGGGGTCGATCGCGTCATCGCCGTCGTCGAAATAGAGCACGGAAAACAGCTGCGCCTGCAGATCGCCCGGCACCGGTCCGAGCATTCCGCCGCGTGGCACCCTGATGACGGCGGCCTTCAGTCCGTTGAAGGCTGCGACCGTCGCGGCTTCGTCGCCAGCCGCCGCCAACTGCCCCTGCTTGACCGACCAGGCGGAGATGCTGAGCCCGAAATCCATCCAAGAAAAGCCCAATTGACGCCCCTCCACGCACAGCTCTTTCGGCCCGCTGAAGGGATAGTCGGGGTTCGGATCGAACAGCCCCACGAACTGGAAATCCTCGTAGTAATTCACGCGGCGCAGCGCCACCGGACGCGCACCGGAGATCACCACGAGCGCCAGGCCCGGATAGGCACCCGAGGCCTTGTCGTCGACGCGGGCGAACAACTGTCCGATTTCATCGGGCGTGACGAGTGCGCGTTTCTGGATGGTCTCGCTCGACCCGGCCGTGCGCGACTGCGACGTGCCGCGCGTCGTCCCTTCTGTCTCGCTGGTGCCGGACGTCTCCGACGTCCCGTCGGTCTGCGACCGCGATGTGCCCTGGGAAACCCCGTCCGAGCGCCCCTCGTTCCAGCCCTTCGAGCCGCCCGTGCTGAGCGAATCCGACCAGCTCCGGCTTTCGTTCTTCTGCAAATTCCCCTTCATGCGGCCGGACCCGAACAGAATCGAGACGGGTGTCCATGACCGCCCGTCGGTGTAGGTCTTGCCCTTAGTCCGCGACCAGTTGCTGCCCCCGGACGTGCCCGACGATACCGAACTGTTGGTGCCCTCGTTCTCGGATGTACCTGTCGACGACGAGCGCCCGCGGCTCTCCGAACGCGACACGCTGCGCGATGTGCTCTCGGATTCGGAGGTGCTGTCGCTCGCCGACCGCACCTCGCGGATGACTTCGGTCTCACCGATCAGCTTCGAGACATAGTCGCGCGAAAAATTATCCTCAAGGTTGAAGAAGATCTTCAGCCCCGAATTGGCGAGGAATGTTTCCCAATTGTCCTTGTACACGGCCTTCAGCTGCTCAAGGCTCTGAAGCACGAAGAACAATTTCACCCCATACCCGGCGATCTGGGCTGCGGCGGTCTCGATGACCTCCATCCGCTTCAGCCCCGCGAATTCGTCGAGCACCATCAGGATCGGATGGCCGGTTGCCGGACGCCCCCTCACCTTCTCCATTTCAGTGACGGTCAGCGAGATCATCATCCGCAGCCAGCGGTAATGCGTGTTCATGTAGCGCTGCGGCAAACAGAGGTAAAGACTGAGCCCCTCGGGGCGCGTCTTCAGCTCCGATAACTGGAAATCAGACGCCTCAAGCAGGCGCTGCATCGCCGGGCTGTCGATGAACTCCGTGTTCCGGTTCGCGACCTGCAAGACGGATTCATACTGCTTGGGCGAATTGATCAGCATGTTGGTGAACGAATCGCCCGCGCCCGCAATCAGCCCGTCGAAAGCCGGGTTATTCGAGAGCCCCGTCCACAGCAGACCGTGCGCCGGCGGTAGATCCTTCTCGCCCGCTTCGCGTAGGGCGTCGATGGACTCCCAGTCGCCTCGCGTGATCAGTTTTCGCAGGGTGACGAGGTTTCTGCGCCCCTCGTATTGGGGGGAAGTCAGGACGTGCAGGAGCAGCCCCTTGACCATCGCGCGCGCGGATTCGTCCCAGAAAGGATCGTTGGTCCCGCCCTCGTGGACGACGACGATGGCGTCGGCGATGCGCCCCGCTTCGTCGATGGTTTCCTCGGCCTTGGGGTCCAGGGTGTCGAGCGGGTTGAAGCGCCCCCGAAGACCATCCGCGACCTGGGCGGACTGGAACGGATCGAGAACTTTGACGGTCTGCCCGAGCCCCTTGCAATGGGTGGAACCTGCGCCCCGGCGCGAAGCTGAGATGGTCGCGTTTTCGCCCTTGGGGTCCACGCAGCAGATGGAGCCCGTCCAGGTAATCAGGGCTGGCACGATGCTGGTAGTGCCCTTG
Organism: Bryobacterales bacterium; assembly: GCA_963838885.1. Lineage (GTDB taxonomy): Bacteria > Acidobacteriota > Terriglobia > Bryobacterales > Bryobacteraceae > JAICMB01. The sequence goes on along the minus strand of CAWITB010000021.1, from coordinate 148,415 downwards.
CCGCCCCGCGATCCGCCCACAAGGCAGACGTGACGGTCATCCAGATACCCGAGCGGCAGACGCCCTTCACTGCCCGACCGGCCGAGCCAGACTGTACCGTCGCGGTAGGCATAGCGATCCTCGACCTCGTCCGGATTTGCCCACGCCGCTGTTGCGATGCGCATGGTCATGTTTCAGGGTTCCCGCGCACTGGCTCCGCCTGTGCTGCCGCCTCTTGTCTGCGCTTTAATCAATGATACGCCCGTAACGAATAATTAAGCTATTCGGACGACAATCGCTTGCGAAAGGAGGCCTGGTGATCGTATGATGTGGTTTAGTTCATTCATTCCGGTTTTGTTCTACCGGAACCCCCCAGCAAAAGCCATCACGTTACCGTTCGCAAGATGTGCGGCGGTTATACCGCCGACGCTTCCTGACGGTCGCTCATCTTGGCAAGGGGGCAGCTTCGCCCCCCGTTGCATCCCCCGGAGCAGGGCCTTCGGCCGCTGCACCCAACCAGGAGAGCCTTCGTGCCCTCCATGGACCTCCAGACCGGGAGAGACTTCGCTCTCTCCCTGGACCCTCTTCGACCATGGGCCTTGCCCCGTGGACCCGCGCCGGATGCGTTCCGCCCCTGCTCCCCTGACCAACCCTGCGCGGTTTGGATGCGCGCCTTGCCGGCGATCTGCGGAGCGCGTCGCGGAGAACAAACCATGACCGGCAAAAAACGCAGCGAAAAACGCCAGCGCACCGTCCTGCGCCCTGCCCGCTTCACGCCGGAGGAAGCCGCCCGGTTCGACGCCAAGGCCGCCCCTTACGGCGGGGCCAGCGCGTTCATCCGGTATCTCGCGCTCGACCACCCGTTGCCCCGCAGCAAGGTCGAACTCCAGATGCTCTCGAAGGTGCTGGCCGAGATTGGAAAGATCGGCTCGAACATCAACCAGATCGCCCACCGCTACAACATGACCGAAGGGCGACCGTCCGGTAACATCGAAGGCGCCCTCGAAACCGCCCTGAACGAGCTGCTGGAATGGCGCATGGCGCTGATGCAATCGCTCGGCTATGAGCGCAACCGCAAGCCGCCCCGGGAATAACATTCCCGCGCTCTCAATCCGCCCATTGCAACCTATATTCGGGGTCCGAACAGGCTTGACGGCCCGGCCTCCGGGGCGCAGTGTGGCGGAAGTTCTATCCGCAGGTTGCGAAGGAAGCGACGGCATGAGCAAGGACGGCAAGCGGAAGCGCAGGGGCGGGAAAAGCCGTCAGCGGACAAAGCGGCGAACAACTGCCCTCCTCCGTGATGCCCTGCCAAACATGCCCCTGCCCCAGCACCAGAAGCCGACCATTAACCACAAGAAAATGGATGCGTATTTGGCTGCTGCCGCAAAGTTCGCGGGCGATACTAGCTATAGCGAGGCAGACCTCCGGAAGTCCGGAGCGAATCTCGAAGAGATCGTCCACCTGCTGAAAACCGGCACCGACCCGGCCAGCATCCCGAACCTTATCGAAAGTTCCGTACAGCAATATCTAGCGGCCATCGGACGGGCCAATGAATCACTCGATGACTTGAAAGAATTGAAAACGACGCTGAAGGAAGCTCTAGGGCTTGAGCAGTGAACCGCAGGCCCAGTTAGACCCGCCTCCCCCCACTTTCTCATTCCGCCCTCAGGGGCGGACGCCGGAGCGGGAGAATTCGCCCCCACGACGGCGAAGAATGCCGTCTCCCCCGCCAGAGGGATTTCAAAACTTCAGATTCCGCCCAGAGGAGCGCTTAATCGGGGCGCGCATTGGTATGTCCCAGCCCGGACTTCCGGGAACCCGTGCTCCCCAAAACGGGTTCTCAGGATTAGAACCCAGACCAGCAGCCGACCCCGGCGAAGCATGCGGGCATGCTAGAAGGCCAACCGCCAAAGCACCTGAACATCCCGACGAGCAAGCATCCAGCTCTCTCGCATGCTCGCATGCCCTCATTTTTCGGGAACTGACCTCGATACTCCTCAAGATCGGCTATTCCCCCTCCTATCGACGCGCGTGAGGGCTGACGTGGCCGCCCCTGCACACATTGCTTTCCAGGCGAAGCATGCCCGCATGATGGACTGCCAGCCGTTCTGCATTCTCGCCTTCGGGCATGCCCCCGTGCCAGAGTGCCAGCAGTATCGCATTCGGGCCTCCCAGCCTTTCTGCCCTCGCGCATACTCGCATGCCAGCAAGAGCATGCCCGCATGGCAGAGTGCCAGCAGGTTCACATTCGCGCCGTTTCGCATTCTGGCCGTCTAGCCTTTTGGCCCGCTCGCATGCCAGCATGCCCGCGTGCGGCGCCTCTTGAACACAGCATGCCGGCATGGTAGAGTGCTCGCAGTTTCGCATTCTCGCCTCCGGTACTTCCAGCCTCCCAGCCTTTCTGCCTTCTCGCATGCCAGCATGCCCACACTAAACAACAAAGAGAGGTCATCATGCCCGTCAAGATCGCAATTGCCTCACAAAAGGGGGGCGTCGGAAAATCAAGCTGCGCCCGCCTGATCGCCCGCGAATTCGCCGATGCCGGATGGAAAGTCAAGATCGCCGACATGGATATCCAGCAGGGGACCAGCTTTCACTGGTGCAAGGAACGCGCGGCCAATGAGATCCTTCCCGAGATCAGGACGGAGACATTCGCCAGTATCAAACAAGCGCTAAAAGATGCCGACAACTTCGATTTATTCATCATGGATGGCGCCCCGGCCGCGTCCGCTGCCACGCGTGAAATGGCGAAAGCCGCTGACATTGTTCTTCTGCCAACGGGGCTATCGAACGACGATTTGCGCCCCCAGGTTCTGCTCGGCCACGAGCTGATCAAGGCAGGCGTGGGCGCTGACAAGCTTTTCTTCGTTCTTTGGAGGGTAGGGGACAGCAACGCCGAAATACAGGATGCCCGCGAGTACATCGCTAAGGCTGGTTACCATGTGCTCGCCGGCGAAGTTCCCGATCGGACCCTTTACCGTCGCGCGAGCGATCGAGGCAAGGCATTCACTGAGACCACGTCTGCCACTCTTAATCAACGCGCCGACAAAGTGGTCCAGAGCATTGTTACCGCTATCGAGAAAATTTCCAAGAGGAGGGCCGCCTAATGGCCAACATCAGCGCCCTTCACAAACCAGCTCGAAAGGGCGAACCGCCCAAGCCCGCCGAAACCGTTCAGAATCTGGTCAAGCCACCATCCGGAACCAAAGTGCCCCTGCAATTGAAGATCTCGCCCGAAATGCGCCGCAACTTCAGGACGTATGCCTTGGCACACGACCGCGACGCCAACGACCTCTTTGAGGAAGTGTGGAACTACTACAAGGACAAACACGGCTAGCATGCTCGCATGCCTGCCACTCAGCCTACGCACCGAACGCCTGAATCCTCCTGACCGCGGCTGCGCCCGATCCGGCTTGAAATGGATCGAGCCTGCGATGGCCGGGGAACCCGAGCCGCACACGACAAGACCGTACCGGAAAATCACCAGACGCCCCGACGCGTAGGTCAAAGCCGATCCTGATGTCATTGAGGAGTTCTACCGGATCGCAGATGCGCAGGGCTGGGTTTTGGGCGAAACACTGGACGCAGACACAACACCCCGAATTAACCAGCACATCGCCGAAGGGGCAGGGGGTGAACAGCACGGGCTACGTCACGCCGAAGGACATGCTTGCTAGGCGGCAGCAGGAGATCCATGCCGAGGGTGACCGGAAGTTGGAGGCGGCGCGGAAGCAACGGCAGCAAGCCGCTTTAACGTTCAGCTCGTGCCGGTTGGGCGTGATTTTGCTCGTGATGGGTTCATCCAATCGCACGTCCCTGCGGGGTGCGGAGTCTCAACTTCCGCTTTGTCGACGATCTACTCGCAAGCTGAAAGCGGCGGCTCTCCGACGTCTTCGTATTGCGCTCAGCTGAGTTCTTGGGCGAGTCCGATGAGAAGCCCTTCAGGCCCGCGGATGTAGCAGAGACGATACGCGTCTTTATACTGGACTACTTCGCCTACGAGCTGCGCACCGCGATTGCGGAGCTTTGCAAGCGTCTCGTCGATGTCGTCCACGGCGAACATGACGCGAAGGTAGCCTAGAGCATTCACCGGGGCGTTGCGGTGATCCGCGACGGCAGGGGGCGTGAGGAAGTGGGAGAGTTCGAGCCGGCCGTGGCCGTCTGGCGTTCGCATCATGGCAATCTCGACGCGCTGATCGCCCAATCCAGTGACACGTCCGGCCCATTCTCCTTCGATCGTTGCCCGCCCTTCGAGCTCAAGGCCGAGTTCGCGAAAGAAATCAATCGTCCCTCCGAGGTCATCGACGACGATTCCTACGTTATCCATCCGTTTGAGCGCCATTTGTCCAATGTACAAGGAGCCGTTTAGTCTGACAACGGACCCTTTCTGCAACGAAGCACGAGCGTCGTGGAGCGTCCGCTCTCTATTTCACGCTGAAACGAATCGCAAAGTTTGTGCTAAGCGTGAAGATTTCCGGATGTGCTCAGAAGGCGGGTACACTGGATAGCGACTGTCAAAAAGGTACTCAAGGCTACCCGAGAGCACGCGATCAACCTGACGCGTCTGAGGGCCAGGGAAGGGTAGGGGCGAAGCGTCTAAATTTACACAGTCGCTTACACAGTTTCACATTTGTGAAATGTAACTCTCATCGATACAGAAACTTGCAAGCAGAATCAAAGGACTCAAAATCCCGCGACCTTCACTGGTCATGTGGGTTCGACCCCCACCTCCAGCACCAATACCGCAACCGCATGGCTTCGCCCGAACGGCTGCGCTTCGGTTGATCGTCAGGCGGATCTGCGCAGAGCGAAAAACTTCAATATCGAGCTCGGGGGTTTGTGGCGGACGACGTCGGCTGAGTGAGCTCTTGACCCGCGACTTGACGGAGCGAAACTGGTCTTCGCTAAGCTGCATGTCGGCGCACTTCCGCTCCCCGGTTTGCTCCTCCAGGTAGTATCGCGTCAGGATCTCCCGAATCGCGCGCGCTCAAACCGCCGATGACCCGTTCCAGTGGTTCTACTTCTTCACGCGCCACAACCTCCTCGCGCGCTTCGGCTGTTACAAGCTGCCGCTTCGCCATGATAATCGCATAGCTTAGCAACTGAGTATCGTCCTTCGCCTCGCGCCAACGACGGCGCGCTCTGCCGGGCCGTTGTCCTCGCGGCATCACGGTCCGCTGAGCGACCTTCAAAGACCCGCGAGAATCGAGTGAATCGCGGCGCGTCCATGCCAGTGATAGCCTGTGATCTGTGCCCCTCAGGTCACTCGCAGTTTTCATATTGGCCGCGCTTGCCTTAGCGGCCCAGCCCTACGATACCGTCATCCGCAACGGCCGCATCATCGATGGCGCCGGCTCGCCGTGGTATTCCGGCGACATCGGCATTCGAGCCGGACGCATCGCGGCCATTGGCGTCCTGAATGGCGCGCCCGCCAGCCGCACCATCGACGCCGCGGGCATGATCGTCGCGCCGGGATTCATCGACATGCTCGGCCAGTCCGAGCTGTCCGTCCTCGTCAATCCCCATCTTCCTTCCAAAATCTTTCAGGGCATCACGACCGAAATCACCGGCGAGGGCAACTCCGCGGCGCCGCTCGACCCCGCGCTCAAAACGACCGACAGGACCAGCTACCGTCACTTGCGTATCACGCCCGACTGGATCACCTTCCGCCAGTATTTTGCGCGTCTTGAAAAACAGGGCATCGGCATCAACATGGCCAGCTACGTCGGCGCCACGCAGGTTCGCCGCGTTGTACTCGGCGATGTCGATCGCGCGCCCTCCGCGGCGGAACTCGAGCGCATGAAATCGCTGGTGCGCGACGCCATGCGCGACGGCGCCGTGGGCCTCTCCACGTCTCTGCAATACGCCCCTGCTCCCTATGCCTCGACCGAAGAACTGATCGCGCTCGCGTCCGAAGCCGCCAAATCGGGTGGAATCTACGCGACTCACATGCGCAGCGAAGGCGACGCCATTATGCCCGCGCTCGACGAAGCCTTCCGCATCGGACGCGAGGCGCGCATCCCCGTCGAGATCTGGCATCTGAAGGCCGCCGGCAAACCGAACTGGGGCCGCATGCCCGAGATCGTCCGCCACATCGAGGATGCCCGCAAATCCGGCGTCGATGTCGAAGCCGACACCTACGCCTACACTGCCTGGTTCAACAGCTTCTCCGCTTTCATTCCGCCCTGGGCGCACGACGGCGGCGACGCCAAGCTGATCGAGCGGCTCAAAGACCCCGCTACCCGCGCCCGCATTCGCAAAGACATGCTCGCCCCGAGCACCTCCTGGGACAACGAGTGGCACGAGATACCCGGTCCCGAAGCCATCCTCGTCTGCGTTGTCCACAACCCGCAGCTCCGTCCGCTGCAAGGCAAAACCATAGCCGATATCGCCAAGTTGTGGGGCGAGGACCCCATCGACACCATCTTCGATCTTTTGATTAAAGACGACGCCTTCACCAGCGTGGCCGTCTCCGGCATGTCGGAAGACGACGTCACGCTCGCGCTCGAACAACCCTGGGTTTCCGTCGACAACGATTCGCAAGGCACGTCACCCGAAGGCGCGCTCGCCAATGAGCATCCCCATCCCCGCGCTTACGCCACGTTCCCGCGTATCCTGCGCAAATACGTGCGCGAGGAACACAAGCTGCGTCTCGAAGAAGCCATTCGAAAATTCAGCGCGCTTCCCGCGCAGCGCATGCGCCTGACCGATCGCGGCGTCCTCAAGCAAGGCATGTGGGCCGACATCGTGGTCTTCGATCCCGATACCATTCGCGACCGCGCCACCTTTGAGCAGCCCAATCAATTATCCGAGGGCATGCAATACGTCCTGGTCAACGGCGTCCCCGTCATCGCGGGCGGCAAGCAAACCGCGGCGCTCCCCGGCAAGGTCCTGCGCGGCCCCGGGTTCCAGCCCTAAAGCCCCTCCGTTATATTTTTGGGCGCGGGCCGTCCGCGCATCTTGCCCGCAAAGAACGCGCACGACGCGGCGACGGGGCAGGCGCCGCATTTCGGATTGGAGCGCTTACACAGCTTCTGGCCGTGACATTTCAGGAGTAAATAAGCGCGAATTCGGGCATCGAACGTCGTTGGCGCGTCCGCCGCAATTCTCCGCTGGGCTTCGCTGTATGTCACCGTGTAGTTCTCGCGCTCTTGCCCGGCTTGGATGCGTACCAGAACATGAGGGCAGTTCGATGGGACCGCCGCCACCGGCGAGATGCCGCCAAAGAGCAGAATCCGGTCGGCGCCGGATCGCCGATATTGGGAAATTTCTTGAGCGCCGCGCGAACCTGGGCCAGGGATAATCCCTGAAGCGCCGTTCGCAAACCGCCGGCAAACTCCTTCTGAACTCGTTCCGCAATCTCCTTGAGACGCATCGCTCTTAGTTCCGGAACCATCCCTCCCGGTTTCAAAGCGAGCGCGAGCTTTGAGGGATTCGCCGCAAGGAGTCGATCCGGATCTACCCCAATCCCGCTCTGCAACGTTTCCCAGCCCTTCGCGCACGAAACATCGCTCGCTGGATATCCGCAGTGCCACCACACCAGGAAAAGATACGGATCGGTCGGCCAGCTTGGTATCTGCGGCCCGTGGAAGGTTTCCAAGGCATCAAGGAGTGCGGCTAGCTGCGGCATGCGTCTCCTACAGCCGCAACTTGACGGCATCCTTCCGCGCGCCGGCCGCAAACGCCAACGGGGCGGAGGCTTTCGAAAGGTCCCCTCCATCGATGACGATGCCGCCGCTCGCATCCCCCTCCAGCCGCCGCGGAAACCGCGAGGGCGGCCAGGGATGCCGCCCCGCTAAAATAATGCCTTGAAAAATCCGGGGACCTCGACATTGGGTACACTATAACGCTAAAAGCCGGCCACGGACGTTGGTCCAACTAGAAGCCGAAGTGCACTCCTAATTGGAGTTGCCGGGGCGTGCTCGTGGCCGTGATCGCGCCAAAGCCCGCGCTCTGCACAGGGCAACAGGTCGTGCCCGGGTTGTTGAAATGCTGTATGTTGAAAGTTTCGAAGGCGTCCACTCGAACCTTATCTCCATGCTCTCGCGGATCTTCACCGCTTTGGAAAGAGATCGCGGCTCGGAATGCCGGCGGGAATCGCGATCCGCCCCGCCCTGTCCATCTTTGCGGACAACCTCGACTCCGAAGCCGTCGTCGCCACCAGCGGCCTTAACCGCGCCATAGTTCCCGCATAAACGGTTAAATAATCCCGTTTTGGCCTCCTGTCCGGGCCACCTAGGTATATACAGAGCGGTCGTAAGCAGTGCGAAATGTAAATCCCGGGTACGACAATTTCAGGAGGAAGACATGAGCGCGAAACAACGCAGGATGCTTAGCTCCGCTGTCTGCGGCGGCTTGCCGCTGATAGTATTCCCGGTTTTCGTCCAGGCAAGTCAGATTGCAGGTTCAATTAACGAAATCACAAATGGCGATTTCGAGCAAGGAGCAATTCTGAACCCGCCGCCTTTTTGGATGGTCGCCGGATAGACAAGTCGCGACGGCCGGCGTCGGGAATCCCGGCCACTCAGCTCAGTGCTTCATATTTACAGGCGCTGGTAACTGGGGCGACACGATGCGCCAAGTCGTCGACGAATCGTTAAACCCTTTGTGGAACCCGCCAGACGGTGCCAAAATAATCGATTTGCAAGCGGACATTAACACCAACATCAACATCCCGATTGTCGGTATTCGTTTTCGCCTCGCCTTTTGGTCCGACGGTTTTAACGCTGTCAACGATCCAAATGCGCTGCCCGCCCCGACGGGCGTCACGGATTGGGGGCAGTACACTGGAGCCGATTTCATGCCGATCCGTAGTATTGACGTCCGAGTGCGTTCCCGAACCTTCGACGATTCTGCTTGTACGGTGCGGAGCGGCTCTTATTGTGCTGCGGTCCCAAGCGCGGCGGAGTCGATTGAAAAGGCGCGTTAGCAGGTTGTAGTTCATCCGCTGGATCGGCAACCGCTCGCTGCGGACCGCGTAGAAGTTTGCGGCAGCACTGTCTTTCAAGGCTTTTCGGCTATCGCCTGTAAGATCGACCGGCAGGCTACGACTTATACTCGAAATTTGTGTCCGTGCTCCATCCCTCCACGATCGCCGAGCTCGCCAACGCTTTGCGCGACGCCGCCGAGCGCCGCCAAACCATCACCCTCCTCGGCCGCAATTCCAAACCCCTCATGGGCGGCCCGCTCCTCGATTCCGACATTGTCGTCTCCACCACCGCTCTCAAGCGCGTCCTGCAATACGAACCGCGCGATCTTACCATCAGCGTCGAAGCGGGCCTTCCTTACGCGGAGCTCGAGCGCATTCTCGCCGAAAACGGACAGATGGTCCCACTCGACCCGCCCTTCGCCGATGAATCCACTGTCGGCGGCGTTATCGCGGCGAACCTTAGCGGACCGCGCCGCCGCCTCTACGGCTCCGCCCGCGACATGGTGATCGGCATGAGCTTCGTGACGCTCGAAGGAAAAAGTGTCCAGAGCGGCGGCATGGTCGTCAAGAATGTCGCCGGCCTCGACATGGCCAAAATCATGATTGGCTCCTTCGGCACCCTCGCCGCCATCGCCGTCGTCAACTTCAAACTGCAACCCGTTCCCCCGGGGACCCGAACTTTCATTCAAGAATTCGCTTCCGTGAAAGACGCCATGGACGCACGCGATTCCATTTTGAAAAGCGTTCTCCAACCCGCCGCGCTCGATATCGTGAAAACCAATAGGCAATACCGCCTGTTGGCGCGCGCCAGCGGTACAAAGGCCGTCCTCGATCGCTATGCGCGCGAACTGCCCCGCGCCGAGCCGCTCGACGGAGATCCCGAAGAGCGGCTCTGGCGCGAGATTCGCGAGTTCACGCCCGGTTTTCTCGCTTCTCACCCCGAAAGCGCCGTAGTGCGCATTCCCTGCACTCTCTCGGAAGTCGGCGTCGTGCTCGAATCGCTGCCCGACCCTGCCATCGCGCGTGCCGGAACAGGTGTCTGCTACGGCTATTTCGCAAATTGGAGTGATGCGTTCTCTTGGCAACAAAACGGCCGCGGCATCGTCGAGTTCGCGCCCGCCGCCGCGCGCGCCGGCGCCGAACTATGGCCCGCGCCCGGCAGCGACTTTGCGATCATGAAAAAGGTGAAGCAGATGTTCGATCCGCACTCCCTGCTGAACCGCCGCCGGCTCTATGCCCGCCTCTGAAGACCTCGACCGCTGCGTCCACTGCGGCCTGTGCCTCAACGCCTGCCCCACCTACCGCGAGCTCGGCGTCGAAATGGATTCCCCGCGAGGCCGCATTTACCAAATGGTACAGGTCTCGACCGGCGCCTCCGCCATCGACGATTCCTATCTCGAACACATGGACCTTTGCCTCGCCTGCCGCGCCTGCGAGAGCGCCTGCCCTTCCGGCGTCCCTTACGGACGGCTCATCGAATCCGCCCGCGCCGAAATAGAAGATACTATCCGCCGCCCCTGGCAGGTCCGCCTGCTTCGCGGAATCGTCTTCAATCGCCTGCTCCCGTCCAGAACCGCATTGCGCGCCGCGGGATCCGCGCTCTCCGCTTACCGGAAACTCGGTCTTCGCAAACTGGCGCGCGCCAGCGGTCTCGTTCCCAGCCGTCTCGCCGAACTCGAGGACCTCGCACCCGCCCCACAGTCGCCTTTCTTCTATCGCTACTACGGAAAATCCTTTGGCTCCGAAGGCCCCAGCCGCTATCGCGTCGCTCTGCTCGGCGGCTGCATCGCCAACATTGCCTTCGCGCGCTTGAATGAAGCAACTCTCCGCGTCCTGCGGAAGAACGGCTGCGATGTTTCGATTCCCGCCGCGCAGACCTGCTGCGGAGCGTTGCACGTACACTCCGGCCTGCGCGAGAAGGCCCGCCGGCTGGCGCGCAAAAACATTGACGCCCTGCTCAGTGGCGGCTACGATGCCATTATCACCAACGCCGCGGGCTGTGGATCGACGCTCAAAGAATACGACGAGCTTCTCCGCGACGACCCGGTGTACGCGGCCAAAGCCCGCCAATTCTCCGCCCTCGTCAAGGATGTGACCGAGTTCCTCGCGGCCATCGACCTGAATCCTGCGATGTCCGCTCTCCCCCTCACCGTCACCTATCAGGATTCCTGCCATCTCGCCCACGGCCAGAAGATTCGCGAAGCCCCGCGCCAGCTTCTCCGCGCGATCCCCGGCATGGTTTTCAAAGAACTGCCCCAGTCGGATATCTGCTGCGGCAGCGCCGGAATCTACAACGTCCTGCACACGGACATGTCGCTATCGCTGCTCGAGAAAAAGATGACTTGCGTCCGCGCCGTTCACCCCGATGTGATTGCGACAGCCAATCCGGGTTGCATGCTGCAGCTCGAAGCCGGGGTCCGCAAATTTGGGGGACACATGCGCGTCGCGCACGTAGTCGAGCTGCTCGACGAAGCCTACCAGGCCAGCAGCGCCTCGGATTCGCGCACCAAGTCTTCAACCTGAGGCAGAATCTCCGCCTCGAGCTGCGGGTTGTATCCCACCCACGTATCGAGCGCCGCGACGCGCTTCACGGGCGCGTCGAGATGCTCGAATAGCTCACTTGAGATACGCGCCGCGATCTCCGCGCCGTAGCCCCACGACAAGGTATCCTCATACGCCACAATGACGCGGCTGGTCTTCTTGACCGAAGCCTCGATCGCCTCCCAATCGTACGGCGCGAGGCTGCGCAAATCGATAATTTCAACGCTCGCGTTCGGATTTCGCTGTTCCACCTGCAACGCCGCCTGCAGCGATTTCTGTACCAATGCCCCGTACGTCACGATGGTGAGCCGCTGCCCGGCCTTTACCACCTTCGCGTTTCCGAACGGAATCGTGTAATCGGGACCCGGATGCGGCGAGCGGTTATACGGCTCTCGATATAACTTCTTGTGCTCGAGAAACAACACCGGGTCGTCGCAACGCAGCGCCGTACGCAGCAAGCCGCACGCGTCCAGCGCGTTCGACGGCATTACGACGCGCAGACCCGGAATGTGCGTGAAAAGCGACTCCCCACATTGGCTGTGGTAAATAGCGCCGCCGTTCAAATATCCGCCGATGGCCACGCGAATCACCATGGGCGCGCTGAATCCGTTATTCGAGCGCCACCGTATGGTCGCCAGCTCATCGCGGATCTGCATCATCGCCGGCCAGATGTAATCGAAAAACTGAATCTCCGGCGCCGGTTTTAAGCCGCGCTCCGCCATCCCGATGGCGCGCCCGATAATGGCCGCCTCCGCCAGAGGCGTGTTGAAACAGCGCGCGCTTCCAAACTCCGTCTGCAGCCCGTGCGTGGCCTTGAAAACGCCCCCCTTGCCCTTCACTTCGCAGAGGTTTTGTTCGCGGCTGCAATCTGCCACATCTTCGCCGAATACGACGATCCTGGAATCCCGCCGCATCTCCTCCTGCAGCGTCAGGTTGATCTCGTCCACCATCGTGCGCGGGTCGCCTTCGAACCTCGGCTGCGATTCGAACTCCTCCGAGGCCGGGTCGATGCGGTCGGAATAAAGGTACTCCATGGCCGACCCTTTGGCCGGCGGCGCGGCCCGCAACACGCGGTCCGTCGTTTCCTGAATCTCCCGATCGACTTCGTGCGCCATCAACTGCACCGCATGGCGATCGAGAACGCCTTCTCCAATCAGCCATTGCGGAAACTTGATGACCGGATCGCGCGCTTCTTCCTCCGCGCGCTCCGCCTTCGTTTTATAAAGCTTCTCATCGTCCGACAGCGAGTGCGAATAGGGCCGCGTCACCGTCGCATGAACCAGCGCGGGGCCTCTTCCTTCGCGGCACAACTGCGCCGCCGCGAGCAGTGCCTCATACGACGCCACGAAATCGGTGCCGTCCACTTCGAACCGCGCCAGCGATGCGATGCCGCTGAGAGCGGCGCTGATGTTTCCGCCCGCCGTCTGGCGCTCGATGGGGACCGATATGGCGAAGCCGTTGTCTTCCACCAGGAACACCGCCGGCAGGCGCTCCAGGCACGCCGCGTTCACGGCTTCCCAGAATTCGCCTTCGCTCGTCGAGCCTTCGCCGCCGCAGATGAGCGTCACCTCGTCCGATTGCGGGTTCACGTAGCGGCTGGCGTGCGCGCATCCCACCCCGTGCAGCCACTGCGTTCCGGTCGGCGACGATCCAGTTACGATATGCAGCGCCGGCGAACTCCAGTGCGAGGGCATCTGCCGGCCACCCGAAGACGGGTCGGCCGCCGCGCCCACGGCGCCCAGCAGCATGTCCTCCGCCGTCATCCCCAGCGTGAGGCACAGCGCGCGATCGCGATAATAAGGATAAAACCAGTCGTGACCCGCCTGGAAAACAAGCCCCGCGGCCGCCTGCACGGCCTCGTGCCCGGCCCCGCTGATCTGAAAATAAATCCGGTTCTGGCGCTTCAAAAGGATTTCGCGATCGTCGAGCCGCCGCGACATATACATGGCGCGATAAGCGCGAATGAGATCGTCACTGGTAGGGGCCGATGTCCCGTTCGAGCGCCGAGTTTCCGCGATAACGGGCGCGGGAAGAATGCTGCTTGCCATAGTCTCGGGGAACGTCCCGTCCTTAGTTTAGCCTTTCGCTATACTGGCCTTTGGCGACGGCGGCCCCAATAACTGAGACGCCGCGCTCCGCCCAAACCTTTCCCCAGTGGTTGCTGCCTCTCGCCGCCGCGCTGATTTGCGCCGCCGTCTACGCCCACACGATCGGTTTCGAGTTCGTGTACGACGATACTGGCCAGATCCAGGAAACCACGCGCATCCATTCCTGGAGCCAGATTCCGTCCTACTTCACTTCCTCTGTCTGGAGCGGCAAAACCACGAACGCGGCCGGCAATTCCTATTACCGGCCGGTTTTCATGGTCTGGCTGCTGGTTAATAACAAACTCTTTGGCCCCGACCCGGCGTGGTGGCATTTCAGCACCGTTCTGGTGCATCTCTTCGCGACGACGCTCGTGTTTTTTGTGGCGCGGCGGCTCACGGGCGACGAATGGGCCGGCGCGATCGCAGCCCTGATCTTCGGCCTGCATCCCACGCATCTCGAGAGCGTCGCGTGGATCTCCGGCGTTACCGATCCTCTCATGACCGTGCTTCTGCTCGGGTCCTTTCTCGCGTATCTCGATCCGGGCCGCCGCGCCTTCCTCGCCTCCACCGCGCTGTTTGCGCTGGCCATTTTCGAAAAGGAGACGGCCATCATCTTCCCGGCCATCCTCGCCGCCTACGATCTCCTGTTCCGCCGCCGCGGCATCGCCGGCCGGCTGCTTCCGTTCGCGGCTGTAATCGCCGTTTATCTGACCGCGCGCTACGAAGTGCTGCACGGCTTCGCCGTTGCGGTAACCCCTGTTTCGAAGCGCCAGCTCATGCTCACCGCGCCGTCTCTGCTCGCCTTCTATGCCGGACACCTCGTTTGGCCTTTCCGTCTCAGCCCGTCGTATAGTCAGCCGGTCGTCAGCCGCGCAACCTTTCATGATTTCGGAATGCCCGTCCTGGCGCTCGCCTTGTTCGCCGCCGTGCTGTTCATAATGGCGCGCAGTTCCAAGCTCGCAGCCTTCTGCGCCGTCTGGCTTATCGTCCCGATCCTGCCGGTCTTGAACATCCGGCTCTTCATGCGAAACGAGACCGTGCACGACCGCTATCTCTATTTCGTATGCGTCCCGTTCGCGATCCTGATCGCGTACGCCATTCGCGGCCTGCGCCTCCGGGCCGCCGCGCAGGGCGCCATCGCGATCGCCCTCGCCGCTTTACTGGCCTGTGGCACAGTTCTCGAATCGCACTACTGGTCCAGCAACCGGACGCTTTTTGCGCGCGGGCTCGAAACATCGCCGGACAATATTTCTATGCTGTTGGATATGGGAACGAGCCTCCTGGTAGACCACCTCACGGCGGAAGCGTTGCCTTATTACAAGCGTACGGTCGAGCTGCAGCCCACCTTGGCCGAGGGCTGGTATGGGATTGGCCGCTGCTATTACGAACTCGGCATGTACAACGAAGCGCTGCCCTATTTCGAGCGCGCGATCCGGCTGAACAGTCCCAGGTCGCTGCTCTACTACGCTTTTGCGCAGCTTCAGCTCGGCAGCCTGGATCGAGCCGAGCAGGCCGCGCGCGCCGCCCTTCAAACGCGCCCGGCCGACGATTTTCGCGAATATCATCGGGCGTTGGGCGAGATTCTGAGAGCGAAAGGCGATCTTACAGGCGCGCGCCGCGAGCTGCAGGCGGAACTGCGCGAGAACCCCGATTCTCCGCAGGCCGCGGCGGATCTGGCGGGGCTGGGCCAGTAGGGCCGTGTGCCACACCGAGTAGGGCGTGCCATCGAGGCTCGTCTTATCGAGCAACCGCGAACGTCGAAGCGGCCGGAATCTGGTGTACTCGTCCATGATGCCGCCCGCGGTGAACAGGCTGTTCCGCGGACCGCTCTTCTGGCGCATGATGGAGCGATGGCCCGCGCCGGCCGCGAGCTGAATCCAGAATTTAGGCGACAATCCCAATTCTCCGCGATTGCGGCGGAATTAACAGGCTACGCCGCTGGAATGCGCGGGACCTCCCGGAGCGAAAATCCGATGAGTATTTCCGCACGTCCCCGCAGAAATCCCCGGCTTTCCTCGTATGTTTATTCCTCGTGTTAGAATGCCTTCCCATGAAACGGATTCTGCTCGGGGCAATCCTATTCGTCTTTTCCGCAATCGCTTTATTGTCACAAGGAACCACTTCGCGCGTTGTCGGAATCGTTACCGACAGCACTGGCGCGCCCGTTCCGGGAGCCGCCGTCAGTCTGGTCAACCAAGATACCCAGACCACGTTCCATACCGTCACCAGTGGCGCCGGCACGTACGTCTTCGATTCGGTGCAGGTCGGACGGTACTCGGTGGACGTGACCGCGCCGGGCTTCAAGAAATTCGAATCTCGCGACAATCCGCTCAGCATTGGCCAGCCCATGACCGTCAACGCCACGCTCGAAGTCGGCGCCATCTCCGAATCCGTCGAAGTCTCGAGCACCGCCGAGCAGGTCCAGACCGACACCTCCGGGAATATCGGAAACCTCGTCACTGGCCGCAGCATGAAAGAATTGCCCATCGTCGGCACGCGCGGCCGCAACCCCATCGATCTCGTCCTGCTACAGCCCGGCGTAGTGAACGGCGCTAACACCGGCGGTGGAATTTACGTCAACGGCGCTCGCGATCGCTCCTGGAACTACACCGTCGACGGCATCGATTCCAATGAGACAAGCGCCGGCGGCTCCGATCTCTCTCCGGTCCGCGTCAACCCCGATTCTTTGTCCGAATTCCGCGTCATTACCAGCAATCCAACAGCCGAATATGGCCGCAACAGCGGCGGACAAATATCCATGATTACTTCCTCCGGCACCAATCAAATTCATGGCGAGGGTTTTTGGTTCTACCGCACGCCGCGCTTTAATGCCAACGAGTATAGCTATAACATCGACCACCTCGGTAAAGCTCAGTTCGTCCAAAATATCTATGGCGGCAGCATCGGCGGTCCAATTATCAAGAACCGTTGGTTCATCTTCACCAATGTCCAGGCTCTGGCCGCCCTCAACACCGTGCAAGTCACTCAGACGGTATTTACGGCAGCGGCGCGCCAGGGCATTCTTCGTTACGTGAACGGCGGGCGCAATCTTCCGGCGGGTGTTGCCGGAGCTTCGGTCGATGCCGCCGGCAATCCGCTTCCCGGCGTGAACATCGCAACCTACAACGTCGTCGCGAACGATCCTCAAGGCATTGGGCTCGACAAAGTCACTCAAAAATACATCAACCAAGGGCCGTTGCCGAATAATTTCAGCGTCGGCGATGGCCTCAACACGGCCGGCTTTAACTTTTCCGCGCCCCAACATGAGCGTCAACACGACGAAACTTTCAAGACGGACTTCATCCTCAATTCCAAGAACACTTTCTTCTTCCGGGGAAGCTGGGGCAGCCAGGATACCGACTGCGACAACGCCAATGGCGGACTTGAGATATTTCCGGGCACCGGCTGCCTGGTGGATACGGTCCGCGAGCCGCGCAGTCTGGCCGCGAACTGGCGCTGGAATCCAGCCCCCACCGTCACCAACGAATTTGTCGTAGGCGAAAATCATTACACGTTTAACTTCGCCCAGCCGGCCGATCTCAACGGTCTTACTCTTCTTTCCACGCCCGTTACCACCACCGCCATTTTCGACTACGCCAATGCGCGCACCATCACGACCTGGCAGTTCGTGGATAATTTCACCTGGGCCAAAGGCCCCCATACTCTCAAGTTCGGCACGAACCTTCGCTTACAGCGCGAGCAGGACCTGCGCGGCTCCGTCGGCGGATACGATTCGACCACCGACGTCGATTTCAGCACCGCGGTCAGTACCGTCGATCCGGTGGCCTTCAATCTTCCCGCTGGCCTGAACACGGCCAACGATCTCCCGAACTTTCAAAGCGATATCAATTTCCTGCTTGGCCGCGTAGGCAATGTAGAGCGCGGTTTTGTCGCCAAAGGAAATCAGTTCGTGCCCGGTTTGCTAAACTTCGACGCCCGCTGGCCGGAGTACGACTTTTATGCGCAGGACACTTGGAAAGTCACCCCGCGCCTTACCGTCGACCTCGGCCTTCGCTGGGAGATGAAACTGACGCCTCGCTCTCCCTCCAATGTAATTACACATCCCAATCAGGCCGTCGCCATAGGCGCGGCTCCCAGTGATTCCCTAAGTTGGGTGCCCGGATCCCTATATAAGAACTCCCTGGACGACTTAGGACCCTCGCTGGGTTTTGCATGGGATCCGTTCGGCACGGGCAAGACCTCCATTCGCGCCGATTATCGCATCGCCTATGACCGGCTCGATACTTTCTCGCTCTCGTCCGCCGTGTTCGCCAATCTTCCGGGAACGACCTATGGCGTGGATAACACCAGTTATGGCCAGGGCGGTGGACGCCTGGCTAATCTGTCGCCGCTCGCTCCTCCCTCGCTGAGTCCCTCCCAGTTACTTTCGCCCGCATCCTACTCTTCCAGCGGCATCACGGTTGTCGATCCCAATCTAAAAGTTCCAACTACTCACGAATGGTCCTTCGGCGTGCAGCGCGAAATCGCCAAGGATACGGTTTTCGAGGCCAACTATATCGGCCGGCGCGCTTACCATCTGTTTGGCGCCTATAACATCAATCAGGATGATATCTTCAATAACGGCTTCCTCGATGCCTTCAATATTGTGAAAGCCGGTGGAGATAGCCCCCTTATAGATTCCCTGACTTTAGCCGATAGCCGCCGCGGCGCGAACGAAACCGGCTCGCAAATGGTCCGCCGCCTCTACGCCAGCACCTTAAGTTTGAATTCGGTCGCCGGGCTCGCGAACGCTCTGGCCACGCGCATCCAGCCTACCCCCAATGGGGGCGCCGCGTCTGTAGTCGCGCTCTCCGGCCAGAACCCGTACTTCTTCATTCCGTATCCGCAGTTCAGCGGCGGCGTAAATGTCGTCGATTCGAACGACTTCTCCACTTATAACGCCCTCCAGGTTCAGATTCAGCGCCGCTATGCGAATGGACTTACCGGCCAGTTCGCCTATACCCGTTCGAAATCGCTCGATACGCGTTCCTACGATCCGGCTTTCACCATCGTTTCGGGCGCAAATAATCAGTCCGCGTCGTCCACCCCCATCGACATTTATAATCGCCGCGGGAATTACGCGCTCTCGGATTTCGACCGCCCCAATGTCTTTCAATCGTATTGGATCTATGAGATTCCATTCGGTAAGGGCAAACGCTACCTGGGCCATTCGAACAGCTTCGTCGAGCGGCTGGTTGGCGGTTGGGAAGTGAGCGGGTTCTTTACTTTGGAATCCGGACGCCCCATGACCGTTTACTCCGGCAGCAATACCGTCTCCAACGTTCGCCAAACGCCCGCCAATTGCAGCGGCTGTTCCCGCGACATGGGAAGCGCCTTTTCCGACCAGTCGAACAGCGGTTATATCTACTACTTCAACGCCGCTCAACGGGGCGATTTCAGCGTCCCGGCGCCGGGCGATTTCTCGAACACAGGCCGCAATTATTTCCGCGGTCCAGGGTTCTTCGACATGGACGCCGCCTTTGCAAAGAATATCTATTTCTCGGAGCGCTTCCGCCTGCAGATCCGCGCCGACGCCACCAACATTACCAATCATCCCGACTTCGGCTTCCCGACGTTGACCTATACCAGCGCTACCTTCGGCCGCATCCGCGACGTCACGGATGGCAACTATCAACCGCGCAAGTTCCAGCTTGGAGTCAAATTTTATTTCTGAGCCGGCTTGGTGAAGAGTAACTCTCTAAGGCGCCTGGCGCTTTCCCTGCTGGTTTGCGCCATTCCGGCGGCGCGCCCGCGCAGGAGGTCTCGCAAAGCGGTCTCGAACTTCAGGCGCGCCGGCCGATGGTGGATCAGCCTGAGCGCGCCGCCAAGGCCATGATCGCGAGCGCCAATGAGCTCGCCTCAGCGGCCGGTCTCTCCATTTTGCGCCGCGGCGGAAATGCCGTCGATGCCGCCGTGGCCGTCGCGTTCGCGCTCGCCGTGGTTCATCCCGAGGCCGGCAATCTCGGCGGGGGCGGATATATGCTGATCCGCACCGCCGCGGGTGAGGCGCGCGCCATCGATTATAAAGAGACCGCCCCGGCCGCCGCTCATCTCGGCATGTTCACCGGCCGCCTCGATTCCACCGTCGGCTATAAGGCTTCCGCCGTTCCGGGCACCGTCGCCGGCATGGGCCTGGCCCACTCCCGCTTCGGGAAGCTGCCGTGGAAAACCGACCTCGAGCCGGCCCGCCGTTTAGCGCAACATGGCTTTCCGGCTTCGCAGCGCATGGAGATCATTCTCGCCCTGCAAGCTCCCGTGATGAAGCAGTTTCCCGAAACGGCGAACATTTTTTTGCACGGTTCCGATATCCCTCTCAAACAGGGCGAGATTGTGCGTCAGCCCGCTCTCGCCGCCACCATCGCGCGAATTCAACGGCGCGGCTGGCGCGAGTTTTACGAGGGACAAACCGCGCGTCTCATCGACCGCGATATGGCCGCTCATGGCGGAACCATCCGCTACGGCGACCTGCGCTCCTATCGCGCCATTGAGCGCGACCCAGTCAAAGGCAGCTTCCGGAGCAACTGGATTCTATCGATGCCGCCATCGTCAAGCGGGGGCGCCGCGCTCATCGAGATGCTGAATATCTTCGAGACCTTCCCAGAGCAAATTGGAATGGAAGGCTCCGTCGAACAGCGCCATGACATGATCGAATCGATGCGCCGAGCGTTTCGCGACCGCGCGGAGTATTCCGCCGACCCCGCCTTTTTCCCCGTTCCGCTTGACCTCCTCACAGGCAAAGAGCATGCGCGCGATCTCGCCCGCTCGATCATTCCCGATCGCGCCACGTCTTCACGCAGCCTGCCCCTCGATTTGCCGGTCCCCACGACGCTTCCCCATGAATCGAACGACACGACGCATTTCTCTATCGTGGACGAAGCGGGAAATATCGTAAGCAATACGTATACGCTGAACAGCTTCTACGGATCGCAGGTCATGATCGCTGGAACCGGCGTCTTGCTCAACGACATCATGAGCGCGTTTGGCAATAAGCCCGGCGAGCGCGGCGAAATCAAGCCCGGTAAACGGCCCATCTCATCAATGACGCCGACGATTGTTCTACATCCCGACGGCTCTCCCTGGTTTGCGCTCGGTTCGCCGGGATCGGCGACGATTCCCAATACCGTCTTTCAAGTGATCGTCAATATCGTGGATTCGAAAATGTCGCTGCGCGATGCCATCGAGTATCCCCGCATCCACCAGCAATATCTGCCGGACCGCGTCGACGCCGAGCCCGGAGCGCTGGTCTTCGACGTCGCGCAAAAGCTGCGCGAGTTCGGTCATGTCATCAATCCAAAGCTGCGCTCCCAGGGCGACGTCCACGCCGTCATGATCGAGGAGCGATCCGGTTGGAGGCTGGGTTGGTCGGATGGCCGCCGCGGCGGGCGCGCCGTCGGCTACTGACAGCGCCGCGGGGTTACCAGTCCGAGTAAGGGGTGCCTTCGAGACTGGTTTTATCCGAGCCGCTGCGGACGTCGAAGAGGCCGGGCTCGGCCTGATCGACCGCATTCAGCATATCTTCCATGATCGGCTTCCAGGTATCGGAGGAGCCGGTCATGGGATCGACCGGAATCTGCCGCAGGTAGCCTTCGGATACCAGGTCCTGAAAGGCTCTGCGGGGCCTTCTGCTTGTCGTAGGTGTACTCGTCCATGACGGTGCGCATTGTGAAGAGATTGTTCCGCAGAACGCTCTCCTTGGCGCGCGTGATGGAGCGATTGTAGACCGGGACGGCAATAGAGACCAGGATGGCGATGATCGCCATCACGATCATCAGCTCGATGAGCGTGAAGCCGCGGCGGCGGCCCGCGCTACCACTGTGAATATGGAGTCCCATCGCGTGCTTTCTCCGTGCTCTTGGTGTAAACGTCGAAGACGTTCTCCCCGCCCCAGGATTGCGCGTCGGGATCGTCCCGCGTGCTGCGCTTGCCCCAATCGTAGGAGTTCGTCATGGGGTCCTTGGGCAGACGCCGCAGAAGATGGATTTTCTTATCCACCGCCCCGGCCAGCTTCACGCCGTCGACCAGTTGTTCGAGGCTTTCGGGATAATTATCGCTGTCGAGCTTTTGCATGCCGAGCTTCTGCGCGTCCGCCAAGTCCTTGTACTTGTCGATGGCGGCGCGGATCTCCTTCAGCGCCTCGCGCAGATCGCGCTCGTGATCGCGACGGATCTTATAACGCGCCAGCGGAAGAGCCATCGTCGACAACAAAGCCAGAATGGTGAAGGCGACGATCAGCTCGATGAGCGTTAATCCTTTTTCGTTCTTCCTTCCCTGCATTGCTACTGCACCGTAAATTTCAAAGCCGGCAAGGCGGCCGCAATGGGCTGGCGCTGCGAGTTCTTAAGCGCCGCCTCCGTGACCGTGAGTGCCCCCGATCCCTTCCCGATCGCCGTGAACGTGAGCTGCGCCAGAACGCCCGAGCCGTTCACCCCGGGCGGTCCCGTTCTTGAGACGCTGATGGTCGCCTCGCCGTTTTCGTTGCGAATATCGATGATCGGCGGATTCTGGCCGTCCTGTTTGAGGAAATTGCCGGGAGCGACCTCGTTCAGCCGCAGCAGCTTGGGATCCCACTTAAGATGAATGGGCGAAGCCGCCAAGAGGTCGCTTACATTGGCGGCGCTCAAGGTGACGTTCAAGGGTCCGCCCAGGGGTACGTTGGCGGCGGCGGGCGTAAAGACCACGGCCGGAGCGCCGCCGGGGACGGAGGGTTGAGGCACCGCGGGCGTAATCGCGGCGGGCGCGGCCGGCGCGGGCGGGGTGGCCGCCGTCGGCGCTTCGGGCGCATAGTTGAGGTGGATGACCTGATCCGTTCCCGAAACGACGCCGCGCAGATCGAGCGGGTCGATCGGGGGCGTGCGAACAATGTGGGGAATCAGCGCGATCAGCAGTTCGCTGTGCGATTTGTCGGTCTGGTTGCTGCCGCCCAAAATGGTGCCCAGGATCGGAATACTCACCAGTCCCGGAATGCCCGCCAGCGTCTTGGTATTCTGCAACTGCGTCAGCCCGCCCATGATCGAAACTTGGCCATCGCGCAGGCGAATCTCGGCCTCGTTCTTTTGCTGCGCGATGACGGGCTGCTGGATGCCGCCGATGTTCAGCTCCTGGGCGACGCTCGATATTCCGACCGCGATGTTCAGCGTCACTTCGTCGGTTCCATGCACGTGCGGCGTCATGGTCACTTCGACGCCCACGTCGGCAAATTGGAACTGCGTGCTCACCAGGGGACTGACGCTGCCGATACCTCCCGTGATACCCGCGTTGAAGCTGCCCGAGGCGTAGGGGATTTTCTGACCGACCTTGAACGTCACTTTCTGTCCATCGGAGGAGCGCACCTGCGGCGATTGCAGGATGCGCGTGGTGGTATCGCTGGCGATGGCCTGTAGTAGAGCGCCGGGCAGCGCGATCGAGAAATCGTTCAGGCCTACGTGGCCGATCTGGGCGGTGGAGATATAGCTGCTGGTGCTGGTCGTCGTGCCCGTTGTTGGAACCCCCGTGCCGGTGCCGGTCGTGCCGGTGCCGGTCGTTCCCGTTCCAGTCGTGCCGGTGCCGGTCGTGCCGGTACCGGTTCCCGTGGTCGTTGTGGTGGTCGTGCCCGTCAGAACGGGATTGCGCGGCGAGAATTGGATCGGCAGCTCCAGGCCGGTAGCTCCGGTTGCGGATCCCACCAGCCCCATGGCGAGCGTTTTAGTTCGGTCCGAGTTCGCCTGCATCACCATAATGTCGACTACCACCTCGGCTTTAGGCTTATCGAGATCGTGAAAGAGCTTTTCCGCTAGCGCGACCCGGTCCGCCGTGCCCCGCAAGACCACGGCATTCTGCGCGGCGTAGGTGAACATCAGACGCGTGTCGGCAATGGAGCGGACGGCGGTGACCATCTCCTGAAGTTCCTGCACCGAAGTGACGTTCTTCAGGTAGAACACCTTGACGACGTTGTCTTCGTAATCGCGCCGCTTGGTGACGCTGTCCTCGGTGACGAAGATGGCGTTCGAGCTCACCGGTTTCCAGAACGTTTTCGTTTCGAGCGCGATATAATCGAGCGCCTCTTCGACGCTGCTGTTCGTGATATCGACGTTGATGTTCTTCGCCGCGGGCTGCATCTGGGGGTCGAAGATGACGTTGATGCCGGCATATTTACCAACCGTCTCATACAGGACTTTGGTCGGCTGGTTATTCATTTTGAGGGTGTCGATGCGCGCGGTAATGGGCTTGAGGCGGGGCAGGGGCATGATGGAAGAGATGCGCTCCATCTCGTCCTTGCGGGCAACCTCGACCGGCGTCAAGGCCTCCTCGCCCGGCTTAACGCCTCGTTTATTGCGGTCGATCATTTCGGTGGTGCGCTGGATTTCCTGCAGCGCCAAGGCGTTCGAGGGATCGGCGGAAAAGGCCTTCTGGTATTCGAGAAGCGCCTGATCGAGCGATCCGCCGTCGCGCAGCTTTTTAGCCAATGTCATGTGAATCTGCCCGACCTGCACGCGCATGCGCCGCTCGCTGAGGTTGTAGGCGGGGTCGGAAGGATCTTCGCCGAGCGCTTTGTCGTAAAGGGCGAGCGCCTGCTCGAATTCCTTGCGGGCCTCCGCCTTCATTCCTTCCTTATAGAACTTTTCGGCTTTTTTGTTCTTCGCGTAGAGCGCTGGCGCGGGGTTGAGAACGAGGATGGCGATAATCAACGCCAGCGGGCGTAAACGACAGAAAAAGTTCATCTTATTGGCAAACCCGGATAGAAAACGGAGTATGATAGTATCTTGACTGGCTGCGCCGCGGCTTCTCCACTAAAAGGTACTGACGTAAGGGCGTTTGTTCCCGTTGATAACAAAGCGAAGTGAGCCTGAAATCCGAACCCGGCATCAAGATCCTGAGCGATAACCGGCACGCCTCGCACGCCTATATGCTGTTGGAGCGGTACGAGGCCGGAATCGTCCTGACGGGGACCGAAGTGAAGGCGGCCAAGAGCGGCAGCATCCAATTGAAGGACAGTTTCGCCGAAGTGGCCGGCAACGAAGCTTGGCTGATGAACGTTCATATTGG
The DNA here is from genome assembly GCA_963838885.1 of Bryobacterales bacterium. Lineage (GTDB taxonomy): Bacteria > Acidobacteriota > Terriglobia > Bryobacterales > Bryobacteraceae > JAICMB01. The sequence goes on along the minus strand of CAWITB010000021.1, from coordinate 123,857 downwards.
ACAGTACTCGCATGGAAACCGCGCCAACCACGAGCCGGTGCATCGCCGCAAGCTGCTGTTGCACAGGGAAGAGATAGACAAGCTGCTGGGCAAGACGCGCGAGAAAGGACTGACGCTGATTCCCACGAAAATGTACCTGAAGAATGGGCGCATCAAGTGCGAGCTGGCGGTGGGCCGCGGCAAGAAGCTGCACGATAAGCGGGCGTCGGAGCGCGAGCGCGAGGCACAGGCGGAAGCGCGGGCGGCAGTGGGGAGAAGCGGAAGGGCGTAGGAGCCCTGGGGAAATTATGAATATTCGTTCCTGGGAGGGACGGCCGCAGGATATTGAGGCCGATGCGTTAGTCGTGGTGGGGTTTGAGGAACAGCCGCCTGGGGTGGCGGAGAGCGTCGCGGAGAACAGGGTAGGGGAGCTGTATTCTTCGGGCGAGTTCAGCGGCAAGGCGCTGGAGATCGCGATTCTGCATCATCCGGCGGGATTGAAGGCCAAGCGGCTGGTGCTGGCCGGCGGCGGCAAAGCGCAGAAGTTCAGCTCCGCGGAAATGCGCAAGCTCGCGGGAGCGGCGTTGCGGCACTTGAAGGAAAAGGGCGCGCGCCGGATTGCGTTGGCGTTGGACGGCTCCTATGCCGGCGACGATTTTGGCAGCGCGGCGGTGGAAGGCGCCATTCTCGGCGACTTCGAGCCCCATCAACTGAAGACCGATCCCAAAAAAAACGACAAACAGATTGAGGAGTTCGTGATCGCGGGGGGACCGGACGGCGCCGCGGAGCGCGGGCGCATTATCGGCGAGGCGCAGAATTTCGCGCGCTCTCTCTCGAACGAGCCGCCAAACCTTCTGACGCCCCTGGCCATGGCCGATCGCGCGCGGCGGATGGCCGCCGGCGAGGGATTGGAATGCGAGGTGTTGGAGCAGGACCGCATGCGGCAGCTCGGCATGGGGGCGTTGCTGGGAGTAGCGCAGGGAAGCGCGGAGCCGCCGGCGCTGATCGTCCTTCGTTATAAGCCCCAGCAAGGTTCCGTGAGCCGCGACCATTTGGCGTTGGTCGGCAAGGGCGTCACGTTCGACACGGGCGGCATCTCGATCAAGCCGGCCGACGGCATGGAGAAGATGAAGTACGACATGTCGGGCGGCGCGGCCGCGATTGGCGCGATGCGGGCCATCGCCCGGCTGAAACCGGCGATCCCGGTGACGGCGTTGATTCCCACGGTTGAAAATATGCCCGGAAGCCGCGCGCAGCGGCCCGGCGACATCGTCACGTCGCTCTCGGGCAAGACGATTGAAGTGTTGAATACCGACGCCGAAGGACGGCTGATCCTGGCCGATGCTTTAACTTATGCGCAGCGGCTCAACTGCACGCACCTGATCGACGCCGCCACTTTGACAGGCGCTATCGTGATCGCACTCGGGGAAGTACGGAGCGGAGTTTTCGGGAACAACGAGCAGTTCACGGGAAAGGCGTTGAAAGCGGCGGCGGCGGAAGGCGAGAAGATGTGGGAACTGCCGATGGACGACGAATACCGGGAACATCTCAAGACGCCCTTCGCCGATATTCAGAATATTGGCGGGCGTCCGGCGGGGTCGATCACGGCGGCATGGTTCTTGAAGGACTTCGTAGGGGAAACGCCCTGGGTGCATCTTGACATTGCCGGAACGGCGTGGCTCGATGACGCGAAGCCCTGGATGGCGAAGGGCCCAACGGGAGTTGCGGTGCGCACGTTCACGCATCTGGCGGTGAACTGGTAGCGCACAGGTTGTGTACAGGCGCACAGGCGTTTAGAGATTTAGGATCGCTATCACCGCCGGTCTGATCCAATGCCGATTGAGCGGAGGCGCGCTCGATTGCCTTTAGCGGCGGCCGATCAGAAGACCAGCCGAAGCGCGAATTGGTAGACCCGCGGATTGAAAAGATAACCCGGATCTGCCCCGGCCGGTAGCAGCGATCCGAAATTTGTGGCCTGAAGATTTGCGTTTGGCGCCACCGGATTATAGAAGTGGTTGGAGAACAAGTTGAAGAACTCAGCCCGGAACTGCAGATTCATTCTTTCCCGGATTACATTGTTCTTGAAAAGCGAGAAATCCATAGCGTTTTGGTGAGTGGTACGCAAGATGTCGCGCCCCTCAGTGCCTTGTGTTCCCAACGCCGGAGTCGAAAACACCGAAGTATCAAACCAATGGGTATAAGTTTGATTGAAGCCGCTGGGCAACGGATTTCCATTCAGGTTCGCTCGTTCGCCATTGTAGACATTACCGATCTGAGCCCGATCCCCGCAATTGCAAAGCACTGTTAATGGCTGTCCGCTGGCCAGGGTATAGATTCCGTTCGCCTGCCAGCCTCCGAGCATCCGATTTAGCAGACCGCGCCGGTTTAGGAGCGCTTTTCCTTCGCCGAAAGGAAGCTCATAAACAAAACTCGAGACGAAACGAAGGGTCTGGTCAAATCCAGAGGGTCCCCAATCATTCTTGAGATGGTAGGCATCCTGAGCGAAATTAGCGCCCACGGTACCGATGCTGGAAATCTCCGAGTCGTCGTCAAGCGAGCGGCTCCAGGTAAAGAGAGTCCGAAACTGAAGGCCTGTCGAAAACCGCTTGTCGACCTTTGCCGTCATGGCATTGTACTTTGACTGGAATAGACCTGCTATCGTGCTGCTATTCGCGTTGAAATTGTAGTATGGAGCGCGATTCTGCACGGGCGAGCAGGTGGCCGGGAAAGTTCCAGCGGGGCATTGCGATTGGTACAGCAAACCGTTGTTTGGATTGCCGATGCTGGGCGGCGCCACTTCATCCTGGTTGAAAGCCCAGAAGCCAGGCAAACGCAAGCCGTGAGATCCTTGATAACCGACTTCGAGGAGAAGGTCTTTCACGGGCTCGAACTGCACATTCAATGCCCATTGCTGAGTGTAGGGCGTCTTTGTGCCGGGAATCAGGCCACCATCGCCTTCTCCGAAGCCTGCTGTCTGGCAGGCATTGTTCACCTGCGTGATGATGCCCTGAGAATTGATTACCGATTGGGAGGGAGCTTTACAATAAGGCGGAGGGAAGCTCTGGGCCGCAATGGAGTAAGGCGTTGGGAACAGATTTCGAATGTCCACCGGCGGCGTAGCTTCGAGACCCGAAGGATTTGGCAGTGTCGGCTCGAGAAAGTCGACGGGCGTCACGACGGAATTGGAATAGTAATGGTAGTCCGCTATATCGTAGAAGATTCCGTAACCGGCGCGCACGGCGAGGCGATTGCTGTTCGGCAGCGGTCTCCAGGCCAGACCAATGCGGGGAGCGAAGTCGTGTTTGTCGGGAGGAATGAGCGGATTCGGAGCGCAACAGGCCGCCAGTATTGGGTTGTTGAATAACTGCGTGTATGTTTTGTCGGCATACAGGCTGCGGCCTCCGGGATAATTGAAGTCGAAAACGGTTCCTCCGCCATCCAAACCTTCGAACGGCGTGCGGTACTCCCAGCGAAGTCCTAGGTTCAAAGTGATCCGCGAACTGACGCGAAAATCGTCGTTCACATAGCCCGTGAAGTCGGTATAGCGCAACCGGGCCGTGGGGACGGGAATATTATAAAATTGCGCGGCGGCGCCGCCGGCGTTATTCAAGTAACCCAGCAGAAAATCGGCGATGCCGTTGCCGGTGCCTGCTTTGCCGGCAGCTTGGGCAAGGGTCGGGTTTGCGGCGGTATACGCCCCGCCAAAATACAGCGCGCCATTCTCGAAATCGGCGGTTGAGTTCCGATCCAAATGCCGGCGGATTTCACCCCCTACCTTGATACTGTGTTTTCCGCGCGTAAGCGTGACTGCATCGACAATATCGATCGTATTGGAGTCGCTCACAAACGGTACCGTTCCCGAGGTGCCGATCGCCGCGTATTGAGTACCGGGAATTATGTGCGGCAGCGTATTCGGATTTTCGTTCAGATTCACTAATCCAGCCTGCTGAGCATAGTTCGTTGCGCCGCCCGAGTCCTCGAAGTTATTAAGAAACGACAGTCGTGAAAATCCTACTCGCGCCTCATTCAAAGTGCGAGGCCCGAAGATGTGCGTCCAGCCCAGGCCCGCCTGCCTGCTGTTTTGCGTCTCCTTCGTACCGGAGAGCGGGATCGTCGTAGAGTTGCTTGCGAGCTGGTCCTGAAAAACGAATTGCCCGAAGATGCGATCCGAATCCTTCACATTATGATCTACGCGGGTCGTGAAGGTATCTACGTCGAGCGGCAATGAATATCCGCGCGTGTAGTTGTTGCACGGCAGCGTACAGGAAATGTTCGGCAAAGGATAGTACTGGAGCAGACTGACGCTCTGGGGAGCAAACAGAGAAGATGGGATCTGATTATTCACAAACGGCGCCCGCGTGATTGGAGAACCGCCGCTGGGCGTGCTTACGGTAGTAAGTGGATTGTAAAGCTGAGTCGGCCAATCGGAGAAGTTTCCTTGCCTCTCCTGGGCCGTCGGAACCTGCGCCAAACCGAAGCTCGAAGTACGCCGCCGGCCTGATTCCCAACTTCCAAAAAAGAAGGTCCGATTCTTGCCTTTGTAGATTTTGGGAAGATAAACCGGGCCGCCCAGAGTCAGGCCGAATTGATTCTGTCTGAGTGGGGTGCTGGTGTGGAAATAGGGATTCTTAGGCTCAAATGCGCTATTTCGCAGGAAATCCCAAGCCGAACCATGCAGATCGTTCGTGCCGGACCGCAGCGCGATGTTCACTTGGGCGGAACCAAAACCGAACTCCGCGGAGTACATCCCGTTCTGTAGCTTAAACTCTTGGATTGCGTCTATGGGCGGCACCACCGCGGCCGTTTGAAATAGGTTGTCATTGTCGCTGATACCGTCTATTAAGAAACCAATATCCATCGGCCGCGCCCCATCCACGCTAACGTTACGGAAATTGCCGTTCAGCCCGTGCATGCGAACGCTTCCTGTGTTGGCGCCTCCGCTGACCTCCGTGACGCCCACATTCAGTTTCATCAGGTTGGTGAAGTCCCGGCCGTTGAGAGGCAATTCTTGCACCTCCCGCCTTTCGATCACCTGTCCGACTGTCGCATTATCCGACTGCACCATTTGAGTGGTCGCTTCGACTTTCACCGTTTGCGTGATCTGACCGACCCTCAGTACGAGATCGACGCGTACCGTCTGGCCTACCTCGAGTAACACATCGCTCACCGAAACTCCCGCAAAGCCACTCTTCGAGGCCGTTACTTGGTACCGGCCCGGTATTAACGACGGAACGTAGTAGCTCCCTGTATTATCCGTGTCAATGGGGAACTCGACGTTTGTACCTGTGTTGACAACTACGATGTGAGCGCCTGGCACGACGGCGCCCGAGGAATCGCGGACGGTCCCCACGATTACGGCGGTCGATGTTTGTCCGAATAGCATCGAACCGGCCCAACCGAGGAGGAGAATCAGCGCTAAAAGACGCATTCGAACGAGTTGATCGACAGTAGACATAGCGAGTCGCACCTTTTAAGAGAGTCTATACGGGTTGCGGTCGTTTATCAATAGGAACACAACGAATTTTCACTTGGCACCCGGAGGAATTATTGGCTTGTGGTTTATTCGGGGGGGATCTTGTCATTGAAACTAAAGGGGATTGAAGGCGATCCCGATCCTTCGGTGTTCGCCACGTTTCCCAAAACGTTCGTGCCAATAGAGAGACGAGATTGGCGGCCGCTTCCCGGTAGTGCCGTTTAGCTTTGGGTTGTCATAGCCAGTTGCCCTTCGAACCAGTTTGCCTTTCCAGGACGAAAGGGAACGAATGCGTTGCATGGAATTGTCCCGAGATTCCGACCAGTCACGTAAGCACTACGGCGTTGATCGCGGGTGATGGAGTATTCGCGGCCGTTTTGGGACTCATTCGCGGGACGGAAAAATCGCCGCCGCAAGCACGCCGCCCAGTTCCGGCGCGCGTATACTAAATCGTTAGTATGCGTCTAGATCTATTGTCGGCTCTCCGTTCGATGCGCAAGGATCCGTTTTTCACTACGGCGATAGTCTTCATCTTGGCCTTGGGGATCGGGGCGAATACGGCCGTCTTCAGCATTGTGGATGCCGTCCTCCTGCGGCCATCTCCGTACTCGTCGGCCGAACGTCTGGTGCGCATCGAAGAGAGCAAGGCCGGCGGCGCGATGTCCGGCGTGCCGGTCAGGGATTACCAGCGATGGGCCGGCCGAAGCGACATCTTTGAACGGATAGCGCCCTATATCCGGGACACAGTCACACTGACGGGCGACGGCGAGCCTGATCAAGTCATTGCGGTGCGCTCCTTGGGGCTGTTTCCGGTGCTCGGTATTTCCGCGCAATTGGGCCGGCCGCTCATCGCGTCCGACGACGAAGGGCCCCGAAACGTCGGGGTGCTCAGCGATCGGCTGTGGCGGCGACGCTACCACGCCGATCCGGGCGTGATCGGCCGTGGAATCACCATCTCCAACGAGGCTTACACGATTGTGGGCGTTATGCCGCCGGATTTCGAGTTCCGTTATCCCGAGGCTGAGCTGTGGACGCCCCTGCGTCTGACCCCAACGTCACCGTGGCTTCAGGTGGTGGGCCGCCTCCATGCAGGCGTCTCGGTTAGACAAGCCCGAAGCGCCTTGGAAATTGTGGCGCGCCAGATGGAACAGGAAGAGCCCAAAGATCATTCCGGTTTGAAAATAGCCGTGGCGCCGTGGCGCGACATGCCAGACGAAAAATACAAATTGACTCTGATCTTCGTGTTTGCGGCCGTCGGTTTGGTGATATTGATCGCTTGCGCCGATGTGGGCAGTCTGCTGTTGAGCCGCGCCGTACAGCGGCAGAAGGAGATCACAATTCGAGCATCGCTGGGCGCCGGGCTATGGCGTATTATGCGCCAGTTGCTATCCGAAAGCCTGGTGCTGGCCGTTCTCGGGAGTTTGGCGGGGATCGTGGTAGCGCGAGCGCTGTTGGGGCTTTTGACGAAAGAGTTAGCCGGGTTGCCGATTGTACTCCCGCATTTGCAGCGAGTAGCGCTCAACGGGCCGGTGCTGGCGTTCAACACCGTCCTGTGTCTGCTCGTTGCAATTCTGTGCAGTCTGGCGCCTATTCTGGTAGCGGCCCGAATCGACGTCCAGGCTGTATTGCGGGGCGGACAGGCAACCGCGGGGCCTCGAGGTTCTTCGCGACTTTTCTCCACGCTGATCGCGTTGCAAGTGGGCTTCGCCTTCCTGCTTTTGGCCGGATCGGGCCTCATGATCCGCAGCCTGGTCCGTTTGCAGCAGGAAGACCACGGATTTCATCCAGACCATGTACTCACTTTGCGCGTGCCCGTTGGGACGCTTACGCAGCCGCGTCCCTCCGGCAAGTACGACACCCGGCCGCGGCAGATGGCATATTATCGCGAAATTCTGGAGCGCGTGAAAAGGGTTCCCGGAATAAAGGCCGCGGCTATCGTAAATAACCTGCCGCTTTCCGGTATTAACAGCTCCCTTGACTTTAACCTTCGCGACCCCAACGGGCAGCCTCAACCTGCGTCCGCGCGCACCATCAGCCCGCAATACTTTGCCGCTATGGGCATCCCGCTGCTCGCCGGCCGCGCCTTCACCGCTAGCGACCAGACCGGCGCTCCCGATGTGGCGATCATCAATGAGTATTTGGCCCGCCATCTCTTCCCGAACAGAAACCCGCTGGGAGAAAAGCTCACGGTGAATGCACCCGGCCCGATTATTGTCGGCGTGGTTAAGGACTCCCCGCAGATGAGTTACGAATTGCCGCCCCAAGGTGAGGTGTATATTCCCTATCAGCAGTTCATCTTTGCGACTTTCATGTCCACCATAGTGGTGCGAACGGAGGGGGAACCGACAGCCTTGGCCGCGATCCTCAAAAAGCAGGTTTGGGCCGTGGACCCCAAGCAGCCCGTCGTGGAAGTGGAAACTATGGGGGAGGTGATCGCGAACTCCATCTGGCGTCCGCGATTCTCGGCTTGGATCTTCTCGGCGCTGAGCGGAATATCCGTGCTCCTGACTGCGATTGGAGTCTATGGCGTAGTCGCGTATACATCCACTCTGAGGGCTCGCGAGGTAGGCATCCGCGTGGCATTGGGCGCAACCGCCAATGATGTTTTGGCCGTGATTCTGCGCGGGGCGATGATCCCACTGGTGGTTGGTCTGGGTCTGAGCGTTGTGGCCACGCTGCTACTATCGCGCCTCCTCACAAGCCTGCTCTATGGAATCAGCAGCAGCGACCCAGTGACGTATTTGAGCGCCGGCGCCCTGCTGCTACTGATTGGAGCGACCGCCAGCGCACGCCCTGCATGGCGGGCAGCGACTCGGGATCCACTCGCGACACTGCGCGCCGAGTAGGGCCGTTAGCGCACCCTGACCAGGCCTTGGTGGATCCATTCAGACAATTCATCTGGAGAAAGTCGCGCGGCGCTTACCGGTCCCCCGGCTACCAGCCTGGTGAACGCGAGTGCTCTCAGAATCTTCCGTTGAAGTTGCACGATCTCCCGAAGGACCACAGCTTGTCGTGACGGGCAGGCGAGCCGCGTCTGAGTTATAGGGCGCGGAGCAGACAGCGCATTGCGAAACCCGTAGGGAGGCTATGATGATAGCGCATGGACGAGCAAGCGGCCCCTCTCGTAGCGATCCGCACGTTCGGAAGCGAGGCGGAGGCCGCCGTTGCCAAGTCGGCGCTTGAGGCGTTTGGAATTTATTGCGCGCTCGGCAGCGATGATTCGGCGGGCCGCCGGCGCGCGTTTATTGAAGGCTTTCGGCTCTTTGTTCGATCCGAGGATGCGGGCATGGCCGAAGACGTACTGGCCAACAAATCCCGGTGATGGAGACAACCAAACCCATCGATACGCGACCCGCACCGGCGCCGTGCCCCCGTTTCTGCGATGAGCAGCCATCGAGCCGCCTCCACAGAACCACGCCTGGCTACGATTACGATTTTTGGCCCTTCGCCATTCGGGTTGCATTTGAAATGGGAAAGATGTCCTGGTGGCAGACGAAAGTCCGACATTGTCTTCGGATCGGAGATTTCGATCCCTTATGAAATAATGTGACATGCTCAAATTCGTCTTCCTGCTGCTGCCGCCGAGTTGAGTAATGCGGTCATCCAAAGGGTTGAGCGAGTGTTCTTATGAATCGACGTGAATGGCTGGCGGGCGCTCTGGCATCCGGCGCGCTGCCTACATTATCTTCGGCCGACGCTGCTGAATCCGTCCTTTTGCCGTGCATCAATCAGCAAACCACCTTGGATGCCGGATTTGAGCGCGAGTGCGCGGCATACGCGGCGGCCGGTTTTCGGCGCGTGGAGTTATGGTTTCCAAAGCTCAGGAAGCTAGGGCTCTCGCCCACGACGGTTGTCGCGGTCCTCCGGCGCGCAGGCCTGACTCCGCAGTCCGCCTGTAGTTCCGATGCCAGACTTACGCATCCCAAAGAAGATTTCGAGGGGCACTTGCCCGAGTTTGAGTCGAACATGGAACTTGCCCAAGCGCTCGCTGTGCCGCGCTACGTGATTACTTCCTCGGCCACTAAGGATCTCCAGCCGGATGACTACAAAGTCGCCGCGGCGCGGCTCAACACAGTCGCCGAGATGGCCTCGCGCTACAAGGTTAGAATCGCCCTTGAATTCATTGCGGGATCCAAATTGATCGGCTGCCTGCCAACGGCGCTGTCCCTTATCCGCTCGGCGGGGCACCGCAACGCAGGGATCTGCCTGGATACCTTCCATTTCTTCGTTGGCTCGAGCAAAACCGAGGATTTGCCGCAATTAAGAGCAGGCGAAATTGAGCATGTACATTTTCATGATGTTCCGAGTTCAATTCCGCGCGAACGATTGAGAGATACCGACAGGCTGCCGCCCGGTGAAGGGTCGCTGCCACTGGCCATTGTCACCGCCGCGCTACGGCGGGCCGGTTACCGCGGCGCCCTAAGTGTGGAGCTATTTGGCGAGGCGTTTCACACCGGGGATCCCAAGCTGGTTGCGGAGCGCTGCTACCGCGCTGTGCGGCGGTATACGGGGGCTTGATCTTTGTACGGATTGATGTCGCGGCGATTCGGATGAGGAATGCGAAGGTCGTGAAGTCTTGACTGACCGCACGCTCAAGAAGCGCCAAAAGAATCCCCGCAGCGAAGGCCGGTGATGTTTTTCGCGTTCGGACAGCGTCCGTGAATCACGTGGCTTAGCTTCTTCCGCGGGCATGGACTGCGAGCTGACTGTTTGGGCGGCAATTTTGCGGCTCGGTTCCGCCTTCCCCTCGTCAGTAAAACAAGTACTTGCGCCATTGGTTATCGCTTTTTGCGAGCAGGCGCATGAGGTGGCGGCTGGTGTGAAGACTGAAGGGACGCGGGGGACGGGCGAGTTTCATGCCGGCTTCGTCGGGGGTGCGGCTGCCTTTGCGGTTGTTGCAGTGATGACAGCAGGCGACGAGGTTTTCCCACGTGGTTTCGCCGGCGCGGGAGCGGGGGATGACGTGATCGAGGGTCAGCTCGGAGGATGGCAAGGCTTTGTGGCAATACTGGCAAGTGTAGCGGTCGCGCATTAGTATGTTCTTGCGCGAAAGCGCGCGAGTCTGGTGCGGGATGCGCCGATATTCGAGCAGGCGGATGACGGAGGGCATGGGGAGGGCCTGGCGCGACGAATGGACGAAGCTCTGGGAGAGCTCCTCGGCGGCGGCGACGCCTTTTAAGACGAGCACCAAAGCGCGGCGCGCGGCGCACACGTTGATCGGCTCGTAGCTGGCGTTCAGCACGAGGACGGGCTTATGCAGGCGATCCAGGCTGGGCATCTTCGAAGCTCGCGAAAACGGTGGATTGCGGAGTAGCATCGTCGCGGAGGGCGGCCGCGGCGTGGCGGCGGTCCACGCGCGCCAGCGTGAGAAGGGCGACGTGCGCGGCTCCGGCCTGTTTCAATGCGGCGGAGCAGGCGCGCGCGGTGGCGCCGGTAGTCATGACATCGTCGACCAGCAGAACCCGCTTGCCCGCGATGGCGGCCTTGGCGCGGAAGGCGTTTTGAACGTTAGCTTGGCGCATGGCGCCGGTCAGCCCGGCCTGCGCCGAAGTGGGCCGAATGCGCCGGACCAGGCGCGCGACTGGTACGTTCCAACGACGCGCGACGTGGCGGGCCAACAATTCAGATTGGTTGAATCCGCGGCGCCACTGCTTGAGCCAGTGCAGGGGCATGGGCGCAATGACGTCGAAGCGCTGCTCGCGAGGGAGCGCCGCGACGAGCAGATCCCCGAGCGGACGCGCCAGGGTCTGGATGCCGCCGTATTTGAAAAGGTGGATAAGGCTGCGCAACTCGCCTTCGTAGAAGCCGAAACAATAGGCCGCGTCGAAGCCGGTGAGTCCGAGGCGGCAGGCGGCGCAGAGGCCCTGTTCATCGAGCGGGTAGGGGCTGAGAAATGGGGCGCGGCAGGAGGTACAGAAATATTCGGCGGAGAAGGGAGCCGGTTTGGCGAGGCAGGCGGGGCAGACGGGAACGCGGCCGATTGCGGTGAGGTCCGCGGAGCAAACGCGGCATTGGGACGGAAAAATTAGCGCAAAGAGGTGGGATGCGAGCTGGCGTACCGGCGGCGGGATGGCGTTAACGACGCGCTTCGTCCGCGAGCTACTGCTGAAGACTCACCTCCAGTAAACTTCAGTGTAGTACAGGGTGGGGCGCTATTGTGCGCCGCCTGGGAGCCGACCTTAACGAAACTATTCGCCGGTAAGGCGCGCTTCGCCATTAGCTCCGGGGGTGAACAACGCTTGAGATTTCTGTGATTTGCGCCAGCGTTCGCAGGCTGCGACTAGCGCGCGTGCTAAACTCAAATCATTCCCCCCAGCCCGAACTATCGCCGCATCCGTGAGGAAATTCATTCCCGGCTCGGCTGGGACGTAGAGATTCCCGCAGCTGCACCCGATCCCGCCGCTACCCTCGTTGCCGATCCCGCCAGTCTCATCGATCACACGCTGCTCAAGCCCGATGCCACGCGCGACGATATCGCGAAAGTGTGCCGCGAGGCCGCTCAATATCGTTTCGCCAGCGTCTGCGTCAATCCATATTGGACATCAGTTGCCGCCTCGGATCTCGCCGCGGCCGGCGTCAAGGTCTGCACCGTGGTCGCGTTCCCGTTGGGCGCCACGTTGACGGATGTGAAAGCGGAGGAAACCGCGGCCGCCATCCGCGCGGGCGCGAACGAGATCGATATGGTCATGAACATCGGCGCCCTGCGCGGCGGCGATTACGAGATTGTCCTCACCGATATAGCGGCCGTGGTGGGTCAAGCGCATGCCGCCGGCGCACTCGTCAAGGTCATCCTCGAAACGGCGCTTCTCGACGATGTTCAAAAAGGAATCGCTTGCGTACTCGCCAGTAAGGCCGGCGCCGATTTCGTGAAAACTTCAACCGGATTCGGTCCCGGCGGAGCCACGCAGCACGACGTCGCTCTGATGCGCGCGGTAGTAGGCCCGGACATGGGCGTAAAGGCTTCGGGCGGCATCCGCACGCGCCAGGATTTCGATACGATGATACGCGCCGGAGCCAATCGCATCGGAGCCAGCGCCAGCGTCAAAATCGTGCAAGAATCCGGCGCCGGGGCTGCGGCATCTGAATACTGATGGCTTCTCCCTCGACAGCCATGCCCAAGGCCTCCAAGCGGAAAACGCGCGTGCTCACCGAGCGCGTGGAACTGCTCGATTTCCTGCTCGAAGTGTCCGAGGTTACATCGGAGTCGCTCGATCTCGATCGTGTCCTCTCCAACCTCACGGGGATGATCCGGGAGGTGATTCCCTACGATCTTTTCGCCATCCTTCTTTACAGTGAGCGCCTGCGCGGCCTCAAGATTCGGTATTCCATCGGACATCGCGACGAGATGATCCGCAACCTCGTTCTCTCTCTCGGCGAGGGCATTGTCGGGGCGGCGGCCGCCGACCGCAAGGCGATCCTCGTCTCCGACGTGCGCGCCGATTCCCGCTATTTGAACGCCCTCGACGCCGTCCGCTCGGAGTTGGCCGTGCCCATGATGGCGCGAGGCAAGCTGGTCGGCGTCATCGATGCGCAATCGACTCGCTTGAACGCCTACACGGCGAAAGAGCAGTCGCTGCTGCAATTGATTGCGGCGCGCGTGGCAGTTTCGATCGACAATGCCACGCTGTACCGCCGCGTCGAACGGCAGAATCGCACGCTGCGGACGCTGTCGCACGTCTCCCAGGAATTCAGCTCCATCCTGGCGCTCGACGAGCTGCTCGACAAACTCGCCAAAATCGTGCACTCGCTGATCAGCTACGATGCCTTCAGCGTCTTGCTGCTCGATGCCGAGCAGAAGGTGCTGCGGCATCGCTTCAGCGCGCGCTACGACCAACGCGTCGATCTCGATAATATTCCGGTCGGAAAAGGAATTACGGGCGCCGCGGTCGAGTGCCGCGAGCCCATACGCGTGGTCGACACGCTGGCCGACCCGCGCTATATCGCTTCGCATCCCGACATTCGCTCCGAAGTCGCCGTTCCGCTGATCGTGCAGGATCGCGTCGTCGGCGTCATGGACGTAGAGAGCGAGCGCATCGGCTACTTCACCGAAGATCACACGCGCCTGCTCGCCCTGCTTGCGCCGCAGATCGCCAGTTCCGTCGAAAATGCCCGTCTTTACGAACAGATCGCGATCCGCGAGCAGAGTCTCGAAGAAGATCTCAAGGCGGCGCGCAAGCTGCAATCGGTGCTACTCCCGCGCCAAGCGCCGCCAATAGAAGGTCTGGACATCGCCATACGGCTGCGCCCCGCGCGCGAGATCAGCGGCGACATCTACGATTTTTTCGAGCACGGCGACTTCGCGGTGCTTGCTTTCGGAGACGTTAGCGGCAAGGGCGCCGCGGCGGCTCTCTACGGAGCGCTCGTGAGTGGACTCCTGCGCACCCTCGCCCACCGCCGCCGCTCCCCTTCGCAATTGCTGAAGCAGATCAACGACGTGCTGCTCGAACGCAAGGTCGATGCGCAGTACGTCACGTTATCCGTTCTTGAATGGGAGCCGAAGCGGCGCCGCCTCACGATCGCCAACGCCGGCGCCGTGCCGCCCCTCATTTGCCGCGGCGGTGAACTGATCCGTCCTCACATCGAGGGTCTGCCCGCCGGTCTGCTCGAAGGCGCCGAATACGACGAGGTTATGGTCGAGACGCAGCCGGGCGATCTGATTCTCCTTTACTCCGACGGGATTCAGGACCAGCCCAACTCGAAGGGCGACGAATACGGTCCGGCGCGGTTATCGCGCGCGCTGCCCAAAATTTGCGATCGCAATCCGGAGGAGCTCGTGGACGCGCTTCTGGCCGATCTGGACGAGTTTACCGCCGATACCGCCAGGTTCGACGATCAGACCGTGGTTGCGATGAAGGTGCTCTGACCCGCCGCTGAGATGGAGCTCCTCAGCTATCGCGCCGATACGCTTTATTGCGAAGACGCCCCCTTGGCCGATATCGCGGCGCGCGAAGGCACGCCCTGCTACGTCTATTCCGCCAATTTCATTCGCGCCAAATTGCGGGAATACAACGAGGCCTTTGGCGCCCATCCGCATCGCGTCTGCTACGCCGTCAAGGCCAACTCCAATCTATCGATCCTCAGGCTCGCGGTTGAGGCCGGCGCCGGCTTCGACATCGTTTCGGGCGGTGAGTTGTTCCGTGTTCTCAAGGCCGGCGGCGACCCCGCAGCCGTTGTCTTTTCGGGGGTCGGCAAAACGGCCGCCGAGATCGAGTATGCGCTCGAGAACGGCATCCACGGTTTCAACTGCGAGTCGGAAGGCGAGCTCGCGCTCCTCGATTGTCTGGCGCGCCGCCGGGGCGTCCAGGCCCGCGTCGCCCTGCGCGTCAATCCGGATATCGACGTCGCCACCCACCCCTACATCTCGACCGGCCTGAGCGGCCACAAGTTCGGCATCGATATCGCGGAAATTGAAGCGGTCTACCAGCGGGCCGCCGGCCTGAGCGGCATCCTGCTCGATGGACTGAGCTGCCATATCGGCTCGCAACTGCTCGACAGCGCTCCGCTGATGGAGGCGTTCGAAAAGATCGTAACGCTCGCCGAACGCCTGCGCGCAAGCGGCATTCCTCTTCGCACTCTCGATCTGGGCGGTGGTCTCGGCGTCGCTTACATGCCTGGCGAGGTGACCCCCTCCGTTCCGGATTTCATCGCCGGCCTGCTTTCGAGAGCCGGCGGCCGGGGATTTGAAATCATGATTGAGCCCGGCCGGTCCATCGTCGCCGAAGCGGGCGCGCTGCTCACGCGCGTGCTATATCGCAAATCGAACGGAGCCAAGAATTTCGTGATCGTGGACGGCGCCATGAACGATCTGTTGCGCCCCGCCCTGTATCGCTCCCATCATGAGATTGTTCCCTTGCGCCGCACCGGAACCGGGACCGTCCTCGCCGATGTCGTCGGACCGGTCTGTGAGAGCGGCGATTTCCTGGCCCGGCGCCGCGAAATTGCCAATGTGATGTCCGGCGACTTCCTGGCTGTCTGCTCCGCCGGCGCTTATGGCTTTGTCCTGAGCTCCAACTACAACAGCCGTCCGCGTCCACCGGAAATTCTGGTCGATGGCGCGCAGTGGCGCGTCATCCGCAAGCGCGAGGCGTTTGAAGACCTCGTTCGCGGCGAATGTTAAACTGAACAAGATCACCCCGGAGAGATGGCCGAGTGGTTGAAGGCGCACGCTTGGAAAGCGTGTATAGGGGAAACTCTATCGAGGGTTCGAATCCCTCTCTCTCCGCCATAAAACAACAATTTTCTTAAATTGAAGCTGCTAAAAACTTTCAACCGGTTTCAGTGATGCACGGCACAGGCGGATAATACTTTTGTATCGGGGTGCGTCCCCGCGCGTTGCGAAGTCCTGGGGAAAATTCCGATAAGGTGCCAAGATCGTTTGAATTTGGCTTTCCGAGTAAGATGCGGCCGCGAATCGATGACAGCCAAACATCAACTCTGAAGCCGGACGCGACTCCTCAGCGGGCAACTTCCGGCAGCAACGATCCTATGTCACCGGCGCACCCGCCTGGCTGCGTGGGTCGAGGAGCTCGTTCAGCCGCTCCTCCCCTAGCCCACTCTTCTCCCGCGCGACCTCCCTCACCGTCCTCCCGCTCTTAAACGCCTCCTTCGCGATTTGGGCCGCCTTTTCATAGCCGATTTCCGGGGCCAGCACCGTCGCCATCGACAAAGATTGTTCTACAAAGTCGAATGCTCTTTTTTCATTGGCTTCCAGCCCCCGAATGCAGCGTTCTTCGAAATTCCGCGATACCGCCGCGAGCAGCTCGATAGCCTGCAGCAGATCGAAAGCCAGGACCGGCATCATGACGTTCAGCTCGAAATTGCCCGCCGCAGCGCACCATGCGATTGTGGCGTCGTAGCCGATCACTTGGGCGCAGGCCATTACGACGCTCTCGGCGATCACGGGATTCACTTTACCTGGCATAATGCTTGAGCCCGGCTGCGTTTCCGGCAGCTTTAATTCCCCGATCCCGCAGCGCGGCCCCGACCCCAGCCAGCGAATATCGTTCGCAATCTTCGTCAGCGCCACCGCAAACGTTTTCAAAGCCCCGCTCAGAAAACAGACGGCGTCTTTCGAAGCCTGCGCTTCGAAATGGTTCGCGGCCTCACGGAAGGGCAGTCCAGTGCGGCTCGCCAGCTCCCGGATCACGGCCCCTGCGAACCCTGGCCGCGCGTTCAATCCCGTGCCGACGGCGGTCCCTCCCAGCGCCAGTTCATAAATGCCGTCGAGCGCGGCCTTGACCCGTCCTTCGCACGATGCCACTTGCGCCGCATAGCCGCTGAATTCCTGACCCAGCAGCATTGGGACGGCATCCTGAAGATGCGTGCGGCCAATCTTCACGATTGCGCTGAACTCCCGCGCTTTGGCGCGCAATGCGTCGCGTAAACGCTCCATCGCGGGGAGCAGATCGGAGTGGATGGAGACCGCCGCCGCGACGTGCATCGCGGAGGGAATCACATCGTTGCTCGATTGCCCTCGATTCACGTCATCGTTGGGATGGGCCTTCGCCAGATGCCCGATCACCTCGTTGGCATTCATGTTGGTCGACGTACCGCTGCCCGTTTGGAAAATATCGATCACGAACTGCTCATCGTGACGGCCGTCGGCGACCTCCTCCGCCGCCTTCTGAACGGCAGCCGGCAGGCCGTTCACCTTCGCCGCGGCGGCCTTGATCAGTCCCAGGGCGCGAATGAACTCTCTAGGAAAGCGCAGTCCGCTGATCGGGAAATTCTCCACCGCGCGCTGCGTTTGCGCGCCATACAGAGCCTCATCGGGAACGCGCATCTCGCCCATCGTGTCGCGCTCCATGCGATAACTTGTCATACAGAGTAGACGCCCTGAAACCGTTACTTTGAATATCGTTAACTACAATGCACATCCTAAATAGTGGAGGTGAACGAATCGTGACACCAACACAAAGTACCCATGACGGGATGACAAAAGCCGCCAGCGCGCTGAATCTGCTGGCAGGCATTTGGCTTTTCGTCTCACCGTGGGTTTACGGCGCATATACCTCGCCGAACGCCTGGAACGGTTGGATCGTCGGAGCGGTGATCATCATTTTCGCTTCGGTCCGCATGTCCCACCCTGGTCTTCTCACGTGGATGAGCTGGGTGAATTGTATTCTCGGCATTTGGACGTTCGCGTCGCCCTGGATCTACGGATATACCGGCAACGGAGGCAGGTTCATTAACAGTCTCGTGGTCGGCATAATCGTCTTCGTCCTGGCAATCTTGAGCGCCTCGGGAACGCCTCGGACGGTCCCGCCGATGCCCACGAGAGCATAGGCTTAGGAGCTAGCCGCTTTTCTCACGGCCCCTTCGACCGTGGGAAAGCGGTCGCTTCAAACCAGTTTTCCGTTCTCAAGCGCAATTCGCGCTCCACTTCTGTAAATAGCCGCTTACGAAGGCCGTGGCGAAACACCTGGCGTGATCTGGGATCTAGCCTAGAGCGGCTTTTAGCGGCGCCTGGGTAGAGGATCGAAGGCGCCATGCCCGGCGCCTTTGTCGCCGATGTTCATGCCCGCTAGAACTACCTCAGAGCGCACGAAGAGGCGGGGGGTGTATCAAGCAAGCCGACTCGTTTTGACGGCGCTAGGAAATATGCGATGCATAAGCGCGGTGTGTTCAAAACCCGGTTTCAAAACCATGGTTTCGCGGAGCACTTTCGCGGCGCATTGATGTGCTAGCTCTCGCCGGAAGCAATCGCGGAACTTGACTCTACCTTGCGGCCGTGAACCGTAGTTTCACGGCTTAAACTTCTCGTTACGCCCGATATTTAGCAGCCGTTTTCTCGTTCAGGCGAATGCCGAGACCCGGACGCGGCGGCGCCTGAAGCCGGCCCTGCGCTGCATTTTCGGGTGGATCGATCAACTCCGCGCGCCAGGGCACTTCGCCAAATGAGAACTCCAGAATGAGAAAGTTCGGCATCGTGGCGCAGACCTGAGCGGCGGCCGCGTTTCCAACCGGACTTGCCGGGCCATGCGGCGAGACTTGCAAGCCCGCCGATTCAGCGAGAACTCCAACTTTCTTGAGCTCCAGCATCCCTCCGCTGTACTTCACGTCAGGCATTAAGATATCCACCGACCCCGCCGTCATGTATGGGTAGAATGCTTTCGCGCCGTACAGACCTTCACCGCCCGCAGTAGGCATCTGCTCCGCCCGGCGAATCGTGGGCAGTCCGGGTGGCTGCGTCACCTCCTCGATCCAGAACAGCTTTAGCGGCGCTACCCTGGGGAGCAGCTTCAACCCGAGCTCTACGTCGAACTTGCTGTGCGCGTCAAGCAGGAGGTCGCGTTGCGGCCCAATGGCCTTCCTCACGGCCGCTGCACGGTCGATTCCCAGTTGCGTGATTTCTTCGACCTTAGCGGCATCCGACAAGTCCGCCGGCATATCGTCCCAAGGTGCGAGTTTCACCGCATCGAAGCCGGCCTCGACCGCTCGCTCCGCCATGGAGGCGAAAGCCGCCGGCGTCCTTGGGCTGGTGGAGCGGTTAATATTAGCGTAAAGCCGGATCGACGTCCTCAGCGCGCCTCCGAACAGTTCGTACAGCGGGACATTCAATGCCTGCCCGATAATGTCCCATGAGCATTGTTCCAGCGCACTCAATGCGCAGGCGGCGCTGTGGCCTCCTTTCAGCACGTCCGGCCTTACCTGCTCGCGCAGCCACTCGATTTCGAAAATGCTTCGGCCTTTCAAGATTTCCGCGAACTGCCGGAGATAGCGGACCGTGAGGGCGTCGTTTCCGCTGTGCGACCCTTCGCCGATTCCCATTAGCCCAGCGCTCGATCCGAGTCGTGCCAGCACCCAATTGCCGCGTGCGTTCACATGGACAACAAAAATTTCAAGGCCGCCCGCCGTGATCTTGGCGGCAGGCGCAGCTGCGGCTACCGCCGCGAAGCCCAACGGCAGACCGCCGATCCAGTCTCTACGCGTCGTCATTCAACGATCATATCCGTAGGTTATGCGAACACGTTCGCGCGCTCTTTGGATACTGAAGACTGCCGCGGTGTCTTTCGAAATGTTCGACGCTCTTGCGGGTTTCTCCAGGAGCTCGTAAAGGCTCAGAAGCTCTTGGGCGCGAGATAGTCGCCGTCGCTCAGGCTCCTAGCGGCGGCCGAGCGCGATCCGGTCGACACCGCCGCCGAAGCGCGGGCCGACCCCAGCATTGTTCTCACGCCACGCTGATGATCTGCGCCCCTCCATGATCTCGTCGAACGGGTCTCCGTCGCAGGTCTGCTCGGATCAAACGGTCAAATGCTCCCCCGAAAGCTGGTCAATTGTATTCTCGGCGGATGGACGTTCGCATCGCCCTGGATCTACGGATATACCAGCAACGGAGGCAGGTTCTTCAGCAGCCTCCTGGCCGGCATAATCGGGCAACTTGCTTCAAAACCAGTTTTCCGCGCCCTTCTCAAGCGCAATTCGGACCAGTTGGCTGCGCGTCCGCACTCCAGTTTTATCGAATAGCTGCTGAAGAACCGCCTTAACCGAGCTCTCCGAAATCTCGAGGCTGGCGGCAATCTCTTTATTGGTGAATCCTTCAAACACTCCCTTAAGTACCGCTCGCTCGCGTGTCGTAAACGGTTGCGAGGCGCGCTGCTCCTCCGATCTCCCGCTCGCTCCGGCGACAAGCGAGCGAACGGCCTTGGGATCGAGCCACGCCTCGCCATTCGCGATCTTGTGGATGGCTTCAACCAGCTGGGCCGGGGGACTGTGTTTCAGAAAGATGCCGGCAGCGCCGCTCTCAAGCGCCCGGAAACTTCCGGCCTCGCTCATTCCGGCGGTCACCATCAGCACGCGGCCGGCGAAATGCTTGCGCTGGGCGGCCTTCGAGGAACTGCGGCCCCTGCTCCTCGCCAAGATCGTAGTCGAGTAGCACGACATCCGCCTTCTCGCGATCAAGCAGCGCCAGCGCTTCAGTCGCCGAAGCGCAGCTTCCCACGATGCGAAACTCAGGCTCGGCCGCCAGTAACCGCCTGAGGCTCTCCCGGAAGAGGCTGTGATCGTCGATCAGCAGGATCCGTATCGGCTCGGCCATAACTGTCTTTATCATCGCCGGAGTAGACCGGCGAGAGTTCGACGATGAAGCTCGATCCCTGCGCCTCAGGCTCGTAGCGAAGGTCGCCGCGGAAGGATCGCAGCAGCGCCCGCGAGAGATAAAGCCCCAGACCGGTCGCCTGAGCGCCTTCCTGGAAGGGCCGGAACAGCCGCCCGGGGTTTGCTACGCCGCAGCCGGTATCACGAAAACGAATGATGACCCGCTGTTTCCCGGCGCGCGCGCTGACGGTGAATTCGCGCCGCTCTTCATTCAGCATGGCGCGCTCGCTGTTCTTGGTCAGGTTCAGGAATACCTGCATCAGGCTCTGGCGGTCGGCCCAAACGTCCGGAAGCCCGGGCTGGATATTCCAGAAGGCCTGAATGCCCTGTTCCCGCAGTGAAGGCTCGATAATAATGCGAAGCTCTTCAAGCAAGGAGCGCAGCTCGATTCCCGCCGCTTGGTTGGCCTTCTCGCGAAGATCCATGGCGGCGATCTTTTCGAGCGCCGTAATCAGCGTTCCCAACGTTTCGAAATCCTTATTGCCCGCGAGCAGGCCGGCGCGGGAGAGATTCTCATGCACCACTGCAATCGCTCCGCAAACATTGCGGATCTCGTGCGATACTGCGCCGACGAGGATGCGCGAGGCGGCCAGCAATTGGTGCAGGCTCAGTTCTTCGCGGTTGCGTAGATCTTCGGAAGTATCCACGACCATGGCCGCAAGCCGCGGTCCGGCGCTGGTGCGATAGGTCGAGAACCAGACGTCGGCGAGGAAGCCTTCGCCATCGGACCTCTGGCCCCGGCACTGCATCACGGTCCGGAAAGTCTGGCGGTTGCTTTCGAGCGCCGGAACGGTCACGAGCGCCGGCAGGTAGTCGCGAATGGATCGGCCGGGCAGCGCGCCCGGAGAAAGCCCGAAAAGGCGGTGCGCGGCATCGTTCGCCAGCAGCACGCGGCCTTCGGAGTTGGCGGTGAAAATAGCCGCCGGACTGCTCTCGACCAAAACCTTAAGCTGCTCTTCGGCGTCGCGCCGCGCCTGCATTTCGCTCTCGAGCTGCGTGACGTGCTGCGCCGAGGCTTGGCGGTTGCGCACGACCTCGTAGACGAACAGGCCCATGCCGAAGAACGCGGCGAACACCAGAATGTCGCGGGGGATGCCGGTCTCAGGCAGCCAATCGAAACTGTCGAAGGCCTCCGTCAAAAATGTACAGGCGGCCGCGGCTGTCGCGATCTGCCAACGGCTGAGGACGCTGCCGGCCAGCAGCATCGGAAAGAGATACAGGAAGCCGAGCGGGATATTACGCTCCACGCGCCAGTCGATGATCGCGATTAGCGCGATCATGGCGGCGGCTCGAAAGAGAATGGCCTTGGGACTGCCCCGCAGCAGGGACGACAGCATGGAGGTTGTCTCCATTCTAGGCATGGGGAGGTGAACGAAATCCGCCTATGGCCAAAAGATAAGAGTAGCAATGGCCGAAAGATAATCGACAGGCGCGGGTATAGCTCGCTACCTTGCAATTTGAGAGGTGTCCGCCCAGGGTTGCCCGTATTGGGATTGATGACGTTTGCCGGCGCGTGCTGTTTTGCTCCGGCCGCCGGCGCCCAGCACAGCTATACCTGGCCGGAACTGCGGGACAAGTTTGAAGCGGCGAATCCGACGCTGCAAGCGGGGCGCATCGGAATCGCGGAATCGAAGGCGGAGGAAGTCACGGCCTTTTTGCGCCCCAATCCGGATGCTACGTTGTCCATCGATCAGCTCAATCCGTTTACGACGAACCCCAACCCGAACGGCGGCCCGGGCACGTACAACCCCTTTCTGAACGCTCTGCCCTTCGCCTCCGCCAGCTATCTGCACGAGCGGCAGCATAAGCGGGAACTGCGGAAGGAGAGCGCGGTGAAGGCGACGGCGGTGGCGGAGTCGCAATTGGCCGATCAGGAGCGGACGCTGTTGTTCAACCTGCGCAATTCCTTCGCTCAAACATTGCAGGCCAAGGCGGTGCTGGCGGTGGCGCGCGAGAACCTGGCCTATTACGACCAGGTACTGAAGCTGAGCCGCGACCGCAAGCAGGCGGGCGACATCGCGCAGGTGGATCTGGACCGCCTGGAGCTGCAGCGGGTGCAGTATGAGACCGACGTGCAGACGGGGTTGGTGAATCTGCGGACGGCCAAGATCCAGCTTCTGAATCTGCTGAACGACCGCACGCCGGTGGAGCAATTCGACGTCACCGGGACGTTCGATTTTCCGGAGCGGCTACCGGGGTTGGAGCAATTGCGGGCCGAGGCGCTGGAGAAGCGGCCGGACCTGAAGGCGGCGGCGCAGTCGGTGGATAAGGCCAAGACGGATTACAGATTGGCGGTGGCGAACGGCTCGACGGACCCGACCTTCGGGGTGGATTTCGCGCGCAACCCGCCGATTCCGGTGTATTTCGGGGTGAGCGTGACGATTCCGTTGCGCATTTTCGACCGCAACCAGGGGGAGAAGGCGCGGACGCGGTTGGATATCAGCAAGAACGAGAGATTACGGCAGGCAACGGAGAGGCAGGTATTCAGCGACGTGGATTCGGCGTATGCGACGGTCGAGAGCAATTTGAATCTGCTGCGGCCGTACAAGGCGCAGTATTTGAAGCTGGCGGACCGGGTGCGGGAGACGATCTCGTATTCCTATGAGCACGGCGGTGCGTCGCTGCTGGATTTCTTACAAGCGCAGCAGGATTATCGCACGACGCAGGTGAACTATCTGAACTCTGATCGGCGCGTATTTGACGGCGGCCAGTCAATTGGATCTGGCGGTGGGGCGCGAGGTGATGGAATGAGTAAATCTATCCCGGTTGCGGCGGTCGCGATTGCCCTCGGCGCGCTCTCGACTGTCAGTTGCTCGCGGGAAACGGTCGCGGCCAAGTCGAACGAGACCGTCAAGATCGAAGAAGCGCCCGACCCGAATATCGCGACCATGGACCACCCGGAGCTGTTTCAGGTAGTTCCGGTCGAGTTGCGCAAAGTTCCGGACGAGATTGCCGTGAATGGATCGATCGCGCCGGACGTCAGCCGTACGGTTCCGGTGAACACGCTGTCGAGCGGGCGCGTGGTCGAGGTGAAGGCGCGGCTCGGCGATCGCGTGATAAAGGGACAGGTGCTGTTGACCTTGACCAGCCCGGATCTATCGGCCACGATTTCCGATTACCGCAAGGCGGTGGCCGACGAAGCCTTGGCGCAACGGCAGTTGGAGCGCGAGCAGCAGCTTTACGAACACGGCGCCATCGCTCAGAAGGACCTGCAAGTGGCCGAGGACACCGAGGAGAAGGCCAAGGTGGACGTGCAAACATCGGCGGAACACGTCCGCATCCTGGGCGGCAGCCTGACCAATCTGACGCCAATCATCGAAGTTCGCGCGCCGGTTTCGGGCACCATCGTGGAGCAGAACGTCACGACGCAGGCGGGCATAAAATCACTGGACAACTCGCCCAATCTGTTCACGATCGCGGATCTCTCGCAAGTATGGATGCTGTGCGACGTTTATGAGAATAATCTCGCGCAGGTACATGTGGGAGACCGCGCAACGGTGCGGCTGAATGCCTATCCCGACCGCAAAATTGAGGGGCGCATCAGCAATATCGCGAGTTTGCTCGACCCCAATACCCGGACGGCGAAGGTACGGATCGACCTGGCGAACCCGGGCGGCTTGCTGAAGCCGAACATGTTCGGAACGGCTTTGTTCGTTTCGCAGAGCAACCGGACGCGGATGGCGGTTCCGGCAAGCGCCATTTTGCGATTGCAGGATCGCGATTGGGTCTTCGTAAAACTCAATGCCAAGCAGTTCCGCCGCACGGAGGTGCAGGCGCTGCCGGCGGGGCAGGACGGCTATCAGCAGATTCTCTCGGGAGTGAATGCGGGCGATTTGGTGGCGGCGAACGCGCTGCAGTTCTCGCGCGCCGTTGAAAACGCCAACGAGCAATCGAAGTAATTCCGAATGATTCAACGAGTTGTCGATTTCGCGCTGCGGAACCGCTTGCTGGTTCTGGCGATGGGAATCGTGTTGCTGCTGTGGGGCGCCTATTCGTTCCACACTTTGCCGGTCGAAGCCTATCCCGACGTGGCGGACACCTACGTCAACGTCATCACGCAATGGCCCGGCCGCGCCGCCGAAGAAGTGGAGCAGCAGGTCACGATTCCGATCGAAGCGCAGATGAATGGCGTCGCGCACCTGTCGCATCTGCGGTCCGTTTCCGAGTTCGGCCTGTCCTCGGTCACGCTGATCTTCGATGAGCAGGCGGACAACCAGATCAGCCGCCAGCAAGTGCTCGAGAAGCTCACGCAGGTGAATCTTCCGCCGAACCTGAATCCGCAGCTCGGGCCCGATTACAGCCCAGTCGGGCAGATCTATTGGTACACGCTGGCGAGCACCAACCCGCTGTACGACGTGATGGAGCTGAAATCGCTCGAGGACTGGGTGGTGGAGAAACAGTTCAAGTCCGTTCCGAACGTGGTGGACGTGAGCAGCTTCGGCGGCGTGACGCGCGAGTACCAGGTGCGGCTCGATCCGAACCGCCTCATCGAATACGGCCTGAGCATTGGACAAGTGGAGCAGGCGCTGACGAACAACAACGTCAATGCCGGCGGCAGCTTTCTCGAGCACGGGCCGCAGGCTTTTAACATTCGCGCCGTGGGTTTGATGAACACGACGGACGATGTTGGCGACACGGTGCTGAAATCTCAGAACGGCACGCCTGTGACGGTACGCGATCTCGGAATCGTGACGCAAGGGCCGAAGATCCGGCTGGGACGGCTGGGGAAAACGATCGTGCGCGACGATGGACACGCCGTCGATTACGACGACGTGGTCGAGGGCATCGTACTGTTGCGCAAGGGGGCCGAGACGGAGGCGACGCTCGAAGGAATTCACGCCAAGGTCAAGGAGCTGAACGAGCGCATTCTACCGCCGGGCGTGAAAATCGTCCCGCATCTCGATCGCGGCGACCTCGTGCACTATACGACGCACACAGTCTTGGAGAACCTGGGCGTAGGCATCCTGCTGGTTCTGATCGTGCTGTTCTTCATGCTGGGCAATATTCGCAGCGCGCTGATCGTGGCGGCGACGATGCCCTTTGCGCTGCTATTCGCGGCGATTTTGCTGGACTTGCGGCATATCCCGGCGAATCTGCTTTCGCTTGGCGCGCTCGATTTCGGAATGGTGGTGGACGGCACGGTGTTCATGGTGGAGAACATCCTGCGGCACGTCAGCCATGAGGAAGACTCGGATCGAAGTTTTCTCGAAACGATCGCGTCGGCGGTGCACGAAGTGCAGCGGCCGGTATTCTACGCCGTTCTGATTATCATCACCGCGTACATGCCGATTTTCACGCTGCAGCGGGTGGAAGGGCGGCTGTTCCGTCCGATGTCGTGGACGGTAGCGTTCGCGCTATTGGGAGCGCTTTTATTTGCGCTGGTTATCGCTCCGGTGCTAACGAGCTTTGTTTTCCGGCCAGGCATGAAGGAGTGGCGGAACCCCGTTCTGGAATCGTTGAAACGCCTCTACCGCTGGGCGCTGGGGTGGTGTTTTCGATTCCGCTGGGGAGTGCTGACGGGAGGCTTCGCCGTGGTCGCGGGCACCGTAGTGCTGGTTATGAGCGGTGTGATCGGGGCCGAGTTTTTGCCGCATTTGGATGAAGGCGCGATCTGGGCGCGCGGCACGCTGGCGCCGAGCACCGGACCGACGGAAGGCGAACGCATCGCGCGGCAGGCGCGCCTCACGCTGGCATCGTTCCCGGAAGTGACGAAAGTGGTCTCGCAAGTGGGGCGGCCCGACGACGGCACCGACGCCACGGGATTTTTTAATACCGAGTATTTCGTGGACCTGAGACCGCGCGGGCAGTGGAGAAAACAATTTAAGACCAAAGAAGAGTTGATTGCCGCGATGGACGAGCGCCTGGAGAAGATGCCTGGCGTTTTGTGGAATTTTTCCCAGCCCATCGCGGACAACATGGAGGAAGCAGTCAGCGGCGTAAAGGGCGAGCTGGCGATCAAGATTTTCGGCGTCGACCTGAAGGAGCTGGAACATATCGGCGACCAGATCGTGACGACCATGAGCCGCATCCCGGGCGTGCAAGACCTGGGAATTTTCCGCGTGATCGGGCAGCCGAACGTGAACCTGGTGGTGAACCGCGATAAAGCCGGCCGCTATGGGATTAACGTGAGCGACGTGCAGGATGCGATCGAGACGGCGGCGGGCGGAAAGGCGGTCAGCCAGATCCTGAAGGGCGAGGCGCGTTACGACCTGGTGGCGCGCTACGAAGAGCCATACCGGCGGACGATCGAGGACATCGCGAATATCCGGATTCTGGCGCCTTCGGGCGAGCGCGTTTCATTAGGACAGCTTTGCGACATCAAAGTGGAGGACGGCGCGTC
Organism: Bryobacterales bacterium; assembly: GCA_963838885.1. GTDB lineage: Bacteria > Acidobacteriota > Terriglobia > Bryobacterales > Bryobacteraceae > JAICMB01. The sequence goes on along the minus strand of CAWITB010000021.1, from coordinate 96,969 downwards.
GCAGATTTTCCGCGAAGGCAATTCGCGGTACGTGGCGATCAAGTACAGCGTGCGCGGACGCGATCTATCGAGCACGGTGCAGGACGCGATGAAGGCGGTGAACGCGAAAGTAACGCTGCCGAAGGGCTACAAGCTGGAGTGGGCGGGAGAGTTCGAAAGCCAGCAGCGCGCCAATAAGCGGCTGGCGTTAATCGTGCCGGTGACGTTGATGGCGATTCTGTTGATTCTGCATTCCATGTTTCATTCCTTCAAATGGGCGGGGATGGTGCTACTCAGCCTGGCGACTGCGCCGATTGGCGGTTTGTTGGCGCTGCTGCTGACGGGAACGCATTTGAGCGTGTCGTCGGGCGTGGGATTTCTGGCGTTATTCGGAGTCTCGGTGCAGGTGGGCGTGCTGATGCTGGAATATATGAATCAGCTGCGGGCGCGTGGACTGGGAATCAACGAGGCGGGGCTTGAAGGCGCGGTGCAGAGCTTCCGTCCGATTTTGACGACCATGTTGGTGGCGACGCTGGGGCTGCTGCCCGCGGCAATGTCGCACGGGATCGGCTCCGATTCGCAGCGTCCCTTCGCGATCGTGATCGTGGGCGGCTTGATCGTGAATTTGTTTCTGAGCGTGCTGATTATTCCGACGCTTTATGTGGTGTTTGCGCGCCCTACGGACCGATCCAGGTTGTTGTGAGCGGGGAGTGAGGGGTGAGAGGATCGTAGTTGGTCTTCGCCGGAGGGAACCCGTCCGTCGATTTCCTGAGCGCTCGAGAAGGCGGTGTTATAGGCGTAGCCAATCCCGACGCGCTCAGCATCGGCGGCGACGGGTCTTTTGGTCTCCCATGATCGAAAAACGATGCCTGGTCACTTCGCGCGGTTTGTGCAGGGGTCTTACATCATTGCGTCATACACGCTTCAGGGGATCACCGCATTTACGTTCGTCCCTGCGGTACAGAACAACACCGAAACGGACTCTCTGTTCTTTAACTAATACCTTCACGGGCGCTCACAACACTGATACTTATACTGAGACGAAGCAATAACCGGCTTGCGATTATGCCGCCGGGGCATGTTGATGGGTATTGCTCATCTTGAGAGTAGGGACTTAGACAAAAATTACGTACGCCGCCGGTTTTTGGCGATTTTTCTCTCGTCCGAGTGCCCGAATCGAGGCTCCGCCTGGGCGGCCTTTGTGGCGGCGCGCGTTAGCGGGCGTGGCCGGGTTCGACTTCGGTTTCGACCCAACCGCGTTCCAGGGCTATTCGGACTAGCTGACTGCGGGTCCGAACGCCGGTTTTCTGGAAGAGCTGCTGGATGGCCCACTTGACCGCGTTTTCGGTGACGTCGAGCTGTTGAGCGATTTCCTTGTTGGCGAGACCTTCGAAGAGAGCTTTCAAGACGGCGCGCTCGCGGGCGGTCAGATCTTCCGCGGAGTCGCGGGGATGTGGCTTAGCCGTGGCTCCGGCGACGAGCGATTTGATTGCCTTCGAATCGAGCCAGGTCTCGCCGCCGGCGACCTTGTGAATGGCGTCGATGAGTTGGGCGGGCGGGCTGTGCTTGAGGAAGATGCCGGCGCAGCCGTTCTCGAGCGCGTGCAAGGTGTCGGAGTCGCTCATGCCGGCGGTGACCATGAGCACGCGGGCCCTGAAAGCGTTATCCCGGGCGTAATCGAGGAAGATGGATCCCTGCTCATCGCCAAGGTCGTAATCGAGCAAAACGACATCAATGTCCTGGCGCGCCATGGCGTCAAGCGCTTCGGCAACCGAGCCGCACGCGGCGGCGATTTGGAAGCCGGGCTCGGCCTCAAGCAGACGCCCGAGGCTCTCGCGGAAGAGGCTGTGATCGTCGATCAGTAAGATGCGAATCTGCTCGTCCATGCGCCTGTATTTTCGGCAGTGGCGAATGCGTTTCATCCACTTGTAGACCACGGGATGGAAGCGCGTCCATAGTTTGTCCGAAAGATAGTTGCGGGACAGCCAAAAGATCGTTTTTAACCTCCAAATGGTTGTCGCGAGCACGGACGAAAGATAGTTTTTCGCGCTGCTGAAAGATAAGTGGACAGGGGCTTCGGCGCGCCGCTACAGTGCGATTTGGAAGTTGTGTTCTCGCGCGCCGCCGCGGCGTTGGGCGCGTGTGTTTTCGCGTGCGCCGGCAGCGCTCAAGGGGCGTATACCTGGCCGGAACTGCGGGACAAGTTTGAAGCGGCGAATCCGACGCTGCAAGCGGGGCGCATCGGAATCGCGGAATCGAAGGCGGAGGAAGTGACGGCCTTTTTGCGCCCCAATCCGGATGCTACGTTGTCCATCGATCAGCTCAATCCGTTTACGACGAACCCCAACCCGAACGGCGGCCCGGGCACGTACAACCCCTTTCTGAACGCCCTGCCCTTCGCCTCCGCCAGCTATCTGCACGAGCGGCAGCATAAGCGGGAACTGCGTAGGGAGAGCGCGGTGAAGGCGACGGCGGTGGCGGAGTCGCAATTGGCCGATCAGGAGCGGACGCTGTTGTTCAACCTGCGCAATTCCTTCGTCCAAACATTGCAGGCCAAGGCGGTGCTGGCGGTGGCGCGCGAGAACCTGGCCTATTACGACCAGGTATTGAAGCTGAGCCGCGACCGCAAGCAGGCGGGCGACATCGCGCAGGTGGATCTGGACCGCCTGGAGCTGCAGCGGGTGCAGTATGAGACCGACGTGCAGACGGGGTTGGTGAATCTGCGGACGGCCAAGATCCAGCTTCTGAATCTGCTGAACGACCGCACGCCGGTGGAGCAATTCGACGTCACCGGGACGTTCGATTTTCCGGAGCGGCTACCGGGGTTGGAGCAATTGCGGGCCGAGGCGCTGGAGAAGCGGCCGGACCTGAAGGCGGCGGCGCAGTCGGTGGATAAGGCCAAGACGGATTACAGATTGGCGGTGGCGAACGGCTCGACGGACCCGACCTTCGGGGTGGATTTCGCGCGCAACCCGCCGATTCCGGTGTATTTCGGGGTGAGCGTGACGATTCCGTTGCGCATTTTCGACCGCAACCAGGGGGAGAAGGCGCGGACGCGGTTGGACATCAGCAAGAACGAGAGATTACGGCAGGCAACGGAGAGGCAGGTATTCAGCGACGTGGATTCGGCGTATGCGACGGTCGAGAGCAATTTGAATCTGCTGCGGCCGTACAAGGCGCAGTATTTGAAGCTGGCGGACCGGGTGCGGGAGACGATCTCGTATTCCTATGAGCACGGCGGGGCGTCGCTGCTGGATTTTCTGCAGGCGCAGCAGGATTATCGCACGACGCAGGTGAACTATCTGAATCTGATCGGCGCGTATTTGACGGCGGCCAGTCAATTGGATCTGGCGGTGGGGCGCGAGGTGATGGAATGAGTCGCGTGATTGCGGCGACGATCGCGTTTCTGGCTTCGAGCGCGTTTTTAACTGGATGCGGGGGAAAAGTGGAGGCGGATGCAAAACTCGAAGCTCCGCCCGCGGCAGAGGTGATCCATGAGGATGGCGAAAATTTGATCCGGGTGGACCACCCCGAACGGTTTCCGCTCGCCACCGCCGAGAAGTACGACGCCGCGCCGATGCTGAACGTGACCGGCGCCGTGAGTCCGGACATTTCGCGCACCGTGCCGGTGATTTCGCTCGCATCGGGTCGAGTCGTGGAAGTGGACGCGCGGCTGGGTGACGTGGTTAGGAAGGGCCAGCTTCTGATGAAGGTGCAGAGCGCCGATATCGCGCAGGCCTTTTCCGATTACCGGCAAGCGCTGGCGGACGAAAAATTGGCCGCCGCGCAATTGGACCGCTCGAGGCTGCTGTACGAAAAAGGAGCCATCGCGAAAAAGGACCTGGAGATCGCGGTGGATGCGGATGAAAAGGCTAAAGTGGCGGTCGAGACCGCCAGTGAGCACCTGAAAGTCTTGGGCGCGGCGGACCTCGATCACGCAAGCGCGCTGGTGAATATCTACGCCCCGGTTTCGGGCGTCATCACGGATCAGCAGGTCACCACCGCTTCGGGCACGCAAGGATTGGGATCGCCGAATCCGTTTACGATCGCGGATCTCTCGCATGTCTGGATCCTATGCGATGTTTACGAAAACGATTTGCCGTTCGTGCATCTCGGAGAGTTCGCGGACATCCACCTGACGGCGTATCCGGGCATCGTGCTGAAGGGGCGAATCGGAAATATCGGACCGATTCTCGATGCCACCACGAGAACGGCGAAGGTGCGGCTGGAAGTGCCCAATCCCGGAATGCTGCGCCTCGGAATGTTCGTGACGGCGACTTTCTACGGCACGAGGAAGGAAGCGCATGCGGCCGTTCCGGCGAGCGCGGTGCTGCATCTGCACGACCGCGACTGGGTCTACATGCCGACGGCGGGACGGGCGCTTCCGGCGCATCGAAGTGACCAGCGGCCGGACGCTGGCGGGGAACCGGCAGGAGATCCTGAGCGGCGTCGCGCCCGGAGAGAAAGTCGTATCGGCGGCGCTGGTTTTGCAGAATACGGTGGAGCAGTAACGGCGCATGATCCGCGCGCTGGTCGATTTCGCGCTCAATAACCGCGTGCTGATTCTGGCAGTGGCGATCCTGCTGCTGATCTGGGGCGAGATCTCTTTTCACAACCTGCCGGTGGAGGCGTACCCGGATGTTGCCAACAATTATGTACAGGTGATCACGCAATGGCCGGGGCGGGCGGCCGAAGAAGTGGAGCAGCAGGTCACGGTGCCGCTCGAGATCGTGATGAACGGGATTCCGCATCTGGAGCATCTGCGATCTACTTCGCTATTTGGGTTATCGAGCTTGATGCTGATCTTCGATGACGCCTCGGAGAACGACTGGAACCGGCAAAAGGTATTGGAACGGCTTTCGACCGTGACGCTGCCGGCCGGCCTGCAGCCGCAGATCGGTTCAGACTATAGCCCGGTCGGGCAGATTTATTGGTACACGCTGCACAGCACAAACCCCGAATACGATCTGATGGAGCTGAAGTCGCTGGAGGATTGGGTTCTCGAGAAGCAATTCAAATCGGTCCCGAACGTCGTGGACGTCGTGAGCTTCGGAGGAGTGACGAAGGAATACCAGGTACGGATCGATCCCGACAAGCTGGTCGCCTATGGTTTGACGCTCGCTCAGGTGGAGCAGCAGCTCGCGAACAATAATGTCAACGCGGGCGGCAGTTTCGTCGAGGAGGGCCTACAACAGGTGAACGTGCGCGAAGTCGGGCTGGTACAGCACGTCCACGATATCGCCGATACAGTGCTGACGACGAAGAACGGAACGCCGGTGCGGATTGCGGACATTGCGACGGTCGAGCAAGGGCCGAAGATTCGCTTGGGTCAAATCGGCAAAGCCATTCACCGCGCCGATGGGAAGATTGTCGACAACGACGACGTGATAGATAGGCATCGTGCTGCTCCGCAAGGGAGCGGAATCGGACAGTACGCTCGACGCGATCCACGAAAAGGTGGATTACCTGAACCACCATTTCCTTCCGCCCGGCGTGAAAATCGTTCCCTTCTTGGACCGCAGTGACCTGATTCGCTACACCACGGACACGGTCCTGCACAATCTCTTTGAGGGGATGTGTCTTGTAATTGTGATCTTGTTCCTGTTTCTCGGGAACGTGCGCGGAGCGCTGATCGTGGCGCTGACGATTCCGTTCGCGCTGCTGTTCGCGTCGATTTGCCTGGACCTCCGGCATATTCCGGCTAACCTGCTCTCGCTGGGCGCCCTCGATTTCGGCATGGTGGTGGACGGCGCGGTAGTGATGGTGGAGAACATCGTGCGGCACCTGGGCGAGCCGGACGAACGATCGACGCCGGAGCGCATTCGGGCGGCGGCGCACGAGGTGCAGCGGCCGGTGTTTTACGCCATCGGCATTATCATTACGGCGTATCTGCCGATATTCACGCTGCAGAGCGTGGAAGGGCGGCTGTTCAAGCCGATGGCCTGGACAGTGGCTTTTGCGCTGCTGGGGGCGATCCTTTTCTCGATGTTGATCGCTCCCGTTCTTTCGAGCTTCTTATTCCGCAAGGGCGCGCACGAGTGGCGGAATCCGGTGCTGAGGCAGGTTACGGTGCGGTACCGCTTCGGGGTGCGTTGGGCGATACGTCATCGCTGGGCAGTGGCCGGCGTAGCCGCGCTGGCGCTGGGAGCTTCGGCGTTTCTGGCGTTCAGCGGAATTATCGGATCGGAGTTTTTACCGCATCTCGATGAAGGAGCGATCTGGGCGCGCGGCACGCTGGCGCCGAGCACGGGACCGACGGAGGGCGCGCGGTTGATGAACCGGGCGCGGATTTTATTTGCCTCCTTCCCGGAGGTCACGAAAGTCGTTTCGCAAGTGGGCCGCCCGGACGATGGAACGGACACGACGGGATTTTTCAACACGGAATATTTCGTCGATCTGAAACCGAAAAAACAGTGGCGACCGGTATTTCATCAGGACAAGGACGCGCTGATCGAAGCCATGGACCGGGAGTTGGAGAAGATTCCCGGCGTCCTGTGGAACTTTTCGCAGCCCATTTCGGACAACGTGGAAGAGGCGGTCAGCGGAGTGAAGGGCCAACTGGCGGTGAAGATCTACGGCGACGATTTGAAGATCCTTGAAGCAAAGGGCGATGCGATCGTCAACGTGATGCGCAACATCCGCGGCATTCAGGATTTGGGATTGTTCCGCGTCATCGGTCAGCCGAACCTCAATTTCGCGGTGAATCGGGAGAAGGCGGCGCGCTACGGGATCAATGTCGCCGACGTTCAGGATGCGGTGCAGACTGCGGTGGGCGGAAACCCGGTGAGCCAGGTGCTGCGCGGGGAGCAGCGTTTCGATCTGGTTCCGCGCTACGCGTCGAAGTACCGGGACACGAAAGAGGCGATCGAGAATATCCGGCTGGTTGCGCCTACCGGCGAGCGGGTATCTCTTGCGCAGCTTTGCAATGTGCAGACGCTGGATGGAGCTTCGGAGATTTACCGCGAGGAGAATTCGCGCTACGTCGCGCTGAAGTACAGTGTGCGCGGACGGGACCTGGGCAGTACAGTGGAGGAAGCGATCGACAAGGTGAGCAGGCAAGTGAAGCTGCCGCCGGGATACCGCATCGACTGGGCGGGCGAATACGCGAGCGAGAAGAGATCGCAGAAGCGGCTGATGATCGTGCTGCCGATCACGCTGCTGGCGATTTTCATGATCCTGTACACGATGTTTCATTCCTTCAAATGGGGAGCGCTGTTGCTGGCCAACGTGGCGATGGCGCCGATCGGGGGTTTGCTGGCGCTGCTGCTCACGGGAACGCATTTCAGCGTTTCGTCAGGCGTTGGATTTCTGGCGCTGTTCGGGGTGTCGGTTCAAACCGGGGTGATTATGCTGGAGTACATCAACCAGCGGCGCGCGCGCGGCCATTCGGTCGAAGAGGCGGCGGTCGAAGGAGCGGTGTTGCGGTTGCGGCCGATTCTGATGACGATGCTGGTGGCGACCCTGGGGCTGCTGCCGGCGGCGTTGTCGCGGGGGATTGGCTCGGATTCCCAGCGTCCGTTCGCGATCGTGATCGTGGGCGGGCTGGTGACGGCGCTGCTGCTCAGTATTTTCGTTCTGCCCACTTTTTATGTGTGGATCGCGCGCGAGGGCGATGTATTGCCTGCCCAGGCCGGAGAGCTGGAACAGCACTGATGTGGCGGCGAACGATCCCTTGCGTACCGGTGCACGTCCAGAGCGTCGAGGAAGCCCCCGACGATACTCGCGGTAACCGCGGATCGCCCCGTCGCTGCATGGCGCTCGAAACGTCCTCCTCGCGCGGCGCGATGCGGGGTCCGTCCTGCCAAATGGTCGGGTGGCTGCTCATACGGCGATAAAACTGGCCCATCTCGAGCCCGAATGCCGGTGCAATGAATGAGGCGCCCGCATGCTCCCCATTCACGCCAGTTCGGCAGCCGCTTGGCCGATGAGGGCGATGAATCCGCGCGGCGCGGAAAAGCGTTCGCAACCTCGATTCCATCGATATACAGCCCTGGCAGGAAGCTACACAAAGGCGAAGCCCTGTTCGCCGGCTCTCACGCGGAACGCAGCGATGAAATCCTCAGGCGGCGAGCTTGGCGGTCCATCGGCTTGCGCGAGCCGGGATTCAGCCGCAGCGTACCGTGCTCCTTTTATTTTGACGCCATCTCAGATCCAGGCGCCTCGGTGTGGATAAAGTGTTCTGCTGAACCCGCCGATACAACATTCGTGGACCGCCGCAACGAATCGCGCTTCCCGTGCGCCCTGGTAACTCGCGTCTCGGAGCTCGACCCCGGCGCCTTGCCCATCCCCGGCGAGCTTATCGATATTTCCGAGTCCGGCATCTCCGTACTATTGACCGCCCAACTCCCCGCCGGTGCGCTCGTTCGCATCGACATTGCGGACGCGCAAGTTTACGGTCAAATCTGTTACACAAACCCCGAGGCATCCGCCTACCGCACCGGAATCGCGGTCGAGCGCGTTCTCCTCGGCGCTTCCGACCTTTCGAACATCTTGCGCGCCGTTCTCGATCGTCCTCCCCAGGCTCTTTCCAGCCACGCGCTCCAACCGGTACGTTAGAAATCCCTCAATAGAACTGTCCCGCTTTTTTGCGGTTTTGCGTGCCTCCGCTCGGAAGCGAGGGCTGTTGCGTTTAGGTCGTTGCCGCTCATACCTGCTGCGCCGCGGCGGGCGAATTCGCCGGGGGTGATCCGCCTCCCGTTGGTCGGCCCAGGTACTTCTCGAACTGAGATCGGCGTCGAGATACAGTTCTTTAGCGAAATATCCGATTGCTCGTTTGTAGTCGCAAAATAATCGCAAAAGTTGTGGGCGGCATACTCGCCTCGAAGAAACACTGGCCTCGAAGGCGCCCGCGAATCCGGCGGCCGCCTCGACCGAATTACGTAAAGACCCGGCCTACTTAGACCGATAAGACTGGTGATGCCCCTGTGGCGCATGCTGTCTAGTTTCCTATTGGTTGCCGCCTTGACCGCGCAGCCGGGCGGGGAATTGCGCTTCTCCATGCGCAGCGACCCCAAGACGTTCAATCCGTTGCTTGTGGACGATGATGCCTCCGAAACAGTGCGTTATCTGACGGGCGGAGTGTTGCTGCGCGTCAACAGGCGCACGCATACGCTTGAACCCGAGCTGGCAAAAAGCTGGAAAGTATCCGAAGGCGGCAGAAGAATCGATTTCCAACTGCGCGCGGGCGTCGTTTTCTCCGATGGCACGCCGTTCTCCTGCGAGGACGTGGCCTACACGATCCACCAGTTGATGGACCCGGCGCTGCACTCCTCGACCGCGGACGCGTTTCGTTCCGCTCCCGGCCCCACGGAGGCGTCTTGCAGCGGAGCGGACTCGGTGATGGCGCGCTTTCCGGGCGCTATCGCGGCGCTCGATTCGCAGTTCGACCAGCTTCCAATTCTGTCGTCGCGGTCCCCCAAGAAGGAAGGCGCCGTTCTCGGACCTTTCCTGGTATCGGATTACCGCGCCGGCAATTATCTCCTGCTGCGCCGCAACCCCAATTACTGGAAGAAGGACGAACGGGGCAATCGCCTGCCCTATCTCGATTCGATCCGGATCGGCATCCAGCAGAATGCCGAAACCGAGTTGCTGCGCTTTCGCAGAGGCCAGATCGACTTGGTAAACCAGATCGCGCCCGAAATGTTCGAACGGCTTGCCGCGGACGACCCCAAAGCGGCGGTCGATGCCGGTCCATCGCTCGATTGGGAAGTCGTTTTCTTCAACCAGGTCGCGAAAGCGCCGCTGCCGGAATACAAGAAGCGTTGGTTCCGTTCGGCCAACTTTCGCCGCGCCGTCTCGGAAGCGATCAATCGCGCCGATATTTGCAGGATCGTGTACCGCGGGCATGCCCAGCCGGCGGCCGGCCCGGTCTCTCCATCCAACCACATGTGGTGGAACGCGAGCGTGAAAGCGGACGCGTACGCGCCGGACACGGCGCTGCAGCGCCTCGCCCGCGACGGCTTCCGGCGTAATGGCGATATCTTGAGGGATGCCGCCGGAAATCCCGTCGAATTCTCGATGATCTCGAACGCCGGCAACCAACAGCACGAGCGCATGCTCGCCATGATCCAACAGGACCTGGCGCACATCGGCATTCGTCTGAACGTGGTGACGCTCGATTTCGCCTCGCTGGTCGAGCGAATCAGCCAGACCTACGCCTACGAAACCTGCCTGATGTCGTTCAAGAATATCGAGCTCGATCCTTTGGGGCAAATGAATGTATGGATGAGCTCGGCTGTGACGCATCAGTGGAATCCGGGTCAAAAAACGCCGCAAACCCCGTGGGAGGCCGAGATCGACAAATTGATGCAGACGCAGGCGTCCACCTTGGATCTGCGCCGCCGCAAGGCCGCCTTCGATCGCGTCCAGGAGATCGTAGCGGAGCAAGCGCCGATGCTGTTCCTGATCTATGAGGACGCGCTTTCGGCCGTTTCGGCCAACGTTCGCAATGTGGAGCCGGCGACGCTGCGCCCTCACTTATTCTGGAATGTGGACCGCCTCTACCTCGGGTCCGCGCAGAAGCTCGCCTCGCGCTGAGGCGCCGCGTTTCGCGAACGATCCTCCTTAGTGCGAGCAGGTCTGGTGCGAGAATGTCTAGTGCGAGAAGGTTTTCATTTCCTGCCGCACACGGGCGGCGCTCATGCGGGCCGCCGAATTCATAGGGTTAAGGGCGGCGGCTGTTTCATAATCGGAGAGCGCGGCGGCGTGCTCCTTGCGCGATTCAAACCACAGGCCGCGCGACATGTAGGCGCTCGCGTATCCCGGGTCGATCGCGATGGCCTTATCCAGGGCCGCTTTCGATTCGTCGAACTTGCCCATTTCCCCGTACAGTAGCCCTTCCATCTCAAAGATCACCGAGCTCGGCGGCTGTATGTTCTCCGCCTGCCGCAGTTTGGCGAGGGCCTCCTGCAGGCGTCCTTTGCAACCGAGAACCTTTGCCCATGACGCGATGATTAGGGGATCGTTGGCCATGGCGTGATCGGCTTCGCGCAGATAGGGCACGGGGGCGTCGCAGTTATTGCGCCCCACGGCCGCCTGCGTGAGGTTCCAGTAAGGGCGGCTCTTATCCGGACTGGCGTTGACGGCGTCCGCCCAAAATGTGCCCTCGTCCGACCAGACCCGATTGCGCCGGTACGCGGCGATTCCAAAGAGGCACAGCGCAACGCACAAAAGCGCGATTGCGACGTGATCTCGGAGGTCGTAGCGACTGAGGAATTGGGCGGCAACCAGGCTGAGCGCAAGTACCGGTAAATACATGCGGCGCTCGACCAATGCGTCGCTGATGGGAATGACGGAAGAAGTGGGCGCCAACAGCACGAGGAAAAGAAAAAAACCGAAGGCGGCCAGCGGGTAACGCTTGCGCCCGCGGAACGCGGCGGCGACCGCGACGCAGAGAGCGGCGATGGCGAGCGCGGCCCCATGCTCGAAGACCGTGTGCGAGATTGAGAAATCGTGGTCGCCGGACTGCGCGATGGGGAAAACAAAAAGGCCGAGATAGACCCAGATGGCTCGCGTTTCGGTGAAAAAATACTGATACCATGCCGCGCCTCGCAGGTGAAACCCGGCGCTCTTCGATGTGGACAGCGCGACCGCCACGAAGAGGAGACCGGCGGCGGCGAAAATCGCCAGAGGAGCGTATAGCCGCCAATTGGCTTTAATCGCTTTCCAGGCGCCCTTGCTATTCCAAAAACAGTCCGTCAGAATCAGCGCGGGAGCGAGGGCGGCCATGTTCTCCTTCGTCGTTACCGCCAGCGCGAACAGTGCAACGATTGCGGTGGACACGCGCCAGGAGACCGCTTCGCGCTTGCGATACAGAAAGATCGTGTAGGCCGCAAGGAAGAAGAAGCTCGCCAGACTTTCCGAGCGGCCCGCGATGTATGCGACGGATTCGGTTTGGAGAGGGTGGACGAGAAAAAGAATACCCGAAAAAGCGGCGAGAACGAGACGATTTTTCTGCGCCAGGCCGGCGCGACGGAACAGATTCAGCGCAATGAAAAACGCCAGAATCGAATTGACGGCGTGGATTTCGACATTGAGGAGATGGAACGCGGAAGGGCTCGCGCCGGAAATCTCATAATTCAGCCAATAACTGAACATGAGCGTGGGACGGACGCCGAGGAGCCAGAGCCGCAGCGGTTCGAGCGGCGCGGCGGGGTTCGCAAAAGGCAGGAAAAGGTCGTCGAAGAGGAACGGACCGTGCATGGCGGGGCCGTAAATCACCACGCCAAGGAGCAAAGCGGCGGCGAGCGAAATCGCGGCGGCGAGCCAAATATTGCGGGAAGATTTGTTCCGCGATAGCGCGCGATCGCCATCGCCGGCGCGCGTATTCGCAGCGCCGATTTTCCGCTGATTGGAGCGCGTAGCGGCGCGAACAGCCATTGTCAATATTGTATGCGGCGCGCCCTTGTAACGGCGCTCCTTTGTAGCGGAGCCCCGGGCGTCAGTGAATCGTCCGCGTCTTGCGGTTCATGTAGTCCATCAACAGATACTGCCCCAGATTGTACGGCGTCGTGAAATACGCCTTCCCTCTGCACAGTTCCGTCACTTTCTGCACGAAATTCACCAGCCCGAAATCGCTCGCCAGCATGAACGTGTTGATCAGAATGCCCTGTCTTTTACAGCGGCTCACTTCCTCGAGCGTCTTGCTGATGACCAGCGGATCGAGCCCGAACGCGTTGCGGTACATGCGCCCGTCCTCCAGCGTCAGCGCCGATGGCTTACCGTCAGTGATCATGACGATCTGCTTCATGTCCTTCTTCTCCTGCGCCAGCAGACGCTGCGCCAGAATCAGGCCATCGCGCGTATTCGTATAATACGGACCCACCTGCACTCGCGCTAGGTCGCCCAGGCGCAGTTCTTCGGCGGAGTCGTGGAACAGGACGCAGCGCAGCGAATCGCCCGGGTATTGCGTCCGAATCAGGTGCGCCAGCGCCAGCGCCACTTTCTTCGCCGGAGTGAAGCGGTCCTCGCCGTACAGAATCATGCTGTGACTGCAATCGAGCATCAGCACCGTGGCGCAAGAACTCTGATATTCCGATTGATGGACGTGCAGATCGGAATACTCAAGCGATAGCGGGACCGTCAGCCCTTCCCGCCGCAGCGCCGAAAACAACGTCGCGTTCACGTCGAGATTGAGCACATCTCCGAATTCGTAGATCTTCGGCGCGCCCGTTGTTTCAACGCCCGTCGCCAGATCGCGCGTGTCGTGCGCGCCGAAGCTCGATTTGCCGAGCGATCCCAGCAGGTCTTTCAAGGTCTTGAATCCGAGAAAGTCGATGGACTTGTCGGTCACCTCGATCTTCACCCGCCGGTCCGAATTGCCCTGGCCCCGTTTTCCCGGCGTATTCGCGTCCGCCTGATTCGCGTCCGGCCGCTCCAGGTCGATGTAGCCTTGCTCCGCCAGCTTCTCGACGAGCTGTTCGAGCAATCGATCGATCTGCTCCGCGGACATGTTCTGGAGCTGCCGCTGAATTTCTTCCGACCGCTCGTCGTCGAACATCTTGCCGTGTTCGAGCGCGCGCTCGATGGCTTCCTTCAGTTGCTCCAGCGTATGCTCGTTCCATTCGCTGAAGCCCATGTATTGATTGTGGAAGCCGCTCTCCAGAAAAAACTCCGCGAGCGCCCGCATCAGGTCCTCGGCCGAGATCCCGAAATCGTCTCCCGTGTACTTTGAATACCGAACCGATTTCACCGCGCGCCTCCAGCCACCCGGACCGCTAATTAAATTGCCTGCGCGACTTCGGCCGCCCGCCCTCGTCGCCCCGCTCCCGCTCGCCGCGTTCGCCGCGCTCCCGGCCGCCGCGCTCTCCCGCCGCGAACCCGCTCTCTTCGTTGCGGCTGATCCTGCGGTGCGCGTACAGCCCCTCGAGAATGAACTCCGCCGCCGATGCTCGCGCCGCGTCGGGCTCGCTCGCGCCCAATCCCAGCGCCGCCGTCTTCTCCAGGAGCCCTTGAATGCCCTGGAGCTGCCGCACCATGCCGCGGGAATCCGCCGTCTCGTCGAGCTTCAATGTGCCGCCCAGCTCAAACCACTGCACGATCGGCGAAACGTTCACGCCGTCGAAATAGGAGCTGTAAACCTTGCCTACGGCCGTCCGGATCAGGTCGCGCGCCACGTTGTCGCCGCCCTTCAGCTCGCCTTCGTACTCCAGCTCGATCTTTCCCGTCATCGCAGGAAGCGCCGCATAAATATCGAGCACCCGCGGCACGGCCACGTCCTCGCCCGATGCCAGCGTGCGCCTCTCCGCGTTTGAAACCACATTCTCGAGCATCGAAATGGGCAGCCGCTGCGAGACGCCGGAGCGTTTGTCCACCTTCTTGTCCTCGCGCGCCAGAAACGCGATCTGCTCCACGATTTCCCGAATGTAGGCCGGCAAAACGATCCTCGCCGGCGAGACGCGCTCCGTCCACGATTCCTGTTTCGTAATCGCAATGCCGTGATCGATCGACGCCGGATAATGCGTCCGGATCTCGCTTCCAATGCGGTCCTTCAACGGCGTAATGATTTTTCCTCGCGCCGTGTAATCTTCCGGATTCGCCGTGAACACCAGCATTACGTCGAGAGGCAGGCGCACCGGGTAACCCTTGATCTGTACGTCGCCCTCCTGCATCACGTTGAACAGTCCCACCTGGATCTTCCCCGCCAAGTCGGGCAGTTCGTTGATCGCGAAAATCCCGCGATTTGCCCGCGGCAAAAGACCGTAGTGCACCGTCAGCTCGCTCGCGATGTCATGGCCGCCGCGCGCCGCTTTAATCGGATCGATGTCGCCGATCATGTCCGCGATGGTCACGTCCGGCGTGGCAAGCTTTTCTATGTAGCGCTGCTCCCGCGCGAGCCATGCGATCGGCGTCTCGTCTCCCCGCTCCCGCAGCAGGTCGATGCAGCGCCGGCAGATGGGCCGGTACGGATTATCGTGTATCTCGCAGCCCGCGATATACGGCGTCTGTTCGTCGAGCAACGTCGTCAACATGCGAATGATCCGCGTCTTCGCCTGTCCGCGCAGCCCCAGAAGAATGAAGTTGTGCCGCGAGAGGACCGCATTGACGATCTGCGGCGACACCGTGTCGTCGTAGCCGACCACGCCCGGAAACAATTCTTCCCCGCGCTGAATCTTGCACACCAGGTTCTGGCGCAGCTCGTCCTTCACGCCGCGGTTCCCGGTTAAGCTTTCTGAAAATTTGGAATTCTTGAGGACGCCGAGGGTTTTTGGCGGGTCGAACATAACAGCGCTACAACCTACTCGCGATCGATCCAGCCATCCTGCGCCCAGCGATCGTTAGCATGTTTCGACATCGATACTCCTCGCCAGCTACTATAGCAAGTCGCCTCCCCTTCCGGCATTGACGGAACGCATCTGCGCGCGAAGCGCGTATGCACTGTTAATGACAACGTTCGCCGCGGACATCCGGCAGTCCTTCCGCGTTATGCTGAAGAGCCCCGCGTTCACGGCCATCGCCGTGGCGGCGCTCGCTCTGGGCATCGGCGCCAACACGGCCATCTTTTCGGTTGTCAACGCGGTGCTGTTGAAGCCGCTGCCATATCCGGAATCCGGCCGCATCATGGCTCTCGCGCGCGGCTTTAAGGATGGGCGCGGAACCTCCGTCTCGATCCCGAAGTTCATCGCTTGGCGCGATAACGACGTGTTCCAGGCGATGGCGGCCTACAACGGCGAGGGTCCGGGCATGAATCTCGGCGGCAGCGACCACCCGGAGCAAGTCCGCGGCATACACGCTTCGCTCGATTATTTCCGCGTTTTCGGCGCCGCGCCCGTCATAGGCCGGACTTTCAATGCGGACGAAGACCGTCCCGGAGGCGCGCGGGTCGCAGTGCTCAGCGAGAGCTTGTGGGAGCGCCGTTTTGGCCGCGATCCGAACATAGCCGGCCGCGTCATTCACCTCAACGGCGATCCCTATACTGTAGTCGGCGTCATCTCAAAAAGCTTTCAACCCGACCCTCCGGTCGACGTTTTCATCCCGCTCCAACCCGACCCTAACAGTACCAACCAGGGTCACTATCTCCAGGTCGCGGGCCGCTTGAAACCGGGCGTTTCTCTTCAAAGGGCCGAGGCCGCAATGAAGATCGCCGGCGAGCGCTTCCGGCGCGCCAACCCGAAATGGATGAACGATGGCGAAAGCGTCGCCGTTTTACCGATGCAGCAGTTCATCGCCGGCGACGTGCGTCTGCCCTTGCTGATCCTGACTTCCGCCGTCGCCTTCGTGCTTCTGATCGCTTGCGCCAACGTAGCTAATCTTCTGCTGGCGCGCGCTGCCGGCCGTCAGCGCGAAATCGCCATACGCGCGGCTATCGGCGCCAGCCGCTTGCGCATCGTGCGCCAGCTCCTTACGGAGAGCGTCGCGCTGGCGTTGACCGGAGGCCTTGTGGGCCTGATCATCGGAGCCTGGGGCGTCCGCGTTCTGCTAGCATACGCGCCCGGTAATATCCCGCGCGTGACCGAAACAACCTCCGGCGGCGGCAATTCCGTTCTGCTCACGCTCGATTGGAGCGTGGTCGCGTTTACCTTCGGCATCGCCGTCGTGACCGGCATCGTATTCGGACTCTTCCCCGCCCTGCGCATCTCGCGCACGGACTTGAGCTCCACGCTCAAAGAGAACGCCAGCCGAGGCGGAACCAGCCTGCGTCAAAACCGCACGCGAGGCGCTTTGATTGTCGCCGAAATCGCGCTCGCGCTGGTGCTTCTGACCGGCGCCACGCTCATGATCCGGACCTTCGCGGCGCTGCGCGGCGCCGACCCCGGTTTCGACCCTCGGAATGTCCTTACTTTGCAGACCTCTCTCGGCGGCACGCGTTACTCCAAGACCGTGCAGGTAGAGGACCTCACGCGCCGGGTGCTGCCGAAAATCGAAGCGCTGCCGGGCGTGCTCGCCGCCGCCAGCTCCATTGCGCTGCCCGTCGACGGCAGCGGCATCGATCTCCCCTTCAACATCGCCGGCCGCCCGCTGAAAGGCAAGGATATTTATCACGGCGACGAGCAATGGCGCTGCATTTCGCCGCATTACTTCGCGGCTTTGAAAGTACCGCTTCTGCGCGGCCGCTTGTTCGACGATCGCGATAGCTCGAACTCCGCCAAAGTCGTAATCGTCAACCAGGAAATGGCCCACAAATATTGGCCCAAGGCCGACCCCATCGGGCAGCAAATCGTGATAGGAAAAGGACTCGGCCCGGAATTCGAGGAATCCGCCCGTGCCATCGTCGGAATCGTCGGCAATATACGTGAGATCAGCCTCGCCAACGGCGTTCCGCCCGCCATGTACGTTCCCGTCTCTCAGGTCTCCGATGGCATCACGAGACTTGCCTCCGACGTTATTCCCACCGCTTGGCTCATTCGCGTCTCCGCTAATCCGCTGGGCCTCGCGAACGCCGTCGAGCGGCAATTCCTGTCTGTCGATAACCAGCTGCCCGTTGGACACATCCGCTCCATGGAGCAGGTGATCTCGCAATCCATCGCGCGGCAGAATTTTAATATGCTGCTGCTGACCATTTTCGCGTTCATCGCGCTGCTGTTGTCCGCCATTGGAATTTATGGCGTCATGTCGTACTCGGTGGAGCAGCGCAGCCACGAGATCGGCATTCGCATGGCGCTTGGAGCTCGCGCCAACGCAATGGTCCGGTTGGTCGTGCGCGATGCCATGAAACTGGCCGCCGCCGGACTGCTGATCGGCCTGGCCGCCGCTTTCGGACTGACGCGCTTTATGTCCGCTCTGCTCTTTGGGGTTCGCGCCACCGATGCGTCCACCTACATCGCCGTCGCGTTTATTCTTGCAGCCGTGGCATTCGTCGCCAGCTACGTCCCGGCGAAGCGCGCCGCCAAGGTCGACCCGATTGTCGCCTTGCGCTACGAATAAATATAGTTAAGACATATCCCTCGGGCACAGCCGAGTGGGCATAGCAGTTCAGATCTGACATGAGACGCCCCGCTGCCACGGTTGGCTGGGTACAGCGGGATAGATCCTCCCTGACGGCGTAGCGTTTACCGGAGAGGGCAACTGTTCGAAAAGGCAACTCGCTACGAACAGGAAAAAGCTGAAGCCGCGCTATCCCACATCGGGTGCGCGTGCGCGTGAGCCGAGCTTCCGGCGCCCATTGGAGCGTATCGGTGACCCACAGATTTCTCCGACGAGCCAATATTAGAGCGCGAAGTGCTCCGGTAACCTTCCGCGGCATTCCGTTGCAGTCATAAACGGGCGCTCCCCGGCCCGATGATTGTGTATGCCACGGAGCCCAAATGCAGCTGTTGTAGCCGCAGCGTCTACGGCCTTTGGGTATTGAGGCTGGCTCGCGCCATGATGTCGCCGATCACGCCGTTCTTAGCGTCGGCGTAAGTCAGGACGTGGCTCCATTCCTTCTGAGCCAGGGCGAGCTTGGAGCGCGCGTAGAGCTCGCGATCGGCTTCATTGGCGCGCAGCCAGTCGCGGAACATCAGCATACGGCCAATTTCGGGACAGCCAAGCGAGAACACGTGCAGGTTGATATCGGTATCCGGTCCCTTGAACATGCGGTGCTCATGCCAGGTGCTCTCTCTTATGCGAAGGGGGTAACCGGCGGCCTCCAGGGCTGAGACGTAGGCGTCTTCATCGGCGGAGTCCTCTACCACGAGGAGTATGTCGACGACCGGTTTGGCGGCTAGGCCCGGCACCGCGGTCGAGCCGACGTGTTCCATTCGCAGCGCCCGTGGCCCGAGGGCGGCCCGGATTGCGCAGGCCTCACGCTCGAAGAGCTCCGGCCACCGCGGATCGTAATTCACAATCACAATTCGCATAGACGTCTCATTTTACGGGCAGCTCAGGTCCTTGTTCGATGGCGACGGAACGGAACAAATCGCCCCTACCCGGCGTACCATATATTCGTGAGACCCATGTAAGGAGGCAACACACATGCCCGACTGGAAGAGTATCGTTCGAGACCGCATCGCACCCTTGCATCTAAGCAGTGTCGCGGAGTTGGATCTCACGGAGGAACTGGCGCAGCACCTGGAAGATCGCTACGGTGAGTATCGCAGCGGCGGAGCAAGCGAGGAAGTGGCGTACGAGAGGGCCATGGCGGAGCTGGACGACATGTATCCGCTGCGGGTGGAACTCGAAAGGAGCAAGCGCATGGCGAAACACGACGCGGCGCCGCCTGGAGACGGAAGGCCGGCCGATTTCATCGAGGATCTCTGGAGGGATCTCCGTTATACCGTCCGCACCATGCGGAAGAGTCCATTGTTCGTTCTGTTCGTAGTTCTGACGCTCGGTTTGGGAATTGGCGCGAACACTACGGTCTTCACGGTGATCAATACGCTGATTTTGAATCCATTGCCGATTCCGGACTCCTCCGCGTTGGCGGCGGTTGGCGTGGTGAAAGCGCGGAGCGGGTCTAAATCGAGCGCGCTGTTGCCGGTCTCGTACGCGGACTTGAAGGATTACCAAGCGCGGAACGGAGTTTTCCGCTCTCTGGCGGGCTATACGTCCCCCCGTCCCGTCACTTGGCGCAGAGATGGCGGGTCGCAGGGGATGTTCACGGAGTTGGTCACAGGCAACTACTTCTCGACCCTGGGGCTCAGTCCCGCAGGAGGGCGATTCTTTTTGCCGCAAGAGGATGGCGCTCCCGGGGCGCACGCCGTCGCGGTGATGAACTACGGGACCTGGCGCGGGCGCTTCGGCGGCGCTAACGACATTATTGGCAAAACCTTGCGGATCAATAGCGTTGCCGTCACCATCATCGGCATCGCTCCGCCTCAATTTATTGGAGTGAACGCGCTGTTCGGCCCCGACTTATGGATACCGGCGGCCATGACGGAACAATTGATGCCGAACGAGATGCAGAGTGCGTTGAGCGATCGCGGCAAAGCGGTTTTCGAGGCTGCCGGACGGCTCAAGCCGGGAGTGAGCCAAGCGCGGGCGCAAGCCAACATGGCGGCGATCGCGGCGGACCTGGCGCGCGAATATCCGGCCACCGATGAGGGGCAAACGGCGGAGGTGCGGCCCATCCGGGAGGTCCTGTTCCCCAGCGGGAGCGGCGGGTTCGCGTCGATTGTGTTCGCGAGCGCCGGACTGATGATCGTGGTGGGAATTGTTTTGTTGATCGCGTGCTCGAATGTGGCGAACCTGCTGCTTGCGCGCTCGGCGGGGCGGCAAGATGAGATGGCGGTGCGCCTGGCGATGGGAGCAAGCCGCGGCAGATTGCTGCGCCAGCTTCTCACCGAGAGCGTCTTCCTCGGTTTTCTGAGCGGGGTAGCGGGAATCTTCCTCGCTTATGCGGGTCTGCATCTCTTGTTCGGGGCTTTGCCTTCGTCCGCGAATTTCATTGCGCCCAAGCTCGATGCAACCGTGTTTGTCTTCGCGCTGGCGGTCTCGCTCGCGACAGGATTTCTGTTCGGCGCTCTACCGGCTTTCAAGGCTTCGCGCGCGAGCGTGGCGGAAACGCTGAAGGACGACGCCCGCACAGCGGGAAGAAGCCGCAGGAGGATCACGCTGGGCAACGTCCTGCTGGTGGCTCAGGTGGCCTTTTCGTTTCTCTTGCTGGTTACGGCCGCGCTGTTCTTGCGGAGCATCGGGCGGGCATACGAGATCGATCCCGGCTTTCAGACCGCGCATCTCGCGCTGTTCTTCACAAATCCGGGGCAGGCGGGGTACGGAAAGGCGCAAATCAAAGCGTTCAGCAAAGACGTACGCGAGCAAGTGTCGAGGATTCCGGGCGTGGAGTCCTTATCGTGGGCGTCGAATCTGCCCTTGTGGGCGAGAACCGTGAGCGGATTGCAGGTGGAAGGCCGGCAGGCACGGTCGCAAGCGGACAAGATCACAACGGTCGTCGATACGGTAGACACAAATTATTTCGAGACCGCGGGCGTGGCGATCGATAGCGGGCGCGAGTTTACGAATTTGGATGAGGAGAACTCGCTTCCCGTGGCGATGGTTAACGAGAAGATGGCCCGCGATTTTTGGCCGCAAGGAAACGCGCTAGGGAAGCGCATTCAGTTGCCGGGCGAGAAGCAAGTGCGGCAAATCGTGGGAATTGCCAGAACCGCCAATTATACGAGTTGGGGGGAGCCGCCGGAACATTGCGTTTACGTGCCTCTGGAACAGAATTATGGGGGTGTAATGACGTTGTATGTACGCAGCAAGGGAGATCCACATCAGTTCGTGATGCCCATCCAACGCGAGCTGCATGCGGCCGCGCCGCAAATTCTGGTGAGCGACGTGCGGACGGGACGCGACATCGTGCAGGGAGGCCTGTTTGCCGCGAGAATGGGCGTGGCGCTGCTGACTGTGTTTGGGCTGCTGGCGCTCGGCTTGGCAAGCATCGGCCTGTACGGCATTCTGGCGTATTCAGTCAATCGGCGAAGGCGAGAGATCGGGTTGCGCATGGCATTGGGGGCGGCGCGGGGAAGCGTGCTGCGGTTGATTCTGAAACAAGGCATGTCGCTGGTCGCGGCGGGTGTGCTGATTGGCTTCGCGGGCGCGCTGCTTGTGGATCGGCTGCTCAGCGGAATGCTGTATGGGGTAAGCGCGAGCGATCCAATCAGTGAAGCGGGAGCGGCGCTGGTGTTGTTGGCAGTGGCGCTGTTGGCGTGTTACCTGCCGGCGCGCTGGGCGAGCCGCGTGGATCCGGCGGTGGCTCTGCGCGAGGGATGAGGGGCCGGGGAGTTAAGAGCGGGTATCGATAGATCCCACGCGCCGCGCCTCGAATTGAGCAATGGCGTTGTCCTGCCGCAGAATGTAGCCCAACTCGTCGACGCCTTCGAGCAGGCAGCTCTTCGAGAACTCGTCGACGGGAAAGCGCACCGCCTCGCCGTCGGGCAAAGTCAGCGTCTGCGCGGCCAGATCGACCTGCACCACGGCGTCCGCGTTGCGGAACAGCCAGGAGTGCGTTTCGTGCGGCACGACAATGGGCAACAGCCCGTTCTTGAGCGAATTGTTTTTGAAAATATCCGCGAAGGAGGTGCTGACGACGGCGCGAAAGCCGAATTGCAGCAGCGCCCAGGGAGCGTGTTCGCGCGAACTGCCGCAACCGAAATTATCGCCGGCCACGAGAACGTGCGCCTGTTTCGACGCGGGCCGATTGAGAACGAAATCGGGCTTGGGATTTCCCTGGCCGTCGTAGCGCCAGTCGTAGAAAAGCTGATCGCCGAGACCGTCTTTCGAGATGGTCTTCAGAAAGCGCGCCGGGATGATCTGGTCGGTGTCGATGTTGTCGACCGGAAGCAGCACGAGGCGGCTCTCGAAGGCCTAAAGCGGAAGGGGGTAAATTTGTTCATTAGAGTAAGGTCCTCACGTCGGTCACCACTCCCATGACGGCGCTCGCCGCGGCCGTCAGGGGGCTCGCCAAAAACGTCCGGCCGCCCTGTCCCTGGCGCCCTTCGAAATTGCGATTGCTGGTCGAAACGCTGTATTGGCCGGGCTGAAGTTGATCGCCGTTCATGGCGATGCACATGGAACAGCCCGCCTCGCGCCATTCCGCGCCGGCATCGCGGAAGATGCGGTCCAATCCCTCCGCCTGCGCCTGCGCCTTGATCTGTTGGGAGCCCGGTACCAC
This sequence comes from Bryobacterales bacterium, assembly GCA_963838885.1. Lineage (GTDB taxonomy): Bacteria > Acidobacteriota > Terriglobia > Bryobacterales > Bryobacteraceae > JAICMB01. Next base: position 74,459 of record CAWITB010000021.1, on the reverse strand, counting down.
CATGACGCGCACATTGGGGTGCACCTTGCGACCCTTGAACACCGCCGCGGCGCTGCGCAAATCGGAGATCCGCGAATTGGTGCAGCTACCGATGAAGACCACGTTCACGGCATGACCGGCGAGCGGTTTACCCGGCTCGAGATCCATATATCGCAGGGCTTTTGAGAGCGAATCGCGCTCTAACGGATCGGAGATCGCACTGGGATCCGGCACCGCGCCCGAAATCGGAATGCCCATGCCGGGATTGGTGCCGAAGGTGATCATGGGCTCGAGGGCCGCGGCGTCGATCGTGAGCTCCTTGTCGAAGCGCGCGTCGCCGTCTGTGGGAAGCTGCCGCCAGCGAGCGAGCGCGGCGTCCCAAGCGGGACCTTGTGGGGCGAAATGCCGTCCCGAAATGTACTGATATGTGGTGTCGTCCGGCGCGATCATGCCGGCGCGCGCTCCGGCCTCGATCGACATGTTGCACACCGTCATGCGTTCTTCCATCGAGAGGGCGCGAATCGCCGCGCCGCGATATTCGAAAACGCTGCCCGTGCCGCCGCCGATGCCGATTTTCGCGATCACGGCGAGAATGATGTCCTTGGCCGTCACGCCGGGCTTGGGATGTCCATCGACCTGCACTTTGTACGTCTTCGATTTGCGCTGCAGGAGGCACTGCGTCGCGAGCACATGCTCCACTTCGCTGGTTCCGATGCCAAAGGCCAGCGCTCCGAAGGCGCCATGCGTGGCGGTGTGGCTGTCTCCGCAGACGACGGTCATTCCGGGCTGGGTTAGCCCCTGCTCCGGCCCAATGACGTGAACGATGCCCTGCTTGTCACTATGAAAGCCGTAACAGGGAATCCCGAATTCGCGGCAGTTCGTCTCCAGACGGTCGACCTGCGCCGCGGCGACCTTGTCGAGGATCGGCAGGGATCGCGGAGTTGTCGGCGTGCTATGGTCGGTTGTTCCGATGGTCAGGTCGGGGCGGCGGACCTTAAGGCCGCGCTCGCGCAGACCGGAAAAGGCCTGCGGCGAGGTTACTTCATGGACCAGGTGCAGATCGATGTAGAGCAGCGCCGGGGCGCCGGACTGCTCGCTGACGATATGGCTATCCCAGACCTTCTCGATAATGGTGCGAGGTTTCATTTCCACAACTTTCTTTTTAGACGCGCTCTCTTTAGACGTGCGATGCCACGGCGTCTCCTACTTCATCGGTTGAGGCGGCCTTTCCGGCGGGCTTCAGGTCCGCCGTCACGCGGCCGGAGTCGAGCACCGCTTCGATCGCCTTATTCACGGCGTCGGCCTCCTTTTTGAGACCGAAGCTGTATTCCAGCATCGCCGCCACCGAGCCAATCGCTCCTAACGGATTTGCCTTGTTGCGTCCCGCGATGTCCGGGGCGGAACCGTGCACCGGCTCGTATAATCCCGTCCACTTGCCGGAGGGTTTGCGGGCGCCGATCGAGGCCGAGGGGAGCATCCCGATCGATCCGGCGAGGACGGAGCCTTCATCGCTCAGGATGTCGCCGAACATATTCTCCATTACGAGGATGTCGAAACGGCGCGGATTGAGTACAAGCTGCATGGCGCAGTTGTCGACCAGGAGGTGCTCCAGCGCGACGTCGGGAAACTCCTTCGCTACTTCGACTACGACGCGCCGCCAGAGCTGCGAGACTTCGAGCACGTTCGATTTGTCGACGCTGGCGACTTTCTTGCGCCGCTGGCGGGCGAGGTGAAAGGCCATGCGCGCCACGCGCTCGATTTCCGCGTGCGTGTACGACATGGTATTGACGGCCCGCGTACGCGCGCCGTCTTCCTCGATGCCTCGCGGCGTTCCATAATAGAGGCCGCCGGTGAGCTCGCGAACGATGATCATGTCCGTGCCGTCGATGCGGTCGTTCTTGAGCGGCGAGGATTCGAGCAGCGAACGATAGCTCCGCACCGGCCGCAGATTGGCGTACACGCCCAGGATTTTGCGGATGCCCAGCAACCCTTTCTCGGGGCGTTTGTCGGGGGGGGATTGATCGAATTCCGGCAGCCCGACGGCGCCCAGCAGCGTGGCGTCGGAGGCGAGCGCCAGGTCGATCGTCTCCTGGGGCAGGGGCGTGCCCGTTTTGTGGATGGCGATGCCGCCGAGAAGTCCGCTGCGTAACAGGAGAGAGTGGCCGAATCGTTTCGCTACCGCTTCGAGAACTTTGACCGCTTCGCGCGTGACCTCCTCGCCGATGCCGTCGCCCGGCAGGATCAGAACGTCAAGCTGCATTGAACCGCTCCGTCACGGCCGCGGCCCGGTTCCGCGCGCAGGGTAAGCCCAGCCTCGCGCGCAAGCAGGCGGTTTTTCTCATAACGCCTAATCGCTCGCCGCCGCGACGGCGTTCTTTTCTCCCAACACGTCGTTCGTAAGCGCCGCGATCTCGTCGTTGCGCACGCCCTTCTTACGGTCGGCGAGCGACGTGAAACGGCGATAGACCTCGTCCAGCTCGTCGCGCGTCAGCTCGAATCCCAGATGCTGGAGACGGTCGTTCAAGGCGTGGCGGCCGCTGTGCTTGCCGAGAACGAGTTTCGTCTCGGGCACGCCAACCGACTTCGGATCCATGATCTCGTAGGTGGATTTTTCCTTTAAATAGCCGTCCTGATGGATGCCGGCCTCGTGCGCGAAGGCGTTTTCGCCGACGATGGCCTTGTTCGGCTGCGGTCCGAACGTGATGGTTCGGGCCAGCATCTGGCTCGCGGCATAAAGCTGCTGGGTGACGATTTTGGTCTCAAAGGGCAGCTTGTCCGGACGCGTCTTGAAGGCCATCACCACCTCTTCGAGGGCGGCGTTACCGGCGCGCTCGCCGATGCCGTTGATGGTGCATTCGATCTGCCGCGCTCCGGCGCGCGCCGCCGCGAGCGAGTTCGCGACGGCCAGTCCGAGATCGTCGTGGCAGTGCACGCTCACGATCGCAGTATCGCCGAGGGCGGCCACCATGCGCGCGATCAGCACGGCATATTCTTCGGGGACGGAATAACCGACAGTGTCCGGCAGGTTTACCGTGCGCGCGCCCGCGGCGACCACGGCGCGCGATATCTGCTCGAGATAATCGAAATCGGTGCGCGTGGCGTCTTCCGCCGAGAACTCGACGTCGTCGGCATAATTGCGCGCCAGCTCCACGGCGGCGACGGCTTCGTCGAGCACCTGCTGCCGCGATTTCTTCAGCTTGAACTTGAGATGGATGTCGCTGGTGGCGAGAAACGTATGGATGCGGGGCCGCTTGGCGTTTCTGGAGCGATTTCGCCGCGCGCTCGATATCGATGGTCGCGGCGCGGGCGAGCGCGGCCACTTGCACCCAGGGATACTCGCGGCTAATGGCGTCGACTGCTTCGAAATCGCCGTCGGAAGCGATCGGGAATCCCGCTTCGAGGATGTCCACGCCCAATTCCACCAATTTTCGCGCGATTTGCAGCTTCTCGGGTACGGTCATGCTGCAGCCAGGCGATTGTTCGCCATCGCGTAAAGTTGTATCGAAGATGTAGACGCGGTTCGTCATGCTTCTCCTTTCCGGGGTACCAGCACTATTATCCTGTTCCGGCGTTAGATTTGGCAAATTTATAATTGCGATCCATTGGATAAGTTATTATCATGGCATAAGCGGGTCTTATGGAGCTCTACACCCTTAAGGTTTTTCTTACGGTTGCTAACGAAAAAAGCTTTTCACGGGCCGCCGAGAAGCTGCTGCGGACGCAGCCGGCGGTGTCGCTCGCGATCCAAAAACTGGAATCCGACCTCCAGGAAAAACTGATGGACCGCTCCGGGAAGGATCTGATGCTGACCGACGCGGGACGGATCGTGATCGAATACGCGCGGCGCTTCGAGAATCTGGAAGGGGAGCTCGAGAACGCGCTGGCGGAATTGCGCGACAACTCCGCCGGGCGGCTGATCGTGGGCGCGAACGAATCGACCGCGTTATATCTGCTCGAACATATCGAGCAGTACCGGCGGCTCTACCCCAAGGTCAAAGTGCAGGTGCGCCGCTCGCTGTCGAGCAAGATTCCGTCGCAACTAATCGACGGCGATCTCGAGCTGGGGCTGATCAGCTACGATCCCAAAGACGAACGCCTCGTTTCGCTGATGATCTTCACCGATCACCTCGCCTTCGTGGTCTCGCCGCGGCATCGTTTCGCCTCGCGCACAAGGGTTTCGATCACGGAGCTGGGCATGGAAACATTCATCGCCCACAATGTTCTATCGCCTTATCGCGCCGTGGTGCTGCGCGAGTTTCAGCGGCACAAGATCCCGTTGAACATGGACGTGGAGATGCCCACGGTGGAGACGATCCGCAAACTGGTGCAGCGCAATGAAGGCGTCGCGTTCTTGCCGCGCATGTGCGTGCGCGCAGGAGGTGAAGCAAGGCGTGTTGTGCGAAGTGCAGGTGGAGGAACTGCACGTGGAGCGAAAAATCCGGCTGGTCTATCCCGCCAAGCGCGCGTTGTCGCACGCCGCGCGCGCGTTTCTCGAAGTGGTCAAGTCCGCTTGAACGTTGAACGGCGGGCGATCAGGGCGGCGAGTCCGAGCGCCGCGAGCAGCATTGTGCCCGGCTCCGGAACGGAGGCGAAATCGAGATCGCCCACGAGACTGGCGCCCGTTGTTTGGGGAAGCGCGGTGGCCGCTCCGGTCGATGGATTTAAGGTGAAGATCTGGCCGCCATCGCCGTTCCCTACGAAAAACGCGCCATCCGTGGGCCGGATTCCGAAGGCGCCAAAGAAATCGGCCAAGTTGACGGCGGCGCCGATCGGGGCTGCGGTGGTGGGGCTGATTTTCTCCAGCAGGAAAGGAGCGACCGGCCCCATGTTAAACGAGGCTCCTATCAGGTACAACGATCCATCGGGCGCAAAGGCAATGCTCGAAAAAAATTCGCCGGTGGCGCCTACCAGAGTTGCCACGCCGTTCGAGGGGTTGAGGGTAAAGAGTTCTCCCGGAGGGACGCCGCCAAATTCGTTCGAGATCGCGAATAAGGTTCCGGTGGTGGGCTGCACGGCGAGATCCGCGACCGCAACGACGTCGCCTGCCGCATCCTTCACCGTTCCAATATCCGAGAGAACGGCTCCGTTCGACCCTAACCGCAGCAGGTCGCTGGTGCTATGGTTGCCCGGACCTGGCGGGAACGGAATTCCTCCCAAAGTGCTGGCGTAAATCGTGCCGTTGGGTTCGACACCGAGTCCGGTGAGCCGCGGGAAGCCGCTGGCGTCGAGTACGCTAGTAACCGCTCCGGTGGTCTGGTCGATAACGACGAGGTCGCCATCAGGTGAAACTGGGGTCGAAGCGAGGCCGCCGTTTACTCCATACATGATCTCACTGGCGTTCAGAGCGGCCGGCGCGAGAATCAGCCCGGCTGCGAGAAGGATCTTCAAGGGACGCATTGTCGCGATCCAGTGTAGCAGATGCGATCTTTTCAGCAAAAATAGTGGGCGTGCGGGATGCGCAGCCGGTCAGTTCATGGCGCCGAGGCTCTCGACCGGCACGCTTGCCATCACCGGCGCGGCGGTATAGTTACCACTCATAAAGGGGATCCTGATCGGATCGTTCCGCCATCGCGGAAAAAATCGAACTCCCGCGATTGCCCGGAACGTCGCCTAAGGTGTCGCCGCTATCCACCACCGCTGGAACGCTGAGCGAGTTAGGATAACCGCCGTAAATAATGGCCTTGCGCAGGTTACTCGTTCCGTTCCCTTGACCCAAATCGACGAAGCCGTGGGCATCGGGCGCATTTCCCGGGTTGAAACCGGCATCTCCGGCACAAGTCGTGGTATTCCCGTTGCCCCACTTCAAGGTGTATTCCTGACCCGGAACGAAGCCGAAATTGGTTGTGTCGGAGGGGTTGTGAGCATCGGGTGAAAAGGGCGCAAGTCCTCCCTGGCTCACCTGGGAAAGCGCCATTTCCCCGCCCATTGCCGAAGCGCTGACGGTCTGCTGCGTCCCCACGCCGGGAATAAGAACGAGGAAATACAGCGGCACGTTGGCGGTAACCGCGAGATTCACGAAACGATAGTTGTTCGGCGATTTGGTCTCTGCCGTAGCATAGGCGTCAAAGGGTCCCGTGAAGCCGGTAGCATAGGTGTCGTTTACGTTGGCGATGCGGTGGTATCGAAGTTGTAGCCATTGGGCGTGGTTGTGCCGAGTGGCCCGGCCGTCGCTACCGCGTGAGCCAGCGTGACGCCCGTCGCGGTCCCATCGAGGTTTTTACACGCGGCCAGGGCGGAGGCATCCGCAAAGGTCTGGAGCTCGTTTTTAACGATGAAGAGCCTTCCTGTATCGAAGGCCAAACCCAACATCCCGAACAATACGGCGGCAGCAAGGGCCGTCAGTAAGGCGCTGAATCCGCGTCGCGCCGTTTCCGCTTGCCTACGTCCGTATGTGTCTTCACACTTCTGGGCGCGCTTCCGCGCACATCCATAGCACGCATATTTTCTCAGCCTCGACGTCTCTATCGGCGCGGACCGCGAAAATCTTTAGAGGAAACTGCGGCAAAAATCGCCGACCCGGGAAGGCCCGTCACTGTGGCGGCGCGAACTGCACGTTGATGAACGCCTCGCGTTGCCCTCGCGCAACTCCATAGGTTCCGTTCTTCACCGTCTCGAGCGCGGCCTGCGTCAACGCCGCGTTCGATGTCTGCAGCGCCTCCGCCTCCAGCACTCTGCCGCCGGGGTCGATCGCGGCATGCACAATGACGGGATCGATCGCGCCCGGGGCCGCCGCCGGGCTGCGCGCCAGCAGCGGGAAACGCATGCCCGTCTGGATCATCGTTCCGGGAGCTTGCATGTCCGGGGTGGGAGTAAAGTCACTGTCCACAATCGTTCCCAAATCCTGCAAATTTTCGATCTGGATCTGTACCACCGTCGCGCCGTTTTCCACAATTGCGATCTGGCGCGCCATCGTGCTGCCGTGAAATTGCAGGGCGTTCGCATAATCGTAGGCCGCGTAGATCCCCGGAGCTTGGGAATACGTCTGGAGCAGCCCACTCTTGGGATCGACGCAGAATTCCTCCTCGCGCCATTGCCGCCCCGCGGCCGTGCTTGGCGGCCCGCGTGAGATCAGAGCGCAGGTCACCTCCGCGCCCCTCCAATTGGCCTGCGTAAAGCGGATGGCGTCGCCGGCCCGGCTCGTCACCGGCCAAAAGATCGCGCCGCGTACCATTTGCATGCGGAGCGGCATAAAGAGATGCGGATTAACGTCGTAGGCGGCGCCTTGATAAAAGACTCGCGTCTGGGAGTAATCGCCCAGGCGCGCCGTCCAGCGCCACTTTCGTCCGGAGGCCCACAGCTCTTCGATTTGGCCCGCGCCCGAGTACGCCGATCCGCTCGCTTGGAAGGAGATCTTCAAATTGTAGGCGGCTGCGCCCGGCGCGTGCAGGTTGTTGTTCTGCCGCGCCCGCTCCAGCAGCGCGAGAATGGCGCCGCGTTTGTCCGATGAATCCGCGATCTGCACCGCGCCCGAGGCCAGTTCCAGGGGATCGCTGGGAACCGGCGCGAGCTGCGCCGCGGTTTGCGCGAAGACCCCGCCGGACATCCAAAAGATCAGGGCAATAATGCGGTGGCCCGGCATGGCGCGCGTCCTCCTTAACCGGCAAAATAGCATGAACTGGCGGCGTGATGGCGCTTTTTTCTCGGGAGACTTGGGCTGCTGGTTCTGGGATCAGGGAGGGAGACGTGGACCGCCGTCAGAAATGGTTTGCGCGCCGCGGCGCCGCTCAATTGTTTCCGCATAAGCCGGATGGCGTGATGCAAAATGGAGGGACGGTCGACGATGCTGATCCGGTCGGAACAAATGGCGGTAATGGAGCAGTACGCAGAAGGCGCGTTCGAAAGCGAGATGGCCGGCCACATTCGCGAGTTCGCCCCAGCGCGGGCCGAATCCATCGGAGACGAGTGCTTGAGAACGGTGGTGCGAACGGGCCTATTTAAGGCGAGAGGACACGGGTTCACCTGCCGGGGGCCGTTACGTCTTTACCTGGACCTCATGTGTCTGTTCGGCAGCGATTTCGACACCGATCCTCAATGCCGCTGGGCTACCGAGATCCTGAGCGATCCGGAACTGGGGATCGAGATGCAGCGCGCGACTCGGCTGTACGAGCGCGCCATGGAGTTCATGAATGAAATCGCCGGTCCAGGCGGAGACTTGCTTGCCCTCGGGCTTGCAGCGAATCGCCGGGACGCCGCTGAATCAATTCCTGTCGGGGGACGTCGAGCGCTCGGTTCTGGACGCGCTATGTCGTACCTACCCGGAGAAGGCCAGGCAGACGGGTGAAGAGGGACTGCGCGTTCTTTTCGCGAAGGCCTCCGGCGGGGCGCAAGCTTTGCGTTTGAACGCGCCGAGTGGAATCGCGCTGCTATCGCTGACGATGTCCGCCGCCGGGCATGGCGTGATTGGAGATCCGATTTATAGCCCGCGAATCGAGCAAGCGCTCGCGGACGCGCCAACGATTGATGTACGCATCCGCAGGCTCCATGACTGCGCGGCCGGAATAATTGAAAGCATTGTGGAAGACATTGCAGGCGCCGGCCGGGCGCGAGGCGCCGAATAACGGCGGTCATTATGGGGAAAGATCCCGCACATCCCAACTCTGGTCCAGGCGCCGCCGCGCCACCCGGCGCGTGCGTTCATTGTCCCCGCAAGGTCGTCAGGATAAACGCTAAGGTTCCCACGACGCAGCCGTTCACAAAAGCGTGGAGGATTCCACCGCCGAAAAATTTTCACGAATTCAGCAGCGACTCGCACGATCAGGCGCTCAACTCGAATCATCCGACCGTTCTAGTGCGAAACTGCGGCGCTGTCCGGTTGGAGGCGATCACCGATCCGCCCAATCAAAAGGATGTTGCCTGGGCGGTACTGCCGAATCCCGGCCCGGACCCGAACCCTAAGCTCGGCGCCTCGATGGGCCTCCATTCCAGTCTGACGACCAATGCGTCCGGAGGATATGCCGTGTCCGCTAGTCTGGACGGTACGACGGTCTTTTGGAACGTGGTGTTCGTGGACGTGACGATTATGGAATCGGCGATGAAGAGGAGGGGATTTTAAAGACGCCTACGGACATGCACGCGAGCGTGGCAATTAGCACGCGGAATATTCTGACCCGACTGATCCAGCCTCACTGCGGCATGTGGGTGCAGGCCAAAGTTCTTGGTGCTTGCAGGCGGTCAGCCGCCACTTAACGAGTTCCGCAAGAAAGTTCACGTCAGCTTCGTTACAGAATCTAGGGAGTGCCAAGGGGGGCGCAACGTATGAGCCCGCGCCGCATCAAGCAAAAAAGGCTATGAGCGTTGGCGTTTTGCGAAAGCCGGGACAATGGCACATCCCTGGGACCCAATTACCACCCTTCTTGGCGATATAAGGTGACCGACATCGGCTTCCCCATTCTGGACGCCGGCTCGACCCGTCCGGTGGCGATGATGCGTTTCTCCACCATGGGAGTTCCGATCGCATTACGGACCCGAGCGCTGATTTGGACGCTCGTGTTGTTACAGCGTGCGACAGTCCGCAGATCGTATTCGATGCCCTACCTGCCTGAATTCGGCCCTGGGGGCGTACAATTACGAGACAGCGACGCAGCTAAAGAGACGGCCGGTGTACTCCGGTTCAGGACTTATCTAGCGGCTTTTTCCGACGACGCGAATTTTTCCTATGTAGTATTCGGCCATGCCGACTGGAGTTTGGACATAGGGGGAACAATTGACTGGTTTGCAACGGACACGGGCGGTGCCAAATGGATTAAAGGATCCGCAAAGATTGGCGTGGACACGAAACTCACGGAAATCGACCATGGCAAAGAAGCCAACGAGGCGGGCTGCGAAGTACGTCCGCCCATCGCGCTGCCGTGTCTGGCACCGTGAGGTGGAAGATTAGATTATGCGATTCGCCGAGAGCAGCTTTCTTCAGGTAATTGGAAGACAAAAAACGCCTTTCATCGCGGGCCGACTGTTGTCGGCGACGGCGAAGGACGGTACGCCGGAGGTCGTCTCCGGCGAAGTACAGCTCGGCGGCGTGCATGAGATCAGCCATGGGCTATGGAAAGGCGGAACGCAAACTCGCGCCGAATATACCCAGTACCGCAGTCAGGCACGGCGCGTACAATCCGGCGGCCAGGGCTGGAATGGCGTGGAGCTTCGGCCCGGAATATATCTGGTGATGGCTGTTCGCGGCTCCGCGCCGCCTTTCGAGGCTGCCAGCGTCAAGGAGGTCAAAACACTCGATGATCCCATTGTCGAGGAGTTACTGTGGATCCTGGCCGCTGAGGAGGTTGAGCAGCCATTGCAACGGGTGGAGCTGGTGCGACAGGCGATCTTCAATGGCACGGGCCTCATTTCCGTATACGGGCACTATGCGGCGGGCCCGCTGCACCGAATTGGGAGACGGGATGCGGCCGCCCTCGAGTTGGCGATTTTGCCGAACCCTTCACAGGCGGAGGACAATCGCCGAGCGGCGGCGACGAACCTAGAGTTGCAACTGTGGCAATTCGGCGACCCGGAAGACTTGATAAACCGGGACATTCTGAACGCCTTCTTTGAGGCCCTTCCAGACGCGCCGGAACTCCTCAAAGGCGATATCGCCGATGCTCTTTCGCGTTTGCTCTTCGGGAACGCTCCCAAGGACGAGACAACGGCCGAGCAATACCGAAGAAAACTGCGGCAAGCGGCGTCGATTGATTTCGAGGCCGCGGTTCTTCACATCCTGAGTGAACAGGAGCGCCGGTCCGAGAGCGAGGCGGCGAAAGACGATATTAGAAAATTGGCGAGCTGGGTCCGCGATTGACGCATCCAGCCGGCGCCGCGGACTCGCGTACGGAGCCGGCGGCTTGCCCGATCGGTTGAAAGCGCCGCCGGCGCCGTTTGCGTGGGATTTCGATTCCTGAGATGCTGAAGGCGGCCATGCGGCTTGCGGTTCTGCTCCTTTTCGCCATCGTTGCATTCGGCCAGGCACAGACAGGAGAACTGCGCCTCGCGGTTACGGATGCGAGTGGGCTGCCGGTTCGAGCGACGATCGACCTGGTCAGCGAGGCGAACGAGTACAAGCGCAGTTTCGAAACCGATGCCGCGGGGAAATTTGTCGCCAAGCGGCTGCCGTTCGGGAAGTATAAAATCGACGTTTCGCGGGAGGGCTTGTCGCCCGAATCGCGTCTGGTGAACGTCCACTCGCCGGTCCCGCAGGAGTTGAAATTCGCGCTCGGGGTGCCGCAGGTGCGCACCACGGTGGAAGTGAAGGACAGCGCCACGCTGCTCGATCCCGAGAACATCGCCCCGGTGAACCGGATTGGGGGGGCCACGCTCGTGGACCGCGTGACGGGAAGACCGGGAAGATCGCTTGCGGACCTGGTCGCAAACGAGCCCGGATGGTTGTTCGAAGCGAACGGTGTTTTGCATCCGCGGGGCGAAGAGTATCAGGCGCAGTACGTGATCGACGGGCTGCCGATGACGGAGAACCGCTCGGCGGCATTCGTTCCGGACTTCAATGCCGCCGAGGTGCAGGAAATGAGCGTCCTGACGGCGGGCTTTCCGGCCGAATACGGCAGAAAATTGGGCGGCGTGATTGAAGTGGAGACGCGGCGGGACACGCGGCCGGGGTTTCATGGCAAGGCGGAGCTGGCGGGCGGCAGCTTCGATACGGCGAGCGGTTATCTGGCAACGCAATACGGGTGGGGTAGAAACACGATGACGCTCAGCGCGGACGCATCGGAGACGGATCGATATCTCGATCCGCCGGTGACGCAGAATTACGCCAATCGGGGGACGACGGGCGACCTGATGGCGCATTACGAGCGGGACATCAACGATAGGAATCGCATTGGGATCGTATTGCGGCGGGAGGAATCGAAATTCGAGGTTCCGAACGAGATCGTGCAACAGCAGGCGGGGCAACGGCAGGATCGGGACAATTTCGAGGCGGCGCTGCAGTTGCGGTATCAGCACATTTTCTCGGCGAATGTTTTGGGGGATTTCAGCGCCATGGCGCGCGATATTACGGCGGGGTTGTGGTCGAACGATTTGGCGACGCCGATCATCGCGGCGCAGGACCGCGGTTATCGCGAGGAATATGTGAAAGGGGTTATTTCGGTCCACGCGGGGAGGAATGAGGTCAAGTTCGGGGCGGAATCGGATTACGCTTCGATCCAGGAATCGCTCAGTTATTTGATCACCAACGAGGCGCAATTCGATGCGGACACGCCGCCGTCGTTCGATTTTCGCGCACATGCGCCGGATCGCGAGCAGAGCGCCTTCGGACAAGATGAGGCGCACTGGAAAAACGTGACGCTGAGCGGCGGGGTTCGCTTCGATCATTACGACCTGCTGGTGAACGAGACGGCGTGGAGTCCGCGGGCGGGGATCGCCTATTTCTGGCCGCGTACGAAGATTGTATTTCGGGCCTCGTACGATCGCGTGTTTCAAACGCCCGCGTTCGAGAACCTGCTGCTCTCGAGCTCCCCGGAGGTGACCAGCTTGAGCAATCAGGTGCTGCGGCTGCCGGTGCAGCCGGCGCGAGGGAATTATTACCAGGCCGGCTTCGCGCGCGATTTTTTCGGGAAGGTGAAGCTGAGCTCGAGCTTTTACCGGCGGCGCTATCGCGATTTCCCGGACGACGATCTGCTGCTGAACACGGGCGTGAGCTTTCCGATCGCTTTCTCGCGAGCGGATATTTACGGCGCGGAAGTGAAATTGGAGATCCCGCGATGGGGACGGTTTTCGGGTTACGCCACCTACTCGAACATGCGCGGGAACGGCTATTTTCCGGTGACCGGCGGGCTGTTTTTGGGCGACCAGGCGGTGACGGCGATCAGCGCGGCGGGCACGGTGTTTCCGGTCTCGCAAGACCAGCGCAACACGGTGCGGGCGCGACTGCGCTATCAGGCGGCAAAGCGCGTCTGGACCGCTTTAGGAATGACGTACGATAGCGGGCTGCCGATCGATTTCGACGGCACGTATAGCGACGCCGCCGGGCAGTACGGGCAGGACATTCTCAATCGCGTGAATTTCGCGGACGACCGCACGCGGCCGCTCTTCTCGTTGAATGCGTCGGTAGGCGTGACGTTGAGCGCGAGCGAGAAATATCCGGTGCGGTTCCAAGTGGACGCGATGAATCTGACGAATCGATTGAACGTGATCGATTTTGCGGGGTTGTTTTCGGGAACAGCGATCGGGCCGCCGCGCAGCGTCACGGCGCGGCTGGTGTTGGGGTTCTGAGGACCGTCATCGCCCGAGTTTGATCTCGGCCGTTGCGGCGCCCACTTTGACGCGCAGGCGTTCTCCGGGGTTCACCGTGATCTCGAGTGGAACCGCGTAGTCTTGCAGAGCTTGCAGTTGCACGGGCGGCCCGGCGGCTGGGAATACGGTCTTCCAGGCGGGATCGGCGGCATCCGATTCGGCGATGGCGAGGGGACCGGGCAGGCGCGGGAAGAGCGTTAGTCGAACAACGTCGCCGGGTTGCAGCGCGGCGGGTGGCACATTCATATCGGTTCCGTTTGGGATTTTCTTCCTGAATCTGACAATGATGCTGGACGGCGCGGATGCGAGAGGAGCCGCCGATGAGAGGGCCGATACAGGCTCCTTTCGTTGCGCCTGAAAACCGGCGGCGCCGGGGACGGTAAGCGCGCCTCCGTATACCGTGGGCCGGGGCGCTTGCTCGGTCACGGCGGCCGGCGGATTGGAAGGCTCCTTCGTGGCGGACGGGGACGGGGCGGTCAGGGAACCGCCAGTCGCTCTGTGCGGGGCGAAGCGGGGCAAAAGCGGCGCGGCGGCCGGGGTGTTGGAGGGCTCCGCTGTAGCGGACGGGGACGGGAGGGTCCGCGAAGGGAGAGTCTGTTTGCGGGGAATGGAAAGCGGAGCGGGAACGGCGGGCAGCGGGGCCGGCTGCGCGGATGGCGGCGCGGCGGGGCGCATTCGCGCCACCCGCACGGTTGAGGGCGTTATGCGATTCGAATTGAAAAACAGCAGCGTGAGCAAAGCGGCCGCGCCCATGCTTGCGGCCAGTGCCCACAACCACGCGCGCCGCGGCCTCGCTGGGGGCAGACTCGCGGCGGCGGCGCGGCGCACCTGCTCGCGGGATACGGGATCGTCGAGAAGTTCCTTTAGAGCTTGCTCGTCCTGCAGTGCATCGAAGAGCTCCTGGTCTTCGAGGGCGGCCTCGAACAGCCGGCGGCGCTCGTCCGCGGTCAGCGAGCCGGTGGCATAACCGCCGATCAGATGCCGTATGTCCGCGCGATCCATCCCGTCCTCGTTCATTTGCGCCCGTCCCAGTTCCCGCCCATTAATTCAAGCAACTGCTTGCGGCACCGCAAATCCCAGGTATAGACGGTATTGATGGAGGAAGCGGCCATGATTTTCCGGATCTCGACGAAGTTCCTGCCCTCCAACTTCAGGGCAATAAGGCGGCGGCAGCGCTCCGGCAGACGCTCGACCGCCGCCATCAGTTTGCCGCGCCGCTCCCGCATCTCTACATCCGCGGCGATGTCGACGCGGGAGTCGGGAAGCTGAATCTCTTCCACGGGCACGCCATGGTATTCGCCCCTGCGTACAGCCTTACGGCGGAGCGCCATCATCTTAAAACGCAGGATCTCAAAGGCTACCGGCGTGAGGTCTTCGATTCGCTCCAGGCGGGCGTACTTTTCGTGGAGGACGATCAGAACTTCCTGCGCGATATCCTGCGCCGCATCTCCCTGTACTCTTGATGCCGCGTAGCGCACGATCCTTTCGCGCAGCCGATGGAGGATCTCGTCGCGGGTCATGGTCGCGCGCGGGGAGCGGACAGAGGAATGATACTACGCGGCGGCGGAATCGAAGCACGTAATACAAGCACACAACGAGTGTCCGCGCGCGCTGAGAGTAGTGACGCGCAAACACAAATTTCGTTAGGCCACGGTCGTGTTCGCGAGCGGACAGCGTCCGGCCGATTGTGAACAGAAACGCTCGATGCGCCGATCGCCGCGTGTTGCAACAGTTCAAATTTGATTTGTGCGATTGACGTGCGCAACAGGGACGCAAATGCGGAATCTCGTTTTGGGAAAAATCATTGCGACTCTGTTTTGTTGCTGCGCCGTGGCGCAAACGGAGCCCTGGTCCGGCAAGCGCGCGAAGGCCACCACGGCGTATGCGGGGGGTGATTATGTGGCGGCTGAGCGGGCGGGCCGTGAAGCGGTGGAGCTGGCCGGGGGCGACGAGGGCCGCCTGTTGTTGAGCCGCGGCGACCTCGGGGCGGCGCTGCTGGCGCAAACGAAATATGACGAGGCCGCGGCGCAGTTCGAAGCGGCATTGTCGCTCGCGATCAAGATCGAGCCGCCCGATAGTTATTCTCTGGCGCTGGCTTACAACAACCTGGGCGGCGCGTATTATTTGATGGGCAAGTTCCGCGAGGCCGAAGAGCTCTTACGCCGCTCAATCGGGATTTGGAGCAAGGCCGGCACTCCGGATGACGCCAAGCTCGTTCCCATGTTGAACAATCTCGCGGCGGTTTGTTATCACCTGGGACGCTATAAAGACGCCGCGGAGCTGCACGAGCGCGCCTTGGGGATTGCCGAAAAATCGTTGGGGCCGGAGAGTCACGGCTACGAAATATCTTTGAGCGGACTAGCGAAGGCCCGGGCGGCGCTTGGAAACTACACGGACGCCGAGCTGCTGCTGCGGAAAAGTATCGACGCCGCGACTCGACTGTGGGGGCCGGATAGCGCCGGCGCGGTCAAAATAGGCGGGGACCTGGGTTATGTCTACGAGCAGGAGGGCAGGTTCGAGGAAGCCGAGCCGCTGCTGCGCCGCGCTCTGCCGCTGTGCGATTCGACGCCTAGCCACGTCGCGGTGGATACGCCGCAATGCTTCGAGCTGGCCGGCAATCTGGCGTCGGCGCTGCGGCATTTAGAAAAGCTTGAAGAAGTGGAAACGCTTTATAAGGACGCGCTGCCTCGCATGGAGGCGGTGTTGGGACGCGATCATCCGGCGCTGGCGCTGCATCTCAACAACCTCGCCGAGAGTTACGTGGCGCAGAACCGGCCTCAGGAGGCGCTCCCGCTGCTGCTGCGCGCGCGCGCCATTACGGAGCGCTCCACTGGGACGGAAAACGGGGCCTTCGCGTCGATCCTGGCAAATCTTGCGGGCGCGTACACGGGCATGCGCAAGTTCAAGGAGGCCGAGCGTTTGGACCTGCAGGCCCTTGCGATCGACGAAAAAGTCTATGGGCCGGTAAGCGCCGAAGCGGCGCGCGACCTGCATAATATCGGATCTTTATACTACAAGATGCGGCGGCCGGAGCTGGCGGAAGAAAACCTCGACCGTGCGCTCGAAATCTACCGCCGGGTATCTGGAGCGGATGCGCCGGCGCAGGCGCTGACACTGTGTAATCTGGCCGAGCTGTACCGCTCACTCAAGCGCTTCGCGGAAGCCGCGGCGGCATACAAGCGCGCGATCGAATTGCGGGGCCGGGTGATGAAGCCGGACGATCCACGATGGGTCGCCCTGCTGGAGGGTTACGCGTCGGCGCTGCGCAAGTCGGAGCAATATGCGGAAGCGGAGGAGGTGGAGGTTCGCGCGAATGGGATTCGGGTGAAGAACGCGCTGCGGCGGGATTAGCGCGGGGGCGGCGGAAATTCCGGTCCGCCAGCGGCGCTGGCCCGCCAGGCGAAGGTGACCAACTTGGTTCATAGGTCCAGAAGCCGAAGCTCCGGGATGATTTCAGAAATCTCTTCGATTGTTCGTCGCCAGCGGAGCGCCGAGGCCAGTGCGGTAGCGGCGATCCAGGCGTCCTGTGGGCTCAAAGATTGGCCAGCGGCGAGAGCGTCGGTACGAATCATCGCCAGGAGGTGCACAGAGCATCACCGGCATACACCAGACCGAAACCTCTCATGAACTGTTCGAGCAGAGTGCGTCGCCGGCCACACCTACCTGCCGCGATTGTGCCCCTGCGCATCTCCGCGATCGACATGAAGGACAGAATCAGTTCGGAGCCACGCAAAGCGTCCACGTACCGGCGCGCCGATGAATGCCAGTTGAAGATATATGAGGCTATGCCGGTATCGACCACGACAGAACAGATTCCGCAATCGGCGTTTCGGCCGCGTGGCGGCGATCCGCATAGATCGTGGCAACGAAGCGCTCGGTTTCGTCGTCGGGCGCGGGGTGCACGCGCCGCAACAGATCCTCGATAGAAAGCGGTCCGGGATGCACTACGGCGGGTTTATGAGCAGTTCGACGCGGGAACCTGTTCGTCGTTCATTTGGGACCTCTGAGTAAAATGCACCGCAAACCCGCGAGATCGGGGCTGCGGACGCGGCGCGACGGGGACATGGTCCGGCGCGGCGTGTTAAATTAGGCGCAAATGCGCTTGTTTGTGGCCGCCGTCTTTGCGGTCGCGTGCGTGGCGAGCACGGGCGAAGACCAGCAGTTCAACGGCCGGTGGGATATAGCGGTGAAGGGGGATAACGGGTCGCGCGCCTGGTGGCTGGAGGTGTCGGGGGCCGGCTCGGACGTTATTAAAGGCAAGTTTGTGGGCGCGCCCGGCGGGCAGCTCGATGAAATCCCCAAATTGTCGGTTTATGACGGCGAGCTGCGCTTCTCCTTCGATAAGCGTTACCGGCGCGATCCCAAGGCCTCGCCGCGTGACCAGAAAACCTTGCAAAAGGGCCTGTATTGGGCGCGGCTGGACAGCGGCAAGCTGAAGGGCACCTTCGAGATCGAAGGCGATCCGGCCTCTTATCTGGAGTGGACCGGCGTGCGGGCTCCGACTATCAACGATAAGGACGACGCGAGCTGGAAGAAGGGCGATGCGATCAATCTCTTCGATGGGCGCGATCTGGCCGGCTGGTCCCCGCTGGTACCGGGGCGGCCGCCGTGGACCGTAAAACAAGGAATTCTGACCAACGCGCCGGGGTCGGGCGATCTGGTTTCGGATCGCAAATTCTGGAACTTTATGCTCCACGCCGAATTTCGCATCGGCCCGGGGGGAAACAGCGGCATTGGCCTGCGCGGCCGCTATGAAGTGCAGATCGCGGACGACATCGATAAGCCCCCTTCGGTGCATGGTAATGGAGCTATCTACGGCCGCATTGCGCCAGCGATCAATGCCAGTAAGGACCCGGGGGAATGGCAGTTCTTCGACATACGCCTGGTCGGGCGGCAGGTCACGGTGGCGCTAAACGGAATCAGAATCATCGATAAACAGACCATCGACGGACTGACGGCGATCGCGATCGATCCCAATGAAGCCGATCCGGGGCCGATTCTACTACAGGGCGATCATGGCATCGTAGAATTTCGCAAGCTCATCGTTTATCCGCTGACCAGGACGCCTTGAAGCCTCAGTTATCCACTAAGCAAGGACGCAGATACGTGGTGTGGGGCCGCGTGCAGGGCGTTGGGTTCCGAGCTTTCGTCGAGGACGCGGCGGCGCGCCTCGGCGTCTGCGGCTGGGCCAAGAATTGCGACGACGGCAGCGTGGAAGTGTACGCCACTGGGGCGCCGGAGTTGTTGTCCGAATTGTCGGGCTATCTACGCCGCGGGCCGCGCATGTCGGAAGTACGCCACGTGGAGGAAACGGAAGCCGCGGTCGAGGAATGCAGCAATTTTAGAATTCGCCACTAATCATGAACGCAAACGCAGCTACACTCACGCCGGATGCCACGCAGCTTAAGAAGCTGATACGCGAGGTTCCGGATTTTCCGAAGCCCGGAATTAATTTTTACGACATCACGACGCTGCTGAAGGACCGGGAAGGTCTGCGCGGCGTGGTCGATCTGCTGCGCGAGCATTACGAAGCGGCGCAGGTAGATCTGGTGCTTGGAATTGAGGCGCGCGGTTTTATCTTCGCGCCGGCGCTGGCCTATGCTCTGAATGCAGGTTTTATCCCCGTCCGCAAACCAAAGAAACTGCCTGCGCCCTGCGAGCGGGTCGAGTATGCGCTCGAATACGGCACGGACGTCTTGGAAGTTCACAAGGATGCCGTGGAGGCGGGGCAGCGGGTCTTGATCGTCGACGACGTGCTGGCGACGGGAGGCACGGCGGCGGCGGCCGTGCGCCTGGTCGAGAAGCTGCGGGGTAAAGTAGCGGGCCTGGCGTTCGTGCTGGAGCTCGAATTCCTGAAGGGCCGCGGGAAGCTCAGCGGCTTCGACGTTTATTCCCTGATGCAGTATTAACGGCGGCGCGCCGGGCGGGGGCTCGCGGTACGGGCATCAGCTCGACGCGGACCTGCTTCTCCATGCATAGCCGCACGGCCTCAATCCGTTCCACGATCCAAGCGCGCGGCACGCGCAGCGCCGCCGACAGATCGTCCACGGAGGCGCCGTCCTGATGTTCCCGGTAGAGCAGTAGTCCAAGAGTTCGAGGAGCTTGGGGGCTGGTCATTGATAACCTCACGTTTCAGATCGGCGGCGCTCCTAAATAAGATTAGGGACGCACCACCTATGTGAGAATCGTGCTCATGAACGTTTCATCTGGCGGAACGATCGCGATTCGCCGCGCGACGGAAGCGGACGTGCCGCTGGTGCTGTCCTTCATTCGGGCGCTGGCGGCGTACGAAAAGATCGCGCACGAGGTGATCGCGACGGAGGAGATGCTGCGCGAAAGCCTTTTCGGGCCGGAAAAGGCCGCCGAAGCCGTGCTCGCCTATTGGGGCGCCGAGCCGGCCGGATATGCGGTCTTTTTTCACAACTTTTCGACCAATGCCGGAAAGCGCGGGGTGTACCTGGAAGATCTTTTCGTTCACGACGAGTATCGCGGCCGCGGCATAGGGAAGGCGCTCTTCGATTACGTGGCCGATGTCGCCAGAGGACGCGGGTGCGCGCGCATGAACTGGGCGGCCTTGAAATGGAACCGCAAGGCGATTGAATTTTATGAAAGTCTGGGGGCGCGGGCGCTGGCCGACTGGACGGTCTTCCGGCTCGACCTTTTGCAAAGGTGATCGAGAGGGGCGATGGCGAGCATACTGCGCTGGCAGAACCTGGTCGATTACTGCGCCATCGCGGTGTTCCTGTACATCCTCTTGCACCTGGCGCGCGAGGCGCGGGCGCTGCGGACCGCGTTCGTGATCGTTGCTTTGTGGGCCGGCGCGCTGCTGGCGCGAAATTTCGACCTAGTGATTACAAGCTGGGTGCTCGAAGCGAGCGCCTTTATCGGAGTCGCGGTTCTGGTGCTTACGTTTCAGTCCGAGCTGCGCTACGTTTTGCTGCGTCTGAACACTTTATTCCGGCTGTTGCCGGAGCAGGCCGGAGCGGGGATGCAGACGGGCCGCGCCGTGGCTGAGGCGGCATTTCACCTGGCGGGCTCGCGTACCGGCGCGTTGATTGTGATTCTGGGTCACGATGCCATTGGCGCTCTGATTAGCGCCGCGGTCCGGGTGGGCGCCGCGGTGACGCCGCAACTGCTCGAGGCGATCTTCCAGAAGACCTCTCCGCTGCACGATGGAGCCGTCGTCATCGCGGGCGGCCGGCTGGTGGAAGCGATGGCCATTCTGCCGCTCACGGAACGCCGCGATGTGCCGTTGGTTTACGGCACGCGCCATCGCGCCGGCTTGGGATTGTCGGAGCGCACCGACGCGCTGGCGATCGTTGTTTCCGAGGAGCGCGGCGAGGTGACGCTGATGCGGGCGGGAAAGGCGCGGCCGATCGGGAGCGCCGAAGAACTCGCGCAACTGGTGCAATCGAGCCAAGCCAGGCCGCGCATTCAGTGGAGGCGGCGGCTCGCGGCGCTGTTCCTTTCCGATGCAAAACTGAAGCTCACATCGGCGGCGCTGGCCGCGCTGATCTGGCTCACGTCCGTTGTGGCTGCAGGCGGCACGATTCGCATCGTGACCGTGCCGGTCGAATTCAGCGACGTTCCGCGGGGGTTGAACATCGCCGATCAATCGGCGCCTCGAATCACGCTGCAATTGCGCGGCAGCTCCTGGCTTATGAACTCCGGCGATCTCTCGGGCCTGATAGTGCGCTTCAATTTGGGCAAGGCGCGCGAAGGCGCGCAACGCTTGCGCGTCGGCGAAGGGAACGTGAATCTTCCTCCCGGCATCGTTCTGGACGAGGCGTCGCCGGATTATCTTTCACTGCGGCTGGTGAAGTCCGCGCCGGGCCGTTAAAGATGACAGTGCGAGAGGCCTTTTTTCGCCAGATATTGCTGGTGATATTCTTCGGCCCGGTAAAACTGCGTGGCCGGAACGATTTCGGTCGCAATCGGACGGCGGAACTTCGCTTGCGCGCGCCGCATCGATTCGCGCGCGGAGGCTTGCTGCTCCGGCGTGTGATAAAAAATCGCCGAGCGGTATTGCGTTCCCACATCGGGACCCTGGCGGTTCTTGGTCGTGGGATCGTGATTTTCCCAGAAAGTCTCGAGCAGCCGCTCGTAAGAGATTTGGGCCGGATCGTAGTCCACCTCGACCGCTTCGGCGTGCCCGGTGCGATCGGTGCAGACATCGTGGTATGTCGGGTTTTTCGTCGTTCCGCCTTCGTAGCCCACGGCGGTCGCCGTCACGCCGGGCAAATTCCGGAACACTTCTTCAACGCCCCAGAAACATCCCGCTGCAAATGTGGCTTTCATGCTTGCTCCTTCTTCAATGTCACACGAAGCGGGCGGGTTCGGGCCTACTTATAAGGCGCGGCGCGAACGGATCTGCTCGAACTGCCAGGCGCTCGCGACCATATCGCGCAACTCCGGATAGCGGGGTTTCCATCCTAGAGCGCGGCGCAGCTTGCTCGAGTCCGCCACCAGCGCGGGCGGGTCCCCCTCGCGCCGCGCCCCCATTTCGCGCGGGACCTTCTTTCCCGTTATCTCTTCGGTGGCGCGCACCACTTCCATGACGGAGTGGCCCGTGCCGGTCCCCACGTTGAAGGCGTCCGAGCCGCCGCCCGACAGCAGCTTCTCGACCGCGAGCACGTGGGCATCCGCCAGATCGCTGATATGGATGTAATCGCGGATGCAGGTTCCGTCGGGAGTGTCGTAATCGTCGCCGAAGATCGTAATCGGCTGCCCTGTTTCGACGGCGCGGAACAGCAACGGGATAAGATGGGTTTCCGGCTCGTGCTCCTCGCCCAGGCCGGATGCGGGATCGGCTCCGCAGGCATTGAAGTACCGCAAGGCGATGCCGCGGAAGTCCCGAAACTGGTCCAGCCACCCGAGGACCTTCTCGACCATCACCTTCGATTCGCCGTAGGGGTTCACGGGAGCGAATGGGGAATCCTCCGGGATGGGATTCGTTCGCGGCATTCCGTAAACGGCGGCGGTCGAGGAGAACACCAGCCGCTTCACGCCGGCTTCGATCATGGCGCTGAAGAGAGAAACCGAGCCGGAGGTGTTGTTCGCGAAATAGAGTTCGGGCTTTTGGGTGGACTCGCCGACGGCAATGTAGGCGGCGAAATGAATCACGGCATCAATGCGCTCGGCCGCCAGCAGAGCGGCGATGGCGCGGGTGTCCATGGTGTTCAGCTTATGAAAGGGAAGACCGCGGACGTTGTGCTCATGGCCGCGCGACAGGTCGTCGAGCACGACGACCTCGAAGCCGCGCTGGCGCAAGACCCAGCCGGTTGTGGAACCGATGTAGCCGGCGCCTCCGGTTACGAGAATTTTAGGCATAGGCTCAGCGGGTGGACGCAGCCGCGGCGACGGGAGTCCGCGGCGCCTTCAAGGCTTCAAATTCGCCCAGCGCCTTCGGATCCGTGATTAGAGACGGATCGCGGTAGAAGGCGACGATGTTGGCGCGCATGGCGTCGGAGGGGTGCAGGTTTTTATCCGCATAGGTTCGCAGCAGCTTGGCGTAGGCATCGTCGGCCATGCGGTAAGCTCCTTGTTCGGTTAATTGGCCGGTATCGAAATTCGTGTCGGGCAAGGCCAGCCCGCCGGCGCGCACCTCCGCCGTATAGGACCGCACGCGCGACAATGTATCGTCAAAACTTTTCATGAAAATCGTTTCTCCGCGCGGCGGCGGTATCTTGAAGGCGAGCGTCCGGAAGGGGCCAATCTTGGGAATGATGCGCAGGAAAAATGCCAGTATGCGCGCCCCAATTCCCGGCTTTCGATATTTGCCGTCCCATTCCTTTTCGTAGCTCGCGCGCGAAATATTGTAGGTGAACGTGCGCTCGGTGGCGCTGGGGTGTTCTTTTCGGATCTCGTCCTTTTTCTGCGCCCAGGCCGCTCTGGTCATCTCCGGCAACAGCCCGCTCACGCTGTGGCGATAGGTTCCCAAAGCCAAATCCAGGTCTTTGAAAATGTCCTTCAGGGGAACCGAGTAGGTGTCTTCGAAGCCGCGCTCGAGCAGAGGCTTCGCAACCTTGAAGCCGATAAGATCGTGATAAGACTGTGGCGCGTAGTTTCCTCGTGCCACTTCGAGAACATCGAAGCCGAACTCCGTTCTGAGGTGGTCCGTGGGGTTGTCTTCGTACGTCACGCGATCCCCGTACTTGCGCCGGACCTTGTGGTAGAGCATGGGCTCGACGACATTGACGGCCTGAGGATGGCCGGTGTTGTCGGCGCCGTAATGGGCCAGGGTTCCGAGCGCGAAAGCATACTCGTTGAGATCCTCGGAGTCCTTCAGCATGTTGACGACGAAGTCGCCGCTGCGGACGTAGTGAACTAAATCACTGAAAAATTTGCTTCCGAAGGGGTAGTAGCCCATGTCCTGGATGATGGAGCCGCCGTAGGCATAGGCGTGCGCTGCAACGAGATCATCCGGCGTGGATGCCGGGAAGCGTTTCAGCAACAAGGGTTTAAACGTCGTGTCCCAGAGTGAATCGACAATCGCTTCGTGGGTCAGCACGGAGTAGGCCGAGGCGGCCGGAGCGCCTAGGCAGCTCAATTGCAGGAAAACGAGCGTGCGGCCGATAGGACAGTTATAGGACATGACGGTCTTAAGCGGAGTGAGAGAAAACGTTTACCGTTCTCACTGTATTTCAAACGGATGCCTTTTTATAACACGCCGTTGCCGTATAAACGAGAACGAATCGTATAGTAGCACTGGACTTTTGTCGAGTATTAAGCGTCAGGACCGCATAGAGGAAGGCACAGGAATGCCGGAAGTTTTGATTGTTTGCGCGATTTTCCCGGCGACGCTGGGAGCGGCCTATTTTGCCCAGAGGGGGCTGCTATCGCTGTTGTTTCGAGCCATGAGCCGGAACCAGACGCCGTAGCGCGTCGGGCTAACAAAGTACCTCGCTTGAGCCGTTATCGCCGTGCTTGCTCCGGCTCTGTCGTTTGCTTTCTATCGCATCCGCTCGTCGCACGTCAGTTCACGCTAGCGCCACGATGCGGCCAAAGACGTGGACCCGAAAACGCTGTGGTCTATCCTGAAGCAAGCAGGATTGAAGAAATGAAGCATGTCGTTTGTATGAGCCGACCTCGACAAGGCTTTTAGCGCGCATGTCCCAGATCTGCCAGGATGCGTCGCGGCGGCCTCAACCCTCGACCAAACGCGGGAATTGATGAGAGGCGCCATCGAAGCACACCTCGAATGCATGCGGGAGTTTGGATACGAGATCCCGCGCCGCCTGGCGGTTACGGAGGGGATCGAAATCCCAGCCTTAAACCCGGCCTGAAAAGGGCCCTGTGTTAGAATTGCGCTTAGCTGCAAACACAGCCCCGGACAGGTGGGTGAGTGGTTAAAGCCAACAGACTGTAAATCTGTCCCTCCTTGCGAGGTACGAAGGTTCGAATCCTTCCCTGTCCACCAGGAGTTTCGAGCGCCGCCGCCGCGGTGGACGGTTTTGCCGTTGTAGCTCAGTTGGTAGAGCGCGTCCTTGGTAAGGACGAGGTCACCGGTTCAATCCCGGTCAACGGCTCCAGTTTTCTAGCTAGCCGGGAGTCACTACGTATGCCGAGAGAAATCATCACTTTTCAATGCACGGAATGCAAGCGGAAGAATTACAGCAAAACGAAGAACAAGAAGACCAAGACGGAACGGCTGGAGTTGAGTAAGTTCTGCCCGGCTTGCCGGCAGCACCGTCCGCACAAGGAAATCAAATAGGTTGTAGGATGTAGGTGGGACTGCCGGGTATCGGGATTACCGCGGCTTAGCGATGGACCGCCGTGGACTGTTTTTACAGGGGCATAGGCTAACGGTAAACCAGCGGTCTCCAAAACCGCCTTTGGGGGTTCGAATCCCTCTGCCCCTGCCAGGAATTTAGCGCCCAGGACGTTAACCGGAATGAGAAGCATGGCAATAGCGCGAGCACAAGACGACGAGAATACGCAGCAGAGCCTGATGCAGCGGGCCACAAGCTGGCCGGTGCGAATGAGAGATTACGTCGCGGAGCTGCAGTTGGAGATGCGGCGGGTATCGTGGCCCAACTGGAAGCAGGTGCGGGCCACCACCACGATTGTGATCATCGCGGTGTTTGCCTTCGCCGCCTACTTCTATGTCGTGGACCTGATATGCAACGGCATTGTTCAGAAGATCTATAACGCGCTGACGCGCTAATCGAAATGCCAGACGACGAAATTGTTCAAGCCGACGGCGAGAGAGAGCCGTCCGAAGAGGCCGCGGCCCCGCCTCCCGCGGGGAACGAGGAAGCGGGAACACCTCCGCCCGGGGGCGCCGCGAACGGCAGTGAAGCAGCAGCGCCCGCGGCCGATGGAGCGGAAACCGCGGCCACCGTGGACGATTCCTCGAAGCATTGGTATATCATTCATACCTATTCGGGATTCGAGCAGAAAGTGGCCGATTCGCTGCGCAGCCGCTCGCAGGCGTTCGGGTTTGCGGACAAGATCGGAAGCGTTCTGATCCCGACCGAAGAAGTGGTGGAGCTGCGCAACGGCAAAAAAGTGACCAGCAAGCGGCTCCTTTATCCCGGCTATGTGCTGGTGCAGATGGAGATGAGCGATCAGCTCTGGCACGAGGTGAAGAACACCCCGCGCGTGACTGGTTTCGTAGGCGGCGGTAATAATCCGGTGCCTTTGAGCGCGGACGAAGTGAACCAGATTCTGTACCGCCAGGCGACCGCGGCGGAGCGCCCGCGGCCCAAGCTCACCTTCGAGAAGGGCGAGACCGTGAGAATCAACGACGGTCCGTTCGCGAACTTTAATGGAAGGGTCGACGACGTGAACCCGGAGAAAAACTCCGTGCGGGTACTGGTTACGATTTTCGGCCGCTCCACGCCCGTGGATTTAGATTTTCTTCAAATCGAGAAGATGTAGGTATACATGGCAAAGCGAATTACAGCGCAGGTGAAGCTTCAGATTCCGGCCGGCAAGGCGACGCCGGCGCCTCCGGTGGGCACGGCCCTCGGTCCGCAGGGCATCAACATCATGGAGTTCTGCAAGACGTTCAACGCCAGGACGGCTTCAAAAGATCAGGAAGGCCTGATCATTCCGATCGTGATCACGATTTACTCGGACCGCTCGTTCACGTTCATCACCAAGACCCCGCCGGTACCGGTGCTGATCAAGCGCGCCGTGAACCTGGCGAAAGGGTCGGCGGAACCGAACAAAGTCAAGGTCGGGACGATCACGGAGAAGCAGGTAGAGGAGATCGCGAAATGGAAGATGCCGGATCTCAACTGCTTCGACCTGGACGCCGCCATCCGCAGCGTAAAGGGCACGGCGCGGAGCATGGGCGTGGACGTGGCGGGATAGGTCTCCAGCGGATCGCAATCTTCTCATAAGGCAGAAAAACGCAACAGGACGTCCGGCGCCAGGGGCTAGGGCGATCCTTTCGCAAGAAAATGCCGGCTGCGGGTACAGTACCTAAGAGCCGTGGACGATTATCTTAGTACGTGCGCCGCGAAGTGGCTCAGCGCGAAGGGTCCTGCCTCGCGCGCTCGAGTCGTCTCCGCGCGTTACCGCGAGGCGGCATTGTAAAATGAGAGCGATGTCATTCGAAGCGGACAGAAGAGGAGATCGCCGAACGTGAGGTTTCGTGTAGTTTGCCGCTGTTTGCTTTCAACCCTTGCGGTTGGGTTGCTTTCGGCGCAGCAACAGCCGCCCCCGGGTCAGACCGCCCCGAAGGCGGCGCGCGCCGGGCGCCGCAACGACGTCCGCGAATACCGGCGTGGGGCAGCCCGTCGATCCGAACCGCTACAAGATCGGGCCGGAGGACATACTATATGTCCAGGTATGGCGCGAGCCGGACTTCACCGAGGTGTTGGCGGTCCGCCCCGACGGCAAAATTACGATGCCGTTGATAGGGGAAGTGCAGGCCGAGGGCTTAACGCCCATAGCGTTGACGAAAGTGCTGACCGATAAACTGGGGAACTACGTGAACCGGCCGGACGTGACGGTGAGCATCCAGCAGGTGAGAAGCAAAAAGTACTTCATAGACGGCGGGGTCGGCCGTCCCGGCGAGTACGCTTTGGTTTCGCCGACGCGGGTGCTGGAAGCGCTGAGCATCGCCGGCGGATTCCAGGAGTTCGCCGATAAGAAGCACATCAAGATCCTGCGCGGCGACAAGACTTTCAACTTCAATTACAACGACGTGAGCAAAGGCAAACACATGGAAGAGAATATCTGGCTGGAGAACGGCGATCACATTATCGTCAAGATATAGCCGCCGCGAGGGATTCCGATGCAGCCACAAGATTCATTAACGGTAACGCGCCGTCCGCTCGATATCGAGGATTTCATCGATATCGCGAGGCGGCATAAGGCATGGGTTTTCGGTCCCGCGTTCGCGGGGCTGGTGATTGCGGTGGTGGTCGCGTTTTTGTGGCCCAACACGTACTTGTCGACCGCCATCATTCGCGTGGTGCCGCCGCAGGTACCCGAAAGTTATGTCGCGCCTAACATAACGACCGATATGCAGGGGCGCATTAACTCGCTGCAACAGGTCATCCTGAACCGGGCTTCGCTGACGTCGCTGATCAACAAGCACGGGCTATACAAGAAGGAGCTGTCGCGGCTGCCCCTCGACGACGTTATCGAGACGATGAAAACCAGGGACATCAAGCTCGGCCCGCTGCAGACATTCGCGCAATCGCAGAGCAGGCAGGCGGTGCCGGCCTTCATGATCGGTTTTCAGTACAACAATCGCTTCACGGCGAAGAATGTGACCGACGACCTGGTGGCGAGCTTCATGAGCGAGAGCGTTTCGCAAACGTCGGATGAGTCGATGCGTACGACGGAACTGCTGCAAAAGCAGTACGAAGACGCCAAGGCCAAGCTGGACGAGTGCGATCAGAAGCTGCAAGCGTTTCGCGTGTCGCACATGGGGGCGCTGCCGGACCAGCAGCAGGGAAATTATTCGGAGGTCAGCTCGCTACAGGCGCAGATGATGAGCATCGACGCGTCCATGAACCGCATCCAGCAGGACAAATTGACGCTCGATAACGAGATGCGCATCGCCAAACAACAGCTCGCGCAATTGAAGGACCCCAACGCCGAGCAACAGATCTTCGATCAGAAGAACGAGAAGCTGGCGTCGAAGGACAAAGAGATCGAGAATGCGGAAACGTATTTGGCGCGGCTGCGGGAGCGCTATAAGGACACTCACCCGGACGTGCAGAATGAGATTCAACAGGTCGCTATGTTGAAGAAGCAGCGGGAAGACATCGCGAAAGAGGAGGCCAACAAGAAGCCGGAAGAACGTCCGGGGCTGCCTACCAATCCGCAGTACTTGCGCGAGCGCAGCCAACTGCAAGCCAACATTTCCCGCATTTCCGCGGCCCAGGAAACGAAGGACCTGCAGCTTAAGGACTTGCAGAAGCAGTCCGACCAGGTGACGGCGGCTCTGAAAGCGTTTCAAGGGCGCATTGAATCGACTCCTCTTGGCGAGAAGGAGTACACCGAGCTGATTGCGAACCGGGATCTGGCGCTGCGCGCATACCAGGATGCCGATGTGAAGCTCGGGGCATCGAAGAGAGCTTCGGACGTGATGAAGCGGAACGAAGGCGAGAAGCTGGAAATTTTGGATCCGGCCTACATTCCCGAAACCCCTACGCAGCCGAAACGGCCGATCATCGTGGGCGCGGGGGCGGCGCTGGGATTGATACTGGGTCTGGTGCTGGCCGGAGCGCGCGAAGTCAAAGATACGTCGCTCAAGAATCTGAAGGACGTACGAGCTTACACGCGGCTGCAGGTGCTCGGAAGCATCCCCTTGCTCGAGAACGATCTGGTGGTGCGGCGGCGGCGCAGACTGGGGTGGCTGGCGTGGTCGACGGCCTGTCTGGTGGGTATCGTAATTATGGCGAGCTCCATTGCGTATTATTACCAGACGAAGGTGTGAGCCGCGGGGATAAACGAGGCAAATTTCATGAGTAGAGTTCACGACGCACTACGCCGGGCGGAGAAAGGCAGCGGGACGCAAGCCGCCGCGGCCGATCCGGTGGTCAAGCCGCGTTCCGCGGCGCTGGGCGTACCGCCGGCGCTGCTGGGAACGCCGCCTCCGAGTGGCGGCGGGGCCGCTACGGCCGTCGAGCCGGACACCTTGCACGGTCTGCTCGACCTGGTGCGGGAGATTCCCTACAAACCGTCGCGGGAAGCGCTCCTGATGGACCCGGTGCACCCGGACGAAGCGCCCGCGGAGGAATTTCGAACCCTGCGGACGCGGCTCAGCCACATGCAACGGATGCAGCCGATCCATACGGCGGTGATCACCAGTCCTTCGCCCGCCGAAGGCAAGAGCTTCGCCGCGCTGAATCTTGCGATGACCGAGGCGCAGCTTTCGGGAAATTACACCCTGCTGTGCGATTTCGATTTCAGGCGTCCGGTCATACATAGCATGCTCCAGACGGAGCGCAGTCCGGGCATCACCGACTACCTTTTGGGAAAGGCGCAACTACACGAGGCAATGCGGCGGGTGGCGGGCACAAACCTGTTTATCATGCCGGCCGGAGAGGCGGTCATCAACCCGCTCGAACTCCTCAATCTTAAAGAAGTAAAGCACATGCTCGATCGCCTGCCGAGTATTTTCAATTGGGTGATCCTGGACAGCCCGCCTTTGCTGTTCGCGGCCGACGCAAACCTTCTGGGGACTTTGTGCCACGGCACGATTCTGGTGGTGCGCATCGGGTCCACCACCATTGATTCGGTTACGCGGGCGATGCAATCGCTGTGTGAAAACAACGTCCTCGGCATCATTGTAAACGGCGCGCGCCGGGGCGAGCTGTACAGCAAGTACACGTACTACCATTCCTACATTTCGCCGAAGAACGGCGAGACCAAGGACGAAGCGGAAGACGACGAATAACCGTCAAGGGACGGAAGACGCCGCTTAGGCTCGTTTCAATACCAGGGCCGAGTTTTTGCTTCCGAAAGCGATACAGTTGGCGACGGCGTGCTCAATCGCGAGAGGGCGCTTGTTGTTCGGCACATAATCGAGGTCGCATTCAGGGTCCGAGACGTCGAGGTTGATGGTCGGGGGCGCGACGCCGTCGCGCATAGCCAGCAGCGTGGCCGCAACACCGGCCGCCCCGCAGGCGCCTTGCGGGTGTCCGATCATGCTCTTGAGCGAGGAGCCGGCGAGATGTTGCGCGTGCTTGCCGAAAGCGAGCTTAATGGCGCGCGTTTCGATGCGGTCGTTCAGCCCCGTCGATGTTCCGTGATAGCTGACATACTGGATCGTTTCAGCGGGAGTTCCCGCCTCCTGCATGGCCATCCGCATGGCGCGCGCGGGCTCTTCGCCGCATTCCTCCAGGCGCACGCGATGATACGCTTCGCAAGTCGAGCCGTAGCCCGCGACCTCGCCGTAGATGCGCGCGCCTCGCGCCAGCGCGCGCCGCCGATCCTCCATCACAAAGAACCAGGCGCCCTCGCCGAGAACAAAGCCATCGCGGTCGCGTGAGAAAGGGCGGGAGGCGCGCTCCGGACAGGCGTTCCACTTCGAAGCGAGGATGCGCATGAGAATGAAGCCGCGCAAGATCAGCGGAGCAAGCGGAGCGTCGACGCCGCCGGCCACGACTGTATCGAGCATTCCACACTGTATGTGCCGGTATGCATAGCCGATTGCGTCGGTTGAGGACGTGCAGCCGGTCGAGACGACATGGCTGAGGCCGCGAAATCCGAAGCGCATCGAAATTTCGCTCGCCAGAGTTCCGATGGTTGAGGTCGGGATGACGTACACGCTGCACTGCTTCTGTTTGCCCGTGTAGTAGAGCCGGTATTGCTCTTCGGTGAACTCCTGGCTGCCCCCACCGGAGCCGGTCATGACGCCGATTCCGCGCAATTCCTCGAGCGGCATGCCGTGCGGAGAGAGCCCGGCGTCCGCGAGCGCCTCCTCGACCGCGGCGGCGGCCAACGGAACGGCGCGGGAGACGTGGGGGCGATCTTTGGGCGCCACGTAGCGCTGCTCGTCGAAGCCGCTGATCTCGCCGGCGACTTGGACCGCGAATTGCGACGCATCGAACATCGAGATGCGCCGCACGCCGCTACGCCCGTTCTTCGTGGCTTCCCAGAACGCCTCGCGGCCAATGCCATTCGGACTGACGGCTCCGATACCGGTGATGACGACGCGGCGCTGCATTGGTTTTACAAGGATACCAGCGACCGTGACGAATTTTCTCACCTGGGCGCGCGCGGCACTCGCGCCTTCGGTTAGAATAAGGACTTCATCCTCACGTGAAACCGCTCAGCCGGAAACCGCAGCTTTAGGGTGGACGTCTGGGAAACTTAACCCGGCGGCGCAATGGAAAGGAATCTGTATTTAGATGATGTCGAACAGGCCTAGCCGCCTGCGCGCGTTACCGGTATTTTTTGCGGCGGCTTTGAGCGGGTTCCTTCAGGGCGCACCGCAAGCGGCGGCGCAGTCAGCGGCGGGGATCGAGGGCTCCGCTGCGCGGCAATCCGAGACGAAGGCGTCCGCGGGGCAATGGACTGAGGCGCCGCATTCTGGGGCGGAGCAGTTCGCAGGGCAGCAATCCAAAGGTCAATCGCCCCAGGAATCTTACGCTGGGCAACCCGTCGCGCACGAGCCGGGTGCTGCGCAGCAATCGTCCGACGCGCAGCAATCCGCGCAGCAGTCGGCGGCGCAACAATCCGCGCAGCGACCGGCCCCGGCCCAATCCGCGCAGCAAGCGGCGGCGGGGCAGCAGTCCGCACCACAGCACGCCACGGCGCAGCAACCCTCCCAGCAGCAGTTCGCGGCGCGGTCCGCTCAGCAACCGACCGCGGCGCAACAGTCCGCAGAACAACCAGCCACAGCGCAGCAACCGCTCAGCAACCATTGCCCAACAATCCGCGGCGCAGCAGTCCGCTCAACAACCCGACGCGCAGCAATCCGCTCCAGCAGCTAGTCGCGGCGCAGCAATCCGCTCACAACCCGTCCGCGCGCAGCAGTCCGCTCAGCAATCGTCGGCGGCGCAGTCATCCGTTCAGCAGCCAGTCGCGGCGCAACAGTCCGCACAACAACCCGCGACAGCGCAGCAATCGGCTCAACAACCCGCCGCGCGCAGCAACCGGCCCAGCAACCCGCGCCGCAGCAGCCCACACAGCCACCGCCAGCACAGCCGCCCGCGGCGCAACCGGCGAATACGCAAAATCAGAATCCGCCTGCGCAGCAGCAGCCACGGCCAGCCCCGCAGCAGCCGAACCCGTTTGAGAATGTTCCGCAAACTCCCGCGCAGCAGCCGCGCCTCGAAACGCCGCCGACGCCGCCGACACAGCCGCCGCCGAACGCTCAGCCGCGCCAGACCGTCCCGGGAGCGCCGCCCGAGAACTACATCGAGGAGATCGATTTCCGCGGAGCGCGCCGGGTTCCGCAAGATACGATGCGGGCGTTGATCTACAGCAAGAAGGGCGACCGTTACGACGCAGAAACGCTGCACCGCGATTTCATGGCGCTGTGGAACACCGGCAAGTTCGACGACATCCGTCTGGAGCGCGAGCCGGGCCAGTTCGGCTGGATCATACGCTTCGTCTTGACGGAGCGCCCCGTGGTGCGCACCATCAAGTACGAAGGCAACAAGTCGATCAGCGTCTCCGAGATTCTCGATCGCTTCAAGGAACGCAAGGTCGGCCTGGCGGTCGAGCAGCAATACGATCAGAACAAAGTACAGCGCGCGCGGGTCGTGATTCAGGAATACGAAGCCGAGCGCGGGCATCAGTACGCCACCGTCACTCCCGAAGTTCATCGCGTGCCGCCGTCCTCGCTCGAGATCGTCTTCAAAGTGGACGAAGGCCCCAAGGTGAAGGTGGGCAACATCGAGATCGAGGGCAACCAGGTCTTCACCGACCAGCAGGTGATCCGCGCCATGCACAATCTGAAGCCCATCGGAATCCCCTATTCGATCTGTTGCGAGAACCTGTTTGCGCGGACCTTCGATTCGAGCAAGCTGGAGGAAGACAAGAGCCGCATCCAGGATTTCTATCAGCAGCACGGATACTTCGTGGCGCGCGCGGTCGATTCCTCGGTTAAGATTTACGACGTCGGCGGCCCCGGCAACGGCACTCATATTTGGCTGATCCATCCGAACAAGCCGGGCAAGCGGGCGGACATCTCCGTCACGGTCGACGAAGGGCTGAAATATCATCTGCACGGCATCAGTTTCACGGGCGTGCATTTCTTCCGCACTCCGGAGGCGCTGATGCGGCCGCTGTTCGGCATGGGCCAGGGCGACGTGTTTTCGACGGCGAAGCTGCGCAAGGGCATCGAAAATATGCGCAAGCTGTATGGCGAATTCGGATTCATCGATTTCGTGGCCGAGCCGTCCTTCGATCCCGACACGAAAAACGGCTCCATGGACATGTCGTTGTCGGTGGACGAGGGCAAGCAGTTCTTCGTCCGGCGCATCGATTTCGCCGGCAACAGCACGACGCGCGACAAGGTCATCCGCCGCGAGCTGCTGATCGACGAAGGCGACATGTTCAACACGCGCCTGTGGGACGTCAGCATTCTGCGCCTGAATCAGCTCGGCTATTTCGAGCCCTTGAAGGAAGGCGAATCGACCACGATCACGCGCGACACCAAGACCGACACGGTCGACCTGAAGCTGAACCTGAAGGAGCGCGGCAAGAACTCCATCCAGTTGAACGGCGGCGTATCGGGAATCGCCGGCAGCTTCGTCGGCCTGTCCTACTCGACCAACAACTTTCTAGGGCTGGGCGAGACTCTGAGCCTGAGCTCGCAGTTGGGCACGCGCCTGCGTAGCGTGCAGTTCGGGTTCACCGAGCCCTACCTGTTCGACAAGCCGATTCAGACCGGCTTCACGCTCTACACGCAGCGCTTCAATTACGACCAGGCGCGCGAAGCGTCGATTCTTTCGGGCCAGAACCTGATCCCGCTATACAATCAACTGGGCTCGCAGAACCTGTTGAACTACGTCTCGAACGGTTATGGCGCGACCGTGTTCCTGCAGTATCCGCTGCGCCGCGCCTTCGCGCGCGTGGGCATCACGTACGGCTACGACATCTCGAATCTGCAGACGCTGACGGACGCCGCCACCGCCTATTTCACCTATCTCGATTTCCAGGGCGTCAGCGGGCCGAATTCGCTGAGCGGCATCCGCACCAGTAAAGTCACGCCATCGTACACCTACAACACGGTCAATAATCCCATTAATCCCACGGGCGGCAAGTCGTTTTTTGTCGCGACCGGGTTGGCCGGACTGGGCGGCAACGTCAACACCATCGAGCCCACCATCGACTTCAAATATTTCCGGCACGGGTTCAAGAAGGGCCACGTGATCGGGCTGCATGTGCTGGGGCGCATGATCACGGGCTATGGCGGCAGGGTGGCGCCGCCGTTCTCGCGCTATTATATCGGCGGCGAAAACGACATCCGGGGATTCGATATCTGGGGCATCAGCCCGATCGGATTCATTCCGAGCGAGGCGAGCGTGAACGTGATGAACGCCGACGGGACCATCCGCCAGCAGAGAATCGTGGACCCCTCGACCGGCGCGATTTCGTTCCAGAACGTCACGCAGACGATTCCGATTTACCAGTTCGTCACGCCTGGCGGAGATACCAACGTGACCGCCAATTTCGAATACCGCATTCCGATCGTGGGACCCGTGACCCTGGCGATATTCACGGACGCCGGTGTGGACAAGCTGGCGTTCGCGAGCCAACTGAAGTTGAATCCGGGCCGCGTGGCGCAGCTCAACTCGGAGTTTCCCGAGGCGGGCTTCAACAGCGGCGTTGTGATCGCTCCCGGAACGCAGGCGATGCGCATGTCGACCGGCCTCGAGATCCAGGTGTTGATGCCGGTGGTGAACGCGCCGTTCCGCGTCTATTGGGCTTATAATCCGCTGCGGGTGGCGGAGAATCTGCAGCCGCCCATCGTGTTCGACCGTTCGATGTTCCCGAACACCGCGACGTTTAACGGCGCTGTGGCGACTTACGGAACGGTGCTTCCGTTCTACGAGAGGGCATCGACGTTCCGCTTCACGGTCGGACGCACCTTCTGACCGCCGGCCGGGCGCTATTGGATAAGATGATATTAACCGTAAAATCCAGGAGTTCTATTGTGATAAGACAGCTTTTCGGGTTCGGCGCTCTCGCCCTCGGTCTCGCGGCCATGGCGCACGCCCAGCAACAGAAAGTCGGCACCATTAACGTGCAGAGCGCGTTAGTCGCGACGAAAGAGGGCCAGAAGGCCGCCGCGGAGTTGGAATCGAAGGCCGGCCCGAAGCGCAAGGAAATCGAGGCGAAGCAAAACGAGATCAATAGCCTCAAGGACCAGCTCCAAAAAGGCGCCAACACATTGAGCGACGCGGCGAAGAACGATCTTTATCGCACCATCGATCAAAAGACCAAGAGCCTCAACCGCGAGATGCAGGACGCCGAAGACGAGATGCAGCAGGAATCGAACAAGGTCCTGAGCCAGCTCAGCCAGAAGCTGCTCGCGGAAATCAAGAAGTATGCCGCCGAACACGGCTATACTTTGGTGATCGACATCAGCAATCCACAGACGCCGGTGCTGGTGGCGTCGGATGCGTTTGATATTACCCGAGATATCATCGCGTTATACGATCGTGATAACGGCGGCGGCGCGGCCGCTGCTCCGGCGAGCTCCAAGCCTCCGATCAATACAGCGGCGCCATCAACCACCACGCCAGGCGCGGCGCGTCCGGGAACTGCTGCCCCAGTTCGTAAACCTTAATGCGCCAATCGCGGCGCTCATGACGGCAGGCGCGATGAGCCATGCTTGTCGAGCCGAGCGGTGCGCGCCGCGCACGCGAAGAAGCCAATCGCTTAACGCTCTGTGTTCCTCTTCGCCCCAGCGATCGCAGCCGCTAGCGTGGTGCGATCATGCTGGGCGTAGGCCGCCAAAATCCGGCGCCAGTGCGGCGATCTTCTTTGACTTATTTGTGAACCGGAGATGAGTATTTAAAGGTGGCATCACCCGGCTGACCAGGCACTGCCGGTCCAACCATCTCCAGGATTGGCGCGGAAAGCTTCACCCGAACAAGCCGGTCACCAGGCGCTCTATCCGGGCGCGCAATCGGGTGTAGGCTTGAAATCGAGGATGCACTGAAGTATATGATTGCGATCAAGCGCGTATACGACGATGCACCCGCATAAGGGAAAGAAGTTCCTGGTCGAGCGGCTGTGGCCACGGGGCATCAAGAAAGAAAATCTGGATTATGACGAATGGCTCAAGAATGTTGCGCCGAGCACCGAACTTCGCAAGTGGTTTTCGCACGATCCCGCCAAGTATGAAGAGTTTCAGCGCCGCTACTACAAGGAGTTGGATACGCATCCCGAAGCCTGGCAGCCAATCCTGAACGCAGCCCGGAAGGGCGCGGCCACGCTGCTTTACAGTTCACATGACACCGAGCACAATAATGCCGTAGCGCTCAAGCGGTACCTCGATGCCAAACTGGGAGTTAAAGGCTGAGCGCCGGTTCTTGTCGGCCATGGGCTTGCTCCTATGCGGCGGCCTCCATCTGATCGACTTTACAGGTGACCAGGTGGCCCAGCTCAGGCTCCGGCAGCGCATCGATTATGGTGACCCGCCGACCTGCACCATGTACCGCGCCAGCTCGCGGATTTTCGGAGGGGCTGGCCGACGGTCCGCCGCTTGCGATCCGCATCGCGAAACGCATGATGTGCAAA
The DNA here is from genome assembly GCA_963838885.1 of Bryobacterales bacterium. Taxonomy (GTDB): domain Bacteria; phylum Acidobacteriota; class Terriglobia; order Bryobacterales; family Bryobacteraceae; genus JAICMB01. The sequence goes on along the minus strand of CAWITB010000021.1, from coordinate 37,580 downwards.
CAGCTCACAATGACGCTGGACAATGCGCTCGAAGATGCCGCCATGGCCACGCTGGCGACGAATTATAGCGACGACGTGAAAGAAGAGACGGCGGCGCTTCACTAGAAGAGGAAACCGCGCTTCACAGGACGCTGAGCTGGGCTAAACGGCGCTAACGGCGCCAGGGCGCGCTACACTCTATTCTTATGAAATTCCGAGCCGTTTTGGTCCTTGCGGCCCTGTGCGCCGGTCTGTTCGCGCGCGAGCCGGTACACGGGCGGCATGCCATGGTGGTGGCGCAGGAGCCCCATGCGACCGACGTGGGCGTGGCCGTGCTGAAGTCTGGCGGCAATGCCGTGGATGCCGCCGTCGCGGTGGGATTCACTCTGGCGGTGACGCACCCCAGCGCGGGAAACATCGGCGGCGGTGGATTCATGCTGGTGCGCATGGCCGACGGCCGTACGGCCTTCATTGATTTCCGGGAAAAGGCGCCGGCGGCGGCCGGGCACAACATGTACCTGGACGCGAACGGCAAGCCTACGCGCGACAGCATCGTGGGGTGGCGTGCGCCTGGGGTCCCGGGCAGCGTCAAGGGATTTGAATATGCGCACAAAAAGTTCGGGCGCAAGAGCTGGGCCGATGTGTTGTATCCGGCCATTCATCTGGCGGCGGAGGGAGTCGTCCTGTCTTACGCCGAATCGCAGGGGCTGCAGCCGGGATCAAGAAGCTACAAACTGCTGGAGCAATTTCCTGCGAGTAAGAAGTTCTTGGGGCACGAAATAGGAGATAACTTCGTGCAGCCGGAACTCGCCGCGACGCTGAAACGCATCCGCGATTTCGGAGCTCGCGATTTCTATGAAGGTGAGACGGCGCATCTCATCGCCGCGGCGATGAAGGAGAACGGCGGTCTGATCACGCTCGAAGACCTGAAAAACTATAAGGCGGTTGAACGGGCGCCGCTAACGGGCGCATATCACGGGTACAACATTATTACTTCGCCGCCGCCGAGCTCGGGCGGGATCGGGCTGTTGCAGATGTTGGCGATGCTCGACGGATCGGGATACGAGAAAGGAGGCGCGGGATCGGCCGCTGTGATCCACTACGTCGCGGAATGCGAGCGCCGCTTCTACGCAGACCGCAGCGAATTCATGGGCGACCCCGATTTCTACAAAAACCCGCTGAAGCAGCTTCTCGATCCGGCCTACATTCGAAGCCGTAGAGCGACGATCGATCCGGAACATGCTACGCCGAGCGACGAAGTGAAGCCCGGCGGCGGCATGATTCACGAATCGACCGAGACGACGCACTTCAGCGTCGTGGACGCGGATGGAAACGCGGTCGCGGCGACTTACACTCTGAACGGCGGGTACGGATGCGGCGTTACGGTTCCGGGCGCCGGGTTTTTACTGAACAACGAGATGGACGATTTTGCGGCGAAACCGGGGCAGCCGAATATGTTCGGGCTGGTGCAGGGCGAATCGAACGCTATCCAGCCTGGCAAGCGCCCGCTTTCCTGCATGATGCCGACGATTCTGACCAAGGGCGACAAGCTGTTCATGACCATTGGCGCCCCGGGCGGATCGCGAATCATAACCGGCGTCATGGAGGTGCTGCTGAACGTCGTCGATTTTCACATGAATCCGCAGGACGCCAACGATTGGCCGCGATTTCATCACCAATGGCGGCCGGACAAGCTGTACCTGGAGCGCGGCACATCGCCGGACACCATCGCGCTGCTGAAAAAGATGGGCTACGCCGTCGAGCCGACGGGAGGCGTGGCGCACGTGGAAGAGATCGTGATTCAGAACGGGTGGCTGGAAGGCGCGAGCGACGGACGCGGCAGCGGCAAAGCAGCGGGATATTGATGCAGCATGTCTTATCGACGCACGTTTTCGCCAATCATCGCCTGACCGCGGCGTGGCTGGAGCGAATCTGGCAGGCCGGCATTCCGGCGGTGGAATTTTTCTGCGCGCGCCAGCATCTGGACTATCGCGACCGCGCGCAAGTGGCCGAGTTGGGGCATTGGTTCGACGATGCGGAGCTGAAGCTCCACTCCTTGCACGCGCCGATGTACACGGACGAAGTGTGGGGCCGATCGGGTCCGCGGGCCGTGATCTCGATAACCGAGACGTCCAAGCCCAAGCGCCTGGCGATGGTGGATGAGATCAAGCGAAGCCTCGAGATAGCCGAAACGATTCCGTTCCGCTATCTGATCCAACACATCGGCGTGGGCGGCGAAGAATACGATGAGCGCAAGATCGACGCGGCGTTTGGAGCGCTTGAACAGATCAATCTGTTCGCGCGGGCGCGAGGGGTCGAGGTGCTGCTCGAGAACACGCCGAACGCATTTTCGAGCGCCGAGCGGCTGATGCAGTTTCTCGAGCTTACGCACCTGAATCTGAATTTTTGCTTCGATGCCGGGCACGCCAACATGAATGAAGGCATCGCCGCCGCTTACGGAATCATGAAGAGCCGCATTCGCTCCACGCACCTGCACGACAACGACGGCGCGAGCGATTCGCATCGCTTTCCATTTGTCGAGGGCGGCACGATCGACTGGAAGCGAACGATGGAGCTTCTGCGGCAGGCGCCTGAGCAGTATCCGCTGCTGCTCGAACTGCACGACACGCCCGACTTCGCGCACGCCCTCGAGAGCGTGAAGGAAGCATTCGACAAGCTGGAGTCGCTTTGAGCTGCGAGGCGGCGATTGCCGGCAAAGTGGCGATCGTGGGCGCGCCGCTCGATCTGGGCGCGGGGCGGCGCGGCGTCGATATGGGGCCTTCCGCGGTGCGCGTGGCAAATCTGAACGCGCGCCTGGCATCCCTCGGCTACGATGTAGCGGACCTTGGTAATGTTCCAGTGGCGCAAGCGGAATCTCATCCAGAAGGCCCCGCGAACGCGAAATATCTGACTCAGATCACGGATACCTGCACGCGTTTGGCGGAGTTGGTCGAAAGCGCGCTGCAACGCGGCGCGTTTCCACTGGTACTGGGGGGCGACCATTCCATAGCCGTGGGAACCGTCTCCGGGCTGTCGCACTTTTATCGCGAGCGGAGCGAGAAGATCGGCGTGATCTGGATCGACGCGCACGCGGACATGAATACGCCGGATTCGAGCCCCAGCGGCAACGTACACGGCATGCCGCTGGCGTGCTGCGCGGGCTTAGGGCCGCCGGAGCTGACTGGAATCTTCGGGTATGCTCCCAAGGTCGAAGCGAAGAACATCGCGATCGTCGGGCTGCGCTCCGTCGATGACGCCGAGCGGCGCAACGTGCAGGACTCCGGCGTGCGCGCGTTCACCATGCGGCAGATCGACGAGCGCGGCTTGGGCACGATTCTGGAGGAGGCAATTCGCATCGCTTCGGACGGCGCGGCGGGTTTCCATTTATCGCTCGACATGGACGCCTTAGATCCGCAGGAGGCGCCGGGGGTCGGTACTCCGGTTCGCGGCGGATTGACGTATCGTGAAGCCCATCTTGCGATGGAAACCATGTGCGACAGCGGCGGGATGCGCGCGATGGAGGTGGTTGAAGTGAACCCCGTGATCGACGAAAGCAACCGCACCGCGGCGTTGGCCGTCGAATTAATCATGTCCGCCATGGGAAAGGGCATTCTGTAATTAATGAAGCTCCGCGTGGCGGTAATTTATGGAGGCCGCAGCGGCGAACATGACATTTCGCTGCGCTCCGCCAAGTCCATCATCGAGGCGCTCGATCCCGATAAATACAAGGTGATCCATTACGTCATTTCGAGGGAGGGGAAGTGGAGACCGCGCCCCATTGCGCCGGAGCCGAACGCAAATCCCGAAATCGACGTCGTGTTTCCGGTGCTGCACGGCACCTTCGGCGAGGACGGGACGGTGCAGGGCCTGCTCGATCTGGCGGAACTCCCGTACGTTGGCGCGGGCGTGCTCGCGTCGTCGGTGGCGATGGACAAAGAGGTGATGAAGAGGCTTGCGAAAGAACGCGGGTTGCCGGTCGTGGAGTATATGGCGCTGCGTCGCGGCGAGGAGCTGCCCGAGGGATGCGCGCCGTGGGGATATCCAACCTTCGTGAAGCCCGCTAATTTGGGATCTTCAGTCGGTATTTCAAAGGCTCGGACGTGCGAGGAACTGCGGGCGGCGATCGATCTGGCGTTTAAGTTTGACCGCAAGATTTTACTGGAGCGCGCTATTGTGGGCCGCGAATTCGAGTGCGCGGTGCTTGGAAACAATAATCCGAAGGCGGCGATCCCCTGCGAAATTCTTCCCTCGCGGGAGTTTTACGATTACGAGGACAAATACATTCTGGACACGGCGCAAACGGCGCTTCCGGCCGATCTGGCGGCGGAGCAAACGGCTGAGATCCGGAGGCTTGCGGTGGAATGTTATCGCGCGGTGGAATGCGAAGGAATGGCGCGGGTCGATTTTTTACTCGAGAACGCCACGGGCAATTTATACATCAACGAGCTCAATACCATTCCCGGGTTCACTTCCATCAGCATGTATCCCAGGATGTGGGAGCATTGCGGGCTGCCGATGCCCAGGCTGGTCGATCGATTGATCGAACTCGCGCTGGAGCGCGCCGAAGTTAAGAGAAGTCTGCGGTACGCCAGGTGATTTTTCCGTTTTTTCTGTTTTTTCAGGCTCCCGCGGCGGACGATATGGCGGCCACGCTGAAGAAGTTTACCGCGGTGCTCGCGATCGTGGAGCAGCGCGCGGCCGATCCAGTCAACACCGCCGACGCTGTGTATCAGGGAGCGATTCCGGGAATGCTGCAGCGGCTCGACCCGCACTCGGTGTTCTTCGATCCCACGCAATACGAGCAGCTCAAGGAGATGGAACATTCCGAGCAGAAGGGTTTCGGGAGCGTGGTGTCGATCCTGCCCGGACGGGTGATCGTGTTGCAAGCCATGGCGGGCACGCCGTCGGCAAAGGCGGGACTGACGCCGGGAGACGAGATTCTGGCGATCAATAATGTTGCGCTGAACAGGCTGGACGCCGAGCAGTTGATGCAGTTTCTCGGCTCGGCGCGGCAGCAGACGGCGTACCTGGTAGTGCGGCGGCCGGGAGATGCGCGCCTTATGGAGTTCACGCTCAAGCCCGAGTTGGTGGACACCGCCAGCGTGGACCGGTCTTTTTTCCTTAAGCCCAATGTGGGCTACATTCGCGTGGAGAGCTGGGACCCCAAGACCGGGCGGCAATTGAAGGATGCGATTGAGAAACTGGGCGGCGATAAGCTCAATGGGTTGGTCCTCGATTTAAGAAACAATCCCGGCGGCGTGGTGCAGGCGGCGATCGAAGCGGCGGCGCTGTTCTTAAAACCTGGGCAGGTGATTTTGAGCGTGAAGGGGAGGGCGATTAAGGAGGAAAGCGCCAATGTTCCCGCCATCGCTCATCCGTATAAATTCCCGGTGACGGTGTTGATCAACGGAAAAACCGCGAGCGCGTCCGAAATTTTGACGGGCGCGCTGCAAGACCACGATCGCGCGATTGTCGTGGGACTTCCGAGCTACGGGAAAGGGCTGGTGCAAAATGTCTTCACGCTGACCGGCAATACGGCGTTGGCATTGACTACGGCATTTTATTACACGCCCAGCGGACGCTCGATTCAAAAGCCTCTGCGCAGTGGGCAACTCGAAGTTCAACGGACCGAGCGCGAGTACAAGACCGATGCAGGGCGCGTTGTGCTGGGCGGTGGAGGAATACAGCCTGATTTGGTTGTGCAGCCCGAAGCGCCGACGCGCTTACGGCTCGCGCTCGATGCGAGCGGCGCCTTAACGTCGTTCGCGACGGACTACATCCGGCAGCACAAAATTGACGATGCGTTTGAAGTAACTTCGCAGATTCTCGATCGCTTTGAAGTATTCGCGGCCGAGCGCGGGATCGAGCCGCCGGTGGGAGAATGGTCGAGCGAACGGGCCTGGATTCAGAACCGCTTGACTCAGGAGATTCTCAACCAGGGCGTGAGCGTCGAAAGGGGAGATGAGATCGAGGCGCAGCGGGACCCGCAGGTGCAGGCGGCGCTGGCGCGGCTAGGTGTGTAACCGGCTGGTCTTTAAGATGAGTTAGGGCGGAAAGAGGCAACAATCATAATACTCCGTGCCAGATCGATCGCATCGAGCGCGCGGCGCGGATCGTTATGACGATACCGTTGCCGCGCTTGCTGGAGCGATTACGAGGGTGCCGGGCCTGCGGCAGCCTCCCCCGAGTCAAGAATTAACATAGGATCATGGCTGAGGAATTGCTTGGCCACAACAGCCCGATCCGGATTGATCGGATCGAGCGCGCTATCGAGGCGTTGATCGATGGTCATGAACGGCTCGTGATCTCGCAGAAGCAATTCCTGACCGCGCAAATGATCATGACCGATACCGTTGCCGAGTTGACGAATACGGTCGCCGAGCTTGCCAGGTAGGTCGATGCGCACGAAGAGCGTATTCAGATATTGATTGACAGTCAGCTTCGCGTGGATGAAACTCTTCAGGCGATTAAGAAGATGCTGGACCGGCAGCCGCCGCAGTCCGAGTCGAAGGGTTTGTAAGACAGAATTGTGTCCACTGAGAAGCGGCGAGAGCCTCGAGGGAGGCGACGTGATGCCCGGCCTTTCTGTCCCCGTCGATTTCCTGTTTTCCTGATAACCCCGAGCGGCGATGCTTTTCTCGACGCAGTGCAGCCGAGTTTGCGCGATCGTCCCCAATTCCCCTTGAAAAGCTCCCAATCGCGCGCTGAATGCAGAGAAAATTAGGCGCTAACCGCGTCGGCGGGCACTCTAGCTTTACCGTGCGCCCGTGAGCGCCAAGACCGCATAGGCGGTCGCGGCGTCGCTCATGAAGCGCCCCACATCCGAAGCCGGGTCTCGCCGCTTATTCAATGACAACGCCGGCCACGAGCCTGTGTTTTTGTCTTGATTTTGGACCAGCCAGGATAGCGCGCGCCTCACCTGCGGCTGCTCGCGGGAAATGCCGGCCTGTTGCAGAACGAACGCCACCAGACCGGTGGCATACCCGTCGCTGTTGGTGTCTAATGGCGTTCCGTCCCTGCGCTTCCACGCCGCGGTGGTGAGGGATGACGCGCTCCAGCCGCCGTCCTGGCGCTGCTTCGCGAAAAGCTCGTCTATGATCGACTTGCGCCCGTCTCGCGGCAGCAATGCCGGTAACCTCACGGAAGCCCACAGCAGCGCGAGACGGTTCAGCGGGGATTGTTCCGCTTCTCTGCGATCAAGATAGGCGGCGAGTAATTCCAGATTGCGGCGAACCTCCGGAGAAGAGCGATATTGCTCCGGCGCAGTCCCGGCGGCGATGGCGGCCAGCGTCGCGCCCCAGTATTGCGAATCGGCGGCCTCCCACGGCTCGTAATGAAAGTTCATCCAGGGCAGCGCGCCTTTGTTGTCCCCGCTCTTCAATTGCAGCGCCCACATGTTGTTTAAGGCCTGCTGCGCATCCTCGCCGAGATCGCTCTCCGGCGCGCCATAAGCAGTCAGAATGACAGCGTTGAGCACCGCTTCCGTGCCCCGCGATTCTGCGGATTTGCCCGCCCCGCTCTTCTCGTCCGTATACAACGGTTGAAGTTCCGGCCACAGGCGTGCGCGCTTAACGACGTTCTCCAGGATGCGGCGTTCGATCGGGGAAACACCCTGTTCCCCGAGTACAGCCCGCAGGCCGGGCCTAGCCAACGCATACGGCAGGGATGTATGACAGGAGATGCAGAAGGTTTCGCGATCGCGGGCAGCGGGCGGCCACCCACTCCACCACTGCGCCCTTTGGTCCAGATAAGCGGCCGCGGCTTTGCTGTTCCAATCGCCCGGGGTCACGTCTTCAGCCGCCGCGAGGATGGTGGCGCCGCAGAGCAGCCAAAGAACAAAGCCCCCGCCTCCCATCCTCACGGACTTAAACGTGAACCATCGCACTATCTAACGATCATAGCCGAGCCTAAGGAACGATCTTCCCCTCCGGATATTCGGCGGAATAGTGTCTCTGTCCGGCCGCGGCCTCGTGTTTGCCGACGCCCTTCTCGCCGGCCGAAGAAATATCCTCCGCGCCGGTCTGCTTTAAAAGGTCCTCAGCGCGCGAAATCTCGTCGGATGTTTCGCAATGAACCGAGAGCAGAACGCCACCCTCTTTCAGCCGCCCTTCGTAACGCTTCGCTTCGTACTCCGGGATGCCCATGCCGACCAAGGCTCCGATAATGCCGCCCACTGTCCCCCCGACGCCGAGCCCGGCGAGCGCGCCCATGATCGGTCCAGCGGCAATGAAGGGCCCGAGGCCCGGGATCGCGAGCGCTCCAATCCCAGCCAGTAATCCGAGCGTGCCACCGATCGCTCCACCGGCCGTGACGCCGGTCGTCGTGCCTTCGGGAGCCTTGGTATTCTTCTGGTGCGCAAAGTCTTTTGAACTCTGGCTGTCCGGAAGTAAGACTGAGATGTCGTTGTTGGAAAACCCTGCCGCCAAGAGGCGATCGACTGCGCTTTCCGCCTGCGCAGCGGTTTTATATATTCCGAAAACAGCGGTATTCTTTCCTGCCATGAAAAGGCTCCTTGTTGAAAAACGAAGGTTGCGAAACAACCTTCGGAAATTAGACCGCTAGCCGGAGGATAAGTTACTTCGAAGTTAAAAATCCTTCCGCACCCCTTCAGGCCGGTCCAGTAGTGCTATACTAGGCAAGAAGTTAGTCGCAAAACCTCACGTCATCCGGCTCGCTGATTTTCTTCCCGTTAAATTCGAATGAATAACTTCTCGGAATTATCCGTCCGCTCCGCGCTGCGGGGCAACTTACTAAAGCACGGCTTTGTGCAGCCGACAGAAGTCCAGGCTCGATCCCTTCCCGCCGCCCTCGCCGGGCGCGACGTTATCGTAGCCGCGCAGACTGGAACGGGCAAAACTCTCGCCTTCGTCGTCCCCCTGATCGAACGTCTTCAGAGCAGCCGTGATCTCCGCGGCATTCAGGCGCTGGTCCTGAGTCCTACTCGCGAGCTCGCAATCCAGATCGAAGAAACATTCACCATGCTCGCGGCCGGGACCGGCATGCGCGCGGCCGTGGTGGTGGGCGGCATGAGCGAGGAGCGCCAACTGCGCGCCATCCGCGCGGGCGCCCAGGTAGTGATTGCGACCCCGGGCCGGCTGAACGATTTTTTGAACCGCAACCTGGTCAATCTCGGCGCCGTGCGGATTTTCGTTTTGGACGAGGCCGATCGTATGCTCGACATGGGCTTTCTGCCCTCGATTCGCGTCATCTCGAAGGCCTTGCCGGCCGCGCATCAGACTTTATTTTTCTCCGCCACCATCGAACCATCGGTCGCGCAACTGATGGAATCGCACGTCCAAAACCCCGTGCGCATTTCAGTCGGGATGATCGCGAAACCGGTGGAGTTAGTGGATTTGCTGCACTACGAAGTAGAGCAGGAAGGCAAGCTCGGTCTGCTGCTTCGGCTTTTGGGCCGGGAACAAGGGTCGTTTCTGGTCTTTGCGCGCACCAAGCGGGGCGCCGACCGGCTCGCGCGCAAGCTGGCCGCCGCCGGCGTGAAGGCCGGATGCATCCATGGCGATCGCACTCAAAATCAGCGTAACCATGCCTTGGCCGCCTTTAAAACGGGACACTACCGCGCGTTGGTGGCAACCGATGTCGCCGCCCGCGGTATCCACGTGGATGGGATCGCGCACGTCGTGAACTACGATCTGCCGCAAGCGCCGGAGGACTTCATACATCGCGTGGGAAGAACCGGCCGGAGCGGCGCCCGCGGGATCGCTTCTACCTTCTCCACGCGAGCCGAGCGCGCCGAAATTCGCAATATAGAGCGCGTGCTGAGTGTGCGATTCACGCGGCGCGAGACAGGCGGAGACTTGCCGCGTGAGCCCCAGCCGGCCACGAAAGTCATTGTGATGCCGCCCCATGCGCGCGAGCGCACCGCCCCAAAATTCGCTTCCCGCCACCGCAAAATCGCGGGAAAATAACGCTGCGAGGCCGCAATTCGTCTCGCCAGTAGGCCGGTGAAGATGACTTGGCGCGAATACCACGAAGCCACCAAGCACACCATGCGGTCGCTGAGCGGGGTGCCGCACACCCTCGATTGGGCGAACATGCCCGATCCGTTCCGTCATTACGAGGGCGTGCCCCTGCTCGATCTCCCCGCTGATCCACGCCCGCCCGGCATCCCAGCGATCCAAGTGCTTCGAGGCGCCCGCGGCTCCACCGCCGCCCAGGATGGCGCGGCGTTCCTTTCGCAATTGCTGTATTACTCCGCCGCCATCAGCGCCGCCAAGCGGGTCCCGTCCACGGGATACAAGTACGCGCTGCGCGTCAACCCGTCATCCGGAAATCTGCACCCCACCGAATTTCACTTCATCGCGCGCGGCATTAGGGAGTGGCCCGATGGACTATACCATTACCGCCCCTCGTCGCACATGGCGGAACAGCGCGCCCGCGGACATTTCATGGCGAAGCCGGACGGAATTTCCTCGCCCCTCGTCTTCCTACTCACCAGCATCGTCTGGCGCGAAGCCTGGAAATACGGCGAACGCGCTTATCGTTATTGCTTGCACGACATGGGGCACGCCTGGCAGGCGGTGACGCTGGCCGCTCGCGCCATGGGCTGCGAAGCCTTTGCTCATGGAAATTTCCCGGAGGACAAGCTGGCGCAAATTTGCCGCCTGAGCCAAGATGAATGGCCCATGCTGCTGGTCGAACTGCGCGGCGCCGCGATCCCCACGCATGGCCCCGATGCCAGTGCAACGGTCTGGTTCGACGGCGCGCCCAACCCGCTCTCGGACGCTGAAGTAGCATACCCGCTGACCGATTGCATGCACGAGGCCGCCAAAATCGGCCCCGCCAAACTCGGCCCCGGATGCGAGATGCTCGACATCCCCGCCAGGCCGCAACTCCCGCGACATGGCTCCGCAATAATTGATCTGCCGCCCGCCGCGCAGTCCCTGCGTGGGTTCGGCGAGGTGGCGCGCGGGCGTCGCTCCGCGCTCGATTTCAAAGACGCGGCGCCCCTCACCCTGCCCCAACTCGCGGCGATTCTCGATGCAGCGGCGCAACCATTTTGCACCGATTTCGCGGTCGCGCCCCCCGCCGAGTCAAGCATTCAGCTTTATATTTACGCCCATGCCGTCGACGGGCTCGAAGCGGGCGTGTACCGGCATTGGCCGCTGCGCCGCGAGTTGGAACTGATCAAGACCGGCGATCAACGCGTCCCAGCCGCGGCCCTCAGTTTGCGGCAGCAACTGGCCGGCAATGCCTGCGTGGCCTTCTCAATGATCGCCGATCTGGAGCGTATTACCGCAACCCACGGCGCTCGCGGTTACCGCTATGCGCACTTCGAAGCGGGGGCGGTCGGCCAGCGCATGTACCTCGCGGCCGAGGCGCTGGGACTGCAGGCGACGGGCATTGGCGCCTTTTTTGACGACGAGGTGCACCGCTATCTCAGTATCCGGCCGAGCCGCGGACAGGTCGTCTACCACTTCGCAATTGGCCACGCCGTGCCCGACGCGCGACTCGAAGCGAGCGCTATGCGCTAGCTGACTTCCAACACCACGTGCCGGGCTTTGATCCGCGAACTCTTGAACGGGTGGCAACGCCGCTGCACTCCGTCATGAGACTCCGTGACATGGCACCATGGAGGTTCTCTCGCCTTCAGCGGTGGTAACCGGAATTCGTGCCGCCAAAACACCGTTGCCGGATGAAACGTATTCTCGCCCGCAATCTTGCCACGGCCAAACAGGCGCGCCAATCACCGGCCCCAACCGGCTGAGAGAAGCCGACCCCTTCTCGTCCTGAGCACTAAAGGCTGCGGCTGCGCCGGGCGGCTGTAGCCGCGCAGACTCGCCATCCTGCGTTTGCTCACGCGCGCGTTGATGTCTCCGGGCGCCCACGGACGCTGCTTCGGAACCGCATCTCGAGTAGTCGCTCGGGATACCTGAGTCGGTGGCCTACATGCCAGGCAAAAAATCCGGGCGGTTTCTTTGCGCTAAATCGCACGATGCCGTTGAGGACGCGAATCCGGTCCGGCCCGGCAATTTCGGAAGCGGCGCGCGGCTGCGTGATGGAGCGATTCGTCCGCCGCGTGCGGGAGCTCGATGCATTGCGGGGCTATCGCGATCTCCCATCCGCATTACTACACCACGATGGTGGAATGGAGCCGTGCGTTTCGCGATGCTCCAATCTATCTTCACGAGGCGGACCGGCAATGGGTGATGTGCCATTCGATTCTGGGACGGCGAGACCCACAATTTGTTTGGCGGCCTGAAGCTAATTCGCGGCGGCGGCCATTTCGCGGCGGAACGATGTTGCATTGGCCCGCGGCGATGGATGCTACGGGCGCGCTTTCGGGCGACATTATGTCGTGCGGCCGGCGCTGGGTTATTTTTATGTACAGCTGTTCGAACTACATCCCACTGAGCGTGGCGGCTGTCGAAAGGCTGGTAAGCAGCGATTGAGCCATTCGCGTTCGAAAGGATTACGGAGCTTTTCTGAAAAACCGTCGCGAAGGACGGCAAAGAAGCGGTCCGCCGCTCGGCAGACCGCTACATCGCATTTCTTAGCGGTTTACGGTCTCTGTAGATCGATCGGGCTGCTGCTCAGCGTTCGATCCAGTCACCCGGTTGGCAGTTTCGCGCAGAGAATCCGCAGCGCCGGTGACCGATTCGCGGACGCTGTCGGCGGCATTGGCCACCGATTCGCGGACACTATCGGCAGCATTCGTCACCGAATCGCGGACCTTCGATGCGGCGTCGTTTACGGATTGGCGCGCGCCGCGGGCCCAACGCGGGTCGAGCAGGTAAATCAATCCCGCTCCCAGACCCAGCCCTCCGGCTACCAGCAGACCGGTCTTTGTGAACCCGCCTCCGGCGTTGCGGCCCTCCGAAGAACCCGGCTGCGAAATTTGCTTCACCGCTTGGCCGACCTGTTTGTAATCGGACGCGTCGCGGGCGACGTCGGCCTGCGCCACGATGCCGGCCAAACGCTTTTCCGAATCGACGACGGGAACCCGCCGGATCTGATGCTGCTTCATGGCCGCGAGCACTTCATCGTAATCGTCGTCGGATTGGCAGGTGACGACGTCTTTCGACATCACATCTTCCACGTGAGTGGCGTAATATTCGCGCTGCTCGGCGACAACCCGCATGGCGATGTCGCGGTCCGTAATGATTCCGATCACGCGCCGGGAATCGCGGTCGGAAACGACCGGTATTGAGCCAACATCCTGGCTCTTCATGATCATGGCGGCGCTAACCACCGTATCGCGAGGCACGCAATACGAGGGATTGGGCGTCATCAGTTCTCTACAAGTCATGTTCACCTCCCAGTCCTGCAATCGGCGCGGTAGCGCGTTTCAAGCGCCGCCTCGGCCACTACGTAGGACAAGCGCGCGGGAGGAATGTTTCGCAATTTAGCCGGGATCGCTCAGAACCGCCTCGATACTGCGCGGGGCGTTGCCTTCCAGGCGATTATTCACGAAGATGTAGGCCGGTTCGTTGCGGTCGCGGGCGCGGGAGATCACCGCGCGCATAGCTTCACGAGTGGACAGGCTGGGGTCGCGCAATTCGTTATAAGGGGAGAATTGCGCGACCGCCTGCTCGTAAGCACGGCCACGGCGAAGGAGCGCCCGCAGCACCGTGAACTGCGTCGTGAAGGCCCCTGGAATGGCGATCTGATGCCGCAACTTGGGCATGCGCGTCCAAGCGTTGAAGACGTGCGCGGCGCCGTGCTCGCGCAGGCAGGCGAAATACTCGGGCGCCAGAAACTCTTCGTTCCTGATTTCCACGGCGTAGCGGAAGTCCCCTGGCAAGCCTTCGAGGAAAATGTCGAGCGCCTCGACAAATTGCCAGGGCTCGCGATAACACCACTTCGGGAAAGTTCCGAATTCGACGATGAGGACGGCGACGCGATCCCGAAAGGGCCGCAGCAGATCGAGAAACTGCGCGTCGAAGATCGCCGCATTTAGAAACGAGGGATTGTCCTGACCGGCGCGGGGTCCGTAGCGGGCGTGCGCGGGAAAGCTTCTGACCGTAATCTCCTCCGGAACCTTGAAGGCGTATTGCAATGTGGGTGAGGCAGAGGCGAAAAGCTTCTCCCAGAATGCCGCTATTGGGAACTGATAAAACGAGAAGTCGCCGCACACGATCGGGAACGTTTCGGCGTACTCCGCGAGGCACTCCTGTTCGAAGCGCTTGGAGGAAAAGCGGCCGCGCCAGTAATAACGTTCGGGCGTATAGATCTGGCCCAGCCAGCCTTCGTATTTCCAGGAACTGGCGCCGATGAAGATGCGCTGGCGCGCCAGTTCGTCGAGCCTCCGCTTCAAGAGGTGGCGGTCGAACGAAGGCAGCTTGTCCTCCCGGTCCGCTTCGGGGAAAAGCGGGAGGCTGTCCACTTAATACGCGTGCGCGACGCGGTAGCCGTAAGGATCGGCGCCCGCTTCGATCACGCCGTCGGGCATGATGCGGACCATAACGGGAGCGGCGCCGCTGGCCCAGCGCGATCGGGTCGAGACCTTGTGGCCTTTTTCGACCAGCTCGGTGAAAACCTGCATGGGAATGCGCTCGTCGAGCAAGAGGTCGCCGCGATTCCAGGCATGGTTATCGAAACTCGAGATCAGGTGCCGCGTTTGGTAGCGCGGAGCTTCGACGGCGGCCTGCGCGTTCATGCCGAATTCGAGGGTGTCGAGCATCACCTGTAACAGGCTCTGGTCCTGGTTGTCGCCGCCGGGAGTGGAAAGAGCCAGTGCGGGGCGGCCATCCGCTTCGGTAACCAGCGTCGGGCTGAGCGTCACCCGCGGACGCTTTCCCCCGGCGAGCTCGTTGGGAGAACCGTCCACGAGCAAGAAGCTTTGGGCGCGCTCGGTGAGCGGAATGCCCGTGTCGCCGGCGATCACGGATGGCAGCCAGGCGCCGGAGGGCGTGATCGAAACCATAACGCCGTCTTTATCGATGGCGTCCACGCAGGTAGTATCGCGAGCCATTAGCTCATCGTCGATGCGCACCTGCTGGACGTCCAGCTCGGACGGATGGATGCCTTTCTTTCCCTTGATAACGCCGGGCTCGAAGTCGAGCGACGCTTTGGGCCCGATCTGTTTACGGCGCTCGGCGGCATACGACTTCGAGAGCAGCGTCTGCTCCGGAATGTTGTTGAACTTGGGGTCGCCATAATAGGTGTCGCGATCCGCATAGGCGAGCTTGAGAGCTTCGACTTCGTTATGGATGTAGTCGGCGCTGTTCCAGCCCATGGCGCGCAGATCGAAGCCTTCGATAATGTTGAGGGCCTCGATCATGGCCGGCCCCTGGCTCCAAAAACCGGGCTTGTAAACGCGATAACCGCGATACGTGGTCGATACCGGCTCTTCCGGTTTGAGGCGAAACGCGGCCATGTCGTCGTAGCGCAGCAGACCGTTATTGGCCTTCATAAAGGCGTCGATTTTATGCGCGATCTCGCCGCGGTAAAAATAATCCGCCACGGCGTCAATCGCTTCGGCCCGGTTTTTGCCGGCCGCCAGCGCCTTCTTTTCGGCTTCGATCATGCCGCGCAGCGTGCGCGCCAGATCGGGTTGGCGGAAGATCTCGCCGGGCATCGGCACGCGTCCGCCGGGAAGAAAAACGCGCTTCGAATCGGGCCAGCGCTCGAAGAAGCGGCGCGAACGGGCGATCGAGCCGGAGCGCATTTCATCGATTGGGAACCCGTCCGCGAGTTCTACGGCGGATTCGGCGATTTCGGCGAACGACTTCGTCCCAAAATCGCGCAGCGTCACCAGGCCGGAGGCGACCATCCCAGGAACCAGCGCGGGCATGATCCCCGCTACGGGAATAATTCCCTTCATGCCGCCCGGCTCCATGCTCAAGATTTCGCCGGGTTCCATTTTGCGCGTTTGAAAGAAACGCGCGGTCGCAAGCTTCGGCATTGTCCCGACGCCGGCGATGGCCCATACTTTACCGGCTTTAGTGCGTACAAGAATCGGGGCCTCGCCTCCCATTCCAAAATGCGAGAACTCCGTGACGCAGGCCGCGAACATGGTCGCCATCGCGGCATCCACCGCGTTACCGCCGCGATAGTACATCCTCATGCCGGCCTCGGTGGCGAATTCCGATCCGGCGGCTACGGCCCCATGCGTTCCGCGCGCCGCCTGCCGCACCGGCCTCTCGTACTCTTTACGCTGGCCGGAACAGGCGCAAGCCACGCAAAACGTCAGAATGAACAGCTTGCGATTCATGACAATCCGATTATAGCGGCGCCGCGCCGGGCTACAATAAGCCGGAGATGAACGGAAATCGACGGAAATGTTTCATCGCGATCTTGCTCGCCGCGAGTTCCTTAGCCCATGCGGCGGTCGATTTCACTGCGCAAGCGAACCGCTGGTGATCCTATGTCGAAGATCTCGCAAGCGATGCCGTCGAAGGCCGCGCACCCCGGCACGGAAGGATTCCGCAAGGCTTCGGAATACGTCGCCGCCCAGCTCGAAGAGGCGGGACTGATAGCGCGCGAAGCTGGCGCGCTTTCGTCCGGTGATAGCGCTCGCCGATCCGAATGTGAATGAGGGCCACGCATTGTAAATTGAGTCTCGCGATTAATCCTGCTCACGCCGACAAATTTCTCGCCGCCGGCGATCATACCTTCGCGGAGATTTGGAAGGACGCAAATGGGGGCAAGCCGCTGCCGCATTTTGCGCTGCCGGAACGCATGCAGGCCCACGTTGCGTTCAAACAATCGGCGCCGGAATCGCGCAACACGTCTCAGGCCTAAATTCACAAGACCTAATTTGAGGAGAGATTTTGGTCGAACGGCCGGCCTCCTGGTTCCGAACCAGGCTGCTTTCGTTAACCCATTGAATAGCAGCAAATATTTTCGTGTAAAATTCAAATTAAATACTAAAATTCGCCTGTGGTGGGCAGTTTGCACCGAAGCTGATCTGCTGGCTCGCGCGCAGGAGGTTCGGCTCGCCGTCCGAACGATCACCCTTTTCTTAAGGCCTTGGTTCCCGCAAATTGTGGTGCGCATTCCGGATTCGCGTGCGAATCACGGCATCATGGTTCGAGAGATGAACGAAAGCCCTGGGCGCGCTCTGGCGCTTGCCGGAGAGTCCGAGACCGTCGAGTTTAAGCGGTCAACCGGCGAGTTGTCCCGTGGGGGCCAGAGCCTGTGTGCTTTTATGAATGGCGGATTTGCGATAGCCATCCTCCGCTATTTTGTTAAGCAGCAACTGCAGCGATGTAAGCGTTACTTCTGGGGCGGTAGTCTTCCCACGACCGAAGGAACATGCTTCGCAAGGCATTCCACAGTTCGGTAACGTGGTGATCGAACCACCTTGTCTAATGACCTTACCGGTGTATTCTTCGATGTACGCGGTCAGCTTCTCCTGTACCTCGGTTTTGGCGTCGAAGCCGGTCCGAGCGTCTTTTTTTCGTGCGCACGCGTCAGCCATTCGCGTCTGTCGACCACAGATGGAAATAACGGACCCATACCTTGGCCACGCGACGTTTGGTTTTTTCAGCTATCTCTCCGGCGCGTCCTTTCGTGGAACGCGGCCCAGAGATCTCTGAGAGGGCTGTTGTCGCGCCAGCCGCATGTAAATTATTGAGAGAAGTGGTCGGGGCGAGTGGATTCGAACCACCGGCCTCCTGGTCCCGAACCAGGCGCTCTACCAAGCTGAGCCACGCCCCGGCGCGTCTTCTCTCCCACTCTATCACGCCCCTACGCCAGCTCCGTCCCTTTCGTCTCCGGCAGCGTGAAAATCAGCGCCGCGCCAATCAGGAAAAATCCCGAATTCAGCGCCAGCCCCGCGCCGATCCCGCGAGCGTCGGCCACCGCTCCCACCCCGTACGGCGCCAACGCGCTCAATCCACGCCCGAAATTGTAGACCAGCCCCTGCCCGGTCGCGCGCAGCGGGGTCGGATACAACTCCGCCAGCACCGCTCCAAACAGCGAGAAAAATCCCGTCCCGAAAAAACCCAGCAACGGGCCTAGCCCTAGGAGCCATGCCTGCGCCGAAGCTCCCGCCCAGCGCGGCGTCAGGCCATAAATGGGAGTCAAAATCGCCGCGATGACTACATAACAGAAGAAAGCCGGCCGCCGTCCGAATCGATCCGCCAGCCAGCCGAAACTCACGTACCCCAGAAAAGTTCCCGTCTGCATCACGAAAATAAATACGCTCGTGCGCGCGATCGTCAATCCCGCGCCGCCTTGCGCCACCGGCGCCGACAGAAACGCCGGAAGCCACGTGAAGACGCCCCAATAAGCGAACAGCACCGCCGTCGCCAAAGCGCTCCCGAGCAGAGTCACGCGCCCCAGCGGGGGACGAAACAGCGCCATCAGCGGAGCCCTCTCGCGTTTTCGCGCCGCCCAAATCGGAGGCTCTACCACTTTGCGCTGGATCCACAACGTCAGCAGCGCCGGCAAAATCCCCGCCAGAAAAAGCCAACGCCAACCGAATCGCGGCAGCACCACGCCCGCCACCACCGCCGCCAACATGTACCCCAGCGCCCACCCCGATTGCATCAAGCCCAGCGCCTTGGCGCGATGCCGCGCGGGCCAGCTTTCCGCTACCAATACCGCCCCCGCCGACCACTCCCCGCCCAAACCCAGTCCCACCAGCGCCCGCCAGAAAAGCAGGCTCGCCACCCCCGTCGCGGTCGCCGATCCCGCCGAGGCGAAAGAATAAATCAGGATCGTGTAGATCAGCGTGCGCCGCCGTCCGATGCGATCCGCCAACACTCCCGCCGCGATGCCGCCGAGCGCCGAAGCAACCAGCGTCGCCGAGCCGATCAGACCCGCGGTCTTGTTCGACCAGTGAAATTCCGCCCGCAGCGTCTGTACCGCGAAGACATACAGCAATACGTCGAGCGCGTCCAGCATGTAGCCGAACATCGCCGCCCACAGCGCCGTCCAGCGCGCCCGGCGATCCTGTTCTTCAGTGGCCTTCGGCCTCAAGAAAGCGTTCCACCTCGATGGCCGCCATGCACCCCGCCCCCGCCGCCGTCACCGCCTGCCGGTAGGTCCTGTCCTGCACGTCGCCCGCATGGAATACGCCCTTCACGCTGGTGCGCGCGCCGCCGTGCGAAACGATGTAGCCGTCCACGTCCAGCTCGATTTGCCCGATAAACGCAGCCGTGTTGGGAATATGGCCGATCGCCACGAAGAAGCCGTCCACCGGCTCCTCCCACACCTCATTGCTCTTCAGATTGCGCAGCTTCACGCCCGTCACGGTGTGTTCCGCGGGCTCGTAAATGTCTTCGACCACCGTGCCCGTCAAGATGCGAATCTTGGGATTGGCCCGCACCCGCTCCAGCATAATCTTCGAAGCGCGAAACTGCTCCCGCCGGTGCACCAGCGTCACCGTCTCGCCGAAACGCGTCAGGAAATTCGCTTCCTCCATCGCGGAGTCGCCGCCGCCCACCACCATGATCCGCTTGCCGCGATAGAAAAAACCATCGCACGTGGCGCAGGAGCTGACCCCGTGCCCGATCAGCCGCTGCTCGTTCGGCAGGTTGAGCCATCGCGCCGAAGCCCCCGATGCCACGATCAACGTGCGCGTCGCGAACCACTCGTGATCGATCCGCAAACGAAACGGCCGCGCTGAAAGATCCGCTTCGACCACCTGTCCATGCACATACTCGGCCCCAAAGCCGATGGCCTGCTGTTTCATATTTTCAACCAGCAGCGGCCCGTCTATTCCCTCGACGAAGCCGGGAAAATTTTCGACCAGCGTGGTCAGCGAGAGCTGTCCCCCGGGCTCTTTACCCCCCACAACCAATGGCTTGAGATTGGCGCGCGCCGTATAAATCGCCGCCGTGTTTCCGGCGCAGCCGGAGCCGATGATTATGACGTCTCGCATGGAAAAGGGAGGACCGGGTCCGGTCCAACGTTCATCCTAACATCGCGCCGCCAAAGAAGCGATAATTGAAGTGAACCCAAACTATGAAGTACATCGTGCAGGAGACCTTTCCAATTTGGCGCGACGAAGAGATGACCGAAGCCTGCGAGAACGTTCCCGTCGGCGCCGTCATCGAGGAGACCCGTCCGACGCGCCACAAGCGCAGCGATGCCATTTGGCTGCGCTACGACGGCAAGCGTTTCGGGAACGCGCTCGAAGACGATTTTCAGCGTTGTGTCAAAGAAGCGGGCGACAACGCCGCCGGGAAGCCCGACGGCCACTATCAAACTGTGCGCTTCAAGAGATTCTGAGCCTCACAGCAGCCCGCTGTGGACCAGGTGGTTGGTGACGAATCCGCCTGCATAGGCGAGAAACGTCATGTATGTGAACTGAATCGCGGGCCAGCGCCATCCTCCCGTCTCCCGCCGCACCACCGCGATCGTCGACATGCACTGCATCGCGAACGCAAAGAAGATCAGCAGCGCAAAGGCTCCGCCCAACGTCAACTCGCTCTGTAGCGCTTGCCGCAATCCTTCGCTTTGCGATGCGCCCTCCACGCCATAAATCGTCCCTAGCGTCCCCACGATCACCTCGCGCGCCGCGATCGAGGAAACCAGCCCGATGCCGATCTTCCAGTTGAACCCGAGCGGCTTAATCAGCGGCTCCATGGCGTGCCCCAACATCCCCGCGTAACTGTCGCCGATCTGCGGCGCCTGGCCTCCCGCCAGACGGCAAATGCAGCAGCACCCACAACACGATCGCCACGGCCAGAATCACCGTTCCGGCGCGGCGCAGGAAAACCTTCGAGCGGTCGTACAGCCGCAGCCCGAGCGATTGCAAGGTTGGCAGCCGGTACGGCGGCATCTCCAGCACGAACGGCGTCCTTTCGCTTCTTAACACCGACGATTTCAAAAGACGCGCCGTCGCGATCGCCGCCAAGAATCCCAGCGCGTACAGCCCCAGCATCGCTCCCGCCTGCGTCCCCAAAAACGGGCGGACCAGCCAGCGCTCCTTAATAAACGCCGCGATGATCAGCGTATAAACCGGCAAACGCGCCGAGCACGTCATGAACGGCGCGATCATGATCGTGGCCAGGCGGTCGCGCTTGTTCTCGATCGTGCGCGTCGAAAGGATGGCCGGCACCGCGCAGGCGTAAGCGGAAAGCAGCGGGATAAAGGACTTGCCCTGCAGCCCGAACTTCGCCATGGTGCGGTCGGCGATCAGCGCCGCGCGCGCCAGATAGCCGGAATCTTCGAGGATGCCGATGAACAGAAAGAGCAGCAGGATCTGCGGCAGAAACACGATCACGCTCCCCACCCCCGTCCAGATCCCGTCCACCAGCAGCGACGTGAAAATGGAATGCGGAAGTATGGAAGCGAGCCACGCGCCGGAGGTCTGGATCAGGTCCTGCAGCCCATTCATCAGCGGCCTCGCGCCGGCGAAAATGGTCTGAAATACCGCCACCACAACCACCACGAAAATCGCCGGACCGGCCAGAGGGTGCAGGAAGACGGCGTCCAGACGGCGCGTCCAGAGCGGCGGCTCGGGCGCCTTGTAAGCCGCTCCCGCGCCAATCTGCCCGGCCCAATGGCGGCAGCGCGGTACGTCGTGCAACACGGGCAGCTCCAGCCGCGGGCTCGTCACCGCCGCGCGCCCTTGCGCCGTTCCTTCTATAAACTGAAAAACCTTATCGACGCCTTCTCCCTTGGCCGCGCTGATCAGCGCCACCGGCGCTCCCAGTTCGCTCGATAACGCGGCCGCGTCCACTTCCCCGCCGCGCGCGCGCAGATCGTCCGCCATATTCAAGACGATCAGCGTCGGCAGCTTCAAGGCCAGAATCGGCGCCGCCAGAACCAGATGCCGCGCCAGATTCGTGCAATCCAGGATCAACAGCACGGAATCCGGCTTGGGGACGTCTTTCATCTCCCCCGCCAGCACGTTGCGGGTCACCTGTTCGTCTTCCGAGCGCGGACTCAAGCCATACACGCCCGGCAGATCCACCAGCACAACTTCCCGCGGGCCGTGCGTTTTCGCTCTGCCGATGTGATGTTCCACCGTCACGCCGGGAAAATTAGCGACCTTTTGGCGCATCCCCGTCAGGCGATTGAATAAGGTCGATTTTCCTGAATTGGGCGGCCCTACCAGCGCTACCACGTGCGGCGTCGCGGAAGTTGCCCTAAAAGGCGGCAAAAGAGCCGCTGGGCATTCGGAGCAGTCGTGACAAGCGCTCATGGCGCATCCGGCGCCGCATCCGAACGTAGGATCAGACGCGCCGCTGTGTCCCGCCGCAGCGCGATTTCGGACCCGTCCACGCGGAAAATACGCGGGTCGCCCCCCGGCGCGCTGCGCGCCCGCGTCACCGGAGCCCCGGGGAGAAATCCCAGCTCCATCAGCCGTTGCGCCACATCCGCCGGAAGGTCCAGGCGCTCCAGAATGCCGCGCTCACCCTCGCGCAACTCCGCCAGCGTGCCCGCCAGCCGCGCTGCCTTCCGCGCCTTTTTGACACTCACTTGCACTATGACCCTCAGTATGGAATCCGGCCCGAGCGCCTGTCAAGGCACTCTGCTACATAAATGCGACTGAATCGGTCTTAGTTACTGGTTTCAACAAAGAATTTATACGCTAACAGCTGTTGACGATCTTGTACTCATATTTTATACTGGTTGTGAAAGTAGATTTAGGAGGAAACCTGATAATGCCTGTCGTCAAATACAACCCCGCTGAACTCGATGACTTTCCCGTTGGACTGCGCCTTTTCCAGGACACCGTGAGCCGCATGCTCGATCAGAGCGGCGCGCGCCCCTGGGTTCCGCCCGTCGATATCTTCGAAACCAAGGACGAATGGGTGCTCAAAGCCGACCTGCCCGAGGTAAAGCTCGAAGACGTCGATATCCAGATCGAGAATGGCACGCTCAGCCTGAAGGGCGATCGTAAGTTCCAAGGGGATGAAAATGGTCGTGGCTACCAGCGAGTTGAGCGCAGCTACGGATCGTTCGCCCGCTACTTCACCTTGCCCGACACGGTCGATAGCGAAAAGGTCCGCGCCGATTACGCCCAGGGCGTCCTGACCGTCACGCTGCCGAAGAAGGAAGTCGCCAAGCCGCGCTCCATCAAAGTGCAAGTGAACAACAACTGAAGACCGTACGTCTCAACCTATGGGCGGGGCCCGCTCCCCGCCCTATTTTATGAATGCTCTCAAAACCACGCTGCTGCTTGGAACCCTGAGCGGTCTCCTGCTGTTGGCCGGAGATGCCCTCGGCGGACGTCAAGGGCTCGTCATCGGACTCGGCCTCGCCGTCGCCATGAACTTCGTCGGATACTTCTTTTCCGACAAAATCGCGCTGTCCATGTATTCCGCCCAGCCGATCACCCCTACGGAAAACGGGAACGTGTACGCGCGCGTTTTCCCGCTGGTTCAAAGTCTCACGATGCGCATGGGCCTACCCATGCCCAAGCTCTGGCTGCTGCCCGAAGACTCGCCTAACGCCTTCGCCACCGGACGTAACCCGAGCCATGCATCCGTGGCGTTCACCTCCGGCATTCTGCGGCTGATGAACGACCGCGAGCTCGAAGGCGTGGTGGCGCACGAGCTGGGACACGTTAAGAACCGCGACATCCTCACCAGCTCCATCGCCGCCGTGCTCGCCAGCGCCATCACCTTTCTCGCCCGCATGGCCTTCTGGTTCGGGATGGGGCGCAGCGACGACGAAGAGGAAGGAGGGGGTTGGGGCGCGCTCCTGATGTTCATCCTGGCTCCGATCGCGGCCATGCTGATCCAGATGGCCATTTCCCGCACCCGCGAATACGCCGCGGACCAGACCTCCGCCGACGTGACGCGCAACCCCAGCGAGCTGATCTCGGCGCTAGGCAAACTCGAGGTCGGCTCCCAGCAAGTTCCCATGCTGGACGCTACGCCGGCCACGGCGCACCTCTTCATCGTCAAGCCCTTCACCGGCCAAAGCATCACGCGCCTCTTCTCCACCCACCCCCCGACTGAAGAGCGCATCGCACGACTCGAAGCTTGGCGCCCGCGCTGAACTCAAATGCTCGTATGGACTGTCTAGCGCGCTGGCGCAAGTTGAAGCTTTCCCCTTCATTGAACATCTCCAGCCTTCCCGCCGACGAGCGAGCTCAGCTTCTCCAGCGCCCCTTCGATCCTCTGCTTTTTCGCCAGCACCGGAGCGAAAAGGTCGCCCTTCTCCTCAAACCGCGCCCGCGCATTCTTGATTGTGAACCGCTCCGGCGAAAGCCCCTTGTGCACTTCGCTCCACTTCAGAGGCGTCGAAACGGGAGCGCCGGGATAGGCCCGCAGAACGTAAGGCCCGGCGATGGTCTTCCCGCTCGAGATCTGAAGATAATCGAAATAAACTTTCCCTTTTTTGCGTTTCGCCACCGCCCGCGGCGTCGTGAACAGATCGGGCTGGTCCCCGATCACGAGAATGGAAAGGATTTCCGCGAACGAGCGGACCTGTTCATAGGTGTACACTGGCTCGAGCGGAATATAGATGTGCATCCCGTCGCCGCCCGTCGTCTTGGGATATCCTTCGAGATCGAGCTCCTCGAGCCGCTTCCGTACCAGCAGCGCGGCTTCGACAATCTTGTCGAACGGGCACTCCAGCGGGTCCAGATCGATCAAAACGAAATCCGGGTTATCGAGCGAGCCGACGCGGCTCATCCACGGATTCTGGTCGATGCAGGCAAGGTTTGCCAGGTAAAGCAGCGTCGCGCGGTCGTTCGCAATGATGTAATGGATCGGCGCGCCGCGGTGCTCCGAATCGATCGCTTCGAGCCGGACCCAGTCGGGCGGCCTTATCCTCCGCGTTCTTCTGAAAAAAGAATTCCTCGTCGATCCCGTTCGGATAGCGCTTAAGCGAAAGCGGCCGATCGCGCAGATGGGGCAGAATCAGATCGGCGACATCGTTGTAATAGTTGATCACATCGCGCTTCGCGATGCCGTCGCGCGGATACCAGATCTTCCGCAAGTTGGTGAACTTCAGCGCGTGCCCGTCGATGTTGGCTGAAAACTCCGCGGCGCTCTCCGGGATCAGCGCTTCACCCGTGCCCGTCGCGCGTTCCCGTACGACCTCGCGCGCGCTCTTGTCCGTTCGCAGACCGAGGAAAACCGGCGCGCGCAGTAGGCCATCGGGCGTAAACTCCAGGTATTTGATCTGCGCGACCAGCTCCGGCTTCACCCACGTGACGTCGCGGCCGAGGCGATTCGTAATCGGCTTCGCAAAGGGGCTCTTGGTCGTGATCAGCGGCTCCAGTCGCTCGTATACGTCGCGCAGATTTTTTTCGTTGAACCCCGTCCCCACCTGGCCGGCATGGACAAGTTTCCCGTGCTCGTCATGGACCCCCAGCACCAGCGAACTGAAAAAAGAACGTTCCCCGTGCGTGAAGCCGCCAATCACGAATTCCTGCTCGTTCGTGGCCTTGACCTTGAGCCAGTCGGGGCTGCGGCGGCTCTCGTACTTGCTCTGGGCTCGTTTCGCAATGATGCCCTCGAGCCCGGTCTGACGCGCCGCTTCCAGCATCTCGCGGCCGTTGGTCTCAAAATAATCCGAGGTGCGGATGCGATCGCTGGGCGTGACCATTTCAGTCAGTACGCGCTTGCGTTCCAGCAGCGGCACAGCTCGCAAATCGTAGCCGTCCAGGTAAAGAACGTCAAAGAGAAACAGATTCACCGGAGTGGATCGCGAGAGGTGCGCGATCGAATTCGGATCGGATACCGAGATGCGCGGCTGGATGAGATTGAATCGCGGCCGGCCTTTGTCGTCCAGCACGGCGATTTCGCCGTCGAGAATGGCGTTTCGGGCCTTCACGTAATGCGGCAGCACGCTCAGCTCCGGATACTGTTGCGTGCAGCGGTTGCCGTTGCGGGAATAAATCTGGAGATGCCCGTCCTCGACGAAGCATAGCGCGCGAACGCCGTCCCATTTGATCTCGTAAAGCCACCCGGCGCCATCCGGCGGAGCATCGGCGAGACACGCCATCATGGGCGAAAGCTGCTCCGGCATCGCCGCCTTCACCGCGTCCTTGAGCCCCCGCAGCATCGATTCCAAGCCGGGATGCGAGGAAGCGGCCGCCCCACCTACCCCGGACGCCCCGCCGCTTTCAAAGTTTTTTTTTGAGCCGCCGCGGCCTTGGCGCCCTTAGCGCCCTTACCCGGCGCCGTCTTGCGCGCCTTCTTCACCGCCGGCAGGTTATCCGCAATCTCCTGCTGCGTGCGTCCCGTGAGAACGCTGTAAGCGAAATCCTCCACGTTCCAAGCCGGCCGCGCTTCGTCGTCCTTTTTCTTAATTAGCAGCCACTCGTTGCCTTTGCCGCGCCCGCGCATGTGAATCAGCGCGAACTCGCCCTTGATCTTTTCCCCGTGCAGCCGGAATTTCAAATCGCCGCGCGCAATCTGATCCTGCGCGCTGACATCGCCCAGCAGTTCCCAGACGCCGCGGTCCCACAACATCACGCTCCCGCCGCCGTATTCGCCCTTCGGAATGTTGCCCTCGAAACTGCCGTAATCGAGCGGATGATCCTCCACGTGCATGGCGAGATGCTTTGAGAGCGGCTCGAGTGAAGGTCCTTTGGGCACCGCCCAGGAGACCAGCACGCCGCCGATTTCCAGCCGGAAATCATAGTGTAAGCGCGTCGCATCGTGGCGCTGGATGTAGAAATGCGGCAGCCCCGCGAGATTCTTTTTCGCGGCCGGCTTAGGCGCCGGTTCGGGGGTCTTTTCAAAGTCGCGCTTGCGGCGATACTCTTCTAGCGCCATCGTTACCAGAGTAGCCCGCGCCAAGCCGCCCCGGCCGGCCGTGAGAATCTGCCGCCGTGCGAATCTGCCGCCGTGCGAATCTGAAGGCGTGGAATCGGGTACGCCACCGGGGCTGTGCGGAAATTGCCTCAATGCGCAAATTTTGCGATCCGATCGCGGCTCTCTCTTTTACCGCTGCGAACTGTCGAAGATCGACACGCGCTTCCCCAAATATCCGCGTCTGCCCGTGGTCGAGTGCGCCGGCTGGCGTCCCCTCACGCCATCGCCGTGCTCTTCTCCTCCACAATCCGGCCATCGAAAAGAGTGATGCTGCGGTCGGCGAGCTGCGCATAGCGCGGATCGTGCGTCACCATGCAAATGGTCGCGCCCTCGCGATGCAGCTCCTTCAGTAAATTCATAACCGCTTCGCCGTTGGCGGAATCGAGATTGCCGGTGGGCTCGTCGGCCAGCAGGATCGATGGACGGCCCGCCAATGCTCGCGCCACGGCCACACGTTGTTGCTGACCGCCCGAGAGCTGCGACGGATAATGCTTCATGCGATGCGACATGCCCACGCGCTCGAGCGCCTCCTTGGCCAGCTTTTTCCGTTCAGAAGAGGGCATATTGCGGTACGTCAGCGGAAGCTCGACATTTTCATAAACGTTCAAGTCACCTATGAGATTAAAGGCCTGAAAAATGAAGCCGATTTCCCGGTTGCGGACACGGGCGCGTTCCGAGAGCTTCATGTGCTCGACGCGCGTGGCGTTCAATTCGTAGACTCCGTCCGACGGCGTATCTAGAAGGCCCAGGATGGCGAGTAGCGTCGATTTGCCGCAGCCCGACGGGCCTGAAATGGAGACGTATTCGCCTTTGTTTATGGTCATCTGGATGCCGGCGAGGGCATGCGTCTCAACCTCGTCGGTGATGAAGACCTTGGTGACCTCGTGGAGTTCGATCAGTGGCATTTCGCTTCCGCTCATTTACGCTCCTTACGCTTGCTCTGCTTTGGACGTACGGTTTTGGGACCGGTTAGGTTCCTTTTTTATTACCGGGCGTGGCGCCAGAGGTTACCCGTAATATAGCCGTCGAAATTGCTCTTTCACCGTTGCATTACTACGTTGCATTACCACCCCTGGACGTTATATGCTTGATCGCTATCACGGGGGATTTCAAATGTCACATAACGGTCTGGATCGCGGCGCCGTGCCGTTCCACCAGGTACTCAAAGAGGAGATAGAACAGATCGGGCGCCGCCGCCGTGAATTCAAGATCGATGCGGCGGAGCCTCACCACGATCTCATGGGGTTGGCTATTTCAGGCGGGGGCATCCGCAGCGCGACGTTCAGTCTGGGCATTCTGCAGAGGCTCGCGGAGCGCGGCCTGTTGAAGCAGCTCGACTATATCTCGACCGTTTCAGGCGGCGGTTATATCGGATCGTGGCTATATTCCTGGATTCGCCGCTCGCAAACGCAGCAGGATCCCGGCGTCGCCCCCAGAACGCCCCGCGAGGGCTTCGATCATGTATGCGAGCGCTTGAGCACGCGCAACACATTCGACCCCAACGAGACGCCGGAAGCGGAGGAAATCACGTTCTTGCGGCAGTACAGCAGTTACCTCACTCCGCGCAAGAGCCTGCTCAGCGCCGACACCTGGCTCCTGGCCGTAACCTGGCTGCGCAATACGTTATTGAACCTGACGATTCTGGTTGCGCTGTTCGCCACCGTCGTTCTGGTGGCGCGAGCGCTGGGAAAGCTGGCCGCGTTCTTTTTCTCGATGGGCGCTAGCCGCAGTCCGATTCTTAACGAGTTCGGCCCTCTAATTATTGCCGTCGTCCTCCTCGGGCCCATGATCGGGCTGATGGCCTGGAATCTCTGGCGCAACTCGACCATCGCGCTCAGCGATACCCCGCCCGCCAACCGCGATCGTGAAATTTCGAATTTCGGCGTTCGCTGGTTCTGCATCTTCCCGCTGCTCTCGGCCATCGTGTTCAGCGTCTGGCTGGACAGGGCGCGCGATGTGTTCGTCACAGGGACTCTGTGGCAAGGCGTGTGGCTAAATTTCGCCGTGCTCTCCAGCGCCTACTTCGTTTTACAGGTGTGCGGCCGCACTTACGAGTGTTTTGCCCGCACGGAGGAGAAAGTAAACGGTTCGATAAGCGCGGGCCGCCGCCTTGGCGCGCTCGCGATATACTTGATCGCGCCCGCCGCCGCGGGCTTCGTTACGGCGGCGCTGCTGCGCGCCGTCGCGCTCCTTTTCGACACCCAACATAACCAACCCGCCGAGCCTTGGCTCGTCTTCGCCTGGGGTCCTCCGCTGGTGCTTTTGGTATTCGCGGCCGGCGTGGTTATCCATATCGGCTTAATGGGACGCGATCTTCCGGAGGCTAGCCGCGAATGGCTTGGACGGCTACGCTCCTGGATGGCGATCGTCGCCGTATTCTGGATCGCCATTCTCGGCGTCTCCATCTACGGGCCGTGGATCGTGGCCGCGATCGGGGCCGCCAGCGGAACGTTGATAGGAACGCTCGGCGGCGGATGGATCGCCACCACGATCGGCGGATTCCTCGCCGGCAATAGCGGCAAAACCAGCGGCCAACAGAATGACGAACGCGCCGGCGCAACTCGGTCGGTCGCGCTTGAGATCCTCGCCCTCACCGCGCCTTACGTTTTCATGATCGGCTTCGCCTTCGCCATCGCCTTCGGCGTCCACGTCATTCTGGTCCACGGTCTTCCGGTCTCTAGCGGGTCAGGATTCCAGTCGATTCTGAACGCATATTGGCAGCATCTGACCACGACGCAATTCATCGCCGACCCTAGCAAGCGTTGGTTCCTCAGTGGACTGGCGCCGCTGTTGGCCCTCTGCGCCATTACCGGACTTCTGCTCGCCTGGCGCGTGGACATCAACATTTTTTCGATGCATAACTTCTACAAAAACCGGCTGGTGCGTTGCTATCTCGGCGCCTCGCGCGAGAAGCAGCGCAATCCGAATCCCTTTACCGGCTTCGACGATTACGACGATGCCAGTCTCGATCTGTTTGCCAATTCCGGCGCGGATCCCATCGAAGAGGCCCACCCCAACGGCCATAAACGCCGCCACGAGACTTACGTGGGGCCGTATCCTATCGTGAACGCGACCCTCAACGTCAGCTCCGGCGGCAAACTACAGTATCAGGAGCGCAAGGGGCAGTCGTTCATCTTCACGCCTCTATATACCGGCTTCAGCGCAGAAACCGTGGCCGACGAGATGCGGCTGGGCGATTCCGCTCACGCCTGCTCACTCGCGCGCTATCAGGACGAATCGCAGCGCCGCGCGGCCGCGAACGGCAAGCCTTGCGCGTACCGTTCTACCAGGCTCACTGCCGGCCGCGTGAGCGTCGGCATGGCCGTGGCCATTTCGGGCGCCGCCGTTAGCCCCAACATGGGATATCACACCTCCACCGCGGTTTCATTCCTGCTAACCGTGTTTAATGTCCGGCTGGGCTGGTGGCTCGGAAACGCCCTGAAATGTTCCTTCCGGAGTCCGGGGCCACCCTTTGGTCTCATGTACACGATCCGGGAGCTCTTCGGGCTGGCAAACGCGGACAGCAGGTATGTCAACGTCACCGACGGCGGCCATTTCGACAACATGGGCATCTATGAATTGGTGCGACGCCGCTGCCGCTATATTATCTGCTGCGATGGCGAGGAGGATGCGAACATGGCCTTCAACGGCATTGGTAACGCCATCCGCAAATGCCGCACCGACTTCGGCGTGGACATCGATCTGCCGCTCGAGCGGCTGCGCAAGACCGCTGGATTCAGCCGCGCGCACTGTGCCGTGGGCACAATCAAATACCGCGGCTTCGAAGGGCATATCGTCTATCTGAAGACGTCGCTCACCGGCGACGAAGCCCCCGACGTGCTGGAATATCGCGCCCGCAAGCCGGAGTTCCCGCAGGAGACCACCGCCGATCAGTGGTTCGACGAATCGCAGTTCGAAAGTTACCGCCGCCTCGGCCATCACATCGCGGACAAGGTTTTCGCGAACGCCGATCTGGGGCGCGGCAGCGCGCAGGACCGCGAGCGCTTCTTCACGGACCTCTATCGCATCTGGTATCCGCCCAGTCCGGCGGTGGACCGGAAATCTCCCGCGCATACCGAGATGTATGCGCGCATTCTCGAATCCGTGCGCCGCGACGACAAGCTGGAGGATCTCGATCCCGCCCTCTTCGAGGGCTTTGGCCACATCGCGGGCCGCGGAGACTGGTCGCACAACTCCGGCCACGTCTGTAACCAGTTAATGCAACTCATGGAGCGAGTCTTCTACGATCTCGGCCTCGAAGATCCCGACCAGCGGGACCATCCTTATGTACAGGGCTGGATCGATATGTTCCGGTATTGGGCAAATCAGAAGGTTTTCCAGAACACCTGGGCCGTGACGAAAGATTCCTATCCCGAGCGTTTCTGCAAATTCTACGAATCGCTCGTGGACGCCAACAGCCTGGCCGCGAAGAGATAAAATCGCGGACGCTCGCGCCGCCAAGTACGGCGAACACCCGAGCCAACAACCTGGAATCTATTCTCATTTGTCCGTGGTGAAAACCCCCGGACCGGCCGATAGCGTAAGTAATGGCCGATCGGCTGCTTCGCGCCGCCCTCTTGTACTTCTGCGCCCTCCTCGCGTGCGGCGCAACGGACATTGAGGGCGTCATCGTCATCAAGCACAAGCTGACCAGGAGGAAGGTGACGCCGGCAGCGAATGCTTATGAGCGGGGCGCCGCCGTGGAACTCGCTTCCGATCCGGATTCGGACCCGCTGGCGTACGAACTCCGGCACGTCGCGATCTACCTCGAAGGGCAACTACCGTGTAACCCCGAAACGGCCACCTTGGAACAGAGGAACCGCCGCTTTTCTCCTGAACTCCTGGTAATTGCTGCCGGCTCCACGGTTTCGTTTCCAAATTACGACCCCATCTTTCACAACGTCTTCTCCTTTTCCAAGCCAAAGAATTTCGACCTTGGAAATTATCCTAGAGGCCAGACTCGCAGAATCGTATTTCCGCAGCCGGGCATCGTTCTGGTGAACTGCCACCTCCACCCCAACATGACTGCTGCCATATTGGTCGTCCCAAACAACTGGCACGCCCAAGCCGATGCCGCGGGCCGCTTCGAGCTTCACGACGTTCCCGCCGGCCAGTACACGGCCGTGGCATGGCATAAGGCGGCCGGATTTTTCCGCCAACAAGTGACCCTCGCCGCCGCTCATGACGCTCACCTCGAATTCGAGATCCCCCTTGACGAAAACGGCGCCCCCATGGCCCACGCTCTCGGGCACAGGTGAGCGCATGCGATTGGCGACGCGAACCCTGCTGTGGTCCTTTCTTCCGTTCGCGGCGCTGCTGCTCGGCTCTTTCTGGAGCATTCAGAAAATGGTCGTTGCCTCTGTGCGCGACGGTCTGCGCTCCTCCTTGCGGCAAACGCAAACGTCGATGGCTCGCGCGCATGCCAGGAGCGAGCTTCAAAACAGCCGATTCCTGAGCATGGTCGCCGAGAACGCTGCGCTTAAGGCGGGCATTCAACTTCTGCTGCAAGACCCCGGCAGCGGCGATGCGCGGCGCACCGTCGAAGAACAGTTGCGGGAAATCTGCGAGTCTCTCAATTTCGATTTCCTGCTCGCCTCCGGCCTCGATGGCCGCGCCATGGCAGGAATCATGCGATCCGCCGGCCAGTTCGGCCCCATGGATCTCACGCGCCTCCGACCGCCGCGGCATGGATTCTTTTCAACCGACCAGCGGACCTATCAAGTGACAACCGTTCCCGTTGATCAAGCAGACGAGAATCTCGCCGCGATCTCGGTGGGCGAGCGATTCGATTTTTCCGAATTCAATATTCCCGCCGTACTCACGCGCTACGGCAAGGTGATTGAATCGAGCGTTCCGGGCATCCCGGCTCGACAACTCCAGGCCGCCCTGCTCTCCTGCCGCCCCGGCGCGGAATGCGAAATACGCTTGGCCGGCCAGACCTATCTTTCGTTGCCCCTCGAAATGGCGTCTGTCGGGGCGGCGGGCGCAGGCGATGAAACCGGCGCAGGGTATGAAAAGGGATACCTGCTGCGCGGCCTACAGAACATGGATGCGGCCAGCGGCCCCATGCAGGCAATTCTCCGCAAGGTCTTCCTGTTCGCCGGCCTGGCCGCATTGTTGGCCGCCTTCGTGATCGCCGCCGTCTCGTCACGCTCCATCGTGAGGCCTATCGACGCAATCGTCTCGCAGCTCCGGGCCGGCGCGCGGACCGGGGTGCTCCCGGAGTTTCGGCCGGATCGCGCGCCGATTCAGGAGATGCGGGAGCTGATGCAGAGCTTCAACCGCGCCGCCGCCGGCATTCGCGAAGGCCGCGAAAACCTTCACCGCGCCTACGTCGAATTCGTCGGATCGCTTGCCAGCGCGCTCGATGCGCGGGACCGCTATACCGCCGGCCACAGCCGCCGCGTCAGCGAATGGTCCTGCGCGGCCGCCCGCGCCATCGGCATTGCGCCCGCCCAAATCGACGAGATCCGTATCGGCGCGCTGCTGCACGACATCGGCAAGATAGGCATCGCCGATAGCGTGCTCCAAAATGCGGGGAAGCTCACCGCCGAAGAGTTCGCTCTCATACAGACGCATCCCACCATTGGCCGGCGCATCCTCGAGGGCGTTCACGGTTTCGAGCTCTACCTGCCGGTCGTCGAGCTGCACCACGAGAATTGGGACGGTACCGGCTACCCGTTCGGCCTTTCCGGCGAAGCGGTCCCGCTGTCCGCCCGCATCGTTCACGTCATCGACGCCTACGACGCCATGACTTCCGACCGCCCTTATCGCGCCGGAATGAGCCACGAAGAGGCCATAGCCATCCTGGAGCGCTTCTCGGGCACGCAGTTCGACCCCGCCGCCGTCGAAGCGTTCACGGGCTTGCACCGCAGCGCGGAAAAACAGGAAAATGCCGAAGAGCCGTCTCTCGAAAGCTTGTGGCGAACCTTGGCGCGGCAACCCGTCGCCGAGCGGCCGGCAACCGTATGAAGCTCCTGGTCATTGCTCTTTGGTGTTCCGCGGCGGGCGCGATCCTGGCCCAGGAGGCCAATTCCGGGCTCCAGTTGAGCGGCACTCTCAGCGCCGCCGCGGAATACGCCGACGAGCTCACGGCAAGCCCGCGCAACGGCAGTCCTGTATCCGGCGGCGTTCGGCTGGTCTTATATCCGGTCTGGAAGCTCAGCTCCCATTGGGGCCTAACGGGGGCGATTCAGGTCCATTCACGACCCTACTTCTCGGAAGAATACTCCACCCAGGGCTACGGGCTGAAGAGCGACGTTTTACAGGCGGCCTTGACCTATTCCCGATTCTGGGGCGCCCGCTCCATTGTTGTTCGCGCCGGCGAGCTGTCCACCGCCTTCGGCTCCTTTCTCCTTCGCTATGACGACGCCGTGAACCCTCTCATCGACGTGCCGCTGTCCTATGGCTATTACGGCAAGGGCGTCTCAAATCTGGGATTGACCGGCGCTGAAGTGGACGCCACGGCGGCCCGATTCGACGCCCGCCTGCAGCTTACCAGCTCCTCCCCGGCCAACCGCCGCGCTTTCTACGATCACGACCAGTACGGCAACTGGGCCGGGGGCGCCGGCTACACCATACGCCAGGGATTCCGAGTGGGTGTCTCCGCATACCGCGGTCCATACCTCGATCGGCAATCGCCGTTTTACCGTCCGGGCGAAGCGCCCCCGCGCCAGTTACCCGGCAGCGCCCTCGGGATCGACGCGCAATGGGGCCGTGGCCCCTGGAACGTCTGGGGCGAGTGGCAAAAATTCCAGTTCGATTACCGCGTGCTCCCCACTTTCAAAGAGGACAGCGGTTATGGCGAATTGCGCCGCGTGCTCGCGCCGCGCTGGTATCTCGCAACTCGTATCGGTTACCTCCGCGCGAATGCGTTTCCCCGCGCCGATTGCATCGAAACCGCCGTGGGCTTCCGTCCCAATCCCTACCAGCTCCTCAAAGCGGGCTACGAAATCCGCTTCGGCCCGGCGCTCGGAGGCGCCGTCGACAACACCTTCGCGTTCCAGCTTGTCACCACCTTCAAGCCCCTCTCCATCGCTCGCGACTGACGCGCCATCCCTTGCAAATTGCGCCTCTGCTAGCCTGAGGGCTAACGATGCAATCGCTGTACGATATCGACCCCGGCCCGGAGTGCCCGGAGTTGGTGCGCATGATCGTCGAGATACCGAAAGGCTCAACAAACAAGTACGAATACGACGGCAAGCTGTGCCTCTTCCGTCTCGACCGGGCGCTCTACTCACCCATGCACTATCCCGGCGATTATGGCTTTATCCCTGGCACGACCGCGCTTGACGGCGATCCGCTCGATGTCATCGCGATGGTCGAGGAGCCGAGCTTCCCCGGCTGCCTGATCGAAGTTCGTCCCATCGGACTCCTGCATATGGTCGACGAACATGAGAAAGACCAGAAGATCCTGGCGGTACCGAATCGCAATCCCCGCTACGACGAGATTCATACCATCGATCAGATTTTTCCGCACGTGCGGCGCGAGTGGGAGCATTTTTTCACCATCTACAAGGAGCTCGAGGGACGCGTCACCACCACGCAAGGCTGGGACGGCCCACGCGAGGCCCGCCGGGCCATCCTCAATTGCCGCAAAACCTATCTGGACAACCGCGCCCGGCGGAGGGCAGCTCCTGAGGCGTCCCCCCTCGAAGACGAGCAGTAGATGAAAGCAGCTTTCGTCAGCGCGGTCTGGCTCGCCCTGTGCGTCCTGGTCCCCCTTGCGGCCGCCGATTACCGCACGCCCGCAGGCGACCGCCCGGCCCGGCGCACCGAAGAAGGCGCCGGAACGGTCTTGCCGGGAGGCCGCCTACTCAGTCCATTTGGCGGCCAATACACCACCGGACCGGGACCCTTCGGCCTCGCCATCAGCCCCAGCGGCGACCGCATCGTAACCGCCAACGGCGGCCCGGACCGCTTTTCCCTCACCATGCTCGAGAACATCGACGGGGTCTGGCGCGGCCGCCAGCTTGCGATCCCTCCCAAGAAAGAAGGCCCGGATGATGCCGAGGATGACGACGAATGGCACAGCACGTTCATGGGCCTGGCGTTTGATGGCGAAAGCGCACTCTATGCCTCCGAGGGCGAATCGGGACAAGTGCGCGCGCTCGATCCCGCATCCGGCCGGCGGCTAGCCCGCTACGACTTGAATGCCAATGGATTCACAGACAGCTATTCGGGCGACCTCGCCCTCGATGCCGCGCGCGGCCTGCTGTACGTGCTCGACCAGGCCAACTTCCGCGTCGCAATCTTCGACGTACGGCGCAATCTCGCCCTCGCCAGCGTTGGCGTCGGACGGCTGCCGTTCGCCATCACGCTTTCCCCCGATTGCAAGCGCGTCTACGTGACCAACGTCGGCATGTTCGCCTACCAGGTATTGCCCGGGGCCGATAGCAAGCGCCCGCGCGAAACCGGCATTCCGTTTCCAGCCTTCGGCTTTCCTTCCCGCGAATCGCTCCACGGAACAATAGTAAAGAACGGCCAAGGCCAGCCACTGCGCGTGCCCGGCATTGGAGATGCCAATGCGCCGCAATCGAACAGCCTCTGCGTGCTCAACGTCGAAGATCCGGCGCGCCCGGCCGTCGTGAAATTCATCCGCACGGGACTACCTTTCGGACCCGGCAGTCTCGGCGGCAGCAGCCCCGCGGGCGTCCTTGCCGTAAAAGACCGAGTTTTCGTTTCAAATGGCACGAACGACTCCATTACGGTAATCGACGCGCAAACGCTCAACGTCGAGACGCAAATCAATATCCGCATTCCGGGACTCGAACGTCTGCGAGGCACGCTGCCGATCGGTCTGGCTTATGTCGAAGACCGCAAGTTACTGCTGGTGGCCGAGGCCGGAATCAATGCCGTCGGCATAATCGACGCGGACTCCCTCACCTTGCTCGGCCACATACCCGCGGGCTGGTTTCCGACGCGTGTCGCCACGCACGACGGCATCGTCTACGTCACCAATGCCAAAGGCCATGGCATCGGGCCGAATGCGACGTTGCATGAGCCGTTACCGCACAGCTTTCAACTGCAGCGCCGCCGCGGATCGCTCTCTCAATATGAGATGCCCGCTGCCTCGCAATTCGCCGATTTGACCCACAGCGTTATGGTGAACAACGGATTCATCCCCGTCGAGGACGCCCCCGCGCTGCCCACCGCGCTACGGAACGTCGTCATCATCGTAAAAGAAAACCGCACCTTCGACGAAGTCTTGGGCGACATCGCCGGCGCCCGGATCTGGCGCGCTACGGCCGCGCGGTAACGCCCAATCATCACGCCATCGCCGAGCGCTGGGCGATGAGCGACAACTTCTACGCCGATTCGGAAGTGAGCGTCGATGGCCATCACTGGCTGGTCGGCTCCTACCCCAATGAGTGGACCGAAAGCTCCCTGATGGCCTCCTACGCCGGCGGCAAAACTTTCGCCCTAAACCCCGCCGCGCCTGGGCGGCTGGAGTTCGCGCAAAGCAATTCCTCCGTAGCGCCGGAGGATCAACTCGAAGCGGGCACGCTGTGGCATCACCTCGCGCGCCATCGCATACCGTTCCGCAATTTCGGCGAAGGATTCGAGCTCGCCGGCGTGGACGAGGGCACCGGATTAAAGCCCACCGGAGCGCGCTACCTCACGAACATTCCCATGCCCCAACCCTTGTTTGAAAATACATCGCGCGAATATCCCAACTTCAATATGAATATCCCCGATCAGTTCCGGGCCTCCCAATTCATAAACGAGATGAAGCGGAGCTACGGCAAATCGCAGCGCCCCTGGCCGCGCCTGATTTTTATTCATTCTCCACGATCACACCGCGACTCCCCGTCCATCAGACGGATATGCCACGCGCGCGGCGTATGTCGCAGACAACGATTACGCCTTAGGACGAATTTTCGAATACCTATCGCACACCGCCGCATGGCGTCGTACGGCCGTGTTCGTGACCGAGGATGACGCGCAATCGGGCGTCGATCA
>CAWITB010000020.1:0-142851 GCA_963838885.1 Bryobacterales bacterium | reverse complement strand
CGCCGCAAACCAGATATCGGGGAACTGTTCTATGCCGGATTGCGGCGGAAAGAGCAGCTCGAAACCGGGGCCCAACACGCCTACCACGACTGGCGCGGGGCCTCCGCCGGTGGGAAGAGTTTGGCCGAGAACCGACGTGTTGCCTCCGAAGCGCCGCTCGAAATACTCATAGCTGACGACGGCGTATACCGGAAGCCGTTGCTGCGGCGGCGCTCCCGCGGCGGTTCCGGCCGGCGGCAAGGGCGGTTGCGGCAGCCCGTCGGAAGCTTGGAAATCCCTCCCAAAGGCAACTCGCGCGCCCATTAGACGGAAAAAGTTAGTCGATACAGCGGCGAAGCGAACCTGCTCCGGAACGCCGTCGGCGCGCGGCACGGAGCCTCGGCCGGTATTGACGGCGGCGAAATCTTCGAACGTATTCTTTGCGCCATTCCGCAGATCGAGAAAGTCGGCATTCGAGAACGGAAAATCCTTCACGTTGCGCCGCCGCATGTCGCTGCACGCCAGCACCAGCCGGCTGGGATCGCGGTAGGGCAGCGGACGCAGCAACACCGCGTTCGTGACGCTGAAGATCGCGGTGCTGGCCGCAATGCCGAGGGCAATGGTAACCACGGCGGTGATCGCGAACACGGGACTTTTACGGAGCGTGCGGAATGCTAAATGAGATCTTTGGCCGGCATGGCTTTGTGACTACTCTCGCCGATGCCGAGATCGTCGATCCGTTCGAGAGGCGTTCCGCAGCGGCGGCAAATGATAGGAGCAGTCGCCGCAAACCAGCGGGTCGGTTACGGCGCTGTTGCAATTGGGACAGTAAAATTCCGCTTGTTCGAGCGCGTCCTCTTTAGCCATTACTGTTAAACTAACAGCAGAAACGCTTCGGTCGTGACATTTGTTCGCGCGCTCCTGCTCAGCCCACTGCTGCTGCTTCTCGTCTCGTGCGAGTCGGATGAAGCCGTTCCCGGCCGCAGTCCCGCGTTAGAGCACGCCTACGCCGGTCCCACGACGCTGAACATCCGGCAGGAGCTTAATCCGAAAACGCCTACGGTGGCGACGGTCAACCACGGAGACAAGCTCGACATCGTCGAATACAAGCGGCGCTTCGTGAAGGTGCGGACCCAGAGCGGTATCGTTGGTGGACCGATACTCGTCAATTATTGCTGCCGGACCAGATGGCGGATCTCGACCGCCTCGCCGCCAATGCGAAAAGAATGCCGGCTGAAGGAGTCGCAAACGTTTTCGAGGCGGTCAACATGCACGCCGAGCCGAATCGCACCTCGCCCGGATTCGAGCTGCTAAAGGAAGGGACCAAAGTCGAAGTTCTGGAGCACCGCCTGACGCCGCGCGTACAGCCGCCTCCGCCGCGCATTCTGGCTCCGGTTCCCAAGCCCCGGCCAATGCGGCGCAAGGAACAGGCGAAGGAGAAAGGCAAGATTCCTGTGCCGCCCATGCCCGCCGCGCCGCTGCCTCCCAGAGATTGGCTCGAGATGTCGAGAACGGTTGAGAAGCCGGCCGATCGCCCACCGCAACGCGCCAATCCCGTCGAGCCACCCAAGCCGATACCTCTCGAAGACTGGTACTTGGTCCGCACCAAAGATGGTAAGGCCGGCTGGGTTATGGCGCGCATGGTCAGCATGGCGATTCCCGACGACGTGGCGCAGTATGCCGAGGGGCATCGAATTACGTCATATTTCTCTTTGGGCAAGGTCGACGACGATGGCGCGCAAAAAGACAACTGGCTGTGGACCACCATCGCCAAGGGCTCCGAGCCCTACGAGTTCGACGGCTTCCGAGTCTTCGTGTGGAGCCGCCGCCATCACCGCTACGAAACGGCATATGTGCAGCGCGGCGTCGTAGGGCACTATCCCGTGGAAGTGAATACATCGGGGGAGAATCCGGGCTTTTCGCTGATTCTCGAGGGCGATGATGGGGCGCTATACCGTAAGACCTACGTCTTTAACGGCTATCGGCTGAACGTGGTCTCGACAGAGCGCTATCAAACATCGAATCCTGAAGATGTTCCCATGATCGCGATCGCCCAGAACCGCCCGCCGGTTAAAGAGGTGTCCTGGTATGGGCGGGTCAAGGACCGCATTTCGAAGCTCTTCAATCGTTAGATGGAGCGGAACAGCGTGGAATACTCGAACATTTTAGTGCGTGCGACGAACTGGGTCGGCGATGCCGTCATGAGCCTGCCCGCGTTGCGCGCAATTCGCGATCGTTTTCCGCGCGCGCATATAGCCGTGTTGGCACGGCCCTGGGTTGCGGATCTGTACCGGCGGGAGTCCTTCGCCAACGAAGTGATCGCGCATGATGGCGCGCGCTGGCGCACGGCGCGGATCTTGCGTGCGCGCGCCTTCGATTGCGCCATTCTCTTGCCCAACTCCTTCGA
This sequence comes from Bryobacterales bacterium, assembly GCA_963838885.1. Lineage (GTDB taxonomy): Bacteria > Acidobacteriota > Terriglobia > Bryobacterales > Bryobacteraceae > JAICMB01. Next base: position 140,465 of record CAWITB010000020.1, on the reverse strand, counting down.
TGCGGCGCTGCTGACATGGCTGGCGCGCATACCGGTGCGGATCGGCTACAACCGCGACGGGCGCGGCTTGCTGCTGACCCGCGCGATCACGCCGCCGCGCGCTTAGATCCCGCGGCATCAGCGATTCTATTATCTTGAGCTGCTGCGCCGCGCGGGCATCTCGATCCTGCCCGTTGGCGACGCGATCCGGCTGGACGCGGCGAATAAAAGGCAGTCGCGGGGGACGATCGGCGTTAGTCCCGGAGCGGCCTATGGGACCGCCAAACAATGGCTGCCCGAGCGTTTCGCGGAAGCGGCCGCGCAGCTCGCCGAAGCGCGCGGAGCCGCAATCGCCCTGTTCGGGTCCGCAAGCGAGCGCGCCTTTGCGACCGCATCGCCCACATGTTGAACGGCCATCGGGTGACAAACTACGCCGGCGCCACAAGCCTGGCCGAGTTTATCGATCTGGTCTCGGAGTGCGAGATCTTCCTGACGAACGATTCCGGGGCGATGCACATAGCGTCCGCTCTGGGCGTCCCGACGGTTGCGGTATTCGGCTCGACAGACGACGTTGCGACCGGTCCCACGGGCGAATTCGCGCGCGTGGTTCGCGAGCCGGTGGAGTGCAGCCCCTGCCTGCTGCGCCAATGCCCGATCGATCATCGCTGCATGTCGCGCGTCGGCGCCGCGCGAGTGGCCGCGGAGGCTTTGGATCTCCTCGAAGGAGTGGAACGGGTCTCCTGACCTGTTCTATGGTTGAGAGTTGGACACCCGGGATAAGATTGTCGCCTCTGAGCGCGCTCACGAAATAGCGCGGCAGCGGCCCGCCCGCTGGTTTCGCGGACGTTTCGATCCGTTGCTGGCCGAACATGCCCGCATTTTGCGCGAGGCGGCCTCGCCGGAGCATCTGTTGATTGTGGAGATCGAGAGCGGCCGGCGCCCCTTGCTGCCGCCGCAAGCCCGCGCCGAATTAGTGGCCGCTCTCGCCGCCGTCGACTATGTCGTGATCGCGGATGGCGCCGCGGACGGAAATGAGACCCCCGACGACGGAGTCACGCGCCGCCTCCTCGAGCATGTGCTGCGGCGCGCCAGCGGAGCGCCGGCGTGACGCGATGCCCGCGAATTCTGGTGGTGCGCCTCGGCGCAATGGGGGACATCGTGCATACGCTGCCCGCCGTTGCCACCTTGAAGCAGGAAATGCCCGGTTCCGAAATCACCTGGGTGGTGGAGTCGAAATGGCGCCATCTGCTAGCCGGGAATCCTTTCGTCGATCGGCTTGTGACGCTCGATTCCGGCGCGATGGGGGGCATCATGCGTGAGTGGAGCGAACTGCGCCGCCGGCGCTTCGACATCGCCGTGGATTTTCAGGGCTTGATCAAATCGGCCTTGGTGGCCGCCTGCTCGCGTCCGGCGCGGCTGTTTGGTTTCGATGCCGAGTGCGCCCGCGAGACCGCCGCGGCTTGGTTTTATTCCACGCGGGCGCATTCGGGATCGATTCATCGCGTCGACAAGTATCTGGATCTGGCAGCCGCGGCGGGCGCTGTCGAACCGCTGCATGCGTTTCCGCTGCCGGAGGGATGGCCGGAGGGCTCGCTTCCCGATGGCGATTTCGTTCTTGCCAGCCCCTCGGCGGGCTGGGGCTCGAAGCAGTGGCCGATGGAATACTACTCCGTATTGAGCGAGCGGCTGCGGCGAGAGTGCGCTCTGCCGCTGGTGGTGAATGGTCCCGCGCCGATCCGCTGCGACGGCGCGATTTCGCACGTCTCGGGCATTCCGGGATTGATCCATGCCACGCGGCGCGCTACGGCCGTGGTCGGCGTCGACAGCGGTCCGCTCCATATTGCCGCTGCTTTGGGGAAGCCCGGCGTGGCCGTCTACGGTCCGACCGATCCGGCGCAGACAGGTCCATACGGCGGCTCTTTTGTAGTGCTCCGGAATCCCGGCGCCGTGACGACGTACAAGCGTGGGGCGGCCTCGGGCCCCGACATGCACTCCATTACGCCGGATGAAGTTTTCGAGAATTTGCGCGCCGTGCTGGAGCGCCCGAAAGCGGGAGCGGCGTCTCAGGTTGACTAGTCCGTTCCCCAAGCCATACGCCGATCTTGTCGCGCGTTTGCGCGTGCCGTTTGGATTCGTACTGGTAATCGCGTTCGCGTGGCTCTCGCGGCCCTCGCCGGCCTCGCTTGCCTACGGGCTGCCGGTGAGTGTGCTCGGGCTCCTGCTGCGCGGCTGGGCCGCCGGTCACCTGGAGAAAAACATGGCGCTGGCGGAAACCGGTCCGTACTCTTATGTGCGCAATCCTCTGTATATAGGAACGCTGCTGGTGGCCGCCGGACTCGTCGCCGCATCGCGCCGCGCCGTCCTGGCCGCGATCTTCGCCGCGGTGTTTCTGCTGGTGTATCTGCCCGTGGTCGAGCTGGAGGAGCAGCATCTGCGCAAGCTCTTCCCCTCCTACGACCTCTATGCCCGCCGCGTTCCGGCATTTGTTCCACGCTTCAGCTTTGGAGGCCGCGCCGGCAGCTTCCGCTGGTCACGTTACGTTCGGAACGAGGAATACCAGGCCGTGCTCGGGTTCGCGGTCGGCGCTCTATTCCTGTGTTTGAAGCTGATCTATAGCGCGCGGACCTAACCGCAGCGGTTGCGTTGGAAAATTCCCAGCGCCAGATTCTACGCCATGTTCGAGCGGCGCGGCGCGATCCATCAACGATTGTCCGATACTGAATTTGAATGCCGGTAGAGCCTCGCCCCTCGCATATTGCACTGGAGCCCGCCGCGCCCGACACGCGCTTCTTCGGACATCCGCGCGGCCTCGCGACGCTCTTCTTCACGGAGATGTGGGAGCGCTTCAGCTTCTACGGCCTGCGCGCCCTGCTGATTCTCTTCATGACCGCGAGCGCGGCCCAAGGCGGCCTCGGCTTCGACGACGCCAAGGCCGGCATTATTTATGGCCTGTATGCCTCGAGCGTATATCTGTTAAGCCTTCCCGGCGGCTGGGTTGCCGATCGTTTGCTCGGCGCTCGCCGCAGCGTGCTGTGGGGTGGCATCCTGATCGCCGCCGGCCAGTTTTGTCTCGTCCCCACCGGCCTCGCGAGCTTCTATACCGGGCTGCTGCTGATCGTTCTTGGCACTGGCCTGTTGAAGCCCAACGTCAGCACGATCGTAGGTCTGATTTATCCTCCGAGAGACAATCGCCGCGATGCCGGCTTCTCGATTTTCTATATGGGCATCAATCTGGGCGCCTTCATCTCGCCGCTGATATGCGGCTGGGTGGGACAGAAGATCAATTGGCATTTCGGGTTCGGCATCGCCGGGATCGGGATGGTTGTAGGCGTCGTGCAGTACGCACTCGGCGCGAGGCATCTCGGCGAAGCGGGTGTACGGCCCGCGCAGCCGGGCGGAAGACGACGGGCATTGCTCATTGCGATCCTGCTTACCGCGGCCGTGGCGGCGGTCATCGTCGCTGTCGTGCGTGTTTGGCGCGTGGACCTCACCGCTCAAATTATCGGCGATGCCTTCGGCTTTGGTTTGCTGGCGATCGCGGTTGGCATCTTCACATGGATGATTTTTGGTCCGCGCTGGTCGCCCCTAGAGCGTAAGCGCGCGCTCGCCATTCTGGTCTTATTCATCGCTGCCTGCGTCTTCTGGTCGGCTTTCGAGCAGGCCGGCAGTTCGCTCAACTTGTTCGCCGATCGCGGCACAAACAATGTCGTCCTCGGGTTCCACTTCCCCGCAAGCTGGTATCAGGCCTTGAACGCGCTATTCATTATCGTGTTCGCGCCCATATTCGCGTGGCTGTGGATCGCCCTGGGCAAACATGAACCCTCCAGCCCCACGAAATTCGCAATTGGTCTGCTGTTCGTCGGCTTGGGATTTACGGTGCTCGTGCCCGCCGCCTTGATCGCGGGGAGACATGGCCGCGTGAGTCCGTGGTGGCTGGTCGTAACGTATCTCTGTCACACCTTCGGCGAGCTCTCGCTGAGCCCCGTAGGCTTGAGCGCCATGACGAAACTCGCGCCGGAGCGCGTCGCGAGCCTCATGATGGGCGTCTGGTTCCTGTCGATTTCGGTGGGAGATTATCTCGGCGGACGCGCGGCCTCGCTGTATGCCTCGCTGCCCGTTCCCACCCTATTCGGCGTCGTCGCGGCATTCGCGTTCGTTGCCGCCGCCGTGATGTTTCTGATGGTCAAGCCGACGGAGAGACTGATGTCGGGCGTGAAGTAGACTTGCGGCGTTCAGACCACGAGCAATCTGTAGAACCGATTCTTCTCGCCGATACTGTCCAGCGCCTCGAAAACCAAGTCGCCAAATAGAGATGCGGACCGCATATATTTCCGGCTTCTCTCGGCATCCAGAAAACGCTCAATTTGGTAAGCGTCTCGTGAACCGCTCTTCCTGATCTAGCTGCCGGCGCTGCATTGTGGTGTCATGAGCGACACTGTCATCGAGACGAAGCCGGGCATCGCGAAAACAGACGAGTGGGCCGAACGAATCGCTGCACAACAGCGCAGCGGAATCTCTGTGAAGCAGTTCTGTAAGGAACACGGGCTGACGGAGTGCTCCTTCTACGCCTGGCGCAAACGGCTCCAGGAAAAGGGGCCGGTGCGGTTCGCTTTGGTGGAACGGAGCGCGCGCCGGCCGGAGCGCATGGCCGAGGCGGCGCTGGAACTGGTGTTGGCGAGCGGCGAGCGGCTGCGCATTGGTTGTGGGGTGGACACCGCGATCTTGCGTGCTGTACTGGACGTGTTACGGGCATGATCCACCTGCCGGCCAGCGTGCGGGTGTATCTGTGCCTGACGCCGTGCGACATGCGCAAGAGCTTTGACAGTTTGCAGGCGCTGGTGCGCGAGCACCTGGAGTTGGACGCCTTTGCAGGACACCTGTTTGTCTTTACCAGCCGGCGGAAGGACCGGGTCAAGATTTTGTACTGGGACCGCGACGGCTTCGCGGTATGGAGTAAGCGGCTCGAGGAAGGGACGTACGCAGTGCCTTTCGGCGATACCGGCGGAGAGCGCCGGCGGGAGATCACGGCGCAGGAATTAGGAGCGTTGCTGAGCGGCATCGATCTGAACACAGCGAAACGACGGAAACGGTATCGACGCGCGGTCGCATAAAGCATTTCTATGTGATGTTGTTTTCACTTGGAAAAGGGCTGGTTTCCGCGTAATCTATAGGCACGGTGGCCATCGATCCGAACAGCTTGCCGCGGGATGCAGAGGCGCTGCGGAAGATCGTCGTGGATCTGACCGAACAACTGGATCGTTCCCTCGCCGAGCAGAACAAGTATCAGAGTCTGCTGCGCGAACTGCTGGAAGCACAGCGTAACCGCAAGAGTGAGCAGTTGTCGAAAGAGCAGCTGGCATTGTTCGAGGCGGCCTGGAAGGCACGGAGTACGGAAGACGAATCGGCTGCCGGCGAGGACGACGACGACCTGGATGGCGATGCGGGAGCAGGGCCGAAACCGAACGAAACGACAAGCCAGAAACGCGGCGGGCGTCAACCTCTGGCGCGGCATCTGAAACGCGAACGCATTGTTCACGACCTGGCCGAAGCGGAAAAGCATTGTCATGGCTGCGGCAAGGACCTGCGGCTGATTGCGGAAGATACCAGCGAACGCTACGAATACATCCCCGCCTCGATGAAGGTGATTCAGGACGTTTGCCTGAAGTACGCCTGCGACTGCACGGTGAAGACCGCCGCCAAGCCGCCGCAGCCGATCGAGAAGAGCACGGCGGGAGCGAGCTTACTGGCGCAAGTGATCGTGGCGAAATGGGCTGACCACCAACCGCTGCACCGGCAGGAGAAGATGTTTGAGCGGCATGGCATCGACATCTCGCGCAAAACTATGGGCGGCTGGATGGCGCAGTGCGCGGAACTGCTCGGTCCTTTGTATCAGTTGATGAAGAAGGAAGTGCTGGGTTCCAGGGTGATCGGCACCGACGACACCAGCGTGAAGGTGCTGGACCGCAAGCTTCCCTTTGCCAGGACCGGGCGGATCTGGCCGTATGTCGGAGATGCGCACCATCCGGTGATCGTGTACGACTACACGCCCACGCGATCGCGTGCCGGCCCGGCGAAGTTTCTGGAAGGATACAAAGGCTATCTGCAGGCGGACGCCTACTCCGTCTATGACGCATTTTTCAAATCGCAACGCGGTATGACGGAGGTCGGGTGCTGGATGCACGCCCGGAGGTATTTCTTCAAGGCCATGGAATCTGACGAGCCACACATGGCGCCGGCGCTGCACCTCATTGCACGCCTGTATGCCGTGGAGGAGCGCGCCAGGGCCCTGTCGCTGTCGGCGGAGCAAAGGCTGGCATTGCGGCAACGCGTCTCGATGCGGCTGCTCGGAAAGCTCCATCAGTATCTGCTGGAGTTGCAAGCCGAGGTGCTGCCGAAGAGTCCATCCGGCGCCGCGATGCGCTATGCGCTGAACCAGTGGGACGCGCTGACGCGCTTTTTGGAAGACGGCGAGCTGGAGATTGACAACGGCGCCACGGAACGCGCCAACCGCGATATCGCGCTGGGCCGCGGCAACTGGACGTTCTTCGGCAGCGACGGCGGCGGCAAGACGGCAGCGGTGTTGCGGAGCTTCATCGCTTCCTGCAAGCGGTCCGGCATCGAGCCGTTTGCCTGGTTCCGCGACGTGCTCTCGCGCATGCCGTCTCAGTCCATTACCCGGCTGAGCGAATTGCTTCCCCACAACTGGCAACCCACGATCTTCCCAGCCCAAGCTTAAGCAATCCACCGATACCACACGCCTAGAAACGTCCCCCGGCGGTTTACGAGACGCTTACAACTTTGCATTTACTCCTACGATCAACAGCGTAATTAGCAGCGCATTGAATAGCATCGGTGCGCCAATGGCGATATACAACTGCGTATCCGTCATGCCATGGGGCCAGTCTTCCTAAGCTTACCGCACGCGGCTGGCAAACTCGCTGCGCTACCCGCCGCTTTATGCCTTCCCTTCCACCACCCGCTGCGCCTCCTCGCTCCCGAAATCGGTCATGGCGACAACCGCCGTCGCGGCCGCGGCGTGAACGTAGAAGAACTTGCTCTCCGCATCGCCACTGAACCCCAGCAGCTTCGGCAATGAAGCAACCATGGAGGCGGCGCCAACGTCGATGCGGCCGTGCGTCGGGAAACTAATTAGCTTGAAAATGCCGCCCGGAAAATCCGTGATGACCGGGTTGGTCACCTCCACCGCGCCGGCAATTAGCGCGCCCACTCCCGCGATTTTATGGCCGCCCTTGAAAAACGCGATGGCCGCCGCAATTGCGCCCGCCGCCATGGCGTAATCGGCCACGGCATGGACCTTCGGCGATATCACTTTGGGCAGCCTTTCCACTGCGGCGCCGGAAAACATCTGAAGCCAATTCATGAGCTCGTTTTCTCCCGAACGTATGACTCCGGTTGCGGGGAAGCTGTGTCAAGGCAAAGCCTTATTGGTGATCAGGCTGGTGATCAGCAAGCGGTATCCGGCTGTGGTCTTGTAGACGCGGACATCTTCGGTGTTGATCACGAGCGCGCCACACATATTCCGAATGATCGCCGCCCGACGGCTGCCGGCGCCCTTCCGAAGCTACCGCACGACCGGTTCCGGAAGCGGAGGTCGCTATATATATATATATATATATATATATATATATTACTCCTCCATTCCCTCGCGGCGATACGCTGGGCCACGCGCGTCGCGAGTCGTGCGCCACCTCCGTCGCCCGGTCGATATTTTCATTCGATTATCCCCGCGCGCCAGTTTGAATGCGATTGCCTCGCCGGACCGATAGCTTGGCCCTACGGCGGGATCATTAACGTGCCAGTTTCATCAGTGGACAGCGTAGCTTCACTTCAGCTCGATCCCAAGTCGCCGCGCGCTAACCTTGACGTTTGAATCCGGCTGTCGATGTGCATGCCACGCTGCGCCGCTACTGGGCTACGACCAGTTCCGGCCGAAACAGGAGGCCGTGATACGCAGCTTGCTCGCCGGGCGCGACGTCGCCGTCGTCATGCCGACCGGGGGTGGAAAATCGCTCTGTTATCAGGTCCCGGCGGTGGTGGCCGGCTCGACCGCCATCGTCATTTCGCCATTGATCGCGCTGATGGCCGATCAAGCCGCGCAGTTGGCCCAGATGGGGATTCCGGCCGTTCTTAAATAGCTCGCTCGCCGCGGCCGGCCAATCCGAAATTATCCGGCAAGCCGGCGACGCCTACCGTTTACTTTATCTCTCTCCGGAACGGCTGCTTCGCGAGGACACGATAAGCTGGCTGCGCGCCGCGCCCGTGGGTTTCTTTGCTACCGACGCGGCGCGTGCGGCACGACATCATTTCGCAACTCGCTTTGCGCGACCCGGACAAATATATCTCCAGCTTCCATCGTTCTAACCTGCGCTACATCGTGCGTCAGACGGACACCAAGACGCAGCCCCGCTACTGCTCGCGGCATTACGAGCCCACGACCGCGATACGTTATTGTCTACGCGCCCAGGATACAGCGCGTCGAGGACACGGCGGAGTGGCTCTTGAGCGCGGCATACCCGCAATCGCATACCACTGACAGATTGGACGCCGCAACGCGTTGCCGCAACCAGTGTTGTTAGCGTGTGATCTGTCCGGTCGAATTAGCACGTGATTTGACCGCTTTGGAAGAGCGGGTGAAACGCTGGAGGGGTGAACGGACCCGAACAGACGGTTTCATGCGCGGAAATGGAGCGGATGATGAAGGTGCAAGAAGTGATTCTGAAGGCCATGGCGGGCAGCCTGAAGTGGTGGGAAGCGGCCGAGATCATTGGGGTGAGCAATCGCACCCTACGGCGCTGGCGTCAGCAGTACCAGGAGCATGGCTACGATGGGCTGTACGACCGCCGCAAAAAGGGCCCCAGTCCCAAGCGGGTGGCGCTGGAAACGGCCGAACAGGTGCTGCAACTCTATCGGGAGAAGTATTTCGATTTCAACCTGTGGCACTTTCACGAGAAGCTAGGGGAAGAGCACGGCATCGAGCTCAGCTATACGTGGGTGAAGCTAGCGTTGCAAGGAGCGGGGCTGGTGAAGAAGCGGGGGCGGCGCGGGACGCATCGGCGGTGGCACCTGCGGCGGCCCTTGCCGGGAATGCTGCTGCACATCGATGCCAGCAAGCACGCCTGGTTTCAGGACGGCGCCATTACCACCTGATCACGATCCGCCATTAGCGAGATTTACTACGCGCGGCTGGTAGGGGAAGAAGGGACGCGCACGATTATGCCGGCGGTGCGGCAAGGGATCGAGAAGTAGGGTATTTTCTGCGCGCTATACAGCGATCGGGCGAGCCATTTCTTTGTGACGCCGCAGGCCGGGGGCAAGGTGGATGGGGAGCGTCCGACGCAGTTGGGGCGCGCGCTGAAGGAGCTGGGGATCAAGATGATTCCGGCATACTCGCCGCAGGCTCGCGGGCGCATGGAACGCAGTTACCGGACCTGGCAGGGGCGCTTTCCGCAGGAGCTCCGAATCCGCAAGATACAAACGGTGGAGCAGGCCAACGCTTTTCTGGAGCAGGAGTACGTGAGGGAGTTCAACCGACGCTTTGCGGTAGCGGCGGCAGGCCAGGGCAGCGCTTTCGTCCGCAAGCGGCGCAAGGACCTGGAGTGGGTGTTCTCATTGCAGCAGGAGCGGACCGTCAAGCGGGACAACATTGGTTGTGCTGGACAACCGCGTTTTGCAGATTGAGAAGCCGCGCTGGCGCAATACGCTGGCTGGCTGTACGGTCACGGTGTACGAGTTTCTCGATGGCCGCATTGCCGTTCGTTATGGACCGCATGAGGTAGCCCGGTTTGCGCCCTCCAGTCTGCCGGAGAAGCGACCCACGAAACGCAAATCCGCGCGGCCACCCGGATCCCGGCGGCGTGCGGCTTGAAGAACAAGGAAGGGAGGCTTTTTTTCTTCTTGGAGGCTCTGCCTCTAAACCTCCGGGATTTTGTCGCTGTTGCGCCAGAATGGCTGTTCGGAGGCGGGGCGGACAAGCCGCTCCGGCCATTCCGGCCTCTGGGTCGATGCTCGAGATGCTTCCCAGCAGCGCTCTATCCCCCGCCCAGGTAATTGCAGTTTAGCAAGCGAAGGCAAGCGGACATTTCACGTGCTAATAAAACCGGACAACTTGACGTGCTAACAACATGGGGGTTGGGCGAAAGGCGTCGTATAGTTTCCCCGGTTTGTCGATCAACGGGTCAACCCCGTGATAGATAGCGGTAGAGTACTGAAATGGCGGTAACCCATGGCTTGCTCTGGAGCGGATCACAACTGATCCCGAGGTGCGGTTCGGGAAACCGTGCATTCGCGGCCACCGCATCACGGTTCAGGAAATTTTGGCGTGGCTCTCTAGCGGCGCCCGCCAACAGCAAACCTTGGCCGATTACCCCCAACTGGAACCCGAGGACTTCTTGGCCGTGTACGCTTATGCCGCCGAATTAGCGGCGGGGCGCAAAGTCTCGAGAGGATGAAGCTCCTCGGCGATGAAAGCCTTTCGCCGAAGCTGGTTGAACTGGTGCGCGATCTTTTCCCCGACTCGGAAAGTGCGCTTCGAAACGCCCTTGCTGGAGTGGGCGATTCCAGCATTCTCGAATACGCGCCCGCAAGAAACTTTATTCTGGTCTCGACAGATGGCGATTTCGTTGGTCGTCCTGTACGGGTAAGCTTCTGGCCGTTATGCCGGTATCTGGATTAAACCTCAGGTTACGCGCGGCGCGGGTGTGAGGGCACTGAGAGCGCCGCACAAATCGCGGTGCGTGCCGACCTCGAAATTAACAGGGATGATTCGCCCTTGATACGCTCTTATCGGGGAGTTTAAGCCCCAAATTGCCGCCTCCCCATACACGCGGGAGCGTGCCGGCGTGTGGTCCGCCACCATGCTCCGGGCCGCTACTTATTCGGTCTTCAGCCCCGCGCCCCAGTTCAGGACGATGTGGACCCGCCGGCCTCGGGACTCGGCCTGGGTTATCACGAGAAAACGCTGGCCATCCGCGGTTGGCACATAGCGGTTGCGCCGGATCGCGCCAGGTAGTTAGGGCCGACATCGTAAAGCTGGCAGATATGCGGGTGATTCAGCGCGGCGATGGCGCGGGCCTCCTGCTCGAAGCGCTCCGAGAACTGCTCCCGCGAAACTTTGATGGCCACGGTTCGATTGAGCCGCGTGTCCCGAGCCTTGTAGACATCGCCCATACCCCCGGCCCCGATCGCGTTTGCGATTTGATATGGTCCCAGAAATTGACCTTGGGTAAGGGGTGTCACGTGCACCGATTATAGTCCCAATTAAAGGCATTGAATGGGATTGCGTGTTAACCTCGAAAATTGATCCGCTCTTACCGCGGGGCCGCGCCGAAAATCGCCGCGTCCGCATACATCGACGCGAGCGCGCAAGTGATCGGAAACGTCACGGTGGGGGAGCGCGCCAGCGTGTGGCCTAACGCCACGATTCGGGGCGACGTCAATTCCATCGCGATTGGAGATGAGACCAATATTCAGGACAATTCCACATTGCACTGCGACGAGGGCGAGTTTGCGCTTGTTATCGGCAAGCGCGTTACGGTGGGGCACCAGGCGATGCTGCACGGCTGCACCATCGAAGACGAATGCCTGATCGGAATCGGCGCGGTGGTGTTGAACGGCGCGCGCATCGGCAAAGGCGCGGTGATTGCGGCGGCGGCGCTGGTTCCGGAAGGCGCCGTCATTCCGCCGGATAGCATGGCTATGGGCATTCCCGCAAGGGTGCGCCGCCTTATCTCGCCTGAAGAGGCGGAGCGCTTCCGGCTGAATACGCAGCATTATGTTCAATCCGCGCAAGTTTATCGCGAAGAGCAGTTGAGATGATCCGGGCGGTCAAGGGGACGCGGGACATTCTCCCGCCCTCGAGCGCGCTCTGGAACCGCGTTGAAGCCGATGCCCGCGAGGTCTTCCGCCGCTACAACTACCACGAGATCCGTACGCCGATTCTGGAGGAAACGACGCTATTCGCGCGCGGAGTCGGCCAGGAGACCGATATCGTCGGCAAAGAGATGTACACGTTTGAAGATCGCGACGGCAGTTCGCTGACGCTGCGTCCGGAAGCGACGGCGTCGGTGATGCGCGCCTATATCGAACATCACCTGGACCAGCGGCCGGGGCTGCAAAAGTTGTATTACATCGGACCGATGTTTCGGCGGGAGCGTCCGCAAAAAGGCCGCTACCGGCAGTTCTTTCAAATTGGCGCGGAGGCCATCGGGTCGGACGCGCCCCAGGTGGACGCCGAGAGCATCGAGATGACGTTGGAAATCCTGCGGGCAGCGGGACTGAGCGGCTTCAAGCTGCTGCTCAATTCCGTGGGAGACGGTAAGTGCCGTCCGCACTACATCGCGCTATTGAAGGAGCGCTTGAAGGACATCGCGCCGCGGCTGTGCGGCGATTGCCAGCGGCGCGCGGAGACGAATCCGTTGCGCGTGCTGGATTGCAAAGTGCCCGAAGACCAGCCGCTCATCGATGCGCTGCCGTCGATCCAGGATCATCTATGCGCCGATTGCCGGGCGCACTTCGAGGCGGTTTCGAGGATGCTCGCGGAGCGAGGCATCGATTACGAAATCAAGCCGCGCATGGTGCGAGGGCTCGATTATTACATGCGTACGACCTTCGAAGTCGTCCACGGCGCGCTGGGAGCGCAGAATTCGGTGCTGGGGGGCGGGCGCTACGATGGCTTGGCCGAAGCTCTGGGATCGCGCGTGGCCGCGCCGGGCATCGGCTTCTCAATTGGGGAAGATCGGCTGGTGGCGGTTGTCGAAGAAGAGCATCCGGACAGTACTGCGCCGCGCCTTGACGTTTACATCGCGCCATTAGGCGCGGAGGCGCAACGGCACTGCGCGCAACTCGCGCGAGAATTAAGAGACGCGGGGCTGGCGGTCGAACTCGGACTGGACGGCAAATTAAAACGCTCGTTGGAGCTGGCGAACAAAATCGGAGCGCGGTTTGCTCTCATCGCGGGAGACAACGAAATGGCGTCGGGCCAATACGCGTTGAAGGACATGGCGTCTGGCGAACAGGAACCTGTTGCGCGCGAGCGGCTCGTCGAGCGAATCGGATCGAAATAGGAATGGAAACATCACAACTGGACTTTCTTGGCGAACTACGGCGCACGCACACCTGCGGCGAGCTGCGCGTGGAGGACACCGGCCGGCGCGCCCTTCTAATGGGCTGGGTACATCGCCGCCGCGATCTCGGCGGCGTAATTTTCATTCATCTGCGCGATCGTTATGGCGTCACGCAACTGGTGTTCCGCGCCGACCGCGATCCCGAGTTATTAAAGAAAGCCGAGTCGCTGGGATCCGAGTACGTCATCGCGGCCGAAGGCGTGGTCGATAAGCGCGCGCCCGAGACTGTCAACTCTGCGATCTCGACGGGCGATGTTGAGATCGCAGTCGAAAAACTCTGGATTCTGAACGAGTCGCGCACGCCGCCGTTCCCGCTCGAAGAGGCGGTGGATGTGAAAGAAGAAGTGCGCCTGAAGTACCGCTACGTCGACCTGCGGCGGCCGCACATGCAGCGCAACATTATTTTGCGATCGCAAATTGCCTGGGCCATTCGCCAGTCGCTCACGGAGCAGGGCTTTCTTGAGATTGAAACGCCGTTCATGACGCGCTCCACCCCCGAAGGAGCACGCGATTATCTCGTCCCCAGCCGCGTGCAGCCGTGCTCCTTTTACGCGCTGCCGCAGTCTCCGCAGATCTTCAAGCAACTACTGATGGTCAGCGGCTACGACAAATATTTCCAGATCGTGCGCTGTTTCCGCGACGAAGAGACGCGCGCCGACCGGCAGCCGGAATTTACTCAGCTCGATCTCGAAATGTCGTTCCCGCAGCAGGAGCGCATTTACGAGACCATCGAGCCGGTGTTGCAGAACGTCTGCAAAGTGGCGGGATACAACGTCGCGATTCCGTTTCCGCGACTGACCTATGAGCAGGCCATGCGATCGTACGGGAGCGACAAGCCGGACCTGCGCATTCCGCCATTTTATGCGCTAGAAGGCGATTGTTCCGCACTGGGCCTGACCTACGCGCCGGTGGCGATCCATATTCCTAAGACGGGCGCATTGAGCCGCAAGGAGCGCGATGAGCTGAAGGCGTTTGGGACGGAGCGCGGGCTGCGCGTTTACGACGACCTGAAGCGGCTGCCCACGGCAATCGCGGATGAGACTCGAGAGTTGGCGCGCGCCGGCGAAGACGATCTGCTGATCATTGCGGGCTGGCCGGGCGAGGCGAAAGGGCAACGGCCGGAGCACACCTTCTTTCAGGCCTGCGGACAGTTGCGGCTTTTCGCCGCGCAGAAGTACAACGAACGCCATAGGCTGCTCGATCCGGAGAATTACAGGTTTTTGTGGGTGGTCGATTTCCCTATGTTCGAGTGGGATGAGGGAGAAAACCGCTGGAACGCGGCGCATCATCCGTTCACCTCCGTACACGACGAGGATATCGACAAGCTCACGAGCGATCCGGCGCACTGCCGCGCCAAATCCTACGACGTCGTGCTGAATGGGACGGAACTGGGCTCCGGCTCCATCCGTATTCATCGCCGGGACGTACAATCGAAGGTTTTCTCCGCTCTGGGATTCAGCGAGGATGAAGCCAAGCGGCGTTTCGGGTTCCTGCTTGAGGCGCTCGAGTACGGTGCCCCTCCGCACGGCGGCATCGCGCTCGGCCTCGACCGCATGGTGATGATCCTGGCGGGCGAAAGCTCGATCCGCGACGTGATTCCGTTCCCCAAGACGGCCCGTGGGACGGACCTGATGTGCGACGCTCCTTCGCCGGTACCGGAAGCGCAGTTGAAAGAGCTGGCGATCCGGTGTACGGCGGCCGCGCGTTGATGCGGTTTTTAGTTCATCTCTCGTACGGCGGAATTGCTGATAGCATTTAGTTCATGAAGACGGAGGTAACGGAGGGGACGCATTCTAACGCCGCGAGGCTGAGGCGCGAAAAGGCCGACTTTGGAAAACGCAGCGCTGATGTGTACTTTTCAGCCGATGTCGAGACCGATGGTCCCATTCCGGGCCCTTTCTCGATTCTGTCGTTCGGGTTGGTTTACGCGGGCACTTTCGACGGACGCCAATTTGAACGGCCAACTGCTTACGAAAAAACGTTTTATCGCGAACTTAAGCCCATTTCCACGACATTCGAACCGGAGGCTTTGGCTGTGAACGGCCTTGATCGCGACAGGCTCTCTCGTGAAGGCGCTGAACCCGAGCGCGCGATGTCGCAGGCATACGAATGGGTCGATAGCTTAGCGCGGGACGGGCGTCCGGTGTTGGTCGCATATCCCTTGAGCTTCGATTGGGCATGGTTGTATTGGTATTTCATCCGATTCTCGGCAGAAGGTTCGCCGTTTAATCACTCCCAGTGCTTTGATATCAAAACCGCATTTGCCATCAAGGCCGCAATCCCTATTGTGGAGGCTCGACGCGCCACCATCGTTGCTTCGCTCAACTCCCACAGGGTCCATACTCACAACGCTGTAGACGATGCAATTGAGCAGGCTGAAATCTTTGCAAACCTGTTCGAGTGGAAGGGTGTTCGTGGCCGTACTCCTTGACCGCCGGCGGCAGGAGACGAAAGAACGATTCGCCAAACTCCGCCAGGGTCTTCTGGAAGCGGAGCAACTCTGTGCAGGTAAGGCATGCGTGTACGCTACTGGATCCTTCGGGCGCGGCGAAGCGAGCCAGCACAGCGACCTCGACTTGTTCATCGTCGGTCAGACTAAAGATAGTAAGCGGTTGCTAGGGCGTCTGGATGAGATTCGTCTGAAAGCTGATCTCATTGAACTTACCCGAAGCCTCAAGATCCCCGATTTTTCCGGCGACGGTGAGTACCTGACGTACTACACGGTTCAGCAAATAGTTGACACATTGGGCATGCCGGAAGACGACGCTTCGAACACGTTTACCGCGCGTCTGCTTTTAGTTCTCGAGAGTCAGCCGTTGCTTGAAAGGTCGGTGTACCAAGACGTTATTGACGAAGTCCTGGGAGCCTACTGGCTAGATTACGAAGATCACAAGAACGAGTTTATACCGGCGTTTTTGACCAACGACATTCTCCGGCTTTGGAGGACATTTTGCGTTAATTACGAAGCCAGAACGGCGCGTGAACCGGAAGAGAAAAAGGCAAAGCGAAAAATCAAGAACTATAAGCTGAAGCATAGCCGTCTCTTGACTTGCTACTCGGGTCTCCTCTACCTTCTCGGTGTTTTTTCCATTCGTAAGACGGTTACTCCTCCGGATGCCGCGGAAATGGCCGCCCTTACTCCCACTGAGCGCCTCGAATGGCTCCTGAGCCAGTGTCAAGGCAAAATAGAAAGTTCCGGTTTCTAGCAAAGTAGAAAGTTCCGGTTTTGAGCGCCCGAAAGGGGTGCTCATGATATTTTGATGTCGCTACGCCGGGGTCGCGCCTGGCGTGGTCTCCGAAGGCCGATGCGACGGGGCTGGCTCCGAAGAAACGGCCAGAAGCCCTCTGGGGTCTTGAACCGCAGAGGGCTTCGCTGTCTTGATCGGGGTCGCAGGGGCGGAGCGCCCCGCACCGATTGCTGCCTGCTGATTTTGCAGGCAGCGAGTGAACTAAATGCCAACATCTCCATTTCTTTGGTGAAGCCTCTGAGCGGAGGCCTTGGGAGCATAGGACGCGAAGATCGCCGGGCGTCTTTGGCCCGGCGTTCCGAATCGACGGTTTTCACTCTCGCTGTCGCCATTACAGTCCTGCGTTGGCTTCACGAATCGCCTGCCAAAGCGGCGGCCCGGGCAGATTGAAGAAGCCCTGCATCCACGCGCTCTTTCCGCCGGCATTATGGTCCTTGCGCACCGGCTTTCCGGCGCGCGGCGCCGGCACCGTATTTGGCCTTTCCGCGCACGCTTCGATCTGTACGTACACGCCTTCATAGCGAGCTTTCAGCGTTCCATCCAATCGCAATTCCACACGGAGACTGCGCTGCTTCATTCCGGCCTGTACCGCAGCCCGCACGATTCGATAACGCTGCCCCGCAAACGAAAAGGTGTAATCGTTGGCGATAACGCGTTGCTCGACATGGCTCAGGCTCGCCGCCAAGTCGATTTCCTTGCTTACAGGCCGGTGCAGATCCGTGACGGCCGACAATGGTTTGGCGAATCGCTCGTTCCATTCCGGCCAGTATTCTTTCTCGAGGAAGTCATTGGCGCCCTTTAGATCCGCGATTTTCGCCAGTCGCATCAATTTCACCAACCTATCCTGATCCGTCTCGAAGCTCCGCTCGACCCGTCCCTTGGCCTGCGGCGAGTACGCCGCGATCCATCCGATCCCCAGTTCCCGGAGCGCCCGCCCTATCTGCGTCACACCATCGGCATGGCCCCGCTGTTGCTTGTTTTCCTTAGCCCGTTCCGTTATCGCGAACATCGTGTGCCTGTCGGTGTACACCTCCATTGGCCGCCCGTAACGTTCGATGTACTCCCACAAAACACCCATGTTTTCCCGCGTGCCGTCTCGCACTACAAACCGGCCCCAGCTACGGCTTGTCGCATCGTCTATCAATCGCACCAGGTAACGAACGTCTCCGCGCCCCTCCACCCAATCGTGCGTCGAGGTGTCCCATTGCACGAGTTCGCCGCAGCAGCTTCGTCGCGCGCGCCAACAATGCGTCTCGCCTAGCTTCTGTCCTCGGCTACGCCAAAGCCCCGCCGTCATCATCCATTTCCGCAGCGTTTCCTTGCTCACCGCGATGCCATGTCTCTTACCTAACTGCTCGCTTGCGAAAGTCGGCCCGAAGTCACGCCATTCCGGCTGTTGCAGGATCACCATTGCTTGGCGCTCGAGCTCCACATCCACGCGACGGTTCGATGCCCTTCCGCGCAGCTTATGCACTACCACCCCGTCGCCCTCGGTCTCCATCCGTCGCAGCAGCTGTCGCACCCAACGCTCGCTCACCCCCATCCCCTCAGCCGCCGCCCGTTGCGTCACCACTCCATCACGGGCACGCTTCAACCAGTCCAACCAGCCCCGTTCCTCTTGGTCCATTGCGATTCGTTCCATTTCCCAGCCTGTAGGCTGTCAAGAGGAACTTTCTACTTTGCCCAATTAGGAACTTCTCACTTTGCCGCGACACGAGCCCGCCAGAGTGTTGCGCCAGCGCACCTTCTCAATCTGAAACACACGGTTTTCCAGCGTCACCGTGTTGTCCTGGCTCACGGTGCGCTCGTGTTGCAGGCTGAAGATCCACTCCAGGTCTTTGCGGTGCGAACGTACGAACGCCGTCCCCTTCTGTGCGGCCGGTGTTGCGAAGCGCCGATTGAACTCGGCGATGTACTCTTGCCTGAGAAACCGATTCGCCTCCTCCAGTTCCTGGATACCGCGGGATCGCAGTTCTTGCGGCAGTCGGCCCTGCCAGGTGCCATAGCTGCGCTCCATGCGTCCGCGCGCTTGCGGCGAGTAAGCCGGAATCATCTTCACCCCCAGCGCCTGTAAGGCCCGTCCCACTTGCGTCAGACGCGTGCCATCCACCTTCTCACTGCCTTTGGGGGTCACAAAGAAGTGGCTCGCTCGATCGCTATACAACGAACAAAATACGCCCTGGCTCTGGATCACCTCTCGCAGCGCCGCCATCACGGTCTGCGTGCACTCAGCTTCCACCAGCTGCGCGTAGTAGATCTCGCTGGTGGCATCATCCAGAACCACGATCAGCTCGTACTTCCGGCTATCGCCGAACCAGCGGTGTTGGCTGCCGTCGATGTGGAGCAGCATGCCGGGCAACGGCCGGCGGGGACGCCGCTTGCGGTGCGAGCCTGGCTTCTTGCGTCTCTTCACCAGTCCGGCCTCCTGCAGCGCCGTCTTCACCCAGGTGTAGCTGAAACCGATCCCATGCTGTTCCTGCAGCTTTTCGTGAAAGTGCTTCACGTTGAAGTCGAAGTACTTCTCCCGGTACAGTTGCAACACCTGCTCGAGTTGTTTCACCGGCACTCGCTTGGGACTGGGACTCCGTTTGCGGTGGTCCCACAACCCGCTATAGCCATGCTCTTGATACCGCTCCCGCCAGCGCCGTATGGTTCGGTCCGTCACCCCGATGATCTCGGCTGCTTCCCACCACTTCAGCTTGCCCGCCATGGCCTTCAATATCACTTCTTGAATCTTCATCATCCGCTCCATTTCGGCGGCCGGAATCTGCTCTGAGAGGCTCTCCACATCTCCAGCTTCCCTGGCCACTCCCCAAAGCGGACATTTCACTTGCTAATTGATGCGGACAAATCACATGCTACCGACAATGGCTCCTGAGCCAGCGGCGCCTGGTTGATGCCCATGATAAAATTGCGAAACTCATCGATCGCTACGAGGCTTTTCTGGAGAGCACTGAGGCAGCGGAAAAGATTCTAATTGGTAAGCGTCTCGTAAACCGCCGGGGGACGTTTCTAGGCGTGTGGTATCGGTGGATTGCTTAAGCTTGGGCTGGGAAGATCGTGGGTTGCCAGTTGTGGGGAAGCAATTCGCTCAGCCGGGTAATGGACTGAGACGGCATGCGCGAGAGCACGTCGCGGAACCAGGCAAACGGCTCGATGCCGGACCGCTTGCAGGAAGCGATGAAGCTCCGCAACACCGCTGCCGTCTTGCCGCCGCCGTCGCTGCCGAAGAACGTCCAGTTGCCGCGGCCCAGCGCGATATCGCGGTTGGCGCGTTCCGTGGCGCCGTTGTCAATCTCCAGCTCGCCGTCTTCCAAAAAGCGCGTCAGCGCGTCCCACTGGTTCAGCGCATAGCGCATCGCGGCGCCGGATGGACTCTTCGGCAGCACCTCGGCTTGCAACTCCAGCAGATACTGATGGAGCTTTCCGAGCAGCCGCATCGAGACGCGTTGCCGCAATGCCAGCCTTTGCTCCGCCGACAGCGACAGGGCCCTGGCGCGCTCCTCCACGGCATACAGGCGTGCAATGAGGTGCAGCGCCGGCGCCATGTGTGGCTCGTCAGATTCCATGGCCTTGAAGAAATACCTCCGGGCGTGCATCCAGCACCCGACCTCCGTCATACCGCGTTGCGATTTGAAAAATGCGTCATAGACGGAGTAGGCGTCCGCCTGCAGATAGCCTTTGTATCCTTCCAGAAACTTCGCCGGGCCGGCACGCGATCGCGTGGGCGTGTAGTCGTACACGATCACCGGATGGTGCGCATCTCCGACATACGGCCAGATCCGCCCGGTCCTGGCAAAGGGAAGCTTGCGGTCCAGCACCTTCACGCTGGTGTCGTCGGTGCCGATCACCCTGGAACCCAGCACTTCCTTCTTCATCAACTGATACAAAGGACCGAGCAGTTCCGCGCACTGCGCCATCCAGCCGCCCATAGTTTTGCGCGAGATGTCGATGCCATGCCGCTCAAACATCTTCTCCTGCCGGTGCAGCGGTTGGTGGTCAGCCCATTTCGCCACGATCACTTGCGCCAGTAAGCTCGCTCCCGCCGTGCTCTTCTCGATCGGCTGCGGCGGCTTGGCGGCGGTCTTCACCGTGCAGTCGCAGGCGTACTTCAGGCAAACGTCCTGAATCACCTTCATCGAGGCGGGGATGTATTCGTAGCGTTCGCTGGTATCTTCCGCAATCAGCCGCAGGTCCTTGCCGCAGCCATGACAATGCTTTTCCGCTTCGGCCAGGTCGTGAACAATGCGTTCGCGTTTCAGATGCCGCGCCAGAGGTTGACGCCCGCCGCGTTTCTGGCTTGTCGTTTCGTTCGGTTTCGGCCCTGCTCCCGCATCGCCATCCAGGTCGTCGTCGTCCTCGCCGGCAGCCGATTCGTCTTCCGTACTCCGTGCCTTCCAGGCCGCCTCGAACAATGCCAGCTGCTCTTTCGACAACTGCTCACTCTTGCGGTTACGCTGTGCTTCCAGCAGTTCGCGCAGCAGACTCTGATACTTGTTCTGCTCGGCGAGGGAACGATCCAGTTGTTCGGTCAGATCCACGACGATCTTCCGCAGCGCCTCTGCATCCCGCGGCAAGCTGTTCGGATCGATGGCCACCGTGCCTATAGATTACGCGGAAACCAGCCCTTTTCCAAGTGAAAACAACATCACATAGAAATGCTTTATGCGACCGCGCGTCGATACCGTTTCCGTCGTTTCGCTGTGTTCAGATCGATGCCGCTCAGCAACGCTCCTAATTCCTGCGCCGTGATCTCCCGCCGGCGCTCTCCGCCGGTATCGCCGAAAGGCACTGCGTACGTCCCTTCCTCGAGCCGCTTACTCCATACCGCGAAGCCGTCGCGGTCCCAGTACAAAATCTTGACCCGGTCCTTCCGCCGGCTGGTAAAGACAAACAGGTGTCCTGCAAAGGCGTCCAACTCCAGGTGCTCGCGCACCAGCGCCTGCAAACTGTCAAAGCTCTTGCGCATGTCGCACGGCGTCAGGCACAGATACACCCGCACGCTGGCCGGCAGGTGGATCATGCCCGTAACACGTCCAGTACAGCACGCAAGATCGCGGTGTCCACCCCACAACCAATGCGCAGCCGCTCGCCGCTCGCCAACACCAGTTCCAGCGCCGCCTCGGCCATGCGCTCCGGCCGGCGCGCGCTCCGTTCCACCAAAGCGAACCGCACCGGCCCCTTTTCCTGGAGCCGTTTGCGCCAGGCGTAGAAGGAGCACTCCGTCAGCCCGTGTTCCTTACAGAACTGCTTCACAGAGATTCCGCTGCGCTGTTGTGCAGCGATTCGTTCGGCCCACTCGTCTGTTTTCGCGATGCCCGGCTTCGTCTCGATGACAGTGTCGCTCATGACACCACAATGCAGCGCCGGCAGCTAGATCAGGAAGAGCGGTTCACGAGACGCTTACCAAAGTTCGAAGGTGTCGCTAAGCGCTTCGATGCTCTCGACAAACGCTTTGACGACATGCGCGATTTGTGGCGCGCCGAATTGCGCCGCGTCGAGGAAGTACTGGACGCGCGGCTGAAGCATCTCGAGGAGAGCTGACCGCAACGATCACTGCTCCATTGCTCGCGGCAGTGCGGGGGGCTTAGGCGGGGCGGGCACTTTCGGTAGAACGGGCGCGCTCTCCGCGTCTGAGTCGTTTTGGCCGGCCTTGCGCACCGTGATTTTGCCATGTCCTGTGGCGAGGCGCAGGATTGGACCGCTGCCCTGCGCGCCGGTAATGGTCGCCCCGCGATGTTCCTCGTCCACCTTTATGACGGAGCCGAAGTCGTTCTCCGCTTCGCCGTGCCCCGTCGTCATGGTCAGATCGAATTTCGATCCCGGGGCGAGCGCCAGCTCGATGTCGCCGGAATGAGTCTGAACGTCCATGCGCGGGACTATAGGGCCCGGACGCAGGTCGATATTTCCAGTCCTTGAAAGTCTCAAATCGAGCGATTGCGTGAAGTCGCTCAATTCCACGTCGGTGGAGTTGGCGCCCACGTGCAGCGGCCCTACGATGTTGGCGCCGGTGAGTTGACCGGGCTCGAAGCGCACCTGCCCAGGCAATTTCTCAAGGCTCAATTGCAGCAGAGAGCCTTCATAGCGCAGCGGCTTGGCGATATTTCGGAACTGCACTTGGCCGACATAGGTCCCGTTGACGGTCACCTGCCCGGAGATGTCCTGCAGCTCGATATCGTTACCGCGCCCCTTCAGATCGACGGTGCCTTTCACGCCCACGGCGCGAACGATATCGCTTTTCCCCAGATCCACGCGGACGTTGCCGCCTATATCTTCGAGCCTCACGCCGGCGTTATCGCTCGTGATGTCGACCGAACCATCCAGATCGGTAATCTCGAAATCGCCATAACGCCCGTGGGCCTCGATGCTGGCGCCGCGCGGCACCGTCAGCTCGAGATCGTCCGAAACGCGCGTGGAGTTCTGGACGCGGTCTTGGTTGGTGCGCACCAGAAGGTCGCTGCCTTGCGGCACAAGCTCGAGAGGCGTTTCGGTGTTGGCGCGGTCGGCATCGGCCTGCTGGAAGGAGCGAATGGATTTCCTGCCGGACACTTTGACGCTGTTGACGGCGGCGCCGCTGATGCGGGCGTTGCCGCGGAAGCTCTCGATGATGACGCGAGGCGTTTTCCCGCTGGGCTGCTCTACCGCTTCCAGGTTGTAATCGAACGGCTCGCCCATATTGACGACGAATCCGCGGATGGAGCGGCTGTCCGGCAGCCAGCCACTGTAGTGGCGCCCGGCGTGAAATACGGAGCCGAAAATACACAGAATAATCACCAGCAGCCATTCGCCGCCGGAAACGCCATTGTGCGGCAGCGGCTTCGACAATACCGCCCAGACGGCGATTTCGCCCAGCCGCAGAACGCCCCACAGTATCAACAGGTAAGGCCAATAGGATGCGATGAGGTCGCCAATATGGACCTCAGGCCAAAAATTCCGCAGCAGGAAGATGCTCCCGACGATAATCAGAATCAGCGGGCCGATAACCGAAGCGCGCCGCCTCATCGCGGAGTCCCTCCGGGATTCGGCGCTCCGGGATTGGAAGAAGGCAGGCGGGGGTCGCGATATGCCGGCGGCGGTGTTTCATAACGCGACCCGCTGTAGGAACCGGCGCCCGCCTGATAGCCCACGGGCGGCGCGGGAACGCGCGGAGACGCGCCGGGCGCGTAATTCACGGGGACCGGTGGAGGCCCGGCCATGCGCTCGAGCAGCTTCAAGACGCCAAATACGATAATCAATACGGGCCAGGTATGCGCGAAGGTGAAGGGCGTGTTGTAATCGATGGCCATGAGCGCGCCGACCGTAATCAGCAGGATCGGTCCGCGCGCCGCCTGCAAAACGCTAGCGCTGTTCATGGTGGATTTCCCTCGCGCTGGAGCCGGCCGCGTGGCCGCCGATGCGTTCATACAGCATGTAGGCGCCGAGGACAATCAGCAGCACCGGCCAGTAGCGGATCATGCGGTCGAAGCGCAGGACATTCATCGTATTCAAAAGGAACAGGGTGCCGAAGAGAATCAGGATGAGCGGCCCGGCGGGAAAGCCGCGGCGATTGCCGTGCAGCGGAACGATGCTTGAAAACTCGTCCACCGGTTGGCCCGTCTGACGCTTGCGCGCGGTGTGGTAAGCCTCGAAAGGCATATAGAACCACCACACCGCGATCAGCATTCCGAAGAGCGGCTCGAATCCGGGGGAGCCGTTGGAGCTCACGATGCTGATCAGGACGCCCAGAATGACGACATGGATTAGTCCCTTGACATATTGGCCGTTGTAGATAGCGCCAACGCCCGGAATCAGCCCCAGCACGAAGGCCAGCCCCGGAGAAGCGCCGGGGTCGCCGGCGGTGTACGGATCGGCGGGCGGGACGCCGTAAGGAGGAGCGCCCGAAGCGCCCGCTCCGGTCCAGCCCGATTGCGAGCCGAGCGGAGGCAGAGGCGGAATGCCGGATCCCGCCGCATCTGAAAAGGGCTGACCCGCGGGCGGTGGCGGGCCGGACGCCGGCGGCGGCCCGGGCGGCGGCGCGGAATAGCCGGGAGGGACGGAAGCGGCGCCGGGCAGGTGCTCGGCGCAATAGACGGTCCCTTGCGCCGAGCGCTGGCAAGCCTCACAAAGCGGCTTGCCGCACGTCCGGCAAAAGGCTACCGCCGGGGTGTCGGGATGATTAATGCAGTTCATTTCTGGCGCTCCTTTGGAGCTGTGTCTTTGCGCTGTTGTTGCGCTTGCTGGATTCTGCGCTGTTCCTGATCCTGCTCGCTCCACTCTTTCAAGCGGGATTGGACTTCGATGACCAGGCGCATGTTGTCGTAATACTTCACGGCGCGATCCCAGCCGCGATGCGCGCGGTCGTCCATAGCGGCCCAGATTTTGACCGGGTCCAGGTCCGAGGGCCGCAACTGGCGGGGGTTGACGCCGCTAAACTTGGCCAGCATGGAAAAGGAAAGTACCGTCATGGCCATGCCCATGGCGAAGCGCGGCTGCAGGACCTTGTCCTTCATGCCGCCCAGGACCTTTCGCAGCCAGGAGGCCCGTTCCGGTTTGGCGCGCACCGAGGGAATATCGTGCAGGATGCGCGTCAGCAGCTCGGCCGGCGGCTCGGCTTTTTCGGCCTGGGAGATAAAAGCCATGGTCTCCCGAATCTCGCGGGCCAGCTCGCCGCAGGCGGCGCAGGCGGCAAGGTGCGCCTCGATCTCGCTCTTCTCCGGCTCCCGCAGGAGGCCGTCGAGGTAATCGCAGAACAGGACTTCAAATTCGGCGCAGGTCGTCATGGCGCCGCCTTATGGCGTTTGAGGACGCGCGCCAATTCCGCGCGGCCGCGATTCAAACGCGATTTTACGGTCCCCTCCGGCACGTTCAATACTTGCGCGATCTCCCTGTATTCCAGCTCCTCGATATCGCGCAGGATCACGGTCTCCCGCAGCTCCGGCGAAAGCTTCGCCAGGGCGTTCTGCAACAGCTCGCTCGCCTCTCTTCCCGCCAGCATGCCTTCGGTGCGGGACATCATGGCGGTCTTCTCTTCGAGCATCGGCATCTGATCTTCGATCGAGTCCGTGACGCGGTCGTGTTTTGTGCGGCGGTAGTGGTCGATCAGTAAATTGCGCGTCAGCCGCATCAGCCAGACCACGAAGGAACCCTCGCCCGCGCGAAAGCTTTTCAGGTTCTTGAAAACCCGCAGGAATACCTCTTGCGCGAGGTCCTGCGCTTCGGCATCGCCGCCCGTGAAACGGTAGCAAACGGCATACACGCGGCGCGTGTGCGTTTTCACCAGCTCTTCCCAAGCGGCATCCTGTCCGCTCAGGCATCGTTCTACGAGATGAGCGTCGAGATCCAAGGCTTCCGATCCACAACGGCCCCCGCCCGCATAGAGAGGCGTCCAGTTCCATCTGGCGCCTGCAATCTGTACGGCCGTGGCCATTTCCCTGTCGCTCCTCGAATCAAGCTGGGTTGGCTGGATCCGGACGCCGCGCGCCCGAATCCTCCTTCCAGTAACTAGAACGAGGATCTATCATAAGAAGTTCGCTGAACTCCAAGGTTTAGAATTCATTGTAGAGGGTGAGGGGGAATGGGAGCTAGGTGCCGGACGCGAATTTAGCGGCTGATTTCAACACGAAAATGGAAGAAGGACCCCCGGCCAGGAAGTTCGGCGCGGGGTTGTGGATTGCCGCCGCCTTGGTCGCGTTAGTGGTGGGCGCGGGCGTTTACCGGTTACGTGGCGCCGGGTTTCAGTGGGGCCTCTTCTTTGCCACCTTCACAAACGTGGATTGGTACTGGCTGTCCGCCTCCATCATCTTGATATTACTGACCTATTTCGGACGCGCGCTGCGCTGGCAGGTGATGCTGCGGCCGCTGCGCCCCCACCCCCGCCTGTGGAACGTGACTTCCGCCACGGTGATCGGATTTACCGCCGTGGTGGCGCTGGGGCGGCCGGGCGAGCTGGTGCGGCCCTATCTTATCGCGCTCAAGGAGCGCGTCCCGTTCAGCTCGCAGATGGCGGCCTGGTTTCTGGAGCGCATCTTCGACCTGCTGATGGTGCTTCTGATCTTCGGAGTCGCGCTGGCGCGCATGCCGGCGGGGCTGCACCTCGGTCCCGCACTCCAGTGGGTGCTACGGACGGGCGGTTATTTCGTGGCCTCCATCGGCGCCGTCTGCATTGTGCTTCTAATCGCTTTCCGCAGCTTTGCCATCCCCGCCCAACGCCGTATCCTGAGCGCCATAGGCTTTCTTCCCGCAAAGCTCCAGGTTCGCGTCGCCAAGGTGCTGACGGCCTTCGTGCAGGGCATGGAATGTACCCGGGGCAGGCGCTCGCTGGGCCTGCTGGTGGGCTATACGCTCCTCGAGTGGGCCATCATCGTGGCGGCATATTACACGCTCTTCCGGGCCTTGCCCGCGACATCCTCGTTTGCGCTCAACGACGTCATGATCTTCCTCGGATTCATCGCCTTCGGAAGCGTCGTGCAAATTCCGGGGATTGGAGGAGGAGTACAGGTTGCCGCCGTTCTGGTCCTTACCGAAATTTTCGGAATTAAGCTCGAAGCCGCCACGGGACTGGCTATTCTGGTGTGGCTGTTAAGCTGGGTCGCAATTGTGCCATTTGGTCTGGCGTTCGCCTTCCATGAGGGCGTGAACTGGAAGCGAATCAGCCACATACAGGATGATGTCGAGTCCGGGTCCATGGCCTCGCCGCTATGATGTGCCCGTTCTGCGGCCACAAAGAAGACAAGGTGATCGACTCGCGCGAGAGCAAGGAAGGCGACGTGATTCGCCGCAGGCGCCAATGTCTGGGCTGCGAACGCCGTTTTACCACGTATGAACGTAGCGACGAAATTCCCTATATGGTCGTTAAAAAGGATGGGAGGCGCGAAAAATTCGACCGCCAGAAGGTCTTGGGAGGTCTCTTAAAGGCTTGCGAAAAGCGGCCCGTGCCCATGGGAAATCTGGCCGCGATCGTGGATGAAGTGGAGGCGCGGCTGGCCGACAGCGCGGAGCGGGAGATCTCGACAGGCGAGGTCGGTGAGATGCTGATGGAGCGTTTGCGGAACCTCGACAAGATCGCCTACGTGCGTTTTGCGTCGGTCTACCGGGATTTTCAGGATGTGGATGCTTTCCTTAATGAATTGAGGCACTTGGCGTTACAGAAGCGCTCCTGAACGGCCTCCGGGCGGGAGCTATGTTTATTGAAACCAAAGGCCAAGCCGAACATCTTTAAATTAGGGACTTAACTTCCAAAACGATCAATGTTATAATCAGGTGCAACTTTCGGTCACCGTGTTGCGCCCAGGGTGCGCCTAAAAGGTGTAGTCTACAAATTTTTTGAGAATGCCCGCGGCCGGATTTTCGCGTCTCAAAGTTGAGGGCCTGGTTGGACGGGAGGTGAGCTTTCAGTGGACCATTTTGAAGATCAATTTTTAGCGGATACTCACGAGCCGCTGGGAATCCCATTCGACGAAGAAGCCAATTTCTTCCATCCGGAAGAGGTCCAGGACGAGGAATTCCCGGCAGCGCAGCAGGTCGAAGAATCCATTTACACGGATGACCCGGTACGAGTGTATCTGCGCGAGATGGGGGCCGTTCCGCTGCTCACGCGCGAGGGCGAAGTCAATCTGGCCCGCCGCATGGAACGCGGCAAGATGCGCATGCAGAAGTCGGTCAGCCGCTCGGCGTTAGTGCAGCGCTTGGTGGCGGAAATCGCGGAGCGCCTGAAGCGTGGTGAAGAGGAACTGGACAACCTCGTCGACCTCGGCGATGTCGAGGAAGGCACGCCCGCCGATCTGAAGCGCCAGGCCGAAGTGCGCCAGCAATTCCTAGAAATAACGGCCTTGGGCAAAAAGCACCAGCAAATTGTCGAAAAGCTGGACAGCATCGTTCTCAGCAATAAGAAACTGCGGCGCAAATGGCAGGGCAAACTGGCGCGCTGCATTGTGGAAATGTCCGTGGCGATTCGGGCGACGCCCTGGTACCCGTCCAAATGGAAGCAGTTTACCCGCGAAATCGAGCATGTCGCCGAAGAAATCGCGCATCTCGAAGGGGAAATGCGGCGTCTCGAAGAGCGCTCCATTGCCCCCGCCAACGGATCCCAGGGACAAGCCCATGCGCAAGCTATCGCGGCTATTCAGACGAAAATCCGCGAGCTGCGCCGCGAAGTTCGCAAGCGCGAAGCCGCCGCGGGCGCGTCCCAGGCGGATCTGAAGCACACGATCGCGGTAATCCGTCATGGCGAAATCGAAGCCGAGCGGGCCAAGAAGGACCTGGTCGAGGCTAACCTCCGCCTGGTCGTTTCCGTCGCGAAAAAGTACGTCAATCGCGGGCTGCACCTTCTCGATCTGATCCAGGAAGGCAACATCGGCCTGATGCGCGCCGCCGACAAGTTCGAGTATCGCCGCGGCTATAAGTTTTCGACCTACGCGACGTGGTGGATTCGGCAGGCCATTACGCGCGCCATAGCCGACCAGTCGCGCACCATCCGCATTCCGGTGCACATGAACGAGAGCATGAACAAGTTCCTGCGGGCGACGCGAGAGCTTGAGAAGGAGCTCGGACGCGCGCCGACGAATGAAGAGATCAGCCGCCGCATGGACATTCCGGTGGAAAAAGTCCAGAAGCTGAAGACTATTTCGCGGGACCCCGTATCGCTCGAGACACCCGTGGGCCGCGACGGCGAATCCGCCCTCGGCGACCTGATCGAGGATCGCTGGGTGGGATCTCCCGTCGACGCCGTGATCGATTCGAACGTCCGCGACGAGACGGCGAATATTCTAAAGACGCTTTCTCCCAAGGAGGAGAAGGTGATCCGGCTGCGCTTCGGTATCGGCTGCGAGCGCGAGCACACGCTCGAGGAAATCGGGCAGGAATTCGACGTCACGCGCGAGCGCATTCGCCAGATTGAAGCCAAAGCTCTGCGCCAGCTCCGCTCGCCGGAGCGCGCCCGGCATCTGCGCGCGCTGCTAGCCGCAAGATAAGATCCAAGTCCCCTTTCCATCTCCACCCGGCCGGGCCCAGCGCCCGGCCATTTTCTTGTAAGCGAGGGCCTCGGCCTCTTAGAGTAACCCGCGTCAGAAAATGCCGCTTTTTGGAAATTTTCGATCTCGCGCGGGTTGGTCTTTCATCCGGGTCTTCCATTCTTCGAGGCATTGCTTAAAGAGCTGCATGTCCGCTCCGTCGAGTTCGGGGACGCCCGTGCGATAGTAGCTCAACTCTTTATTTCTTTCTCCCAAAACCATCGTCGCTACCGCGCCATTGATGCTCTCTAAAAACAACTCCTCGGCGGTGGGAGCGGGGAATTCTTGCGAATTGCCGTCCATGAAGCCGCTCGCTTGATCTTCCGGCACGCCCGCGAGCTCAAACACTTCCCGCGCTCGATCCAACACCGCCTTGCGGTAGCGCGCGGATGCGAAGAGCGGATCGGCGTTCCTCTTGGAGCGCCGCGAAGAAACAATTCCGTGCATGGCCTCCAGGCGGCCGAACTTGGCCGCCGCGCGGCGCTCTAAATAAACCCAGAAATGCTTGACCGTTCCCCAATTTTCCCAGCGCGTTTTCAGAGCGAAAGTGGAGTTGGGCCAAGGTGCGATCTTGGGTTCAGTCCGCTTTCGGCTCATAGCTGGCGCGTACGTTCCCGCCGCGTCGACTTTACCAAAGGTCTAATACGCTGTCTTTGCCGGCGCCGACGCGCTATCCACCGCGGGGATCTACGGCATCGTCCCGCCTTGTCCCGCAACGGGACGCGGCTGACTGAGATGGGCGTAGTAGCCCAGGTCGGAGCCGGTCAGAAGCTTAGTCGCGAAGACGATCTGGCCGGTGTGTTGCGCGAAATGCTCGACTACATGGTAGATGGCTTCGAGCATTGTCAGATTGTAATTCTGAATGGTTACCTTTTGCATCAGGCGATCGGGCGGAAGC
This sequence comes from Bryobacterales bacterium, assembly GCA_963838885.1. Taxonomy (GTDB): domain Bacteria; phylum Acidobacteriota; class Terriglobia; order Bryobacterales; family Bryobacteraceae; genus JAICMB01. Next base: position 110,212 of record CAWITB010000020.1, on the reverse strand, counting down.
GCGGCGATGGTCGCGACCGCCGCATCGACGGATTCGTCCAGCTTGGCTAACAGGGCCGTTCTGTCGAGCCCGCCCCGGGCGGCGAACTCGGCGTCGCGGTCGCGCGTGTTTTCCTGTCCCGCGATGCCGTGGCCGATCCACTGCTTCACATTGCCGGAGAGATGCAGCGTCAGATTGCCGAGCGAGTTTTCCTGCTCCGAGTTGCGCATCCAGATCTGGTCTTCGGTGAGGCGTACGAGGCAGTCGTGAATTCTGGTGCGCAACTGCGCCAATTTCTCCGAGGAGAATTTCAAAAATATGGCCTCGATCATAAGACCTCCTCCGACCAGTTCTCGAGAATCGATTTGACTCGCGCCGTGAATTGATCCGCCAGCGCGCCGTCGATGAGACGGTGATCGAATGTCAGCGCCAGATAGCACTGCGAGCGGATTCCGATGGCATCGTCGATCACGACGGGAACTTTTTCAACCGCGCCGACGCCGAGAATGGCGACCTGGGGCTGGTTGATAACAGGCGTGGCGAAGATGCTGCCGAAGCTGCCGAAATTCGTGATGGAAAACGTCCCCGACTGAACCTCGTCGGGCTTGAGCTGGCGCGAGCGCGCGCGGGTCGAGAGATCGACGATGGCGCGCTGCAAGCCTGTGACGTTGCGCTCGTCGGCGCTGCGGATCACGGGCACGATAAGGCCGTTGCCGCCATCGAGCGCCACCGCGATCCCGATATTAATGTCGTTGTGATAAACAATATTGTTGCCGTCGATGGAGGCGTTGACGATGGGAAAGGCTCGCAGCGCTTCGGTGGCCGCGCGAGTGACGAACGACAGGTAAGTGAGCGAGAAGCCGTGGCGCGCCTGGAATTCGGCCTTCGCCCGCTCGCGCGCTTTCGCGACTTTGGTCATGTCCACGCGGTGCACGGTGGTGACGTGGGCGGAGGTGCGCTTGCTCATCACCATGTGCTCGGCGATGCGCGTCCGCATGGTCGACATCGGCTCGATGCGCGTATGCGGCATCTCGGCGCGCGGCAGCGGAGGAGCCGTCGGCTCGGGCTGGAATTGCGGCTGTTGCGCCTGCTGCGGTTGCGGCCTCGGCTGTGGCGGAGCCTGCGGCGCTTGCGCTGTCTGCGTTTGCGGGGCCTGCGGTTGTGCCGCTTGCGAAATAGTGCGCGCGCCCTGCGCCGACATATAGGATTCAATGTCCTGCTTGGTGATGCGTCCGCCCGAGCCCGTTCCTCTGACCTGCCGCAAATCGATGTTGTATTGCCGCGCCATTTTGCGAACCAGCGGCGAGAGCGGACCCGAAGGATGCTCCGGTTCGGAGGGCTGTTCCGGCTCCGGCGCCGGGATAGGATAGGGTCCGGCGCTTTGCGCCACGGGTTCATGCAGCGTGGATGCGGGCGGCGCCGTGGGCTGTGCGCCGGCGGCCACCGCCGACGGGCCGACTTCGGCGGGCGAAGGTTTTTCGGGCGGCGGCGCGGCTTGCGTCGCGGGCTGCGCCGGCTTCGCTTCCCCTGTTGCAGCGGGAGCTGCGGCCGGCGAGGCGCCATTGCCTCCGGCATCGTCGATGCGCCCCACCACGGTACCGATCGCCACCGTCGTTCCTTCCGGCACCAGTACCTCGCCTAACACGCCGGCCGAGGGCGCGGGAATTTCAGTATCGACCTTGTCGGTCGAAATTTCGAACAGCGGTTCGTCGCGCTCGATGCGCTCACCCTGCTTCTTCAGCCACTTCGTCAGCGTGCCTTCCACGATGCTTTCGCCCATCTGGGGCATGACTATGTCGGTCATAATGTCGTCTCCAGTACCGGAATGTTGCCGCCGGCCGGCGTCAAATCGAATCGATTCGCAAAATGGCGCGCGAGCGCATCCACGACCTCTTGGCGAGAGGCTTTGGACCCCAGCTCGCGCATCGACGTGACAGGCTTTTGAAGCCCGCACGGCACGATGAATTGGAAATAGGTCAAGTCCGTCGCGTGGTTCAGCGCAAAGCCGTGCGACGTCACCCAACGGCTGATATGGACTCCGATGGCCGCGATTTTCCGGCCCTCGACCCACACCCCGGTACAGCCCGGTACGCTCGTTGCGCCGATCCCGAACTCCGCCAGCGCGCCGATCATGGCCTGCTCCATCGCGCGCACGTAGGCGACGACGTCGCGCTTCCATTCGCGTAAGTCGAAAATGGGATACCCGACGATCTGGCCCGGTCCGTGATAGGTGATGTCGCCGCCGCGGTCGGAGTGGTAAAAGGAAATGCCGCTGCGCCGAAGAATCTCTTCGCTCGCGAGCAGGTTTTCAAGATGCCCGTTGCGTCCGAGTGTGATGACGTGAGGATGCTCGACGACGAGCAACTGATCGGGAATTTCGCCGCGCTTGCGCCGCTCGATAAGCTCTTTCTGAATGGCGAGCGCGTCCTCATAGGGAACACGGCCGAGGTCGCGAAATTCGCACTTACGGCTTGTCATGGGGTCGCGGCTCGGAAAAGAGCGCGGGTTGGAAACGGAACGCGGGTTGGAACGCATCCCCAGCCGCGGCCGATCCGGAACCGGGCCGCGGCCGCAAGGGAGCGGCTTCCGAACGGCATTGGTTCCCCCGGCGAGCGGTTAGACATTAATGGCGAGACCATAGACGTTGTTAAACGCCTCGCCCATGGCTTCATAGAGCGTGGGGTGGGCGTGAATCGTGCTCATCATGGTCTCCACCGTAGCTTCCGCTTCCATGGCGGCAACGGCTTCGGATACGAGTTCGAACGCTTGCGGACCAATGATGTGGACGCCCAGAATCTCGCCGAACGTTTCATCAGCGATGATCTTGACAAAGCCGTCATGGCTGCCGAGAATGCTGGCCTTACTGTTGGCGCTGAAAGGGAACTTGCCGGTCTTTACCTTGAATCCCTGCGCCTGCGCCTGGGCTTCGGTCAATCCCACGCTGCCGATGCCAGGATCGGTGTAAGTCGCGCCCGGGATGCGGTTGCGGTTGAGTGGGCGGACGGGTTTGCCGGCCATGTGCGCGACGGAAACGGCGGCCTGCATCGAGGCGACATGCGCGAGCTGCGGGGTTCCCGCGACGATGTCGCCAATGGCATAGATGCCGGGCTCGCCGGTCTGCTGGTAGGGATCGACCTTAATGAAACCGCGGTCCAGCTCGATTTTCGTATTTTCGAGACCGATGCCTTCCGTGTTCGGCTTGCGGCCAATCGCGACCAGAAGTGTTTCGGCTTCCATCTCCTCGCGCTTGCCGTTGGCGAGCGTGGCCGTGAGCTTCACGCCGCTATCCGTCTTGACGATATTTTCGGCCTTAGCGCCGGTCTCGCAACGGATCCCGGTCTTCTTGAAAACGCGCTCGAGCTCTTTTGAGATTTCTTCGTCTTCAACGGGTACCAGACGCGGCAGCATCTCAAGAATCGTGACCTTCGTGCCGAAGCGGTTGAAGATGGATGCGAACTCCACGCCCACGGCTCCGGCGCCGATGATCAGCATGGTCTTCGGAATGGAGGGAAGATCGAGGATCTCGATGTTGGTGAGAATGGTCTTGGCGTCGGCCGTCAAGCCGGGCAGCATGCGCGCCTCCGAACCGGTCGCCACGATTACGTTCTTGGTTTCGAGCGTGCGCGGCCCCTTGCCGTTGGTCACCTCCACCTTATGCAGCTCCCCGGAGGCGGGCAGCAGTTTGCCATGGCCCTTGATCCAATCGACCTTGTTCTTCTTCATTAAAAATTCGACGCCCTTGGCATGCTTGGCGACGATCTTATTCTTGCGATCCAGAGCCTTGGGATAGTTGATGCTCGGATTCTCAACGTTGAATCCCTGCTCTTCGGCGTGCTTGAAATACTCCCACACGTCGGCCGTATGAAGGAGCGCCTTAGTCGGAATGCAGCCGACATGCAGGCACGTCCCGCCGAGTTTTGGATCCTTTTCGATGATGGCGGTCTTGAGCCCGTATTGTCCCGCGCGAACGGCCGCCGAGTAGCCACCGGGACCGCTCCCGATGACGATGAGGTCATAGGTCATTTTTCGATTCTAGAGTAGCGTGTCTAAGATGACGTTTCTAAACTAACCAGTCGGCTCTGGAACGCGGGCGCGGCGCGGGCGAACATGACGCGGCCGGCGATGGCGGCGGCGCCGAGGGCCGCCGCGGCCATTATGAACGCGGCGGAATAGCCGAAGCGGCCGGCGATCGCGCCGGCGCCGAAGGAGCTGAGCCCCACGAAAAGATCGCAGAACGCGGTCAGCACTCCTACGGCCGAGCCGCGCTCGTGAGCCGCAGTTTGGCGGATAACGGTGGAGGCGATCGACGACCACGGGAACGAGAATCCAAAGCCGAGCAGCGCGCTCGCGGCAATGGCGACGGCCGGCCCTGGGCCGCTCGCAAGAATCGACGAGACCGGCCGCCATGGCGACGAGCCCTCCATAGAACGTGATGGCCGGAGGGATGCGGTCGGGCAGCCCTCCGAGGAAAAACCGCGAGAGCAGAATGAGAAGCGCATAGGCGGAGAACGCGGCCCCGCCAGAATTCCCGTGTTTTGCGAGGTACAGAATCAGGAAGCCGGCGATCACGGGGTAGTGGACGTTAACGAATCCAATGGCAATCCCAGGTGCGATAATCGACCGCGGAATCCAGCGACGGCGTTGTGCATGGGGAACGGGCTGGTAAGATTCCGGGATGCGCGTGAGCGCGGCGAAGGCAACCAGCGCGGCGACAACCTGCATGAACGCGGCGCGCTCGAACGATCCCAGCCAGTGGCCCACGACAGGACCGGCCGAGACCCCGCCCCAAATGGCGCTGCTAAGGTATCCCAATGCCTGGGCGCTGCGTTCGATGCCCGCCATTTCGACCACCCAGGCGGCCGCGCCGGTATAAAGGCATGCTTCGCCCAACCCCTGCAGAATGCGCGCCAAAAACGCGCCTGCGATTCCGAGCGGCAGCAGATACGCGACGCCGGCGAGCGAGCAACTGGCCAGTCCGGTGAGGAACGCGGTCTTGCGTCCGCGGCGGTCGGCCAGCGGACCGGAGAAAAAGCGCGCCGCCAGAGCCACAAACGAAAAGATGCCGATCACGAACCCGACGGTCTGGTCGGAGCCGCCGAGATCGTTGCGAAGATGCGGCGCCAGTCCCGGCAACACCGTCCCAATGCCGAGAAAGCCGAGGAAGGTCGCGCCGATCAGAGACCAGAACCGCGCACCTAAACTGGGCGCGGATAACCCCATGAATGTTTTTATTGTATCGTCGAAATCATGCGTGGAGTTAACGGAGTTTGTGCGGTTCTGGCGTTCGGATTCATGGCGGCGGCCGCGGGTGTGGCCGGTGAGCTTTCGGTGAGCCTGCGTAAAGGGCCGTAACCTATTTCTCCGAAAGAGCCGGCGTTTGGTGCGATAGCTTACCGCCGCGGCGAGCGCCAGTTGCATGTGCGTTTCCATAGCGGCAAGAACATTCGGAGCACGTTTCTGTATGAGGAGGTTGGGGAGGCGCGTTTGGGCCCCATCTGGTCTATTCCTCCAGGAAAATAGGTCAGCCCAAAATCCGGCGAACCGAAGTGCGACCGATTTCCAGCCGACGTGCGATCTCGGATTTTACTGACGCCGGCACGGTGCAGTTTCCGTCTTGGTCAGCAGGGAGTCCGGCCGTAACCGGTCGGCCCAGCCTCCTGCCTTGCTGGCGTGCGTGGGCCAGACCAGCGCGCACACATTCGCGTAAGATCTCGCGTTCGAACTCGGCGAACACAGCCAGCAGTCCGGCCATGGCGCGGCCTGTGGGTGTGGTGAGATCGAGGGCTTCGGTGAGTGACGCGAAACCCACACCCAGGACGATTAGTTCCTGCACGTGGATACGAGATCGGCCGCGGACCGGCCCCAACGATCCAAGCGTCACACCGGTACGACGTCGATCTCGCGCCTCCGCGCTGCTTCGATCAGTTGTTGGCGCAGTTGCCGTTCCACGGCGCCGGAGGCAACCTCTTTCACCTGAGCTGCAACCGGCCAACGCTTGGCGGCATACTCACGCGCAGCGCGGAGGCAGCGTCTGTTGGTCCAGCGTGGAGAGACGCGCGTAGCTGCGCAAACATCCGTTTTGTGGGTATTCCCGCAGTATCCGAGGGCTATTGTTCAGGCCTAGTCGCTGCCCTGGCGCGAAATCGCCGTGCGAAACTATCGGACGTGGGAGTTGGTCGCATCCTCATCGTCCTAGGCATAGTCATCTTCGTCCTTGGCGTACTGTTCACGCTCGGCGAGCGGCTTCCTATGCGATTCGGCCGTCTCCCCGGCGACATCGTCGTGCGCGGAAAGCACTCCGTCTTCTATTTCCCCTGGGTGACCTGCCTGCTTCTCAGCGCCGTGCTGACCTTGATCTTGTGGCTGTTCGGCCGCCGGTAATTTAGCGCAACCCGCTTTAGCGCAACCCGCTTTAGCGCAGCACGCCAATTTTCTCGATTGGCCAGTAAACGAAAACCGCCTTGCCGTAGATGTTCGCGCGCGGCACGAAGCCCCACGATCTGCTGTCGTTCGAGGAGCTGCGATGATCCCCCAAAACGAAGTACTCGCCTTCCGGGACTGTCACCTTGGGGAGCGATACCGCGTCGCGGTACTCCGCCGGAACGTAATCTTCCACCAGCGGCGTACCGTTCAAGATAACCGTCCCGCGGTCGATCTTAATATGGTCCCCCGGCACGCCGATCACGCGCTTAATGTACGATTTCGACGGATCGTAGGGATACCAGAACACCACCATCTCGCCGCGGTCGATGCTGCTGAAATGGAATACGAACTTGTTGATGAAGATGCGCTCCTGGTCGGTCAGCGCGGGCATCATGCTGGTGCCTTCCACCTTTACGGGCTGATACAGGAACAGAATGACGATGATCGCAATCACCACGGACAGGAAAAGGTCGCGAACCCAGTACAGCATCGCGCCCCAAATGGAGCGCTTGGTCGTGATCGTCCCTGGCGCAACTGGCGTCGCGGTGTCCTGTTCCATGCCGGGAATTGACGGGAAGCCCTACCGCGAACCGCCGCCCGGCGCGCGAGGCCACTGCTCGCGAGTATAGCGCCGCGTAGGGTCCGCTTGCTCCCAATTTCCTGGACGCGTCCCAAATGCCGGGCGTTGCCGTCCCCCGGCGGCCGGAGTATAGCACGCCAAGTCAATACCTTAGTACGAAATAACGCCTCCGGGGTCTCCGCCGCTGCACAATTTTCCCCTTGCGGTAGAAATGACCAGCTCAATTTAGCGTCTCACTAGCAGAACTTTCCCACGCGGAATATCTGCTTTTATGAACGTTACGTCACTGTATTGGCGTCAGCTCTATCTTTATCTTTCGCGCCGGCAGCGCCAGCGCCAGCGCCTCCATCGTCGTCTGACGAAACGCGCCGCCTCCGCCCAAACGCCATTCCGCATGGCTCGTCCACTCCGTCCTTACGCGCCGCCCAAGCGGCCCTACTCGGCCCCGAACTAGAGACCCGCTCAAAACCGAACTACCCCCTTGCTTCTTCCCTAACCCGCCGGGTATACTTGGAGGAGAACAAATGGCGAATAGGAGAAGCCATCATGCCCCTCCCCCACAATCTCTTCTGCGGAACATGCGGCTGGTCGTATCCCCACTGGAACGGCGCCGTCTATCCCAAGAACCGCTCCCGCGGCTTTCATGCCCTTGAAACCATCGCGCATTATTTCGATGCCGTCGAGATCAACACCAGCTTCTATCAGGACCTGCGGCCCGAAATCTCGCGGCTGTGGATCAAAAAGGTCGAGCACAACCCCAAGTTCCTCTTCTGCGCGAAACTTCACCGCCGCTTTACGCATGAGCGCACATCAGAACCCGCCGCGATCGCCACATTTAAGGACGGCCTCTGGCCCCTTCTGCGAGCCGGCAAATTCGGCTGCCTGCTGATGCAGTTCCCCTGGACCTTCCGCTACACCGCGGAGAACCGCGCGTTTTTCATAAAGCTGCGCCGCGCTTTCCACGAATTTCCGCTCGTCGCCGAGATGCGCCATGGAAGCTGGGCATTAGACGAGGCCATCGGAACGTTGATCGATCAGCGCGTAGGCTTTTGCAACATCGATCAGGCCTCCTATACCAAGGCTATGCCCCCGACCGAATTTCTCACGTCGTCCACCGCCTACGTCCGGCTGCACGGCCGCAATCCCCAAGACTGGACGCAGGAATTCGCTTCCCCGCGCAAGCCCGCCGTCCGCCACGATTATCTCTACACCAGGACCGAGCTGCTTGAATGGCGCGATCGCATTGAACGTCTGCGCCCCTACGCCTCCTCGACATTCGTGTTCACGAACAACGATATCGGAGGCAAGGCCGTGGTCAACGGTCTGCAAATCGCGGAGCTGTTGGGCGACGATCGCCGCCGCGCCCCAGCCGATCTCGCGCGCCGCTACCCCGTGGAGTTGGCCGGTCTGCACACCGCCGGACCCCAGCAGCCCTCGCTCTTCGCGGCCTGACCGCCGAGCGCCACGGTGGTCTTGCCTCCTCCGGCACTCGCACGCATTCGTCTCCCAGTTCGCGGCCTGAACGCGCGCGCGCGCCGGCAGTCCTCGCCTTCACCGCCACCGCCTCATCGTCTACCGTTTCGCCGCCCCAACCTCACGCCGGTAATCCTCGGCTCCGACCCACTCGCGCCAGCATGCGCCTTTACTCTTTGCCTCGTGAACTGCACGCGCCGGTAATCCTCGCCTTACCCGCACTCGCACCACATTCGTCGCTCTTCGCGGCCTGAACGGCGCGCGCCGCTAGCCCTCGCCACCTCCACGCGCACCCTCGTCTCGCTCTTCGCGGCCTCCGCTGCGCGTTCGACGGATGCCATTTTGAGCTATCGTGATTGACATATGAAATCGAGAGCTTGGCTCGCTCTTCCCGCGGCCGCCCTTTTCGCCCTGGCGCTTCTCGCGCAGACTTCCTTCACTGGCCGCTGGCTCGCCACCGTGTCCACGACAGGCGGGGGCACGCGCGAAACCACCTTCTTCCTCCAGCAGCATGGCGATACGCTCAGCGGCGCCGTCCTCACCGGATTCCGCATGCAGACCATCGCCGAAGGCAAGGTGAATGGCAATGAAGCCAACTGGGTCGTCGTCACGCGCTCCGGCGACCAGGAGCGCCGCCTGGAGTATCGCGCGCGCTTTTCCGGCGACCAGTTGGCCGTCACCATGCCCGGCTTCGGACGCAACGCCGCTCCCCGCGAAGTCGCCGCCAAGAGAATCTCCAACGACGGCACGCCCGTACATCCCTTCGCGAATCTCCCCAAAATCACGCTGCCCGCCGTTCATCCCCTCCCCGACAACGGCCTCGCCCGCACGCCGCCGATGGGCTGGAATAGTTGGAACCACTTCCACCGCAATGTCGATGACAAGACCGTCCGCGAAACGGCGGACGCTATGGTCTCGAGCGGCATGAAAGACGCGGGATACGTCTACATCAACATCGACGATACCTGGGAGGGCGAGCGCGATTCCTCGGGCGTCCTGCAAACGAATTCGAAATTCCCCGACATGAAGGCGCTGGCCGATTATGTCCATTCCAAGGGCCTGAAAATCGGCATCTACTCCTCGCCCGGGCCCAAGACCTGCGCCGGTTTTGAAGGCAGCTACGCGCACGAAGACATCGACGCCAAAACCTGGGCCCGCTGGGGCATCGATTACCTCAAGTACGACTGGTGCAGCGCCTCGGAGATGTTCAAGCCCACCGATATGCAGGCCGTATATCAGCGCATGGGCGAGGCGTTGCGAGCCTCCGGCCGCCCTATTGTCTTCAGCCTCTGCCAATACGGTCTCGAGCACGTCGAAGCCTGGGGCCCGCGGGTGTCCGGCAATCTCTGGCGCACCACCGGCGATATCGGCGACAACTGGCGCAGCATGTCCGACATTGGCTTCAATCGTCAGGTTGGTCTTGAGAAATACGCCGCGCCCACCCATTGGAACGATCCCGACATGCTCGAAGTCGGCAACGGCGGCATGAGCGAGACGGAATACAAGACGCACATGAGCCTGTGGTCATTGCTGGCCGCCCCGCTGCTCGCCGGCAACGATCTCCAGAACATGACCCCCGCCACGCGCGAAATCCTGTGCAACCGCGACGTCATCGCGATTGATCAGGACAAGGCCGGCCACCAGGGCTACCGCGTCGCGAAGGACGGCGATAAAGAAGTCTGGGCCAAGCCGCTGGCGGGCGGCGATTGGGCGGTCGGCCTTTTTAACCGCGGCGAATCCACGGATACGGTGAAGGCGAATTGGAGCGATCTGAAACTAAGCGGGAAACACAAGGTGCGCGATCTGTGGCTGCATCAGGATCGCAACGCCGTCGATGGCGGCTTCTCGGCCGAAGTCCCGGCCCACGGCGTGGTCCTGATCCGGGTCTCCAGGGCTTAACGTCTCGCGTTATGCCCTAAGATGTTTGCGAACGGTGGGTAGGCATCCCCCCACGACGGTAACGAGAATGCCGCGAGGTAGGCTCCGGCACGGTATTAACGGCGTACCGGGCCCTTTGGAGCCGGATTCCGCTGTGTTACCGTTTAGCCCAATATCGGTTTCAAAAAAATAGCCTTTCGCGTTCGCAACAAAATCGCTCGGCGTTAAGTTGCCCCCACTCGTCACGTCGAAGGTGAGCTCATTCACCCCGTCACTGGCGCCACTTCCGGGTGCGTTGAGAGTATAGTCGAAAACTCCATAGTTGGGTCCGCCAGTCTGGTCATTCGTGTTTCCAATGGTAAAGGTGTCGGCTGGCTTGTTGGTTGCGATGTTTGAAAAACTGATCGCCGGGTCGCCCTTGATATTGAAGGCGAAGCCTGGATGATTCGTGCCGTTTCCGGTGTTGACAAACGTCTCGCCACTCCCTAACGTAACCGTTACCTGCACCTCTGTGGAGTTGACCGATGTCAAAGTGACAGTGCCGCAGCACATATTCTGGTCGGTGGTGAATTGCAGGCTCGTTGTAGCCTTCGCAGCCGGGATCAGGGCCGCAATGCCTAGGATCATGAACGTACTAGGACAGACGTGTGGCCATCTGCCTCTGCTCAACACGTTCAGGACCAAACAAATGTTGTAGACAACAAAGGTCTTAGCTCCCGGCCTCGACCGTACAATTCGGACATTGTGCAAAGTAGTTGGAAATCATTCGGAGGTAAAGTCTTCCCGCCATACCACCGAAGTAGGGACTTAAGGCGACGATGCCGCTGGCTCCACTACGTTACAACCTCCTGTATAGGTTTTGCGCCTGCGCGGCGGCCGTCCTGGCTCTCGTGCTCATCATGGCGATCTGGCATCTCGGCAGCAATTCCATGATCGCGTGTGGATTCGCCGGGGCATTCTTCATTCATGTGGGGACCCGGCCGCCGCGGCGAGAATTAGCGGCCGCGGCCGCCGCTGGCGTGGGATTTGCCGCTTGTTCCCTGTTGTTGGGCGATGCCATTGGCGGCAATGTCGTCAAGGCTATCGCCGGTTGCGGAGCCCTGCTGGGACTGGGCAGCCTTGCAGTGATGGCATGGCGCTTGACCGGGCCGGGCGCGCGGGCCATCGCGGCCCCCCTGCGCGACGCTCTTGTCTTGCCGGTATTCTCGCTCGTCGCGGGCATCGTATGGATCTCGTTGGCAGGCTGGTTTCCACCCACCTACGACCTTTTTATTTACTCCTTCGATTCAAGCCTCGGCATCGCGCCGGAAGCAACCGTCGCGGGATGGTTCCGGCACGCTCCCTGGCTCGACTCCGCCGCCTCGGTCGCCTACGGTCTGGTGCTGATTTTTCCGCCGCTTTACCACGCCTGGAGAATTCGCCGCCGCGCCCCCGGCATTCACTTGATGAACGCCTTCGCTGTCACCGGCATCTGCGGCGCCGTTCTGTACCAGGTTTGTCCTGCGGTCGGTCCGCTATACTGCTTCGGACCGCAACTGTTTCCCGCCCATCTGCCTCGCGCCGGCGAGTTTAGCGTGCAAATGTTCCCCGGCATAACGGTGCACAACGCCATGCCGTCGCTACACATGACCTGGGCGCTGCTGGTCTTGTGGAGCGCCTGGGAGCTCACGCCACTGGCGCGCGCAATCGCTGCGTGCTTCGCCGCGCTTACGTTTCTCGCCACCCTCGGCTTTGGCGAGCATTATCTGGCCGATCTGATCGTGGCGGTCCCGCTGGCGCTTGCAACCGAGGGAATCTGCTCCCTGAAACGCGATCGCAAACTGGGTTTGACGGCCACTGCGGCCGGCTCCGCATTGACCTTGGGTTGGCTCGCGTTATTGCGAACAACTTGGGGCGTTCAACTGCCGATTCCAGTGGCGTGGATCTTGGTCCTCGGCTCGACCGCCGCCGCGATATCGGTCGAGGTGCGCCTTCATCGCGGGCTGCGCGCAGTTGTCGTCCCGCCCCAAAACGCAGTGACGAAAATCTGCGAAAAAAGAATCCTAACGGCACAACAACTTACACGAATTTAGGCATTCCCAGGCGCGGCACTGGCGTCCTTCGAGGCTATTCTTTGATCAAGAGTTCGTCGCTCATTCGTCGGAGAGGCGATCGCTAAGCGTAGAAGCAATCCCGGGCTCCCCTGCGCCAGTCACGAGTGACGAATGGCCGCCGCTCCATGAGCTGTCCCGCGCCGTAGCGGGTTAACAAAACGGCTTTGGAGGCCTCCTCAAAAAACTTCCGCGTTTTCGCGGATCCGATTCGCATTTGATGCCGGAAAGCACACCCGTCCAACAGCCACGATCCAGGCGGTAACAATTAAGCGGGAAAACCGCGCCTGCACAACAGGAGAACTGCGCCCGCGCTCGCCTGTAGCGGCGGACTTCCTACCCCATGCTCCGCCCCGCAACGGCCCCCACTCGCCTTCCGCACGCCTGGCCTCCCCTGCAATGCCGCCATGCCGCGCCTCGCCACGAGCTCGCTGCGTCGGATTCTCCCTTGCTATACTGCAACAGCAGCGAGGAATGTTCGGGAAGGCGGTGAAAATCCGCCACTGCCCCGCAACTGTAAGCGGCGTTCAACAGCCGGACCGGTCACTGTCCACCGCGGACGGGAAGGCCGATCCAACAGGCTGCCGCAAGTCAGGAGACCGGTTCTTCGCCAATTGACAGCACGTTCTCGAGGGAGGAGCGTCGATGCGAATACCGGTATTGTTTCTCGCCGCCATTGCATTTGCGTGCGGCAATTCGAAAGCCGACATCAGCGGAACCGTTCTCGATCCATCCGGGCGTCCCATTGAAGGCGCGCGCGTGGAATGCGGCCCCACAACCGTTTACACCAATAACGAAGGACTGTTCGCCATTTCGAACGCCCGCGATTGCGCGGCAACGATCGCGAAAGCCGGGTTCGCACTGGCAACCGCGCAGCTCCACAGCGGGAATCGCGCTCAAATCGCCATGCAGCTCGCTGGCCCAACCGAAACTGTAGTCGTTACCGCCACGCGTGCCGAGACTACGCCGGAGCAGGCCGGCGTAGCCGCGAGCGCCATGACCGCCCGCGATTTCGACCTCCGCGACGACCCCACCGTCGCCGACGTTCTGCGCGAAATTCCGGGCCTTCAGATTACGAACTATAGCCGCCGCGGCGGTCTCACCGAGGTGTTCACGCGCGGCGCCGACAGCACCTCCACGCTGGTGCTGCTCGACGGCGTGCCGCTCAACGATCCCGGAGGCGAGCTCAACATGGCCCACCTCTCCTCCTCCGAATTCGACCGGGTGGAGGTGGTGCGCGGTCCGGAAAGCGCGCTATTCGGCGCCGAAGCCTCCGGCGGAGCGATCCAGCTTTTCACGAAACGCGGAGACCCCGAAAAGCGCCGCCCGCACATCACGGCGTCATACGAGCGCGGCAACTTCGGCACGGATCGCTGGACCGCGGGCGTCTCGGGCGGCTCCGGCGCGAAGATCGATTATTCTTTTAACGCCGAACAGCTTCACACCGCCGGCGAGTACCAAAACGATTTTTATCGCGACACCACCGGCACGGCGAACATCGGATATCGCCTCTCCGCCGCAACCCAAATACGCGGCGTGTTCAGCATTTATGATGCGCACGCGGGCACTCCCAATCAGGTCGGCTACGGCATCGTCGATTCGGACGCCAACGAGGAAACGCGCGACTCGACCGTAACATTCACGATCGACGACACCCGCACTGCCCACTATTTCCAGCATGCCTGGTTCGGCTACAACCGCCTGCGGGACCGCTTCAACGATGCCGTTGCGGATTCCTACGATGTAGGCGCACTTGGTTCGCACGACAGCCGGGCCGCTGCCGGAGACCTATCTCGTCCAGGTCCTCGCGCCGCCGTTCCCAACCCAGCCGCCCGCGGGATTGCAGTTTGTCGAGTCCGCCGGCACGCTGTACCCGTTTCCCTCCGTCAATCTCACGGGGCGCGATACCGCCGGGTATCAGGGGACCTACGCGCAATCGGATGGAGCCCTCGTATTCGGCTATGAATACCAGCGTCAATTCGGAACCATCTCCGACACGGCCGTAGCCCGCCGGCATCACGGTCTTTTTCTGAACGAGCAGAAGACGATCCACAAACGGCTCTTCCTGAGCGCGGGCGCTCGCCTAGAACACAGCTCCGCCTTTGGGACTGAATTCGTGCCCCGCACCGCCGCCGGCTACTTATTGTCCGGCGAGCACGGCGCGCTTTCGTCCACGTACCTGCGCGTGAGCGCCGGCCGCGGCGTCACCGAGCCCACGCTATACGAAAATTACGTGACCTCGCCTTATTTCCACGGAAATCCCGCCTTGAAGCCGCAGAGTACGGGAAGCTACGAAGCCGGCATCGTCGAGGAGTGGTTCGGACGCCGCGTGCGAACGGAAGTCTCAGCTTTCCGCGGCTCCTTTACGGACCTGATCGCGTTCGCCGGCACAACCTGGCAGAACATCGCGGCAAGCTGGGCGCGCGGCCTGGAATCGTCGGCCGAAGTCCGTTTGCCCGCCAATGTTCGCCTCGATGCCACCTACATGCGCCTGTACACGCGCATCACGAACTCGACGTCCCCGCAATCGAGCTTCACCGGTATCGGTTACGAACTGGTCCGCAGACCGCGCAATTCCGGCGCGGTCACGGTATCTTGGACGCCGCGCCGCTGGTCGTTGATTGCGGGCGTCCGCGTCATGGGAGAGCGCCAGGATGCCGATTTCACCTTCAACGTGAACCGCAATCCCGGCTATGAAAACGTCTACGCCGCCGCGTCGTTCGCGCTCAACAAACATCTTGCGCCTACGATACGCGTCGACAACCTTCTCAACGAAGCCTATTCGGAAGTGCTCGGCTACCCCGCGTTGTCGCGCAGCGTCATCGGCGGCCTGCGAATCAAATGGTGACGGAGTTGATTCTCTTCAGAATAATCTGATCGCGCTTGCGGTCCGGCAGATGATTCATCAGCACGCGTATTTTCGCCTCGCGGCCGATCACATACCGCGTCTTCGGTTTGGCGGATGTCATGGCGTGATCGACGGCCTTAACGACCTCCTCCGGCAACGATCCCGAGCGCGCCTGCCCTTCGGCGAGCTTTTTTATCCTCGCAATCAGGTGCCGATACAGGTCCAGGCCCTCCGCCGGAAGATCTCGCATAATGCGATCGGCCTCGCTCAGAGACTTCTCCCAAATAGCCGTTTTGACCGCCCCGGGTTCGATGATTGAAACCGAAATGCCCCATTCCGCCAATTCCATCCGGAGCGCGTCGGTGATCGCTTCGAGCGCGAACTTCGAGGCCGAGTACGGTCCGTTCATGGGGACCACGCTCCTCCCGCCAATGGAGCCGATATTCACAATGCGCCCGCGGCCGTTTCGCAGCAGCGGCAAGAAAGCCTGGGTAGCCGCGACCTGCCCGACCACATTCACTTCCAGTTGCTCCCGCAAACGCTCCAGTGGAATCAATTCCAGGGGACCCGGGACGGCGATTCCCGCGTTATTTACGAGCCCGGAGATTTCTTTACGATCAATGGAGCGGGCCGCCTCCCGGAGGGACTGCGCGTCGGTTACATCCATCAGCAGCGGTGTCAGCCGCTCGGACGTTTTCTGGCGGAGCGCTTCGCCATCCTCCGCCCTGCGTACGCCGGCGAACACACGGTAGCCCTTGCGATGAAAGTGCAGCGCGCACGCTTCGCCGATTCCGCTGGAGGCGCCGGTGATTACGATTGAGCCGTAAGCCATGCGGCTATCATAATCCCGGGCGTGGCGCCGCGGCGTCCAACGGCCAACCGTTTCGACCTCTCGTCAAGTCAGAGTTCCTAGAAATAGGGACAGATGACCAATCCTTTGATCCCAGAACGTCAAGACGAAATGCTCTATTGTGAATAGCTTCAACAACATGTCACATGGCTGTTGGATTGCACATCGGAACAGCCTAGAAGAGAGGCGGGATTGGTGCATACAAGAACTTTGATGTTGGCGGCTTTTTTGTGCCTGACAACTGGGGCTGCCTCGTGGGGGCAGGTAATCGACGATCCCCTTCACGTGTTCTGCTACGGGACAAGTCAGCTGCTCGGACAACACAACGAACTCCCCAACGGGCACCAACCCCCCGCAGTTTGGCTTTGGCATTTCGCCTGGTCCGCAGACGGGCGTCTTTTTAATTGACGTGCTGGTTCCCACCAACGACACCTCCCCATCGAGTTTCACCATCACGGGGACTCAGGGCGGGCCCTCAAACACGTCACCCATTTTGCCTACTACAGCCTCCCTGGTCAGTTCGACCGCCTGGACCAGCGGCGACCTCGACGCGTATTTGGGCCTCAGCGCCTCACCCAACAATCCGTTAGGCGCTTACGCGGGCACAAAGGACTCCGCGGATACAACTGCAACCGGATTTTATGTGTATCAGGCTAATCTGGGGACGAATAAAATTGGAGATCAATCAAATCCGACCACTGGACCTTTGCTCAACATCAGCGCTCTTCCCACAGGTTCCTACATTGTATCCTTCCTGAACACGGGCATCTCAAGGTGGTAGCCACTGCGAACAGCGGCGCGCTGCTTGAAACCGGGGACGCGCCACCTTCAGTCCCGGAGCCTACATCCCTATTGTTGCTCGGAACTTTATCGTTACTGGCGCTCGCAAAAGGCAAGTTCGCGAAACGTAGAGCCTAAGCACGTTGTATCAAGCGCAGTCCGGAAAAGGGGCGGACCTGTTATGGCCCGCCCCTTTTCGTTGTAAAATGCCTTCCAAATGATAAAGGGACTTGCCGGGCCAACGGTTATTCTTGTCTGTTTGGTCGCGGCTGGTTGCCACCGTAGCCCACAAGACAAGGCGGCCCATTTCGTTGCAAGCGGCAAGGCCTATATGGCCAAAAAGGAATACGCCCGCGCCGCTCTACAGTTCAAGAATGCTGCGCAACTGTTCCCGAAAGACGCCGAAGCCGAATACCAGCTTGCCTTGGCCTACCTGGCAGAGGGAAAGCTGAATGAAGCCGTCGCCGCTCTGACAAGAGTCGCGCAGCTCAACCCCAAGCATGTCCAGGCACAGTGAAGCTGGCCGACCTGATGGTCCGTAGCGGCGATACGGCAGCGATCGAGCTCGGCCAAAAGCGCATGGAAGACCTGCTTACGGCATCGCCCGACAACGTCGATGCCCTGAATACGCTGGCCCTCTCCGAAATCGAGCTGAGCAAGCCGGAGGACGCCGAACGCCGCCTCAACGAAGCGCTCCATAAGCTGCCGCAAAATCTGAAGAGCTCGCTCGAGTTGGCCACGCTCTACCTTTCTCAAAATAAACCGGAGGATGCAGAGAATATCCTGAAAAAGGCCGCGAGGCAAGCTCCGCGCAACGCTGACGGTGCCGTGGCTTTAGGCGAGCTATACCTGTTGACGCGCCGCTGGAGCGAAGCTGAAGGCGAGTTCCGGCCCAAAGCGGCCGACCCGCACTATGTTCCAGCCGACTTGGCTTTGGCTCGGGCGGATCTCGCCGAGGGGAAGCTGCAGACCGCTTTGGTAACGCTGAATCATCTGGTGGCTGCCCATGATCGCGATGCGGATGCGCAATTTCTGCTGGCGCTCGCGGACACTAGGGCGGGAAATTACCAAGCGGCGATTGCGCAATACCGCAAAGCGCTCGCATTGAATCCAGGCGATCCAGTAGCATTGAACAATTTGGCATACCTTCTCGCCGATGTCGCCGATCAACCCGACGAGGCCCTTCCTTACGCGCAACGCGCGCTAGAAGCAGCCCCCGAAAATGCCGACATCGCCTGCACCCCGGGCTGGATATTCTATCGTAAAGGACTGTACCAAAACGCCGCTCTCTACCTGCAAAAATCCGTTTCGAACGATCAAACCATCGGGCGCAATGACGCCATTCGCAAGTTTCATCTTGCCATGGCTTACCTTAAGCTCGGGGACCGGAAGCGGGGAACAGACGTGCTTGCGAGCGCCCTTCAACAGATCCCAATCTCCCGGAAGCCCAGATGGCTCGCACCGTTCTAGGCACCACGCCGTAACGCTCGCTCGCATCACAGCGTTGTGGCGTAGCTAGCTGCCGCCTGCTAATGCCGCCTGCTAATTATGTCCTATCGAGCCCCAGGGATGGAAGTACCCGATCGAATCGTAATAGCCATCCTCGCTGGACAGCATCATATACCGCCCGGATTGGTCGTAAAACCCGTTCACGTATGCCGGTCCGATGCCGAATCCCGAGGCGTTACGCCAGTAGTTCTGCTCTAAAGTCCGGAACTGCTGTCGTTGCCGCTTTGCCTCTTCGCGCCGCACGCGCTTGTACTCGCGCCGGGCATCCTTGTTGTCGTTTGTCTGGCTCTGAGCCGAAACAACTATCGGAGCCGTCACGGTCAGAGCTATCGCCCATGCCAGGGCTCCCCGTCCCAACTTTTTAATCATGATCGCCCTACCTCCTATAAGTTGAGCAACCAACCTTCCAACCCATAATACGCCTAAATTCCCGATTTCTACCCCTTTTTTTAGCCCTCCGCCGTCTTCGCGGCGTGTCACTTCGCTGTATCGATGACGACTCGTCCGCGAATCCGGCCCGCCAGGATCTCCGGCCCAAGTTCCTGAAGCCCCGACATGGGCTCGACGCGGCTGATTTTTCCAATCTTTGAGGCGGGGAGATCTCGCGCCAGCCGCGCCCAGGCCGTTTCTCGAAGAGGTTTCGGAGCAAGCGGCGAGCTGATGCCGAGAAGCGACACGTTCCGAAGAATAAATGGGAAGACCGTCAAGGGAAGATCGGACCCCCCGGCCAATCCGCAAGCCGCCACCGCGCCGTAGCTCGCCGTTCCGGCGATAACCGACGCCAAGGTCTGGCCACCAACACAATCGATTCCGCCCGCCCACCGTTCCGGCGCCAGCGGCGCGGTCTTTTGCGCCAGCGCATCGCGTTCCACAATGGTCCGCGCTCCCAGCTCGCGCAGATAATCGTGGTTCTCCGGCCGGCCGGTGGAAGCGGCCACGCGATAACCCAACCCACTCAAAAGCATCACGGCGATGGACCCCACGCCGCCGGCCGCCCCCGTTACCACCATCTCGCGCTCCCCCGGCTGTACGTTCATGCGCTCCAGCGCGAGTATCGCAAGCATGGCCGTGAAGCCAGCCGTCCCAATGGCCATCGCCTCGTAAGGCCCGAACGGCGCCGGGATTTTGTTCAACACGCCCGCCGGCACGCGCTGCATTTGCGAATAACCGCCCCAGCGCGTTTCCCCCAAACCCTGGCCCACGGCAACAACTTTGTCCCCCGGCGCGTAATCGCCCGACATGGATTCAACCACCGTCCCCGCCAGATCGATCCCGGGAATCATGGGAAACTTGCGGATCACTTTACCTTTGCCCGTGACCGCCAGCCCATCCTTGTAATTGAGGCTCGAAAAATCGACCGCCACCAGTACGTCGCCGTCGCGCAGATCGGCGGGCTGGAGTTCGCGAAAACCCGCCTCGTTTCCGTCCATGTAAAACGCCTTGAACGCGCTCATGCCTGACATGATACTCTCCCGCCGCCGCGGAGTCTCACGATTGGGAGTATTTCAAAGTACATGGCAAAAGAAACCTGGAATCCCGGGCATAGGACGAGAATCGGTGAGGACGACCCCGGGGAGAAAAACGATCTTCGGACGGACGCCGCCGCGAATTCGCTTGAAGATCTGCAGGTCAGGAACGCCGACGACCCCGGCCTGGGACTGACCAATGTCGGAGACCAGCCCGCTGAGGATTGGGCCGCGAACACCGGCCCGACGCGCTCCGCGGAAGATTCGGGCGGCGTGGCATGGGATCCGCTGCGCTCGCGCAGGAGGCCGCCATCGGAGCAGTGCTGCGGGCATCCAGGACCTTCGCGAGCAGCCTCGAAACCTGGAACAGTGCCTGGTCAAGGAAATTCAGGATCTGTATCAAGCGGAGAGCGAGCAAACCGGCGTTCTGAACAAACTAGCCGGCTGCGGCGTCGGCATCCGAGCTGAAGTCGGCGTTCGAGGATCACCTGGCGGAAACGCAGCAGCACGTCCAGCGGCTGGAGCAGATTCTCGAGATGACGGGCGAGAGCGCGGGCGGCTCGGGCATGCTGCCGACATCCGTCGCCGGAATCATCGCTGAATCGAACGAGAAGCTGGAGCGCCAGCCCGACGCGCATCTTCGCGACCTTGCCATCATCGCCGCCGCGCAGAAAATGGAGCACAACGAAATAGCGTCCTACGGGACCGCCCGAGCCCTGGCGCGCACGCTGGGACGGGACCAGGAGGCTCACCTGCTTCAGACGACCCTAACCGAAGAAGAGCAGGCCGACAAGCGCTTGACTCAAGTAGCGCTGCGCCTTTTGAAGCACGCCGGCGGCGGCGAGTCCGCCTGAGGCTCGAACGGTACCACGCCATCGCGGTGCAGTCCTAAAACGAGAATCGCCGGGGACGCCAGTTCCTCAAATTGCACGAGCGCATCCTGCGGACTTCGCAAGCGCCACAGTGCGCCATCTGGCCACGAGCGCGGCTACGATCAGGACGGTCAACATCCTGGCATAAGCGGTAGGATCGCGTAGCGCCTGGCTCTCGAATTGGACGGCGAGACCGATTAATTGGACGAGAACCGCCGCCGCCAGGAAGGACATGTGAAAAAAGGATTTACCCGGCAAGTAGGAACAAGCGAAGGGAATTTTCCGAAAGCCGTGCAGGCTCACGTAGGCCAGAGCAATCCCCCACAGGCCCAAAACGGCGAGGTGTTCCATAGCCGGCCGCCATGGCCAAATGAACAGAAAAAGCGCGGCTGACGCCAGCCATACCGGAGCGACGGCCAGCACGAACAGCGCTCGCCGGATCGCGGCGAGGTACTGCAGCGGTCCGCGAATTTCAGTGCTGCGAAGGATCCAGTTGGCTCGCAACGCCAGCGGCATCGAGAACACCACGCGGGTTCCCACGATCGACACGCACATCATCACCAGGCTCGCAAACAGCAGCGCCGGGCTAGCCGGGTCCGTCACATGGTGTCCGTGAGCGGCATCGGCTTGCACGATGAGGATTACAATCGCGAATCCGGCGCCTAAATAGAATGCGAGCATCACGCGATGCTGGCGGCTGCGCAACAGAGTTCGAATGCTGAATTGCACCACGGCCGTCGCGAGCGAATTTCCAAAACGCGGCAGCCAACGAATGGCGTGTGCGCCCGGCGCGATGTCCGGCTCCTCGACAATTTTTCGCAGCGTGCGGAAATAAGAGAGCAGAAATGTCACGCCTGCGCCGCAGCTTGTAATCGCCAAGCCGGTCCATGCCCGCCAGACCAAGGGAGCAAGCGCGGGGTGCATGGAGCCGTTCAATTCTTGAAAGAGGCCCAGGAACCAATAGGACGGCAGCCACGCGAGGAGCCGTTGATTCTCCGCAGCGGCCAGCGCTTTCGGCGTGGCCAGCGATGGCTCGAAAAAGTACACGCACAGGAACAGACAGAAAGCGCCCATCTGCAGGAAAGACGAGAGCCGCAAAAATCGCCGGTGCGAAAGCAGCAGGGCGCTCAATCCTTGCACGCACAACACGGAACAGAAGATGAATGCGCCGGCGGCGAGCATTGTGATCCAATAGGCGGCGAACGCTCGATAGGGAGCGAACGAGAGAACCAGGTCCAAGAGATCGTTCTCCCAGGGAGTCAAGACCATCGGCAACGCAATGCCCGTGGCGGAATTCAACGCCGCCACCGTGACGCCCAGCGCCGTGGCCGATGCCGCCACCTTGGCCAGAAACAGCGTGCGCGTTCGCAACGGCAAAGGAGCGAGCACCAGAACGTCGCGCCGGTCCGGGAAGATCGAATCCCAACTCAGGACCGCGAAGAGGCCGACCGCCAGCATCGTCGTCGCAATCAGAAAATGCTCCATTCTCCACGCGGCAATCAGAACGTCCGCCCGCGGCATGTTGCGGCCGCCTATGCCGAGCGCTCCGAGGGAGCACCACACGCTAAAGAAAACTAGCAGCGCCGCGAATTGCCCGAGCAGCTTGCTCACGTCGCCCTGAGCGTGCGCCGAGAGTAGTTCCAGATCGACCATGCGGAAGAGAAACTCGCGATAGAGTACGCGAAATTGGAGCTTCTCCATCTCGAACGCCTCAGGCCTGAATCAAATCCGCGATCTGGCGGGAAATGGACGCAGTATCCTGTTCCACCGCGAGCTGCGAGAAAATGCTTTCGAGGGTGGGCAGCGCCATCAGCGCGCGCAGCCGCTCGATCGAATCGTCCGCCACGATTTTGCCGCGATGCAAAATGACGATATGCGAGCAAACTCGCTCCACCGTCTCGAGCTCATGGGAGCTGAACAGCACCACTTTCCCGCGCGCGGCCAGCTCCTCGATGAGACTGCGCAACACCAGCGCCGTGCCCACGTCCAGTCCTGAAAAGGGTTCGTCCAATAAGATGAGATCGGGATTGTGGAGCAGCGCGGCCGACAGCAGCACCTTCTGGCGCATGCCTTTCGAATAGGCCGAAATGGGCGCGTGCCGGTCGCCGTGCAGGGAGAGCAGCCGCAACAAGCCATCAATGCGCTCGGCCGTGGGCTTCATGGGCAGACCGCGCAATTGACCAACCATGACCAGATACTCGAGGCCGCTGAGATGCGGATATAGATGCGGTTCTTCGGGCACGTACCCCATGCGCTGCCTGTATGCAATCGGGTCGCGTTCAATGCGCTCGCCCTCGAACAAAATCGCGCCCGAGGTCATTTCAATGAGCCCGGTGATCATTTTCATCGTGGTGGATTTGCCGGAGCCGTTCGGTCCCAGGTAACCGGTAATTTCACCGGCGCGCGCCACAAAACTTACGTTGTCGACGGCCGTGATGCTGGAGAAGCTTTTCGAGACACTACGAAGTTCGAGCATGGGTGGTCATGGCGAGTTGGACACCACGCGGCGAAGTTCTGTTCCCGAAACCCACCACACGGTGGCGTTCGATCAATCGCTCAAAGTGGCCAGCCACGATGGCGACGTCTCGGGAAACCAGCACGCGACCAGGAGCGGGGCGATCTGAAGAACGCTTGAATCGGGCGCGCCATCCGGGATAATGCTCGCGGCGTCGCGAAATGTCGATTCATCGCATCCGGCCTGCGCAGGACCTCGCCCAATTTCGAGTCGCAGGCTCAAGCGGGACTTGGCCGGCCGGTCGCTTCCGATCCGTTCGAAACGCCCGAACATGCCGGGCGCTAATGGATAGCGGGCCTGGACCTCCTCGTAGCGGCGGTCTTGGCCCGCCAGATAAGCCTCAAATGGCGCCGTACACCTTGGCCAGCGATCCGATCGACGGGTAGGTTTCAAGAATCGCCTCGGCAGACCACCCATCGCGAAATCGTGGGTCACAACGTCAAGGCCAATACGCATCTCATGATACGTCGGCCCGTCCGGGATTATGCTAAATAGATATGCTGCGCTTACGGATCTGTGCAATCGCGAGTTTTCTCTCCATGCTGCTCCCCAACGCCCAATCTTTCGACAGCGCGCCCCTCGACGGCCGCCTGCTGGTCGCCAACAAGGGCGATCGCGCGCTCAGCATCATCGATCCTTCCGCCGCGCAACAGGTCGCGGAGGTTCCCGAAAACGGCACTACCGGCCACGAAGTGATTGCGTCCCCCGACGGCCGCTTCGCCTACGTTCCCATCTACGGTGATTCGGGCGTGGGTAAGCCGGGCACCGACGGCACGAACATGGTGGTGATCGATATCGCGGCGCGCAAAATCACCGGCAATGTCGATTGGGGACACGGCGTCCGTCCGCACTGTCCCATGTTTGGACCTCGAAATGGCCTGCTGTATGTCACGACCGAACTGGACAAGACCATCAGCATTATCGATCCGAAGACATTGAAAATCGTCGGAGCCGTTCCCACCGGGCAGGCCGAATCGCACATGCTGGCGATCTCTCACGACGGCAGGCGCGGCTATACGGCCAACGTCGGTCCGGGGACCGTCTCGGTGCTCGATTTGCAGGCGAAGAAAACGCTCGCCATCATTCCTATTTCGAAGGAGACGCAGCGCATCTCGATATCACCCGACGACAGCATGGTCTTCACGTCCGATCAGACCAAGCCGCAACTGGCCGTCATCGATACCGCGACGAACAAGATCAAAACGTGGGTTCCGCTGCCCGCGCCCGGCTACGGCACGTCATCGACGCCGGACGGCCGCTGGCTGGTGATCGCCGTGCCGAAGGCGAACAAGGTTGCAGTTGTCGACCTCGGCGCCATGAAAGTCGCGCACCAGATCGACGTTCCGGCCGCGCCGCAGGAAACCCTGGTCCGCCCCGATGGCCAGATGGCCTACGTCTCTTGCGACCGCAGCCATAAGGTCGCCGCGATTCGCGTTTCCGACTGGACCGTCGACCATCTCATCGATGCAGGCAAAGGCGCCGACGGCCTGGCCTGGGCCGCAGCCCGCTAGTTTCGCCTAAGTCTGGGACAGCGCCGCCTGCACACCAGCGGCGGATATTTCTGGCGCACCAGTTCCTTCACGGGCCCGATGTTTCGCGGTGTCGTGGTGGCAGCGAGCGTCGGGGCAACCCTGGACAAGGGCTACGAAGGCAAATCGATCGCTGAAATCGCGATGCTCGATGCGGACGCCGTGGATCGGCCTGCGCACGGTTTCGGAGCCGCTCGCTATCAAGATCGGCACGAACGCGCATTCCGAACAAGCCGTGCGGCCGATATTCGTTGCCCGCGAATTTTCCGCAGCTCTATCCTCGCGAGCGCATCGCGCCCCGCATAGCGGCGGGTATTATGGTTTTCAATCCCGCGCCGCATGTCGTGGTTATCGTAAGCGGGAACGTGTGTGCCGCCGGCGCCGTCGCTTGACCGACAACCCTTTCCCAGGGGCCGGCGGGTCGTGGCAAACTGATCACACAGATGAAAATCCGAACTTGGGTTGCAATTGCGACCCTGGGGCTTCCGTGCTCCTGCTCCGTCTTCGGCCACGATCGCGACTGGCCGGCCTACGGTGGAAGCTCGGAAGGCGCCCGTTACTCGCCAATCAAGCAGATCACGCGTTCCAACGTGAGCCGTCTACGGGTGGCTTGGACATATGATTGCGCGGATGGGCCCGGGGACCCGCAAACGCAGCCGATCGTCGTCGATGGTGTGCTCTTCGGCGTGACGCCCAAGCATAAAGTAGTGGCCCTCGATGCCGCCACGGGAAAGTTGCTGTGGCGCTTTGATTCCGGTATTCCGGGACGTGGTCCCAACCGCGGCCTGACGTACTGGGCTCAGGGCGATGACCGGCGCATCTTCGCGGCGGTCCAGAGCTATGTCTATGCCTTGGACGCTCGCACGGGAAAGGCGATCCCGGCCTTTGGCGAGGAGGGTCGAATCGATCTCCGCGAGGGCCTGGGCCGCGATCCTCAGAAGCAGTCCATTGCTCTCACGACGCCCGGAGTCGTCTTCAAGGATCTGCTGATTGTTGGCGGCCGGCTGCCTGAGTCGCTGCCCGCTCCGCCCGGCGACATCCGAGCCTATGACGTTCGCACCGGAAAGCTCCGCTGGTCGTTCCACACCATTCCTCATCCCGGCGAGTTTGGCTATGACACTTGGCCCAAGGATGCTTGGACCTACAGCGGCGCGGCGAATAATTGGCCGGGAATGGCGGTGGACCAGGCTCGCGGAATTGTATATGTCCCGACGGGTTCGGCCGCAAGCGACTTTTATGGCGCGGATCGTCTTGGAGACGATCTGTTCGCAAATTGTCTACTTGCTCTGAATGCCCAGACCGGCGAACGGATCTGGCATTTTCAGGCCGTGAAACACGACGTGTGGGATCGCGATTTTCCTTCACCCCCGACGCTGGTAAGGGTGAAGCGCGACGGTAAGATGGTGGACGCGGTCGCGCAAACGACCAAACAGGGATGGGTCTACCTGTTCAATCGCAGTAACGGCGAGCCTTTGTTCCCGATTGCGTACCACGAGGTTCCGCGTAGCACGGTTCCGGGCGAGGTTACCTCCGGCACGCAGCCGCTGCCGGCGAAACCGGCTCCATTCGCAAGACAGTTGCTGACCGAAGATACATTAACCGACCGCACTCCCGAAGCTCACGCGTGGGCTCTCGATCAGTTCCGGAAATTCCGAAGCGGCGGCCAATTTGTGCCCTTCACCCTCGCACAGGAGACCGTGATCTTCCCCGGGTTCGACGGCGGCGCGGAGTGGGGCGGTTCTGCATTCGATCCCGAGACCGGGATTCTCTATGTCAACTCGAATGACCTGGCTTGGACCTCGAGGCTCGCTGAAAACAAGGGCGGAGCTTCGGGCCGGCAACTCTATCTGACGAATTGCGGCAGTTGCCACGGCGACAACATGCAGGGAGCGCCTCCGCAGATTCCATCGCTGGTCAACCTGCGCGCGAAGGAAGGCTCGCGCCAGATCAGTGCGATCATTCGCCAGGGCGGCGGGCGCATGCCGTCATTTCCGACCCTGAACGCTCCCGATGTTGCCGCGATCTCGGAATACGTGCTGAGCGGTGAAAGCAAAGAACTCGCCGGAGCGGCGCCCTCACCTATCAACCAGAAGTACCGGTTCACCGGATACCACAAATTCCTCGACCTGGAGGGCTATCCTGCCGTCGCGCCGCCTTGGGGAACGCTCAACGCCATTAATTTGAACACGGGTGAGTATGCCTGGAAGATTCCGCTCGGCGAGTACCCCGACCTGGCTGCGAAAGGCGTCAAAGGGACCGGAACCGAGAACTATGGCGGCCCCATTGTGACGGCGGGCGGGCTCCTGTTCATCGGCGCGACGAACTTCGATAAGAAGTTTCACGCCTTCGACAAGAAAACGGGAAAACTGCTGTGGGAAAGCACGCTGCCGTTTTCGGGAAACGCCACCCCGATTACGTATGAGACAAGTGGTAAGCAGTATGTTGTGATCTACGCAACGGGCGGCAAGTCAGGGCGCTACGGTCCGTCGGGAGGCATTTATGTTGCGTATGCGCTGCCGTGATTGCCAGCAGGGGCTCTGTGAGAGATTGGGATCCTGTTGAGACTTTCGAGATGCTTGAAGGGCCGTTACTGTTCTGCCGGTCACGATGGCCGTAGCGGTCTGCTTTGCGTTCGCCAAGCGGCCGGAAAGAG
Organism: Bryobacterales bacterium; assembly: GCA_963838885.1. Classification (GTDB taxonomy): domain Bacteria; phylum Acidobacteriota; class Terriglobia; order Bryobacterales; family Bryobacteraceae; genus JAICMB01. The sequence continues at coordinate 82,767 of CAWITB010000020.1, read as the reverse complement.
ATTGGGTCGCGACGGCGGGAGCCGCCAACACTTGCAAGAGAGTTGCTCGATTCTACAACAGCCGTTACCGCTACCAACAACGTTTTAAGAGATTTCCGGCGAAGAAAGCGCGCCGTTTCTGAAATGATAAGGCGAGACTGTAGGCCATAGCATGCAAATATAAGAAGCGAATCATCTCTGCGTCAGAGAAGATTTGATGTCAGGCGTGTCAAGTACGCGTCCGAGATTGGATGGTCGGCAGCGCGACTAAGCGCGTTCGCCGCATCTCCGCCATGAGGCGTTACTTCGGCGCAAAGAAATGACAATGGCAGCCGCGGCCGGGCGCCTTCCCTCAATCTCGGATTCCGTGAGTGCTTAGGTCCAATGCTGTTGACTTGCCGATCGTGGCGAGTGCCCGTTATTACAGCATTAGATTACAGTACTAGCACTTTTCGATAGATTCGGGTCTTGATCGCCGCGCTAACCTCGTGCTTAGCTAGATGAGACGTGCTCACTTATCCAAGAGGGAAAGCCGCTCGATTTCGACCATTGAATGGCGCAGCGTGTGTTTTGTTCATCTCGCTTCTAGCTAGCTCGTTCGCTTCTGCGGCGACCTTAAATCCGGGCGACACCTTTCAGATCACTTTCTCCGTGGTCGATCCATTGGGATGCCCCTTAGGAAGCTGCGATACGCTTTTGTTTTCACCTAGCTATACCAGCTTTTCGGGCGCTTTGCCCCACGCGGTCCTGTATAACGGCGGCGCTCTCCTAGGGACAGTCAATGTCGCCGGAATTTGTTGCGCCACGGCATTCGAGAGCGCAAGCAGCGCCTACGATATGTCCTCCTTGTCTTCCGTTGCCGATTTCGCCTCGATCGAAAATGGGAGTATCCAAGGCGTCTTTGACTTCTTTGTTACTGGAGGGAGTCTGCAAGGCTTTGATCCCGCAGCATCTCTTTTTATCATCGGACACGCTTATGGACCTGGGGGAATCTCCGCAAATTCGTTAGCTTTCGCCATCAACAGTGAGGGAATCATCTCGGCGCCCGAGCCGGCCTCGTTGTTCGTCATCCCGGGCAGCCTTGTCTTCCTTTGGATCCTTGCAGCCTGTGTCGTGCGCCGGGGTAAACCGGCGGGAGTAGTAAATGAAATAGTCATACAGGAAAGGAGTAGCGAACCATCCTGTCCCCGAGTCATGCGTGGCCAGTCGCAAGGCTGCCATTGAAGGGTTGACAGGCAGAGCCGGATTGGCGCGTTGAGGACCTGGACGGTCCGCGTAATCCACCACCTTACCGTCGATTTGGCTGCGGGACAGTTAGTACGCGATGAAGCGAGAAGCCGCGCCGGGAGTCGATTGTGTGTCGAGGCAGGAGCACGAGACGGACCTGATTGAGAAGCAGGCAGATCTTCATAGCCGATTCCATCGAGGGATGTATCGAGCGTTCTAGGTGGGGCACCCTGCCATCGCAATAGATTTCTTCTCGAGCATTGCCCGTGCTCCTTCAACAACGCTTTAGCCTTCTCCATTGTCGGCGTCTTCGTGTGCACAAATGCCCAGGACTCCGCCGTATGGTTGGGTTCAATCCTATAGGAAAGTTCTCGCACGATAACATAGTCAATGACGAATATCGGGGCGTTGATGAGCCCTCAATTGAAGTTCACGTTGTCTTTGATATGGACACGCAGGGCGACGTTTCCCGCGAAGGTTCATTCGTAAGTCCTGGATCGCGCTTTCACAAGGCAAAGGTTCGGAGGAAAGTTTATATTTAGAATTCGCAGAGTAGCGTGCACTATATTCTGTTTGGCTGTCTGGGGTAGTTTCCGGCATTCAGCGTTCGCGCAATCTATTGCAGTAGCCGAAATCTGGGAGCCTAAATCCTGGTTTCAGATTTCTTGCTCCATTGGGAGCGGGCGGCCGAATGGCCTGACGACGCCCCTTGGTCGCGGCTTGATTCCGAGGCCGTGCGCTGAATGCCGCCGATATCCGATTACTTAATTCGCCGCTTGTAGAAGAAATCGACGCTGAAAATGCCGTTCTCGTCGCGAGTGGCGACGGCCGACCAGCGCGGGTTCATGGCCCATTCCACGCGCACGACCTGCTCGTTGGAGTTGGTCAGGTCGGTAATGTAGGTGAACGTGACGTTGCGCGTCACCTGCTGTTGCAGGGTCATGCGAGCTTGGGGAAGCTCCGATCCGGTCACGAAAGCGGGCGCAATCTTGAGCTGGCTTATTCCGAAAACGCGCTGCAGGCGGCTTGCCAGTGGATTGGCAACCGCTTGTCCAAGGACGGCTGATTCACCCATCTGCTGGGTCGTTTGCGGGGGCGCGGGCGGGGCGTGAGCCGCGATCACGGCGTTCGAGGACGGAGCGGCTCCGGTGGCAAGCAGACCGATCACCTCGTTAAACGGCAGCGGCGGGTCGGAGCGATGCGTGAGCTTCATATCGTCCACGGGTCCCGACACCGTGAGAATGATATCGACGCCTTGAACATTCGTTTCCAGGTTGATGTCCAGAACGGGCTCGATCCGCAGTGGATCGTAAAACGAGATGACTCCCTGGTTGACGGTATATTGCGTACCGTAGAAAATCAGCGTTCCCTGCGTGATGTTCACACGGCCGAGAACCCCGGGAGTCGCGGCGGTGCCGCGGACGTTCAGGTTGGCGGTGAGCTCGATATTCTCGGCGAGCGAAGTCTGGAACGCGATATCGGGGGCTGTCTGGACGTGGATCTGAAGGTGCATGTTCGCGAGCAGCGGCGAGGGAGCGGCGGGGATCTGCACCGGGGTCGCCGCGCTGCTGAGCATCGAGCCGAAATCGCTATGCGGATTGAAAGTGATGCGCAGCACCGTGACAGTGCCCGAAACCGTGCTATCGCTGGTCGAGCCCGTCAGACGGATGTCCGCGTTCGCGACGGTGCTGACGCCCGAATAGCGGACGCGAACGTCTCGCGCGGTAGCGCCCAGGTTGAAATTCGCGTTGCCGTTGGCGTAGGTGGCCGAGCCGTTCGCGGAAATTTTGCCGCCGCCGGATTCGGCCGTGAGCGATTGGACGGTCGCGGTCTTGCCGTTGAAAACGACGAGTCCGTTGGCATTTGAAATCCCTAGGGGCCAGTCAATGAGATTGAACGAGGCGTTCTGTAATTGCAGGCGGCCGTTAACGGAGGGGTCCGTGAGGGGGCCGCGCACGCTCGCCTGCAGCACGACGACGCCATCCGAATAGGCATCGCGATCCAGTTTCTGAACCAGCGCCAGATTCGTTTTCGCGTTGACGTTGAGATTCAGATCCTGTTTCGGTTGGAGCGATGCTGTGCCCGTGATGGAAATATCGGTGTCCTGGCCCACCAGATGGGCGCTGTCCACATGAACTACGGAGCGATCGAGCGAGGCGGCGATCGGGCCGTCGTTATGGAGGAGAACTTGGTTGGGGTTCGCCGCGGGGAGGGCGGCTCCGCGCACTTTTGCAGTGACCTCCACTTGCGTCAGGCGAACCGCGGCCCGCAGCTGGTCCGTTTTAGTGAGCGGACCGGAAACGGTGGCGCCCCCGTTGACCAGCACGTCGTAGCCGGCTTGCTCGAGCGAAGTGTTCGTGCCCAGAAGATCGCGCACATTGGCGTAGCGGACGTTTGAAACGTCGATCTTGGCGGTGACGGGATAATCGCCGGTTAGAGTAGCGCGGCCGTCACCATGAATTTTCGATCCGGCAAGATCGGAATCGAGATTGAAGGTCAGATCCGTTCCATGCGTCGCGGCCGTCAAGCGCGCATCGCCGAGCGGCTTCTTGTCCATCAAGAGACCCGTGAGGGAAGCGTTCGCGTTCAGATCGGAAAAGAGGACGGCCGGCTTTCCGGGCGCGTTATCCAATGTTGCGGCGCCCTGCGCGTTGACCTGCGCGATGCCGGCCAGACCGGGACGATTGTCCTTCACGGTCTTGAACTGCGCGATTTGAATCTGATTCGTATTGAGCTTGAAGGTCAGCTTGCCGGCGGCAAATTGACCCGGCGGCTGGGGCGTGAAACTCGCGGCCAACTGCGCGCGGGCGGCGCCGGAGGCGATTTCAAGCGATGGAACGCTAATGAGCTGCTTGGAGTAATCGATGTGGCCCTGGATGGAATCGAAGTGCTCGTAGTAATTGGCGTTCGCGATATGGACATCGGCGTTCGCGTGCGGATCGTTGAGCGTGCCGGATAACTGGGCGGTTGTGGAGAGGACGCCGGTCATGGGGATATCGCGGCGGTGGACAACCGCCAGGACTCGTTCGATGCGCAGGTTGGCGATATTCAGACTCGCGGTGGTGGGGTATTCCCGTACGAGCCTCGTTCCGCCGGTGGCGTGAATGGTGGATCCCGCGAAATCGGAGGTGAGATTGTAGTTCACCAGATTGCCGGAGGTGCGCGCGGTGGCGGTGAGGTCGCCGTAAGGGGTCCCTTCAAACGTGAGGCCGTGCGCCGCGGCGGTGGCGTTGGCGCTTGTGACCAGGAACTCGGTTTGATTGTTGACCTGGTCGATGTTGGCGTTGATATCGGCGTTGATTTGCGCCGTGCCCGCCAGCTCGGGGGCGCCTTTTTCACCGCTTCGAACTGCGCCAGTTGCATGGTGTTGCTTGCTAGGGTGAGGCGCAGACGGCCGCTTTCAAGCGAATCGGGCGCGTGCTGGTACGCGGCGGTCAAGTCGATGCGATTCTGGCCCGCGGAGAGGCGCAGATCGGGGATCGCGATGAGCCGATCGGAGAAGTTCACTTCACCCGCGAGTTGGTCGAAGTGCTCGCCATAGGCGGTAAGGTCGGCCACTGTTAACGTTGCCGCGCCGCGCGGATCGGAGATGGTCCCGCCGATATGCGCATTCGCGTTTAGGGTTCCGCTGAATTCGTTCGCGTTCTGACCGGCAAGCGCCATCACGTCGGCGAGGCCGGCGTTTGCGATGCTGGCGTTCACGGTCAGCGCGGCGGACGGCGGCGCGGCCCAATTCCTGAGTCCCACGGTGGCATTGAAGCGCGCCTGCAATGCGCCGCTTGTCAAGGCGCCGTTCTGAACGCCGATGCCGGACGGTGACGCGCTTAAATCGGCCACAAGGCTGTTGAAGCGCCGTTGTTGGGCTTCGAATCGGGTCAATGCGAGATGACCCGAGAGATGCGGCGCGCTGAGGTTGCCCGTCACCATGCCGGTGAAATCGGCGGAGCCTCCGCTCGCCAGCGTGATCGGCATCGCCTTCGGCGGATTCTTAGAACCCATTTGCATGGCGGGCAGAAAATCGTTGAGATCGTGCGAGACCAGCTTCACTTGCAGCTCGCGGCCGACCGCGCCCGATAGATCGAGCCGGGTATGCGGCAGCGCAATGTACGAACGCGCCACATCGATGGCGCCGGTCGCGCCGTTGTAGTTCGCGTTCACCTGGCCGCTGACGGGAACGCCGCGGCGGCCGGGCGCGATAGTCAGGTGAACGTTCGCGGCGAGCTTCGAAGGGGCTTTCAGGTCGCCCCCTGCCTGAATGGGGCCGGACACGATGCCGTCGTAGCCGAGATTTTCGTGCGCGAAAGTCCGCGCCAGCTCGGCGATATCGAAATTGCCGAGCCGGCCGTCAACATGAAAGCGCTCCATGTTTTCGACGCCGGCGTTGCCGTCGAACGTACCCCCGAAGGCCGCCAGGCGCAGTCCTTTCAGCTCGATCGCCTGATTGTTGGCGTCGATCGAGGAAGAGAGATTGACGTTCTGGACGCGCGTGCCATCTTCGGAGAAGGAGAGATCTTTCGCCGCGATGTTTCCAGCGACGAAGTAATCGTCATTCGCTCCCACCAGCTTGGCGCTGCCGTTGAGGGCGATGGCGCCGCGCGGGTTGTACGGGTTCTTGTAAAAGCGGCCAAGCTCATCCAGCGCCAGCGTGGTCTTGAACTGCACCGCGCCGTTGCCGGAAGGATCCTTGAGCTTCCCCGAGGCCTCGAAATCGGAGCGTCCCAGAGTGACGCGAGCGCTGTTCACCTGGATATGGTCCTTGTCCATGGAGAAGTCGGCGTCGGCATTGAGGACGTCCGGGCCGTGCGGGGGAACTTCGATGGGAAGCATTGTTCCCGTGGCCTGCTTGATCTCGGCGAGCGAAATGACCGCGTTTAAATGGGCCGATTCGTGTGGGTCGGCGAGGTGATCCATTTCGCCTGTAACCACGATCCGGGATTCGGCCGTGGCGATGCGCGCGTTGGTGAGTTGTACTTTATCGCGCTCCAGGTGCAGCGGAAGCGCGACGTTAACGTTGAGCGGCGGCCGATCGTCCTGCTTCACATACAGCGGCGCCATGGAAAGCTGGCCGTCGTACGACGATGAAGCGAGATTATAGGAGAGCTGCGCGCGCAGGTTCTCGCCATGGGCGCTGAAATCCGATTTGCGCTCGGCGAACAAGATTGTTCCATTCTCGATATCGAATTTGCGTATGGCCAGATTCACGACCTCTTCGAGCACCGTCGTGTTGCTGGCCGGCTTGGTCTTCGGCGCGGGGACGTTGGTGTGTCCGTCGGGATAAACGATGATGTCCAGCTCCGGTTTGTCGACGCCGAGATACTGCAATTGCACGATTTGGCTGAGGCTCGGGAGCAGCTTCAGATTGACATCGATGGTGCGTGCGCTGAAAAGCGGCGGAACGGTCGGCGGCTCCAGGCCATGGAGTACAAAACCGGTAAGCCGGGCATGCAAGTGAGTCCAATCGAAGCTGAAGGACTGGATGTCGACCTTGCCCCCGGTGGCCTCCTCGGCGTAGCTGACTATTTTGGTCCGCACATAGTCGCGGAACCATTGCGTCTGGACGACGATCAGCGCGGCGACCACGAGGAGCGCGATGAGGGCCACGAGCCCTCCCACGACCCACAAGGCGATGCGGCGGGCGCGGGTCATTGGAAGGCGTCCTCGTGATATTGGATGCGGCTGCGGCGGCGCGTGTCGTCGAGCCAGGCGAAGAATGCTTCATTGACGCGCTCTTCGGCGGGCCGTTGAACGCTCTTGAGGGCTGGAGCTTGCGGGGCAAAGCGCAGGTCGATGAAATGAAGAACCTGGATTTGCCAGGCGAGGTGCGCCTTCAGCTCCGCGTCCGTGAGGCCGTAGGCGCGGAGCGCGCGCTGGTATGCGGAGTCATCGGGGAAGCGAACCTGTTTGATTTTATCGAGGGTAGCATTGATTTCCGCCAGCGACGGCGCGGGATGATTCTGTTTCGCCATTTCGGCGCGAATGATGGCTTGATCGACGAGGCGGCTTGCGGCCTGGCGCTTCGCCGCCGCGCTCAGATCGAGTGAGGCTCCGTTCAGCAATGCGGTTACGCGTACCTCGCTCTCCACCTGGCTCTCCCTAATGGCGCTGTTGCCGACCGAGGCCGCAATGCGATCCACCACGCCCGCGAGGCTCATGGCGCATAGGAGAAAAGTGCTGGCGATGGCGAAACCGCGGCGCATCTCAGAATGCCTGTCCTATGGAGAAGAAGAACTGAAAATGGCTGGTACCCTGCACAACCGGCGCACAGAAGCTTGGTAATTGGCTTTGGGGCAAGTTGGGATTGCACTGAATGAGCTGCTGCACTGTTCCCTTAAACCCCACAAAGCTCGGTGGATTGATGCTGTAGGCGAGATCGAGGCGCACAGGCCCAACCGGCGTGCGATAGCGAATTCCGAATCCCACGGCATGGACCATGTAGTTGAAATCCTGGAGGTTGTTCTGCGTTGTGCGAAACGAAATATTGCTCAACGTACTGTAGACGTTGCCCATGTCGTGGAAGAATACGCCCCCGATATTTTCTCCGATGAGCGGGAAGCGCAGCTCCGTTTGATGGAAAAAAACCGCGTCGCCGCCCAGAGGGAATCCCGTCGGCTGGGTCTGCACGCCCCCGGGGCCGGCGGGAGCGCCAATGTCGCGCGGTCCCGCCTCGTTGTAGGGGAAGGCTCGATCCGAGTCCGCGCCACCGCCGAAAAATCGCTCCGGCAGAGGGATGTAATTGTACGACGTGAAGCCCGCCGCGACGCTGAAAGGAAAAATGGCGCCGATGGTAAGCTGCCGCGCCAGCACCCAGTCTTTGTGGAACGTGGTGTAGGTGGCCTGGCGGCCGATGATTTTGCCGAAACTGCGCTGCGATCCGAAATAACTGGTGGCAATGCCGGCGTCGATCATATTGTATATGCCATGGTGCGCGTCGGCCGGGTTGTCGCGCCGGTCCTGAACCAGGTTGGCCGAGAGAATGCCAATACGCACCGGTTGCAACAACTGCGGGACCAACAACGATGGAATCACGACGTCGCTGGTCGAGATGCGGCGGTACGAAAAGCGGAACATCCCCGTGACCGCTTTCGTGAACGTCTGCGAAAGCTGCACCGAGGCCTCCTCGCGCTTGGACGCGAACGTGAGCACATCGCGCTGGTTGTCGTACAACAGCGTGTAGGTAACATTGCGGCCTTCTTTGTTGCGAAAACGCGGCTCAAGATAGTTGATGAGGGCGCGCTGCTCGAGATTCGAGATGCGCCCTTGAAAGCTTACGGTGTGGCCGATGCCCAGGAAATTGATGCGGCTGATGTCGATCAAAAGCCGCGGGCTGAAACCGCTATATCCGACGGGCGCCGCCAGTTCGTTGGCGGTCGGGCCGAATTGCGCCACCTCCGCTCCAAGCCCAAAATTGAACGTGTAGCGGCTCGCTTCATCGATATCGTAGAGCGCGTATTTGTCGCGCGTCGAGCCATCGGGATTCTGGATGGCCGCGTTCACTTCCGCGAAAATCCCGAGATTATAAAGCTGCCGCTGCTCATTGGTGAGCTCAATCGTGGATAGCGGGTCCCCGGCATGAATGGACATATTGCTGTCGATCAGCTTTCGCTTCGTCTCGTGAAGACCCGTAACGATTACATCGCGCACGAACTGCTCGTCGCCCGGCACGATCTTGTAGGTGACATCGACCCGTTGCGGCCCGGCATCGCCGCGCGCCCAAGCGAAAGTGGCGTTGGGATACCCGTTTGAAAAGTAGTAATCGAGAATCGTTTTGCGGTCCGAGGCGACGTCGAAGTCGCTGAAGGGCTGGCCTTCGAGGGAGCTTAGGCGGGCCCGGACGCGGGCGGCGTCCGGAGTTGTCATCCCAACGATCGAAAGTTTGTTCACGAACCACTGCCGGCCCTCGTCGATGTTGTAGACCGCCGCAATGTCTCCTTTCTTGCCCTTGTAATTGTCGAGGACCGAGGAGGTGACCTTGACGTCTTGAAAACCGTTTGCTTTGTACAGGTTTTCGATGGATTCCTCGTCGTGTTTGCGAAACTCATCGCTGTAGCGGCCGTGCCGGAATTGCAGAAAACTCGCCGGGCGCAGAATGATGCGGTCCTCGATTTGATCCGCGGTGAAATATTTGTTTCCCCTGATCTGGACCGATACCAGCTTGCGCCGTTCTCCGCGCGCGATTACGTATTCGATATCGAGCTCGTCCTTGGCCGGCAGCGGCATCTCGCGAAAATCGATGTCGGCCTCGTAATAGCCTTGGCTCTGGAAATAATCGCGCAGATTGCGCGCCCCCTCCACCAGCAGGTCGCGATCCACGGTTCCCTCGTCGTACACGGGCACGAATTGCTTCAGTTTTCCTTTCGAAACCTTTGCCTCCACGGTCGTGATCTTGACCGTGGGCCCGGCATTGATGTCGATGTTGGCCGTCGCGGCGCGCTTCGCGGGGTCGTAGTTCATCGCTTTGAGATCGACCTTGGCCTCCAGCCGGTCCTTCTTCTGATACTTCTTGTGAATCCCATTGATGCCATCGCGAGTGCCCGCTTCCGTAACGGGATGCCACCCCGGAATGAGAAACCTGTGCCAATGCGTCGCTTTCACGATGGTCTGTTTGGGAAGCTTGGTGTCGCCAGTAATGTCCGGCTCCGCGTATTTGGCTCGAGGCCCGGTGTGGACCTCGAAAATGACGGTCATCTGCTGCGCGGTTTGTGACGGCTCCAGGCGATAGTTCACCGTTGCTTCGAAATAGCCGTTTCGGATCAGAAGATGCTTAATGTTGTCGACAGCGGGCGCCAGCGCCTTTTCGTCGAAGGGCTGCCCGAGACTCAACTGTGAAGCGTTCACGGCCTGGCCGGCGTGGGGCGGCGAAGCGATTTTTCCTTCCGTTCCGACGTGGCCGATGAAGAACTTCGATTTCGTTATGAAGCGGACCGCGACGCCCTTGCCGCGAGCGGTGGCGGTTACCTGAATATCGTCGTAGCGGCCGGTTGCGAAGAGCCGGTCGATCGCGGCCCCGGTCTCGGCTTTATGGTACGGCGCGCCGATCTTGAGTGGCTGCGCTCTGTTCAGGTCATCGGCGCTGAGGGGCTGGTCGCGGGGATCGTACTCGATTGCGACAATCGGTTTTCCTTCCGTATCGGCATCTTGCGAATAGGCGGATAAGGTCGCGGCGCACGCCAGCAGAAGCGCGTATGTCGAGAAAACCCTCATGCGTTAGCAGCCGAAGTAACGTACCCCGCCGCGGGTGGTACGAACGTATGACTCTGAGCGCGGGATCTCGTTTCGAACTCTGGATTGCGCGACGCTCCGTTATTCGCGGCTTCAGCGTGAGTTCAAATTGGCGGTCAGGAGGCGTTCGACGATTACCACGTCGCGCCAGACGCCGTCGAGCTGCGCGTGTTTTTCGTAGATGCCAACCTCGCGAAAGCGCAGAGAACGGAGTAGCGCGCGGCTAGCCGCGTTTTCCGGGAAGACGCGCGAGAGGAGTTTCCACAAGCCGGCTTTTTCTGCGGCGTCGATCAAGGTGGTCAGGGCCAGCCGTCCGGCGCCCCGGCCGCGATCCGCGCGAGCGGTGTAGAGCGAGGTTTCGGCGATGCCGCGATAACATTCGCGAGACCGGTACGCGGACGTCGCGGCGAACGCGATCACGCGGGAGCCGTGTTCAACCGCGATGATCGGATGAAGGCCGTCGAACCAGGAGGCGATGTCGGCGGCCGAGCGCAGGCGCGTCTCGAAAGTGGCGATGCGGTCTTCGATTCCGTCGTTGTAAATGCGCGCGATCGCCACCGCGTCGGCGAGCGTGGCGGAGCGGGCGATCATTGCTTAAATTTAACGCGCGGAGAAGGGAACGGCGGCGATCGAATGCGCTAATATTTTTGCGTCGGACCTGTTCGAGCAATGATGGAATGGCCAAAGCGTCCCGCCTGGACGCCTGTCACCTGCGGCCAGCATAAGCGTATTCCACGCCCAGGCGCGCATTGGCGGTTTGTGGGCGCGGCGCTTGCCCTAGTGGTCCTCGTCGTCGTGATCTATTTGTACGTTCACCGGCCCTTCCCGTGATCTCCCTTCCCCCGATCTATTGTTGGGTCCCGCGGCGGGCGGCGCGCCCGGGCTGTCGAGAAGCGTGAAGTTCACGTCGACTTGGGTGACCACATCGACGGGATTGCCGTTGAGCAGCGTCGGCCTGTAGATCCACTGCTGCACTGCCTCCTGCGCCGCGGCGACCAGCAGCGGATGACCCGAGATCAACTCCAGATTCTGAACGTGGCCGTCCTTTCCGATGTATGCGTTGAATTGCACTATTCCCTGAACGCGCGCCTGTTTCGCTAGGGGCGGATACACGGGCGTGACCTTCTGGATCAGGTTCAAGGCTTCTACGTTGCCGCCCACGCGGATGCGCGAAGGCGTCTGCAGAGCGCCGCCAATAACGCCCCCCGCTCCCGGCCGCAGCGTTACCGCGAGCACGCCCGCTCCATCGGCCAATCTTCGGATGACAATGGCGAGATGCTCATCCACGGCCGACAGCGCCGTTTGCGCTTCGCCCAAGCTCGCTGCCGTTAACTGGTCGCCCTCATGGACCGGGAGCGCGGCGGCCGCCTTATCCCGCAAAGCATGCGGCAGTTGGCTGAGGTCGATGGTCTTGATGGTCGTGTCCGCCGCCGGTAGCGGACCAACTACCTTGCTCGGAATCGGAGCGCCGGGCTGTTGTGACGGTAACTGGAAATCGATCGCGATCTGGATCTTCGGTGGAAGCCCCGCGTCCTTGTTGTAATGCCAGTTCAGGATCGACTGTAGGGCGGCCTTGCGCAACTCCTGCGGACCGCTGAGGACCTGCGCGTCGGTGACGTTGCCATTCGTATCGAGTGTGGCCTCGACGAGCACCGTACCCTGAACGCCTCGCTTGAGGGCGTCGACGGGATAATATACGGGCGAGCGGTGCAGCAGCTTGGACTCGTCCTGCTGCACGGTTACTCCCGGGGCGTCCTGGGGCGCCTGTGGGGCGGCCTGGAGAGGGAAAGAGCGCGCCGCCATCCAGCCCGCGACCGCGAGCATGGCGGCGAAACCGGCAAATGAAAATCGAAGACGCGGTTTCGACATATTGACCTCGTTGAGAATTGCACCCACGCGCTGGCGCAAGTGGCGTTTTTTTAGAAAGGATTGCGCGGGGAGGAGGCCGGCGCCGGCCTTCGCTTCCGCGATTGCGAGCAGAGTGTCGAGGTAGCGCTCGCGGCTGTTGACAAGACGCACGGCTTCGCGGTCGACAACCTCTTCGCGAGCGAGCTGGATGCGCGCGATGAGCCACCACACGAGAGGGTGAAACCACAGAATCGCGCGAATCGTTTCCTCGGCCATGGTGAAAACCCAGTCGCGGCGGCGGACGTGCAGCAGCTCATGATATGCCACGCTTTCACTCTCGATCCAGCGCGCCGGAACGAGCACGGCGGGCCGGAAGAGGCCGTAGGTCACCGGACCCTGTAAATCCTCGGAAATGAAAATGCTGGGCTGAACCCCCAGCACTTCTTTTGCTCGCGCGAACGCAGTGGGCGCGAAGCGCGCTTTCGCGAGATAGCGGTTGAAGCGCATCATTCCGAGGCCGAGCGCGCCGAGGCGCACGGCGATACCGGCGCAGATCAGGCCGATCAGGATGCCGGATCCCGAGGGAGTCCAGCTCTGGCCCGTGGCGCCGCGGCCCATCGTCAGCGGGATGCCCGGGCCGGAATAAGCCGTGACCGTATCTTTCTGAACCGGCGCGCGCCATGGCTGCGCCAAAGGCAGCGCCAGAACGCACGCCAGAACCAGTTGCAGACAATGGAGGCGGGCCGAAGGCGTCAATCGCAGGACCGTGATCAAGAGCGCCGCCGCGGCGATCAAGATTGCAATTTGGCCGCTGTACGCCAGGACGTCGCGGAGGATGAACGCGGTCACTCGGAGCGCTCCTTCCGGATCAGAGCTCGGATCTCATCGATGTCGCGCGCCGAGAGTTTATTGTCCTCAACCAAGTGCAGCAGCAGCGGCTCGGCCGAGCCATTGAAAACGCGATTGACGAACTCGCGCACCATTCCGCGGATGACCTGTTTGCGCGGTCTGGTGGAATTATAAACGTAGGCGCGCTCCTCCTGCTTTTTTCCGAGATGCCCCTTCTGCTCGAGGATGTTCATCATGGTCATCACGGTCGTATAGGCGACCTTGCGCTTCTCGAGGAGAGCTTCGTAGACGTCGCGCACCGTTACGGGACCGCGGTCCCAGACGATCTTCATGATCTCGAGCTCTTGCCCGGTCAGCGTGAGGCTTTTTGCACGCATACTAATTTATTAGTACTAATCGGGGGAAATGTCAAGCCCCCGCGGAGACCGGATCGAGGATTTTTATTGTGTGGCGGACGTGCGTGCTGGCGGACGTCGTCGCGATGAGACGCGACCTTATGTCCGGCTTTGGATCGAGCGGCTCCCGCTCACGGGGATCCGCTCGACTCCTATTCAACCAGAGTGAAGTTGACCTCGATTTGCGTGAGTACTTCAACAGCGCGCCCATTCAGCGTCGTGGGCCGGTAAATCCACTGCTTGACGGCGTCCGACGCCGCTTGCACCAGCATCCTCGGACCGCTTACCAGCCGAAGATTTTGTACTGCTCCGTCCTTGCCGATCGTGGCGGTGAACCGCACGGCGCCCTGAATGTGCGCCGAACGCGCTAGCGCCGGATAATCGGGCTTGACTCTCTTCATCAGCTTGGCGGCCTGGAGGTCGCCGCCAACCCTAACCTGGCTGAGCGCCGGAGGCGCCGCGTTCGCGGGCGCGGGGATCTGATTCATTGGCGGCGGCGCCACGTGACTCAGCGCTTCGGGAAGAATCATATTGTGCGCAACCATGGGGGCGCCCGGCACGGCGGCGGAGGGGTCCAGAACCACGACTCGCGGCGCATCGGCGGTGGGCTGCCGCGGCGGCGCCGTGAAAGTGCGTACAACGGGCGTCGCGGGCGCGGCATCAAGCGCTTTCGCGCTCTCGCGCGGTCCGGCGATAACCTGGTTGGAGCTAGTCTGCGCTGCGTTGGCCGGCGCGTTTTGCGCTTTCGGGACAGTTGGAGGAGCCGCCAAGGCTAGCTCGCGCCCAGCCTGGGCGGCAGCGCTGGGCGAAACCGCCACAACGGTCTCCTTTTCCATCGCGCCTGAGCGTCCATAAACCTCCAACCGGAATTCCACGCGCTCCGCGGAGGATTGGTAATACGTATGTCCGCCACGTAATTGTTCCGAATCGAGTGTAACGCCGCGGGGCTGCTGGCCGGCCGCGGTAATAACGAGACGTCCCTCTCGCGCCTGCGCCACGGCCGCGCTTCGCGGGTTCCAGCTCACGCCAATCGCGCCGTTGCCCGCCGCTTCCACTTTCAATTGCAGCGGGGCCGCGGGCTCGCTCTGCTTGAGTGGCGGCGCTCCGTGAGGACGCAATACTAGAAACAAACATAGGCCGGCAACTACGGCGACGCCCACGCCGGCCGGCAAGACCCAACCTGGGCGTTGGGCTTTTTCCTCGCTTCTCGGCGCCAGCCGCTCCTTCGCTAGCGGCGTGGATCGTTCGGGCGCGAGCGGAGCGGCCGTGCGCGCCGGCGCCGCGTTCTCGACGCGTTTCGGCTCTCCCGCGCCGATCAAAGGCAAGGTTGTTTCCACGTCCACCCCGGCCTCGCTCGCCGCGGGCTCGGCCGTGGCCGCGTGCGGTCCCAAGAGCGCCGCCATGACTTCCTCGCTTACCTCAATGGCCGGCCGCGTCCGCTGCGTCCCTTCCGCCGGCTCGAGCCCCGCGCGATCGATCACCGCGGGTTCGCTTGAGGGCCGTCCGCCCTCCGGCCGCGAGAGCGCCGCCCGAATTCTTTCCGATGGATTCATAGGTCCTTCCCCCGCATCTAGCTCCTCGTCACGCCAATCGGCGGATCGGCGGCAATGCTTTAGGGTCAAACGAGCCCGAAAATGACCGGCTGCTTGGCTCACAGCGGCAACCGCCGGATGGATCGCCGGAGCAGCTACACGCAGGACCAGCCGTGCCGATCTGCTCGCGATGCGAGATGCAGTGGAGATCGCTGAACGCTTGGTCTCGTTTACTGTCGTGCCGTAGATAGCCGCCGATTAAACGCGCGTAATATTATGCGGCGTTCATGCTCGCAACGCCCTTGAGGACCGGCGCGGTCCAAATGGCGTGGAGGAGCGGAAATGAAACTGAATACCATCGCAATCGCCGGCGCCGTCCTTGCCGTGGGAGGACTGACGGCATGCGCGCCGCACGGCTATTATTACGCATCCTATCGTATGCCCCCGCCGCCGCCCGCGGTGGCATACGGCGTCGCGCCTGGCCCCGGCTATGTATGGACCAACGGCTATTACGACCGCCGCGGCGAAGGGTGGGCGTGGGTGGAAGGGCGTTACATGCGGCCACCGCGACCCCATGCGGTTTGGGTCGCGCCGCGCTGGCGGCAGTCCGGACGCCGCTGGGAATTTCGCCAAGGGTACTGGCGATAACGTCCCAATGCCGGCCGGGGAGTGGGGCTTTCTCGCTCAGCGACTCAGGCGCCGCGGCAGCCAAGCCTCTCCACCTTTCCAATCGCGCAGCACACTCGGGGTGAATACTTGCGATGACGGCCCAAGCCGACGCGAGATCGAGGAGTTGTATCACGCCGCGCTCGATCACCGCTGTCCCGATGACCGTCACCATGTTGGTTTTCGAGCGCAACCGTTTTCAAGCGCAAAGCGGGCCATACAGCCTCGAAGTTCAACTCATCTTTCGGAGGGGCAAAGTCTCTGATTGCGTCGCAGGGCCATCCTTGCCGTGGGAGGACTGGACGCATGCGCCGCACGGCTTAATCACGCTCCCATCGTACGCCCGCCGTCGCGCGCGGTACCTTACGCATCGCGCCCGGCGCGGCTACGTTTGGCCGATGCTAGTGTAATCTGCTTTACCCAAACGAACTTAGGTCTGATAAACTAACACGCAAGGAAGTCCCTCCATGAAGCCCCTCCGTTTTTGTTTGCCGGCCTTATTTCTCGCCTCTTTCGCTGCCGCGCAGTCGCCATCTCCCAACATTTACTGCGTCGCGAGCGCCACGCCGCCGTTTGTTCGCGCCGAAGGATTGACCGAGCGCATCGGGGCAATCGCGTTGAACTGCACCGGGCAGCCTAATGCGGCGTCAACGATGAATTTGACGATTACGCTGAACGCGAACATCACAAATCGCCTTTCGAGCGGCAATGCGCTGAGCGGCATCGCGTTCACCATTAACAACGGCATGGGGCCGCAAGCCGTAACGGTCGCTCCCACGGTGAACGGGGCCAATTCGCTGGCTTACAATGGCGTGAACCTGGCGTTGTCGTCCTCCGGCGCCGCCACGCTGCTGATCGACGATATTCGCGCGAACGCGACGCAAGCCGGTCTCAACGCGCCCCTGACGGCCTTCATCGGAGTGAACGGCCCGTCGCTGCTGCTGAGCAGCGCTACGCTGACGGTGGGAACGCCGCAGCGCAGCCTATATTCAAGCCAAGCCGGGCAACTCGTCTGCAACCAGACCGGCGCGCCCTTGCCGTCCACAATTTCGTTTTCCAGCCTCATCTCATCGGGCGCGATTTTCGCCTCCACCCGCGTCACCGAAGGGTTCGCCGATGCCTTTCAACCGCGCAGTGGCTGGGCGAACATAAATGCGGACACGGGCACGCGCGTTATGGTTCGTTATTCCGGATTCCCGCAAGGCGCGCAGCTCTTCGTGCCCGATGTGGTGGCCGGCTCGGACGCCGTGCAACCTACGGCTGGCGGCGATTTCGGAACTCCCGCATCGGGTGGCTCCTATTCGCCCAGCGCCGACGGGATCGCTGCTGCTGGCCCGCGTGGCCGGGGCCGATTCGAACGGCGCGGGAGGCGCCCCGGTGTACTCTCCGGACCTTCCCGGCTCTCGCCGTTGCGCAGTTCAATAACGTGTCCCAACTTCAAATCGCAAACGGCGCCGCGTACGCCGTTTATGAAGTGGTAGATGCCGATCCCAGTCGCATCGAGAGCGCACAGTTCCCGACCTTCCTCGGACTCGCGCCCTCGAGCGTAGCGGCTTCCGTTGTTACCGCCGAGAACGTCTCGCTCGCGCCGTTATCGAGCGTCTCGATCGCGACCGCTGCGGACCCCATCCCGCGCTTCATCGCCCTGAGCCCGCTGCCGGATTGCAGCATCGTGGGAGATTGCAATGCCTCCTATCTTCCGAGCCTCTCGGTGCAGAACACACCATTCCAATATTCGGCGACGGCCGGCGCTTTCGCAGTCAACTATCTCTACATTCACAACACCGGCTCGGGCGTGATGCAGTGGACCGTGACGGCATCGTATCCGCCCGGAGCCGCTTCCGGCTGGCTCATCCTCACGCCGGCGCAGGGCGTCGACAACGCCACCGTGCGCGTGGACGCCAACGCCGCCAACCTGCAACCCGGAAATTACACCGCTACTCTCACCGTCGATGGAGGACCGCTGGCGGGATCGCAAACTATCCCCGTCAGCTTCAGCGTGGGCGCCGCGCCGCCCCCGCCCGCTCCTCAAGTGCAGATCTCGAGCGTTGTGAACGCCGCCAGCTTCGCGAGCGTCGCGGTTGTCCCAGGATCGCTGTCCTCCATAATGGGATCCTCCTTCGCCGGAAAATCCGTCTCCGTCACGTTCGATTCGCAGCCCGCACAGGTCCTTTTCAGCAACAACACGCAAATCAACGTGGTTGTGCCGTCCGCGCCTTACGAGCGCGACCTCTAACGTCATCGTGACCGTCGATGGCGTCAGCAGCGCGCCCAAGACGGTCAATCTCGCGCCATTCGCGCCGGCCATCTTCAGCGGCGGCGTTTTGAATCAGGATTGGACCGTTAATGGGATGAACAATCCCGCAGCCCCGGGCAGCATCGTCCAGATCTACGCGACCGGACTTTCGGGCAATGGCCCGATCACGGCGCGCATCGCCGATCAGGCCATTCCGACACCGTATTATGCGGGTCCCGCTCCAGGGTTCCCCGGAGTGCAGCAGATCGATCTTCAGCTTCCTCCCGGCCTGGGGGGCGTAACGGCCGACGTGTACGTGTGCGGGACGGCGGCGGGAAGCGCTACACCGGCTTGTAGCGTGGGCGCTCCCTTGACGGTGAAATAAGTACGCGCGGGGCGCAGGCTTAGAGGCGCATCCCTTTCAAAACGCGGCGGCTCCGGCATGGCGCCGTGATTGCATCTTGTGCTTCCGGGCACAGGAACATGGACGACACACTCGAAGCGACCGCTCGTGAGGAGAGATGGACGGCGGCTTTTTACCTCGCCCTCCTCTTCATTTTGGTAATCGATTTAATGCTGTTGTTCTGGATGTTCAACCCATTTGTACCCGCGAAGGCGGCAGTCCGCACGGAAGCGCGTCCGGCTGTCGTGAAAATAGAGTACCGGGCGAAGCCGTCTCCGTTCGATGCGCGTAAGATGGTTCCCAAGAGCCGTATAGCGCAAGTCGGGCCGGCCATGCCCGCGTACGTGGCCTTCAATCGGTAGCCCGCGCCCCGCCCGCGATTGCTCGTCCTGTTTGGTACTGTGGCGAGATGTATTGCCGACTGCGGGTTGTTGTTATCCTTTGTTGCTGTTCAATTTCTCTTTTCGCCCAGTTGATCCCTTCCGGACAGCCGATTCCACGCACCGCGAAGCCCCCGGTTGTGTGGGTAAACGGGTATCAAATTGTCTGCGCCAATTCCAGCTTTTCGGGCACCTTTGGAATCGGAGATCAGGTTTTAGAGAGCAACGGGGAAGCGAGCGTATTCTTCGACAATTGCAATTATCCGAACAGGCCCTCGATTGAGGAACTGGGAACACAGTTCGGAATTTTCCTCGCCGGCCTGCGCTACAGCGATGGCAGCGCGGTCACCCAAGTCGACGTAATCGCGCACAGTCTAGGCGGCCTCATCGTGCGCAGCTATCTTGCCGGAAAGCAGGATGCCGCCGGATCGTTTTTACCGCCCGCGACCGTGCCAATCCGAAAAGCCATTTTTCTGGGGACGCCCCATTTCGGCACGAACGCGTTTCAACCGCTGCTCAGTTTGGATACGCAATTATCCGAGCTGATGTTGGGAAGCCGTTTCCTGTATGACCTTGCGACCTGGAATCAAGGCACGGACGATCTGCGAGGCGTCGACGCGCTCGCGGTACTCGGGAATCGAGGGGCAAGGCATTCCGACAGGATTTAGCGACGGGATTGTGACGCTCACCAGCGGATCGCTCGAGTTTGCCGAGAGCGGCCGGACTCGCGTCATAGCCGCTTGCCATGTTACCGGCGTGCTGGCCGCCCTGGGCAATCTGTGCATTTCGGGCGCGCCGGGCATTGCCAATATCACCTCCGCTACTCAAGACACCGCGCGCATCGCGATCTCGTTTCTGAACGGCACGGCGGACTGGCAGACGATTGGGCAAGGCGCCGCTCAGAACAGTTATCTGTCGACCGAAGCGGGCGCGTACGCGGCCTGGAAAAGCTCCGCGGACCAATTTTTGAATATCGGCTTGGCGGATTACACCGGTCCGGACGGAGTTGCCCATGTGATGCCTGTAGGTTCGAATAATCAAATCGCATTCAACGAAATGCTTCCGGCGGGGGCGGGACAGATCGTAGTTGCCGGGAACGGGCAGGTTGCATTGGGGAAAACGACGCTTGCGCCAGGGGGATTTCATACTCTGCTGGTGAAAGCCGGCCCTGCGATTTCGCGCATATTCCCGGCTGCCAGCGCCGTATTTCCTCTGGCGGCAGCGCCCGGCTCGTTCATCTCGATTTACGGAGGGGGGTTAGCGTCCGGGACGGCAGCGGCCGCGAGTCTTCCCTTGCCAATGCAGCTCAGCGATGCGAAAGTACTCATAAACGGCGCTGCGATTCCGCTGCAGTTCGTCAGCCCCACTCAGATCAACGCGGTTGTCCCGGACGCATTAGCCGGCCTCGTTACGCTGACGGTCGCCAACTCAGCCGGTCAACATACCGTCAATTTGCTGTTGCAGCCGGCCGTGCCCGCGATCTTTACTCAAGACCAATCCGGCTCGGGCGCCGCGGCCGCGATCAACGTGCGAACCGGAACATTGGTGGGAACCGGCGCGCCGTTGCGAGCGGGCGATTACGTGGAGCTGTATCTCACCGGGCTCGGAGATACGACGCCGCAAGCGGGCCTGGAGATCGCTAATCTGACTCCTACGGTAACCGTGGAAGGGCAATCCTGTACCGTAACTTTCGCCGGGCGCGCGCCGGGATACGCGGGTCTGGATCAGATTAACTGCATTATTCCCGGCGGCGTGACGCCAAGCGCGGCTGCGCCGGTGGTGGTCCAATCGGGCAATAGAAGCAGTAACGCCGCGACGCTTGTGATCGAGTGAGAATGAGGCAAGCTCGTCTAAACTGGAATTAACCCGATGCGTAGCCGCGTTGCCATCTCCTCCTTGTTCTTTTGCGGACTGGTTTTGTTCGCAAACGACAATCCCGATCCCGCCGTGGTCGCCAGGGGCCGTAACGCTTTCATCGCATCGTGCGGTTTCTGCCACGGCAACGACGCCACCGGAAATCGCGCTCCGGACCTGATCCGCTCGCCTCTGGTGAACCGCGACGAGAACGGTACGCTGATCGGGCCGGTGATCAAGAACGGGAGGCCGGATAAGGGCATGCCGGGATTCCCGATGTCGCAGCAGCAGATCTCGGATATCGTGACATTCCTGCATGCGCGCGTAACCGAGTCGCTGCGGAGCGCGCATGTGCCGCGCGATTACCCCGTGGAGAAACTGCTGACGGGAAATGCCGCGCAAGGTAAAGCCTATTTCAACGGCGCCGGAGGCTGCGCCGGCTGCCATTCGCCTGCGGGCGATCTGGCGGGCGTCGCGAAGAAATACTCGCCTATCGATTTGCAATCGCGCTTTCTGTATCCGCGCGGAAAGCAGCCCAACGTCACGGTGAAGACCGCTTCGGGTCAAGTCTTTCAAGGCAAGGCGGTCCACATCGACGAGTTCGATATCGCAATGAAGGATCGCTCTGGACAGTATCGTTCCTGGCCGCGCGGCAGCGTAGAGGTCACAATCGAGGACCCGCTCGAGGCGCATCGCGAGCTGCTCTCGAAGTACACCGATGCCGACATCCACAATATTTTTGCTTACCTGGAGACGCTGCAGTGAATAGATTCATCGCCGCTCTGTTGATGGCCGCCGCGGGGGCCTGCGCGCAAGGGCTCGATTCCACGCTGTTGCTCAAATCTCCGGGCGAAATCTGGCCCACCTATAACGGCGATTATTCGGGACGGCGCTTCAGTCCGCTGGCGCAGATCGATCAATCGAACGTCGGAAGCCTGGCGCTGGCCTGGGCCTACCGTACCAACGCGGTTCCCGTGAAATCGACGCCTCTCATGGTGGACGGCATTCTTTATTTCACCGTTCCGGATCATGTCTGGGCGATCGACGCCCGCACCGGCCGGGAGATCTGGCATTACCGCTACTCGTCGAACGGCGGCGATCACATCGGCAATCGCGGCGTGGGCATGTACAAGGACTGGCTCTATTTCGAGACGCCCGATTGTTTTCTCGTCAGTCTCAACGCCAAGGACGGGACTATGCGCTGGAAGGTCGAGCTCGGCGACGTGAAGCTCGGATATTTTTCAACCATGGCGCCGCTGGTGGTCCGCAATCACGTCATCGTCGGGGTCTCGGGCGACGTCACCGACATCCCTGGCTATCTCGACGCGCGCGATCCGGAAACGGGAGCCCTGCAATGGCGCTGGTACACCAGTCCCAAACCCGGTGAGCCCGGCTCCGAGACATGGCCCCAAAACAGCGACGCCATTCTGCACGGCGGCGGGATGACCTGGATGACCGGCACGTACGACCCGGATTTGAACCTGCTGTATTGGGGCACCGGCAATCCCAATCCGGTGCTGGCCGGGGAGGGGCGGCGCGGGAATAATCTCTACACCTGTTCGATCGTGGCGCTCGATCCCGATTCCGGGAAACTGGTGTGGCATTTCCAGCCGTCGCCGCACGACGTGCACGATTGGGACGCGGTGCAGACGCCCATCGTCTTCGATGGCAATTTCAAAGGCCATGAGCGGCTGCTGGGGCAGGCCAGCCGCAACGGATATTTTTTCGTGCTGGATCGCAAGACCGGCCAGAACCTTTTGACCGCCCCCTTCATCGAGACCAACTGGTCGAAGGGCGTGGACGACGACGGACGGCCGATTCGCGATACCAGAAAAGATCCATCTCCCGATGGAGCTCTGGTCGAGCCGGGTTCCGATGGCGCGACCAATTGGCTGTCGCCCAGCTACAGTCCGCAGACCGGTCTTTACTACGTGAGCGCGCGCCGCATCTGGAGCATTTTTTATCTGACGGCGATCGGCAAGGCCGAGGGTTGGGGCGGGCGCGACCGGAATCTCTATGCGGATTCGACCATTCAGGCAATCGACTACAAGACGGGAAAAATCCGCTGGAGTCACGAGATCGGACCGGGCGACGGCTCGGCGGGAATCATGACCACAGCCGGGCATCTGCTATTTACCGCGGACAATTCGTGGAACCTGCTGGCGCTCGATCCGGAGACGGGCAAGACGCTGTGGCACGTCAACATCGGCGGGCACGTGGCGAATTCGCCGATGACGTATGAATTGGACGGGCGGCAATATGTTGTGTTTGCGGCCGCGGACACTTTGTACGCGTTCGCGTTGCCGCAGTCGGCGCGCTGAATGGGCGACGGATTCGATCTGGTGGCGGCGGCCCGCCAGGAGATGATCCAGGAAGGCTTCGATCCCGATTTTCCACCCGGGACGAAGGAGCAGCTTGCGGCGTTGCGTCCCCTTGCGGCGGCCGGCGGGAACGGTCGAGGCGTTCGCGATTTGCGCGAGCTTCCCTGGTCGTCGATCGATAACGATGACTCGCGCGATCTCGATCAGATCGAGGTAGCGCAGCGCGTGGCTCAGGGGATTCGCGTGCTGGTCGCAATCGCGGACGTCGATAGCGACGTGCCCGCGGGTTCGCCGATCGACTCACACGCCTCCTCGCAAACGACCACGGTCTACACCGGCGTGAAGACGTTTCCGATGCTTCCCGAAAAGTTATCGACCGATCTGACGTCGCTTGCGGAGGGCCAGGACCGGTTGGCCGTAGTGATCGAGTTTGTGGTCGCAAGCGAGGGAACTCTCGCGGGCGCGAATATCTATCGAGCCATGGTGCGGAACCGCGCCCAATTGACCTACGACGGCGTGGGAGCCTGGCTGGATGGCTCGGTGGCGGCGCCGGACAAGCTTGCCGCATCCGGGGAATTGCAGGAGCAGTTGAGGCTTCAAAATGAGGCAGCGCGAGCGTTGCGCGAGCAGCGGCATCGGCTCGGCGCGCTCGATTTCGACCGCGTGGAAGCCCAGCCGGTGATGCAGGATGGGAAGGTGCGGGACGTGGCCGCGCGGCGGGCCAACGCGGCGACGCGGCTGATCGAAGATTTTATGATTGCGGCCAACGAGGTGATGGCGCGACGGCTCTCAGATAGCGGCATGTCGTCGATCCGCCGCGTCGTGAAATCGCCCGAGAGATGGCCTCGCATTGTCGAACTGGCGGGGCGCTACGGCGAGAAACTTCCGCCCCAGCCGGATGCCGGCGCTTTGAATGTGTTTCTCGAGAAGCGCAAAACGGCGGACCCGGTGCATTACGCCGACCTGTCGCTTGCGGTGATCAAGCTGCTGGGGCCGGGCGAGTATGTGCTGACGCGGGCCGGCGATGCCGGACAGGGTCATTTCGCGCTGGCGGCGCACGATTACACGCACTCCACCGCGCCCAACCGGCGCTTTTCGGACCTGGTCACCCAGCGGCTCATCAAGTCCGTGTTTGACGGCCACGCCGCTCCGTATTCGGATACCGAACTGGCCGCCATCGCGAGCAACTGTACGCTCAAGGAAGACGCCGCAAGGAAAGTGCAAAGGAAGATGCAGAAGCGCATTGCCGCCGTCGCGCTGCAGCATCGTGTGGGCCAAACCTTCGAGGGAGTTGTGACCGGCAACACGCCCAAGGGCGTTTTCGTGCGAGTGCTGAATCCTCCCGTCGAGGGCCGCCTCGTTCACGGCGAGCAAGGCGTCGATGTGGGCGATCAGATCCAGGTGAAACTGGTGGGGACCGATCCCGGGCGCGGCTTCATCGACTTCGCGCGCTAAGCGAAATACCCCTACCTAGTTCCTTCGTTTGCGTCGATAAGCTGCAACATGAGAAGAACATGGGCTGCGCTACGACGGTTCCGTCCGGAAACACCCGAAAAAAAAAGTCAAGAAAACCATACAGCGTGGCGTACTGTCTAACTGAATCCTTTCAGCATGGCTGGACCGACCACGGTTACTTTCCCGGGCGCTAGCTCGTTTGGTGCGCATGGATTGCGCCTAGCGCGGCTGTATTGCCGGGTGGGCGCCGGCGATCTCCGGCGCAGCGGCTCCGGCAGCGTTGACAAGGCGTGGCGCCGGTGAAGCGAAGTGGTTCAACGACTGGGAATGTTCCCGAGACTTTAGCAATCAGGAGAGTACGATGAAACGCATAACGCTTGTTCTATCCTTTGTCGCGCTTACGAGTATCACGGCATCAGCCGCAATCAAGAAAGTTCACCTCCAGGTGGAGGGGTGCCTGCGCACCACTTGCAGCAGGAAAGTCTGGCAGGCCGTGGGACGCAGCGTGCCGGCCGCTAATTTTAGAGTTGACGATGCCGGAGCGGGTATTGCCGAGTTTGTGCCCAAGCCCAATGCGACGCTCAGTCTGCGGGCGCTAAATCGCACCATCCACGATGCCGGTTACAGCTTGAAGCGAGTCGCTATCGAGGTGGATGGCAACAGCAACTTGGCGGTCGCAAAAGACTGCCCCACCAAGGAGTTGCCGCAGCTTTGGGTAAAGGAAGCGCAGGAAGGCGGATTTTACGCCTGGACGCCCAGCCAGGACGATCTGAAAAAGAAAACGGATGAAGGTATTCGGGTCTGTGCGGTGCAGTAGCCTCACGCGGCTGCCGTTAGCGGCTGCCCTGTGCTGCGCGGCCCATGCCGGCTCGATCCTGGTTCCGAACGCCGGCGTCGAAGTATACCAGAGCTGGGTGGCATTAGTCGAGGGCTTTTATTCGTACGACGAAGTAGGCTCGATGCGCATCGCCAGGTCAGGCGCCATGGCGAGCTTCGCCTATGGATTGACCGGTAACGTGCTGCTGGGCCTCGATGTCACGACGACGGAAATCGGCGCGGGTAAAGACCATCTAACCGCGGTCGAACCCGATATTCGCATGAAATGGAACTTTTGGTCGAAGCTTTCGCCCGGCCACTATCATCGGCTTGCTCTACAAACTAAACTGAGCGTGCCCGAGGGCGATCCTTCAAATTATTTTCAGGACGAGAGTTACACAGACGCCAACGGCTCGCATCTTCGTTTTGTTCAGCCGCGCCTGGTTCCGAGCATCGACCTGATTTATTCGCGAGCCACATGGCGGTGGGTGTATGGGGCCGAAGTTGGATATTCGCTGCCCCTGGCCGATGCGCATGGCCTGAAGCTTGGTAACCAACGCAGGGCGGCCATCGATGCCGAATATGCGTTTTGGCGCGGCGAAAAGTCGGAAGCGTCGTTTGTGTTCGGCGCAACCGCTCGCCAGGTGGGCCGCGCCAGCCAGGGTGGAGCCGATTTCTCTCAGACGGGCGGAAGCGATGTGGCGTTGTCCTATGGAGTGCAGTATGCCGCCATGGCCAACATTACTTTTGAGGGATCTTACACCTCCGACGTTTGGAGCGTGATGCGGCCAGGGCAGCCTCAACTGGGTAAAGCCGTGGTGTTTGGAATCCGATATCTGAAATAAAGGCATGTTTCAACTCCCTAACGTCAGGCCTAAGTCAAGCGTCCTGGGATGGCCACGCGCGTGACATCGAAGGCAAACGGCCAAGTGCTACGCAATTCCAAGCATCCAGTTGGGGTAAGCCGCAGCGCCGCGATGCGCCTTACCGCCATCGCCGTCGTGCTGGTTTTAAGTTGCGATTTAGTGCCAACGCTGCTTCTGGCGCGTTCGGAAGCGACGCTTCCCGCTTGCTGCAGGCGCGCCGGCAAGCATCATTGCTCCGCTGAAAATTCCCGTTCGTCTGTGAATCGTTCGGTCGCGGAAACGCAGCAGCTCGGGGATGGCGCGATGACGAACGCCGGCGGAACGTGCTGCTTCTTCCCGAAGACGACGGCTGTATCGCATCAAGAGCCATTTACGGGCACGGAATGGCTAACCATTGTTGCTGACGTTGCCCGCGGTTCCGCCGACCGGACCCAAACGGAAGCCCTGCTTCGCATTTCTCACAGCGAGGGCGCGCCGAAGCGTGGTCCTCCTTTTTCAGCTGCGTAGCCCCTAACGCATTTCGTTTTGCCTTGGCGCCGGAGATCTAAGGGAACTCCATGCGCTGAGCCAAGGCGATCGTGCGCTGGTGGGTGGCGCGGAATTCATTCCCCCTGTCTTGAAGAGCGCGATTTTAGCGCGGTTTGAAAAAGTTTAAGGCCGCAGTTGCCTGCGAGTACATTGCTGGAGAACTAAATGTTTCGTTTTACGCGCGTTGGAACGTTTCCAATTTGTTTCCTATTCCTAGCCTGCGCCGCATCGCTCGTTTGCGCGCAGGAAACCATTAACAATGGCAGCATCAGCGGACGCGCCACGGATGCAAGCGGCGCCGTCATCGAAGATGCACGGGTAACCGCCACGCAAACCGAGACCAATGTCGCCGGCACTACCATAACGGATCACGAAGGCCGTTTTCGTTTTCCGTACCTACGCTTGGGACCTTATGCGATCACGGTGCATCATGAGGGTTTCACGGATGCGACGCGCTCCGTCGTACTCACGGCGGGCTCGGCTTTCGAGCTTCCCGTCCTGCTGACGGTGGCCTCCGCGCAAGGCAGCGTCACGGTCAGCGCCGAGGGCGCGGTCCTCGAGACGGCTCGCACTCAGATCGCGGGAACGGTGCCGGAAAGCGTGATTCAGAACATGCCCTCAAACGGGCGCAACTTCCTCGATGCCGCTCTTTTGGTTCCCGGCGTATCGCCCACCAATACCGCATCGAACCAGCTTTTCGCCGAATCGTCGGCGGTTCCCGGTCAAGGCCTTTCCATCGGAAGCCAGCGTAACTTTTCGAACAGTTTTATTGTTGACGGCCTTTCAAACAATGACGATGCCGCCGGCCTGACGGGCTCCTTCTATGGTCTTGACGTGGTGGACGAGGTTCAAGTAGTCACCTCCGGCGGACAGGCGGAGTTTGGTCGCGCTTTGGGCGGATACATCAATGTAGTCACGAAGAGCGGCACCAATTCCGTGCACGGAGATTTGTACGGCTATTTTCGCAATCAGCGCCTCGATGCCGCGAACGCGCTTTCGCACGCCGCGCTTCCCCTGACGCAGTCCCAATACGGCGCGAGCATGGGCGGACCAATCATTCACGACCGCACCTTTTATTTCGCGAATTTCGAGGGGCGGGAACTGAACCAGTCCGGCCTGATCACGATAGCGCCGGCAAATGTGGCGGCGATTAATGCCAGGCTTACAGAGGTGGGATACCCCGGACCGCTGATTTCGACTGGTCTTTATCCCAACCCGGTACGAAACGAGAATTTCCTGGCGAAAGTCGATCACCAGTTCAGCGAAAGAGATCAATTCAGCGTGCGCTACAGCCTGTACGACGTGAACAGCATAAACTCGCGGGGCGCCGGGGCGTTGAGCGCGGCCACCGCATCGGCGAACCTGCACGATACCGATCAGACCATCGCGATCAGCAACATCGCGGCACTGACGCCGCGACTGGTCAATGAGACTCGGGGACAGTTTACAAACAGCAGTCTGACGGCTCCGCCGTCGGATCCAATCGGGCCGGCGGTCTCCATTTCAGGCGTTGCTTCTTTCGGTACGCTTTCGGGTTCGCCCACGGGGCGGCTGAACAAAGAGGGTGAAATCGTGGACAATGTTTCCTACTCGGCGGGAGCGCACGCCATTCGAGTGGGAGCGGATTTCCTCTATAACGACGACGTAATTACATTTCCGCGCTCTCTTCGAGGCAGTTACTCCTTTTCTTCTCTGGCAACATTTTTGACAGGCGCTTACAACAACTCGGGGTACACGCAGACGTTTGGTAACACTGTGGTTCCCCAAACCAATCCGAATGTGGGTTTTTACGCGCAGGATGAATGGAAGGTGAATTCCAGACTGACGCTGAACCTCGGCATGCGGTACGATTTGCAGTACCTGAAATCCATCGCCACGGATACCAACAATATCTCACCGCGCGGAGGCTTCGCCTGGTCCCCATTCGCCTCGCGCAAAACGGTGATTCGCGGCGGTTACGGACTGTTCTATGACCGCATCCCATTGCGCGCGCTCGCGAACGCGCTGCTGTCGGCGGGCAACACGACGAACCTAAGCGATTTGAGCCAGAACAGCGTAAGTCTTTCTCCCACGCAAGCCGGGGCGCCCATTTTCCCCGGCATTCTCAATGGCGCCATTCCGTCCGTGACACTGGTCAACTTTTCGACCATGGATCCGCATATGCAAAACGCTTACTCGGAGCAGGGAAGTTTCGAGATTGAGCAGCAAATTGGGACGCGCAGCACGCTGACGGTCGGCTACCAGCACGTGCGCGGACTTCATCTTATCGCCTCCGTGAACCAGAACGTGCCCACGTGCATCGCCTCCGGCAACAACAACGGTTGCCGGCCGAACGCGGCCTTTGGCAACGACAGCCAGTATTCGTCTTTGGCGGACTCGCATTATGACGGCTTGCACATTTCGTTCGTGCAACGTCCGGTGCGGTGGGGGAGCTACCGTCTTTCCTACACTTATTCAAAGGCCCTCGACAACGTGGGAGAGTTCTTCTTTAGCGCTCCGATTAACAACTTCAATATTTGGCAGGATTACGGCCGCTCCGACGACGATCAGCGCAACCGTTTCGTCTCCGAAGGCACCATCCATTCTTCGATGGCCAGGGCGGACGGGGCATGGCAGCGCCTTAGCCATGGCTTTCAATTGACCGGCATGTTGCAGTATTACTCGCCCTTTCCGTTCAACATTACGACGGGCGCCAATACGGTGCAGGGCACTGCCGCGCGCCCAACCATCAATGGCGTTTTCATTAACCGTAACGCTGGATCCGGTTTCGACTTTTTTAACGTGAACGCGCGCCTCAGCCGCGGCTTCCAGATTACGGAACGTCTGCGTTTGGAGGGCCTGGTCGAGGGGTTCAACTTGACGAATCATGTCAACGGCGTGACCTTAAACGGCAACTTCGGCCCCGGCGCTTATCCCACCAATCCATCGCCAACGTTCAAGCAGGTTACAGCGGTGGGCGACCCCAGAACGTTTCAACTCGGCGTCAAGGCAACGTTCTAGGAGAATCGTATGTTTTCATTTTTCTTCGCAATGATGTTTGCGAGCTTGGGGCCAATGGGCCCGGATACGCCCGCGCGCGAGCCGAAAATTGCGGCAAATAGTTCTTTGACGGCCATGACCTTCGGCGCCGGACACTCGATTTACTGCAGTATTTCCCGCGACGGCGGCAAGACCTTCGGCGTGCCCGTCAAGGTCGCGGAAGCGCCAGTCCTTGCGCTGCACCATCACCGCGGACCGCACATCGCTTTTTCCGGGAAGTCGATCGTCATCAGCGCGGTCACGGGCCAAACTGTTAGCCAGCAGCAGCACGCGCACGGCTTGCCATCGGACGGAAATCTGATGGTTTGGCGTTCTATCGATAACGGCAAGAGTTGGTCCCGGGAAATCATGGTCAATGACGAACCCGGCGCTCCCACGGAAGGCCTGCATTCCCTGGCGGCGGATGCCAAGGGGACCGTGTTTGCGGCTTGGTTGGACAAACGCAGTGGCGCGGGGACCGAACTTTACGGCGCGCGTTCGAAGGATGGCGGCGCTACCTGGTCCAAGAATGTCATCATTTACCACTCTCCGGAGGGAAGTATATGCCAATGCTGCAGTCCATCGGCGGCGATCGATGCAAGCGGCCAAATCCTGGTGATGTGGCGCAACTGGCTGAACGGCAACCGCGATATGTATCTGGCTCGATCGCGCGATGGAGCGGCCTTTTCTAAGCCGGAGAAGCTGGGGAGCGGGAGCTGGCAACTGAACGCGTGCCCCATGGACGGGGGCGGCATCGCCACATCCGCGATGAAGACGATTACAGCATGGCGGCGCGGACCAAGCGTGTTCCTGGCCGAGCCCGGCAAAGAAGAGATGCAGATCGGCCCAGGAAAGGATATCGCGGTGGCCATGAGCCGAGGCCGGATCTATGCGATCTGGACCGACGGGACGAAGATCGAATTGTGGAACGACGGCAAAATCGAGGAGCTTTCGAACAACGGTTCGTTTCCCGCCATCGATGGTCTGCCGGGTGGCGGAGCGCTAGCAGCGTGGGAGGACAATGGCGTGATTGTTACGCGCCCGGTCGTCCCATAAAAAGGAACCATCATGAGCGATGTGATCCTGACCGCGGTCGAGGACCGCATCGCGACGTTGACTTTGAATCGCCCGGAGCGGATGAACGCGCTGAGCCCCGAACTTCTCGCATGAGTTATTGAGACGCTTAGATTCGGCTTGTAGCTTGCCATTGACACGGCGAGTCCAGCGGCCTGCGGCAGGCTCTGAGCTTGGCACGTTTCGGCGCGCTTCAACGCGGCTCGCGAAAATCCACCCAACCGAGGCGAGCCGCGCCGGCGCCGTGCGTCGCGCGATCCGCCACGCGCGCGGATTTACACTCTATACAGCCGCTATGCGCTCCGCAGTCCTTGAATGGATCGGTGAACGCCGTCGAAGCGTGTACCTCCTGTGATATCACTGGAATTCCGGAATTCTCGAATATGATCGCAACGGGAATTGCCCTTGCAGTGCTCTCGGGTGTGTGCAACGGCCTCTTTAGCGCCCCCATGAAGCTGCCGATGCGGTGGAAGTGGGAGAACATCTGGCTGGTGTTTATTGTGGTCGCCTGCCTCATCATGCCCGTGGCGATGGCGTACGGAACCGCTCCCGATTGGCGCGCCTGGATAGGGCAGGCGCCGCGTGGGGCGTTGGCCGCGGCTTTGGGTTTCGGCTTTGCCTGGGGCTTTGGCGCGATCTCGTTCGGGCAGAGTGTCGAGCGGCTGGGCGTTTCGGTGGCGAACAGCCTTGTGATCGGGCTGAGTTCGGCGCTGGGATCGCTGGTACCCCTCATCCTGAAGGGAGGCGTCCACCTGAGTCCATCGATTGCGACCCTCTTTCTGGGCATCGCCGCGTTTCTTGCGGGCGTGGCATTGTGCGGGATGGCCGGGAGGCTGCGCGATCGGGCGGCGGGCCGGGGCGCCGTAGCGCGGGCGCAGGCGCTGGGATATTTTTTCGCCATTGCATCCGGCATCATGTCGGCGGTCTTCAACATCGGCTTCACGCTCGCGATGCCCATCGCCGATGCGGGCGTGCGCGCCGGCGAGTCGCAATTTGGCGCGACGAACTGTATCTGGCTTTTGATGCTCGGCGCCGGAGCCATTCCCAATATTGCGTATTGCGGTTATCTGATGCGGAAGAACAATACGGCGGGACTGATTCTGACATCGACGGGGCGGCCATGGCTGTTAAGCATCCTCATGGGGCTGCTGTGGGGCGGTAGCATTGTTCTCTATGGGGCCGCGACGCCGCGGCTTGGCAACATGGGCCCGTCGATCGGCTGGCCCTTGAGCCTGGCCGTCGGCCTGGTCGTCGCGAATCTAATGGGTATTCTCCTGGGTGAATGGCGGAGCGCGCCGCCGCGGGCGCGGTCGCGGATGGGATGGGGAATTGTGACGCTCATCGCAGCGATCCTTCTGTGCGCGGCATCTACGAGGTTCACGGCGTGAAGGCGCCAGATATTTGCCGCTCCTTCGCCGGGAAGCTTGTGGTCTCCTGCCAGGCCGATCCGCAGGATGTATTTTTCGGCTTGGCGGACCGCTTCGCGGCGGCCGCGGTAGCGGGGGGAGCGGCTGGAATCCGCGCCAACGGACCGGATGACGTTCGAGCGATCCGCGCCGCCGTTGCGGTCCCGATCATCGGCATTCATAAGATCGTCCATTCAGACGGCAAGGTCTTGATTACGCCGACCGTTGAAGCGGCGAAATCGCTCGTGGATGCGGGCGCCTCGATGATCGCGCTCGACTGCACGCGCCGCGGCCGGGAGACCGGAGCGCTCGGCCGCCTACGCCGTATCAAGTCGGAGCTGCGAGTGCCGGTTTTGGCGGACATCGCAACCGTCGAGGAGGCGGTCATGGCGGTAGAAGCCGGGGCGGACGTGGTGCTCTCGACGATGCGCGGATATACGGACGAAACATCGGGCGTGCGCGCATTCGAACCGGATTTTATCGGGGAGCTTACCGCGGCGGTGACCGTACCCGTTATCGCCGAGGGTCGAATCGATACGCCGGCGGCTGCGGCGGAGGCGATTTTGCGCGGGGCGTTCGCGGTGGTGGTGGGGAGTGCGATTACGCGTCCACACGTCATTGCGCGCCTCTTCGCGGATGCCGTGGAACGCGCATCGGAGCATCACGGCCAAGAGATTGGGATTATCGGCATCGATCTCGGGGGTACGAACACAAAATTCGGCGTTGTGTCGCGTGCCGGTAAACTATTGTGGAGCGATGTTACTCCGACGCCGGCGGCGGGAGGGCGTGCGGCGCTACTCGAGGTTCTGAAGCGCGCGGCGCGTGCGGCTCTGGACAGGTGTCGCGAAGCGGGCCGGCGGCCGGCCGCCATCGGGATCGCAACGGCCGGGTGGGTGGACACAGCAACGGGGCGCGTGGCCTATGCCACGGATAACCTGCCCGGTTGGACGGGAACGCCAATCGCGGACGAGATCCATGCGGCCACCGGCGTTCGGGTATTCGTCGAGAACGATGCCAACGCGCTCGCCGCCGCGGAAAAGGAATTCGGCGCAGGCCGGGATTTCGGCGATTTTGTTTGCATCACTCTCGGTACCGGAGTGGGCGGCGGATGTTACACAGGAGGCCGTCTCAACCGCGGCGCCCACTTCTTCGCGAATGCAGTGGGGCACATCTCGATTGAACCCGGTGGCCGGCTTTGTAATTGCGGCCAGCGGGGCTGCCTGGAAAGGTATGCGAACGCGGCGGCGATGGTGGAATACGCAGGCGGTACATACGACAGCGCGGAAAAGGTGATCGCCGCGGCGAACGCCGGCGATGTTGCGGCGGTGGCGGCAATTCGAGAGCTGGCGCATTACCTTGCGATCGGCTGCGCCATGATCGTTCAATTACTCGATCCGGAGGCGATCATTTTGGCAGGTGGACTGGCGCAGAATAATCCCATTCTCATTGCGGCGCTAAAGGCGGAATTGTCGGGGCGCGTATCGGTCTGGCAGCAGCGCCGGTTGCAGATTCGAAGTTCGGAACTGGGGTACCACGCGGGCGTATTGGGCGCCGCGGCCATTGCCGTTCAGAACGCCATGTTCTCCCCGGTTGCTTCCGGCGGGCAGGCTAATCTATCGCTCGCGTCTCCCGATAGATAAGAAGTGACCTTCCGGCGCCGTCCGGCCCAATGCTAACCTAGTAAGTAACTCGGGGGAAAATGGCTTTCCAGATCCGTCCGCTTAAGGAGTTCCTCGTTCGTCCGGCGCTCCCTCCGGCGCTGGCGCGACTCAGCGAACTCGCTTATAACATTCTGTGGAATTGGGACCACACCATTCGCTCCTTATTCCGGCGCATGGATCCCGCCTTATGGAAGGCTTGCGACCACAACCCGGTTCTGATGCTCGGCCGCGTTCCGCAGGCGACGCTCGAACGCGCCGCCGCCGATCCGCGCTTTCTCGCCCTCTACCGCAAGGCTTGCGAAAGTTTTGATTCCTATCTCCAAAAAGGCGACTCCTCCGGAGACGGCAAGCTGATCGCTTACTTTTCGATGGAATACGGTCTGGCCGGCTGCATTCCGATCTATTCCGGCGGCCTCGGGATTCTTTCCGGCGATCATCTGAAGGCCTCGAGCGATGCCGATGCCCCGCTCGTGGGCGTCGGTCTGCTGTACCAGAAGGGCTACTTCCAGCAGTTTCTAAATCAAGATGGCTGGCAGCAGGAGCGCAACCCTATAAACGATTTCTATGCGCTGCCCGTTAAGCCCGTGCTCCTGGACGATGGCGCGGAGCTGTTGGTGGAGGTGAAGCTGCCCGGCGGCATCGTGCGCGTAAAGGTGTGGCAGATCGCCGTGGGGCGCGTCAAGCTCTTTCTCCTCGATACCAACATCCCCCAGAACGAGCGCGCCGACTATCGCGAAATCACGGAACAGCTCTATGGCGGCGATATACACACGCGCATCCGCCAGGAGATCGTGCT
This sequence comes from Bryobacterales bacterium, assembly GCA_963838885.1. Classification (GTDB taxonomy): domain Bacteria; phylum Acidobacteriota; class Terriglobia; order Bryobacterales; family Bryobacteraceae; genus JAICMB01. The sequence continues at coordinate 48,238 of CAWITB010000020.1, read as the reverse complement.
CGGCATCGGCGGTCTGCGCGCGCTCGACAAGCTGGGACTGCAGCCCACCGTCTATCACATGAACGAGGGCCATTCCGCGTTCCTGGCCATCGAGCGCATCCGGCTTTTGATCGCCAACGGCAACCTGAGTTTTCAAGAGGCGCTCGACGCCTGCCGCGTCAACAACGTTTTCACGACGCACACCTCCGTACCCGCGGGCATCGATATTTTCGACGCCGGGATCCTGAACGAATACTTCGGCGAGTACTGCCGCGAGGCTGCCATTCCGTTCGATCAGTTCCTGTCCCTCGGCCGCCGTAATCCCCTTGATCAAAACGAGCGTTTTTCGATGGCCATCTCGGCTATCAAGACGTCGGCGTATCGGAACGCCGTGAGCTCGCTGCATCGCAAAGTCTCGCAAGAAATGTGGCAGGAGCTGTGGCCGAAGCTGCCCGTGTGGGAGGTTCCCATTACCTCCATTACCAACGGGGTCCACCTGCCGACATGGCTGAACAGCGATCTGGCGCAACTTTACGATCAATACCTGGCGCCGGACTGGCGCGACCGCCATCCCGATCCGAAGATCTGGGACATGGTGCAGGAGATTCCGAACCAGGAGCTGTGGGAGACGCATCGCCGCAGAAAACGCAATTTGATCCAGTTCGTCCGCGAGCGCGCGGTCGCGAATGCGGTGCAGAGGAAAGCTCCGGCGGCGGAGCAGCGCCGTCTCGCCGACGTCCTCGACCCCGACGTGCTCACGATCGGCTTCGCGCGGCGCTTCGCGACCTACAAGCGGGCCACGCTCCTTTTCCGCGACGTCGAGCGGCTGCGGCGCATCTTGATCCACAGTGAACGTCCCGTTCAAATCCTGATCGCCGGCAAGGCCCACCCCAAGGATCATCCCGGCAAAATGCTGATCCGCGAGATTGTGCAGCTTTCGCGCGACGCGCAGCTCTCCGGACACATCCTTTTTATCGAGGATTATGGGTTGCGCGTGGGACGCGAGCTCGTCCAGGGCGTCGATCTCTGGCTGAACACGCCGCGGCGCGGGGAAGAGGCCTGCGGGACCAGCGGAATGAAGGCCGGAATGAACGGCGTCCTCAACCTCAGCATTCTCGACGGCTGGTTCGACGAAGCATACGAGATGTCGGGCGGCTGGGCCATTGGCGACCGCGAGCCTTATTCAGACGACCAGGACGAAATTCACGCCCGCGCCATTTATTCCATATTGGAAAACGAGATTGCGCCGATGTATTATCAGGCGCGCGACGAAGAGGACGTGCCCAACGATTGGGTGCGTCGCGTAAAACAGTCGCTCATGCATTTGAGCCCGCAATTTAACGCGCAACGGATGGTTTCCGAATACGTCTCTCAATTGTACGATCCGGCGCACGGCGCATATCTCAATGCTCGCAAGGACGATTACCGGTCTTCGCGCGATCGCGTGCGTTGGAACGAGCAGGTCCATCGCGCCTGGGATAATATTCGATTCGTGGACGTCGGCCCCGCCCCTCCCGATGGGTCGGTACTAAGTGGGTGGCCTATTCCCATGAGGGCGGTCGTGGAACTATCGGGTTTGAGCCCTAAAGAGGTCCGCGTGGAGGCGGTGATCGGTCGCATTGGCGTGAATGGAAATCTCGAAGACACTCAAGTCATGACGTTGCCGGCCATCGAGCAACAGGGATCCGCCTATGTGTTCGCTAAGGAATTCGTTCCGCATCAGACGGGACGTCTGGGGTATTCCCTCAGGGTTAGTCCCAACCACTACGACAATCCTCTGACACGTCCTTGCAACTCATTGCTCAAGTGGAGCCCGGACTAGCAGGTAAAGATTACAGAACAGAAGTTGTTAACACTTTTGTAAGAAAAGATTTCGATGGATTTGGGATCTCATTCGTGGTACATAGGAATTTAGGCGTGCGGGACACCGGAGAGCGGCTTCCTTAGCCGACTCCCGCCGCGTAACCACCCAGCTAGCCCAGTGAAGACCTCTGTCGCTCCCTTTATCGGGCGTTAGCTTTTCGGAGCGGCGTAGGAGCGCCAACCCAGGAGTCGAAGGCACTTAATGGACGAAGACCGTAAATACAGGCAGCGCGGCTACATGGATTCCGATCGCGATCGGAATTCCAACGGACGCCCCCGTGAGGACCGTCCCAAACTGAACGGGACGCGCCCGTCCATCGATGTGACGGGGCCGCGCCTTCCCCGCCTGGTGCAGCACGTTGCTGCGGCGCGCTGTTTCAACTGCGCCACCGCGGTCCCTGAGGGCATCGACTGGAAGAGTAACTGCCCCAAGTGCGGCACGCCGCTGCATTGCTGCAAGCAGTGCGCGAACTTCGAGCCGTCCACGCGGTTCCAGTGCGTGAAGCCGATTCCGGTACGAATTCCCGGCAAGGATCAGTTGAACGACTGTGAGTTGTTTAAGCCGCGGGTGACGGTGGCGCGCGATGCCGCCCCGGCCAACGGAGTCGCGGCCGCGGCTGCGATCCCGGCGCCCCGCAATCCCAACGACGCCCGCGCCGCTTTCGATAATCTCTTTAAAAAGTAACGTGCCCGCCGCCGAACTGTACCAACATCGCGCGTTTCGCGTCGTCGATTCGCCGCCGCCCTCCGATCCCGCCGCCGGTGAAATTCAGGTTCGCGTCTCGACTGTGGGGATCTGCGGCTCCGACGTTCATAACTTTTCGGAAGGCGGCATGGGAGAGGCGCGCTGCCGCTATCCCATGGTCCTCGGTCACGAGCCGTGCGGCGTCATCACCAAAATCGGCCCCGGCGTCAGCGGCTGGTCCGTGGGGGATACCGCGATTCTGGAGCCGGCCTTGTACTGCTATCACTGCGAGTACTGCCTCAGCGGCCGCCACAATGTCTGTGCCAACATCCGCTTTCTGAGCGCCGGCGGCGACCCCGGCTTCTTCCGTGAATCCGTAAACCTCCCGGCGCACAACCTGCTGCCGCTGCCGTCCAATCTAAGCCCCGCCGAAGGTACAATCGCGGAGCCGCTGGCCGTCATTCTCCATTCGATGAATTTGGCTTCGATTCGCGCCGGCGAGACGGCCGCGGTGTTTGGAGCCGGTCCGATTGGCCTGCTCACCATCGCGTGTCTGAAGTTGTCCGGCGCGGGCCGCGTTTTTTCTATCGAGCCGGTCGCCGGAAGGCGCGAATTGGCGCGCACGATGGGAGCCGACGAGGCCATCGATCCGGTGGCGGCCGATCCTGTGCGCGAGCTCCTCGCGGCGACCAAAAACCGCGGCGTGGATGTCTCGTTTGACTGCGCCGCCAAAGCCAATACCAGCAATCAATGCCTTTATGCGACGCGGAATGCCGGCCGCGTTCTGATTACCGGCATCCTCGGGGAATCGTTCCTCTCTCTCGATACGAACCCGATGCGCCGCAAAGAGCTGCCGGTGATCACCGTGCGCCGCTCCAATCACGATTCCGAAACCGCCGTCCGCCTGCTTGCCGCCGAGCCGCGCCGCTTTGTCCCCATTCTGACCCACACGCGGCCATTGAGCGCCATACAGGAATCGTTCGAGCAGCTCGAGTCGTACCAGGGCGGGGCGGTAAAAATCGTCCTCAATCCGTAACAATTCGAGCGCAAACCGCCGATAAATAGTTTGAAATGATCGACGCCGTTCAAGAGAGCGAGCTCGTACTCGCGCGCTTCAACCGCCTGATGCAGGAACTCTTGCGGGGCGCCATGAACCGCAATACGTTCCGCCCGTTTGAGATCGAGATTCTGCTCGACATCGAGGGGTGCCATCTTAAGGAAGCGGGCAAGCGCGAGATGCTCCGCCGCTACCAGAAGGCGGTGCAGCGGGCCATGGACAAGGGCGCGCCCCAGCCCATGAAGCTCTCCGAATATCTGGCCTCTCTGAAATCGGCTAGAAACGGCGCCGCGGCGGCAAGCTGATCGTGCGCCGCCCCTGTTATCCTGAAGGGAAGGAGAATTCCCATGGCTTGCGGCAGTGGCATGCTCGGCGCTCAAATCGAGCCGAATAATAGCGGACGAACCGTTTTTTGCGTCAAGTTTCAACGCGACATGCCGGGGCTCGACGAGGTTCCCTTCGAGGGGCATCCGCTCGGCCAGCGCATTTATGAGAATGTCTCGAAAGAGGCGTGGAAAATGTGGGTCGAGCACATGAAGATGATCATGAACGAGTATCGGCTCAATCTGGGGACGCAGGAAGCCCAGGAATTCCTTCTCAAACAGATGGAGGATTTCTTTTTCGGCGAAGGCGCCGCGCTTCCGCCCGGCTACGTTCCGCCGCGCAGCAAGTGAGCGGTCTTGACGACAGGCAGCGCGGCGAGAATTTCGAATTTTAGATTTTCGTGCGCGCCTCGCAGCGCCCGCTCCGCTTCTTCGGCCGAAGCGGTCCGCGCAAAAATAAAACCCAGGTAGCTGTTTCCTTCCGGCAAGGGCACGATGTGCTGGCCCTCTTTGGCCGTAATCGCGATTCGGGCGATACCGGCTACGGCCTCGGCCGCTTCGACGCCGCTTACGCCACGATAAATTCCCTCGCGCGGTATCGGAATCATCATAACTCCAGAGGCTCCGTCCAACCCCGGCGGGCTCGCGTCTTCCCCACAAGCCTCGCGCAAAATGAATTCCTCGAGGCCTGGAAGCGCTTTGGCGCACAATCCCCCGATCGGACGCGCCGCCACTTCGAGCATCCATACGCCGCGATCATTGACGCGCATCTCCGCGTGCACCGGACCGTAGGTCAATCCCAGCGCAGCCACGGCTCGCGCCGCCGTCTCGACGATCGCGGCCTGAACATCGGGCGGCTCCCGTGATGGCGTTACGTAAATCGTCTCTTCGAAAAAGGGGCCATCGAGGGGGTCGGGCTTGTCGAAAATGGCGATCGCGCGCAGGCGGCCATGGCGGACCATGCCTTCCAAGGCGAACTCCCGTCCCGCGATGAACCGTTCTATCTGGATAAACTCGTTCAACTCCTCGCGTTCTACTATGGCGCGTATCCGGCGAAAGGCGGCGGCGAACTCGGAGTCGTTGTTCGCGCGGATCACGCCCCGGCTTGCTGATAGGCCTAGCGGCTTCAGCACGCATGGATAGAAGCGCGCCGCGACTGGTGTCTGGCGCAAGGGAACGCGATAAGATTCCGGCTGCGGCAATCCCGCGGCCCGAAAGGCCTCACGCGCGATAGATTTGTTCCTCGCGGCAGCAACCGCAGTAGGTGGATGAAAGCGCAGGCCCAGCTCGGCCGCGATTACGGAGGCGACGTAGGCCGGCCGGTCTCCCATGGCGACAATCCCGTGCAGCGGTCCGGCGGATGGGGGCGGGGGGGCCGGATCGTAGGACGGATCGGCCAATGGGGCGAGCGGGAGCCGCGCATGGGAGGAGTGATCGGCGAGTGAAAGCGCGGGCGATGGATCAGATGACCGATCGGTGAGGGTGAGCGAGGACTGCGGATCGCGGCGATCAGCGGCAGCTGGTGGGGCGACATCGGAGACGTGATCGGCGAGTGAAAGCGGGGGCGGGGGCGACGGATGCGACGGCCGATTAGCGGCGGTGGCGACCAAGCGGGCGGCGGCTTGCGGGTCATCGAAGCGGATGGGAATGGCGTGGTCGCCCCAGGGATCTTCGAGTACGTGGCAGCGATCGGTGGCGAGGAGCAGCTCGATGCCGGCGCGGGCGGCGGCTTCGACGAACATCCGCGTCTGGTACCCCGTCGTCGCGGCGACCAGAAGGACGCGCCGCCCATTATCCACGACCTACCTCCCTAAACAAGAGCCAACTGCTCTTCAGTCGGCTCCGCTCAACAATACCAGGGCTCGTCCATGTAGGGAATCGCGGCGCGCGCGATCAGGTGTTTGTCTACCGGCGGCGGCTGATCCCAGACAAGCTCCCACAACGTTCGAAACCCTTCGGCGCGGCTGACCTTTTTCCCCGCGATGCGCAGCGCCCGCGCCGCCAATTCATCCATGGCCGGATCGGGATGACGCCAGCGCCACAGGAGCGCCTGCTCGTCATAGCGCTCCACCAATTTCTGAACGTCATCTAATTCCAGCATCCGCGATCCGGCTGGAATCAACAACCGGAGAGCCAGTTGTATGGCGCTGACATTCTCGATTAAGTCCAATTCCGCGATGACGCGCAACAACTCCCGGTAACTCGCGCGCGTGGTCCAGGGCGTGAACGCGATAAATGTCGGCGCGATGGCCAAATCCACTTGGCGCAGCCGCCGCACGGCCTCGAAAAAATCCGCTCGCGTATGCCTCTTGTCTAATTTTTCGAGCACTGCATCGTCAACGGACTCGACCGCGCTCGTAACCAGAAGACAGCCGGTACGCTTCAAGGATTCGAGCAGACGCGAATGATTGAGGAGATGCTCGATCTTGATCGTGACATCATAGGTGATGTCCGGAAATTCGCGATGCAAAGCCTCGACAATGCGCAGCGCGTGCGTGGGACCGTTGAAAAAATCGGGATCTCCGAACGTGATGTGCCGCGCTCCGGAGGCAACCTGTTGGCGGATATCGGCGAGCACGATATCGGGCTGCACGACTCGAAAAACGCCGTTGTAAACCGGAACGATGGGACAATGCCGGCACAGATGCTTACAGCCGCGGCTGGCTTCGGTATATCCAACGGCCTTCCCGAGGCCGCCCACGTGCATGTGCGCGTATTTCGCTAGCGACGGCAAGCCGGAGCGGTCCGGCGCGATGAATTGCAATCGTTCGAGAGACGTAGACGTTCTGCCGCTGTCCGCCGCGCCGGCCAACGCCGCCTCGAATTCTCCGCCTGCGATTGTGCCGACTCCGAGCGATTTCAGATAGCGCTCGTTGAGAGGGGCGTAGAGCCCAAAGCAGCACAGCCGCGCACGGGGATTAAGGCGTTGTACGCGGGCGATCACGGGCACGGCGAGCCGCGTCGCGGTATGCATGGGCAAATAAAACGCGACAACGTCCGCGGCGCGAACAGCGTCTTCGGAAAGCCGTTCAACAGCGAGGTCCGCGCACGCGACCTCATGTCCGGCGCGCTTGGCCCATGCCGCCGCCGAGGCCAGGCCGAACGGCTGGCGGCCAAGCTCATAAGTCGAGATCAGGAGAAACTTCACTCCGCAAGAACTACCAATACACGAATGTTTCGTCCGTGCAGACCAGCATGATGGGTGGTCCGCCTGTCGAGATTTTCCTGGCATGCTCGATGACGGCCTTGCCCCCATCCGACTCCGCGGCCTTGTTCAGATCGTCGAGCGTCGAGAAGTGAACTTCCGCCATGCGGTAGGCCGCGACTTTGCCTTGCGGAGAGGAGACTACTTTGCTCAGCACCAGCCGCGTGACGCCCTTCATTTTGTTCTCGACCATCGGCACGTGCTCGTGGTTATAGACCCGTTCAAATTCGGCTTCATCCGCCGGATGCGGGTAAATCACCACGATTTTGACGCTTGCCGTTCCGGCCATTTAGCTCCCCGGGGTCATAGTATCAAGCGTCAGAGTATCCATGATGCGGCCCATCGGATCGCGCCCGCGTTGGCCGAACTGCGGGGCGTAGTCGTGCGCGAAGTCGGCGAACGTGATGGGGTCGCGCTTGCCGTCCTTCCTCACCGTTCCGCTGACCTCCGCCGCGTTGTTGAATTTCCACCATGCGTACAGCTCCAGAATTCCATCCACGTTCCATTCGGGAAGCCCGGCCTGGAGCATATTGTCTCGGGCGGTCTCGGGCGGCACGTCGACATAAGCGACGGGCTTGCCCAATGCGAAGGTCAGCCTTTCGGCGCAGTCGGCGTAGGTCAGGGATTCCGGGCCGGTGACCTCGTAAATTTTATTCTGGTGTCCAAACTCGTGCAGCACTTCCGCCGCGACGGCCGCGACATCGCGCGCATCCACGATGCTGACGCATCCCGTGCCCAGTGGCGCGTAAAACTCGCCGCGGTTGACGATACTATCGCGAAAGCCCAAAAAATTCTGCATGAATTGATTGGCCCGCAAGAACGTAAAGGGAATGCCGCTTTCGACGATACGCCGTTCCATTTCCGCGTGGCCCCGCAGAAATCTGGCCGGCGATTCCGGATCGGCGCCCAGCGCCGACAGTTTCACTACGTGCTGCAGGCGCGAGCGGAGCAGCGCGCCGGCGAAATTCCCTTCCAGTTCCACCTGCCGCTCGCCCGGAGCCGTTAGCAAAAATGCCTTATTGACCCCCGTGAGCGCCGCGTCGAGCGAATCCGGGCGCGCGAAATCGCCTTCGGCGAAATTCACGCCTGGATAGGCGATCGATCCCGCCCGGTTGCGGTCGCGCACCAGCACGCGGATCGGCTCCTCCGGACGCGCGAGTAACTTTACCAATTCCTTGCCGACGGTTCCCGTGGCGCCTGTAATCAGGATCATCTGTTCTCCTCTCTCTTAATATCAACGGCGGCCAATTACATACTGCCCATAGCGCCGCGTAAAGACCATATCCGCGTCCTCCGACAGCAGCACCCAAATACCATATAGCCCGACGACCGTTCCGAGCGGCGCGTTCACCATCTCCAGAATCGAAAGTATGATGCCCGGCGTGCGCGCCCATTCTTTTAATCCGAGCAGAGCGAGGCCGAGCGCGATGCAGGGGACCATGAGAACCAGCATGGCGCCCAGCCAGACATCGACCAAAACTGTGTTCACGTCGAGGTAGGCGGAGAGCGTGTAACCGCCGCCGAAGAAGAGCAAATCGAAGAGCGCGGCGAGACCTGTGAACGACCCGACCGCTATATTCAACACTCCGAGCGTCCTGATGTGCGTCTCCAATTACCAGGCCACCTCGACCTCATACAGATCGGCGCCGCGCTGTCCGCCGCGGATTTCAAACGTGAGGCAATACCCATTGCGATCGCTGGGGTAGTCGACGATGTCGACGCTCCCGACGCCCTGGCGCTTGGTCAACACCGGTTTCAGGCTGGAGCTCGGCAGGGGCCGGTCGAACGCGGCATGTTCTTGCGCGACGGGCTGTCCTTGAATTACTTCAGAGAATGCCGCGCCGCCGCGAACCGTTACTCTCGCGATTCCTGTAACGCGACCCGACCACACCAACCCCGTTTGCGGGGCCAGCGGCACGGCGTTTTCGATTTGGCGTGAGGCATGCGGCCATGTCAGCGCGAAGGAATACTCCGCGACTCCCGGCTGCGGATCGCGAATTTGAACTCGCGCTGTGTACCCGTTTGCTTCGGATGGCTGCTCGAGGACGCGAACATCGCCGCGGCCGTCCACTTTTTCGAGCCTCACCGGCGCCTCGCCTTGGGGCAGCGGACTTGAGAATTTGACATGCTCCCGCATGACGGGCAGGCCTTGCCGCGCTTGCGAAGCGCATTGGCTGGCGGCGCACGACACGATCACTTCCTGATCCACGCGGCCCGACCACTGCAAACGTCCGGCTCGGCGCGGGCCCGCGGTATCCGCGGCGCTCGCGCCGGCGTCCCAATACAAAGCCAGTGAATAGAAGCCGCTACCGGGCTGCGGATCTTCAATTGCGATCGCGACGGTGAAATCGTTCTCGAGGCGAGGCTGCTCGACTATATGCACGTAGCCGCGGCCGGCGGTGACGTGCAGCCGTACATCCTGCCGCGTCTCGGGCAGGCGCTGCTCGACGCGATAGTTCTGTTTGGCGACGGGCGCGCCTTCTTTGTTCTCGATCGTCAGACGCTTCCCTTTCAGGTACAGGAACGCCGTCCCGTCCACTTCGCCCTGCCAGATCATGCCGGGTCGCGCATCGGGCGCGGCATTCCCCACGTCCGGAGCGCTCTGGGCGCACATGGCGAACGCGAGCGCCGCGGCGCACGCTGAGAGTGGAAACGACATGTCCTCTTATCATTGTACGTGGTACGTTGCGGGCAGCATTGCTAGCAAAGCAAGCAAGTTCTTTGACTGGCGGGAAAATCTGCTGCCGCCGTCCCATGCCAGGAGCTACTTCTCCGCCGGCGCACGCCGGCGCAATTCCTCAAACCAGTTCACCACCACATGTAATTGGCCGGACCCCGCGTTCTGTGTCTCCGGCTTGAGCATCAGGAACCGCTTGCCATCCGGCGAGACGTCGTAATTCGCGCTGTAACCGCCGGGAGTACCGAAACCGCCGCGTCCTTCGAAATAGCGCCCCTCGAATAGCAGCTTAGGAGCGCCGGCGCGGAACGCCGGGGTCGTCTGGACATCCACCACCATCATCTTGTCACCGTTGCGATAGAACAACTCGCGGCCAGTGCGGGCCCAGCGCGGTTCTATTCCGCCACCGTTGGAAATTGGCACTTTTGGTCCCGGGCCGGGGTACGGCACTGCATAAATCTCGTTGCGCCCGGTTTCATTGGACTCGTAGGCCACCCACCGTCCATCCGGGGAAAACTGAGGTCGAGCCTTCACGAACCGCGAATCCAAGAAAGGTCGTGGCTTGGCATCGGCGGAAGCGTCTGCGCCTAGGGTCAAAAGCCACAGGCCGAACGGTTGGCCGGGTCCCGATGCCTCAAATCCGATGGCCAGTTTGCCATCGGGCGATACGGAGCCGGCATAAAGAAACGATGCTTGTGCGCGGAAACTGCCGTGGCTGGGCCGCTCCCGTCGGCTGCTACTGAGCGAATCCCATAGTCGCGACGAGTGTGGTCGTAAGACGTGTAAATCAACTTCGCACTCGGGGTCCAAACCGGGGCGTAACTGCTCTCATCGGATGTGAGGCGGGTCAGTGTGCCGCGAACCAAGTCGTAGAGCCAAATATCCAATTTGGGGTTTATGGGCGAACCCTCATCTATCGACACTGCAACGCGGGCGCCGTCCGGCGAAACGGCTGGCCCGGCGTATCGGCGCGGCGGCGCCGGCAACGGTTGCTCCGCTCCTTTGCGGTCCACCCAGACCAGCGTATTGTTTGCAGACGCTGGAGCAACGTCAGTCACATAAGCCAGCGTGCCCGAATCGGAGAAACCGAATGAAGCAAACGGTCCGACCCAGTTTTGAACCCCCTCCAACACGGGGACCGGCGAACCCTTCACCTGCAGCCGATTCGCGTCGAAGGGCACGGCCATCAGGAAGCCGGTTGTCGAGTCATAGTAGACCAGGTGGCCAATGCCCGAAGCGGGATCGGTATTCGCAAATTGAGCAAATCCATTGCTCTCGAGCACGATCTTTTTCTCCCCGTGTTTGCGGATTGAGCGCCACCGCCATGGGGCTCTTCTTCCAAACTGTGACGAGGATATTCCGGCCCCCCGGCAGCAGTTGCGGCGACGCATAATAACGCTCGCCGATCTTGGCGTCCGGCGCCGCCAACATTTTAGGTTGCCCACCGCCGGAAGGCACGCGGAGCAGCACGCCATTGCTGCTGAAAAGGATGTTGCCATCGTCTCCCCAGCTCGTAACCGGAGGGCCAACTCCCGCGGCCGCCTCGGCCAGCGTCAGAGATGCCCCACCGGCCACGGGAACCTTTCTTAGTTGGCTTGGCGCCGTCAAGTCTACATAAGCGATCCACTGACCATCGGGCGAAAAAGAAAGGAAAGCCGCGCCCTCCGTGCCCGGAATCAGCCTTGTTTCGAGCTGATCCATCGTACGTACGTAGATCTCCCGTCGAGGTCCTCCCGCAAAGGCGATGCGCGATCCATCGCGGGACACCGCTATTCCGGGTAGTGGACCAGTTCCCTCGGGAAGAGCGGTCGTGAAGTGCGTCACGATGCGAGCGGCAGGCCGCGCCGGCCGCAGCCAGCCCCACAGCGCGATCGCGGCGATTACTGCGAGCACAGCCGCGGCGATCCACCCCGCTATTCCCACTCGGGCCTTTGCGGGAGCGGACTCCGGCGCCTCCTCCAGCAGCTCCCAAACGTCGCCAATGTCGCGCAATCGCCGCCTCGGGTCTTTCTCCAGACACTTCCGCAGCAGCCGCCGCACCTTCGCCGGAGCCTGCTCCAAACGCGGTTCCTCTTTCACCACCGCTGCCAGCGTCTCCGTCAGATCTTCCCCCTGGAATAGCCGTTGCCCAGTGAGCATCTCGAACAGCACTACCCCGAAAGCCCAAATATCGGCGCGCTTATCCACCGGCTTGCCGCGCGCCTGCTCCGGACTCATGTACGCCGCCGTGCCAAGGATCACGCCGGCTTGCGTGCCGCCCATGGCGATGGTCGGCGAGTCCTCAGGACCCCGGGCCGTGGGCGGCTGGCGCGCTCGTCGTTTTCGCCAACCCGAAATCCAGAACCTTCACCGTGCCGTCCGGCCTGATCTTGATATTTCCCGGTTTCAGATCGCGGTGTACGATCCCCTTCTCGTGCGCCTCTTCCAAGGCGTCCGCGATCTGGCGCGCGATGCGCAGACGCTTCTTCCAGTGGCAGCGGGCCCTTGGGAGACTCGCCTTCCACTAATTCCATCACCAGGTAATTCGGGCCAACGTCGTAGACATGGCAGATGTTGGGGTGGTTCAGCGCTGCCACCGCGCGCACTTCGCGCGAGAAGCGCTCGCTGAAGCGCTCCGCGGCGACCTTGATGGCCACCTCGCGTCCCATGCGCGGATCGCGCGCGCGGTACACCGCTCCCATGCCGCCCGCCGCGAGAAACGACACGATCTGGTAGGGACCGAGAGTTTGGCCGGGTTCGAGCCTGTCCGGCGCGGCGATCAGTTGCGCCGCCGCTCCGCGGCCCAGGGCTGGAAGTTGCCGCTCTCGCGGTGATTCGCCAGCAGCGATCGCGCCTCGCGGAGCAAATCGGCATCGCCGCCGCAGGCTTGGCGCAGAAAGGCATCGCGCTCCGCCGCGGGGCGATCCAAGGCTTCCTGGAATAGCGATTCAATCTGCTGCCAACGTGCCATGCTCCGCGGCTCCCTCCCCGCCGAGCTCACGGCGGAGCCACGCGCGCGCGAAGTTCCAATCGCGGGTCACCGTATTCGGAGCCACGCCCAAGGCTTCCGCGGTTTCTTCCACGCTCAGTCCGCCGAAGAAACGCATCTCCAATACCTGGCTCTTGCGCTCATCCACCGCCGCCAGGCGCTGCAACGCCAGATCGATGGCCACCACTTCTTCCACCTGGTCCGCAGACAGAACCGCCGCCACATCTACGGGAATATGAACTGCCGCTCCGCCGCGCTTGGCGCGGCTCCTTTGACGCGCATGGTCCACCAGCACATGCCGCATCACTTTGGAAGCGATGGCGAAGAAATGCGCCCGATTCTTCCATTCGATCTCGCGATCTGGAAACAGCCGGAGAAACGCCTCTTGCACCAGCGTAGACGGCTGCATGCTGTGGTTCTGGCGTTCGCGTCCCAGGTGACGCCGCGCGATGCAATTCAACTCCCGCTGAATCAGGGGCAATAACGCCTCCAGGGCGGCGCGGTTTCCCTCACGCCAACTGACCAGGAGTCCGGTGATATCGTCTGCCGGGGCTTGCATGCCGGTTTTCCGCCAGGGGTCTTTAACTCATGGGAAGCATAGCAGAAAAAAAATCAAACCGTGATGGTGGCTCGACCGCCGAAACGGCGCTTCTACCAGTAGCAGGAGGAATCGAGATGCTAAGGAAATGGATGTTCCCGTGTTTCGCCGCACTCGCGTCGCTCGCCGCCGCGTCGGCCCCCGGGAGCGATAGTGAGAAGCTGTATGCCGTCATACGCGCCGGCGATTTGAGCGGACTCCAAACGCTGCTGGAACAGGGAGCCAGTCCCAACGCCCGGGATAGCCATGAAATCACGCCGTTGATGTACGCCGCCGAAATCGGCTCCGTGGCCGAGATGCGGCTTCTAATCGAACACGGCGCAGATGTGAACGCACAGAATGCGTTCGGCGCCACGGCCCTAATGTGGTCGGCCTCCGACGTTCAAAAGGCGCGGCTGCTGATCGCGCATGGGGCGGACGTAAACATAGCCGCGAAGAGCGGTAAAACGGCTTTGCTGATCGCGCTTTCGCGGCCGTCCACGGATGTGGCGCGCCTGCTTCTCGCAAAGGGGGCGGACAGGGCCGCGGTGGATAAGAAGGGAACGACGGCCCTCCTGGCTGCTGTCCGTGGCAATGATATCGCGACAATCCGAATACTGGTGGATGCCGGCGCCGACGTGAATAAGGCGGATGGCGCTCAGGCGCTTGAATCGTCTACGCCATTAATGGCTGCGGCCGCGGAAGGGAATCTGGAGGCCGTGAAACTGCTGCTGGCCCATGGCGCCAAAGTGAATGCCGTCTCGACCCGCAGCAGACTCTGGAAATCAACCATCGCCCGGCCGTATTCGGAGAATTTACTCCGCTGCTTGCTGGCGGCGACTTACGGGCCGCCTCAGGTGCTTAAGGCGCTGCTGGATGCGGGTGCGGATGTGAACGCAGCCGAGGCGCGCGGCATGACGCCGCTGATGCTGGCACTCACTACGGACCGTCTCGATCCGGAGACGATAAGGATTTTGTTGGAGCATGGCGCCGACGCGCGAGTGAAAAGCCTGCAGGGTGAGACAGCGCTGGATTGGGCTCGCAAATATGGCGTCGCAAGCGTCATAGAAGCGCTCGGGGGCAAGCCCGAAACAGTGGCGGCGACAGCGGTTCCGGATCGGGCGGAGCTCCCCGATCCGCGGATTGCCGTGGAGCGCAGCGTCGGCCTGTTGGAAAAGACTAGCGCGGAGTTTTTCGTCCAAGGCGCCTGTTATGCCTGCCACGCGCAATCCGCTGCCAGTTTCGCCGCCGCGGCCGCGCGAGCGAAAGGCATTCGCATCGACGAGCATGCTGCCGGCGAGCGGCAAAAACAGATGACGTTCGCCTTCACTTCGGCGGGACCCAGTCTTATGGAAGGGCGGCTCGCGGGCGATACAGTGCTCTACGCCTTGGAAGCGCTGGCCCGGACCGGATATTCGCCCGATCGCATGACGGACTATCTGGCGGCGTCGATCGCGGCGGAGCAGGGTGAGGACGGCGCTTGGCATGGGTTTCATGGGATCGCGCGCACGCCCCTCGAAGACGGCAATTTTTCGCGAACCGCGATGGCGATCCGCGCCCTGAAGGTTTACGGAACTCCTGCACGCGGCGCCGAGACGAAGGAGCGGCTCGCGCGGGCAAAACAATGGCTACTGCACGCCGCCCCGCAAACCACCGAGGACTGGGACATGCGTCTGACCGGTATTGCGGCAGCCGGCGCCAACGAGGCTGAGCTCGCGGACCTGGCCAAACCGATTCTCGCACTCCAGAGACCGGACGGCGGATGGGCGCAACGGAAGGAGCTGCCATCCGACGCGTACGCCACGGGGATGACGCTGTCGGCCTTGGCAGAGACCGGAATTGTCCAGCCCGAGACCAATAACAAGAACAACTCGGTGTATCCGAAGGGCGTGAAGTTCTTGCTCGCGACCCAGGCCGCCGACGGGTCATGGCACGTGTTCAGCCGGGCGGCGAAGTTGCAGCCGTACTTTGAGAGCGGCTTTCCCTATGGTCATGACCAATGGATCTCTGCCGATGGGGACCGGTTGGGCCGCGAATGCTCTGGCTCTGGCTTTGAAAGCGCCTGGAGTGACCAAGTAGGCGCCGTCTAGAAGGGGTTGTAGCCGCTGGCACTTTGGTCCGGTATCGGAAGTGGTCCCGAAGTAGCTCGCGTATCCCAAAACACGGGCAGACTGGGCTGCCAATGCCGTTGGGAGTGATAAACCGGCTTTCCGGAAAGTGTCACACACAGGCAAAGCCGCGCTTTGGGAAGTTGACCGTCGGCTTACCCGGCGAATGTGGTATCCAAGGCGGCACTGGGGCGACCTCGGCGACACCGTCAGCCGCTCTTCTTGAATCTGGGCCCACAATTTTCATGGTGGAAGCCGCGGTATCTGGGCGTTTAGGCCGCGATTGATTCCTCTCTTTTTGGGCCAGTTTCGTTTTTGTGCCCGCGCGCCCCCGTCTGAATGGTGGACCGGCCAACCCGATCTACTTTTTGAAACCAGTTGCGCTTTCAGCGGTCGTCTGTTCTACCTTCCGCAGGCTGGATGTGGCGGTGTTCGCCCAACTGGCGAACGCCAGCGCCGCGGCGCACGCTGAGAGTGGAAACGACATGCCCTCTTATGACTCGGGGCCACGCTTGCCGCGCAGCGCGGGTTCACGAAGCCAAAATCTCGAGCGACTCCGGCCCGCAGATGCGCTCTACCTCAGCCTTGAATTCTCTATCGGCTCGCACCTTGGCCGTAACGTCGAGAATGACTGAAAAATCGCGCGGCTTTTCGATTCGCAATCGCACCTCGGTCTCGCCTCGCTTGCGAGTAAAGAGCTGCTGCAGCGCGGAAGCCTTTTCGTCGTGACCGTTCGAGCCATTGACGCCCAGAGGCACGCGGATTGAGATCAGGCTGGGAAGATCGATGCGCGCGTTTTCGAGCGGCACGATGTCCTGAATCGAGAGCTTCGGCGGCCCGTTGTCTTCGGGCAGGACCAGACCACGCACCAGAACCGCTTTGTCCTCGACCAGCGCCGCCAAGAGGCGGTCGTATTGCGTGGTGAAAACCATCGCTTCCACGGCGCCCTTGCGATCTTCAAGCTGCATCGAAGCCCACAGCTTGCCTTCTTTATTGCGGCGCCGTTGAATGCCCGTGAGAATGCCGCAGAGTGCAACGTCCGCGCCTCTTTCCAATCCTTCCAGGCTCTCGGTGTCGTACGTCGAGAGCTCGCACACCTTATCGTTGAATTCATCGAGCGGATGTCCGCTGACATAAATCCCGAGCATCTCTTTCTCGCCCGCAAGCTTCTGTTCCGGGGTCCAGTCGGGGAGCTTGGGAAGCGGGCGTTCGAGTGGCGCCGATGCGGCGAACAGACTGGCAAAAAGTCCACTCTGGCCGCTGTCGCGGTCCTTCGCCGCGCGCTGACCGCCTTCGATGGCGCTATCGATAACGGCGCAAAGCTGCGCGCGATTGCCGCCCAAAAGATCGAGCGCGCCCGCCTTCACCAGACTCTCGATATGCCGTTTGTTCAGCGCGTTCAGGTCCACGCGCTCGCAGAAATCGTAGATAGATTTAAATGGCCCATCGCGGCGCGCATTGATGATGCTGTCCGCGGCGTTATCGCCGAGGTTGCGGACCGCCGAGAGTCCGAAACGGATGCCTTGCGGCGCCGGCGTGAAGTTGCGGAAGCTGGAGTTGACGTCCGGCGGAAGCACCGCGATGCCCATCTCGCGGCATTCGTTGATATACTTCACCACCTTTGCCGTATTCCCCGTTTCCGAGGTCAACAACGCGGACATGAATTCCAGCGGATAGTGCGCCTTTAGGTATGCCGTAACGTACGCGAGATACGCGTATGCGGCGGAGTGCGATTTATTGAAACCGTAGCCGGCAAATTGCTCCATTAGATCGAAAATTTTCTCGATCTTCTTCTGTTGATGTCCCTTTTCCAACGCCCCCTGAATGAAGCGCGCGCGTTGGCTGGCCATCTCCTCGGCTTTCTTCTTCCCCATCGCCCGGCGCAAGATGTCCGCATCGCCCAGCGAATAGCCCGCCAAGCGATTCGAGATCTGCATCACCTGCTCCTGGTAGACAATTACGCCGTAGGTCTCTTCGAGAATCTCCTTCAGCTCCGGAAACTCATAGGTCACGCGCTTGCGGCCGTGTTTGCGGTCTATGAAATCGTCCACCATCCCGCCTTGAATGGGTCCCGGACGGTACAGCGCGTTCAACGCGCACAAATCTTCAATGCGCGTGGGCTGGTATTTGCGCAGGATGTCGCGCATACCGCGCGATTCAAACTGGAAGACTCCGCTGGTGAACGCCTTCGAGAAAATTTCGTACGTGGCGGCGTCGTCCAGCGGGAAATCGTCGATCAAGAGCTTCTGGCCGGTTTTCTGCGCGATCAGCTCCAGGGCGTCCTGCACGATGTCGAGCGTCGTAAGGCCCAAAAAATCCATTTTGAGAAGCGCCAGCTTCTCCAGGCCGACCATGTCGTATTGCGTGACAATTTCGTCCTTGTTCGTTTTATAGAGCGGGACCAGATCCTTGAGCGGAACGGGCGAGATGACGACGCCGGCCGCATGCATGCCGCAATTGCGCGAGAGGCCCTCCAGCGTCTGCGCCACCTGCAATACTTCTCTCACGCGCGGGTCCTTGCGGGCCGCTTCCTCAAAACCGGGCTCGGCCGCGATGGCCTCCTTCAGCTTGATATTGAGCACACCGGGGACGAGTTTCGTGATCCTATCGACGTCGGCAAACGTCATGTCCAGGACGCGCCCGACGTCTTTGATGGCCTGCCGAGCGCCCAGGGAACCGAACGTAATGATTTGCGCCACCTGCTCGCGGCCGTATTTTTCGGTGACGTATTGGATCACTTCCCCCCGCCGCCGCGTATGGAAATCGATATCGATATCGGGCATGCTGATGCGCTCGGGGTTGAGAAAGCGCTCGAACAGCAGGCCGTATTCGAGAGGATCGATATCGGTGATCTCCATGGCGAAGCCGACCAGGCTGCCGGCGGCCGAGCCGCGTCCGGGTCCGACCGGAATACCGCTCGATTTCGCGAAGCGGATGAAGTCCCACACGATCAGGAAATACCCTGAGAACTGCATCTGCTGGATCATCTTGATCTCCCGATCCAGCCGCTCGGCGTATTCCGGGAGATCGTGCTTCAGCGCGCCCGCCCGCCGCAGCGCTTCGAGACGCGGACGGCGCTTTTCAAAACCCTGGCGAGCGACGTATTCGAAGTAAGTGCCGGTGGAATGCTCCGGCGGAACATCGAATTTCGGGAAAGGCTCTTTAACCTTTTCGAGCTTTACGTGACAGCGCTGCGCTATCTCCCAGGGGAGATCGAGCGCTTGCTCGAATTCGCCGAACAAGGCGCTCATCGCGGCGCGCGATTTGAGGTAGAACTCGGGCTGGCTGAAACGCATCCGGTTCGTGTCCGACATGGTTTTGCCGGTCTGGATGCAGAGCAGAATTTCGTGCGCGCGGGCATGCTCCTTGCGCAGGTAATGCGCGTCGTTGGTGGCCACCAAGGGAATGCCGGATTCTTTGGAAAGCCGGCTCAGATGCGGGATCACGACTTTGTCCTGATCGAGGCCGTGGTCCTGGATTTCGAGGAAAAAATTGCCGCGTCCGAACAGGTCGGAGTATTCGTAGGCGAGCTTCCGGGCGTCGTCGTAACGTTGCGCCATGAGGCTCTCGTTGATGTCGCCGCGCAGACATGCCGACAGCGCGATCAGTCCCTTCGAGTGCTTGGCAAGGAGGTCCTTGTCGATGCGCGGCTTGTAGTAAAAGCCGTCGAGGTACCCGGTTGAGACCAGCTTGATGAGGTTGCGGTAGCCCTCCTGGTTCTCGCATAACAGAACCAGGTGGTTGTAGCGATCGTTTTCGCTGCGCGTTTTGTGGCCTTGCTTCGAAACATAAACTTCGCAGCCGATCACGGGGTGCACGCCTTTGTCCTTGGCGCAGTTGTAAAATTCGACCGCCCCGAACAAGTTGCCGTGATCCGTCATAGCGACGGCGGGCATGTTCTGCTCGATGGCGAGGTCCATCAGCCGATCAATGTCGCAGGCCCCGTCGAGGAGCGAATAATCCGTATGGCAATGCAGGTGGACGAAGGGTGTTTCGGTCATCGGTTACCAGCGGTCAAAGGCGGGGGGAGGACATCTCTATTGTATTCCTCATGCCGCCTCGCACGAGACCGTTTCCGCGACACGCACGGATGCCCATCGCCCCGCATCTCCGCTTCGCCTGCGCTTCGGACCCGTTGATCAAACCAGGCATATGGGCTGGAGCCGTTGCAGCGCCGACCGGAATCGCGGGAAAGGCGGCGGTAAATGGTACCCCCGAGATACGCGCCTGCCCCTTGCGGCGCTGTTCGAGCATCTCAGATGTATTCATAAAAGCTGAGGGAATTATCGCCTTGCTTGACGACGCGGGTGCGTCGCAGAGCGCCGTATTGTTCGGCAAGCGCGAATTGGGAGGCGTGCTGGGCGACGACGAGCGGATTGTGGCGGGAGCCTAACACGTCGAGGGCCTCGGCATACTCGCGCTCGAAATCGTAGGGAGGGTCGAGGAACACGATATCGGCCGAGAGGCGCTCCAGCACGGCGGCGGCTTTTCCGGTGAATACCTCGGCGCGGTTTTCGATGCCGAGGGCGGCCAGATTATCGCGCATGACTTCGACTGCCGCGCGATTCTTCTCGACGAAGATCGCGTGCGCGGCGCCGCGGCTTAACGCTTCGATGCCGACCGCCCCCGTGCCGGCATAAGCGTCCAAAAACGTGATTCCGTCAATCTTCGGAGCCAGAATGTTGAACAGAGTTTCGCGGAGCCGGTCGGGGGTGGGGCGGGTGTCGAGTCCGGCAAGGGTCTTAAGCTTGCGGCTGCGAAATTCTCCGGCGATTACTCGCACTGCTTCAGCCGACCTGAATCAGGCCGTAGCGGCGCTGCCAGTGATCGCGAATGTAGGCGACCCCGCGGCGCAGCTCCTCTTCCGACGGCGGCATTTCGGTGAAGCGGCGTGCTTCGCCGCGCGCCAGCTCCAGCACGTCGGAATCGCGGATGATGTTGGCGATGCGCAGCGCAGGCAGACCGGATTGTTTGGTGCCGAAGAACTCGCCGGGACCGCGCAGTTTCATATCCATTTCGGCGATGTAGAATCCGTCGCTCGATTCGACCATGGTGCGGATGCGCTCTTTCGCGGCTTCGTTCAGCTTGCCCGTGACCAGCACGCAATAGCTCTGTTCAGCGCTCCGTCCGACGCGCCCGCGCAGTTGATGAAGCTGCGAGAGGCCGAAGCGCTCTGCCTGTTCGATCACCATGACCGTGGCGTTCGGCACGTCGACGCCCACCTCAATCACAGTCGTTGAGACCAGGACCGCGATCTCGCCGCGCTTGAACTGGTCCATGACGGTTTCCTTCGTATCCGGCGTCAATTTTCCATGCAGCAGACCTACGGAAAGGGACGGAAAGACGGCTTCGGAAAGGTGCTGGTACATCTTTTCGGCGGCCTTCACGGCCTGCGTTTCCGACTCTTCGATTACGGGGTAAACGATGTAGGCCTGCCGCCCGTGGTCCACCTGCTGTTTAAGAAAGCTGTACACCCGCTCGACCTGGTCCTCGGTGACGTGCTTCGTCACAATCGTCTTGCGTCCCGGCGGTAATTCGTCGATAACCGAAACGTCCAAGTCGCCATAGATAGTCAGCGCGAGGGTACGCGGGATCGGCGTCGCGGTCATGACGAGAACGTCGGGGTGGCGGCCTTTTTGAGTCAGGCGGAGCCGCTGCATAACGCCGAAGCGGTGCTGTTCATCGACAATGGCAAGACCGAGGCGCTGGAACTCGACGTCTTCTTCGATCAGCGCGTGCGTGCCGATCGCGATCTGTGCGTAGCCGGACGCAAGCAGTTTCTTGATCTGCGTCTTTTCGCGCGCGGTGAACGATCCCGTCAACAACACGGGTACATATCCAAGCTTGCCGAAGAGACTTTTGAAATAGAGATAATGCTGCGTCGCGAGGATCTCGGTGGGAGCGAGGATCACGACCTGGTACTTATTCTCGATCGCGATTACGGCGGCTTCGGCCGCCACCAGAGTCTTGCCGCTTCCCACGTCGCCCTGCAGCAGACGGCTCATGGGATGCGGCTGTTTCATATCGTCCGAGATCTCGAGCAGCACGCGCTTTTGCGCGCGGGTCGGCTTGAACGGCAGCATCGCCTTAATGCGCTCGCGGACAGCCTCGGTCAGCTCAAACGCGATCCCCGGCTGCAGCCGCGCTTTGGCGCGCTTGAGTGAAAGCCCGCATTCCAGCCAGAAGAATTCTTCGAATATGAGGCGGAACTGGGCGGGGGAACGGAACGCATTGAGCAAGCGCAGGTCGGCGTCCTGGGGAGGGAAATGCGTTTCGCGGACCGCCGTCCAGCGCTCCGGAAGTTTCAGACGCGAGCGGATCTCTTGGGGGAGCGGATCGCTCAGGGGCGGCAGCTCTTCGAGCACGCGAAAAATAATGTTGCGGAAAACGCGCGTCGTGATTTTGCCGACGGCTTCATAGATGGGAACGACGCGGCCGGTGTGCAGCGCGGCGTCACCGTCGTCTTCGCCGGACAACAGCTCGAACTCCGGATGCATGACGATCAGATCGCCGCTGTAACTATCCAGCTCCACCTTTCCATACAGTGCGACGCGAACCCCCGGTTTGAGACGATCCTCGAGATAAGCGCCGTGAAACCATTTGCCCACTAGCCGCTCGCGCGATCCGTCGCTGAACACGGCCTCGAAAAGACCGAGGTTGCGGCGGCGGAACGCGGCCAGCTTGGCGCTCTTCACTTCGGCGACGACGGTGGCCATTTCGCCGGGCGCGAGATGCGCGATGGTCTTCACGTTGCTGCGGTCTTCGTAACGGAAGGGGACGTAGCCGAGCAGGTCTTCGACCGTGAACAGCGCCTTCGCCTTGAACGCTTCGGCTCGCGCGGGCCCCACGCCCTTGACATACATGAGCGGTGTCGAAAGCTCCAGCGGCAAACCACAGTGTACAATGGCGCGTAATGAAACCCACTGTTTTGCTATTCGCTTTCGCCGCGCTTGCGGGCGCCGCGGATCTGCGCCTCGGAATCATCGGAACCGATACATCTCATGCCACTGCGTTCACAAAGACGTTGAACGATCCCAACGCGCCGGACCACGTTCCTGGCGCGCGCGTCGTCGCGGCGTACCGTGGGGGAAGCCCGGACATCGAATCGAGCCGTTCGCGCGTCGCCGCATTTACGCGCGATCTGCAGGACAAGTGGGGCGTCAAGATGGTGGAGTCAATCGGCGATCTGTGCGGCCAAGTGGACGGAATTCTGCTCGAGAGCCTGGACGGGCGCGTCCATCTTGCGCAGGCCCGTCAGGCTGTGGCGTGCGGCAAGCCGATGTTCATCGACAAGCCGCTCGCTTCAACGCTCGACGATGCGCGCGCGATCGCGAAAGTGGCGAAAGACGCGGGAGTTCAGTGGTTCAGCTCCTCGAGCCTGCGTTTCGGCGAAGCTTGGAAACTGCGGCTCGCCCCCCATCTCGAAGGCGCGATGACCTGGGGACCTGGCCCTCTTGAGGAGCATCACCAACTCGATCTCTCCTGGTACGCCGTGCATGCGATCGAGATGCTGTACACGATCATGGGCACGGGATGCGACGAGGTCGCGCGGACATCCACGCCCGATGCCGATGTTGTGGTGGGCCGCTGGAAGGACGGGCGCATTGGCTCGGTTCGCTCCTTGCGCCCCTATAGCGGCTATGGCGCGGTCGCGTTCAAGCAACCGGAGGCGGGCAGCCGCAATGCCACGACGCAAATCGTCCAAGAAAACCATGCCGGTTATGGGGAAATGGTTCGCGAGATCGTGAAATTCATGGAGACGAAACAGCCGCCCGTACCGAACGACGAAACGTTAGAAATCTTTGCGTTTATGGATGCCGCGCAGCGCAGCAAAGAAAACGGCGGTAAGCCGATGCGTCTGCGATAAAATTGGCAATCCTATGTGGCGGCAGACATACGCGCCGTTGGGCGGCAGCCTGGGCCTATCCGCGCTTTTGGCCGCAATTCCCATTTTCGCGCTGCTGTTCGCGATCGGAGTAAAGCGCGTCCCATCCTGGAAGGCGTCGCTGATCGGGCTCGGGGCCGCGATTCTTGTAGCGCTGTTCGTCTACGGCATGCCGCTTGGGCTGATGGCGGAATCCGTGGCGTACGGGGCCGCCTTCGGACTCTTTCCCATTGGCTGGATCATCTTCTGGGCCATCGTGCTGTACCGCGTCAGCGTCGATACGGGACAGTTCGAAATTATCAAGAACTCGGTGGGGTCGCTCACGGACGACAAGCGCCTGCAAGCTCTCCTGATCGCGTTTGCGTTCGGCGCCTTCATTGAAGGAGCGTCCGGATTCGGCACTCCCGTGGCGGTCGCGGCGGCCATGCTCACCGGTTTAGGGTTCCGTCCATTTTACGCGGCTGGAATCTGCCTGCTCGCCAACACCGCTCCAGTGGCCTTCGGAGCGATAGGCATTCCGCTGGTGACCCTGGCTGGAACGACCGGGCTGCCCTTGCGATTGTTGAGCGCGGACGTGGGGCGCATCTGCGCTCCGATCGCGCTGTTTATCCCCGCTTATCTCGTCCTTGTAATGGGCGGTTGGCGCGCGCTCAAAGGCGTGCTCCCGGGAATCGCCGTTTGCGGGGTCGCCTTCGCGGGCACGCAGTTTACGGTTTCAAATTTCTTCAGCGTTTACGTGACGGACATCCTCAGTTCGCTGGCCGCAATTGTTTGCCTCGTGCTGCTGCTTCAGGTCTGGCGTCCGAAGGATCGGGATGCCGGCGAAGCCGCCGCGCCCGCCAAGCGCCGCTACAGCCGCGGACAGATTCTCTATGCGTGGGCTCCCTATGGCCTGCTCGTGATTTTCGTTTCGCTGTGGGGCATCGACGCGGTAAAGGTCTGGCTCAACCAAGCGACGCTGAATATCAATTGGCCGGGCTTGCACAACTTGATCCTGCGGTTGCCGCCGGCAGTTGCGAAGCCCTCGCCATACGCCGCCGTGTACAAGCTCGATCTGCTGGCGGCCGCGGGAACATCGTGCATGTTCGCGGCCATCGGCGCCGCTATTCTGCTGCGCATGAGTGCGCTAAAATTCGCGCGTTTGGTGGCGTCCACCGCGAGACAGCTCGCCTTTCCCATGCTGACGCTGGCCGCGGTGCTGGCGCTGGCGTACCTGATGAACTACTGCGGCGCGACCGCGACGCTCGGCCTGGCGTTCGCCGCCAGCGGCGTTCTTTTCCCGTTCTTCAGCGCCTTGCTCGGTTGGGTGGGAGTGTTCCTCACCGGCAGCGACACTTCCGCGAATGCGCTGTTCGGCAATCTACAAGTCGTTACGGCAAACAGTTTGCATTTGAAGCCCGTTCTGATGGCCGCGTCAAATTCGACCGGCGGCGTGATGGGCAAAATGATCAGCCTGCAAAGCATCGCCGTCGCTGCCGCCGCCACTGGCATGCCCGCCGAGGATGAAGCGCGCCTCTTTCGATTCACGCTCAAGCACAGCATCTTGCTGGCGGTCGTGGTCGGGCTGGTGGTGGTGTTCTATTCCTATGTCATGCCGGCGTGGGCGAACTGAGCTCGGCGGCGCCTCCATTTCTCATCTTCGCGGCCGCCGCGATTAACGCCTCACAAATCGCGCTATAAAGATCCGCATCGCCGCCGTGCGCCGCCGACCACTGCGCCTGGCCCAGCGCGGTGCCTCCATAGATGTTCTCGACTTTAAGGGGCGGGTTGTGCCGCAGAAGCAAATTCACCGTCTCGAGCTGTCCACCGATCACGGCCCAGTGCAATCCGGTTTGACCGTTTCTGTCCTGCGCCGCCAGATCCACGCCTTTGCCGATCAGAAACTCAACAACATTGTTGTGGCCGTATGCGCATGCGTACAGAAACGCATCATTCAACTGCGCCTGCGTGGGGGCGCTTTCGGCGAAGAAAGGTTTGACCGAATCCAGCCGTCCAAGACCCGCGGCGGCGGCCAAATCCAAACGCGCGCCCTTGCCGGCGAGGAATTCGGCGGCTTTTGGCCGTCCATTCGCTAAACAGCCGGTCACGATCGATTGCCTGTTGCCGGCGCTTGAGAGGAGGTCGAGCTTCGCGCCGTAATCCAGCAACTTCTGAAGGAGCGCTTCCTGCACCCCGGCGCGCTCGGGATGAAGGCTTGTGGCCGTCAGGCCCAGAGTCGTGCATCCACCTCCATACACATCCGCCGTTGCATCGACGTTGGCGCCCGCACGCAGCAGTAACTCGGTGATTTCCACGATGTTCTTGGGCGTCGTCTGCCGATAGCCTTCAACGCCGTTAGCGGAAACATAGTGCAGCAGCGTCGCGCCGTGTTCACGGGTAGAATGCGTCCGGATCAGGGCGGGGTCGTCGCGCAACAATCGTTCGAGCGTTGCGATATTACCGCCGACAATGGCATCCGCCGCCGCTTCGAATCTGGTTACGGGGCTATTTCGGACCACCGCTTTGAGATGATTCGCGAATTTGGGCCAACTTTCAAATCCGTGCGATCGCGCGATAACGAATTGCGCGGAGGCGAGCCCGCACTCTGTCTCACCCGGTTTATCGCCCGGCATTTTGCGGCGCGCGAACTCCTCGATCTTGTCGATCCACCATTCGATGCGCACGGGAAGCTGGGGCGTAATCGTTATGCCCGACAGGTTGACGAGAGTCTGGACCCATTCCTCGGCCCAGCGGCGAACAAGATCGGGCTTACCGGATTTACACGCTTTGACCAGATCTTTCGCGATCTTTTTGTAGCGCTCGATGCTCGGGCGCGGTGGCAGAGGCAGGGCGTCCTGCGGATTGGGAAACATACGAATCTCCTTTCATTGCACGCCTGGAGTCCGCACGAATCAGGCAGAAAGAAGGTTCGCGACCTTCGATATTGAACTCAGGTGGGTGGGCAAGGCCCTTTCCGCGGACTGGATGCGCCCCTCGCGCTGTTCTTCTTCTAGCATGGCGGGATAAGGAAAACAACCGTGCTCTCTGGGGGTCAATGTGCCCGGGCGGGGATAGGCTTAAATAAGCAAGTGGTTTATAGCGCAGCGTTTAGAGGTCGTCCATGTCTCTTGACGTCCTTGAAATTAAATAAACGAGCTCAGGCCCAGAATGGCAGATAGCGGGCGAACTTGCGCGATGGCCCTATGGTTTCGTCCGCTTTGACTAATCCAGCCTCGATCGTTGCGGCGATGATCTGCGAAACGATCGCGCTCTTGCTTTCGGGCAGGTGAAAGCGCTGCCGCAACGTTTGATTTGTCATGCGCTCCGACATGACCCACTTGAGAGCGCAGTGCTGGTAACAGGCGCGAACGCGGGCATCGCGGTCCATGTCGTCAAATTTTTTAATCCCGTAAATGATCACAAGCGTACGGGAGTGGGCCGCACGGAAATCTGGCGCGGCAACTGGTAGCGTTCCGCCGCTTGTATAACGCGATCGATTCCACTACTCTTTTCTTCGCAGATGCGCATTCGCCTCATTAAGCTGGCCAGCCGCTCGCTTCGAGATTGATAGCCATCGATGAATCTCTCCGACCGGCTCTCCCGGATTTGTGATTTCGACGCGGTTAGAATAAGCCTCAAACATCACTGAAGTTCCCGTCATCGTCAGGTCCTGATGTATTAGCACGTTTGCCGCAAGTTCGCGGATTGCGACTTCGGGTAGGAGCTTCGCCTCGGTGCGAAGCGCGTCTTTGATGACTTCGTTGCCGGGTAGTTGCGCCATGACAAATCGAACTAAGCCCTGGAATCCCACGGCATAGCCTTGCACGCCCACCTGGTCGAGCCGGATCTCCAGTTTTGAGATTCCGGTGTAGACGACCACTCGCGGAGCCTTCCGCGCCAATTCAGGAAACTCTTCCAATGGTTTAGCGAGCAGGAGAGCGCCGATACGGCGCATTGAATAATGGTTTCCGCCACTGCAATCGATGAGCCGTTCTTGTTCGATGCGCTCGATGATGCCGGCCCGCTCCGTCGGATAGGCAGCTAAACAGTTCGAAAAGGACTGCGTGTCCAGCAACTCGATGACGTCCTGCGCGCCGAGAGCCGTTTTGGTATGTTCTTGGACCCAGTCAGGCCTGCCCTCGGCGAACACGCGCCGAAGCTGATCCTCGCTCATCGGGAGCAGAGCCTCGCCAGAACGCACGTGAGGTTGGCGAACTCGGCGATAAATTCCGGAGATTCCTTGGGCCAGACGACGTGAGCCGACTGAATCCATTCGCGCGCCGACAATCCGGTGAGCGGGTTCAGATCGTCGCGATACACGGATCCGCCGATTTGCAGGCAGTAGAACCGGTCGGGCTGATAAAGGCATTGACCAACCTGGCGCGATTGCTGTTGATGTCGCCAAGATCGCCGCGCGTCTGAGTACCTGCCCGCGGCCATTGCCGAGGCCGACGTCGTAATTCAGATTCAGTCCGCCGGCGGGCGCCGCGCCTTCGAGGTCGATGGTCGTCTGGAGCCAAGTCCCGTGATGATAGGCCGTGTTCCAGTACTTGATGGGGTGCGAAAGCGGCCAAAGGAGACTTTGACGTAATCATTCCAGTCGTAGCGGATGATGAGGCGCTCCACTTCGGATTGAAGCCTGACGCGGGAGGCGTGCCGAGGCTGGCGTCGGAGCGGGCGGTGAAACTAAGCTCGCTGAAGACGCTCACATTCGAAGAGAGGCCGGAGCTGAGGTGCAGAACGAGTTGTCCTTCGCTGAATCCGCTGTGGGGCTGAGCAGCGTAAGAGGCTGGAAGCCGCGCGAAGGACCGTGGAGATTGGTGGCCGAAAAGTTGAAATCGGCGAACCCGGCAATGTGGAGCAAAGGCGATGCCAGGAGGCCCGATTCGGTGGCCGGCAGCTGGGCATGACTCATGGGCACCGCTTGGAGAGGAGGGAGCGGCGCAGGGGCGGCGAGCGCCGGCGCTGACGCAGCGCGGCATTCTCTCTTTCGAGTTCCGCCATGCGTTTCTCCAGATCGTCGATGCGGTTGATTAACTTCTCGAGGAGCTCGTTGGTGGACTGACTGGCAGTCTGCGCGCCGGCTGGAGATACGAGCAGCGTGATACCGGCAATGACGAGAAAAAACTCGTCTCATAACCCTTCCTCCGCTTCCCAAGCGGCCTTTGCGAAGTGAGCCGCGGTGCGCGATGCCATCGCCCCCGCGCCGAGTACGGCCATGCGTCGAATTGTCCTCATGTTCTAAGTAGAGCCTTGACTATCGTACGGCGCTCAGTCGCGGAGGGTCGCCACGGTCGCGCCCCAGCCGCCCGCTTCGGCCGGCGCGTCGCCGAAACTCACGACGAACGGGGTGCGGGCGAGGATGGCGCGCACCATTTCCCGTTGCACGCCGATGCCGCGGCCGTGAACGATCCGCAACGCGCGAAAGCCGTGACGATGAGCCTCGATCAGATACTCCTCGACCACGGCTTTCGCATCGCGCGGCGGGATGCTGTGCAGATCGAAGACATCGGTTATCGGAATACGAACCGGTTCGTCGTCGCCGCAGCAGGACATAACGCAGTTCCTAGGGTAAACCGCGCGGTTTATAGATCGCCTGCCAACGCCGTGTGGATAGCATCACGCCGCCACGCGCGCGCTTTGGGATAACGAACCCGAACAAATCCCTTAAGCTTGCCTCGCAAAATTCGCCGGCTCACTTACCGTCCTCGCCCAGCATCGCGGCGAGTTTTTCGTCCAGCTCTCTGGTCTGCTCTAAATCGCGGCGCGCCCGCTCGCAATAGGTATTCGCGGCGTAGAAATGCGCTTTCGCCTTCTTTATCTCGCCCGCCCGCAAGCTCTTCAGAGATTTCCCGGCATACGCCTCGGCCGCCGCGAACTCGCGGTCGATAAAATCCGGCAGACCGCGCTCCTCCTTCAAATCCTCCCGTTCTTTAGCGATCTCGCGCCTCAGTTCGAGGATGGTCCGCTCCTGTGGCGTGAGCGCCGCAACGCGCTCCCGCAAAAACTCCGCGAACAACGATGAGATGCTTTCGCCAATCTGCTCCTGCGCCTGATCGAAAAGCGGCAGATCGGAATCTCTGACATAGATGGTTTTGTTCGGCATCACGCTATAAGTATACATATACGTATACTCATAGTCAACCCCGTGCCGCTAAGAGGACCCGAATCGCAGATAATGACGCGCGCTGGCGTACGACAGTCCGAAGCCCACGCCTGGCCGCGCTTCCACCAGCGCTTCGCGATGACGCGATGGAAGCCGGTCCCAGCACATCCCGCACACGCTCTTTCCAAATTCCTTGGTGGCTCCGCACCAGCACTGCGCCGCCTCCAGGAGCCTGTAGTCTTCCTCAAGTTCACGGCCGTTGCCGTCCGGCGAGTACGCTAGCCGGTTGTAGACTGACATTGCATTCCGCTCAATCAGGCTTTCTTCGGCCATTGAAACTGGGAATGCTCCGTGGGCTTGGGGCGAAATCGCTTGCGATGGTCCGGCCGCGCCGGATTCGCGACGATCGAAGCGCAGTAGGCATGCACGTCCGCCTCGGTCAGAACATACGATGCCGGAGCCGCTTCGCTTTCCTCCAACGTCCCCACCGCGGCCGAGAGGGTGCGCAGACACAACGCCGGAAGCTCCTGGAACTTGATGCGAAATCGGCTCACGATGGTCATGTCCGCCGTCATCGAGAATTGCACGCGTTTTGGTCTGTAGCCCGGGCGACTCGCGGAGCTCCCTTCGAAATTGAAGGAACGAATACTCCCGCTCTGTACGAATCCGATGTATGCAATCTGCACGGTGGACCTTTCTGTCGAGAGAAAAGAGATGACGCGCGAATAAATCGCTCAATTCGGTCGGCCTCTTGAGTATACACCTGTATTGCCTCCTACGTCCGATCCGTGTAATCATGGGCGACGCGCCGCCGCGCATCGGAACATCATGTACATTCCGCGCCATTTCGCTATTGAGGATCGCCAGGAGTTGCTAGCCTTCATGCAGCGCTACAACTTTGCCGCGATCGTCACGACGCAAGATGGCGCGATGACCGCGACGCACGCGCCCCTCCTAGTCCGCGAGAACGGCGACGGCATTTACCTTACCGGCCACTTCGCGCGCGCTAACGATCATTGGAAAGCCGTGGCGTCCTCCCACGAGATCCTGGTCCTCTTCACGGGACCGCACGCTTATATCTCGCCTTCGCTGTACGACTCAAAAGCGGCGGTGCCGACCTGGAATTACGCCGCGGTTCACGCTTACGGTCACGGCCGCATCGTGGACGCCGAGCCCGCGTTAATGGCCTTGGTTGAGGCCATGGAGCCCGCCTACCGCCAACAATGGGAGCAATTGCCTTCGGAGTTCCGCTCCAAAATGATCTCTGGAGTAGTTGCGTTCGAAATTCAAGTTGGTAAACTCGAGGGCAAATTCAAGCTCAGCCAAAACCGCCCCATGCAGGATCAGTTAAGCGTAGCCGAGGCATTCGATGGCACCGAGCTGGGCGCGCTGATGAGCGCACGGCTGCATGGCGCAATGCAACGCCGCTCTTAACACCTTCTTCCGCTTCAGTGCGTCTACAGCCGAATGGAGATTGCAACATGACCGCCGATCACGGCTCCGTGCTCCACCCAGCCGCGATCGCTCCCCTACCGGGTACCCGCGCCATCCCCTCGCCCGAGTTCGTGAGCGGCATCGCACGCCTCCGCGGGTTACGATGCTGTTGGCTGCCGGCGAATGATGGCGTGAAATGACAAAACGGGAGGTTTGTCCATGAACACGACCGGAATGCGATTCCTCATCGCGCTAGTTGCATTTTCCTCGATCGCGTCCCTGACCTGGGCACAGTTCGATACCGGCGAGGTCCTCGGAACGGCCCGCGATAGCTCCGGCGCCGTTCTTGCCAACGCGACGGTATCTCTTACGAATCAGGACACCGGCATCGAGGCCAAGACAACGACCGACGCCAACGGGAACTATGATTTCTTCAACGTCCGCTACGGCCGCTACACCGTCGCGGCGGAGCTCGCCGGCTTTTCGAAATTCACGACCACGAACGTCATCGTAGACGTGAATGCTCGTCAGCGCGTTGACATCACCATGCAAGTCGGCGTCGTGACGCAAGCGGTGGAGGTGACCGGCGCCGCCAGTGTCCTCGAAACCGATCAGAGCGAGCACGACCAAGTCGTAAACACGCAGGAAATAGTCGATCTTCCCTTAAACGGCCGCAATTTCTCGGATCTCGCGCTGCTCTCAACGAATGTGCACCGTTCCCCCGCGGCCGCCTCCTTCTCGCCCTCCGCTACCCCGCGCGAGGGCGCGTTCAACGTCAACGGATTGCGCAGCACATATAACAATTTCCTGATGGACGGCCTCGATAACAACGCCTATTCAACCAGCAATCAGGGCTTCTCGAATCAAGTCGCGCTGCCTTCGCCCGATGCCGTCGCCGAATTCAAAGTCATCACCGATAATTACAGCGCGGAATACGGCCGCGTCGGGGGCGCCGTCGTGAACGTGGTTATGCGCTCGGGGACGAATCAATTCCACGGAACGGCCTACGATTTCCTGCGCAACACGGACTTGAACGCCATCGGATACATCTTCGGCCAGCGTCCCGCGACTTTCGCGAAACCCACGCTGCACAGAAATCAGTTCGGCGCTACGATTGGCGGCCCGTTCATTAAAAATAAGCTGTTCTTCTTCGGCGATTACGAGGGCTTCCGCCAATTGCAGAAGACCCTGAATTTCGATTCACTCCCCACGCTGACTGACCGCGCCGGAATTCTGCCCGTGGCCGTAGTAGACCCGTTGAGCGGCGCCGTGTACCCGGGGAATACTCAGATTCCCGTGAGCGCGCTCAATCCCTTCGCCGCGCAAGTCCTCAACGCATTGCCCGCTCCCAACGGACCGGGCCGCGCCAACAATTACGAAGCGCTTCTGCTACTGCGCGATTATTCCGATAAGTACGACGCCAAGATCGACGGCCAGATCAACGATCGTATGAGCGTCTTCGCGCGCTTCAGCCAGCGCAAGGACAACCAGTTTTATCAGCCGGACATTCCCGGTCCATCGGGCGGAAATGGAAACGGGTATATCCGAATTCTCGACCAGGCGGCCGCTGTCGGATACACCTGGATTGCGTCGGCAACATCGGTCCTGGAAGCGCGCCTCGGATTCACGCACATTCTCGGCGGCAAGAACCCTGTCTATCTGGGAGGCGCGAGCGAGGAAGCGTTGTTCGGCATTACCGGACTACCCACCTCGCCCAATCTTACCGGCGGCTTAAATACGCAGAGCGTCAGCGGCTTCAATCAATTCGGACGTCAGGCCACCAATCCGCAATTCCAAAATCCCACTACCTGGGACCCGAAATTCAATTACTCGCTCAATAAGGGACGCCATGCCATCAAGATGGGATACGAGTTCATGACCATCCGCACCGAAGTGATGGACATCAATCCGGTATACGGCCTGGAATCCTATTCCGGACAGTTCAGCAAACCCACCTGCGCGCAATTAGGGCAAGCGGCCGGCTGCACCGTCGCGAGCGATTCGGCCAGTTACAACCTGGCCGATTTTATATTCGGAACTCCCAGCCAGGTGCAGCTTGCGAATTACCTGATTACGAACTACCGCCAGCATCAACACTTTGCCTACGTACAGGACGATTTTCGCGTCGGCTCGAAACTCACTTTGAACCTCGGCGTGCGCTGGGAATTCGCGACGCCGCGCTGGGAGCGCGATAACATCCTGACCAATTTCGATCCTACGACCAACACACTGCTGCACGCGGCCAATGGCAGCCTATATAACCGCACGCTGGTGCATCCGGATTACAAGGATTGGGCGCCGCGCGTCGGCCTGGCATACAGCCTCACGCCAAAAACCGTGATCCGCGGCGGCTACGGGATCAGCTATGTTCATCTCAATCGCCTGGGCAGCGCCGACGAGCTCGGCATCAACGGCCCACAGGTGAACATCGCCACCATCAACCAATCGATTCCGTCCGGCGGCACGGCCCCCGCGGGTTTCATCACGAATTTCGCCGGCTTCCCGGCGGGCCTGGATAGTCCGGCGAGCTTCAATCCCGTGAACGCGAATATCGCCTACATCCCCGCCGACACCAGGTGGCCCTATGTGCAGACGTGGTTTCTGGGCGTGCAGCGCGAGCTCGCCAAGAATACGGTGCTCGAGGTGGCCTACACCGGCAATCACAGTTTGCGTATGCCGATCGTGGCCGACTATAACCAGGCGCTTCCGAATGTGCCGGGCCAAACCTTGGGTATTCAGCCGCGGCGGCCGGATCAGTCCTTCGGCGCTATCACATGGGTCGATCCCGCGGGCCAGGAGAGCTACAACGGGCTTTCCGCGCGCCTGGAGCATCGCTTTGCGGCCGGCCTCTATGCGCTCAATTCGTTCACATGGTCGAAAGCGCTGGGCAATTCCGAGCAGGCGCTCGAATATTTCTCCGGCTACTATGCCGCAAATCCGCAGAACATTTATAACCTGAAAGCCGAGCGCGGACCATCCACCTATGATGTCGAGTTCGTCAACACTACCAGCGTCGTCTATGAGCTGCCGTTCGGAAAAGGGCGGAAGTTTGGATCGGCCTGGAACGGCTTCGTCGATTCCTTCCTCGGGGGTTGGGAACTCACCGGCATCAACACCGCCAATTCGGGACTGCCGCTCGATCTCTCCTATACGCCGCCGGCCGCAAACGACGTGACCGGGCGCATTCCCGACTATCGCGGCGAAGCCATCATGCGTCCCAACTTGGTCGGCGATCCTACCGGCGCCAGTGGCCCGCAAAAGCTGAACGAGTATTTCAATCCCGCGGCTTTCGCCGTGCCGCCCGCTTCCGCGCCCTTCGGCAACGTGGGCCGCAATGCCTTCCGCGGTCCCAGCTTTGAACAATGGGATCTGGGTGTCGACAAAAAGTTCCGCATTCGCGAGAGCATCGCCCTGCAGTTCCGCTCTGAGTTTTTCAATGTGCTGAATCACACCAATTTCGGCTTCCCCGATTCCAACATTTCCGATTCCGCGTTCGGCACCATCCGAACCGCCTACCCACCGCGCCAGATCCAGTTCGCGTTGAAGCTGCTATGGTAGCGGCGGCTTCCGAGACGCCCTCTCCACCGCCCTCCGTCCGCTTTTTCCGGGCCGCCTGCGCCAACAAGCGCCGGCGCCGGACCACTTCCGAGCCCCCCGGCGCTTCCGGGCCGCGCGCGCCGTCAAGCGCTCCTCGCCGCGCATGAATCGCGCGGACCTCTACGCCCGGGCCCGCGCGCGCCGCACAAGCTGGGATATCGTCATCGTAGGTGGAGGCGCCACCGGAGCCGGCATCGCCCTCGATGCCGCTACCCGCGGCTACGAAACTCTTCTGCTCGAGCAGAGCGATTTCGGAAAGGGAACCTCCAGCCGCAGTACCAAGCTCGTGCATGGCGGCGTCCGCTATCTCGAGCAGGGCAATCTCTCTCTCGTCATGGAGGCGCTCAAAGAGCGTGGCATCCTCCTTCGCAACGCCCCTCACCTGGTCCGCAATCTCGGCTTCGTCGTTCCTACGTATCAATGGTGGGAGAGTCCCTTCTACGGCGCCGGCCTGAAGCTCTACAATTTGCTGGCCGGCAAATACGGCTTCGGCGCATCGAAAACTCTATCGCGCGCCGAGACGCTGGAGCGTCTGCCCACCATCGAAACGGAAGGCCTGCGCGGCGGAGTCGTCTACTTCGACGGCCAATTCGACGACGCCCGCCTGCTCCTCAATCTCGTTCAGACCGCGGTCGAGCATGGCGCAACACCGCTAAATTACGTCGAGGCCGCCGGCCTCACCAAGAACCCCGACGGGCTGATCGACGGCGTCCTGGCGCGCGATATCGAAAGCGGCGAAGAGTTTCATGCCGCCGCCAAAGTGGTGATCAACGCCACCGGCCCATTCAGCGATAATCTCCGCCGTCAGGCGGACGCAACGGCTGCACCGATAATGGCCCTAAGCCAGGGCATTCATCTCGTCTTCGAACGCAGCTTTCTTGCCGGCGAGAGCGCCATCATGGTCCCTCACACCAGCGATGGCCGCGTCATGTTCGCGATTCCGTGGCATGGACACGCCCTCGTCGGCACTACCGACACTCCCATCTCAAATCCCTCTCTTGAGCCGGTCGCGCTCCAACAGGAAATCGATTTTCTCTTGAAGACGGCCTCCCTCTACTTCGCCCGGAAACCCTCGCCCGGCGACGTGCTCAGCGTTTTCGCCGGGATCCGTCCACTGGTGCGCTCGGGCGATGCCGCCAGTACCGCGGCGCTCTCGCGCGATCATTCCATTCGCATCGATTCCTCCGGACTCATCACCATTTGCGGCGGCAAGTGGACCACCTATCGCCGCATGGCGGAAGATTGCGTCAATCAAGCCGCGACCTTGGCCGAGCTGCCGGAAAAGCCCTGCCTGACCGCTCATCTCGACATTCACGGCTTCGATACCAACTCCGGCCGTTTCGGAAATCTGAGCGCGTACGGTTCCGACGCCCCCGCCGTGCAGTCGCTGATGGACCAGGATCCCGATCTCGGGAAACCGCTCCACCCGGCGCTCCCCTACACGGGCGCGGAAATCGTGTGGGCCGCGCGCCACGAAATGGCGATCACAGTCGAAGACGCCCTGGCGCGAAGGACGCGCGCTCTATTCCTGAACGCGAAAGCCGCCCTCGAAATGGCTCCGCGAACGGCGCAACTGCTGGCCCGGGAATTGGGCCGAGACGAGCGCTGGACTGCGCGGCAAATCGCCAGCTTCGAAGAAATCGCGCGCGGATATTTGATTGCGAGATGAGCTATTCGTATCGGTACGTCTAGCTTCGCGTTAGCTGAGTTTTCCTCACAGCTTCCCGCGCCAGCCTGACCTCGTTACCCAGCACCGGCAGACCAAGGCGGGAAACGTCCAAGACAATGCCATCCATGGCCCGCATAGCCTCCGCCCGGCGCCCCGTATTCGCCGCCACGAAACACCGCGCGATACGAAATTCGACGACCGCCTCGATGGGCAGTGCTTTACCTTCATAAGGCGGAATCTGCGCGATCACGCCGGAAGCTTCGCCGATCCTACCGCGAGCGATAAGCGCGCGCGCCAGCAAAGCAGCCGCTTGCATACGGTCTCCTTCCCGCCCCGCCGCGGTGAACGCATTCAGCGCCGCGCGGGCATGAGCGGCGGCATCTTCGAATTGTCCACCGGCGGAACTCAGACGGGCAAATGCCATGTCGATCTGCGGCGCCGCGCCCAAGCCCCCCGGAAACTGGCGTGCGATATCGCGCGCTTCTTCGTAGCTCTTGCGCGCCGCTTCGAGATTACCCTGCCGTATCTCGGTATCGCCGCGCTCGAGAAGCGCCATGGCGGCCTCGGTCCGGTCGTACACCTCGCGCAAGATGCGAATCGCTTCGTTCGACCGCGACACCGCCTCCGGAAATTTACCCTCCAGCGCCAACGCATGCGCCAAGGCAGCTTCACCGTTGCCGATGCCTTGCCGTTCGCCAATCCTCCGCGCTACCTCCAGGCCCTGCTCGCTCAGCGCTCGCGACTCCGCGGCTCGTCCTTCCGCCGCCAGAACATCGGCGAGCGCCAGGCGGATGGGATATTCTTTCCGCGGGCCGAGTTGTGCGCCCACTTCGAGCGCCGCTCGATCGTCCGCTTCGGCGGCCCGCAGGTCCCCTTGGAGTCTTTCGACATATCCGAGTCCATTCAGATCGTTGTGCTTTTCGACCAGATTGCCCATTTCATTGGCGATTTTGAGCGCCGCTTGAAAGAATGGGCGCGCCGCGGCCGGCGCATTGGTTATGGCCAGCAGGTTCCCTTCATTGCGGTATGCGGCGGCAACGCAGGCGCGGTCGCCCAATTCGCTGCAAATGCGGCGCGCCTCGGCGCGCGCCTCCGCGAATCCGGCCACACTCATGGTCTGCATCGCGCCCGATTCGAGCAAACGGGCGCGCGCATACAGCAATCTTGCGCCATGCTGAGACGCCTTTTCCGCTGCCGCATGAGCCGCCCGGCGGGTATGCGCCAGATCGCTCAAGGCGCCGGCGGCATGCGCTTCCGCAAGATCGATGCGCGGATCGTCCCCCTGCGGCACCGGCAATCCTCGTAAGGCCTTTACCGTTGCGAGCGCGTCCTGCGCTTTGTTGCCATTGGTTTCCGCCGCCGCCAGCAGCAGTCCGTATTCGAGGTCGTCCGGCAGAAGCGTGAACAGCGCCTGATACACCGCAATGGCGCGCGGCCAATCGTGGGCCATCTCGCGGTAACGTCCCTCGATCTCGAGTTGTTCCACGCGCCCCAGCGGAGCCGCTGAATCTAAGGCCAGCTTCGCTTCCGCGCGGGCGCGATTGTCATATCCCAGCATGGACAACGCAGCCGCCAAACCGGAATGAACCAATGGGTTAGAGGGCGCGGCGGAGGCAGCTTTTTCAAGGTACGGGCGCGCGGCAAGAGCGTCGGCTTGCCGCAGACGCTCCATCCCCAGCGCGTAGGATTCCATGGCGGCCGGTTCAACTGGCGGATACTGCGAGGCATCTTCAAGCGATGAAAGGCGCAGACCGAGATGCGCGCGAATCCGTCGGGCGGCGGTCTGGGCCAGTTCCGGAATTCGATCCTCGGCCGCCTCCTCGGCGAAGGCGGCAATTTGCCGGCCGGAGCGCGCGTCGAACAACGAAACATCGAGGCGTACCCGATGGCCGCGCGAGAGGTAGGCTCCCGCGGCGGCATAGTCGATTCCAAGGTTGGCCCGAATGCGTTGGAGCGCTTGCGCCGGGTACGTGGATTGCGGCGCCAGCGACAACTCCGTATGCATGCGGGTCACATTTTCGGGGGGCGCCGTCCGCAGCTGCCTGCCCGCCCCTAGCTCGATGTCGATCAGTTCGGTAAGCGCCGGGGAAATCCAAGCGCTCGCGGCGCGAGGGGCAAGGTCACGAAATCCCAGCACCGCGACCGACGCCCGAACGACGGGTCGCTCGCCGCGCTGATGAAGCGCGTTCCAAGCGTACCCCGCGAGACTGAGCACTGCTGCGGCGGCCGCCCACCGCGCGACCAAACGCGGCGGGAGAAAACGCCACCGGGCGCGCGGGGGGGCCGCTATTTCCAGCGCCGGCGCCTGGCGCGGACGGAAGTGCGGAACGTAGGCTCCCTTGGGCAGTTCGATGAGCACCGCATCGTCGAACCCTTCCTGTTGATAGTACTCCGCCAGTTTCAGACGCAGCCGCCGCACTTCGAGCCGCACCACCGGATCGGTTCGCGGGTCGAAGGATGGGGGCCGATCGAATACAGTGACTCCCAGCGTGTATTCCTTCAGTTCCCCGGCGCGCCCTTGGAGCGCCGTTGCGGTAAGGTGACGCAGCAGGCGCAGACATCGTTCCGCCTTGCGAAAGGCGTGCGAAGTGGCGATCCGCTCCAACTCGCGCGTCACCGCGGTGAGATCGGCGGACACTTCCGTTAACGCATTCGGCACGTTACGTCTCTCGGTGCAGCTTCACTATTATGCCACTCCGCGCGAGTCTTCGAGAAAGAAAAAGTACTGGGAGTTCATGGCGTTAACTCGCGTAGCCTACCGTGCTCTTCTTGTTTTGCGGCCGCCTCCGCCGTTAAGATCGCGACATGTTTCACAAGACCTTCGCTCTCCTCCTCGCGTTCGCGATCTCCGCTTCGGCGGCGGCCATTACGGTCGATACCAGCGATCGCGGTTACTACTACTCCTACGATTTCAGCGACGCGACAAACAAGAACTACATCACGGGCCAGATTAATGTCGGCGCAAGTACCGTCTATTTCCACAGCTTCTTCGCCTTCAACGCCCTTACCGGCCTTACCGGACCTATCGTCGGCGCCACGCTGAACCTGTACAATCCGGTGGCCGGCTATTCGAGCTCGCAGCCATCTGAGACGCTCGACATCGACGGTTTTTCGGGAAACGTGGCGCAGCTTGAGGCCGGCGGCACGGTTCCTGGCGAATACGCCGCCCTCGCCGCCGGCCCCCTCTACGGAACCCGCTCCGTCAGCCCGGCCGATGACAATTCCGCCCTCAGCATCCTCCTCGACTCCGCCGCCATCGCCTTCTTAAACGCCAACAGCGGCAATCCCTTCGCCTTCGGTGGATACCTATCGGGCATTCCCGCATCCGATACCTCGACGCGTTTTGTCTTCGGTGGCAGCGCCTTCGTGATCGCCAACGACGGCAACACTACCCTGACCGTCGTCACCGGCCCAGCCTCCGTACCCGAGCCGCAAACTCTATTTCTCGCCGCCTCCGGTCTGTTGGGAGTTCTCATCCCCAGGAAATTTCGAAGGGCATGAAATTGCATTGCTTCCCGATTCCACGGCTCCCCGGGTTGCGGCGCGCCACCGCCGCGGCGCTCTTCTTAAGCGCGTTAAGCGTGCCCCCAATCCGGGCGAACTCCTGCACGTTAAAAAAGGATCTTCCGAACAAATCTCTCATCATAACCGCCACTATCACGAACAATCCCTATCACACCGAGGCGTATGACAAGGAGTATCAAGTTAGGCTCCTCAACAACGGAGAAGACATTCAGATCTTTACCAACGGGACGGAAGTTGCCAGCTTTTCGTCGGAGTACGGCGACGACGCTACGGTGCCACAGTTGGAACTCCAGGATTATTTTGATGCCATCTGCAATGCGGGACCGGGGCAGTTCCAATCCTTACCCTCCCGCGGCGAGGGGGCCTTCTTCGTGCCAAGCGGATCCTCGGCGCAAGATTCCTTGAGTGGTCAAACGAAAGGGCGCATAGCGGTAGCGGACTTTAATGGCGACGGAGTAACCGACAGCGCCGCGATCGGCCCGACTGGTATTCTCGTAACTCTTTTCAGTACAAGCGGAACAGTCCTATTGACGGCCACCTATTCCGTTCCTGGGATATCTTCCAGCATCGTCGCGGCGGATTTTAACGGGGACGGGAAAATCGATCTCGCGTTCACCCAAAACGACCCCTCGGGCCCGGGTAATGTCGCCGTCCTGCTCGGCAAAGGCGACGGCTCGTTTGCGCCGCCCGCCAAATTTCCGTCCGGCCCCTTTGCCTTCTATCTGACGACCGGGGACTTCAACGGCGATGGCCTCGCCGACCTGGCCATTACGAACGTTCCCGTCACCGGTCCCCCCGGCGCCGGAACTGGAGTGATCGCCGTGCTGCTCGGCAAAGGAGACGGCACGTTCGCCCCGGCCGTCAGCTACCCCGTAGGGCCTCTTCCCGTCACCATCGTCGCTGCCGACTTTAACGGGGACGGCAAATTGGATCTTGCGGCTTTGGATTCACAAACCGGAATCGCCAACGTGGTAAATAAAGTCTGGGTATTGCTGGGCAAGGGAGATGGGACCTTCCAGCCCGCCATCTCCACGCCCACGGGAACCGGCGCCGCCTATCTGCAATATGCCGATCTCAATCACGACGGCAAAATGGATTTAGTCATCGCCGACGAGAGCGCCAGCGCGGTAGCCATAATGATGGGAAACGGCGACGGAACGTTTCAAGCCGCCGCCGAATACGTCATGTCCGCTCAACCCGCCTCCATTGCGCCGGTCCCGTTCCCCAACGGTGTCACCGCCTTGTGGACCACGGACAACGTCAGCGCCTCCGATTTCATATTTTTTGTCCCGCCGGATGGAACCATCCCCAATCCACAGCTCCAGTTCATCGGCAAGGGCCCCGCATTCGTGGCGGCTGCCGACCTCAATGGCGACCGTCAACCCGACCTCGCCATCGCCGATCCCGAGTCCGGCAACATCTACGTGAAACTCGCGACCGGCAAAGGCCAGTTCGGCAATCCTGTCGCCTACTCGCTCGGGTCGCAACCGAACGCGTTGGCGATCGCCGACCTCAACGGCGATGGCAAGCCCGACGTCATTGCGGCCGATTCGAGCGGTCTGGACGTGTTGCTTGGAAACGGCAACGGCACGCTGGGCGCCGTCAAGACATTCTCCACCGGAGGTAGTCTGAGTTCCCTTGCCATCGCGGATTTCAACTCCGATGGAAAGCTCGATGTCGCCTCCGCGAACGCCTCGGCCGGCGCTGTGTCCCTTTTTCTCGGCACTGGGGATGGCGCCTTCCAAAGCGCGCGCGCCATCCCGCTGCCTGGCGGATTGGCTCCCTCTTCGGTCGTGAGCGGCGACTTCAACGGCGACGGCAAGCCCGATCTGGTCGTGGCCCTGGGCCAAGATTTCATGCCCGGAGCGTTTGCGGTGCTGCTGGGCAAAGGAGACGGAACCTTTCAATCTCCCGCCAATATTGCGTTGCCGGGTCCCATCCTTGGCAAGCTCGCGGTAGGGGACTTTAACGGCGACGGCCGTTTGGATATCGCGGCCGCCGTCCAGGCCAGCCCGGGTTCGAACCAGATTGTGGTCCTGCTCGGGAACGGGAATGGGTCGTTTCAAACTTCGCTGCTCACCAAGACCGTTACCGCGGCCCCCATGATCGCCGTTACCGACTTCGACGGCGACGGCAAGCAGGATCTGCTGCTCGCCGATTGCTGCGGACTCGCCGAAGCGAGCCTGATGATAGGCAATGGCGACGGAACGTTTCAGCCGGAAGTGAACTTTCCTTCCGGCCCGGACCCCAAAGGAATCGCCGTTGCCGATTTCGACGGCGATGGCAAGCCCGATTTCGCGCTGATCGGCCAGGTACAATCACCAGATCGCGGGACGCTCGCGATCGTCATCAACCATTTAGCAGCCACCCCGGTCAGCGCAACCGCGACCGTAATCTCGGCAGCCAATCCCGCCGCCAACGCCCTCGCTCCCGGGTCGCTGGCCAGCGCGTACGGCAGCGACTTGGCAAAGGGAACGCCCGGCGCCACCTCCCTGCCGTTGCCCACCACGTTCGGCGGTACCACGGTCTCACTCGTCGATTCCGCCGGCAAACAGTTCCAAGCCCCGCTAATCTATGTCTCGGCCGGGCAAGTTAACTTTCTGGTCCCATCCGGTGTCGCAACGGGAACCGCTCAATTCACAATCGCCAGCGGAGACGGAACCGTCTCGTCCGCTAGCGTCCAAATCGCCGCCGTCGCCCCCGGCTTGTTCACTTTGAATACCGCAAATTTGGCGGCCTCCGCGGCCGTGCGCGTCTCTCCAGATGGAACACAAACTCCCGAACCCGTATTCACGCTCGCCAGTGGAGGCGCGGTAGTCGCAAACCCCATCGATTTAGGCTCCGCTTCCGACCAGATCTACCTGACGCTATACGGCACCGGCCTCCAAGCCGCCGGAACCAGCGGTGTCAAAGTAACCATCGCCGGAACAAACGCACCCGTGCAATACGCCGGCCCCCAAGGCAGCTTCGCCGGATTGGACCAGGTGAACGTGCTCCTCCCCCACTCCCTCGCCGGCGCCGGGGATGTCCTCATTCAACTGACCGCATCCGGCATCTCCGCGAACCCGGCCCATATCACTATCCAATAGCGCGGCCCAAGCTCGCGCATGGCGACATCCGCTATCTCGAACGGGGCAATCTCTCTCTCGTCATGGAGGCGCTCAGATAGCGTGGCATCCTCCTTCGCAACCCCGTCATCTGGTCAGCAATTTTGGCTTCGTCGGATCGAAGATTCTTTCGGGCGCCGAGACGCTGGGGCGTCTGCCCACATCGAAACGGAAGGCTCGCGCGGCGGAGTCTACTTCGACGGCCAATTCGACGCGCGCCTGCTCCTCAATCTCGTTCAGACCGCCGTCGAGCATAGCGCAACGCCGCTAAACTATGTCGAGCCCGCCGCTCTCACAAGAACGCGCGCTCTATTCCTGAACGCGAAAGCCGCCCTCGAAATGGCTCCGCGAACGGCGCAACTGCTGGCCCGGGAATTGGGCCGAGACGACCGCTGAACTGCGCGGCAAATCGCCAGCTTCGAAGAAATCGCGCGCGGATATTTGATTGCGAAGTAATCGATCAACCCGCGAGGCCCGCCCCTCTGGAACGACGCGGCGCCGAGCGCCACCTCGCCATCACACCAGTCCCATAAGAGTGGCCCGTTAGCCAAATTTCCCACGCCCACGCGTACTGCGCCTCCGCCGCCGAAAGACCGCTCTCCCGCTGCTCCGCCTCCTCCAACTCCAGATCGGCCCGCAGCTCCCGCTCCAGATCCGTTCGCGTTCTCTAAGCTTCCCGCCCGCGGTATTTAGCCTTCCTCCTCGGCAGGCCACATGATCCGCGCAATCGCGGCGCTCAACTGCTTCCACTTCGATTCTTCCGCCACAAGTTGTTTCTTCCCCGCCGCCGTGAGCCGGTAATACTTAAATTCGCGCTTCAGATCCTTCCCCGCGGGCTCCCACTTCGCCGCCACCCAGCCTTTTCGTTCCAACCGATGCAGAGCCGGATAGAGCGACCCGTGCTCAACTTGCAGCGCCTCATCGCTGGTCCGCTGAATGTGTTTCGCGATCTGATGTCCATGAGCATGACCAAACAGCAATGTGCGCAGGATCAACATGTCCAGAGTTCCCTGCAACAGCTCAACCCGCTTCGAAGAATCCTTCGGCATAGGCCTCGGTAGTCATCCTACCAGGAATTGCAGCCACACAGGGTAGATGTACGACCCAATATGGCTTCGGGCGATGATGATGAAGCGTGCCATGGCTTCTCTTCTCAACTACGCCATTCGACCGGCAATACTCGACACGGCGCGCCGCGTAATCGCTCCTCGCGAAAGTATTGAGCTGCGTCGTCATGCTCGAACGATTGTCGATCGCGCTTCGAACGTATCCTGGCCGATTATGCAAGTGCGGAAAACGACCATTACCCGCTGAGATCCGATTTTTAATCGTCGAACGTGTCTCTGCGACGGTCTTCCGAAATCCACCGCTGCGGCTGCTCCGCGACACCACGATTCGCCTTCGCGTTTCGCCTTGGCAAACGATCTCTCAACCTTATAAAGTAAGGTGGGCGCGTATCAGACGCGCATTCTTGAGTTTCAGTGGAGCCCGCCCGGACCGCCCCAAATAGGCGGAGGTTGTCCAGGCACAGGCTTCGTCTCTTGCGGTTCCGGTCCCTTCGTCAGCCGCGGCAAAAACACGGTTTCCCGTTCCTTCTTTTTCCTGCCCTTCCCCTTCAGTTTTTCCGCCAGCGGAATCCAGCACTCGGCGCAAATGTCGTACTCCTTACCCTCAATTTGCTTTTGCATGCACTCTTTTGCTTCACCGCACAGATCGCAAACAATTATCACCTCCCCCCAATCCTTCTCCTGAGCGATCATCCCCGCGATTAAGCGGCTGGAGTCGATTCTTTGACCACTTTTTCAATCTGGCTTGCCACAACCTCTATTGGAAGATTCTGAACATTTAAGCCGGGTCGTTCGGCAATGAACCGTGGGAGAGACGTAATAAGGACCAAAAGCTCATCGCAGTTCCGGGCGGCCTCGACAATGCGTTCTTCGAAATCGTCGCCAATCTGAACATCGGCCTCATCGGG
This sequence comes from Bryobacterales bacterium, assembly GCA_963838885.1. GTDB lineage: Bacteria > Acidobacteriota > Terriglobia > Bryobacterales > Bryobacteraceae > JAICMB01. The sequence continues at coordinate 3,519 of CAWITB010000020.1, read as the reverse complement.
AAAGGTCGAAGCTCCACATAACTGAATGTGGCCCGCGACCTGACGAGCGACGCATGTATCAACGGCCGCATGGGAGATGAAAACAGCGAATTCCTCCCTCTCGGCTTCGTGTCTACCCCGCATGATGAGCCGAAGAAGCACCTTCATTCTCAGCCCGAACTCGTTCCTCCGACAAGCCGTCACCGCGTCGCCCGCGCTTTAGCAACCATTTCCTTCACCTCCCCAAACAGCGCCGGCGCGTAATACGGAATGCCATCCTTAATAGTCCACTCCACGCCGCCCGAATGCGCTACCTTCCCCTCGCGGATCTCGTCAACGCCCGTCGGATAGAGCACCTTCAAATTCTCCAGCGGATTTCCGTTCACTACCAGAATGTCCGCCGCGTACCCCGCGCGCACGCGCCCCAGATGATTCTCCTGCCCTAGAATGCGCGCATTATTCAAAGTCGCGTGCTGAATCACAATTAGCGGCTGGAACCCCGCCTCCTGTTGCAGCTCCAGCTCCCGTAATAAACCAAATCCATACATCTGATAGATGAAGCCCGCGTCCTCGCCGCAGCCGATCAGTCCGCCACGCCGCGCAAACTCCTTCAGCGCCGCCATCCAGATCCGGTAATTCTCTTTCCAGAACGTCTCGTCCGTCGAAGTCCAGCCGAAAAAATACGAGCCGTGATTCGCCGCATTCGGCTCGAAATATTTGGCCAGCGTGGGATGCAGATAATCGCGGAACCAGGGCTGGGTTTGCGCGCGCTGCAAATCGCGGCTCGCCTCATAAATGTCGAGCGTCGGGTCCCACGCGACGTTCGCCTTCACCATGCCGTCAAACACCTGCATCAGGCGCTCCCAATTCGCCTCGCGCCAAAGATGGCCGGCGTAACGGAAGCGGTCGGTCTCGTTGTTGTAGTTGTAAGTGGCGGGAAAATTCTGCCGCCCGCTCTCGATCGCCGCGTCCGGAATGCCGTACCAATGCTCGATGCTAGTGGTGCCGAACTTGATGTCGTCCCAGGCGTTCGTTTCTTCCACTCCGGTGTGATGCGCCACGCGCAGCCCCAGCTTATGCGCTTCGTCCTCCAACGCTTCCATCACATCGCGGTAGACGCCGAGAATCTTGACGCCGTCCGCCCCCATGTCTTTGATTTCCCGCACACGTGCCCGCGCCTCAGCGGCGTTCCCCGGATTGACCCCGCGATTGAACATCGGATAAATGAACAGGCGGGGACAAGCGATTTCACCTTCCGCGCTCCGCCGCCGCAGTTGCACCGCCTTACGCGTATCGCTGCCGACATCGCGTACGGTCGTAATGCCGCAGGAGAGCCACAGCTTCAGTTCGTACTCGAACGGCTGCGGGATGCCGCCGCGCTCATCCTGAAGATGACCGTGGGCATTGATCAGGCCGGGCATCACATACTTACCCGCCGCGTCGATTTCGACGTCGCCCGCCGGCCGCCGCGAGTCGCCCCGTCCCGCGGAAACCGCATCGAGCGGAACAATCGACGTAATCACGCCCTTCTCGATCACAATGTCCTTCGGTCCGGAGGCGGGCGTTCCGTTGCCCTCGATAATCGTGGCGTTGCGGATCACGAGGCGCGGGTAACGTCTGCCGCTGACAATCCGCGTCGCGGATGTCTGGGCCAGCAGAGGCGCGGCTGCCAACAGAATCGCGAGCGCTCGCATAATGAGCCGTATGCTAACACGCAGCCACTACAATAGTGTTTACAAACCAAGCCCCACATGACCCTCGACGATCAGATCGCTTTCCTAAAAAAAGGCATGGCCGAGCTCATCCGCGAGGAAGAGCTCCGCGAGCGCCTCGCGCAATCGCAAAAGACCGGCCGCCCCTTGCGCGTCAAAGTGGGCTTCGATCCCACCGCGCCCGATCTGCATCTCGGCCACACCGTCGTCATCCGCAAGATGAAGCACTTTCAGGATCTTGGCCATACCGTCATCTTCGTGATCGGCGATGTCACCGGCCTCATCGGCGATCCCACCGGCCGTAACGTCACGCGCCCTCCATGACGCGCGAAGAAATTGAGCGCAACGCCGAGACGTATAAAAGCCAGGTTTTCAAGCTCCTCGATCCGCGCAAAACGGACATACGGTTTAACAGTGAGTGGCTCGGCAAGCTCGATATCTACGAACTGGTGCGCCTGTGCTCCAAATATACGGTGGCGCGCATTCTGGAGCGCGATGATTTCTCCAAACGCTATAAAGACGGCACGCCCATTCCATCCACGAGTTCATTTATCCGCTCGGCCAGGCCTACGATTCTGTCGCGCTCGAATGCGACGTCGAAATGGGCGGCACGGACCAGAAATTCAACTTCTTGGTCGGCCGCGAAATCCAGCGCGATTACGGACAGACGCCGCAAATCGTCGCCACCACGCCGCTGCTCGAGGGCACCGACGGCGTCGAAAAAATGTCGAAATCGAAGGGCAATTACATCGGTATCGCCGAGCCGCCCAAAGACATGTACAGAAAGGTCATGGGTATCGGCGACGAGCTGATGTGGCGCTACTACGAGCTGTTGACCGACAAAAGCATGGACGACATCGCCGGGATGCGCGCGCTCGATCGCCCCGATGGGGCACAAGATGAATCTCGCGCATCTGATCGTCCGCGATTTTCACTCGGAGGAGGCCGCCGGCCAGGCCGCCGCCGATTTCGACCGCGAGGTCCGCCGCCACGACGTACCCGACGATATCGAGACGGCCGACTACGCCGGCGGCAGCGTCAACGTCGCCAAAATGCTGCAGTCCACCGGCCTCGCCCCCTCCCGCAGGGAGGCCGAGCGTCTCCTAAAATCCGGCGCCTTAACAATTGATGGCGAGCGCTACACGTCAGTGACTCTGGAGCTCCCGCCGGGCGACGTCAAAACGATGCGCGTAGGGAAAAAATGGAAACGTATCCAGGGAGCGCCATGATGAAAACCACCACAACGCAACCCTCAATGGACCTGCCGGCCACCAAGCAAGTACGGGCTCCGGAACCGAGCCGCGAGCGAAGGAAGCAGCTTCCGGTCGAAGCCGGTTTTTCAGCCGAGCGGATTTCCGCCGCCACCGGCTTTTGAACGGTATGCCCTTCCCCCCGATACCCCTTGTTCAACGCACCCCGATGAGACGACGCTACGAGTGGAAATTAAACAAAAGACCGCACGGTCCTCCTCGGCGAGCGCACCCTCATCATGGGCATCGTCAACGTGACGCCCGATTCCTTTTCCGATGGCGGCCGCTACGACGATCCCGGCCGCGCCTTCGCCCGCGCCGTGGAACTGGAGGACGCCGGCGCGGACATCATCGACATCGGGGCAGAATCGACCAGGCCTGGTTCCACTCGCATCTCCGAAGCCGAAGAGCTGCACCGCCTGGTTCCAGTTTTGAAACGGCTGCACGGCCGCATTTTGGGTTCCGCTTTCGGTCGATACCTACAAATCCGCCGTCGCGGAAAAGGCCCTGCAGCTTGGCGCCGAAATCGTGAACGATCCCTCCGCCCTGACCTTCGATCCGCTGCTCGCGAAGACCGT
>CAWITB010000019.1:0-96979 GCA_963838885.1 Bryobacterales bacterium | reverse complement strand
ACCACACCGGCAATGCGCCGGCATCGGCCCCGGGCTCGTCGGAGTGAAACGCCATCTCCTCGATCGCGCCGGCCAGATCGAGCGTAGGGTTGAGGTCGAGTTCGTGATGCTCGGCGCCATAATGCCGCGCCACGCGCCGCGCGTAACCACCCTCGTCGAACTCACGCCCTTTGAATGTGATCGCAAACGTCTTCACGCGGCTCGGCGAGGCTTCGGCGGCATAGTGCAGGACGGTCGAGGAATCGAGCCCGCCGCTGGCCCATAGGCCGAGCGGCACGTCGGCGGCGAGATGTTCGCGAACGGAGGCGCGGAGCAATCCGTCGAGCTCCTCGGCGGCGTCTTCGATTGTTTGGCGAGGTTGGGATCGAGCCGCAGCCGCCAGTAAGGCGAGGTACGCACGCGCCCGTTGTCCCACTCGAGCCAGGAACCGGGTGCAAGTTTTTCGATCCCCTGAACCATCGTGAGCGGACTGGGCACGTAGTTCAGCGACGTGAAATAATGCAGCGCCTCCGCATCGATGTTGCGCTCGATTTCCGGATGGGCGAATAACGCTTTCAGCTCCGATCCGAAATAGAGGTTGGGGCCGCGGCGGGAGAAATAGAGCGGCTTGATGCCCATGCGGTCGCGCGCCAGGACGAGCCGCCGCGAGCGCTCGGACCAGATCGCAATGGCGAACATTCCACGCAGTTTCTCGAAACAGTCCGTATCCCAACACTCGAAGGCGGCAAGGACGGTTTCGGTGTCGCAGCGCGAGCGGAATTTCGCGCCGAGGCCGCGCAACTCCTCGCGGAACGCCGTGTTGTTATAAATTTCGCCATTGAAGACGAGGACGGTATTGCCGTCTTCGGAGCGCATGGGCTGGTCGCCTCCTTCGAGATCGACGACTCGAAGCCGTACGGCTCCCAACGAGACGAAATCGGATTCGAAGGTCCCGTGCTGATCGGGACCCCGATGTCCGAGGCTTAGCGTAGCCTCGCGTATTCGCGACCGATCAGGCGCACACCTGAGGTGTGTAAAGCCGGTAATGCCGCACAATTTGCGTTCTCCCCGTTCGTCTCGTTCCGGCTTGCGCCGGTCCATCCAAGGCGTTGGCTTCACCCGCCAACTTCACCCGTAACTTGAAAAACACTATATCACAAGTAAGTAGGTTGTTTGTAGACGACCGGTTTCCGGCAAATTGATCGCTTGCGCCACCGTTGGCCGGACTGCTGTACTGACGTGTATGAGAATTGCGGTTCTGGGACTGGGCTTCATGGGAAGCACGCATCTCAAAGCGCTACGCGGCTTGGCTGGGGTGGACCTTGCCGCCGTCTACAGCTCCGACGACCGGAAACTCGCCGGAGACCTCACGGCCATCCAAGGCAATCTTGGCGGCGCGGGCGAATACCTCGATTTCAGCGGCGTCGCGAAATATCGCGAGATTGAGCCGTTGCTGGCTAGCCGCGAGATCGACGCAGTGGATATTTGTCTGCCGACCGATCTTCACGCGGCGGTCGCGATCGAGGCGCTGCGCGCGGGGAAACATGTGCTGGTCGAAAAGCCCATGGCGCTCGATGGCGTCTCGGCCGATGCCATGAGCGCGGAAGCGAGGACACGTGGGCGGATTTTGATGACCGCGCAAGTGCTGCGCTTCTCCCCCGCTTACGCCATATTGCGAGATGCCGTTCGTTCAGGAAATATCGGGCCGGTGCGACACGCGTTTTTTCGGCGCCGCTGCGCCGCGCCGGCGTGGAGCCGCTGGCTGGGCGATCCGGATCGCAGTGGCGGGGGCGTCTTCGACCTGTTGATTCACGACGTGGATATCTGCCTGCATTTATTTGGCATGCCGGAAGCGGTTGCGGCAACGGGATACGCGGCTCTCGAATCGGGGATCGACATAATCGCGGCGGAATTGCATTATGCCGGACGGGGAGCGGTGCTGATCGCCGGCGGCTGGCACCATCCCAGGAGCTATCCATTTTCGATGGAATACACGGTGGTGGCGGACAACGGCACGATTGAATACAGCTCGGCCGGGGGCGGTCCCATGCTTTATAAGCTGAATGGGGATGCGGAACAATTGAGCATGCCCGCCCACGACGGATATCAGGCCGAGATCGAATATTTCGCGGCATGCTGCAATACGGGACAGCAGCCGGATTTATGTCCGCCGGAGGAATCGGCCTGCGCGGTAAAACTGATGCGTCTGATGCTGGAAGCGAGAAACGCGAATGGAGAACGAATAGCATGCAAGCTTTAAACGGCCTGGAGCCCGGCGCTATGTTTTGGGCGGGGCGCGACCGTCTGGAGGAGATTGAGGAGTTGGGCGTGCGTTGCGGGCAGCTCGGCATACCCGGCAGCGCCGATCTGACAACGAGCTTCACCGCGGACTGGAAGGCGGCGCTGAGCGATCGAGATTTCACCGTAGGGACCGTTGTGGCGGCTTATAACGGCGAGGACTATGCCGATATTCCGACGGTGCAGCGGACCGTGGGATTTATTCCACGGGAGACTCGCGACGAGCGGGTGCGTCGGACGCTCGAGATCGCGGATTTCGCCGCGAAGCTCGGGATCGGCTCGATTGCATGCCATATCGGCTTCGTGCCGCACGATACGCGGCACGAGGATTACGCGGCGGCGCTCGAGATAGTGCGGACAATTTGCGATCACGCCGCGAAACACGGGCAGACGTTCGCGCTCGAAACGGGCCAAGAACCGGCCCCCGTGTTGCTGCGTTTTCTCGAGGACGTGGACCGGCCGAACCTCGGCATCAATTTCGATCCGGCGAATATGATTCTATACGGCACGGGCGATCCCATCGACGCTCTAGGCGTGCTGGGGCATCGCGTGCTTTCGGTGCATGCGAAGGATGGCGCGTGGCCGCCGAAAGATCGGCCGGGCGCGTTGGGGAAGGAGATGCCGCTGGGCAAAGGCGACGTGGGCATCGATCGCTTCGTGAGGAAGCTCGCGGAGGTTGGTTTTCGCGGGCCGCTGAATGTGGAGCGGGAGACGGAGAATCAGGAGGAGCGGCTGCGCGACATGCGGGACGGGGTGGAATACTTGCGCGCGATTCGCGTGTGAATATGGAGGTCCTCTCAGGGCGTCCTGACACGCGAAGCGACATCCGCGCCCGAGCGATTGAAGTTTTAAGGTTCCGTGTGTAAATCGCCTCGGCCTTAATCTTCAAGGCGCAGCGCGCGAGGAGGACGTCATAAATGGCGCCGCCCTGGATGCCGTTAGCCGCTGCGTTCTTGAGCGCTTGTAAGTATTCTTCTTCATCGAGCGATACCACAGTCAGCCGCTCGCGGACATCATTTAGGAAGAGCAGCGCCTCGTCGGGGCTTGCCCGATGCTTGGCCGGCATGCCCGTGAGCACGGAATAGACCTCCGCTAAGGAATGCGCCGCCATGGCGGCGCGCGCCGATTTTGCCGCAACAATAAAGCAAAGCTTGGTTCGTGGTGGTCGTGCTCTCCGTAGAACGCGGCAACGAGTACGGAGGTATTAAGGAAGACCTTCACGAGTGTTCCGCAGCACTCTACCCGCCACCGCGGCAGGTAGTTTACCGCCGCCCCGGAACACCCACACTCCCCGCTCTTTCCGCAATGGAGAGGTGGATCGAACAGGGCGAAGCGTTACGCGCTCACCCTCAGATTCCAGGTGCAACGCGTCACCCGGTTCCAAATGCAACTCCTCGCGGACGATCTTCGGGATCACCACGCGGCCGGCTTTATCGAGAGTCACAGTGCTATTCATAATGGGAGCGTTCAGTAGGAGCATCCACTGTCAAATGCCATTCTCGCAAACCGTGAAATGCGTACGGGGCAAGTAGCGGTGGGCAGACTTGATCAGATCGCCGGAACCCGGCTACTTCACCACGAAATTGACAAGTTTATCCGCGACCACAATTGTCTTCACGATCTGCTTACCATCGAGCAACGCACGCACTTTTTCCTCGGCGCGAGCGCGGCGCTCAAGATCCTCGCGCGGCGCGCCGAATGGAGCGTAGATGCGGCCGCGCAGCTTGCCGTTGATCTGGATTACGACTTCGGCTTCTTCCTCGCGCGCCAGTTCCGCATCGTAGGCCGGCCATGGCTGCTTGAAAACGGGACCCGTGCGGCCCAACTCCTCCCATAGCTCGGCCGTGATGTAGGGCGCAAACGGGGCCATGAGCAGCGTCAGTTTTTCGAGCGCCTCGCCGATCACCAGTCCGCTCAGGTCCGCCTCGTTGTCGTGCAGAATATTGACGAGCTCCATGATGGCCGCGATCGAGGTATTGAAATGCCAGCGCGATTCGAAGTCCTCGGTGACCTTCTGGACGGTCTGATGAAGTTTGCGCAACGCCTTGCGATCGGCCCCGGTCGCTTCGCCGGCGCGAAGGCCGATGCGATCCACGTTGCGAGTCACGAAACGATAGATCCTCTTGAGAAATCGGGAAGCCCCTTCGGCGCCCGAATCGGTCCAGTCCATTTCTTTTTCGGGAGGGGCGGCGAAAAGCTCGAAGAGGCGGCCGGTGTCGGCGCCGTACTTTTCGATCATCTCGTCGGCGCTGACGACATTGCCTTTCGACTTCGACATTTTCGCGCCGTCCTTGATCACCATTCCTTGCGTGAAAAGGCGCTTTGCGGGTTCGTTGTTTTCGATTAACCCGAGATCGCGCATCATTTTCGTCCAGAAGCGCGAATAAATCAGGTGCAGAATGGCGTGCTCGACGCCGCCGATGTATTGTTGGATGGGAAACCAGCGGGCGATTATCGCGGAATCAAAAGGGGCATGGGAGTTGCGCGGATCGCAGTAGCGATAGAAATACCAGGAGGAATCGATGAAGGTGTCCATGGTATCGCTTTCGCGCCGCGCGTTGCCGCCGCATTTGGGACACTTGACATTGATGAACTCAGGCACATTCTCGAGCGGGGACTTTCCTTCGCCCGTGATCTTGACTCCGAGCGGCAGTATGACGGGCAGGTCGCGCTCCGGCACGGGAACGATGCCGCATTGCGCGCAATGGATCACGGGGATGGGCGTCCCCCAGTATCTCTGGCGCGAAATGCCCCAGTCTTTTATGCGATACGTAATCGCGGCTTTTCCGAAACCGTCGCGCTCGGCTAGCTCCGCCATAACGGCGCGGGCCGTGGCGCTGGGAAGTCCGGAATATTCGCCGGAATCGACCAACACGCCGTAGTCCAGATACGGCAAGTCGACTTGCGAGCCGTCGGCGGGTTGAATCACTTGCCGGATCGGGAGATCGTACTGCTTGCAGAATTCGTAATCGCGCTCGTCGTGCGCCGGTACGGCCATGATGGCGCCGGTTCCATATCCCGTCAGAACGAAATTGGCGACCCAAATGGGCGCTCGCTCGCCACTGAAGGGATTGATGGCGAACTTGCCGGTGGCGAATCCTTCCTTGAGGACGTCCCCCGGCCCTTGCTGCGCTCGGGCGTCGATCATCTTTTTAGCGCGCGGGTCGTCTCCGATGAGCTGCCTGGTCAGCGGATGCTCGGCGGCCAACAAAATAGCAGTGGCGCCATATATCGTGTCGATGCGCGTGGTGAAAACGCGCACGGGCTCGCCGCTTTCCTCGAGTTTGAAATCGACTTCGGCGCCCTCCGACCGCCCGATCCAATTGCGCTGCATCGCAATGACGCGCTCCGGCCATCCCTGCTCGATTTCAGCGATATTGTCGAGCAGTTCCCCGGCATATTTCGTGATGCGGAGGAACCACTGCTCCAACTCGCGCTGCTCAACGGGAGTACTCTCGTGGCGCCAGCAGCAGCCGTCAACAACCTGCTCGTTCGCGAGCACGGTGCCGCATAGCGGGCACCAGTTGAGCAGGGCCTTCTTGCGATAGGCCAGCCCGTTCTCGAGCATCTTCAGGAAGAACCACTGATTCCAGCGATAATACTCCGGCTCGCACGTGGCGATTTCGCGCGACCAGTCGTAGCTGAACGCCATACGGCGATGCTGCCGCTTCATGTTGGCGATGTTCGACATGGTCCATTCGTAGGGATCGCGCTTGTTGGCGATGGCGGCGTTTTCGGCCGGCAATCCAAACGCGTCCCACCCCATGGGGTGGAGCACGTTGAAGCCGCGCATCCATTTATAGCGCGCGAGCGCGTCGCCGATGGAATAGTTGCGGATGTGGCCGATGTGCAGCGTGCCGCTCGGGTAGGGCAACATTTCGAGCACGTAATATCTCGGCCTGGAGGCGTCGTTCTCGACTTTATACAGATCGGGATCGCGCTGCCAGCGTTCGTGCCATTTCAGCTCGATGGTTTGCGCGTCGTAGGACTTTTCGGGCATTGCGCTTGTGTTTTCACTATAGCGTTAGAACGCGCGGGCACACTTCGGCGCCGCATGTTTTCAGAAAAGTTTGAAAAGGCTTGACGCCCGTCCCGGTCCCCCGCATGAAAGCGTTAGGGACCGGCCGAAGCGCCCCGATTTCTGCATTAGACGAAGGCTTACCTTCGATTCCAAGCTTCGTTATCGGCGCTATCCCTGTGAATAACAGCCGGGAGGACCTCCACCGGTTCTCCGCGTTTCGCGGGCCGGTTTCTCAGTAGGTGAATTCGGTTGGCCAACCTATTTTCCCTCACCTTAAGGGTTGAGTGGGGCGAGTAGCCCTTCCCAAATCTAAGTATACGATGAGGGTTCCTAGCGAATATATCTAAGTTGTTGAAACGGCGGGCGAAGAATGTTGTCAACGCTTTCCCGGCGTGGCGGAAAGGCGCTTCACGGTCTCAATATTGCGGCGATCGTCGCCCTCCTCGTCGACCGGTGTTTCGAGGATGAAGGGCTTGGTACGCAATTTCGGATGAGTGAGAATGCGCCGGAATCCATCCTCGCCGATGAAGCCTTCACCGATATTTTCGTGCCGGTCCACGCGGGAGTTAAACGGCGTCTTGGAGTCATTCGTATGGATGACTTTCACGTTATCGAGGCCGAGGACGCTATCGAGAGCCGCGACCGTTTTGCGCAGACCAGCCGCGGTTGCGACGTCGTAGCCGGAGGCGTGGCAATGACAGGTGTCGATGCAGAATCCGACGCTCAGGCCGGTTACCTGAAGGGCGTAGTCGCGCATGAGCGCGAGTTCCTCGAAGCGGCTGCCTAACGCGTCGCCCGATCCAGCGGTGTTCTCGAGAAGAACGGTGAGAGCGGCGCGTATCGAGGCCGGAGGAAGCCTCAGCGAGCGAGCGCACCACGGCGACGATGCCCTGCTCTACCGTGTGGCCTTTGCAATTGCCCGGATGTACGACGAGGTATTCCGCGCCGATCGTTAAGCCGCGCTCCATCTCGGCGCGGAACGATTGGGCGGACTTCATTCGCAGCTCTTCGGAGCAGGATGCGAGGTTGATGAGATAGTTGGAGTGAATCGCGAGCGGCGCGAGATCGTGCGTCTCGCGGGCGGCCTTCAGCAGTTTTATTTGTTGAGCATCGGGAACGCTCGCGCGCCACATTCGGGGGCTGGTGGAGAAGATTTGAAACGTGTTGGCGCCGATTTCCGCGGCCTTCAGGGCGGCCTTTTCGAGCGAGCCGGAGATGGAGGTGTGGCAACCTATGCGCAAGGAGGACTAACCATATTTATGGTAGCCTGAAGTCATGAAGTCTTGCGTTCGTACGACCGTGGATCTCCCGGCGCCGCTTTACAGGGAATTGCGCGAACGGGCAGCCAAAGAGGGAACGACGATCAAAGCGCTGCTCGTGGAAGGCGCGGACCGCGTGCTGCGGCCGAAAACGGGCGCGACGCGGCGGCGCGTTACAGAAGCGATCGTGAAATCGAAGCACCCCGGTACGCTCGACATCACGAACGATCAGATTTATGAACTCGGCTTTCCGTGATGTCCCAGGCTATTCCCGATGTGAATGTGTGGCTCGCTCTGACGCATGAAGGGCATCGCCATTACGTGAGCGCAATGAGCTGGCTGCGGGCGACGGCGGCCCGAAGGATCTGGTTCTGCCGCGTGACGCAGATGGGTTTTTTACGGCTTCTGTCGACGGAAGCGATCATGGCCGACGAGTGCATGAGTCAAGCGGGGGCCTGGGCCGCCTACGACGCCTGGCAAAAGAGAGACGATCGCGTCGGCTTCGTGGAAGAACCGCAGATCCTTGAAGCCATCTTTCGGGGATTGTCGCGAGGGCGGCAACAAACCGCGCCCGGGCATTGGGTGGATGCCTACCTTATCGCATTCGCGCAACTCATCGGCGCGACGCTCGTCACGTTCGACCGGCGCCTCGCGGAGCGCGCTCGACCCGACGCGCTGCTTCTCGACTGAGCGGGCGCGGGCCTGGCCCATGCCGATCCACCGCGGAACCCAGTCGGCATTCGCCCCACGCTCGATCAGCGAATTGGCTGGCTCCCGCGGCGGTGATTGTAAGGGGCGAACGCATATTCGTCGGATTTGATAGCGTCTGTCTGGATGGCCGACTCAACCGAACGCCTGTAATCCCGGAGGGGGCGGACGAAGGGGCTCGAAATGGCAATCTCCAACGTGGCGGGCCGACGTTCTAACCGACCAAACTATGCCGGGTGCACTGCCTCGAGTATTTCCATGCTTAACAGACGCTGCTAAGTGGGCGAACAGCGATGCTTAACGTGGGGTCTTGACCCGTAAGGGCTGTCCGGCGCATACTTAGTTTACTCAGTAAGCAAACTGAGGAGAGCCCGATCCCGATGGCGCGTCAAGACGCATTGCAAGGCTCACTTCCGCTGCTGGCGCTGAAAATCCTGGCGCGTCGCGGACCGCTGCATGGCTATGGTATTACGGCGCAAATCGAATCCATGTCGTCCGAGGTGTTGCGCGTGGAGGAAGGATCGCTGTACCCGGCGCTGCATCGCATGGAAGAGGCCGGCTGGATCAAGGCTCGCTGGGTGACGACGGAAAACAACCGCCGCGCGCGCGTTTACGAGATCACGGCAGCGGGCCGCCGGCAGTTGGAGGAAGAGGAAACGCGCTGGCTGGCGATCGCGGCGGCGGTCGGCCGCGTCTTGCAACGCGCTTGAAAGGAGGCGCACATTGTCCTGGTTTTCACGTCTTCGAAATGCCGTACGCAGCGAGAGATTGGACCGCGCGCTCGACGATGAATTGCGCTTCCATCTTGAAGCGCGAACGGAAGACCTCGCGAAACGCGGGATGGAGCCGCGGGAGGCCGCGCGGCAAGCCCGGCTGCGCCTGGGCAACAGCTTGCTGCTGCGGGAATCGAGCCGCGACGCAAAGCTCCTCACGTGGCTCGAATCGCTGCTGCAGGATACCCGTTTCGGACTGCGCGTGTTACGCAAGCACGCCGTCGTAACGATCGCGGCTGTTCTGTCGCTTTCGCTCGCGATAGGGGCCTGCACGGCCGCGTTCACGCTTATCGACGCGTTGATCTTGCGTCCTCTGCCGGTTGCCGATCCGGGCCGCCTCGTGGCATTGTCCTCGCCAGGCGGCAGTGGCTCCTTTGGGAATCCTAACGAGTTCTTCAGCTATCCACTTTACGGACAGTTCCGGACGGCTGCGCGCGAGCAAGTGGATCTGTTCGGAATGCAATACGGAGGACCGCTCACGACCGTAGCGTTCGCGGACGCTGGCGGACAGGAAGAAAACGTTCGCGCGGAGTGGCTATCGGGCGATGCTTTTACCATTCTCGGCGTCGGGTCCGCCTATGGCAGCGTTCTGACGCCCGCGGACGACCGGCCGGCTGGGGGCAACTCCGTGGCAGTGCTGAGCGAGAATTTCTGGAAACGCCGGTTCGGCGGCGGCCGCGACGTCCTGGGGCGGTGGTTGACGGTGAACGGCGGCAAGTTTCAGATCGTCGGCGTTGCGCAGCGGAGCTTCACGGGCGTGGAGCCAGGCTACATGGCCGACATATTTTTCCCCGTTACCGCGCAAGCGGATGCGCGCGCCATGCAGGATCCCTACGCGCGATTCCTGCGCGTCTGGGGACGTTTGAAGCCGGGCGTGACGATGGAGCAGACACGGGAGACTCTGCAGGCGGCGCTCACGAACTTTCGTCGCGAACAGGCTCGATCGCTGGCGCTCGATCCGCGCGCCGCGCATATGGCCGATTTTGTCAGCTCCACGGTGCAAGTGATGTCCGCCGAACGGGGCACGTTCACGATGCTGCGCTGGCAATTCCGGCGGCCGTTCTGGATCGTGGGCATGATCGCCGCGCTGCTGCTCTTGATTGCGTGCTCGAATGTGGCGAATCTGTTCCTGGCGCGCGGCGCGGCGCGCGAACATGAAATGGCCATGCGGCTCTCGATAGGCGCGGGACGCTCGCGGCTGGTTCGCCAGTTGCTGATCGAGAGCGGCATGGTTTCCGCCGCGGCGTGCGTGATCGGACTTGCGTTTGCCGCGGCGGCCGCGCCGAGCATCGTCGCGCTGCTTGCTCCGTCCGAGTACCCCGCGTACCTCGATCTGCAAGTGAACGCTCGCGTCCTCGGTTTCCTCGCGGTGTTAGGTCTGGCCGCCAGCATTGGCTTTGGTCTAATTCCCGCGCTTCGAGCTTCCGCCGTTTCGCCGCACATGGCACTGAAAGCCGGCGCGGAAACTCATTCCAACCGTATCGGCATGCTCCGTCCCTTGCTAGGCGCGCAGGTTGGATTTTCTTTCGCGGTCCTGTTTGTCTCCGGACTTCTGCTGCTCTCCTTTCAGAGATTGATGACGGTCGATCTCGGGTTTTCAAAGGACAATGTCGTGCTGCTTAAGCTCGACAGCAAGGCCAAGCGAAAGCCGGAGGCGGCGCGCGCGGCCATGCTCGAGGTTCTCGATCGTGTTCGCGAGTCTCCCGGAGTTCGGGATGCGGCCCTGTCCAGTACGGCGCTCATAGGCGGCGTGTACGGCTGGATCATGATTCCCAGTATCCGGCTCGAAGGCGGGGCCGTTGAAACGATGCGGCCATACTACATGGAGATCTCGCCGGGGTTTCTGAGAACCATGCGCATTCGACTTCTTGCGGGCCGCGACCTGGAGCCGCGCGACACTGTCGCTTCCTCCACCGCCGTGCTCGTCAACGAAGCGTTCGCAAGTCGATTTTTGTCCGGACAAAACCCGTTGGGCAAGCGCTTCGAGCGGCGAGCCGACAACCCCAAACCGTTCCCGCAAGAAATTGTGGGCGTTGTCGCCGACGTTAAATATAACAACGTGCGCGAGTCCGTGGCGCCGACGATTTACGCGCCGCTACGCGGGGCCGCCGGGGCGTTTCTCGATGTCCGCGCCGTTTCCAATCCTTTGGCGCTGATTCCGGCGCTGCGGCAGGAGATCCAACGCGCCGATCCCGCGCTGCGCGTTGCCGGCGCGAGTCTGCAAACCACTCGCATCGACAATACGCTGTTGGGCGAACGGCTGCTTGCTCTGATCGCCGCCTTTTTCGCGTTGGTTGCGATTGTTCTGGCGGCCATCGGGCTGTACGGCGTCCTCAGTTACGCGGTGGTGCGGCGAACGAAGGAGATCGGCATACGCATCGCGCTCGGGTCGCGGCGTTCCGCGATTCAACGGCTGATCGCCCGCGATGTTGCGCCTTCGATCGCTCTTGGAATGGGGGCGGGTCTTGCGGGCGGCATCGTTCTGGCGCGTTTGGTGACCGCCATGTTGTTCGCGATTGCGCCGTCGAGCCTGACGGCGATCGTCGTTCCCCTGGTCTGCCTGCTGGCCACCTCCGCGCTCGCGGCGCTTGCGCCCGCCATTCGCGCCGCTCGCGTCGATCCCAGCGTGGCGTTGCGCTATGAGTAACCCACCGACGGGTTGTGGCGTTAAGATCGAATTATGTCAAGCATCACGCGGTCCCTGTTGACCGCGATTCTCTTTGCCGGAGCCGCCCAACTCGCGGGAGCGGCCGATCCTGCATCCGCCACGGGCCTCGATCTTAAAGCCATGGACACGGCCGTCAGTCCGTGCCAGAATTTCTTTCAATATGCTTGCGGCACGTGGCGCAAGGAAAATCCGATCCCGCCGGACCGCTCGCGCTGGAGCCGCTTCGACGAATTGCAGGAGCGCAACCTGGCCATTGAGCGCGGCATTCTCGAGAAGGCCGCCATTGCGAGTCCCAACCGCTCGGCGGTCGACCAGAAGATCGGCGATTTTTATGCCTCCTGCATGGATGCCGCGGCGATCGACGGCAAGGGCGTGCAGCCGATAGAGCCGGCGCTCGCGGCCATCCAGCACTTGCAGTCCAAACAGGATTTAGCCCAGGAGCTGACGCGGCTGCACCCGCAGGGGGTGCGCGCATTTTTCATGTTCGGCGTGCGGCCGGACGCGAAAAACGCCAACAATCAGATTGCGGGCGTGGCGCAAGGCGGACTGGGTTTACCCGATCGCGAATACTATCTGAAGCAGGACGCGCGCTCGGTGGAGTTACGCAAAAAGTACGAACAGCATATTCGCAACATGTTTGACCTGCTGGCGAAGGCCCAGGGCAAGGCGGATAACGACGTAGACGCGCAAGTACAGGCCGTGATGAATATCGAAACGGCGCTGGCAAAGGCTTCGCTCGATCGCGTCTCCATGCGCAATCCCGACAACACCTATCACAAGATGACCGTAGCGGAGTTGGCGGGATTGAGCCCTGACTTCGAATGGAAGTATTACATCGCGAATATCGGCATTGCTCCAATTCAAACGTTGAACGTCAGCGAGCCGGAATTCGTCAAAGCGCTGAACGGCGTTATAGAAAACGCGAGTCTGGCGGACCTGAAGACCTATTTGACGTGGCATCTGCTGGCGGCCGATGCCGATCTTCTGCCTACGGCGTTTCAGGAAGAGAACTTCAATTTCGCGGGCAAGACCTTGATGGGCACGAAGGAGATGCAGGCGCGTTGGAAACGCTGCGTGCAGGCGACGGACCGCTCTCTTGGCGAAGCCCTGGGACAAAAATTCGTCGAAGTCGCTTTTAGCGGCCCCAGCAAGACCAGAGCGCTGCAGCTTGTCGGACAAATCGAAAATGAAATGGAGAGGGACATAAGAACCGCGAACTGGATGAGCCCGGCGACCAAAGACCAGGCTTTGACCAAGCTGCGCCTGGTTTCGAATAAGATCGGTTATCCGGAAAAGTGGCGCGACTATAGCAGCGTCCAGATCGTGCGTGGCGACTACTTCGGCGACGCCAATCGCGCGCGGGAATTCGAGCGCAAGCGGAATCTGGCAAAGCTCGGCAAACCGGTGGACAAGACGGAATGGGGCATGACTCCGCCGACCGTGAACGCCTATTACAACCCGCCCGAGAACAACATCAACTTCCCGGCCGGAATTTTACAGCCGCCGTTCTACAATCCGAAGGCCGACGATGCCGTGAATTACGGCGCCATCGGCGTGGTGATAGGGCACGAGCTGACGCACGGCTTCGACGATCAAGGGCGGCGCTACGATGGCGGCGGCAATCTGCGCGACTGGTGGACGGCGGAGGACGCCAAGGCTTTTCAGACGCGAGCCGACTGCGTGTCGAATGAATATAGCGGCTTCAGTCCCGTCGCGGGCGTGCATTTGAACGGCAAGCTGACCCTCGGCGAGAACGCGGCCGATAATGGAGGCATTCACTTGGCCTACATGGCGTTAATGGACGATCTCGCCAAGCACGTTGTTCCCACCAAGGACGGGATGACTCCGCAACAGCAGTTCTTCCTCGGTTACGCCCAGATCTGGTGCGCCAACGTGACGGAGCAGGCGGCGCGTTTTTCGGCGCAAACCAACCCACATTCGCCAGGCGAATTTCGGGTCAACGGAGTGCTGCAGAATTTGCCGGAGTTTGAGAAGGCGTTTTCATGCAAGCAGGGCGATCCTATGGTGTCGGCGAATCCGTGCCGGGTGTGGTGAGCGCGATCTCTTAGCGCATTAAAATTTCGAGAAGCTGATGAACTCCGCGCAGCGTGGCGGGCTGTAGCGCGGCAAACAGCAGCGCGACGGTGAATACAATCGCGCTTCCGCGGGCCAGCGGCAGGCTCGGCGCGGGCGTATTGCGGGCATCGCGCAGGCAGAGCAACCGATCGACGCGCGCGCGCAGGCCGGCGTTTGTGGACAGCAGAGAACTGATCAACTGTGGCGCTGGCGGAGCCGACGGCATTCGCGAAACGCGGACTAACGCCGCGGCCAGCGCGGTGGCGCGCGCGGGGCGGCCCGCGGTGGCGCAATCGTCGGCGGCCCATTCCGCGAACGTGGCCCAGGCGCGTTCGATACCGGCGAATAAATGGGAGCATGGAAACGCTTCGGGCGCGAGCGCGAACAGCAGGCGCTTCAAGTTGTCGCGGGAATTCCAATGCGCACGCTCATGACGAATGGCGGCCCTTAACTCGGCGGGGGCGAGCGAGTTCAGAACGGCGTTCGATACGATCAGGCGGGGGCGCACGATTCCAGCGAGGGCCATCGCCGGTGAGCGCAAATCCACGATCAAGGCGGAACGCAATTCGGAACGCAATTTGCAACGGGGGCGGACTTGCGGGGCCATCGGGCGGCACTGGCGAAAGAAGGCCGCCGACGATCTGGCGGCGCGCCAAGCCCGCGTCAAGGACGCCGTCCAGATAGCGGCGCCGAGCAAGGCTAGCGCGAGGCACGGGAATCCAGCGCTCTCTTCGGCCGCGCGGGGTTCAAAGCGCAGATAGCCAGGCACACAAATTGCGAAGACGGCGATGGCGGCGAGGGCGCAGGGAAACAGGCGCAATGCGAGCAGCATCGCGGCGGCGCGCGCCGGCGGCATTCGCCCGGCAAGTCGAATCATGGCCGGCATGGCCAGGCGCGCGGCAAGGGCCCCCGTCAGGTTGAGCGCAAAGAAACACGCCAGCGAGAGCAGGAAAAGCCGCGCGATATACGGAACGATCATGGCTTCGCCGTGCGGTTCAGCTCCCGGCGCCGCGTCTGGATCTTTTTTTCGAGCTCGTCGAGAAGCGCTTCGTCGCGTTCTCCGACGGCTTCGACAAGGCAGGAGATCAGCAGTTCGCCCGAAGGTCGAGCTCCGGCGAGAAAGTCCGCAATGAACGTGCCCGCGCGTTTGCGGTCCCATTCGCAGCGCGAATAGCGAGGCGAGTAGAAGAAAGCGCGGCCGCTCTTACGGCGCACGAGCAGGCCCTTCTTGTACAAACGATCGAGCGTCGTCATCACGGTTGTATAGGCGAGCGGCTTGGCCAGTTTTGGCATTACGTCGTTGACATTGCTCTCGCCGCGCTCCCAAAGGAGCTCCATGATTTCGATCTCCAGCGGCCCAAGCTCCGCGCCTCCCTGCTTGCGATTGAACATAGAGAATAAACTACATCCTACAACGGCGATCGGCGACGGCTTGGGACGGTGGTGCGGGCACTATATGCGGACCAGCGCTCCGTGATCCTGTGCGAGGGGGGCCTCGGCGCTCGGGTCATGGTGGCGCTTGCGGGCTCCGGCCAGTCTTTACGCTGACGGTCGGCGGCGGCGTCGCCGACATCTCCGGTGACTGAGGAACTTTGAGGCAATATGGCGTCCGAACTTGATAGGCGATCCAGAGAGCGCCTGCGCCGTGAATGGCGCGGCCGTGCCAACGGGAACGGAAGCTTGTTTCTATAATCCCGCGGCGTTCGCCGTACCTTCTTACTCGTTTGGCAATCCAGGAAGGGACACCTTCACGATTCCGCTGGGCGGCGAAATTCACGTTTTAATGGCAGCAGTATTGTACCGTCTCATCAGCGTTCCGTCCAGACTTATTCTGCATTGGACGAGACTGGGTCTACTTCGGCAGGAGTTTTAGGAGTAGAATGACCTGAAGTCTCCGGATGGGAATGAGAGCCGGGTCAGTTGCGCGCGCGGGGTTGGCGGGCGCCCTTTTTGTTCTCCCGTGCGGCATCATTGGCGCACAGACGGGAGCTCCCGCCGCGCTTGCGGCGGACAAGAACTCGCCGGAGATCAATTCGCACGATCTTCCGGCGACTTTTACTTCCCGAGTGAACCTGGTGCTGGTGCGCGTGGTGGTTCGCGATCGTAAGGCCAATGCGATTGGAACGTTGAAACGCGAGGATTTTCAGCTTTTCGATAAGGGCAAAGCGCAAGTCATCTCCAAGTTCGCGGTTGAGAAAACAACGCGCACGGCGGTCGTGCGCGAGGCGCCGCCCGCGGGAGAAGCGGCGGAGAAGGGCGAACCGGCGCCCCCCATCGCCGACCGCTTCATAGCGTATCTATTCGACGACGTACACCTGGATTTCGGCGACTTGGCGCAGGCTCGCGAGGCCGCCAAGAGCCAGTTGGCGGAATCTCTGGATCCCAACGGACGGGTAGCGATTTACACCACGTCGGGGCAGACGATGCTGGACTTCACGGACGACGCAGCGAAGATTCGGGAGGCGTTGGACCGCATCCAGCCGCGCCCGAGAAGAGCCGCGGCGGGAACGCAGTGCCCCGACATCGCCTTTTACATGGCCGACATGATCCAGAACAAGAACGACCAGCAGGCGCTGGCGGCGGCGACCATGGACGCGATGGCGTGCGCGAGCATTCCGCCGCAGCAGCGGGCGATGGCGGAACAGATGGCGCGCTCCACGGCATCGCAGGTCTTCAACGTGGGACAAAGCGAGACGCGGTTGGCGCTGGGCGTGTTGAGAGACGTGGTGCGGCGCATAGCGGGTATGCCGGGACAACGGACCGTCGTTCTGGTTTCTCCGGGATTCTATATTACGGATGAGCGCACGGAGGAAAGCGAGCTGATGGATCGCGCTCTGCGGGCCAACGTGATTATCAGCTCGCTCGATGCTCGCGGGTTGTACGCCATGATTCCGGGGGGCGACGCCAGCCGGCCGAATAACGGCTCGCAGCAAGCGTCGATCGTCAAAGATCAATACAGCAGGATCAGCGCCTCCGCCGACGCCGACATTATGGCCGAACTGGCGGCCGCGACGGGGGGCACGTTCGTTCAGAACACAAACGATCTGAAGGGCGGCTTAAAGCGCATTGCCGTGCCGCCGGAGTATTACTATGTTCTGGGATTTTCGCCACAGAACATGAAGATGGACGGAAGTTATCACGCGCTGAAGGTGAAGCTACGGGAGATCGGCGACGTGACCGTGCAGGCGCGGCGGGGATATTATGCGCCCAAACATGCCGTGGACGAAGCCGCGCAGGCCAAGCAGGAGATGGAAGAGGCGCTGTTTTCGCGCGATGAGATGAAAGATATCGCGGTGGATCTGCATACGCAGTTTTTTAAGGCCGGCGATGAAAAAGCCAAGCTGGCGGTGCTGGCGCGGGTGGATGTGAAAAATCTTCGATTTCGAAAGGCGGAGGGCCGCAATCGCGACACGCTGACGATCGTTTCGGGCGTGTTCGACCGCAATGGCAACTACATTACGGGAATTCAGAAAGTGCTGGAGATGCGGCTGAAGGACCAGACGCTGGCGGCGCTGCTGGGCTCGGGAGTGGTAGTGAAGACGAGCTTCGATGTGACGCCCGGGACGTACGTGGTACGCCTGGTGGTTCGGGATTCAGAAGGGCAGATGATGGCGGCGCGTAACGGCGCCGTGGAGATTCCGTAGCTGGAGGTGGAGAGGTGAAGATTCGCGGGCCGGTAATTGTGGGTGTTTTGATGGCTGGGAGCGCCGCATGGGCGCAGGATGCGCAGGGGCAAACACAAGCGCAGCCGCGCCCCGCGCCGTCGGGCGCGGTGATTCAGAGCGAAACGCGCGTGGTACTGGTGGACACGGTCGTGACGGACAAGAAGGGGAGTTACATTCGCGACCTCACGACGAAGGATTTTCGCGTATGGGAGGACAACAAGGAGCAGAAGATTACGAGCTTCTCCTTCGAGGCGGATCCGGCCTCGCCGTCGATCTCCCAGAAGCGTTATATCGTGTTGTTCTTCGACAACTCCACAATGAATTTCGGCGATCAGGCGAACGCGCGGCAAGCGGCGGCGAAGTTTCTCGATTCCAACTCCGGTCCGAACCGGTTGATTGCGATCGTCAATTATGGCGGAAGTTTGCAAATCGCGCAGAATTTCACGGACGACGCGGAACGATTGAAGGCCGTGGTAACGGGCGTGAAGTTTTCGACCGTGTCTCCGAACAATACGACGATTGCGGGCATGCCGCAGTTGGGGCGGGCGGCGGCGGATTTCGGGGCGCGCGACATGATTCTGTCGCTGCGCAGCCTGGTGAAAAATCTGAGTACGGTGCCGGGACGCAAGACGCTGGTGCTGTTCACGGCGGGTTTTGCGGTTCCAAACGAGGAGCTGCCCGAAGTGACGGCGACGATTGAGGCCTGCAACAGGTCGAACGTCGCGATTTATCCCATTGACGTGCGCGGCCTGGTGGCGTCGGGCATGGGCGCGGGGCCGCGAGGGTCGTTATTATTCGCGCCTCCGGTGGGCGCGTGGTCCGTGCATGTGACGCCGGCGAGCGCGTCAGGGGCCAGGTCTTCTTTTTACAGCGGCCCGGCGGCGCGGGCGCGGGAGGGGCGCCGGGCGGCGGCGCGGGAGGATCGCGCGGCGGGGGGACGGGATCGACGGGAGGAAGCGGTGGAGGGCGCGGCGGAGCGACGACGGGATCGAGCGGGGGATCGGGTGGCGGCAGGACGGGTGGCACGAGCGGCACGGGCGGCACGAGTGGGACTGGGGGAACTCGCGGCGGCGGTGGCATGCCGACGGGTGGATTCCCGCGCGGGATGAACCCCATGAATCAGCCGCGCAACTTGATTCCGAAATTCCCGGACAGCGCTTCCACGAATCAGCAGCTCATGTATATGTTGGCGGACGGGACGGGCGGGTTCGTGATTATCAATACCAACGATCTGCTGGGAGGACTCGAAAAAATTTGGAAGGAACAGGATCAATATTATCTTCTTGGCTACACGCCGCCGGAAGCCGAAGAGGGGACCTGCCACACGTTGAAGGTGAAGGTGGATCGCGGCGGAACGATTACGCGGGCGCGCACCGGCTACTGCAACGCGAGGCCGCGCGATCTGCTGGCGGGGAACGCGATCGAGAAGGAGTTGGAGACGCGCGCGGCGGCGTCGCAGGCGGGCAGCACGGCGGCGACGGTGCAGGCGCCGTTCTTCTACACTTCGCCGGATGTCGCGCGAGTGGACGTGGCGATGGAGATTCTGCCCGATAACATAAAGTTCGACAAGCAGAAGGGGAAATTCAAGGCGACTGTGAACGTTCTTGGAATTGCCTACCGGCCGGACGGCACGGTGGGGGCGCGATTCAGCGACGCGGTGAATCTCAGCTTCGAAAACAAGAAAGAAATGGAGGCCTTCAAGGAAAGGCCGATGCATTATGAGAATCAGTTCGACATCGCGGCGGGGAAATACGATCTAAAAGTTGCCTTCAGCGCGGGCAGCGAAAGTTTCGGGAAGGTGGAGGCGCCGCTGAACATCGAGGCGTACGACAGCAACCAGTTCGCGGTCAGCGGTCTGGCGTTGAGCAAGGGCGCTATTAAGACTGCGGACATGGGCGCAAATCTCGATGCGGCCCTGATTGAGGATCGCAAGCCGCTGATCGTGCAAGGCATGCAGGTGATTCCGGCGGGCTCGAGCCTGTTCAAGAGCAGCGATAAGCCGATCATGTACTTCGAGGTTTATGAGCCCTTGCTGCTGACGGCGGACGCGAAGAAACCGCCGGCGGTGGCGATTCAGATGCGAGTGCTGGACCGCAAGACGGGCGCGCAGAAGAAGGACACGGGGCTGGCGCGGATTGAGGTTCCAGCGGAGACGGGAAATCCGGTGATTCCCGTTGGCGTGAGGATTCCGATCGAGTCGCTCGCGCCGGGGGCGTACCGGCTGGAAGTAGCGGCGGTGGATCAGGCGGGGAAGAGCTTCAAGCGGACGGCGGATTTCGAGATCGAGTAGCGGCGCGTACGGCTACGGCTCATTGGCTTCCAGAAGACTCTCGAGATCGGCAAGGCCGGCAGGCGGATTTTTGAACCGTTTGGATTGCTGCACAATGGGAGCATGGTCAAGTCGGTCGAAGGCGTCTACCGCAATGGGAAAGTAGAGTTAATGGAGCCGATAGCCGAGGCAGAAGGTTCACGGGTCATCGTGACATGGGTCCAACCCGCCAGCCCAGTCGATCTTCGAGAGAAGGGAATTTCCGAATCTCAAGCAGCCGACCTGCGCCGCCGGCTGGCGCCATTTGAGGAGGACTGGGATCGCCCCGAAATGAATGCTTACGATGAATTGCCGCCGCAATGACGTCGTTTTGGTGTTGTTCCCGGACTCGAACCTGCGAACTGCGAAGCGGAGACCCGCCCTGGTTATCCAAGCAGACCAGCTTGGGACCGGCCTGCCTCAGACGATCGTGGCCATGATCTCTAGCAACATGGCTCGCGCGGGACACCCGAGCAGAGTGACTGTGCTGGCCGCCAGCGAGAACGGCAAGCGCTCCGGACTTTTGATGGATTCGGTGATTGTGACCGACAATGTCGCCACAATCCGCTACTCCGGAAATCGATCGGGTCGTCGGGACCTTCCCGGTGTAGCCGAACTCGACGACGTTGCGCGCGACTCTGCCCTATGACGGGCAGAAGTCGGGGAGATCTCCGACGATGCGGACGGTTTCGATGCTGACGCGCACGACCTGTCCGGCAAGGCGCACGACGTAGCCGGGGTCGTCCTCGCGATTGGGGTCGGACTCGCCTTTGACCTGATATTGATCGACGACCCATTCCAGGGCAGAGCGGGAGCCCAGGCGATACTCGAACGTCTCTTGCGGGATTTTCGCCAGCGTGAGCGACTCATTCACCTGGAGAGATTGCTTATCGGAGTTGAGCTTCATTTTCGCGACACGCTCGGAGTAGGGGACGCCGAGGTTCTCGATCCGTTCGAGCGGCCAAGGCTCTAGCGATTCGTATTCCACGTGGAGCCGCGACTAATTCCTTTCCCGCCTTGCGCAAAGGCGGAGAAGTCCGGCGCGAGGGGAATGCGCGGGAGTTCCCGCTTCAGGTTGGGGGCGTAGCGCTCGCGGTAGCCGGGGTGATGGAGAAGTGCGTAGATGTAGTGGAAGACGTCTTCTTTGGCGATGGAGTTGTCGGAGTAGTGTTGGCGAAATTGGGCGACCGTGGACTCTTTGAGGTGAGAGAGCGGGAAGCACTGTGATCCGCTCTGGGGCAGCACGTCGCAGATCAGGTCCGACATGAGCGCGAAGAACGGCCAAGCGGCACCGACCTTGGTCCATATAACTCGGCCTGAAATCTTAGGCCATTGATACACGCGCTCATTTATCAGGCGATCGAAATAGAGATACCGCCGTGAGTAGGGCCGATACAGCGACGGAACGATCTTTCCCTCGTCAAATTTGAGGATTTTGCCGCGCCGCGCGGCGGTCTTAAGGGTTTCGCTCCACTTGACGCGGTCTGGCCAGTCCGCGTCCGGATCTCGCTTTGCGCCGATAAACCTCGGCATTATACAGATTCGATGAACGCCTTCATTCGCGCCGCGAGCGTTTCACGGTTCCAGTCGTAGACTACGTCATCGCGGTTCGTCTTCACGCCTACGGTGTACAAATCGAACATGTCCTGAATTGGAATAAAGCCGGCGTACTCGTCCGCGTTTTCGGGCATCGAGCCACGTGTGCGACCGGTCCGGCGCAAGCGCTTGCCAGTTGATTTCTCCTTTGGCGAGGTAATCGAGTTTTTCGCGCTTGCGCCACATTTCGGGCGACGCGACTGGTACCGCATGCTCGCCGCTCGATTCCCGCTTTCTTTACGGCGATGCGTTATGCCGATTCGCCCTACCTGGATCACCGAACACGTTATGCGTCGGTTCCAGAGATCTTCGGATTCCGGCGCACGTTGCCGTGAAGATCGATGTGTTCGATCCGCTGGTACTCTTCACGGAGATGCTTGCGCATGCCATCGAACGCGAGTATGGTCCACGAAACTGTTATTCGATACGAAGCAAACGATGCCATCTCGCCCGCGCAAGCGGTCCGTGGCCCAGCGGAAGAATTTCACGTACATGTCGCTGAGCGAATTTTTGTTGGTCGCTTGCGAATCCTTCGCGTACGTTTCACGGATGCGTTGGTCTATCTCCTTGTACTTTCGATTCCGATTGTTGTCGTTCTCGCTTTTTTGGCCGACGTTGTACGGCGGGTTGCCGATAATTACCGTGATGTCCGCCTTTTTCTCGCGCTCGACCCGTTCGGTATTGGCAGCCGTAAATAGGCCTATTTGACGGGACTCGGCCATGTCGAGAGTATCGACAAAACAGAGCCCTTCGAAAGATTCGTACTCGCGGCGGCGCTCGTAATAGGCGTGCTCGATATTTAAGCTTGCCACGTAGTAGGGCAGCAACATAAGCTCGTTCGCGAAGAGGCGATTACGATAAGCCTCGGCCAGGGCGCTGGGCGGCATGCGCTCGATCAGGTTGACGATAAAATTGCCGGTCCCGGTGCAAGGGTCGAGAACGACGACCTCGGGCGAGGCCAGCGTGTATCCGAACTCCTCCTTCAGGGCCTCTTCCACGGAATCGCACATATAGTCGACGATTTCGCGGGGAGTGTACACGATGCCGTGGGTGTCGGCCGTGCCGGGCGAAAATTTCTGGAAGAACTGCTCATAGACGGAGTTTAGGAAATCCTGCTTTTCCGTAAAATGGCTGAGATCCGCGCCGGCCTTTTCGATGGCCTTGTAATAGGGATCGAGCCGCTTGAGGAATTCGCGCGCTGGAAAAACTCGTGGAGGCGAGCGCTTCGATGACGTTCTGCACCTGGGCGGCGATGACGTTGCGTTTCGTGAATTCGGGGTTTTGGAAGAGGTTGCGCATGAGGCGCTCGGTCAGACAGATGCTGTATGAGCATCTCGTCGACCCTCTCCTCGGAGAGGCTGGGACTCAACGCCGCGCGGCAGAGGGTAACAAATGCGCCAAAAGACTCGTTGAATTTCCTGTTCTTCGCGTGCGCTTCCGCGATGTGCTCCCGCAGAGATTGAGCAAGATCGGGAATGCGGCTCTTGAACTCGTCCATGGCGCGCTGAAATTCGCGCTCATCCGATTCGTCGTGCGAGAAGAATCGATTGAGAAGCGCCGCAATCTTCAGCGGCTCGCCGAGGGCGAATTCGTCCGCCTCGCGCCGGTCCTGGTATAGGACAGCGACTTGCGTATCCTCGAATATCGTGTTGCGCGCAGGGTAGCCGGACTTGAGTTTTTTCTGAATCTCGATGGCCAGATTATCGGAAGTATCCTTCGCTTCCCACCAGCCTCGCGCGAGCCGGAACTCGTCGCGAACGGTACCGTCTGGAACGACGCGTTTGCCGCCGGCATGCGTGGCGAGTTCGGCAACAAGCGTCCAACCGCGCCTTTTTGCGGTTTTATCGAGTAAATTCTGAAACGGCGCTTTCAGGCCGAGTTCGTGCGCGACGCGCTGCTCGCTCTTTAAATGTTTAATGTCGTGGATATAGCTCTTGACTTAATGAGAGGATCGTTGGCCGAAAGATCGAGCATCGGAGGTATCCATCGTATCAGGGCGGATCGCTGCCGGGCGCGCCGGCAGGCGAAATTGCTTGTGCGTTACTGCAGCACGACGAGGGGGGCGCGCGTGAATGCGAATTTTCTGGCCTGCTGGTCGATGACGTTCACCTGGCACAAATATTCGCCGGGCTGAATGTTCTTCAAGGGCACCTGGAACTGAAATGCCGCCGTATCGGGGCGCTTGGAGTTTAGCTTTTCGACGCGGACCGGATTGGACTCGAAGGTTTTCGCCTTGCCGCGGAACAGGGCCACGTCGGCGCTCAAGCTTGGGGCCTTGGCATCCTCCGATTTTCCCGGCGCATAGACTTCGAAGTAGACGTAGAGGTTCTGGTCCGTGCGGAAAACGCGCGTCACGCTGGGCACGATCTTGACGCCATTCTCGACCAGCGGATGGGCGGCCAGCAGCTTCTTGCTCGTACCCGCGGTTCCGATGCTGGCGCTGAGCGGTTCCCTCTGATTGCTCCATACAACGGAGCTCATGCGCACCGTCGCGCGGTCGGCGTCGAGATCGGGTACCTTGAAGGCCGTCTCGAAGGTCCCCATCTTGCCCGATTTATTCTCGCGCGCGAGAAAACGCAGGCGGTATTCGCCGGGCCCCAGCGTCAGGCCGGTGTCGTACTCGATGTTCCGGTTCGTCATCTGTGACGCGGAATCCCGATTGAGTTTGATCTTGATGCCATCGCGCACGCCGCCAATGGTCTTGCCCTTGGGATCGCTGATCTGCCCAATGAAATCGAACTCCGTCTCGTCGTTCGATCCCTTCTTCGCCAAATCAAAAGCCGACCCTGGAATCTTCACGGAAATGGGGACGAAATATTGCCCTTTCCCGGTGCGGAAATAATCGATCTCGACGGCCAGCGGCAGATCCGTCGCGGGATCGCCTAACTGCAGGGCTTCCTGAAGCTGCCGCTCTTTATCGGTGCCGTTCATCTTGGCCCAAATCTTCGACGCGTAGTAGCCGTTGCGGAAATCGAGCTTGGCGTGGGGGTCGGAATTCAACAGCACCTTCACGCGCCGGTATTTCCCGTCCGCGGCGTCATTGGTGCTGTAGTAGCCAAGGATGTAGTAGGTGTTGATATCGCGCTGCACCTGCGTCATCCCCACCGACAGGTCGTTGCTGTCGAGCAGCGCCTTGCCGCCAGTGTCCGCGGCCAGAGTGAAGAGCGTCTCCTGTGAGTCGATAAAGCTATTTTTGCCGCCGCTCTGCGTGGAACCAGTGAACATCCCGGTCCCCTTCGGAGACGCGGCGCTGGCGTCGCCGCCGGGAGTCAACGCTACCAGACCGCGAGCGTCGATGGGGTAGAAGGCAACGTTCGCGCGCACGGCCGCGTTTACCGTGGAACGCAGTTGCGACTGGTTCTCAACGCCCGTCTTGCTCAGTCCACTGGCAATATAAACCAGCGCCTTTTTCTCTGGATAGATAGCCAGTTTCCTGGCGGCGTCTTCCAGCGCGGCGAGCTTGCTGTCGGTATTAAAAATGTTGAACTCGGTCTCGTCGGCCGTGAATTCGCCGCTATCGTCGGTCGCGTCCGCTCCCGTCGCGCCCAGCGCGGCGTTCTCGCTCTGCTCGCCGACGCGCAGCTTTTTCAAATCGGCCAGAAGCTGGTCGCGGTCATCCGTGAAATCTTCGATGACCTTGAGCGTGGTCGTAAAGATCATGATCGAGACCAGGTCCGACTTGGTCATTTTCTCGGTCAGAAATTGCGCCGCGGCTTTTTGGGCGCGGACCTGCTCGGCCGGCTGCATGGAGGACATGTCGAACATCAGCGCGATCAATCGATGGTTCCGCAGACGCTCGGGCGAAGGCGGCTCGGCGGGTTCCGGCTGCGCCATTTGCGGCTGCGGCGGTGTTTGCGTGACGACGGCGCCCCGCGGGACCAGCGCCTTCTCCGGCGCGATCGTGGGAGGAAGCGGCTCGGAATTTAGCTGCTGCATCTCGAACACGGAGATGGCTTGCGGTTTGCCGTCTTCGAGCAATTGGAAGTCGTCTTTTTTCAAGTTCTCGATCGGCTTGCCCGATTTGTCGCGAACCGTAACGTTGATGATTACGAGATTGGTGTTCGATTTGAACGTGGCGGGGGCATCTTGCGCCTGGAGCGGAATTCCCGCTAAGGCGCAGGACAGCGCCATGGCCGTAAACGCGCGCACTTTAGAATCGGAAGCGAATAATCGCACTGAGTTGTCTCATTTGGCTGGCCGCGAGCGGCACGCCGTAATTCGATGCGTTCACGACGGTACCGATGCTCGTGATGTTGACGTGGTTCAAAATGTTCGTGCCTTCGAGCCGGAACTCCAGCGACCGCCGCGTCTCGCCGAAGCGGAAGGAGCGCCCGAAGGCCGAATTCCAGGACCATTGCGCCAAGCCGGGAATGGTGTTGCGGCCGGCATCGCCGAACGCGCCCGCGGGCGGCTCCGTGAATGCCAGCGGGTTGAAGAATCCCACGCCCGTTTCGATCGGCAGACCCGTTGCTTCGGCGCGTCCACTGCCCACAGTGCCGGAGCCGGCGATGTTCGCCTGATTCCCGAGAACGCGCGCCGTGAAGGGCGTTCCGCTGGTGGCCGTGATGCCGCCGGTGAGCTGCCAGTCCGAAAGAATCGCGTGCGTCGATTTGGGAGCGGTGAAGTTGTAATTCAAGCTCAGCGTATGGCGCTGGTCGAAGCTCGACAGGCCTCGCTCGGCGCTGATGTCGAATGGGTTCTGAGCCACCGTGTTGCCCACGCCGCCGAACGTCGAAGAGTCGTCAATCGATTTCGAGAACGTATACACCGCATTAAACGAAATGCCGCGCCGGAAGCGGCGTACGACCCGGACTTGCAGCGCGTTATACACCGAGTTCGCGTTGGAGCTCTCGTAGGTAAACCCTGTCGCGTTGGCGTCCTGACGCGTCGTACCGGAGAGGGACCGGTTCGGCACGATCTCATTATCGAGGTGCGTGCCCTTGGTTCCGATGTAGCCGAGATCGAGGATTAGCGATTTGGGAAGATCCTGCTGCAGCGTGAAGGTCCAGCTTTGCGCGGAGCCGACCAGGTAATTCGGGTCCACGGCCCAGGTGTTCAGAATTTTCGAATTGCCGGGTGGGATGACAAGTCCATTTTCGAGCGTCAGCGTGCCGTCTACTCCTGTTACGAAGCTGCCGGTATTGGCAAAGGGCGGCTGCGAGGCGAGACGCGAGGCGAACTGATTATAGACCGTTGGATTGTAATAGATTCCGTAACCCGCGCGGATCTGCGTGCTGTGCTTTTGAAACGGTTTCCACGCCAATCCCACGCGCGGCGCGAAGTCGTGCTTGTCGGGCCGGATCAGGGAGTAAGGGAGTCCGCTTTGGCCCGGCACAACGGGAGTGACGTTCGTAAAATCCGGCCCTACTTCCAGATTCGCGATATGCCCGTACTTCTCCGAGAGAGGAGTGTAGTATTCGTAGCGTAACCCGAACAGCAGCGTGAAATTCGACTTCGCGCGCCAATCGTCCTGCGCGAAAGCGCCCCACTGATTACCGCGGAAGTACGTGGACGTGTCGCCAAATCGTATGGAGCTCGATTGCGGCAGCCCCAGAAGAAAATCGGCGAAATCGTAGCCGGTATTCGGGACGGGTTGATTGTTGACGAATGCGCTCGTTCCGTAACCGGAGAAGCTGAACGTGCCGCGCCCGTTCTGGTCCGTGATGGTGT
This sequence comes from Bryobacterales bacterium, assembly GCA_963838885.1. Taxonomy (GTDB): domain Bacteria; phylum Acidobacteriota; class Terriglobia; order Bryobacterales; family Bryobacteraceae; genus JAICMB01. The sequence continues at coordinate 69,958 of CAWITB010000019.1, read as the reverse complement.
TCAGATCGGAGCGCTTGTACAGCATCCCCGCCGACAAACTATGCGATCCGCGCACCTGCGAGAAATTGTCGCTAAGCGTCCCGCCCTCGACCACGTTGAACGAGGGCGCCCCATCGCTGAGCGAAGCGTAATTCGTGAAGGTCAGGTTGGGGGGGCCATAGTTGGCCGGATCTTGCGAGACCCCGTTGATGCCCGCGATCGCCGCCACGTTGCTTTTGTACGCGAAATACGGCGTCAGATGGCTGGTGTTGCGGTTGAACTGCAAACTCAGAACGTTCAGCGAAGTCACGCCCAGATTGCGCGTATAGCTCAGACTGCTGCTGATCCCTTGCCCACTGGTTTCGTCTTCGTATCCGAACAGATAAGGGGTTTCGCCGCTGCGCCTCTGCAAATTGAAGTTTTCCGCGAGACGATCTTTCTTGCTCAGGTTCTGATTGAAACGGACGTTGAGATTATCGGTATTGGCTGGAATCGCGGTCGAGAAGACGTAATTGTTCACGTATCCCGGCTGGTTTGGGAGTGGAATGAGGCTCAGCAGCTTGACAGCCGCCGGATCGAACAAGCTGGCGGGAACCACGTTGCCCGGGAATTGTTCGTGGGCTGGACTCAATGGATTGAAAATCGAAACCGGCAGGCCGTTCACGAGCGACTGTGAAAAATCGCCGCTGCGCTCCTCGGGTGTTGGAACGGTGCCGACATTGTAGGCGGCGGTCGTCGCGCGCGTGCCGAAGTAATTCAGGAAAAAATACGTGTTCTCGCTCTTAAACAGCTTCGGAATCTGCAGCGGTCCGCCAATGGTCACGCCGAAGCGGCTGGAATCGAATTGCGGTTTCGGTACGCTGCCCTGGCTGAACGAGAGAGGCGCCGCGTCCACCGCCGAATTTCCGTACTGAAAGAAAAGCGCGCCGTGCAGCGAAGTGTCGCGTCCGCGGCCCGCGCGATTGCCGAAGAAGCCGCCGTTGCGCGCGTTGCGGCGATTCGGTCCACCAGGACCGCGCGGCCCGCCGCCGCCCCGTCCGCCAAATCCTCCACCGCCAAACCCTCCGCCCCGCCGCGACCTCCGGCGCCAAAGCCGCCGCCCTGACCTGGAACCGGACCACCCGGTCCGCCCGGCGTACCCGGAATATTCTGCGTATCGGGCATGAGGCCCGGCTGCCGATCTCCGGGGAACTGTCCGCCGAAGCCGCGCCCCTGCGGCAACACGGCGTCCGGCTGGCCGTTCTGCAAGCCCTGGCTGAGACTGCCGTTGACAAGGAAGGCATCGTTCGCGCTAGCGCCGTCGACGCCCGGCGGGGAACCGGCGCCGGCGGCCGCGATCTCGTTCGCGATCTCGGTTTGCGCTTGGTTCGCCTGGCCTGTTTGCGTCCGCAAGGCCGCGGCATCGGGCCGCTGCATGATTTGGAGCGTCCAGTCGAGCTGTTGACCGGGTATCTGCGCTTCCTTGCGCTCCACCCGGAAACCAAACATTCGTACTTCGAAGGCGTAAGAACCCGGAGCCAGCCCCGCGAACTCGTAACGGCCGGTTTCGTCAGTCGTCGTGCTTATGCTTTTGCCATTTTGAATGGCCGTCACGGTCGCGCCGGGGACCGCGAGTCCGTTGGACTTCACGATCCCGCTTTGCGCGAACACATTTGCCTCTAACAGCAGGCATGCGAACACAACCGCCGTGAGGATGAGATTACTCGGCAACATCGGGGCTGCGCTCGCTTTAGTGACGATTATGGGCGTTAGGTCGTGGAGCGCTTGGCCGTAAACTCGCGAGCCTGGCCTTCACCGCCCTGGCGCATCACCTTGAAATTGATGGTGTCGCCGGAAACGGTCCCGGTGTAATGCATGGTCATGCTTCCGTTCGCCCCTTCGCGGGTTACGTCGAACGAAACATTGTCGCCGTCGATTTTGCCGTTGGTGATCTGGGCTTCTCCGCCGCGGCCGCCCGCAACGGTACCCGTAAGGTTGCTTCCATCGGCTTTAAAAGTGAAAGTTGAGGTCATGGTGTTTCCACCGCGGCCCGGCATCTCTGCTGTCCATTTGCCGGAAACGTCGGCGGCGAATGCCGCGACGGCCAGCGCACACGAAAGCACAAGTAAACGAAGCTTCATTTGTGGTCCTCTCCTGGGGAGCTAAATTCTGACTCTCTTAATGATAGAAGGCGCCTATGTGGGATGCAAAGGTTACGGAGACGCCTACGGGCCGTCTGTAAAAAATGGTAAGGTAAGTCTCTGATGCTCGCGATAAACCGATATTTGGCGGCAGGCGGCGCTTTTGTCTTGGCTGTCGTCCCGTTACTGGCGGGCGGCGGCGTGATCGTCAGCGCGCGCGCTCCCCAAGATGCGCCTCCGAGCGCGGACCCGGCGTCGAGCTTTTGGCGCGGCGCAAAGGCGGTGTTCGCCACCGGCGATACGATGGGCCAACCTGTGCCCGGCCATCGTACTGAAATACGTTCGCGCTGGACGCCCGATTATCTTTATATTCTGTTTATTTGTCCTTATCGGGAGCTCTATGGCGAACCCCAGCCGGTCACGGACAAAGAGACGAACAAGCTCTGGAGCTACGACGTTGCCGAGGCGTTCATTGGGTGGGACTACAAGAATACCCACCGCTATAAGGAGTTCGAAATTTCGCCGCACGGGGAGTGGGTCGATCTCGATATCGACCGCGATCATCCTCTGCCCGGAGCCGGGGTGTCGTGGAATTCCGGCTTCAAAGTAAAGACCAGAATCGACCCCAGCGCAAAAATCTGGTACGGCGAGATGCAGATTCCCTGGAAGAGCATCGACGAGCGGCAACCGAAGCCGGGCAATGAGCTGCGCGTGAACTTCTATCGTATGCAAGGACCGCCGCCCGATCGCAAAAAGATCGCGTGGCAGCCGACGAATGCGGCCAGTTATCACGTACCCGAGGCGTTCGGGACGTTGCGGCTGGAGTAGTTGGCGCGCGCGACCGCGACGCGATTCGCGCGGCCGGCGATGGTGGTTGATATACTGAAAACGGCGCGTGGCGCTATCGTCTAACGGTTAGGACGGAGCCCTCTCAAGGCTTAAATACGGGTTCGATTCCCGTTAGCGCTACCAAACCTTTTAAAATCGAGTATCTGCAATATCGGCGTACATGGCCTATGTACAAGGGTAGAATGGCTTACGAGGAAATAGCCATGTTAACCCTATTGCTTTCATTGAGATCACCGATCACATATCCTTCGCGTGGAGGTCCGCGACGGCGGCTGCGATATTCCCGGCGGTCCGAAGCAAGTATTCCCAAGTAAATGAGGAAAGGGCCGATTTCTGTCGGGTGTACGGGTTATAAATACTGCCTAGGTCCAGGGATGATTTCACCAAGGGCATTAAAAAACCGACGTTTTCTTTTCGTACATTGAAAAGTGAAGCAGTGGGCCAGCAAATTGAGATGTGGCCCGGCGCAGTCCGGTCCTGCGGAGGGCTCTTGAGCATTGCTCGGAGCTTTTCGGTATGCTGGGGCGAAGGTTTTTTATAGATTTTCGCTACGACAGTCGAGTCGGCAGTGACCCGATAAACACCTCCCTCACCGCCTGCTCCAAGCCGGGTAGCGCTAAGTGGAACGCTGCGTCCCGTTCCGGTCAGGTACATATACGAACCGCCACGGCCAGTGTTTTATCACCGTCCGTCTTCTCGCAGACCTGTTGAGATCGCAAAAATGCATAGAGATCCGAATCTGAAGAGTCAGCGCCCGCTGCGTAATCGAAAAGAGGGGTGAAGAACGGCTCGTGGGCCGTGTTGTCGGAATATTGCAGGGCAAGGAACTGCATGCCATCGGTGAGTGCGGCGATCCCGCTCACCTTCGCTTCTGGCCTTATATTAAAGTGAACTTGGCCCAAGGCATCGGAAGATGTGATAAACGTGGTTTCGTTGATGTACTCGCTGTCGCCCGGCACGGTCAAAACTTCAAGTGGGCCGGAAGCAGTTTTGGCAACAATAGCACCGTCGCCAATTTGCATGGTTGCGAGCCACTCTCTTGTAACAATGGCTACGAGGAGAGTCGTGGCAAATTCAGAATATCTGGCCGATTTCCGCTTCGCTAAGTCGGCGAGCTCCACTCTCGCGTAATCGAGGCAATCTCCCAGGAGGCGTTTCCAGGCTTCCTCATTGCACGGTCCGCCGCGCTCCAGATGCTGTCGAAGGAAAGCCATGCTCGAATTCGCCGTGGATTCGGCTCTGGCGGCGCGCTTGCCGCCGAGCCCGCACCATCACAGATGACGATTACGAGCGTTCCGCCCGGAAGGACGTCAACGGAGTTGGAGTCCTGGCATTCCATGCCACGTGTCAGGTGACTACTGCCAGGCACGGAAGCGGAAACCGCGCGCGCCATCCCCCATCTCTAACTACCATCAGCTTTCCCCTATAATCAATCGGGAGAATTGAAGGAGGGCACCGGCGGGAGTGGAACCTGATTGCCCAGTCTGCTGCCGGCCACCCGGCTGCAACTCTGCGAGAGCCAAATGAACAGCGTTCGAAACTCGAGGCCATCGAGCTTCATAAAACGATCTGGGGATATCTGCTTAATCACCTGCATGTCAGCATCGTCAACGCCGACTCCGAAAAACGTTAGCCTCTTGGAGGCCACCTCGCGCTTGACACGCTCCGCGGCCTGGCGCCACGGACTATGTTCGTTCGGCGCGCCATCTGTGATCATGAATATCCACGGTTGGTAATACTTGATGCCGCTGTTCTTGTACATTGTTTTTCGCGCCGTAACAAAGTCAATGGCGACTTCGATTGCTTCACCCATCGGTGTGTCACCTCCGGCTTCCAGTTTCGGTGGGTCGAACTCGTCTGCAATTATGAAGTCCTGTACCTTTCGGTACCCGCCATTTCCGAAGGTTACAATTGCAACCTCGACTCTTCGACTAGCGAGTTGATCTTTCCGGACATCCTCCTGAAACGCTCTCAAACCCTCATTTAGTAGATCGATGGCTTTGCCTTTCATAGAGGAAGAGGTGTCCAGGAGAAGTACGCACGCGCGCCGAGGTTCGGGGTTGGTAGCAAATTCTGGGTTAATCTCAGGCATATGTTGTTCTTCGTCGGGTACCGAGCTTATCACAATTGCGCCATGATGGCCCCCCCGCGCGTCGCAAGGCTCAGGCGCTACATCGGCGCGCGCGGGCGCGTTCCAGCGGCGCGCCGGTTAACGTCGGGCCACGGCCCCGGCGGAGGGAATCAGCTCGGCCGAGACGGGAAAGTGATCGGAGCCATGCATGTCGCGGTGGACGCGGCCCTCTCGCAATTGAATGGGACCGCGCGCGAAAATGTAATCGAGCGATCCGACAAAGACGTGCGTTCGCTCGCTGCGCTCGCCAAAGGCGTTCTCGTACCCCTGCCGCGTGAGCTCCTCGACAACCTGAATCATGGAGCGGCGATACTTGGTGTTGAGATCTCCGGCAATGACAATAGGCGTGCTCGCGGAATAACGCGCGGCGTCCGCCAAGACCTCTTTCAATTCCGCGAACTGGATGTCGCCGCCGCTGCGGCTTTCAAGATGCAGATTGTAGACGACAAGAGTACGGCCGTGATAATCGAGCTCCGCGACCAGCGCCATGCGCCCGCCCAGGCGGCGTTGCAAAAAGCCCCATTGCGGAAGAAAGGAGCGGGGCTGCCAGAACCCGGACTGCGCGGCGAAGCGGATAATTCGCGGAGAGCGGATGCGCAGGGAAGTGAGTATCGCGTTGCCGTGATAGGCGGGCTCGCCGGCGGAGCTTTGGCTTAACTCCTGAAACTCGGTCCCAAAGACGAAATTTAGCTTCAGCCGACGGGCCAATTCCTTGGCGATGTCCAGATGATGCGTGCGGCGCGCGTTGAGATCCACCTCCTGCAGGATGGCGAGATCGGGCCCCTGCGATTCGATGCCGCCGGCGATCTGGTCGAGACGCTCGCCGCGCTCGATGTTCCAGTCGAGAAGCCGGAGTTCGGCCGCGGCGCGCTTCTTGGGCGCGAAATTGCCGCTGCGGATTTCGTTCATCGTGTCCGCCGCCGCCAGCAGGACGGCGGAAAGCGCCAGGGCGCAAACAACTTTCGCGGCCGCGCGAGGCACGCGTACGTACTTCAAAAACAGTTTAGCTTTCACGGACGTGTAACCTTATGATACGCGAAGTCGAGCATACTCGCGTGGGATGGCTAAAGCTATAAGCCGCGGCTGCCGATAGAAGCTTGAACGGCAAGGTGTATACCTCCGTGTCAATGGGCTTGGATAGAGAGCTTGGGTAGGGAGCTTGGCGTGCTCGTTTGGAAAATTCTCCTGACGGATCCATGGCTGGGATTGGCCTTGAGCGCCTGCATTGCCACCATGTTCTGGTGCATGCTGATCCTGCGCCGCCGCCGCAAGGGGCCGGATCGCCTGCTTGCCGCCCTCCTCGGCATCGTCTCCATATGGCAGACCCTGCGCCTCTTGCGACAGGACGGCATCCTGCTGATCTCCGGCTCGCCCTCCCTCGACACCATCGCCGACGTCGTCGTCACGGGAGTATACCTGATCGCCGTCGTGATTCTCAGATTCTCCGGCAGGGAGAGACAAGCTACCGAGGTGCATCTGCGCCTCGCCGAAGCGAACGGCTGTCCCGACCTCCGTCCCGCCCCGCCACGCGGGATTAGCCGTACGCCGCCTGCTATCTCTTGAAGCGGTAACCCACGATCATTTTGATCAACAGATGATCGGTCGTGTGCGTCACGCCCACCCCGATCCCGGCATTAAACTCCCAATTCGGCGAGAAATTTAGATCGATCGCCGGGACGATCTGTTGTTGTTGATCGTGGAACGGATCGAATCCCGTAACCGGGCCCAGATTGCCGTAATATTCGATGCCGGCGTTGATTACTTTCGTGAAATCGTAGCCCGCTTTGACGTTGGGAGAGAATTCCCAGCCGCGATTCACGTCCGGACCGTGCAGCGCGCGGTCCAGCGTGGGATTGAACGAAACATAGAGACGCCCGATCTGCTTGTCGATGATCGGGCGCAGCTCATACGTCCAGGTGTCCGGCGAATATTGCGGCTTCTGCCAGCCGATCTCCTGCGAAATACTGACGCCGACGGGCCAATGCCAATCCTCGGGAACGCGGAAGCGCGGCCGTATGTGGGTACCCACGAAATCCCACCCCACCCCTTCCTGTATGTTGCTGAAAAGGTAAAAACCGGTTTCGAAAAAGGAAGTGAAGCCGTGCGTGATCTCGAGTGTTTCGTGAAGCTGATGCTCGGTCGGGTAAACGCCGTCGATAGTCTGCTTCGTGCCTTCGATCGTGTAGTTGGTGTGGAACTCGAACATCGTGCGGCCGGGCGCGACGGTCTCGGACGGGTAGACCTGGATCTCGTAGTTGCCCTGCGCCGACAGGCAAAGCGCGAAAAGGCACAGCGTCAGCCAGCCGGAAACGAGACGCATAGCAGTCGGTTTTTCGACTTTAACACGGAAGGTTCGAGTGCCCACCACGGCCCTCTCGCGCAAGCCGCGGGCTTTCGGCGGAAGGCGCGGAGTTAGAATGGCGTCCATGCAGTTGCTGAAAGTCCTCGCGATCGCCGCCGCAGCATGGATCGCCGCCGCGGCGCAGCAGCAGCCGCTGCCGCATGTCGATCCCACGCCCGAGCAGAAGGCGCTGATCGATTCGAAAGTTCGCGCCATCGGCGCCATCGTCGCCCAATGCAAAGCGAGCGGCGCGGACCCGGACCTGCTCGCCGATGTGGAGGTCTACGCCAAGGCAGGCCAATGGCTGCTGGAGTTTCCCGAGGATTTCTTCACGCCCGCCGATATCGACCATGCCCTGGCTGTGCTTGACACCGGGCTGCGGCGCGCGCGTCAATTGCAGAATGGCGAATCGCCGTGGACCGCGGAGCGCCGCGTCACGCACGGATTCTACTCCGCGCTCGACGGCTCCGTGCAGCCCTACGGCATCGCGCTGCCGTCTTCCTATGACGGGACCAAGCCGCTGCGCTTATATGTGTCGCTGCATGGACGCGCCGCGCGCTTGACGGAAGCGAGTTTCCTTTACGCCTTTCCCAATCAAGGGCCTTCGAAACCGCCCGTCGCGGACAACGGACAGATCCAGCTCGATGTCTACGGACGGTGGAATGGCGCGGGCTATCATTTCGCCGGAGAGGCCGATGTCTTCGAAGCGATTGCCGCCGTCGAGAAGCGCTACAAAATCGATCCCGAGCGCATTCTGCTGCGTGGATTTTCGATGGGCGGCGAGGGCGCCTGGCATTTGGCGCTGCATTATCCCGATCGCTGGGCGGCCGCCGAGATCGGCGCGGGAACGTGGTCGCGCCGGCCCCAAATGCCGGGCCTCACTCCGTATCAATACGCCACGCTGCGCATCTGGGAGAACATTCCTGAATGGGCCCTCAATGTATTCGATCTGCCGCTCGCGGCCCACGACGGGGATCACGACCCCCAGGTCTCGTCGTTGCCGCCGCCTCCTCGCGGAACCCCCACGCGCGGGCAGTTGGAATCTTCTCTGCGCGCCCGCGAACAGCTTGAAAAAGAAGGCTTCCCTTCCCAAGGCGAGCCGGATTTCCTGCGCGCACAGGGCACGCCCGCGATTTTCCTGATCTCCCAGAACACCGGCCATGGCACGAGTCCGCTGGTGCGCGAGCGGCTCGATGCGTTCTTGAAGGAGTACGGCGATCGCGGCCGTGTTTCGCCGGACCACATCCGCTTTCTGACCTATACGACGCGCTACAACCGCGATTATTGGATCAGCCTCGACGGCCTCGAACAACATTACGAGCGCGCCGAAATCGACGCGCTGCGCAGTGATTCCGGAAGCCGCTACCGGATCGCGACGAAAAACCTGACGCGGCTGACCTTGCGCGAGACCGAACACGCGCGCGAGATTCGCATCGATAGCCAGGACCTCCGCGTTACCCCCGCCCCCGAAATCGCCCTCGATAAATCCGCCGGCAAATGGCGCGTGGCGCATGCCCAAAGCGGCGGGATTGCGCAAGACCCACGCGCTCCAAGGTCCCATCGACGACGCCTTCCTCGATCCCTTCCTCCTGGTGCGCCCCACGGGAAAGCCCTGGAACGAGGCCGTAAACCGCCAAACTCTGCGAATGCTGGCGCGCTTCGACCGGCTATACGCGAAATGGTTTCGCGCTCATCCCCGCGTCCAGGACGACAAGGACGTCGTCGCATCGGATTTCGCGCGCTACAACGTGGTCCTGTTCGGCGACCCCGGCAGCAATCGCTGGATTTCGAAGATCGGCGGCAAGCTGCCGCTGCAATGGACGCGCCAGAACGTCACCGTCCGCGGCCGGAGGTACCCGGCGGCCGCCAATTTTCCCGCGCTGATTTATCCCAACCCCCTCAATCCATCGCATTACGTCGTCGTGAATAGCGGTCTCACCATCGATGATCGCGAGTATCGCGGCGATTACGGAATGCCCCGCTTGGGCGATTACGCCGTGCTCACGGTGAAAGAGGCGGCGGAGGTTCCAGACGTCGCCTGCGCCGGTCTGTTCGACGAATCGTGGCGCCTGCCGCGCGCGCCGCTCTCGAGCGCCATCGCCCCACCCACGCGCTGAGTTACCGCGCCGCGCGCGGGCCTCTCCCCAGCTCCACCGCCCCTGCCAGGGGCTGAATCGCCGGCGCCGCGCGCGCCCAGAGCGAAAGTTTCCGGGCCACTCGCGCCACCGGACGTTAAAAAACTGAGAAACAGCGGCGCCGCGCGTAAGCGTCCTCTATTCGGAGGCCTCCGTGCAACAGGAGCAATTAGCGCAGGCAAGTCCGCTTACGACCGAGCGCTTAAAGGAGTTAAGCGCCGTCGAAGGGCCCTGCCTTACCGTCCTGCTTTCCTTGCCTCATCGGGATACGCGGGAAATAGGAGTCAAGACAAAAAAGACCGTTCAGGAGATTGAGGAGAAGCTCCGCGGGCGCGGTTTGGAGCGCGATACGCTCGATCGTCTCATGTCGCCGTTGCGCGAATTTGCGGTCGAGGTCGCCGGCGACCGCGAACACAACGGCATCGTAATCTTCCGTTCCAGCGACGTTTTCGCGCATTATTATCTGCCGCATGAAGTGGAAGATTGCGCCGCCGTATCGGACCACTTCCTGTTATCGCCGCTGTTCCCGGCGCTCGAAGCGAGCCGGCCCTTTTACATCCTCGCTTTGAGCCAGAAGCACATCCGTCTGCTGCGCTGCGACGGCGCCTCTTCGCAGGAAGTCGATCTGCCGCCCGAAATCCCTCACGATCTGGACGAGTTCATCGGAAGCGACAAACCCGATCACGTTCTCGATAACGCCAGCTCGGGCGGCCCCTCCATGGGGGCCGGCCGCGTCATGTTCGGCACCGGTAATGACAAGGAGCGCCGCGACCAGTATCTGCTCCACTTCTACAAGCGCGTGGACGACGGCGTTACGGAGCTGCTGAAGAACGGCACGGCGCCTCTTGTGCTCGCCGGCGTCGACTACGAGCTGTCGCTTTATCGCAACGAGAGCAAGTTTCCGCGCCTCGCCGAGGGCGGCGTGCATGGCGCTCCCGATGGACTGAAGGGAGGCGAGCTGCACAAGCGCGCTCTCGAAGTTGTGCAGCCTTATTGGGATAAGGAAGTGGACGCGGCGCTCGCCATGTACGAGCAATTCGGCGGCTCCGCCAGAAGCTCCGTCAGTCTCAAGGAGATCGTCAAAGCGGCCTACGATGGCCGCGTCCTGCACCTCTTCGTCGCTCGCGGCGCAAGCCATATGGGCAATTTCGACGAGATGACGCACAAAGTTCGCGCCCACGGCGAGGAGCAACCCGGCGACGAGGACCTTGTCAACGCGGCGGCGGTAGAGACCGTGAAACATGGCGGCGACGTCTTCGTGGTCGCCCGCAACAAGGTGCCCCACGGCGGCCAAATGGCGGCCGTAATGCGGTATTGACGATGCGGTATTGACGACCCTTGAGCGACGTGAGCCCTTTTCCGCCGCGGCCGGTCGACCGCCCGCTGATGTTTCAGAGCTGGAATCGGCTCACGTTCCTGCACTGGTCCTATCCGGTTGAGACCGTCCAACGACTCCTCCCACCCGGCCTCACGGTAGACCAATATGACGGGCTCGCCTGGGTCGCCCTCGTTCCCTTTGAGGTCATGGGTCTGCGCCTGCCCTATATGCGGCCCGTGCCCTGGATCTCTTCCTTCCCCGAGACCAATGTCAGGACCTACGTCCGCGACCGCAATGGAGATCGCGGCCTCTGGTTCCTATCGCTCGACGCCGACCGCCTCGCCGCTGTTGTGGGCGCCCGCACCGGTTTCCGGCTGCCCTATCAATGGGCGCAAATGAAAGTCGTCCGCGATGGCAATTTCGTGCGCTACGCCAGCACGCGCAACGGTCTGCTCGCCGCGCGTCCCGCCCACGCGGATATTGAGATCGAGATCGGCGAGCCTTTCTCGTCCCTTGAATTGACCCCCCGCGACCATTTCCTGACGGCGCTGTTCCGGCTCTATTCCTGCTTCGGCGATAAGCTCGGATACGTGCAAGTAGAACACCCGCCGTGGCCCCTTTTCCACGCCAGCGTCGTGAAACTCGAACAGAACCTCATCGCCGCCAACGCCCTTCCAGACCCGTCCGGCGAGCCGCTCGTCCATTACTCCCCCGGAGTGGACGTGAAAGTCTCTCAAATCACCATGCTGTAGCGCATGCTCTCTAATATCGCCGCGCTCGCCATCGCCGCTTTTTACTTCGGTGCGGCCATCGCCCGTTCGAGAGTTTCCCTAATAAAGCGCGTATAGGGAATACCGCGCGCCTTCGCCCGAGCCTTGACCGCCGCCAGCAACGGCTTCGGTACGCGCATGTTGATCTGCTCGTCTTTTTTTTCGAATTCGAACCGCGCCGGTTGAAACTGCGAAAAATCGAGGCCAGACAGATCTTGGGCGAGAAACGCCTCAGCTTGCTCATCGGTTTTAAGCCGTGGGATTTTCTTTTTCATAGGCTGCAATCCAAGCGAAACTCCATGGGCTTTGGCACTTCGCCCGGTTTCCGTCATCCCCATAAATGCGCTGCCCCTAAGTGCGTTATAGCGCCAAACTACCCAAACTATATACGCTCGCTGAACCCTCGAACTTCGTATATATTAACGCCCGCCGGCCCCAGGCGCCGTTCGTCGCCGAAACGCTATTCCATGTGGATCGTTTGCTGGAAAACTGCCCAGCCGGTTTCCCCGCGGGCGCAAGAATCTGTCCGTCGTATCGGCTCTATCGAGGAGCTCCAGCATTCGATGCGAAACTTTCGGCGGCGCTGTTGACTTTTGCTGGTATCGCTGCCGGGCAGAGCGGCGAGAAACTTCGCGGTGAAATAAACAGAGGCGCCGAGTCAGTGTCGATGCGAGATAACGCGTCAACGGCATTGCCTTCGACTGAAGCGGCGGTCCTTCAACCGTGCTCCACGGTTTTCGGGCGATCGCCGATCGCGGGTGGCTGCAAGTTCGAGCCGCGCGCCACAGCAACGATATTGCCGGCTGAATCTTCGACAGGCTCTCGGCACGCCGCCACGCTCGTGCGTTTCGAAGCAAAGCATCGGGCGCACGAATCGCGCCCGCCTCCCCGCCTTACTTCCGGCTCGCCGGCGGCACTATGCCGTTCATGCGCGCATACACGCACATCTGCCCGTAATGATCGAACGTGTGCCATACCGGCAATGTCGCCATGTAGAGCCGCGGAAGTTTGCGGCCGCCAAACGGCGAAGCCACCATCTCGGTCGCGCTCGCGTCCGTAAGCGAGTTCGTCGCCTTGTGCCCGTACGCGAACGCGTCTTTCAAATACTGCAACACGTCGGCTTTCGAAGTAATATTCGCGGGACCGCTTTCATTCTCGCCGGCCTGCGCCGGCTTCGGATCCCCCAAGACCGCTGCCGAAACGATGTATATGACCGCCCCGGTGTGCATGGCCTGCTGCCGAAATGTGCGTACGCCTTGGAAATCGCCCTGCGTGGGCGCAAAATCGAACTTGTCCGCGGGCATCGCTTCCACCAGCGGCATGAATTCGCCTTCCACCATCTTCAGTTGCCCGTCGAGCGTCTTCGAAATAACGGACTGCGGCAGCTCCGCGGAAAACGAAACGGCAACCCCGAGAGCGGCGAGACAAAGCGCGCGTGAAATCATTGAGTCTTCTCCATTGGATTCAGGTTTATTATAGACGTACGGCGAGTAGATTCGTATCGCCGCTAAGGATGAAATGAAAAGATTGATTTTGTGTCTGGCGCTGACCGCCGCGGCGCTGTTCGCCGACGTTACCGGAAAATGGACCGGGACGGCCAAGCCGGAAGCCGCGGATGCCCAAGACGCTGGACCCTTCGACATTACGTTTGATCTCACGCAGAGCGGCAATGACGTAACGGGAACCGTCAAGACCTCGGCGCAAGGGGATAGCTATGCGGTCCAGAACGGAACGCTCGACGGCGATACTTTAAAAATGCAAATCCCCACGGACCACGCCACCTTCGATCTGATTCTGACCGTCGATGGCGATCGCATGAGCGGACAAGCCAAGGGCAGTCACGATGGGTCGAAGCTTACGATCAAGCTCGATCTAAAAAAGCAATCCTGAAGAGCGGCGTTATCTGGTAACGCCGGCCGAATGCCGCGCTTCTTTCAAGGGAACATCAAGCCATCGCGAGTAAGCTAAAGCCAGGCAGAGGCGGAAAGCCTTGTCCGTCTTTGACATGCTCTCGGGACGGAACACAGGCCCGCTTGAGCGCGGCCGCAATTGTTCACGAACGCTCGTCGCGGCCGCTATGCGAGGCGAGTTCCACAGGCTTGCCATGAGGCGTGTGCCTGTAAGCGTCGGCCCACTCTTCCTTTCGAGTGAGCAGAGCGGCCCCGTCGGTCAGGCGCTTCGCTAAAACGACGCGCTCCAACGCCGCCAGCCAATGATGATAATAACGGGAGCCATCGTCCGGCTCGCCGCGATCCGCCGCCGCTTTTAATTCATCGGCGAGCGCCGCCGCCCATTCTTTCCATGTAAAGTAACCTTCCGCCGAGAGCCTCACGGCGAGGGCGAAAGCCTGCGCCTGCCACGGTTCGGCGAAAACCGGCCCACCCTCATCCCGCGGCAGGCTCGGCGCATTCACGCTTCCAAAGTCGAGGTCAGGCGCGCTCAAGATAGTCGTCCCACATGTCCAGGTTAACGGAGTCCCGCGGCGGCGCCTGCTCGCCCCAAAGTTCGCGAGCGCTAAAGCGGACCGAGTAAACGTGCTGGCGCTTCTGGCCTTCGAAGTGCGCGTTCGTATCGGGAAAGGTGTAGACGCCGTGATCGCGCGTGACTAGGCCGTCCTTGCCTCGCACATAGCGCGGAAGTCGCGTATGCCCTGTCGGATTCATGTTGCGGGCGCGTACCCGCTCGCCAACCTGGAACAGAGCCGGCACTGTGGGATCGTCACTCGAAGGAATTCCGCGCCCTAGGCGTCGAGCTGCCGCATCGGCCGTTAAGGCCGGGATCGTTCTCGCCGCGCCGGGCTCCGCTGTGCCCGTTGCGAGTTCCTCCGCCGTAACCAGCCCGTGCTTTACAAGGAGCTGCTCATTGATCCGCAACCACCGCTCATAATACGTCATTCGCAAATAATCGGCCGGAGCAAGCAGTTCGATTTGATGGCGCCATGCATCGAGGTTCCACTTGCCCATCGCCCCGAGCGCCGCGTTGATCGCAAATATGCGCCCTTCCCAAACCGCATGGAACACCGGCTCATCGTTTTCGCGTTGAACGGGACCCATATCCTGCAGCCCGCCCATGTCGTGGACGCCATTCATGCCTTTGTCCCCGCAGCCGGAACTTTAGAAACACCCACCATGGCATCCCGCGTGACCAGCGCGGCGAGCTCTTCTTCGCTCAGATTTTCGGTCCCCGCCGGACGCTCCGGCAATACGATGTAGCGCAACTCCGCGGTGCTGTCCCACACCCGTACCTCCACGTCCTCGTCGATGTGAGTGCCGAATTCGCGCAGTACTCCGCGCGGATCGATCACGGCGCGCGACCGGTACGCCGCGGACTTATACCAAACCGGAGGCAGTCCAAGCACCGGCCACGGATAACACGAACACAGCGTGCACACCACCAGGTTATGGACCTTCGGACCATTCTCGACAACCAGCATGTGTTCGCCCTGACCGCTGCTGTAACCCAGCTCCGCGATGGCCGCGGGCGCATCCGCCAGCAGACGCTTCTTGTAAGCGGGATCCACCCAGGCCCGCGCCACCACGCGCGCTCCATTGCGCGGACCCACTTTGTGCTCGAATGTGTCGACCAACGCGTCGAGCGCCTCCCGATCCACCAGTCCTTTTTCAACCAGCAGCGATTCGAGCGCTTTCACGCGCAACGCCGGGTCGGATGGAACGGCTTGATGGTCGTGATGGTGATCGTGTGCGTGTCCCATATTCTACTCCGCCGCCGCGCCTGCAAGCCGTCGGGAGACGCGTCGGGTCGCGCTCCTAAACTCCCCTCATTTGCGCCCGTAAGCATCGCGCGCTAAGTGAATTGTTACCAAAGCCGTGAAATCATGTCAATGCCAGGCGTGGGCGATGCCAAGCGTGGCAATGAGAGGACCCGCGTTTTGAGGCAACCGGCTAACCATGGGTAAATCCGGCCGCGCGGCCGCTTTCTACCGCGTAGTTGACCCGCCGCGACGGCGTGCGGTTGTGGAGCGCGGGGTAGAGGGCCGCTTTTAGAGTTGATTTCTTTACGAGTTGGTGAGCGAGCAGACTAATATCATGACGGGGGCGCGTCGCTCGGATCGATCTCCTCCACGGATCTACATCACCTCTACATCACCGATTCGAGCAATGGACGGAAGCGGTCCTCATCACGGGCGGCACGGTCTTTTGGGCCGCGCTGCATTGGAGCGTTCCGTTGCCACGTCTCAAACCTGATATGGCTGCTTTGGCGCGCGCGTGCTTGACGCCTGCCATGGCCGCTGGCGTGACGGATCGATTCTGGGAGGTCTCGATCTGGTAGTGTTGATCGAAGCCCAAGAGCAGGCCTTGGAAAGAGCGGCATAAAGCCGATAAGCGTGCTGAAGCGTCTTCTGGTGCCTTCAATCCTTTTGTCGTGCGGCGCATTCGCGCAAAGCGTCAATAAAGAGCCTGCCGCAATCGTAGAACTCGGCGGAGCCAACAGCGTAAACGTCAACGGTGGATGGAGTGCGGGCGCTGATGTCGCCATCGAGTTCACGCCGCTAGAAAACTGGCTGGAGATAGAAGTAGGGACTACGCCGCTTTTTACCCGCCACTCGACCGAATGGGACACCGGCGTGCTGTTTAAGAAGCCTTGGACGCTTTCGAGAAAAGCGGAGCTTATGGTTGGCATTGGCCCGGAGTGGGTTCATACGAGACGGTTCGGTATAAAACAGAACTCGTTCGCCGGTGAGTTCGCATTAGATTTCATGTACTGGCCCGGCGCGACGCATAGATTGGGCTGGTTCATCGAACCAGCGTATGAATACACTTTCGGGCACGAGCATGAACGATCAATCGGCGTGAGTTGGGGGCTTCTGATCGCAATCCCGACCCCAAAGTAGCCACTACCGAGCGCGGCGCTAAACTACGGAACAGGTTATGCCCAACACCCACGAGCCCCTGTTGGTGAATGCCATCGGGCACTCCGCGGGCGCGATTATCTTCGGGATTTTCCTGTTCCTCTTAATAAAGGATCGGACCAGGAAGTATTCGCCCGGCGACTGGCGCTCGTCTACCGCGGCGGCGCTGGCCTTCTTTTGGAACGTGGGCTCGCTGGCCGTTCTTGCCGCCGCCATGCGTTCCAGCGCCGATCCGGAGATCCTGATCGCACTCACATTTTCCATTCTCAGCGCTTTGCCCGCGGTGCTGCTCGATCTTTCTTTGGGGAACGGCTTGCGTCCGCTAGTGCGCGCCGGCTACGCCTTGAGCGCCGCGGCCATCGTGTTGCACTTTGCTGCCGCAATCGGCGCCCGCGGCGGCGAACGCACAACCGCCTTTCTGCTCATCACCGTTGGATTCGCGCTACTCACCGCCGTTGCGCTGATCCTGCTGGCGGTTCAGCACAATAGCAAGGGCCGGCTGAAGCGCATGGCGGGAGCGATGTGTTCCGCGCTGTTCGCGATCTCCTTCGTACACTTCAACTCCGGGCACGCCTCGCTGGCGTGGTCGAAGGAACTGGCGCTCCACCACGCCGGCTTGCCGCTGGCTTTATTCGTGCTCCTGCAGGATTACCGCTTCGTTCTACTGGACGCGTTCATTCGCTTCCTGGCCAACGTATTGCTTGCGGCGGTCCTCACGTTTGCCATCGTCAAGACCACATCCAGCCTCGTCTCGCTCAATGGACGAGTAATCTCGAATCCGCTCTACGAAGCTCTCCTGCCGATCGGACTTTGCCTGCTGCTCATCTCCTTCGCGCTGCTTCGCAATGTTGTGCAGAAATGGTTGACGAAGGTCGTTTTCAGAAGACCGGACCTGGACAAGATGCTGCGCAGCCTGCGCTCGGGTCCCGCTTTGCTGCTGCCGGAACCGGAATATCTGTCGTGGGCCGCGCAACAACTGGGCGATTTCATGGGCGCCTGCCGCGCGCAAGCGATATCCGCGGCCGCCAATCTGGGCGATGCGGAAATCGTGTTCCCTTGCCCCATTGCCGACCTTGCGATGAGGCGCGAAGCGGCCTTCGATTGGGCCGAGGCGTTGGTCCCCGTGCGTCTGGGCGCGGCCGACATGCGCTATATTCTGCTCGGCCGAAGGCAGGGCGGACGGCGTTATCTGAGCGAGGATTTTCGGGCGCTCAGCCGTCTTTCCACCGCTATCGCCGAGCAGGTGGACCGCTTGCGGACCTCGGAAATGCAGCGGCTCGTCTCGCAGGCCGAATTGCGAGCTCTGCAAGCGCAGATGAATCCGCATTTCCTGTTCAATGCGCTGAATACGCTTTATGGCATCATCCCGCGCGAAGCGGCCGGCGCGCGGCGCACGGTGACGAACCTGGCGCAGATCTTCCGTTATTTCCTGCAGGCGGATAAGACATTTATTCCGCTATCGGAGGAACTTGAGATCGTTAAGGCATATCTGGAAATTGAAGGCCTGCGGCTGGGCCCGAGGCTGCGTACTGAGATTGAGATAGACGATGATGCCAAGTCCGTTCCGATCCCCATCCTTTCGATTCAGCCGCTGGTCGAGAACGCCGTCAAACATGGCCTGACGCCGAGCCCCAACGAGGGCTGCCTGCGCGTCAGGGCGGAAGCGCGCGGCGGGTTTGTGCGGATTGCGATCGAGGACACGGGACCGGGCATGGAACATCGCGATGGCGGGAGCGGGGCGGGTGTCGGCCTCGCCAACGTCAGGCGGCGCTTGCAGCTCTGCTATGGGCCGGAATTCGATCTTGTGATCGACTCGCGCCCTTCGGGAACGACGGTTCAGTTTTCGGTCCCGCTTGCGAGGGCCGCCGCGGCAGTGTAACGCATACGACGGGCGCGTGCATGATTCGGACGGTAATAGTAGACGATGAACCGATCGCCCGCAAAGTGCTTCGCGAAGAGCTGGAGCAATTCGCGGATGTGGTCGTGGTGGGAGAAGCGGGAGACGGCCGGGACGCGCTCGAACACATCAGGGAACTCTCGCCCGATCTGGTCTTCTTGGATCTCGAAATGCCTTTGATGGGCGGATTCGACGTCATTCGCAATCTAACCGGTGCGGCGCTGCCCGTGATCGTCATCGTGACCGCTTATAACCAACACGCAATTGAGGCGTTTGAAGCCGGAGCCGTCGATTACCTGCTCAAGCCGGTGCAGCAGGCGCGCCTCGAAAGAGCGGTGGAACGGGCGCGCGGGTTGCAGGGCAAACGGCGGGAACTGGCCGAAAACGCCGCTACTCTCGCCAGTGCGGCGGTCCCCGGCGGGCCGCGTTTGCGCAAAATCGTCGGCCGCGGCGGCGACGAATATTTTCTACTGGACATCAACGAAGTTGTGGCATTTCAGGCCGAAGGCGAAGTGGTTTGGATTATCACCCCCAAGACCCGCTACATGGCGACGCAGGCCCTGCGAGCGATCGAAGAGCGGCTTCGAAATTTGCCTTTCCAACGCGTCCACAGGAATGCGATCGTAAACCTGAATCACGTTAGAAAGCTGAGCGCGATGAGCAGCCAAAGATGGCTCCTCACGTTGAGCAATTCGCAGGAGCTGATCGTGAGCAAACGCCAGGCCCACGGCGTCCGGAACATGCTGAAGTGGTAGAGCCGTTCATGAGCGGTTTTCGCCCGCCCGCCGGCTTTTCCTGGCCGCCTGCGATTCGTTTATAAAGGATATCGCTTCGCTGCCCCACCATTAGGGCATGAGGAAACTTGCGTCTTCGAGCGTCGTTGCGCTCGCGCTATGGATTGGCAGCGTTGCCGGCCACGCACAATCGATCAACAGCGGCACCGTACAGGGCGCCGTTACCGATCAATCGGGCGCCGCGATAGGCGCCGCGAAGGTGATCCTACGGAACCCCGTCACGGGATATGAGCAGTCGGCAGTGGCGGACAGCGCGGGTTCGTACCGCTTCACCAATATTCCGGAAAATAATTATTCGTTGACGGCAATCGCTCCGGGGTTCGCGCCGGCGTCGCAGACCATCGACGTGCGCAGCGCGCTGCCCATTACGGCGAATCTGCAGCTCAAAGTCGCCGCCGCGTCGGCCAGCGTGACCGTGGAATCCGCGGGAACCCTGGTCGAGAGCGATCCCTCGGCCCACCAGGACGTCGATCGCAGCAGCTTTATGAAACTGCCGGCGTTCGATCCCGGCGGGCAACTGAGCCAAGCCATCACATACAGCACCGGCGCGGTCGCGGCCGACGCCAACGGATTTTTCCATCCATTAGGCGACCATGCCCAAGTCACTTTCGTAATTGACGGCCAGCCCATCAGCGATCAACAAAGCAAGGTCTTCTCGACGCAAATCCCGGCCGGCGCGCTGCAGTCGATGGAGCTGATTACGGGCGCCCCCGATGCGCAGTACGGCGATAAGACCAGCCTGGTCGTGAACGCCACGACGCGATCGGGGCTGGGCGCCACCAAGGCCTTCGGCAGCGTAAACAGCGAATGGGGTTCTTTTGGAACGTGGGGCGGCAGCGCGTCTTTCGGTTTCGGCACTCCGAAATTCGGGGAATTTATCGTTATCAACGGCATCCGCTCGGGCCATTTCCTGGACACTCCGGAATTCCTTCCGATCCATGACATCGGCAACAACGAATCCATCTTCGACCGCTTCGATTGGCAGCCGGGTCCCAAGGACGTCATTCATTTCGATCTGTTCACGGCGCGCAATTGGTTCCAGGTTCCTAATAGCTACGATCAGTTATCGCAAGACCAGAAACAGCGCGTGCTGACCTGGAACATCGCGCCCGGTTATCAGCACACCTTTAACGCCCATACGCTGCTCACCGTGAACCCCTACGTCCGGCGCGACCAGGTGAATTATTACGGCAGCCGCGATCCCTTCAGCGATACGCCGATAACAGCTTCGCAGAATCGCTTTCTTACGAATTACGGAGTGAAGGCTGATGTTTCGTACACACGAGGTAGGCACGACATCAAGATCGGAACACAGATTCAGCAGACGCGGCTGCTCGAAAACTTTCAGTTCGGGCTAACTGATCCAACTTATAACCCGGTATGCCTGGATGCGAACGGAAACGCCGTGCTGGAGCCCGGAATAGTCGATCCATTGGCTTGCTCCAATTTCGATCCTGCTTATATTCCCAATCCGAATCTTCAGCCCGGGCTGGTTCCCTACGACTTGACGCGCGGAGGTTCCCTCTTCAATTTTCATGGGACACATAATATCAATCAGTACGCGTTTTATATTACAGATTCGATCAAGCTGGGGAACCTGACGATTGACGCCGGCCTGCGTGACGACCAGTACAACGGATTGAGCTCCGCGAACGGAGTGCAGCCTCGTATCGGGCTGGCGTACCTGATTCCGCACACAAATACGGTGCTGCGCGGTTCCTATTCGCGAACCTTCGAGACGCCCTTCAACGAGAATCTGATTCTATCGAGCGGCACGGGCGGAGGCGGACTTGCCGAGAACATCTTCGGATCGGTATCCGAGCCGATCAAGCCTGGAACGCGCAACCAATTCAATACCGGTTTACAGCAGGGCATCGGACGGTGGCTGGTCGTCGACGCCGATTATTTCTGGAAGTACACCAATAACGCATATGATTTCAGCGTCCTGTTCAACACGCCCATCACTTTTCCGATCGCCTGGCACAATTCGAAGCTAGATGGCGTCACGGCGCGTCTCAGCACCATTAACCTGCATGGATTCCAGGCCTATATGACGTTGGGTCACACGCGCGCGCGCTATTTTCCGCCGGAGACGGGTGGTCTGATTCCGCTGGGCGGCTTTCCCGGAAATGTTTTTCGCATCGATCACGATCAGGCTTATCAGCAGACCGTTGTGATGCGCTATCAACGGCCTAAGAACGCCGAGTGGTTCGACTTCACGTGGCGCTATGACAGCGGGCTGGTGGTCAGCGGCGTTCCCGACGTCGCCGCCGCCACCACCCTGACGGGCAATCAACAGGTGGATATCGGATTCTCTTGCGATGGCGTGTTTGCGACGGCTCAGAATCCCATAACAAGCTGCCCAGGCGTGGGGAAATCGACGCTGCTGACGTTGCCCCAGACCGGCGCGGAGAACGACGACCATAACCCGGACCGCGTGAAGCCGCGTAACCTATTTAACCTGGCGGTCGGAACGGACAATCTGTTCCACAGTGAAAAGAGCGCCCGTTTCACGCTGCGTTTCACCGTCGAGAATCTAACGAATAAGGTGGCGCTGTACAACTTTCTTTCCACCTTCAGCGGCACGCACTTCGTTCCGCCGCGGACCTATCAGGTTGCCTTCGGCTACGTGTTCTGATCCTGCGGCTAGCATACGCCGTATACAGCCAGTGGTTTCCGGCGTTGCTCGAACCTCAGGCGCCCTCGGCGGGTGCGTCCGTTCTTTACTCCAAGTCGATCGACGATACTTTGATCACGTCCCCGTCCATGCTCCCGCTAACCGTCGCCTTCAGGTCCTTATCTTTGGACGATTTCTTCAGCGCCGCCAGCGCCCGTGCGTTGCCGGTCTCGTCGAATTTATAAAACTGCCCGTCGGACGTCACCAGACCGAAACCGCTCTTGGCGCACGAAAGCGCGCACTCCCGCGTATGTCCGGCCAAGTCCTTGCCTTTGCACATCACGTCCACCACCGTGCCGCTCCAGGTACCCGCGAAGCTTAGCATCGCGGCGGCGCAGAATGAGACGGCAAATTTCTTGATCATCTGTCACGCTCCCTTTAGGATTTACCTGTACCACAGAGTAGCCGCGCTTCCCTAATGTTGCGCGCCCCCGCGTCCGAAAAGAGTATAAAAAGCCTTATGAGAAAGTAGCCGGATTTTGGAACGGCTGGTAAAATGAAAGTATCGTTTGCGTCTGCGGAATGCTCCCGGGACGCAGCGCGTCCCAGGAGGAAAGTTCCCCTCCCCTTGATTCTGTAGTTCGCCCTGTTTATACTGATTTTTTTCGTATCGAACGGTCCGCATGACAATCCGGGAAGAATTCGATCCACTGGCCCCCCAACGCGAGGCGGCTATGTTCTACGGACTCTTTTTGCGCGGTCATTCCGCCGATACTCTCCGGCGCGACATCGATGTCCCCAAGCCTATCCTCGAGAAATGGCTCAAAACCAGACGCTACGAAGGCGGCTTCCAAGACGCCTTGAAGCGCGTTTACAGCTACCGCAAGCAGGTTCTGGCCATCTTCGACGAGCTCATCCAGAACGAAACGCACCGCCCCCGCGTCCAGTAAACCGTTCGCCCCGAACTCGCGCCTCAATCTCATGCGAAATCATCGGGATGCGCACGCTGACCGTTCTCGAGCCGCCTCTTCCCGTCTATTCTTGAAACGGGACTGGAAGATGCCCAGTACCTCGGAGGGGGATGCCGCATGCGTGCGCGAAATCATCTGACCAGATAAGCCGTTTTGATGCGAATAACTTAGGCCGTATCGAACCAAAAGGGCCGCGCTACCTGGACGAGAAGTACGACTACTAGCATAAGTCGATGAGCAGTCAAAGCTTGTGCTCGTTTTTTCAATGCAATTTTTTACATCCGCGAAGAACTTTGGAGGATCTAATCGCCAGCCCTTCGCGTATCATGGTAGAAGGTTCACCGGAGGTTTCCGAATGCGAGTTTTCACCGCGGGTTCAGTGTGCGGTTTCGTGTGCTAGTTTGATGTGCGCCGCCACCGCCCTCGCCGCCACCGCCCCCGCCCAGGTCACGTTTTACAAAGACGTTCTGCCCGTCCTTCAGAAAGATTGCCAGGGCTGCCACCGGCCCGGCGAAGCCGCGCCCATGTCGTTCCTTACCTACGACCAGACGCGCCCCTGGGCCAAAGCGATGAAACAGGCCGTGCTGACCAAGCAGATGCCGCCCTGGTTCGCCGACCCGCATTACGGAAAATTCTCGAACGACCGCACGCTGTCGCAGGCCGAGATCGATACGCTGGTCTCCTGGGCCGACACCGGAGCCAAGGCCGGCGATCCTAAGGACGGCCCGCAGCCCATCGCCTTCGTCGAAGGCTGGCGCATCGGCAAGCCCGACGTCGTCATCGAGATGCCGCAGGCCTTCGCCGTTCCCGCTTCCGGAACCATCGACTACCAGTACATCGTCATTCCCACGCATTTCACCGAAGACACCTACGTGCAAGTGGCCGAAGCGCGGCCCGGCAATCCCGCTCTGGTGCACCACATCATCGCCTTCATCCGCGAGCCCGGCAATCCCTGGCTGAAGGACGCCCAGCCGGGCGTGCCGTTCGTTCCCAAGGATCATATTCCGACTGAAAACCTGACGCCGGAGCAGCGCAAGGCGCGCGCCAACGCCAGCGGCTTCGGCGGCGATTTCCTGGTCGGCTACGCGCCCGGAGTTGTGCCCTTCACCATGCGGCCGGGCGAGGCCAAGCTTGTCAAGGCCGGCTCCGATATCGTTCTGCAGATGCACTACACCGCCAACGGCAAGGCCGGAACGGATACCTCGCGCATCGGACTGATTCTGGCGAAGGAGAAGCCCTCCGCGCGCGTTTTGACGCTGGCCGCGGCGAAATCGGATTTTGCCATCCCGCCCGGCGACCCGAATTACGAAGTGGACGCCAAGCTCAAGCTGCAGCGCGACGTCACGCTGGAATCCATGATTCCGCACATGCACTTCCGCGGCAAAGACTTCGAGTACCGCATCACCTATCCGAGCGGCGAGACGGAAACGCTGTTGAACGTTCCTCATTACGATTTCAACTGGCAGCTCACCTACGAGCTGGCGCAGCCGAAGTTTCTGCCCAAAGGCACGGTCATCGAGTGCACCGCGCACTTCGACAACTCGCCCAATAATAAATACAATCCCGACCCTTCCAAGACGGTCTACTTCGGCGAGCAGACCTGGGAAGAAATGATGATCGGCTTCTTCGAAGTTTCGGTGCCGCCGGACGTCACGGCCATGGACATCATGCGGCCGCCGCAGGCGCACAAGCCGGCCGCCGCCAGCGAATAGTAAAATAGATCGGATAGAGGAGAGTAGCGATGCTCAAGCTTGCAGCCCTAGGATTCGCGGGCGTTCTCGCGGCCAGCGCGGGAAACGCTCCCGCCAACGTCACCTTCGACAAGGACGTCCTTCCCGTGCTTCAGAACAGGTGCCAGGAATGCCACCGCCCCGGCGAGATCGCGCCCATGAGCCTGCTGACGTACCAGGAAGCCCGCCCCTGGGCCAAAGCCATTAAGGCCGCGGTGCTGCAGAAGCAGATGCCGCCATGGTATGCCGACCCCCGTTACGGTCACTTCTCAAACGACATGTCGCTCTCGCAGCCCGAGATCGACACCATCGTCGCCTGGGTGGACACCGGCGCGAAGGAAGGCAATCCCAAGGACGCTCCCAAGCCTCGCGAATTCTTCGCCGGCTGGACCATCGGCAAGCCCGACCAGATCTTCGAGATGCCCACGGCCGTCGACATTCCGGCGAGCGGGACGGTCGACTATACCTACGAGATCATCCCAACCAACTTCAAAAAGGACATGTGGGTGCAGGCCGCCGAAGCTCGCGCCGGCGCGCGCAAAGAGATGCACCACGTCATCGCCTTCCTGCGTCCGCCCGGCTCCACGTGGTTTAAGGACGAGCCGATTGGCGTTCCCTTTATTCCTCAGAAAGGCGCCCGCAACAACGGCCGCGATGGCGCGGGCATGGCCGCCTCCGAGTTGCTGGTCGGCTGGGCTCCTGGCCTGCAGCCGACGATGCTGCAACCCGGCCAGGCCAAGCTCGTCAAAGCCGGCTCCGACATCGTGCTGCAATTGCACTACACGCCGAACGGCAACGCCACGTCGGACAAGACCCAGATCGGGATCGTCTTCGCGAAGGAACCGCCCAAGGAGCGCGTCATGACCATGAACGCCACCGATGCCTTCCTGAAGATTCCGCCGGGCGATCCGGATTACGTATCGCACGCCAAGATCACGCTGCAGCACGACGTCAAGCTGGTCAGCATGATGCCGCACATGCATCTGCGCGGCAAGGATTTTGAATATCGAGGCCGTGTATCCCACGGGCGAAAAACAAATCCTGCTCAATGTCCCGAACTGGGATTTCAACTGGCAGCTCTCCTACACGCTCCAGAATGAGCTTCTGCTGCCCGCCGGTACAACCATCGAGTGCACCGGGCAGCACGACAACTCGGCGAACAATAAGTTCAACCCCGATCCCACCAAGGAAGTCCGCTGGGGCGACCAGACGTGGGACGAGATGATGATCGGCTGGTTCGACGTCGCTTTCGATAAGGATGTCGATCCGCGCGCCATCCGCGTACCCGCGTCGCGCCTGAACGCAACCGCGGCCGCCCCGAAATCGGAATAGACGCGCGGATGAAGCTAGTAAGGATCCTGTTGCCCTTTGTGTGCTCCGCGCACTTGGGCCGCCAGCATTCCCGGGCAAGTCACGTTCAATAAAGACGTCCTGCCCATCGCGCAGAACCGCTGCCAGGAATGCCACCGTCCAGGCGAGATCGCGCCCTTCTCCATGCTCACGTACAACGACACGCGGCCGTGGGCCAAGGCCATCAAAGCGAGCGTGCTGTCGAAGAAGATGCCGCCGTGGTTTGCCGATCCGCATTACGGCCATTTCTCGAACGACCGCACGCTTTCGCAGCAGGAGATCGATACCCTCGTCGCATGGGTCGACGGCGGCGCGAAAGAGGGAAATCCCAAAGACGCGCCCGCGCCGCGGCAGTGGCTCGACGGCTGGAATATCCAGCAGCCCGACATGGTCATCGGCATGAAGGAGCCTTTTCACATCGGCGCCAAGGAAGAGGTTCCTTATCAGTACATCATCATGCCGACCAACTTCACCGAGGACAAGTGGGTGCAGATGGCGGAGGCGCGGCCCAGCAATCGCGGCATCGTGCATCACATCGTGGTGTTCATTCGCGATCCCAAAAACAAATGGCTGCGCGACCAGCCCACCGGCGTGCCCTTCGTCCCTCCCGGCGGCGGTAAGGATTTCAACAACACCTCCGGCGGCGGCAGCGATATTCTCATGATTTACACGCCGGGCATGGTTCCGGAGATCTGGCGGCCCGGTCTGGCGAAGAAGATCCCGGCCGGCTCCGACCTCGTGCTGCAGATCCATTACACCGCTAACGGCAAGGAAGGCGACGACCAGAGCAAAGTCGGTCTGGTGTTCGCCAAGGAGCCGCCCACGGAGCGCGCCGTGACGATGGGCTCGTATAACCTCACCTTCAAGATCCCGCCTGGCGACCCCGATTATAAGGTGGTGGGAATGACGAACAAGTTCCCGAACGGCATCGAGATCCTAAGCTTTTTCCCGCACATGCACGTCCGCGGCAAGTCTTTCGAGTATCGCGCCGTGTACCCTGACGGGCGCACCGAGACGCTGCTGCGCGTGCCGAAATACGATTTTTACTGGCAGCTCGATTACAAGCTTGCCGAGCCTTTGAAGCTTCCGCCGGGCTCCAAGGTCGAGTGCACGGCATGGTACGACAATTCGCCGAACAACCCCGCCAATCCGGACCCCAAGGCCACGGTTTCCTGGGGCGAGCAGAGCTGGGAAGAGATGATGATCGGCTTTTATGATATCGTGCTGCCGGCCGACATGAGTTTGCGTGATTTGTTCCAAACGAAAAGGTCTGATTAGCGCCTGTGGCGCGGGCCTCGCCTCCTGCGCCTTGCTGCTGCCCACGACAACCACCGCGCACGACGTAATTACCACCAAGGTCACTTGGTCGCGCGAAATTTCACGGCTCGCTTTCAAACGCTGCGTTTCGTGCCATCGCGACGGAGGCCGGGCTTTTGCTTTGGTTACCTATGAGCAGGCGCGGCCCTGGGCCAAGGCCATCAAGGAAGAGGTGGACGAGCGGCGCATGCCCCCGTGGGGCGCCGTCAAAGGCTTCGGCGAGTTCAAGGACGATCGCGGGCTGACTCAGGAGCAGATCGAGCTGATCGACGATTGGGTCGAAGGCGGCGCGCCGGAGGGCGATCCCACGCTGCTCCCCAAACTGCCCGATCCCGCTCCTGCCGCCGTCCCGGCAAAGACCGGTCCCGAGATCATCGTCGACGGCGAGTTGACGCTCACCGCGCCGCTAGAGGTTGAGGGCATCCGTCCCAATAGCGAGCCGGAGGGAACGTCGCTGCAAGTGATCGCCGAGCGCCCCGACGGCAGCATCGAGCCGCTGCTGTGGCTGTACAATTACAAGCCGAAGTTCGCGCGCTCCTACTTTTACGTGAAGCCGCTGCGTTTTCCGGCCGGCACGAAGGTCGAGATCGCGCCCGTGAGCGCCGGCACGGTGGCGCTGCTGACTACGCCGGGCAAGCTCGAGTCGGCCATTTCAGCTCGGAAACGGGCGCATTAACAACGGACGCGCGGAGCCGCGCCGGGCATCTGCCAAATCGGCCGGGGGGTGGCCCGGGGCGTTTCGTGTTTATTGCTCCGCGTTTATGGACCGGCTAGCTCGCAATAAGACGAAGGCTCCGAAGCGACAACTGGGCCTTGCGATTGCAGGACGAGAGCGCCCAGCGAGAAGGCGCTGCCCACGGCGGAGCCGAAGGTCGACACATGGGATTGCACCCCCGGCTAAACTCACGTCCAGGAACTCGTCAGCGGGGCCGGTGGTTGGAAGTTCGTTGCCAAGCGCGTCGAGTACCGCCACAGTGAACAGATCCGGCGTGCCCCCGGGATCGGTTATGTCAGCGTCACGGCCGACGCGAGGCCACGGGAAGCTCCGCCCGTTGCCGTTCTGCCGCCTAGCGGACTGCCTCCGGCGGCGAACAGGGACTTCGTTAGCTGGACTTATGCCGATGTAAGGCGGCGGATCAGAGTACGCTAACGATGTCACTGGGACTGGGTACTAGTTGGGAGCGGCCCCTTCGCGCCCAATCTGCAATTTCTGGACGGCAGTTTTCTTTTCAGATCGGCGACGGACGTGAAAATCCCGCGGTCGATCACGTCGCGCTGGATCTTAGAAAACCAGATCTCTGCGTGATTAAGCCAGGAAGAATAAGTGGGAGTGTAATGCAAGTGCACCTGCGGATGGGCCGCGACGAACTCTTCCACCTTCTTCGTCTTGTGCGCCGGCAGTAGCGTGCCGCGAATCAGCCCGCTTTTTGACGCCTGAGGCGTTATCTACGACGCGGCTAAACGTTTACCGACAGAGGAGCTTAAGACAGGTTTCCTGGCTGCGCTCGCCGAACGCGAAGATCACGAGTGCCACCGAACGCGGAAGTTTCCCAAGACGCATTTTTCACCGAGTCGTCGGTTTCAGAGAGCCTGTCTACCGCGCGGATATCGACAAGGTCTCGGGCTGGCGACTGCACGTACAATACGACGGGCAGATTCATTCGAAAAACATCGTCGAAGGCCGCAGGCATGATGATGCCCAACAGGTGATCGAGGCACGAAAGGTCCGCTACGAAAAGAAGAAAAACCGCCGTAGATAGCGCTCCGGCGCTGGCTATTTCAGCTCGGAAACGGGGACGGTAAAAACGGCCGTGTTCACCACGCCCTGGCGCTGGAACTGCACCCAGATGCGGTAGGTGCGGGCGCGCGGGAAGATGAGGTTGAACTGAATTTGGGGACCGCCGTCGGCGATGAAGGGGTGGGTGTGGATGAGGTCGATTAGATCGTCGCTGGCGGCCAGCATGTGGCCCCAAGCTCCTATGTATTTTTCCAGCCCGTCGCCGGGGTTCACGTGGAAGAACAATAGCGTCTTCATGCCCGCGATCGGCTGCGGCGGCTCCATGGTGAGCTGGACGTCCATGTTGGCGGTGTGCTTCGTCGCGAGATCCGGGGACAGCTTCGCGGTCTGAAGAACGCCGCCGGGCAGAATGATGGTCTTGGCAATGAGCTGCGGGATGCCGTTCGTCGGATAGAAATCGCCTAGGATGCGATATAGGCCGGGCTTGGGGAGCCTGGCTTGATAGGTGAAACTCCAGTCCGGTTGAACAACGGGGTGGTCGTGAATGAAGAAGTTCAGATCCTGGCTCACGACGAACATGTGGAACAGCTTCTCGTGAACGATCTCGAACTTATTAACCTGTTGGCCGGTTTTGGGGTCTTCGATTCTAAACGTGAACTCGACCGGCTGACCGGGCTTGGGGGCGGGCGGCGTCAGGGTCAGCTCCATGGGATACTCGACTTGGTCGGGAATGCCCAGGCGCAGCGTCATGCCGCAGCGCGGGCACTTGCCGGGAAACGCCGAGCGGACGTCGGGGTCCATGGGGCAGACGTAATCGAGCGGGAGCTGCGGAGCGGGCGGCGTGGCGACGGATGGGGAGACCTGCGCGATGGCAACCGCCGCCGCTACCAGAATGGATAGGATGAAAACAACCCGGATAATTCTTATGGTAACGCAGGCTCAGCGAGAGCCGGCGCGCGGCATTCCGCGATGCGGATATAGATCATGTAGAGCAGGATGGCGACGTTGACCAGGAATACGGTCGAGTGCAGCCAATTGGGGCGCTCGACGAGCTTTACGATTTCCCAGGGCAGATACATAGCGCCGGACAGCAGCGCGAACCACTCCGCCCAAACGCGCCGGTTCCAGAGGCCCCAGGCTTCGGTGAATCGCACCGCCGCATAGGCTACGGCTCCGGCCGCGATGCCCCACAGGCGCGCGTCGGTCATGCGGGAGGCGGCGCGCAGCACGGCCGAGCCGACGCGGTGCTCGGCGTTGATGTGCAGGTGGATCAACATGCGCTCGGCGATATCTTCGTAGTCTTTGTGAAGCAGAGACAGGAGCCCGGCGGCGAGCAGTATGACGACGATGCCTTTGGCGGCCTCGAAGACGGCGACGGCGCGTAGACCGGCCGCGCTGGTGCGCTGGTCTACGGCACTGGGCTGACGGCGCGAGGGGGTCATGGCTGGAAGGGCCAATGGGCCGTAGTCGAGTAGCCGCCGTCAACGGCGATCACCTGGCCGGTAATGTAATCGGAGCCGGGTCCGCTCAGGAAGAGCGCGAGCGGCGCGATGTCTTCGGGTTTGCCCATTCTTGGGTTCGCCTGAGCGCCTTCGAGCCAGGTTTTCAGGGCCGGCTGTTGCCACATATCGCGATTGAGATCGGTGAGGATAAACCCGGGCGCGATGCAGTTCACCTGGATGTTGTGGCGGCCCCATTCCGCGGCGAGCGTGCGCGTGAGGCCGGCGAGAGCGCTTTTCGACATGGCGTAGACGGTGAGATAAGGAAGGCCGAGCAGCGACATGAGGCTGCCGATAAAGACGATCTTGCCGCCGCGGCCGCGCGCCACCATGCGGCCGCCGATTTTTTGGGTGAGATGCACGATGCCGTGCAGGTTGGTTTGCATGACATGCCGGTACTCCTCGGGCGAGTATTGCTCGAACGGCTTGCGGATGTTCGTGCCGGCGGCGTTGACCAGAATATCGACCTCGGGAAGCTCGACGGCGGCGGTGGCTTCGGCGGCGTCGAGCACCAACGGGATCGCCTGGTGGCCTTCGGAGCGCAGCGCTTCGGCCTCCTTTTCGAGCGCCGCGATGGAACGGGCGGCAAGGATGGTGCGCGCGCCGGCGCGGGCGAGCTCGCGCGCTATGGCCAAGCCGATGCCGCGGCTGGCGCCGAACACGAGCGCCGTTTTGTTGGTGAGTTTCATGCCGGGAGAGAATAGAATCCTAACATGAAAACTTTCTCGATCGCGGCCATTCCGGGCGATGGCGCGGGAAAAGAAGTCACGCCCGCGGCGCAGGACGTTTTGAGCGCGGCCGGAAGGAAGCATGGAGCGGATTTTATTTTCGACGAGTTCGATTGGGGCGCGGACTATTATTTCCGGCATGGCCGCATGATGCCGTCCGACGCGCTCGATTTGCTGCGATCGAAGGACGCCATTTTGCTTGGAGCGGTGGGCGATCCGCGCATTCCCGACAATGTGACGTTGAATGGGCTGCTGTTGCCGATCCGGCGGGGCTTCGACCAGTTCGCGAACGTGCGGCCGGCGATGCTGTACGGCGGCGTTTCTTCGCCGCTGGCGAAAGAGGTCGAGATCGACATGGTCGTGGTGCGGGAAAATACCGAGGGCGAATATGCGCAGGTGGGCGGGTTTCTGTACCCGGGGCATGCGGAGGAGATTGCGGTCCAAGCGGGAGTGTTTACGCGGCGGGGCATCGAGCGCGTGGTGCGGTTTGCGTTCGAGCTGGCGCGCAAACGCGGCAAGAAGCGGCGCGTTTGCTCCGTCACGAAGTCCAACGCCCAGGGTTATTCGATGGTTTTGTGGGACCGCGTTTTCGAAGAGGTCGCGAAGGAATATGCGGACATTTCGACGGAATCTCTGCTGGTGGATGCGGCGGCGATGAATTTCATCCGGCGGCCGGAGAGTTTCGATGTGGTGGTGGCGTCCAATTTGTTTGGAGATATTTTGAGCGATATCTCGGCTATTGTGACGGGCAGCATCGGTCTGGCGCCGAGCGCGAATCTGGATCCGACGCGGCGCTTTCCATCGATGTTCGAGCCGGTACACGGGTCGGCGCCGGATATTGCGGGGCGGGGCATTGTGAATCCGGTTGGCGCGATCCTGTCGGCAGGTATGATGCTCGATCATCTGGGAATGGCGGAGGCGGCGACGGCGGTGGAGCGGGCGGTCGCGGGAGTGCTGGCGAGCGGGAACATTTAGGACGGCGGACCTCGGCGGTGTGGCTACGACGCAGCAGGTTATGGAGGCGGTGATTGGGCGGTTATAGGAATGGTGATTCCGAGAAATCATCCTATTCGCTTGGCGGCGTAATTTCCAGTAATAATCGCAAATAGTCGCATACCGACATTTCCCATGGCTCCGGGGTGTCCCCGCCCCGCCGCTATACATATTGGAACGGCGGGCGGGCCTCGCGCGGATACCGCATCGCTTTTGAAGAACAGAGGATATGAACCGAACTGGCTTGGCGAGGCAAAGCTGGTTTCGTCCGCGATGGCGAATCTCCGGCAAGCTTGTCGCGATCCCGCGCCGACTCACGCGTTATTTGCCGGTCGGCTTCATCTCCGAAGAGGGAATCGTTGTTGCTACGGGCCCGGGAAGCTCACGGAGGAATTCTTCGGAATCCAGTCCACGTTTCCCTTGGCGTGCACGTGAAACGTCCCCCTCGGGCCGCTGCCCGCCGGATGGATTCGCGCCATTTCCCGCCGCAGGCGCTCGCAAGTTGCGCCGCCGCACAACGTAAACTCAATAACAGCCGACCGCTAGCCCGCGCACTCCCCGCGCCCGAGCTTCAATGAGAATTCCGCCTCATCGCCCCAGTCGCGATACATCTCCGGCGCCAGCGCGGGCGGCTTCGCCAGATCCGCCGTCATCGCTCGAAACGTCTCGATTTTGTGCCGCACCACATAATCGCGGAAGCTCTCTCCCGCAATCCGGGTCGCGATAAAGTGATCGAGCACCCGCCGCACCGCCACGGGAGCGAGTTTGGCCGGGATGCTCTGCACCGCCATGCCGAAGCGCATCATGCCGTCTCCGTCATAGCCGCCGCCCAGCAGCATCTGGTAATACGGAACTTCCTTGCCCTCGATCTTGCGGGCGTTCCCGTAAAAACCGATATCGCCGAGCCAATGCTGTCCGCAGGAGTTGGGGCAGCCGCTCGAGCGGATCGCCAGCTTTTTCACCAGCGGGTCGTCATAATCCTCGACCGTCTGCGATAAAGCCTCGCCCAGATTCATGGTTTTCGTGAGCGCGAGATTGCAGCTATACGCGCCCGGGCACGTCACCACGTCACGGATCTCGTGCGCGCCCGACAATGCCAGCCCAATCTGCTTCAGCGCCGCGTACACGCGCTTCAGGTTGCGCAGCGGCACGAAGCCGATCATCAAATTCTGGTCGATGCTCACCCGCAGCAGCCCGTCCGCCGTGCGCTCCGAAATGGCGGCCAGACCGCGCATCTGGTCGCCCGTCAAGTTTCCGTTCGGCACGCGCACCGTGACCACCGCATAGCCGGTCTGTTTCTGCTCCCGAACGTTGGTCTCGAGCCAGCCGTCGTACTCCGCATCGGCCGCCGCCTGCCCCACCACGGGAAGCAATTCACCGCTCCCCAGCGGCGGAGGCGACGATTGATATCCCCCGAATCCTTCCGGAACCGATTCCGGCATCGCAATACCGCCGTCGCGCAGAATGTTCTCGTACTCTTTCTCGATCTCTTCGCGCGCCCAATCCCAGCCGCGTTCCCGAATAATAAACTTGAACCGCGCCTTGTTCTTGTTCTGCCGGTTTCCGTATTTGTTAAATACGCGCAAAACCGCTTCCACGCGGTTCACGATCCGTTCCTCGGGAAGAAATTCGTCGAGCAGGCGCGATTCGCTCGGCAACGGCCCCAGACCGCCGCCCACCACTACCCGGAATCCCCGCTTCCCGTCCCGTATCAGAGCGCGGAACCCGACATCGTGCATGTGCGTCGCCATGCAATCTTCCGGGCAGCCCGAAAAAGCGATCTTGAATTTGCGCGGCATGCTGTCCGTCAATTCCTTGTGCAGGAACGCATACGCCAGCCGCCGCGCGTAGGGGTGAACGTCGAACGGCTCATCGCGCAGCAGGCCGCTAAGCGGGCAAGCCGTGATATTTCGCACCGTGTTGTAGCAGGCCTCGCGGCTAGTCAGCCGCACGTCCGCCAGACGGTGCAGCAGATCGGGAACCTGCTTCAGGGGCACGAAGTGATACTGTACGTTCTGCCGCGTCGTCAAGTGTCCTTTGCCCGCGCCGAATTCGTCCGCGATGCCGGCCAGTTGCCGCACCTGAGCGGCTGTCAAGAGACCACCAGGAACCTTCGTGCGGATCATATGGACGCCCGGCTGCCGCTGCCCATATACGCCGCGCCGCAGCCGGTAAGGCCGGAACTGATCGTCCGTCAACTCCCCGCGCGTAAACTTCTCCGCCGCCTCGCGGAACAGCTCGATGTCGCGCCGCGCCGTGCGGTCGTATTCTTCGGCCGTTTGCTCCTGTCGCAGTACCGCTTCTTGTGGCATGGCAGTCCCTATTTCAAGGCTACCATAGAATCTCCCTATTTACAATCGGGAATGGGGCGATGGGCATAGTAATCCAGCCCGTAGCGCCAACTGCGGTTCCGATTCGAGGAGCACACGGGTATCTCCGTTTGCGACCTAAAGAACCCGCGCGCCGAAACCGTGCGATCGAGCAACGGGTAGGTGGTCCAGACAACCCGGACCACCGCCCCCGTGACGCACAGGACAATCGCGGCAAAAGCCAGCATCCGCCGGCCGCTGCGTTCGAGCATCCAACACAGCGCCGCGACAGCGCCCACCGGCAGGAATGGCCATAGCGGCAGTCCCACGCGGCTGCGCGACAGCCCCGATTCGAGCGCTTGCGGCAAGACCTCTTCCATCAGCGGAAAAAACCATAACAGCACCGCGCACGCCGCCAGAACCCACTGCGCCCGCCGCGCCTCCGCCAACGCAAGGCCACATAACGCCGCCAGCGCCGGAAATAATGGCAAAACGTAGCCGGGCAGCTTGTTCTCGGAGGCCGAGAACAGCACGAATCCCCATACAAACCACGTGGCCAGCCATTGCGCCCGCGCATTTTTATAAAGACTGGACCGGAACAACAGCGTCAGCGCGGGGGTCCACGGGAAGAAGCCGGCAAACAGCACCGGAAAGTAGAACCAGAACGGCTGCACATGCATCAGAGCGCCCGTCGTGAACCTTTCGAAATGCTGTTTCCAGAAGAAATCGGCGAGAAACGCGCTTCCGTTTCGCGCCGTCACCAGCGCGTACCACGGGGCCGCAACGGCAAACGCCAAGCCCAATATCACGGCAATCGACTTCAATCTCCCGCGCAGAAACCAAAGCGCCGGAAC
Source organism: Bryobacterales bacterium (assembly GCA_963838885.1). Taxonomy (GTDB): domain Bacteria; phylum Acidobacteriota; class Terriglobia; order Bryobacterales; family Bryobacteraceae; genus JAICMB01. Next base: position 34,648 of record CAWITB010000019.1, on the reverse strand, counting down.
GAACAACGCCAGCGGGACCAACCCCTTCGCCAGCACCGCAACGCCTAATAAAACGCCCGCCGCCAGCGTCCTCGCTTCCTCCATCGCCAGCAGCATCGCCGCCGCGAATGCCGCCGACATCGGTAGGTCCGTCACGGCGACATGGCTGAACGCGAGCCAGCCCACCGATGTTCCCAGAATCGCGGCCGCGAACGCCGCAGCGCGGGCGTCGAACAAACGCCGCAGCGCAAAGAAATAAAAAATCAGAAACGCGACGCTGACAATCGCGACGGGAACTCGCGGCGCAAGGTCGTCGCCGAGCCCCGCGTCGAAGCCCGCCGCCGTCATCCAATACAGCAGCGCCGGTTTTTCAAACCATGGTTTGCCGTAGAGACGCGGCGTCACCCAATCGCCCGATTGCGCCATCTCGCGGCCGATCGCCGCGTAACGGGGCTCGTCATCGCTGAGCATCCCCGTGCGAGCCAAGCCGAAGAAGTAAAGAAAGAAAACGACGATGGCCAGAACCGCGCCCGTGATCCAGCGTTTCGTGGATAATGGCTGCGCGGACAATTTTCAGTATATTTCCGTCGCACGCTATCCTGAATTCATGGTGCTGCTCCCTCTTCTCGTGCTGGCGGCGGTCCCGGATTGGATTCCGGCGCGCTGGCAATCGAGCGATCCGAAGAGCCTCGCAATCGTCGCGCAAACGCCCATCAATTGTCTGCTGCTCGAGCGCGCCAATTGGTCCGCCGATTTCGCCAAAGCCGCGGCCGCGCGCGGAATCGCGACCCTCGGCGTAGTCCGGCCCGGCCCGAATGCGCTCGAGCAGGCGCGTCAACCCGCCGCATTAGGCATGTCCGGCGTTGTCCTCGAAGGCGCCTTCGACCCCAAGATCCACGCCACCCTGGCCGATTCCAAAATTCTTACCGTCAATCTGCCGCCCCGCGCCGCCATGCGCTTCGACGACGCCGGCGGGCCTATTGCCGGCTCCTATCAGGGCCTCTGGCCGGGCATTGAGGCCGAGGAAAACGGCGAAGCGAAATCCGCTCCCAGCGGCGCTCCCTGGATCGATACCAACACCGGTTTTTTGCGCTTCGTGCGCGCCTACACTGCTAAGCCCGTCTGGATCGCCAACCAGCCGCCCACAAAAACGGTGATCCCGGTCAACCATTACATTCAGGCCATCGGCGACGCCGCCATCGCGGGCGCGCACTGGGTGGTCGCCCTCGACGACGACTTCAACCACCGCCTGCTCGCGGGCCAGCCCCAAGCCCTCGCCGATTGGAAACGCATCGGCGGCGTGCTCGCTTACTATCAATCGCACCCCGATTGGGCCGCCATGAAGCCGCACGGTCAATTCGCGCTCATCGAAGATGTCGATAGCGGAGCGCTGCTCTCGGGCGGCATCCTCGACATGATCGCCGTCAAGCACACGCCCGTCAATCCCGTTCCCAATCCAAAGCTAAGCGCGCCTGAGATGAGCAAGGCCTCCATGGCCGTCGATGTCGATCCCGGCGCCCTCACGCCGCCGCAGAAAGATATCTTGAGAAACTTCACGCGCGCCGGCGGAACTCTGCTCAGCGCGCCTCCCGGCTGGACTTTCCCGATGCCCAAGAACGGCGAGATCACGCTCAACAAGGACGACACGAAAAAGCTCGATGAGATCTGGAAAGAGGTCAACGGCATGATGGGCCATACCAATCTCGGCGCCCGTCTGTTCAATGTCTCGAGCATGCTCTCGAACCTGGTGGGGACGCCCGACGGCAAACGGCTCGTCCTGCAGCTCGTAAATTACACCGATTTTCCGGTCGAATCGATCACCGCGCATGTGCTCGGCAATTACACTCACGCGCGCCTATATTCGCCCGGCGCCGCGCCCAAGGACCTGTCCGTCTACAAAGTGCCCGCCGGTCTCGAAACTCAGGAAGCCACCGGCATCGATATCGACAAAATAGACGTTGTTGCGACGGTAGTGCTTGACTGAGTGTTCCCGCGTGCTCCACCGAGCAACCGAGGACGCTCCTTTGAACGGCGCCAGTTCGTCTCTCCATTCCACCGGTCCGCCGCGCCGCACCGTTCCCGTCAAATCCGGCGTATCCCCGAACGGATTTCTCATCCGTTCACAACGACACTGGCGCCCGCGCATGAAAACATCCTACATTTCGCGCGCCGGACATCCGATAATACGGGCATGCGTCTCCTCCTATGCTGTTCTCTCGCGCTGACCATCCTGCTGCCGGCCACGGTTAGCGCCAGACCCGCGTATGTCATCAAGAAAGCGCACCAGAAAAATTACAAATACAAGAAACCGAATTATAAGTACAAGGCGCCGAAAATAAACGGCCACCGCGCCAAACACCATTGAGCCGGCGGCGCCGCTCTCGCAACCGCTACTGTATTGATTAGTACACAGTAGGTGCTTCGGCTTTTCACTCTTTTGTTAGCGGCGGCGCTATGCGCCTCCGCCGCGATCCCGACATTCAACGCGGACATCCTTCCGATTCTTCAAAACCGCTGCCAGCAATGTCACCGTCCCGGCCAGATCGCGCCGATGCCGCTGCTGAATTACCAGCAGACCCGGCCGTGGGCGAAATCGATCCGCGAATCCGTGCTCACCCGGAAAATGCCCCCCTGGTTTGCCGATCCGCGCTTCGGACATTTCGCCAACGATCGCTCCCTCACGAAAGCTGAAATTGAACTTATCGCTCGCTGGGTTGACGGGGCGCCCCGCAAGGCGACCCGCGCGACCGCCCTCGCGCGCGCTCCTGGCCCGACGATTGGAACATCGGCAAGCCCGACGCCGTCTTCGAGATGCCCGCGCCCTTCAAGATCGCTCCCCAAGGCGCAATCGAATATCAATACGTGATTCTCCCGACCCATTTCACGGAAGATAAGTGGATTCAAAAGGTGGAGGTCCGCCCCACCGCCCGCGATGCCGTGCACCACGCCGTCGTCTACATCCGCGAGCCCGGATCGGACTGGCTGCGCGGCCGCCCTACGGGCGAGTCCTTCCAATTGCAATCGAGGCCCGGGGATCGGCCCAACCCCATGAGCTTCACCAAGAGCGACATCCTCCTGGTTTACACGCCCGGAAACAGCATGGACGCGTGGCCGCAGGGCATGGCCAAGAAGATCCCCGCGGGCTCCGACATCGTGCTCCAGATGCACTACACCTCGAACGGCAACGCGAAAACCGATCGGACCCGCATCGGCATCGTTTTTGCCCCGCAGAAGCCGGCCAAAGCCGTTTACACCCTGCAATTGAGCAACGACCGTTTCGTCATCCCGCCCGGCGATCCCAGCTACAAGGTCGAAGTCTCCGGCACGCTCCCCAACGACGCTCTTCTGCTCAGCCTTTTTCCGCACATGCACCTGCGCGGCGCGGGATTCGAGTACATGACGGTAGAGCCGGGCGGCCGCGTCAATATGCTGCTCAAAGTCGATCATTACGATTTCAATTGGCAGCTTACTTACCGGCTCGCCATCCCGCTGCTTCTGAAAGCAGGCACACGACTCCTCTGCAACGGCTATTTCGATAATTCGCCCAACAACCCGCGCAACCCCGACCCCACTGCCGAAGTCCGCTTCGGCGAGCAGAGCTGGGAAGAGATGATGATCGGCTTTTTCGATGTGGCGGTCGATTCCCGCCTCTCCAAAGCGGATTTCTTCGTCCGTCCGCCGCTCTCGCCACCTGAAGCAAATCGCTCACCGGCGGGGATCTCGGTCAGACCCTGAATCGCGGTCTCCCGCATCGAGGTTAGCGATCGAGTCACGCTTAAGCACGGCATCCGGGCCGCTATGAGCGCCGGAGCGCAGCGCGCGCAGCCCGCTCACTCATGACGCAGCGCGACTATGGGATCCACCCGCATCGCCCGCCGCCCCGGAATATAGCAAGCGAGCAACGCAATCGCCAGCGCCGCCAGTATCACGGCGGCGTACGTCAGCGGATCGGTGGACGCAATTCCAAACAGCAAACTCGACATCAGCCGCGTCAAGGCAAACGCCGCCACTACGCCCACAAGGATGCCCGTTCCCGCCAACCGCAGTCCATATCCGAGAACCAGCCACAATACGCTACTCGCCCCCGCCCCGATCGCCATGCGAATCCCGATCTCATGCGTCCGCCGCGTCACGGAATACGAGATCACGCCGTAAATCCCGATCGCCGCAAGCAGCAGCGCGAGCCCGCTGAACAGACCCAGAAGAACCAGCGTCAGACGGCGCAGCGCCACGGAATTGTCCAACAACTCGCGCATCGCGTGTACGTCGAAAACAGGCTGGTCCTTGTCGATTGCCGCCACCACCCCGCGAATCGTCGAAATAACGCTCGCCGGATCCGCCGCCGAGCGAACCACCAGGTTCATGTCGTTCTCCCAATTCTGCCGGTAGGGGAGATAAATCTCCAATCGCGAGGGGTTCGCCAGACCGTAGAGCTTCGTATCGCCGACCACGCCCACGACCGTAATCCACTTTTTGTCCGGCCCCGGACGCCCCAACATAAATCGTTTCCCGATCCCATCCTCTTTGGGCCAGAACCTTCGCGCCAACCTATCGTTCACCATTGCCACCAGCGGAGCGCTTTCATTATCGGCATCGCTGAACATTCTCCCATGCAGAAGCGGAATACCCAACGCGCCGGCAAAGCCCGAGCTGACGATGTGATAGTCGGGATGCGGAAATTCTCCCGCGGCCGGAATCGGCTGCCCCTCGATCGTGATATTCGTGCGGTTATGGTTTCCGGTGAGGGGCACGACGGTGCCGATCGCGGCTGCCTCAATGCCCGGCGCCTGACGAACCCGCGCCAGCACTTGTTGCCAGAAGCTCAGGACCGCCTCGCGTTTGGAATATTGCGTCGAGCGCAGATCGATCTCCATGGTCACGACGCGATCCGGCCGGAAGCCCGGATCGACTCGCAGCAGCAGATACAAGCTTTTCATCATCAGCCCCGCGCCAACCAAGAGAACCAGGGCAAGCGCGGTCTCCGCAATCACCAACACGCCGCGCAAGCGATGCTCGCCGGCTCCCGATGTCGCGCCTCGTCCACCCTCTTTCAGGCTCTCCTGAACATCGGCGCGCGAAGCCTTCAGCGCCGGAGCGAGCCCGAACGCCGCCGCTACCAAGACCACCAGCGCCGCCATAAACGCAAACACGCCGCGGTCCATTTCGAGTCCCGCGCTCATGAACGAATCGGCCGGAAGCAGCCGGGCCAAGCCGTCTAATCCCCACGAGCCCAGCACAACGCCGAGGCCGCCCCCCAGCGCCGCCAGCAGAAAACTCTCCGTCAGGATCTGCCGTATCACGCGCCCACGGGTAGCCCCAATGGCCAGCCGCAGCGCGATCTCGCGCGTCCGCTCCGCGCCGCGCACCAGAAACAAATTCGCCACGTTGACGCACGCGATCAACAGGACGAAAATGACGGCCGCAAAGAGCACCAAGATGGGAGTGCTGGTGGCGCCCGCGAACTGCTCGCGCAGCGTCGTTAAGTTAACGCCGAACCCGCGGTTCGTCTCCGGATACGCCCGCGCCAGATTTGCCGCGATGGCCTGCATTTCCGCTCGCGCCTGGCCCACATTGACGCCCGGCGCAAGCCGCCCCAGAACGTCCAAGTCGCCGCGTTCGCCGCGCAACGCCAAGTCTTTCGCCCAGACGCCAATCGGCGCGATCACATCCGTCTTTTCCAGGAAGCGGAACCCCGGCGGGAGCACGCCGATAATCGTGAAAGGCCGCCCGTCCAGCGCGATTGTGCGGCCGATCGCGCCCGCATCGCCCCCAAGGTACGATTGCCATAAGCTGTAGCTCAGCAGAACCACCGGCTTGGTCCCCGGCTTTTCCTCCGCGGGCAGAAGGTCCCTCCCGAGCGCGGGACGAACGCCCAGCATGGCAAGAAATTCCGGCGACACGGCGCAGCCGGCGATCCGTTCCGGCCGTTCAACGCCCGAAAGATTGAGGCCCAAATTGTGCACCGCGGCCATTTGCGCAAATGTGCGGCTGCGCTGCCGCCAATCGAGAAAGTCCGGATAGGAGACCGAGACTTCTCCCACGCGTTTCGTAGTCTCGCGCATCACAACCAGCCGCGAGGCATCCCGATAAGGCAAGGGCCGCAGCAGGACCGCGTTCAGCACGGAGAAAATCGCCATATTGGCGCCGATGCCAAGCGCCAGCGTGAGCATCACCACAATCGTGAACCCCGGACTCTTCGCCAGGGTCCGGATTCCATAACGCACGTCCTGCAACAGCGTCCCCATTCAATAACGGAGAGCAACCCACATGCCCTCGCGCCGGCGGCCAAACCGCAAACGGGCAGCAACTTAGAAGCACGCGCGCTTCAAACCCGTAGCGCAGCGTGCCCGCTCCTGGGACGCGCCGTAATGAATTCGGACAGGACGCCACCGGCGCCAAGTATCCTAGAACTAGAATTTTGATCAACAGACTCGTAATTGAAAATCTGAAGCACCGCCCCGTGCGGACATTCCTAAGCGCCCTGGCAATAGCGATTCAGGTCACCATGGTCCTGACCCTCGTTGGCCTCAGCACCGGGATGCTTCAGGAACAGCAGCGCCGCTCGCGCGGCATCGGCGCCGACATCGTCGTGAGCGCACCGGGCAGCTCCGCGCTCAGCCTCTCCGCCAACCTCAACGCCGGCTTTCTCCCCTTCATTGAAAAACAGCCGCACGTTGCCGCCGCCACTGGAACGCTCATCCAGTCCACTGGTTTCCTGAATCGGGTCACCGCCATCGATCTCGCCGGCTTCGACCGCCTCAATGGCGGATTCCGCTATCTCCAGGGCGGTCCTTTCGAAAATCCCAAAGACGTCATCGTAGACGATTACTACGCGCGCCAGAATCGTCTCCACGTCGGCGACCACCTTCAGATTCTCAATCAATCCTGGCGCGTTTCGGGCATCGTACAGCCGGGAATGCTGGCGCGCGTTTTCGTGCCGCTGAAAACGCTACAGGAGCTTACCTCCAGCCCCAATCAACTCACCACCATCTACGTCAAAGTCGACAATCCCCGCAACATCAACGCCGTCATAGCCTCGCTCAAGGCAAAAATGCGCGATTACGAGATTCATCCCATGGAAGAATATGTTTCGCTAATCTCGGTGAATAGCGTGCCGATGCTGCGCGAATTTATTTACGTGGTGGTCGGCCTCGGCGTGCTCGTCGGATTCCTGGTCGTCTTTCTTTCCATGTACACCGCCGTCCTCGAGCGCACGCGCGAAATCGGCGTCCTCAAGGCCCTCGGAGCTTCCCCCGCCTACATCGTCAATATTCTGCTGCGCGAAACCGTGGTCCTCGCCGTCTGCGGTACTATCGCGGGCATTGCGCTGACCTTCGGCGTCCGCTGGATCATCAACTCCGTCATCCGCGGCTCGCTCATCCAGGCCATCGTGCCCATATGGTGGCCCATCGCGGCGTTCATCGCCATCGGCGGCGCTCTGCTGGGCGCGACCTATCCCGGGCTCAAGGCCGCGCGCCAGAACGCCATCGAGGCTCTCGCCTACGAATAGTTCCGATGCCTGACGCCGCCCCCATCATCGCGATTCACAATCTCACCAAGGACTATCGCGTCGGCGACGTCGACGTTCACGCCTTGCGCGGCGTCGATCTGGACGTCGCGCCCGGCGAGTTCCTCTCCATCATCGGACCTTCCGGCTCGGGGAAATCGACTCTCTTTCATATCATCGGCGGCCTGACGCCGCCCACCTCCGGCAGCCTCTTCATCGCTGGAAAAGACCTTTTGAATATGTCCGACGCGGACCGCACCACCCTGCGAAAAACGAGCGTGGGATTCGTGTTTCAGAAGTACAACCTGCTGCCCACGCTCACCGCGCGCGACAACATCGCAATCGCTCGCGATATCGCGGGCCGCAACGGCGCCACGGAGCCCTGGTTTGAGGACGTCCTCCACCTGCTCGGCATTTCGCATCGGCTCGGCCACAAGCCCCGCGCGCTATCGGGCGGCGAGCAGCAGCGCGTCGCCATCGCCCGCGCCATCGTGAATCACCCCGCCATTCTTCTCGCCGACGAGCCCACCGGCAATCTCGACACCGAAAATTCCAATGCCGTGCTGCGCCTGCTACGCGACCTCAACGGCCGCTATGGCCAGACCGTCCTGATGATCACGCACAATCCCGAAGCCGCCGCTTACGGCCACCGCATCCTCACTATGCGGGACGGCAAAATCGTTGAAAGCTGAAGCGAGGCCGGCCCGCGGCGCTTTCCTCGCGTCAAAATAATCCGGCGCGGCCGAACCGATTCTCTCACGTCTATTGTCGGGGCTCCTCGGATGGAGTAACAAGGACGAGGCGTTTATCGCGGAAGTCCCTGAATTGGCCGGCTGCGCGGCCGACGGCCCCACACGTCGAGAGCCCTTGCAAACGCTGAAAGCCTCATCGCCGAGTGGCTGGAGACCGCCCGCGAACTCGGACGCGCCATCCCCGAACCAAAAGGCCGTCTGCTGTTCGCCTGAAGAAATCTATTCCGCTTACTCCTCGTCCTGCACGAAGCAACCCTCGAACGCGCGGTCCATCAGGTCTTCCGTCAAGCGGAACGGGAGGCCTTCGAAATGGATCAGATCGATGGCGTGCGAAAGAAGGTCGCGCGGATGACAGCGCCGCATCGGCTTGCCCGCGCCCTGGTAGCGCTTCTCAATCAGACCCGCAAGGATTGCCCTCTCGAACGGCAGCTCCTTTGGCCTCGCAGAAGCCCTCGAAAATCCGCTTGAACTCCTCAGCTTCGGGGCTGCGCAGCAGCATCTTATATTGAATGCGGCGCAGAAACGCTTCATCGCCCAATTGCGCGGGCTTCAGGTTCGTTGAGAAAACGAGAAAGGCCTCGAACGGCACGATCATCTTGCCGCCAGTGCGAAACGAAAGATAATCCACGCGCCGTTCCATGGGCACGATCCAGCGGTTCAGCACCTCCGCCGGCGTGCAGCGCTGCCGCCCGAAGTCGTCGATCAGATAAATGCCATTATTCGCTTTTAACTGATACGGCGCGTCGTACACCTTCGACGTTTCGTTGTAGCTGAGATCGAGCATGTTCATCGTAAGCTCGCCGCCCGTGGTGATGAAGGGACGCCGGCACTTGATCCAGCGGCCGTCGTGCGTGGGCTCGAAGATCGTCGATTGTTCGGAGGCGCCGTCCACCGCCTGATGGTAAATGGGATCGAAAAGCTGTACGATCTGTCCCTGGCATTCGATCGCGTGCGGAACGTAAATCGGCGTCTCGTCCAGACCGCCCAGCGCTTCGGCCAGAAAGGTCTTTCCATTTCCCGGTTGGCCATAAATCAGAAACGAATTTCCCGAGCTCACCGCCGGTCCGATCTGCGCCAGCAGCTTTTCCGTCACCACCATTTTTCGATAAGCGTTCGCCAGCGCCTCCGGTTTCAGCCAGCCTCCGTTGCGCCGCTGATGCCGCACAAACCAGGTGTATTGATACAGCGGCACGGGCGCCGGACCGGTGTACTGATTCGCCTCCAGATACTCCCGCGCCAAGTTGCGCCCCGCTTCCGTCAACGCGAAAATCGAGCTGCTGTTCCCCATGCCGAGCGAGCGCTTCACCTGCACGAAATACTGCCGCTTCAGGTTCTCCATGAGAGCGTCGATGAGGCTGTACTTGAAGCCCATCGCCGTTGCCAGATCGCGCCCCAGTATGTCGCCGCGAAAATAGAGAAATTTCAGCGCCAGTTGCTCGATCGTCGAGCTCGGCAGCCCGCTATCCTCGATAGTCTCGGGCACGGGCGGAACCAGCGCGCCGGATTTCGGCGCCGCGTTCTCCTCCGGCGGCTGCGATATCAATGCGCAGAGATCGACCAATTGTTGCGATTCGGTAGGAAATGAAAGAGCGCTCATCAATGGTGCCTAAAGAATATTGGCCACATTCGCGCCCATAACTCAATGGGAATATCGTCCCTAATTCGCTAGGGCCGCTGCCTTAGCAAGTTGCGGGCATGGCCGGCATGCCGCATCCAGATGGCCCGCATCATGAGCCTGTATTGCATGGTCACCTGCTGGCGGCGCCCACCGCTACATTCTCAGATCGTTCGCCAACCCGAAGCAGACCCTTTCTTCTTCGAGCTCTACGATCGCACCGCGAATTGAGAGACCGTCCTCGACGATGCGCCCGGCTTCGGAGGCGAGTTCAATCGCAGGGCGCCCGACCGCCACGTGACGAAAGTGTTGTAATCATCGGCGCTCCGCTTCCCAACGTCTCGGCTGGCACAACCCTATTTGCGCAGATACGCGTCGTCGCCGCGCTGCCAATCCTCGCGCGGCGGCGAGAACAAATCGACCACCACAGAATCCTCCAGCGCTTCGGCGCTGTGCGGAACGTTCGGCGGAATGCGCAGCACTTCGCCACCTTTGACAATCTGCTCGCTGCCGTCCAGCACAAAGCGCAAACTGCCCTGCTCCACCATCGCGATCTGTTCGTTGTGATGGCTGTGTTGCGGCACGGAGCAGCCTTTGGCGAGCTGCAGACGCGCCACCGTCATCTTTTCACCGTGGATCACCTGGCGCACGAACAGCGGGTTCAGGCGCTCCTTCTCGATCCGGTTCCATTCGTAACGTTGCATGAAATCAACTGCGAGCGATCTTGCGGGCGCGCAGAAACGACGAGACGCCGAAAATCACCATAATTCCGATGAACAGAACAGACATGAGGAGCCGGGGCAGACCGTTGGGGTCGCGATAGCTGCGGATGGCCGAAGGAACCGGGACGATTGCAAGGACCACAAAGAAGAACCCGATCACCTGGTTCCACAGAATGTGAAGCGGACGTACTATGCCCGGCAGTATGTGATGCAAAAGTTTCCGGGAGAGCGAAAGCATGACACTACTACCATCTAGTGTAGCGGACCCCTGCGCCGCCGCGGTACTAGTGAAAACGCGTCCTCAATCCGATATATAGTTGAGGAGAGCAATGGCGGGCGCTGCCCCGCTTCAGTTCCGTTACGCAGTTCTCAAAAACGTTGAAACTCTGCTTGATTTAGCAACATCCAGAAGGTAGAGTGGTCTGAAAGCGTCCTACCTGGGTCGGCGACGGATTGCTTTGAGGAAAACGGCTCCGTATAAGGAAGGGGGCACGCGGTGGAAGAAAAGCTAAAAGATCTCATGCAGGAGTTGGGAAACGCGATTAACGAATCCCTCTCCGATTCTGATCGCATTGCCGCCGCGATCGGGGAAATCAAACGCGCCGGCTACGACGTGTTCCTGGTGCTCGAGGCCACCATTGGTTTTAACAAACGCGACGACACCGAAGACGAAGCCGAGCCTGAGGGCGAGGCGGAGCCCAAGCGCCGTTTCGAGACCAACGGCAAAATCAAGCTCACTACTCAGGACCAGAAGTTCCTTCGCGCTTTAAAAATCGCCATCGACGACGAGAGTCATCACTAGAAGAGCAGTTCGTTGTAGGCTTTCCAGGTAGCCTCGGCCGCGTTTTCCCAAGTGTAAGCAGCGCTGCGGGCGAGGCCTTTGCGCGCGAGCTCTTCCCTGCGCCCCGAATCTTCTATCAATTCCTTCAGCCCCGCCGCGATGGCATCCGTATCTTCAGGGTTCACCAGAACGGCCGCATCTCCGGCCACCTCCGGCAAGGCCGAGCGGTCCGATGTCAACACTGGCAGGCCGCGCGCCATGGCCTCCAGCACGGGAATCCCGAAGCCTTCATCGAGAGACGGAAACGCGAAGATCGACGCCCGCGCATACAAGCGCTCAAGCGTCTCGTCCGGGACGTATCCCATTAGGGCGATATCGCGACGTCGTGAGCTCGCCTCAATCGCGCTCGCGATCTCCGCAGCCCCGTAACCGCTCGGCGATCCCGCCAGCGCCAGTTTCCACTCCACTGGCGTGCGCTCAAAGGCCGCTACCAGCCGCTGAACGTTCTTCCGCTTTTGAATCGCCCCCACGAACAGGATCAGCGGCTCCCGCGCGATATCGCTACGTGCAGCCTGCAACCGCGTGCCGTGCGGGATCACGCGCAGCCGCGCTCGCTCCACGTTCAAGAGCGCTTCCACCTGGCGCGCGGTGAACTCCGAAACCGTGATAATCAAGTCCGCGCGTTCGGCTGCTTGCCGCGCTTGTTCCGCAAAGCGCCGCCGGAATTCGGACGTCGAATAATCGCCCGTCAGAACGAAAAGATCGTGGAAGGTAGCGATGCCGCGCCGGTAAGGGCGATCGAGCCGCTGGTTCAAACCATGAAACAGGTCCGCCGCGGCAAGCGGGCCTTTTCCCAACAACCAGCGCCGGCAATTGCGCGGGCGCGGACTCGCCCATGCTCGCAAAAAACGGTGTGGCCGGTAACACCATGCGAAGCGCGCATCCTCATGGGCGCGGGCCAGCGCCTTCGCAATCTCCCGCGAGTACACCCCCACGCCGGACAAATGATGCCCGGCGCCATAGGTCATGTCCAGCGCAATGAGCGGCGAGGCGCGTTGCAACCCGCCAGCATAGCGGTTTTCTCAAGGGGTGCGCCGCGGGCCTCCTCCAAAATCTGCTCCAAATCGTAAGGCCCTTCTTGCGGCAGGCTCACCGTCGCGCCGATCACCCGCAATCCGGCGTCGATGCGCACCAGGTCGCGGCCGAAATGATCCAGGCATCCGCGGAAATGCCGCTCGCCGGGAGCGAACGTCAGCAACCCGAAACTGGTCGCGTCCAGACGGCCGATCAACGTTGCATCCGCGAACGCGTTTTGTAGAAGCTCCGCCGCTTCTATCAGAACTAAATCGCGGCTGTCGGCGTCCTCGGGAAGGCCCTCCAGCTCCAGCACCGCCATCGTAACCGGCGCTCCCGTCGCGGTGGCGGCCGCCAGATCGTGACCCGCCAGCGTCACAAATCCGTAGCGGCTATAGAACCCGCTCAGGTCGTCGAAGAAGGATAGCGCCCGCAGTGCCCGCGAGCGTCGTTGCCGTTCGATGGCGTAGCGCAGCGAGCGCGCCAGCGGTCCGCATTCGATCTCCGCCTTGACCAGCACGTCTTGCGCACCCTCCCGCAGCAGACGATATGCCAACGCCTCGTCGGCCGCGTCCATCAGCCCAATTACCGGGGTCCCTGGCGAGGCCAGTTGTACCTGGCCGAACGTCGTCAACAGCAGCGGACTGTCGGGAAGATTCAAATCCAGCAGTACGGCGTCGAACCTGACGCGGCCCAGGCAATGCAGGGCGTCCGCAAGATAATCGACGGCCACGATGTCGCTCGAGAGCCAGTTATAGCGCGGCCCGCACTCTTCGATTTCGGCGAGCGCCTCGCGCATCGCTTGCTCATCTTCCGGATTGTCTTCGACCAGCAGCAGGTTGAGTCGTTGGGTTCCCACGCTCATTAGTGCCGTTGCGCGGGCCGGAATCTCACAAAATGGCGCGCCCGTTAAGTCGCGGCGCCCACTAACTCGCGATGGAATATTCCTTCAGTTTGCGGTACAACGTAGTCCGCCCGATGCCCAGCAGGTTCGCCGCCGAGGCGCGATCTCCCTTGGTGAATTCGAGCGCCTCCAGAATCGCCCTCTTCTCCATCTCCATTAAAGGAACGATTGCCCGTCCCGCCGCGCGCTCCGAATCCTCTTCGCGACCCGCCGGAAATTTGGGAGCCTCATCGGCCACCGCTGCCGCCGCCATGCATTGCGAGCGCTTCTGCGTCAGGTGGTTTTGCAGCATCGAGGGCAGATCCATGGTGTGTATCAACGGACCGGAGTTGACCGCGACCATGTGCTGGATGCAATTTTCCAGCTCGCGCACATTGCCCGGCCAATCGTAGGAGATCATCGCGTCCAGCGTCTCCCGCGTCAGGCTATGGTTGCGGCCATAACGCGCCATGAAATGGCCGATCAACTCCGCCATGTCCTCTTTGCGATCGCGCAGCGGGGCGATGCGCAGGTTCACGACGTTCAATCTATAAAAGAGATCGCGCCGGAACGTGCCCTTGTCCACCTCTCTAGCCAGTTCGCGATTGGTGGCCGCGATCACCCGAAAATCCGAGCGCCGCTGCAGCAGCGAGCCGACGGGACGGAACTCCTTCTCTTGCAAAACGCGCAGCAGCTTGGCCTGCAGATCGAGGGGAAGCTCGCCGATCTCGTCGAAAAACGCGGTGCCTCCATTTGCCAGCTCGATCAGGCCGCTCTTCTGGCCCACCGCTCCCGTGAACGCGCCTTTCACGTGCCCGAAGAGCTCGCTCTCCATCAGCGGCCCAACCATGGAGGAGCAGTCGATCGTAACGAACAGGCCTTGCGGATTGATCTGGTGAATCGATCGCGCCACCACCTCCTTGCCCGTACCCGTCTCGCCCAGCAGAAGCACCGGCCAGCGGCCCTGCCCCAGTTTCTCGACGAGTTTGCGCACCTGGCGGATGCGCGGGGAATGCCCCACTAGAACGTGCCGCTTCGCTTCCTCAACCGTGGCTAGCATAATGGCCCACTAGCTGTAGTGCGTTTGGGCGGCAAAAACTCTACAAAAGAGTTGGACTATATTATGGCGCGGAGCCGTCCGCCCCGGGATTATCGACGCGGACCACCAGCGCTTCCCCAACCTGCGCCTGGAGTTTTCCGGCCAACTGGTTGGCATCGCCGATATTCGGCTCCGAGCCCACCAGGACCCGCCACACGCTCGGATTTCCCTGACGCAACACCACGCGCGCCGATCCAAACTGTTGTTGCATGGCGTCGCGCAGACGGCCGGCGCGCGCGGGGTCCCGAAACGCGCCGATCTGGACGGCGTAGATCGCCGCGGAACGCGCCGCCATCGCCGGCACGGAAATTATGTCGAGCCGCACGGGGGCAACGCCCGGACCGATCAGATCGATCTGGCGCGCCGCCGCATGCGAGAGATCGATCACGCGTCCTTCGATGAAGGGACCGCGATCGATGATGCGCACATCCACCGTTTTGCCATTGTTCAGATTCGTCACGCGCACCCAGGTGTTGAACGGAAGCGTGCGATGCGCGGCTGTCGGCGTTTCCATGTCGTAGATTTCACCGTCTGCCGCGGGACGTCCGTGATAGGGATGACCGTACCAGCTCGCGAGGCCTGTTTCCGGAGCTTGCGGAATACCCGCGGCATAGCGCGGCGTGATGTGTTTTTTCCTGGCGCATCCGGTAAACGCAACCGCCATCGCCAACGCGAGCGGGGCCAACTTGAAACGCAACGGCACTTCGTCACGATCTTACTGCTTCGCTGCGCGTCTCCGCAAATTTTGGAGCGCCGCGAGGCCAAAATTCGCCGCGAACAATTTGCGGCAAGAATGATTTTGACCGCCCCGAACGGAACGCCGCTCCCGCCGCGTGGACCCGGAACGCATTTTTCTCTTGACTTTCTTTTCAAAGAACCTTATATATGAATCACACTGCGATCTCGCATGAGGTCGCAAATTTGATGTTAGGGAGAATCAATCGATGAAGAACGCAACGAAGAAAGCTGCAAAGAAGGCCACGAAGAAACCCGCCGCGAAGAAAAAGGGTAAGTAGCCTCGGCTCCCGCAAAAGGGACTGCAGAAAATTTAGGGTTCATGCAACGGCCCCGAGCCAATCGGGGCCTTTTTTATTTTTGCCCTCTCCGCTCTTCCTCCACGCCGCCATCAAACGCCGGAGTTAGGATTGAGTTGTCATGCGAAGACGCACTTTTCTAGGGGCCGGCGCCGGGCTCGCGGGAGCGGCCTTCAACATGGCGCGTCCGTGGTCCGCCGATGCCGCCACCACTGATGCCTCGCCCGTTCGTCTGGGCTTCGATACGTACTCCTTGCGCGCGTTCCATTGGAAAGCCATGCAGTTGCTCGATTACGCCGCCTCCCAGAAACTCGACACCATTCAGATTTCGAGCAGCGGCGATTACGAGAGTCTCGATCCCGCCTATCTCGCCCGTGTCAAGGACCATGCCGGGTCGCTCGGCATCGTCATCGAGGCCGGCATCGGCTGCATCTGTCCCGCTTCGGCGAGCTGGAACGCGAAGAATGGCGACCCCGTTGAAAATATTTCACGCGGCTTGAACGTTGCCAAAGCAGTCGGGGCCACTTCGATGCGCTGCTTCATGGGAAGCGATAAGGATCGCCGCACGCCCGGAGGCATCGAGCCAAAAATGGAAAAAACCATTCAGGTCCTGCGCGCCGCGCGATCGCGCGCCCTGGATGCCGGCGTCAAGATCGCTCTCGAAAACCACGCCGGCGACATGCAGGCCCGCGAGGTCCGCACCATTATCGAAGAGGCCGGCAAGGATTTTACCGGCTCCTGTCTCGACACCGGCAATCCCATGTGGGTCGCCGAAGACCCCCTGGTCTCGCTCGAAGTGCTCGCTCCCTACGTGGTTACCACCCATATGCGAGATTCCGCGGTGTACGAACATCCCCGCGGCGCCGCCGCTCAATGGGTCGCGCTCGGCGACGGAACGATCGACTTCAAGGCTTTCATGGCCCGCTTCCGCGAGCTGTGTCCGCACGTCAGCATGCAGCTCGAAATAATAACGGGCCGGCCGCCGCGAGTCGTTCCCTTCCTCGAACCCGATTTTTGGCAGGCCTTCCCGAAAGCGAACGCGGCGGAGTTCTCCCGTTTCGTCGCGCTCGCGCGCCATGGCCATCCCTACAGCGGATTCATGGTCGTCGAAGACGGCGCCGCCGGCCCGCCCGAAGAGTTTCGCGCCGCCCTCCGCGAGCAACAACGCGTCGACCTCCAGCGCAGTCTCGATTACGCCAAAAACAGCCTCGGCGCGGGAATCAGATGGCGCGCTTAGTCCGGCATTAAGCGCCACATGCCGGCGATTCGCGGAGTAGCGCTGCGCACGATGGCCTCTCTGGCCCTCGTCGCCGCGCTCACTTATATCCTGTTCCACCTCGTGCCCGTCAACAGCGCCACCGTGGCGCTCGTCTTCGTGCTCGCCATACTCGGCATCGCGGCGAAGTGGGGATTGGTCGAAGCCATCGCCGCCTCGCTCGCCGCCGTCCTGTGCTTCAACTTCTATTTCCTTCCACCCGTGGGAACGTTCACCATCGCCGATCCCCAGAACTGGGTCGCCTTGCTGACTTTTCTCATCACCTCCATCGTCGCAAGTCAGCTCTCCGCCAGCGTCCGGCGCCGCGAGCGTGAAGCCACGGCGCGCCGTAATGAAGTCGAAAAGCTGTACGAGCTCAGCCGCGCCATGATGCTCGCCGGCGGACCAAAGCTCGCGGCCGAAGTGCCCGCTCAAATCGTGCGAGCCTTCAACGCCGAGGCCGTCGTGTTCTACGATTGTGAAACTCGCGAGCTGTATCGCGCCGGTCCAGGCGATCTCCCCGTTTCCGCCGCCAGGCTCAAGGACCTGGCGCTCCAGGGGACCGTGTTTCAGGATCCCTCCGCGGCCGTGATCACCGTTCCCGTTGCTCTCGGGGGCCGCAACATAGGATCTCTTTCGGTCATGGGCGCCGGGATTTCCGAAGCCGCCGCCCACGCCTTCGCCAATCTCATGGCCATCGCCCTCGAGCGCGAGCGGGATCGCGAATCGGCCGCCCTCGCCGCGGCCGCGCGCCAAAGCGAGAATTTAAAATCCGCGCTGCTCGACGCTGTCGCGCACGAGTTCAAGACGCCGCTTACGTCCATCAAAGCCGCCGCCACCGCGCTCCTCGCGCAGGACTCTCGCGATCCTGACTCTCGCAGTACAGGCGAGCGCGAGCTCCTCACCGTCATCGACGAAGAGTCCGACCGCCTGACCCAGCTCGTCGATGAGGCCATTCAGACGGCACGCATCGAAGCCGGACAAGCCCGCGTCGATGCCCGCCCCATTTCGCTATCCAATCTCGCCATGCCGGTCCTTCGAGAAATCGAAGCGCTCCACCGGGAGCGCTCCTTCGATAGCGAGATCCCTTCCACGCTCGCCGTCAACGCCGATTCCGGCCAGGTGCGGCTCGTGCTCCGGCAGATCCTGCGCAACGCCATCAAGTATTCGCCTCCGGGATCTCGCATCGCGCTATCTGTCCACGCGGCCGATGGCGAGGCTGTGGTTGGCGTGCGCGATCAGGGGCCGGGCATCCCGGCGCCCGACCTGGAGCGCATCTTCGAGCGCTTCTACCGCGGGCCTTCCGTCCGCGACAGTATTCCGGGCGCGGGCATGGGTCTCGCCATCGCGCGTGAAATCGTGCGCGCGCACGGTGGGCGCATCTGGGCCACGAATCTCCCCGGCCAAGGCGCGGAAATTTCGTTTACCTTGCCGCTCGCATGACCGACGTCCACATTCTTGTCGTCGACGACGATCCCCAGATCCGTCGCGTCATGCTCGCCAGCCTCGCCAGTCAGGGCTACATCGTCACCACCGCCCGCGGCGGCGAGGAAGCCCTCGAGCGCCTTCCGCGGGACAAGCCCGATCTGATCCTGCTCGACATCAACATGCCCGGCATGGGCGGACTCGAGACCTGCCGCGCTATTCGTTCCGGCTCCGATGCCGCCATTATTATGTTGACGGTGCGGGACAGCGAGCGGGACAAGGTCGACGCGCTCGACGCCGGCGCGGACGACTACGTAACTAAGCCTTTCAATATGCCGGAAATGCTCGCCCGCATTCGCGCCGCCCTGCGCCGCCTGCCCCTCCCGCCCGGCTCACCCGCCGCTCCTATCCGCGTTGGCGCCGTCGAGATCGATCTCGCCGCCCGCCGCCTCATAGTGTGCGGCCAACCTGTCCGCCTCACCCCCAAGGAATTCGAGCTGCTGAATTATTTCGCGCATCACCCCAATGTCCCTATTCCGCATGCCAAGCTGCTCCAGGCCGTGTGGGGCCCCGACTACGGAGATCAGGTCGAATATCTCCGCGTCTTCGTCAACCAGCTCAGGAAAAAAATCGAATCCGATCCCTCCCAGCCCCGCTACATCCTGACCGAGCCATGGGTCGGCTATCGTTTCAATCTGCCCGCGCTGTGATCTCTTGCGAAAAAAATCCCAGGCATCCGTTTCCGGAGCCTGGGAAGCCTGTAGGAGAAGATTATTCGCGGAAGATTTTTAACTGTGCGCGACCTGTAGATCGTTCTGAACCGAAAAAACGCCCGGCACGCCGTTGGCGCGAATTCCGGCGATGTTTTTATCACCCTGGTTGTCGACCGTGCCCGTCAGCGTCACGTGTCCGTTCGCGACGATGATGTGGATCGAAGGGATCGCGCCCATGGCGTAGCGGTACATGGGGCCGTAGCCGAAGATGGCGCGATACTCGGCTCGCCGGATCTGCCAATCCATCGGCGACAGCGGAAGAACTTTAATATTGTTTACGACTTGCTGCACGCCTTCCACACGCTTGACCACGTTCTCGGCATCCGATTTCACCACCGGATTCGTCACCGCGCCCTGCAGGTACACGGTCCCGCCATTCACGGTAAAGCTTAACTGATCAAAGACGTTGTAATAGGGCAGCATCGAGAGCTCATGCCGTACTCTTTCCGGCAGCGGCTTCGGATTATTCGACGCCAATGCTATGCCCGGTATCGTCAAAGCGGCGCAAGCCAGCGTAATCGTGAGCTTTTTCAGCGCTCCTCTCATTTTTGAAAACTCCTTTCACCCACTAAATGAGATGTATGATCGCTAACGCGGGGTTCCAAGATTACCGAGCGGCCCGCCGCGGGTGGACCAAGCGCCGGCTGCTACTCGTAGCGCAACGCTTCTGTTGGATTCAATTGCGAGGCGCGATTGGCAGGCAACAACCCGAAGACCACGCCGACCAGCAGCGACACGCCGAAGGCCACCAGGATCGACACGTACGAGATCGGAATGGGGACGCCCTCGGTGAACAGCCGCACGCTCAGGGGAATGGACACGCCGATCAGGATCCCGGCCAGTCCTCCGGCGAGGCTGATGACCACGGCCTCGGTCAAAAACTGCTCCTGGATCTCGCGGCGGGAGGCGCCCACCGCCATGCGCACGCCGATCTCGCGCGTCCTCTCCGTCACGGTGACGAGCATGATGTTCATAATGCCGATGCCGGAAATGATCAGCGCGATGGCCGAGACCAGAATCAGCACCAGGGTCAGCACCAGAGCAATCTTTTTGGCCGCATCCAGTATTCCCGAGAGATTGTCGACGCTGTATTTCGCGCCGGGCCGATGCCGCGCTTCGATAATCTGCCGGACCAGATCGGTTATTTCGGGGACGTCGGCGGCGTTCTTCGCCTGCACGTACATGGGGTCGATCTTTTCGATCTGGTTGAAATACCGGATCACCGGAATCGGAATCAGAATGGTCTCGTCGCCCAACTCCGTCAAACCAAAGCTGTCCGTCTTTTCCTTGAACGTGCCTATGACCGTGAATTGCAGTCCGTGCAGCTTGATAATCTGCCCCACGGCGGCCGATTGGCTGCCGTAAAGCCGCTTGGCCAGCTTCTCGGTGAGCATCGCCACTTTCTGCCGCAGCGATACGTCGCTCGAATCCATGAAGCGGCCCGCCAGCAAGACGAGATTCCGCACCATGGGGTACTGATCGTCCGACCCGATCACGCGCACATCGTCCTCCTTGCCTTGGATGAGCATGCGATCGAAGTTCGTCATGATGCCGGTGGCCGCGACGATTCGGCCATTGAGCTGCCGCCGCACCGCTTCCACATCGGCGAGTTTGACGAAATCGGCGTCCACCTTGGCCGAAGTGTTGTTGCCGGCCGCGTATTGCGCGTAGACCATATTCGACCCGATGCCGCGGATCTGATCGAGAATGTAGTCGCGGCTGGTGAGTGAGATGGTCACCACCAGGATCACCGACGCGTTGCCGATGACCAGTCCCAGCGCCGTCAAAAATGTGCGGACTTTATTGGCGCGCAGCGCCTGAATGCTGAAACTGAGCGCTTCGCCTATGAACATGCGGCTATGCGGGGCAGCGGCCCCGGTCGAATCAGGCGCCCGCGGCAACCCTCTCAAGCAGCTTGCGCGCTTCTTGACGAGGCGGGTCCTGCGGAGTCAGGTTGCTCTGGAGGTATTTCTGAAGCATGGCTTTGGCCTGCTCCAGATTGCGCCGTTCCTCAATGTAAATCTTCGCTCGCGCGTATAGGATACGGGCATCGTCCGGGGCCATTTTCCCGGCTTGGGTTAAAATCGCTTCGCTTTCGTCCATTTGCCCGTGCGCGGCGAGATAGCTCGCCAAGTCGAGCGCGCGCGCCACCTGCCGAGGGTCCAACTCAGCAGCTCTGCGCAACTCGCTTGCGGCGGTAGCGTATTGCTTGCGCCGGTCCGCTATCTGCGCCGCGGCGTAATGCCCCTCGGCGGGATCGTAGCGGCCGATCTGCTTTGCCAACGCGTCGGCCTTGTCCAATCCGCCACCGAGAAAACCGGGTGCGTTCAGATAATAATCGAGCAGGTCGCCGGTAGCTTCTTTGTTACGCGGATTGAGCGCCACGGCCTGCTCGAAGTTCTGCCGCGCTTTGTTGGCCGCGAAGGGCGCGGCCAGCGCACTCGCGTTCTCCGCTTTGCGTCCCCAGGCGCGGCCAAGCCACAAGGCGTAATCGGAGTTGCGCGGCTCGAGGTCGACCGCTTTGCGGAGGTTTTCCACCGCATCCTTATAATCACCCAACATGTAGTAATCGCGGCCCGCCAGGGCGAAGGCTTCCGCTCCCGCGGGCTGCGCGCCGTTGAGCGCAACTTTGAGCGCCTTGAGGGAGCCGCTGTAATCGGTGTGCTGGTAGAGGTTTTCGGCGCGCTGAAGATCCTGCCCAAAAGCTGCCAGCGTGGTGGAAATACCAAGTATTAGAACGAATCTACCCATGATTCCTCAAATAAAGTACGGTTACGCCCAAGTACAGGGGTTTAGATGTGACCGCTTTCCCTTAGGATACGGGAATCGAGGTACACACATTTTTCCCGCCCAAGTTTCACGATCTGGGGTGTCCACTCCATGGTATAACATCGCTATGTCGCTCATTATGCGGCCTTGTTTGTTGCTGGCGACGCTTTGTGGCGCGAGCGCTTGGGGGCAACCGGTGGTCAATTCCGTAGTGAACTCGGCCAGCTATTTCACGCCGCCACCCGCCAGCGCCGGCGCGGCGCCGGTTACGGATATCGCCCAAGGGTCCATTTTCGTCCTGTTTGGAACCGGCATGGGTCCCTCGACGCTCCTCTACGCGCCAGGGACGCCGCTTCCGACAACTCTGCCGGCGGGCAATGGAACGTCGATCTCCATTGTCAGCGGCGGGCAGGCCTCCGCGTCCTATGCGGCGTTTTTGGTCTATACGTCGGCAACCCAAGTTGCCGCTATCCTGCCCTCCATCGCGCCTACCGGACAAGCTACCCTGACGCTTACCTATAATGGCCAGACCAGCAAGCCCTTGACGATGAACGTCGCCAAGGCCGCGCCGGGCATATTCACGCAAAACGAACAGGGGACGGGTCCGGCGGCGGCGCAGGTGGCGATCTCGGGCGCCCAGCCCCCCAATAACCTGACCACTCCCGGTACGCCCAACTCCGTCATGGTGCTCTATGGCACTGGGTTTGGCCCGATTTCCGGGGCCGACAATGTCCCGCCGGGCGCGGTCGCGACGGCCGCGAACGTGGCTGTTACCGTCGGAGGCGCGAGCGCGACGGTTCAGTACGCCGGCCGATCGCCGACTTATGCCGGCCTCGATCAGGTGAATATCAAGCTTCCACCGGCCGTGCCGCTTGGCTGTTACGTGCCCGCGGTTGTGACCGTCGACGGCATTCCAAGCAACGATTTCACGCTCTCGACCGCTAGCGCTATAGGCTCCTGCGTGCATCCCTTCGGCCTGAGCGCGCAATCGGAAGCCGCCGTAGACGCCGGAGGCTCGGCGAACGTGGGGGTCTTTGCCGCTATTCGCGGCGCGGTGCCTCCGATCACCGCGGAAGGAGCCGGCGGATTGTTCGAGAGCGCCAACGCCTCGCAGTTGTACGCGACGTACGCCACGCTCCTGACGAATTTTCATGTCGAGTACTACCCCGCGCCGTTGGGCGGGTGCGTGGTTTACGACGAGCTGAACGGCGTTTCCACCGGCGCTCCCATCCCGCAGGATTTCACGGGCATCGGATCGAAGGAACTGCAGCCCGCGGCTTCTCTGACGCTTTCCGGACCGAACAACGCCTCGCAAGGCATCATTAGGGCGGGGAACGCGAACGGCTCCGGCTATCTGTGGGTAAATATCCTGAGTGCCCTGGGAACGCCGTTGCTGGGGCCGGGAACCTGGACGCTCTCGGGCGCGGCCGGTCCGGATATCGCGGCATTCAGCGCTCAGACCCAATTTCCGGCCAACCTGACGTGGACCAACATGGGAAGCTTAACGCCGAACCCGCAGCGCGGCGGGACAACGATCTCTTGGACCGGCGGCGGCACGGCGGCGCAACCCAACGTCAACATTTTCGGGAGCGCCAGCGTTTTCAACCTGATCGATCCATCGCTAAACCGGGGCAAGTCGTTTTCCTGCGTTGTCGCGGCGTCCGCGAGCCCGTTCGCGATACCGGTCTCGATTACGCAGCAGCTCCCCGTCGCCGGCGCCAATGAAGTGGCGACCGGATCGTTGGGAATTTCGACCGGCGGCGGATCGCAATTCAACGCCACGCTGAGCAATGGAACGCCGCTCGACGGCTCCTTTTTCGGCTTCGGCGAAGCGTTCGTGAACCAGAACGTGATTTGGAAATGAAGGCGCGCATCGAGGCTGCCCGCGGTAACCGGACCAAGGGGCGCGCCGCCTTGTTATTCTTGAGTAAACAGCTCTTTTGCTGGAGGAAATTTCGTATGTTCACCAAGACGCGCGCGTGCGATCTTCTTGCGCTTTCGATCCTGTTTGCGGGAGCGGCATTCGCTCAGATCAGCGCCATTGAAGGCGACGTCATCGGACCCGATGGGCAGCCCGTGAAGGGCGCGCAGATTCTCATCGAGCGCGAGGACATGAAGGGCACCTACAAGGGCGCCAAGAGCGACAAGAAAGGCCACTACATTTACAACGGCCTGCCGCTCGGTCTCTATAAGGTTTCCGTCATCGTCGACGGGAAGACGTTGGACTCCGTCGATAAGGTCAAGACTTCGCTGGGCGATCCGAAAGAGGTCAATTTCGACCTGAAGGCCCAGGCGCAGCAACAGGCCGCGCAACAGAAAGCCGTGCAAACCGGGACGCTCACGCCGGAGATGGAGCGCGGCATGAGCAAGGAACAGAAGGAAGCTTACGAGAAGAAGGCCAAGGAGAACGCCGCGGCGTTGGCCAAGAATAAGGTCCTTAACGACGCTTTCAACGCCGGCAAAGAAGCCATGACGGCGAAGAACTACGACGCGGCGGTGGATTCGTTCAAGAAGGCGTCCGAGATCGATCCCAATCAAAACGTGATCTGGGCGCAATTGGGTGAGGCCTACATCGACCTAGGCAACACCAAGACCGGGGTCGACCAGCAGGCCGCCTACGATCAGGGTCTGCAGGCATACCAGAAGGCCATCGAGTTGAAGCCGGACGAAGCCTCGTATCACAATAATTACGCGTTGGCTCTGGTAAGGGACAAGAAGCTGCCCGAAGCGCAGGCGGAGCTGACCAAAGCCGCGCAGCTCGATCCGACTAACGCCGGCAAGTATTATTACAATCTTGGCGCAGTTCTCGTGAACGGCGGCCAGAATGACGCGGCCGCCGACGCCTTTAAGAAAGCGATCGAGCTTCAGCCCAGCTACGCCGACGCTCATTATCAGCTCGCGATCACGCAAATGGCGAAAGCGACCGTGGGTAAGGACGGCAAGGTGACTCCGCCGCCGGGAACGGTGGAGGAGCTTCAAAAATATTTGGAGTTGCAGCCGAATGGCCCGTATGCGCAGCCCGCGAAAGAAATGCTGACAACGCTGACCGGCTCCCTGCAGACCACGTATTCGAATCCCGACGCCAAGAAGAGCACGAAGAAAAGATAAGCTCCGAAAATTTACGCATACATACGTGCTCTTGAGGCGCCGCCCCATCGAATGAACTGGAGGCGGAAAAAAGAAATGCTCAAGAGATTCGGATTGACGGCGTTGGCTCTTGCGACGGCCCTGGCGGTCGCCGCCCCAACCGTAACTTTGGCCGCGGACCGCGATGATCGCGGGCGCGGTTTTGATCGTCATGAGGCGTACCGCGCGCCGCAGCGCGTATATCGCGGCGGCGATCGCGGACACTTCGGAATCGGAGTCGGCGTTTATGCCGCGCCCGTGCCCGTACCTGTTCCCGCGCCCGCGGCCGGTTATTACGACCAATTCGGCGTCTGGCACGCCTACGCCAACGGTTACTATAACCAGTTCGGCGCGTCGCCTTACTACCGGTACTGATGCCGCGCGGCGCGCTTTAAGACCTCACGCACTGCCCAGAGGGTAGGCAAGCGTGGGGTCTTACTGTTTTTGCGCCGCCGATTTTTCGTCAGGTTTTGGAGGCGGCGGGTTCGCGACCACGCGCACGGCCAGAGGCTTCAAATCCAGGTCCTCTTTCACATCGATGGCCAGCGGCGTCCCTACGGCGATCTTGTCGGGCTTCACCTCTTTGTCGTTGTCGAAGAACTTCGTCTTGTGGTCGCGCCGTATGGTGACCAACTGGTCCGACTGCAGTTGCAGCGTAATTTCTTTGCTCGTCATCATCTTCAGCGTGCCCTCCATGGTTGGCGTGGGCATGCCGGAAGTGGGCGGCGCGTTCGTCGCTTTACCGGACCGCCGCGTGCGCGGATAGGGGTACGGATAGGGATAGCCTTGGCCAAGCGAGGCGGCTGGCGCGAGCATCGCAAGCGCCAACGCAAAAGCCGTGAACCTCATCTAGTTTCATGTTGCCACAGCCATTAAAGGGACTGTGAGGTCCTAAAATCGAATCGATTGGCAATCACCCCGGAACACGTGGACTTCTGGCGGCGATCGCCTTCCGAACATCAGCATCTCGAGTTTAAAGAAGCGAAGCAACAGTACGAATATCGAAAGCTCTGCTAGTGCTGCGTTGCAATCGCCAATGAGGGAGGCTGATTCTTAATTCTCGGAATTTCGGACAAACCGCCTCGCCAGGTCGTAGGCACAAAGGCTTGTCCGGATTTAATGGGCCAAGCCCAGAAGCTATTTGAGACGTTAGGATTCCGAGTCGACATCGAAGAAGTTAATCACCCAGGCGGCAGAGTTCTCGTTTTTGAAATTCCCTCGCGGCCACCCACCAGCCTGTCGGCCAGAGCATCGCATCCAATAGCCAGGCCTTCTATGCGCGACTCGCTTACCGGCTGCAAGCGGCTTTAAGATTACGGAAGCCCCGAGTTTCAACGCCTTCACGGCCGGCGTAAGGTATGAGATAGGAGCTTCGCCGCCTTCAGGCTCGAGTACCGCCACTACATCCGCCGCGATCTGTCGTCCATAAATGGCGCCTTCGTGCAAACCGACTTTACCTTCTAAGTGCGCGATATGGCGGCTCTTTACAAACGCCGGCTCAGGACCGCCGCTCTGTGCGGTGCGCCGTGCGTGGCCGCGTTTCCAAAGACCACCCCAACAGGCGCCCCCGATATCGCCATCGTGGTCCGGCGCGACGTTCCGGTCGACAATCTCACGCCCCGGAGCTCCGCCGTTTGATGCTCGGTGAGAAGCAGTGTTGCAATTCGAGCTTGCGCGTCATCCTGCTGGTCCGCGCGCCCGGCGCCCGCGAGAGAGAAGTGGTGCTCCGCAACATCTACCAGATGTCGGAAGCGCAATTTCGCCAGTATTGGATCGGCAAGGTGTTTCGCGCCGAAGCCCCCAGCGGCCCGCGCGAGTCTACGCCAATGAAAAGGCCGCCGATCTGGCCGACTCCATCCCCGGCACCGTTGCTTTTGTCGACGCCTCCGCCGTCCCCAAGAGCCTCAAAATCGAAAAGATCAATGACTTGCTGCCGGGTCAAAAGCGTTAGCCGCTGCACTAAGTTCGGGCGAAGTCAATGTTCTCCTTGAACAAGCTATCGCAAACCAAAACTTGTGATGTGCGACCCGGCTGCTACGGCTATATACTGCTTGCCGTCCACTAAGTAAGTCATGGGAGACGCGGTATTAATCTCATTATTGAGAAAATGCCACAAAGTCTTTCCCGTCCGCTGATCGACAATTACAAATCCCCGCCGGGGTCGCCGTAGAATACGATGCCTCCAGCCGTGGCCAACACTCCCGGCAGTCCTCCCCCGACCGCCTCGTAAGCCGGTCCGAACTCGGAATTTCCCAGGCGATCTTGCCGCTATCGATGTCCAACGCGCGCAGATACATCCTGGCCGGTTCCGGCGCAGCCGGCTCTTTCTTCCAGGTATCGCGCGACAGCTTCACAACGCAGCCTTCATTCGCCATCACGTAATAAAGACGGGTCGCGGGACTGTAAGCGGTTGCGCTCCAGTTCGATGCCGATTTGGGGCACATTGCGTCGCCAGGGGGCAAAAGCTGCGGCCGGCCATCCGGACCAATTCCACTGGCCCATGTCAATCGCTTGAGGAAGCTCTTGGCTAGCAGGACTTTACCATTCGTCCGATCGAGCACATAGAAGAAGCCGTTGCGATTCGCATGTAGAAGCAGCTTTCTATCTCGTCCTTGATATCGCGTGTCAACCAGAACGGGTGGCTCAGTTGCGTCCCAATCATGGATGTCGTGGGGAGTGAATTGGTAATACCACTTGAGATCGCCGGTGGCGGGATTCAGGGCCAACATGCAATCGGTGAATAGGTTGTCGCCCTGGCGATTACGATCGTCCGAATCGGGATAAGCATTGCCGGTCGGCCAGTAGAGATTGTCGGTCTCAGGATCGTAGGAGCCCGTCAGCCAGGTAGCCCCGCCGCCGAGCGCAGCCGGGTTGCCGTTTCCCTTCCAGGTCTCACTTCCCGGTTCTCCTTGCGCCGGCAGCGTCCAGCGCCGCCACATCCGCTCCCCCGTCGAAGCTTTATAGGCGCTGAGAAAACCGCGAATACCCCAATCGCCACCAGAAACGCCGGCGATAACCATGTCCTTAACTACCAACGGCGCAATCGTCGAGCCGTAGTGCTGAGGTTCATCCGGCATCACGGCTTCCCACACCAGTTGGCCCGTCGTACGATTTAAAGCGATCAGGTGAGCGTCATTGGTCACCATGAACACCTTATCTCCCAGAATGGCAACGCCGCGATTTCTGCCTAAAGCCGCATCGCCGACCATAACTTGTGGACTCCGCGGCCGAGAGTACTCCCAGATTTGACGGCCCGTGCGAGCGTCCAGCGCATAAGCCGAGTTCGGCCCGGTCACATATATAATTCCATCAGCGACGAGTGGAGTTACCTCCAGTCCGAACGCCTCCAGCTTGTGAATGAAATAAGCGTTATCAGGATAGAGTTGTCGCCATAGGGAAATTGAAAAGGTCCACTTCGGAACTAACTTTCCGGCGTCGCCAAGATTGATCTGAGTAAGGTCGCTATAACGATTCGCACTCAGCTTTCCGTTATAGGTTAACCAATCTCCGGGCTTAGGATTTACAATCTCGAAAAGCCGATTCCTTCGGTCTCCGGAATCTCGGCGGCGATCGGCACTCCGGGCTTTACGCCCGTTAAGCGGCTGAGATATACCATCAGATCGTGCAGTTCTTCCGGTCCGGCGTTTACTGGGGGCATGAAAGACTGCTTGTCATTTTCAACGGATGAGATCTGTGTCTCCGGCAGCGGGTGAAAATCTCCATTCAGATCCTGCAATCGAATGTCGAAGTTACTTTGGCCTCTGATAAAGCCGCGAATGCTCTGGCCGGTCCGCAATTTCACCTTTACCAGCTCATAGCCGGGAGTCACCCGCGCGCTGGGCCGCAGCAACGCGGTTCGGATCTCGTCCAGCGACTTCTCGCGTGCTACGTTCGATAAATCCGGCCCAATCGCCTTGCCTCTGCCACGGACCATATGGCAGGAAGCGCATTCCCCTTTACCGAAGAAGAAGCGCTCGCCGGGCGCAGGGTCCCCCGCGAGAGCGCTCTCCGCTGCCAGGGCGTTCAGCGATTTCACCAAGGATGCCAGAGCATTCAATTGATCCGCCTGTAGATTAAACGCCGGCATCCCGGCGGGAATTCCAGAGTGAATCACGTCGCGCAGCTTCTGAAGAGATCGCGCCCGAACTCCGCGGTTTCCAGCAAGCGCGGGACCCTGTTCGGTGCCGTGGCCATCCACGCCATGGCAGCCGCTGCAAAGCTTCGTGAATAGCTTCTAGCTTTCCGCCGCGTTTGGCGGTCCAGAGGGAGGATCTTGCGCCATTAGCAGCGCCGGCGCCAACAGCAGCGCAACGGTCAACTTTCGCGTGTTCGTCATGAGACAGGGAATATTGAAAACTGACATGTCAGCGTACGTCATTGTTGCCGCGCGTGTCAATGGGAGGTAATCATCTAGAGACTCGCTATCCTATACAGCGCCAAGTTTGGGCCCGTTGAGCGTTGCCGTATCCATTGTTCCATCGCGAATTTGTAAAACGCCGGGGAAGCGATCTTCCAATTCTTTGTTGGCAGGGGGCACATACTGGCGCGCGTTGGCTTCGATGCCTTCGGCGCCCCGCACGTGAGCTGCTAAACTGGCAGATTGAATTAACGAAGCGCCTGGGCATGTCAGATCTTGCACGCACAAGAACATGTGCTGCTTCTCCGCCACCGAAGCAATGATCATCATCTGGCTCTGGCCTTTGTAAGCCTTTAACGCCGCCCCCGTGTAGCCCATTCTAGGCGCCATAAAAAGTGCATCGACGTCCGTCAGGGACTCATCTATTACAACCGGCCGCAGCCTTGCCGCCTTGGCAACAATGCTTTCAGGATGAGCCTCTAAGTCGCGGTCCGTTGGCTGTTCTACGTATTTAAACCGTTCATAGCCGTCCGGAGCGTTCTATCTCACATCCTCAAAGGACCTCGATGAGATACTCGAAGTTGGGACACTTCTCGTTGAACTCCAGCGAATAGAACCCACTTGTCCTCGCCCCTTCGCCGCTGGGCTTCGAACTAACCTTGTCGATTGGAAAAATTCGTTCTACATCCCACTTCCAGTCGTCGCCATTGAGCTTAACCTTCAAGTCGGTCAACCGTTATAGCAAATCCCCTGGCGGTCCAGGGCCGAATTCAAATGGTACACCGGCATAAGCGGCCGTGCCTCTTCCAAAAGAAACTACAACCGCTAACGCTGCTCGGCTTTGGCGGCCGGGCTGGTCAATACGACTTCAGCCCAGGATCGGAACTTATATTCTTCCGATCACATATGCTTTACAACGACGGTCGTTTGTTAAATCAGCGCTCCGATTCGGAGGCGTCCCGGGAACGAAGCTCGATACTCCACCTAAGCTCATTCAGAGGCCCACGAAGCTACAGAGGTTGGGCCGCATTGAGCCTCTGCCGCTCTAACGGAGTATCCTGGGCCGATTCGAATGTTTTGCCCGCCCGTGAAGTGCTTCTCAAGCTCAAATCCGCCGCCAGCAAGGCGCTGGAATTGGACGACTCGCTCGCGGAAGCCCATACCTCCCTGGCTTGGGCCAAGTTTCACGATTGGGATTGGGCCGGCGCCGCCAGGGAATTCCAACGCGCCATCGAGCTGAACCCAGCTACGCCGCCGCCCATTCCGGGTACGGCGAGTATCTCATGACGCTCGGGCGGTTCGACCAGGCGCTCGCCGAGTTCAACCGCGCCTACCAGCTCAACCAGCTGTCCACGGTAGCCAATTTGTCTTTGGGTTATCGTTTCTATTAGGCGCGCCAACACCAACCCTCAATCGATTAGCTTAAAAAGACGCTCGCCATGGATTCCAGCTTCGTTCCCGCCCACGACTGCCTCGGCCGCGCTTACGAACAGAGCGGAATGACGGCTCCACGGCTAGCGGAGCTTCAAAAGGCGTTGGATCTATCCGGTAACGATACGAACGAACTTGCGGCGCTGGGTCAGGCCTATGCGGTTGCGCATCGCTACTCCAAGCTCGCGGCATCCTGGATCAGTTGAAAGACGCTCGCGCCAGACCTATATCCAGTCCGCGGCCATAGCGGTGATCTACATGGCGCTCGGCCAGAAAGATCAGGCTTCCGATTGGCTGCAGAAGGCCCACGACGATCGTTCCACCTGGCTCTTGTACCTTAAAATCAACCCTTGGGCCGAACATCCGCACCGATCCGCGTTTCGCCGATCTGGTCCGCGGCGCTATTGGACGAAGAACCGGTCCGAATTCCGATACCGATGTCTTCGATCTCCATAGCGTCCCGCCGCGCGATGTGAAAGCCGTAGTCGAGGAGTATCTGATCGAGGTTCATCGTCGCGGCCTTCGCGCGTTGCGCAAGGTTCACGGCCGCGGCATCGGCGCGCAACGGCAAATGGTGCGCGCCATCCTCGCCCGCACCCCGTTTGTCGTGAGTTTCGGCGACGCGCCGGCCGAAGCGGGCGGCTGGGGCGCGACCGTAGCATTTTCCAATCGAACGATGAGCATGAAGTCGGTTCCGTTCGAGGCCCGGCATTTCCACGGCCCTCCGTTTAGCCGAACTTCGGCAACGACGGCGTCTGGCATTGCCGAAGCAATTTTGCCTTGGTCGCGCTCATCCGGCGAGCGCATTCGGTGTCGCTGATGGCCAGCGCCCGCTTCTCCAGTTCCGGCAAACTCAACCCCGGTTTCAAAAATCGTTCCGCTTCGGGCAGCCATTGCAGTTTCTCGAACGGCGTGCGGTAGTCCTCGATCTTGTATTTGCGTTGGCGTTTGCCGCGCTCGTCCAAGCTCACTGTCGCGAAGCCGCAGGGCCGGTGAAAATTCAGGTACGGATTCAAATGCTCGGCGTAGAAGTTCTGCAGAGCCGCAGCGTGTCGGCCGGCGATGTGTCCGTAGCCGATCAGCTTGCGGATCACCGCACCGTTCTTGCCTTCCACCAGTGCATTGTCCTGGCTCCGGCACGCCCGGCTCTTGGTGAATTCGGTGTGCAGCTTCCGCAACATTTCCGCTACTCGATGATTGATGTACTCCGAGCCGTTGTCGGCATGAAAACCGCGGATGGGAAAGGGAAATTGCGCCAACACCGCTGCCAGCACCGGCACCAGATATGCCTCGCTGATCTTCTCGGCGCAGCCCACCACTTGCCATTGCGTCACCGCATCCACGGCGTTGATGTGATACACGCCCTTGATCCCCGCGCTGTCCCCTTGATGCACCGTATCCACGCGCACATATCCCGCCGCCCTTGGGGATCGGGCTTGTGCCGCTGTCCGATGGCGGCCGCAGTGGACTGCGTCGGCTCAAACACCGCGGCCTGGTTGCGATAGCGCGCGGTCGCCCGCAGATTGTACAAGTGCGCCACGCTGATTTTCGCCAGCCGCTGGTACTGCTTCTCTCCGAACTGTCCGTAGGCGCGCTGCAAAATCCGCCGCGTGGCGGGTCCGCTCAACCGCCCATGCGCCCGATCCACTTCCGCCAATAACGCAATGTCTTCGGCCGTGTACCTCACTGCGAACGTGTGCCGTTGGTACGGCTGGGCGCGTACCACGCCGCAATCGAGAAACGCTCGGATCAACCGCGTGATCTGCGCCTCGCTCATCCCGGTCACTTTTCGCAGGTAGGCCCGCACCAAGCCCCGCTCGCTTTTTCCTAAACCCCGATACTTCTGCGCGGCCAATACCCGCTCCACCCACAGGTATCGTTCCTCCCGCCTCCCGCTGGTGAACTCGATCGGCTCGCTCGATCGTAAAAACTCCTGGATCTGATCCCGGCTCAGGCTCTCGGCATTCCGCATCCGTATCTGCACCCGGCCGAGCCAAGCCTACCCCATTGTTCCCTTTTTCAGGCTCATCTCCTAAGGAACACATTTGTACGGGAGCTGTGTTTAGGCTCGAACAAGGTTGAAGCCCAACGCCTTTGCTTGAGCTTTTAACTTGGCTTCTTTGCGCAGCCGAGTCGCCTCTTCCATTTTGGCGAAGACACTCTCGTCGTAGGGCTGCCGAGTCGAAAGGAGTAAGTAAACGATACGCGCCAGCTTGTGAGCCGTCGCGGTTGCCGCTTTCGGTGGACCCAGTTTGGCGCGCATTCGTCCAAAGAAATCGCCGAGCCATGTTTGACTTTTGTAAAGACCATTAACAGCCATCCGCAAGGCATACGAGGCTCGATTGCTCACGTGTCGAGTTTTCACGGAAAGTTTCTTCCCTCCGCTGATATCGTTGTCTGGGCATAAACCCAGCCAAGACGAAAATGCTGCGCCGCTCCGGAATCGCGAGAGATCTGGTCCTACTTCGGCCAACAATGTATGCGCCGTTAATGCGCTTATCCCGGGCACCGCCGTCAGATCGACGCCAAAGACCCTGTACAGATGGCCGCGCAGATCAAAGCTCGGCTCGTTGGTATAACGACTCCGGCGGTGCACCTTGGGTGGTGTTAAAGGCTTTTCCCGCACATCGATTGCGGAGTCGAACGCTTTCAGTTGCTCCTCGACTTCGCGATCACATTCCGTAATCAACTTCTGGTAGTTTCGCCAAGCTGCCAAGGATTGGCGGAGAGTGAATAAATGTTCCCGGCGATAGTCCCCTACCAACGATTTGACGATGGTTTCTTCCGAAGCTTTGATCCTTCCATCCCGCAGCCCCGCCAGTTTAGCTGCATCTCGCTCGCCTGCCAGAACGGCTTCAATGATGCGAAGACCTGTGATCCCAGTAATGTCGCTGATCACGTGATGGATCTGCAGATTCATTTGATTCAACGCCTTCTGCATTCTCAACACGTGGCTGGATGCCGACTGGATTAGGCTGTCCCGGTGACGCACAAGCGATCGAAGGGCGCACACTTGGTCTGCCGGCCGGAACGACGGCCGCAGCAATCCCACGGAATGCAGGTGCCGCAACCATTGACAATCCGATACGTCGGTACGGCGCCCGGGAACATTCTGATAATACCGGGCGTTCACTAAACAGACTTCGAAACCACGCGATTCCAGAATCTGAAACAATGGGATCCAGTAAACGCCTGTGGACTCCATCGCTACGGAATTTACCTTGCATGCCTTCAGCCAGTCGGCTAATTGATTAAGGTCCTTTGTAAACGTGGCAAACGAGCGCACCGGCTCTGGGTCGCAATCCGGGTGAACGGCAACGTAGATCTCCGTGGCGCCGATATCGATCCCCGCAGCCGTTGGGTTCATGACGGGCAATTCCGGCGTCTCCTTTTCTTTCAGCTTTCGCTTCTTTGCTTGTGACATCGGGCTCACCTCCGCTTCAGTTTTGCTTTAGAGTTGCCGGGGGCGGCGGCCCAGGCTCGCAGATCGGGCAGTCTCCTAAACGGGATCGTCGGACCGCCTCAACAACAAGCAGCCAACGTCACCACTGATATGAACGCGAAGCCCAGAACCATGCTTGCATCCGGGCTCTATGGCACCATTGATGAGGCGGTCTTAACTGTAGCCGGCCACGGCTCTCGAATTTTACCGCGGCCAACTTCCCCGTGTTCCTTGCTGATGTGACCGACGCGGTCGCTCTCCGGCTTGCATTGGAAACCGCCCCAGCCAATTCGCCAGTTTCATGCTCATCTAGCGTTGGATAATTCTCCGTGGCGACCCTCCGCGACTGAGCGCCGTACAATAGTCAAGGCTCTACTTAAAACATGAGAACAATTCGACGCGTGGCGGTACTCGGCGCGGGCACCATGGGATCGCGCATCGCCGCTCACTTCGCAAATGCGGGTATCCCCTCGCTGCTGCTCGATATCGTCGTTCCCAACGAAAAGAACCGCAATGCCGCGGCTCTCAAGGGAATCGAGAATGCCGAGAAGCAGAAGCCGGGCGGGTTCTTCACCGAAGCCGGGAAGGCGCTTGTCACCCCGGGCAATTTCGACGACAACCTAA
>CAWITB010000018.1:0-228358 GCA_963838885.1 Bryobacterales bacterium | reverse complement strand
GGCGCGCCGGTCCTACGCCGCCACCGACAACATTTTCGTCGACCTCCGCATGGGCGATCACTTAATGGGTGAGAGTTTTTCCACCAGCGAGCGGCTGCCGCTTAACGTCTACGTTTCCGGAGGCGCGCCGCTGGCGCGCATCGAAGTGATCAAGAGCAATCGCGTGGTCTATACCGTGCCCGGGAATGGTCAGGAAATGCGCTTTGTTTATCGCGATCAGGACGTCCAACCCGGGGAAGCTTATTATTATGTCCGCATCGAGCAGACTAACGGACAACTTTGCTGGAGTTCACCCATCTGGGTCGATTACCGGTAGTCTTCGCGCTCTGCCTACCGGGTGTACGGCTGTAAGAGTTGGAGGATCAGAATCGCCGCCCGGGGCAGATGAAACGGGTCCTTCACCGGCAGCGCAATCAGCTCCGTAACCGGTTTGCCTTGCCGGTCCAGCCGCTGCCGCCATTCTCCGCATTCCGGCATGGAGAAGTGGGCGAAGCTGGAGTCGTGCACCCGGTCATACCATTCCGCGCACCAGGGTTCGCCGGTCAGTTCTTCCGCAAGCAGCAGCGCGTATAGCGCTTCCGTGTGCGGCCGCCAGACCTTTTTGTCGCTGTTCGGAAGAAAGGGCTCATTTCCCGCAGCATCGATGCCTAGGAAGATGCCGCCGTAGACCCGATCCCAGCCGGCTTCCAGATGCCAGCGAGCGCGCTTCGGCCGCGCACCGGATCATCTGCTGGTCTCCGCGGCGCCGCGCGTGGTGCATGATGAACCACATCGATTCAATCGCGTGTCCGGGGTTTACGAAGGTGCCTTCGTTGGCAGGTAATTCGGAGTAGTCGCACGTGAGTGATTTCGAGAATCAACCCGCGATCCGGCCGAAGAAAATGCTCCATCACCTGGTGGGCATACTCGTCCTCGGCCGCCGCCAACGATGGCTCCCCGGTTGCGTCCGGGCGAGTTCGCCGCCGACTTCCGTGAGGATCATCGGCACGGCGTGAATGCGCCGGCCGGCCGGCAGCTTGCACGGGCGCCACCTCGCGGAGTCCCTTCCTCCACACGCCTGCGCACCCGGTCGAAGATCTCGACTGCCGTTTTCGAGCAGGGCCTCGTCTCGCACCGCGCGGCAATACTCACTAATTCCGTACACTACGAAGCAGTCGGCGTAGATGCTGGTCGCGCCCTCCAGTGGACGCCATTCGCGCGTAGTCCTGTAGACAAAACGTCCTTGATGGTCGCGCGCATGGCGGAGCAGAAAATCGATGGTCTGCCGGGCCAGCGATAGATATTCCGGCCGCGGCTCGAAGCGATTGTAAAGCGCAGAGAGGGTCCACACGAAACGCGCCTGCGACCATGTATACTTCTCCGAATTGATCGGAGTGCCGTCTCCTCCATCGAGGAAAGCACTCCTCCATATTCGTGGTCGATGCCGTTCTTCATCCAGAACGGAATCACGCCGTCACGCAACAGCGAATCATACTGCTCGTACAACTGCCGCCCATTCATCGGAGAGCTCGCGACGGATCATGGTTCGTGTAAACTTCTTCTGTAATTGACGATAGCAATCCGGGCGTGTTTGTCCTTCAGATGCAATCCACGGCGAGGGCGGCGCCGTTGTGCGAACGCCGTCTGTGCTGGTCTTATCGTCGGTGGAGAACTGGGAAGCCGCTCCCGTTCGGGACGCTGTCCGCGGTGGTTGAGACGCTATGGAGCACTTGCTGGTGGGCGCTGCGCACCTCCGGCGATCCGGGGCTATGCCGGGAGGGTGCGCGGAGGTCCGCAAGATCGGCATGCAGCTGCTTGTGAACGATTTGCAGCCATGGACGCGCTACTGGTGAAAGCTCCGGCGGGGGCGCGCTTCTCGTTGCTCTTGATCCGCGCCTTCGCCGTTATTGCCGCCGTGCTCCCTGGCGTTGGTCTGTAAGGCGTGCTCTCAACGCTGCTGCGGCAGCGCACCGCCGAGATAGGCGTTCGCATGGCGCTCGGCGGGGCGCCTTCGGGAATATTCAGCTTGATTGTGGGCGAGGGTCTGCGCCTCAGCAGGCTCGGAATTGTGGTCGGTCTGTTTGCCGCTTTCGAGCTGACGCGCGCCTTGCAAAGTATGCTGGTGGGAGTAAAGAGCACCGATTCCGTGACATTCGGGCTGGGCCACTGGCTCGACAGCTTCGACCAGATATCTGCGACTGCGGACTTTTACAACTTCCCCGGCTGACGGCAGTGGCACACCTCAATTTCCCTGCGCGGTATCGCGCGGGTCCACGCTCGGATGGCATCGTTTCAGAGTTTTGAAACGCTTCCCGCCAAGGACGTGTTCGAGCACGTTTAGTCTTGGCCCTGCCGGAGGAATCGACCGTTCGATTTGCCATAGTTTGCGTACGAGTGCCCCGACCATATCGCGTTGGAAGCAGCGCTTTCAGGAGCGCGGATTGGACGGTCGAGAAGCGCGACACAAAGGCAGTCGGCTGCGGGCTGCGACTGCTCCGGTGCAGGCCAAGGCGCTGAACAAGATTCAGAAAGCGCCCCAGGACGGCAGCACGCACTGTTCTTGTCGCAAGATGGCCCGCGAGTTGGGCGTGAGTTAAATCCACGGTGCAACGGATCTGGGCTGCGGTCCGACTGCAGCCGCACCGGAGCCGTCTCGATCCGGTCTCGGTGAAAATCGTA
Organism: Bryobacterales bacterium; assembly: GCA_963838885.1. GTDB lineage: Bacteria > Acidobacteriota > Terriglobia > Bryobacterales > Bryobacteraceae > JAICMB01. Next base: position 225,700 of record CAWITB010000018.1, on the reverse strand, counting down.
AACGCGCGGCTGCCCTTGCCGAACAGCGGCACGCAATACGTCTCGACGACCAACCAGAACCTCGACGACACGCAGTATCTGATCAAGATCGATTTGTACCAGCAACCACTTCAGCGGCCACTATTTTTACGGCGAGAACAATTCCCACACGACCGCAAATAAACCGCAGCAGGATTTGCTCGCACTGTGGGGCGCTAAACACGTTCGCGGGCTTCTCGGCGATTGCGGCATTCATCTGCCGGGAATGTGGCGAGGGCGTCGTAATCCAGCATCGGGTTCAGTAAGAGCGGGCCGATGCATTTTGTGCCGTAGATGTGCCAGGTCCTACTAGGACCGCAGCTTGTTGTAGAAAGCCTGGCCGCACACTCGAAGCCGTGCGCGCAGCATACTGCCAGGTTTATGACATCGCTTTGCGCACCTTTTCGAGGAACGCGGTGACTTGTTCTGGATTGCCCTCACCCACACCTCGAAAGGTACGAACCCCCGGTATCCCACCTTGTCGATGATCGCTCGAATTTTCGCCAAGTCGATGGGCGCCTCCTTGCCGTTTACGTACACCAGTTCCTTGATCTGCCAGGTGCAGGCGTAAGGCAAAAGCTTCTCGATCTCGGCGTAGGGATCGTCGCGCCGCAGGCTCCCTACGTCGAGCACCACGCTGAACCACTCCGAACCGACGGCCTCGACGACCCGAATCGTCTCATCCGCCGTCTTAAGAAAGTCATCGTGCGGCTGAAGGGCGATGATTATACCGTGCTTCCTGCCATAATCCGCGCATTCCTGAAACGCCGGGATCATGGTTTGGAGCGTCTTCTCGAAATTGGAGCCGTCTGGTACGCGTGGGCCGGAAAACACGCGCACGAAAGCGGCTCCCAGCTTCTCCGTCACCTCGACCCAGTTCTTGACCAACTGAATCTGCGCTTTGAGGACGGCGGGATGGCTGACCGTAAAATCGTTGCGAACGCCGGTCCCGCTGATGGTCACGCCGTTCAAGTACGCCTTCTTCTTCAGGTCGTAGATGTACTCGTCGCCCGGGACTTTCGGATACGCGGGAAAATAGTACCCGGTTGTATCGACACCATCAATGTCGTGAGCGGCGCAGTAGTCGATCACGTCGGCCAGCGACATCCTACCCAACATGAGTGGCCGATTAAAGGAGTACGATTTGAGCCCGACCTTCAGCTTGACGCCCCTCTGCCGCGTTACCTCACCGGCTGCGCGCGCCGGTTCAGAACAGACTGCGAGCGCGGCGGCCATTGTAATTGAACCGCCCAGAAATCCTCGACGTGAGCTGCGACCGTGCATGGATGTACCTCTGTTCATTTTGATGCTTCATGGTACGTCACCGTCGGCATATGGCTCACGGCCACGGCCTTCGATTTCCAGTAACGGCCGGATCGCTGCAGGTGACCTTTTGAGAGCGCTGGTGAGCGGCGTGGTCGCGACGGAGCTCACTTCATTGTGGTCCTTTAGGAGTCGAGATCACCACGAACCAGCGCGGACCACCCCAAGGACCGAACCGGTCGCTCGGTCCGGCGCTGGCACTTCTTCGAATCCCCTTTGCCGTATGCTCATCGCAATCCCGGATTGCTCTTGAGCAGAGCCGATCGTCAGCGTCACTGGGATTTGGATCGCCGGACGCGTTGTTGGCTGGGATGATGGCGTTGATTTGGAGGACGCCGGCTCCTTGGGGCATTTCCCTGGCGTAAGCAAGCTCCGCCATCTGAGATCCGATTTGCAGCACGACAGCGAGCACGGGCGTGGGGAGCTGGTCGCCTAGAGTCAGTTTGCCCGTCACGCCCAGAGGATTGATCTGGCCTTCGCCGGCCGCAAACACAATCACAATATCGGTTGGGTGTGCCGGATACGAGGGCGTATTGCGAGACCCATCCTGGTTCCGAGCTTCGCGCCGATGCGTTCACCGTTTTCAACCATACGCAATTCAGCGGGATCAACAGCACCATCAATTTCTCGGGAATCAACAATCCGTTCCGACCAATCTGCCTTACAACGCCGCCGGGCAGCTTGTGAACAAGACCGGCTTCGGTACGATTTCAGGCGTGCGGAGTCCGAGTATCATGCAGCTTGTGGTCAGGGTAATTTTTTGACGGAGCACTCGCTCGGAGGTTACCATCCAAGAACAGATTCTATTTCTGACGGCGGAAGCGGCGGCGCAATGCCGCATCGTGGAAGCGTCCCTACGGCGGCGTAGCGGGGTGCTGTTGTGGAGCGATCAACGGGCGCAGTGGAAATCGTTAACGTCGCGGACAAAAGAGGATAAGACCGCGCCCCCGCAGTCCCCAACCTGAAAGCGCGGTAAAGAAAGGCCGGGCGCTCCACGGAATGCGCACGATCAAGCGGCAAGCGCTGGTTATGGTCTAAGCGAGCAGCCGTGTTCGGCCCTAACTCCGAATGGCTTGAGCGGCAGCGCCATGTCTTGTCCACCTGTGTCCTTCGCTCTCTCAGCAAGTCCTCATGGAGCGATGCCCCCCACCGTGCGGTGCGCTGCGCCGGAGCGCCTTCCTCACGCATTGCGTTCCGGAGCGGACTTGGCAGCGCGAGAAGCGGTTTCTGCCGACCCCAATTTGGCCTGCGCGAGCGCATCGGTACGCGGCCCAGCAACTTGCCGATTCAATCGCTGAGAGATAAACGCCATGCCCTATAAACCGCCCCCCGAAAACGCAACCGCGAGCAGCGGCTCAACGCGCGCCGCACATCGCTGCGCCGGTTGCCGATTTAGTTATGGACGCCAACTATGAACTGAAAACCATTAAGTGAAGACCTGACGGAAGAAGGTATGGAAACCGCGGCGCGCGTTCCGCGCTCCCGAGCCGAACCATTTATGAAAAGCCTCTGTTCCGATTTCCGCCGGAATGGCAAGCCACATTGAGCTCTGGCCTATTGAGCGGCTGGCGCCCTACGAGCGCAACCCCGCACGCACTCCAGCCAGCAGATCCGCCAGATTGCCAACAGCATGAGGGAGTTTGGCTTTTGTAATCCGGTGCTGGTGGACGCCGCCTCAGGCATCATCGCCGGCTATGCGCGGCTGCTGGCGGCGCGCAAGCTGAACCTCTCGCAGGTCCCGTGATCGTGCTGAGCCATCTGTCGGAAGCTCAAAAGCGCGCCTACATTCTGGCCGACAACCGCCTGGCGCTGGAGGCCGGTTGGGACGAAGAACTGCTGCGCCAGGAACTCGCCGCTCTGGCCAGCGAAGGATTCGATGTCGACCTAACCGGCTTTCATGGCTACGAACTACAAGCGCTGCTGCTGAGGAGCCGCCCCACGGCGAGGAAGACGACGTGAAGCCATCCCCGTCGCCGGTTGGGCGATCTGTGGATTCTGGGCTCGCAGCGCATTCTGTGCGGCGATGCTGGCATGGTTTTCGTTGGGCCACTTCGCACAAATGTATGGCGGCCCCGCCTTCATCCGCTTTGCTGCGAACGCCGTCCGACGGGTCACGAAGGAAACGAGTGAACGGGACTATGAGAGTTCGATCTGTTCCTGAGCTATTCGTCGCGCGATCGCGACCAGGCCCGCGCCGGGGTGCGCGCGGCCGAAGCTTTGGGGCTAGCGGTATTTCATGACGAGGAGGTTGAGCCCGGCGCGGTCTGGGCGGAGGAAATCCGCCGCGCTTTGGTCAGCAGCCGCGAGATGGCGCTGCTCGCATCCCCAACCTCGCTGGTTAGCGAATGGGTGCAGACGGAATGGGGTGTGGCCTGGGCGATGCAACGGGCGATCACACCGATCCTGCTGATGGTGGCGCGCCGATCAGTTGCCAGGCCGGCTGCCAACGCCAGGCGCTGATCTACGGCGAGCATGAGCCTTATCTGCAAGCGGTCCGCGACCGCGCACGCGGCTAGATCTGCCATCCTAAGCAAAGCGGAGAGCGCATCCTAAAGTTCAATGGCGCATGGCGCTTTGAATCACCCGGGGATCCCATCCGGAGTGATTAACGATTTCTCTGAATTGATCGGCGCAGAATGGAGCGGGCCTTCCGATCGGGCAATGCGAGCAGCGAGGGGACGAGATCCGCGATCAGTTCACCGCGGTCGCCGTCGCGATTTTGGCCGCTTGCGTCACCAGCAACGCGTCGCGCTCCAGATCTGAAAACGGTTGCACCGTAATATCGGTCCAGTCCAATTCGCTGGCGATTTCCGGCGTCGGCTTATGCCGGAATGCCTTCCAGGAGCGGTGTCGCGAGCGATGTGGATCATCGACGCCATCACCAAAAGAACCATGGTCAAAGCCACGGCGATACGAACATAGTTTCCCGTGGCCCATTCTGCCGCCACCCGATCGAAGTCTACCGCCGGATTCGTCAGCGAGCGCCAAACAGGATGGCGTTCCGGGGATAGTTAACGTCGAATGTGATCAGGTCGGCTAAAATCGCAAGGCCAGCGCTCCTGCTACCCTCCAGCGCGTGACAGGAGTCGGCCTCCAGTTGCACACTGACGCGATCAGGAGAAAGAGCTGCGTGGCGGGCGATAGCACTCTGAAAAACATCCCTGGATTCGTCGCATGATAGTACGCCAGCCGCGTGCCATCCGGGTAAAACTTTCCGGAATTTGTGACGACTTGCTCAGCGTCAGCGGTAGCGGCGGGCCTGAGCCATCCGCTCGAGCCTGGAAGAGTCCATCCTTGGCGGATCTGAAAACAAGATATCGACCGTTCGGACTCCAGACCGGATCGTCATAAACCCCTCCTCCGAAAGTTAGCCGCGGCGGACCTCGGCGGATTGGCGACCAGGCAGCACGTTATGGAGGCGGTCATCGGACAGTTGTAGAAAAAAGTGGCGCATTTCACGCCATACCGCTCCCGGCGGGGTGCCTCGCTCGACACGAACCTATTGATGGCGTCTGCGCCGGCTCCACACGGGGAACGCGGCGATTCCGAGAGCGGTTAGCGCGAGCGAACCCGGCTCGGGAGTTGGGGACGCTCCGTCGATTACGCCGGCGGCGGGATCGAAGTCGCTTACGAAGCTGGTGTTTCCGTTGGCCAAATTAAGAGCGAGCGCCTGACTCGACGCATCCTGGAAGGCATATACTGTGCCGCTCACATTAACGGCCGCTCCCAGAGTCAGAGCGGTGGGGCCGATTGGCGTCGCATGTCCGGTCAAGGGATTGATTCGATACAGCTCGCCGGGAATGACTGGCGTGATCGCAGATGTTGAGGGATTAACCGTGATGGCGTCGAAAGTTGCGTATAGGCTTCCGCCCACGCTGAATAGAGCCTCATCATAGGCATTAAACGAGCCGTCGGGATTGGTCGCGCCGAGAGTAAACGGGACTGCCGGAATGCCGGTATACCCAATCAGCGTCGCGACGCCAGTGAACGGGTCTACGGCATAAAGGTCGTTGCCGAGATCGGTTGCGTACGTAATTCCCCCAAAGCTGCCAAGAGTGCTCGCGGCGTGCGACCCGCAGGGCGATGCGGGCGTGGTGCAGTCGAGCAATCCAGTGGGGCCAATCACCGTGGCGACGCCGGTGGATGGGTCAATCGAGTCCAGATTGCCAGAGAAGGTAAGGGTCAGCAGAGATCCGTTCGGCCCCGGAACCAACCCGCTTTGTCCCTCCGGCGTGTTCGGACCGATTTGATGAAAAGCTCCGTTGGCCAGGTCTATCGTGCCAAATTGTTGAGAACCGTTGACCACGTACACCAAAGGGCTGGCGTTGACGCTGGCAGTGAACAAGACCAGGGCGAGTGAAACGACCAGTTTTCTTTTAGCCATATGAGGAGCCTACACATGAAGGCCCCGCATTGCTATGAACGCGGGGTCATTTCACAGTAGAAATACGCCTCATCGGGCAAGATATTGAAAACAAGATTTATCCGCGCCGGCATCATCAGCCGGAGTGGTTTGATATAGACTGGATTCTTTCATAATAGCGAGTGGTTTATGACAACTAAGCCCCAATCCCCGGCTCGCCTCTCCTTCGGACCGTTTGAAGTGAATGCCGCGGCCGGCGAACTGCGCCGGAGCGGCCTCCCCGTCCGGCTGTCGGGGCAACCGTTCCAGATCTTATTAGTCTTGCTGGCGCATCCCGGCGAAGTGGTTTCCCGCGAGCAGTTGCGGGAGGGGATCTGGAGGGAAACGACCTTCGTCGATTTCGAGCACGGCCTGAATGCGGCGATGAATAAGCTGCGGCGGGCGCTGGGCGATGCGGCCGACAATCCCCGCTACATCGAAACGGTGCCGGGCCGCGGATACCGATTCATAGGAACCCTGGAACATCGCGAGGCAACGCCTATGCGCTTAAGCGGGGGAACTCCGGTTGCCGAAAAGGCGCCGGGAAGGCGAAGAGTGAGTCTTATCCCAAGCGCGGGATTGGGACGCTGGCTTGCATTCACCACCGCCGCGTGCCTGGTTTCATTCGCCGTGGGGTGGCGGCTTCACGACCGTCCATCCGCGCTGCCTCTGTGGAACCTTACGCGGCTGACCACGGATGCGGGGCTCTCGGAGGCTCCGGCGATGTCGCCCGATGGCAAGCTGGTGGCTTACTCCTCCGACCACGCCCTGGAGGGGGAACGGGATCTCTATGTCAAACAGGTTGCGGGAGGCCAGCCGATCCGGTTGACTTTCGACGGCGCGGGCAACACGACGCCGGATTTTTCGCCGGACGGCAGCAAGATCGTGTTCCGGTCGAACCGGGACGGCGGCGGCATCTACGAGATAGCGACTTTTGGGGGCGAGGCGAGATTGCTGGCACGGGAGGGACTGAACCCCAAGTTTTCACCGGACGGCTCGCAGGTCGCTTATTGGGTGGGCGCCGTAAACGTGGCCATGACCGTACCGGGGAACGGCGCCGTGTGGGTGGTCCCGGTAGCTGGGGGACAGCCGCGGCGGGTGGGCCCAAATTTTACGAACGCCCGCTATCCCATCTGGTCTCCGGACGGCACGCGCCTTCTCTTCATCGGATACACTTCCGCGAAGGCCTATGAAAGCTCCTCGCTCGACTGGTGGTTAGTGGCTGTAAACGGAGACTATACGGTAAAAACCGGCGCACACGATGAGTTCCTTCGCGCCGGATTAGAAACGGGCGATTTCGCCGGCAATCCGTCGGCGACGATCCCGATTCCGAATGTTCCAAGACCGGGCTGTTGGTTGGCGGCCGCAAACAGTGTGGCCTTCTCGGCGGGGAGCGGCGATGCAGGAGACCTCTGGGAAGCCGGAATATCGCCCCGGACTGGGAAATTTAATGGCGTCTTCCAGAGATTGACAGCAGGGTCCGGGAACGAAGTGGATCCGTCCTGCGCGACGGGAGGCGCCGTAGCGTTCACAAACGTGGAAGTCGGACGAGACATCTGGTCGCTGCCCTTAGATTTGGACCGGGGGACGCCCCAGGGCACACTGGAGCGGATGACGCAGGGTCCCGCGTGGCGGGAACACGCCTCGCTTTCGAGCGATGGACGCTTTGTCGCGTTCGCTTCCGCGCAGTCGGGTCTAACGAACATCTGGCTGCGGGAGCTGGCGAGCGGCAAGGAGACGCTCGTGTCGCGCTCGCCGTTCGTACAGCGGTTTCCCGTGATCCGGAGATCCGGCGGCAGAATCGCATTCTCGTCGTATGAAAACGGCAAGAGAGCGGTGTACGTGTCAACGCCGGGCGGCGCGCCGGAGAAGCTATGTGAAGGATGCCTGCGGGCGACGGACTGGTCGCGCGACGAGAAGACGTTATTGACATTCGGCGGCAATCCTTATCAAGTCAACGTTCTCGACGTTGCCTCCCGTCAAGAGACCGCGCTATTGAAGCACCCCGCTTACAATTTGCTCTATGCCCGCTTCTCCCCGGACAATCGCTGGGTCAGTTTTACGGCCCGGATACGGCCCAATCGCGTGCGGATCGCGGTCGCGCCCGTCGATGGACCGAAGCCGGTTCCCGAGAGCGCCTGGATCTCGATCGCGGAAGAAGGGGCCGAAGACTGGGCCAACTGGTCGCCCGATGGGAAGACGCTCTATTTCACGTCCGGGAGGGATGGACATACCTGCTTGTGGGCGCAACGGCTCGAAGCGGTCTCTCACCAGCCCGCGGGAAACCCCTTCGCTGTGCAGCATTTTCACGGACGCGTATCCTATCAGCAAGGAGGTTGGTCAGCGGCGGGCGGGCGAATCGCGATGGTGCTACGCGAGGATACGGGTAACATTTGGATGTTGTCGCGCTCGGGCCCGCGCTGACCCGGAGGGGCGCCGCCCGCCGGGCGCTGAAGGAGCGCGCCTTCGACCGCTACTTATTCCGAAATCGGCGATTATTGCCTCTGTCATGGACTCTCAGGGAACGCTGACATTCTTCTTTCGGGGTGGCAGGTTCTGGGACTCGAGTTTGACGACGGGGTTCGCACTTCACGCCGAGTCGCGAACGCGCGAATTGCGAGGAGCGGGGATGATACTCATAATTTGAGGAATTACGGGATGGAGAGCTACGAACGCCCGGTTTGATGATCGGCATGGCGGGCACAGGTTATTATTATCTCCGCATGTACAAGCATTCAACGCCTTCGGATTTGAGTCTGGTGACGCGATGCTAGCGGATCGCGGCGCCGGGAGTCCTGCGCGGCATGTCACCCTCGGAGTTCGCATCGCAATCGGCCGGCGCGCGCGCTGGCGCGTTCTCGCGCGTAGCGAACCCGCCCGATCTTCCAGTCGAGGCTGCGGCGCGATCCACGATATTGCTACGAGATTCTCAATACCAGTCGACGATAGCGCTGACCCTGTTCGTCCGGGCGTTGCGTCATTCAGACTGATCCACACGTCAATAGTGTCCGGCGCGCTCGAGATCGCCTGGACAGCACAAGGTTTGCGTACGCGAAACAATACGAAACCTGGAGGTATTTCGGCTGAATAATATCTACCGGTCTTTGCGACGGAGCGGGAGGACGGATCACGAAATGCGTCGGGTGGACGCCGCGAAACGGCTTCGACTTAATTCTCGGGTGCGCCTCGACAAGAGTCGACCGGAATGTGTCCACCTTAAACACTTCATTCACCATGTGACTCAGAAAAGTACCATCGTTCCGGGCTTTATCATCATAGGCGGTACCCGGATCCGTGGTGAATGTTTCAGTTACCAGCAACGGTCGCGACACAAACATAACCCGCAGGGTATCTGGAGTTGGTAGCGACGCCGCAGCCATCACCAGTGGGGATGAATCTCTGTGCGCGGCGCATTCGTGCCGCACACCGTAGCGAGCGCGTGTCCGGTATCCACGATCCAGCGGCCAACGACCGCCACTCAATGCCAGCTTTGGAGGGAATTGATGAAGGCTCAAGGTATGTTGGCGCTGTCCATCTCGACGCCCAAAAGCCCTAGCGGCAAATCGCAGTTGCTCGCTGAATCCGACGCTCTGCGAATGCCCTTATCTTCCACGCGTCGGACGCAGGCGCGCCCGCGGGCGCGAGGTTTCCGGGCAAGAGGAGGAAATCGAACTGAGAAGGACTCGCCGCGGGCCGGTCCAGGACGGCATTAGTCAGTTCGCGGCGTCGCTGCTGAAGCGCTTCAACGTGCCCGCGAGCAAGTGCGTCTGAAGTCGACTCGAAGAGACGATGCTCGCGCCAAGATGAAAGAGATTCGAACCCCAGCAAGGGTGACCCGTAGCCGCCTTCCTTCCCCACCGGCCAGTCAAGGAGCCAACGCTATCGGCGCCGGCAGGCGCGCCGGACGAGAAATTTCTCAACGAGGAAAAGACCCTTGAGCGATCAAGGAAACGCTTGACGCGCGGTACTCACCAGTAGAATGGAGCCGAAGCCAAAAAGTGCCACTTGCGCTCCGGCCCAAGGTAGTACGCCCAAGTTGGCAAAGGCTCTGCTGGAGGCGATCGGACTCGGATTCGGCGGGCGCCTGTCCTGGCGCCGGACCGCGCGGCGATCAGAAGCACCGCATTCCAGGTCACTCAAGCCAATTGCTTTTGAAGAGGGGAGTAGCTCATGGTATGAATATCCAAATCTTTGATAACCAAAATGTATCTAGCGTAATCGGCACGGGGGCCTTGCCCCGGGGATCGCAAATTACGATCAAGTCTGCCTTTCAGATCCAAGGTTGGGTTGAAGGGAGTGTGGTATTTCTCGGCGGCAGCGCTGTTGTGGCGGATCCCTTCGGGGTCTCCGGGGGCGACTGCCTGTTCGACACCGGCAGTCTATTCTGTTTTGCGGGAGCCCAAAATGCGGACGCGGATAACGTCATGATGGTATTGTGGCAGTTCCAAATGCACCCGCAATCGGGCGATTCAGGTAGCGGGCAATTGAATACGCCGCCCGCCGGCGGCGCTCTGTCCGGTGGAAATATCTCGTGGGAGATCGTCTGACCGCCGTCGCCCAAGGCGGGAAGCTATAAGCCACGGAAATTCTGTAACGTTTTTCCCGGGAACGTCACCCCTATCCCAAGGAAGGAATCAGACGGGCTCAGGCCATGTTGAATGGCCGCTAGGAGGATCGCACGGTTTGGCGGTCCGCGGCCCCCTGGGCAGTTAAGCTGAGGCCGATAAATCAAATGCCAGGTCATTTTACGCACATTTATACTGCCCGCCGGGTGGCCGATTATCTGACTACCGGCCAATTTCCCGATTGGCCGCAGGCCGGTTCCGCGCTGCTGAAATATGATCCCGTAACCTGCGGCAAGATCATGCAGAAATGGGAGAAATTCACCGCCATTGGCGCCATTGGTCCGGATCTGTTTTATTTCTGTCAGGACTACAACGGGTCGACGCTCGGTCCGCTCAGCGATGAATTGATGCTGACCCTGGCAACCTATTACTTCTTCGACGCCGCCATGGAGGACGAGTGGGAACCTCTGCTGATCATCCTCGATCAGGTCAATTCCACCATGGCGGCGCTGCTGCGCTTCCTGATCAAGCTGCAGAAGATCTGGCAGGCGTTCGTGGACGGTTGGAACGCGACCATCGGACCCATTGTGGCCGATATCGAGAACCTCATCGACGGCCTCACGGGCGGGTTGCTCAGCGAATTTGGCGTCGTGATCGATGAGCTGAAGCTTGCCTTGAAAACCATCGCCGAGGAGGAGCTGCTTACTTTCGAGGACATTTTCAGTCTTTTCGACACCTGCGTGCAAAAGGGATTCGACGAGAAGCTTTTCCTGTGGAGCGATATCAGTCACTATCGCCGGCCCTCGGCTCTTTGCCAGTCCCTGGTCAAACAGGTCGAGGCTCTGGCCGCCGCCGGGCAAGCCGAACAGTCGGAACAATTTCTCGCCTTTACGCTGGGCTACATCACCCATCTCGGTACCGATACGGTCGCTCATTCCTTTGTCAACGAGCAATGCGGCGGGCCGTACCGCAATCATCCGCAGCGTCACCACCTCATCGAAAACCACATTGACGCGTGGAACTATTCGCAGACGGCGCCGGGCGGCGCGATCGCGCCCGATCCCTGGGGCCACTCCGATACGTACCCGGATCTTTCCATGTCGGCGCTTTGGTTCCTGGTGCAGATGACGCCTGACGATCCCCAGGGAAAACAACGCCCCGATCCCCTGCCGGACGATCCCACCGCGCGGGCAAAGGCCCTTGATGTGGACGGCGAGATGCCGGACTGGATGGCCAATTCTTTTGTCCTGGCCCTCATGGATACTTACACGGACCCCGCCGAGCATCCCCAGATTCTTCAAGGCGACGGCTTCCAATCGACCATTGACGCCGGGACTCCTGACGACGATCATTGAGAGCGTTACCGGCAGCGCTCCGAACAAGCCCCTCCCCGAGCTGCTCAACGATATCGCGCCGGCTCCGCCCTTTCCCGTCCGCACGGGTTTTCCTTTGCCCTGGCAGGTAAAGACGATCTACAGGATCATGATCAGTTTCTACAAGCTCTCCTACAACGGCACGTGGGAGCTGCAGAAACCGCAAAAGCCGGATTTCATCATCTTCCCGCCGGCATCCGACATCGAGAACCTCCTGCAGCCGCCCGATCTGAGCGGGATCGACCCGTCCAACCCCGTCGACGACATCTGTGGATTGTTTATCGCCCTGATCGAATGGGCGGTCAAGAGCCTGGAGGCCGCGGGGAAGTTGGTCGGAGATCTTATCAAGATGCTGAACAGCCCGGCCACCTATCCGCTTGCGCCTGGGACTGTATGAACTGGCCATGCTGGTGTGGGACATCGTGATGAAGACCCACGAGATTCTGGCCCATACCGGTTATTTCTTGCCCCACGCCCAGCAGCTCTATCCTGGCGGCGAGCTACGTTTGCCCGACGAGATCGATCTCCCCCTGATCACGCTGGGCGGCACGGTGGACGCGGCATTTCGCGCGGCTTTGGGCGCGGCTGTCGATCCATTCGGCAACTTGGATCAAAATCAGAACGTGATCGGGAACGGACATTCGGTTTCAGATCCCAACTATCCCTACTATCCGGTGCTGCGATACGACACCAATGGGTCGGTGGAGGCTTGGGAGTATCATCGCCCCTGGGCTTGGCCCGACCAGAGTCCGGTCCAGGTGAACAATGCCCCCGACACTTTGAAGACCACGCCCACCGAAACCTACAATCCGGACGTTTCGTTCGGAGAAGGTCCGGACGTGGCCTATAAGCCCTTGCGGCCGGGGCCTTATCCGCAGTCGACCATGCCCGATGTGTTCTTCCGGCTCGACGCCCCGGTCGATGAGGAAACGCGGTCGGCTTATGAGCAGGCTCAGACGCCGTGGGAGACCGATCAGCTCAATGAACAACATCTGGGTTCGGAAAGAATACCGCACAGCCCGCTGGGCGATCCCATCCCGTTTTCCTCCCATCTGATCGGACAGCTCGTCAACGACACCGGCTATTCTACGCAGTTCAATCTCGACAGCGATCGCGCCTTCGCCTACCTGACCTGGGATTGGATCCGCAACGATCCCAAAACCCAAGGCGGCAGCGCCACCGGCATTCTCGGCCTCACCTACGCAACGCCCAAAGTGCCCCCCGAGCAAGCGCCCGGCTGGGCTCAAGGAAAGCAGGCGCTGCTGCTCGAATACAAGGATCCGCCGGTAGTCGCCACACCGCCGCCTCCCCCGCCACCCAAGTGATCGTAGAGGCAATATTATGAAGAAACGACCCGCGCCAAAAACTCCGCGCCCACCTTCTGCGCCAAAACTTCCGAGAGCTATCTCCCAGCTCCTCACGCGCCGCAAGCCTCATACGCACCAAGCCCGCCCGCGAGCTATCCCCCCGCTCCTCACGCGCCGGAACCACCGCACACACGCGAACACCGTCCCCATGAGCGAGACCATGACCGTGAGCGCGGGCGACGAACATCGAGAACACGACCGGCCGGCTAAAGTGGTCGAGCGCACCTGGTATTACGATCGCGACGAGGAGTGCGAAGAACGCCGCGCACCCGAATGCGAACGGGACCATGATCGCGATGATGAATGTGACGGCGGCAAAGGCGGCCATCATGGGCCGCCCGGCCGACCCGGCCGCCCGACGCGCCCGCCAGGGGTTAGCACCGGACGCTTAGGACAGGGAGGCCCCCTCACAACGGGGGATATAAACGCCCCCAATATTCCCGGGGTCTGGGTGGGGCCGAGGGCCGACATGGACCTGCCGTACCTGTTCATGCGAGCCAATCCGGCCGACCTGGGCGCCCGTGCGATAGTGGGCGCCCCGTTTTGGGAGAGCCCGGATATCTTCATCCTCGCCGGCGTCACGCCCGCCTTGGCTCCGCCGCTGCCTCCGGCGCTGGGGCAAGTGGCCTTGGCCGGACAGCCCAATACGATTTACGCGCACGTGTGGAACTTCGGCAAAGCCGAGGCCAGTGAGGTGGTGGTGGAGTTCTACTGGGTCGATCCGGCGTTGGGGATCAATCCTGGATCCGTGCATTTGATTTCCCAAACCTTTACGGCCCTGGGCGCCAAGGGCAGCGGCCGCTCTCATACCGTGGTGAAGTGCCCCGATGCCTGGACGCCTACCTATGTCAACGGAGGCCATGAATGTCTGCTGGTGCGAGTGTGGGATAACACCTCGGACCTGCCCGGCGAGCCAAAGTTCGACGCCTCCATCAATCGTCATGTGGCGCAACGCAATATCCACGTGGTCGCGCCCGGCGGCCCCTTGCTCAAACCCTTCCTCGAAGCCAAGGTCGTCGGCGCGCCGGGCGCGGCCCCGTTACTCAAACCCTTACTCGGCGGCGCGCCGCCTCCGGCGTTGAGCCAGCCGCTGTTGTTAAAAGTCGGTCCACTGTATGGCGCGCCGGCCCAGGTGGCCGTCGAGCGGGTCTCGCCCAACTCCGTCCCCTGGCTGCAACTGCACACCGGAAAGCGAGGCGTGTTCCCGGCCATGGCCCCGCCTACGGGCGTCCCCATCTTGTCTCCTCCGACTACCGCCGGCGGCGGCTTTCCGTCTACCGGCGGCGCCGCCCAACAACATGTGCACGGCGACGATCAGCAGGTGGCCTTCACTACCAGCGACGATGCGCCCGGTCCGGGCGAAGCCCATGTCTATCGCGTCAGCGCTACGCAGGCCGGCGCCACATTCGGTGGCTACACCATTGTCATCCTGGGATAGGAGACGAAATGAAACGCATCGCAGCCACGGTCCTCACGGGTTTCCTGGGAGCCGGCAAATCCACGCTACTGCGCCGGGTGCTCACCGAAGATCACGGCCACAAGATCGCCGTGATCGAGAACGAGTTTGGCGAAGAGAACATCGACGGCGAAATTATCGTCTCCGGCGGCCAGGAGCAGATTCTGCTCATGAGCAATGGCTGCGTCTGTTGCAGCATTCGCGACGATTTGCGCGCCACGCTGTGGGACCTCTCCGAACGCCGCAACGCCGGGGAACTCGATTTTGACAAAGTGATGATCGAGACCACCGGTCTGGCCGACCCCGGACCCGTGGCCCAGACCTTTTTTCTGAACGAGCAGATTGCCTCGCGCTATCGCCCCGACGCCATATTGACCATGGTCGACGCCAAACACGCCATGGATCAATTGGACGCGCGGCGCGAGGCGCGGCGGCAGGTGGGCTTCGCCGACCGTATCTTCATCAGCAAGGCCGATCTGGTGACGCAGTCCGATATCGACTCCCTTGCTGAACGCCTGCGGATGATGAACCCCCGCGCGCCGCAATTGGTCGCGCCTTTCGGTCGTGTCCCGCTGACCGACGTGTTCGACATAGGGGGATTCAATCTCGATGCCGAGTTGGACCTCGCTTTCGACGCGACAAACGACGGGCCGCACGCCCACGCAGACCATCGACATTATCACGACGACGTGAGGAGTTTCGTTTTTCGCTCCGATCGCCCCTTTCACGGGCCCCGCTTTGGCCAGTTCATGAACGCCATGGTCAACAGTCAAGGCCCGCGATTGCTGCGCTATAAGGGAATTTTGAACATGCACGGACAGCCCAGGAAAGTGGTCCTTCAAGGCGTGCATCAATTGATGAGCCACGATGTCGGCGCCCCCTGGGTCCAGGGCGAAGCCCGCGTGAGCAGGCTTGTCTTCATCGGCATTGAGCTTCCCCGCGAGCTGATCCTGCGCAGCTTGCAGCAGTGTCTGGTTTAATCAGGTGGTTGCGGAAATGGCGCCCAGAGTGAGTCTCCACGACAACGCCACGATGACAACGCGCCGGGCGAGCTGTCGCCGCCGCCTCATTCTGCGCCAAACCCGATTACTGGAATTGTCCCGCCGCACGCGAGGAACTCCGCGCGTTCGGATCGCCTTGATCGATGGCCCCGTGGCGATCGCCCATCCCGTTCTCGCCGCCGCCATGATCGAGCAGCATCCCCAGACGCCTGGCGCGGAACTTGCCGCCGAATACCATGCAACCTTCATCGCCTCGCTATTGGTGGGGTCCGGAGGCGGCGTCTTAGGCCTCGCGCCGGGTTGTACTTTGATCAGCCTCCCCTTTCAAGATGCGCGATTCCAGCGTTTCGAGCTTCCGGCTCGAGAAGCCGCGGAGCGCGTCGCCCGCGCTATCTACCGCGGCCTGGAGCTCGGAGCCGACGTGATTCAATTGAGCCTCGATTTTCTTCCGGCCTCGGACGGCGCATTCGGATCGGTCGTGGAAGCACTGAAGTACTCGGCGTCGCGCGGCGTGTGCGCCATCATCGCGGCCGGCAACCACCCCCGGCTCGGCGCCAGCAAAGTGCTCGCGGCGCCTGGCGTCTTGTCCGTCGCGGCGGCCGATGAAATGGGTTCCGTCCTTCCGCAAAGTCCACTAGGACCGGCGATAGGCAGAGGCCTGCGATGCCCGGGCGCAAATCTGCCCGGCGCCGCTCCTCCCGATCGCGTGCTCGAAGCGTCCGGAAGCAGTTTTGCCGCGGCCGTGGCTTCGGGCGCCATCGCGCTGCTCAAGAGTCTGAGGCCGGAGCTCTCCGACCTTGCAAATAGCCGCCGGCCGCCCGAAGTCCACGGAGCGATCCCTGGTCCCGCCCTTAATCGACGGGGCCGCTTGGTCGAAAAATTTAACGCTTTAAAATGAGGTGAACAGGTCATGAGCGAGATAGAAACTCAACACACTGAAACGGAAAAAGGCATGTGCTCGGAGTGCGCGGCAAAAGCTGGGAGCGTGCCCGCCGAGCAATTCGTCTATGCCATCGGCAAACTTGATATTCGTTTTCCTAGCATCGGAATCGAGAGAGAGTTCCAGCAGCGCGAGCGTAGGTTTGAATCGGAACAGTCGCTGCCCGCCGGACGCGGCGAAAGGCTCAAGGTTGTGTTGGATGCCAACCCGCATCTTTGGTCGCGGGTGTGTTTCGTGATGTCCATCGGAAACGTTCCGGCCTACATTGTGGCCCCAAGCAGTCAGCACACGCTGCGAGCGCTATTGGACGCAGTGGGCCGCGGCAGCGATCCGGGCGCTTTTGTGACGCTCATCGGACGGCGCGCCGGAACCGCCGGACCGGGCCAGTGTGGCGGGTTGTTGGCGCCGATCGTAATCTGCGACATGCTTTACGCCTTCCGCCTGGAAGAGTGGGTCGGCGAGCTGGCGACGCGCGTCGATGAGGCGTTGAAGGCCAGGAAAACGGACTCGGCCCGCTTCACCACCGTGGCGCGCGAGTTTTTCGATCAAGTGGTGAATTCCACGGAAAACATCGGCGGCCTGGATACCCATCGAGCCCTCAACTACGTTTTGGTACAGCATCCGGGCCTGGCGCTCAGCGTGGCGGAGCGCCCCAAGTCTGTTCTCGATCGCATCGAAACGCGTCAGGTACAGGGGACCGACTTGAGACGGATCGTCGCCGTCATTCTCACGTTCGTCGATCGCGCCACCGGCGTCCCGGAGCGGCTTTTCTGCCGCGTTGACGTTACCGAAGAGTGGCCCTTCCTGGTGGAAGGCCGCGATACCAGCGTCCCCAGCCTGGGCCTGATGCCATACCTCGATAACGGGCTTATGGGCGCCGGCTATTGATTTTAGAAAAGGTTGGCATGCGCTCTCCCGGCAAGTCTGCGTTCGCGGCGCAGTTTCGTGAACGGCTCTTCCAATATGTCGAATACTCCGTGGAGGAGGATCCGGGGCGTCTGGGAACCATGATTTTTGGCGATGGAGATTTCCTCGACGATGTCGCGCGTTTCCTGCCGACCTTTTCGGGCGCCGAAGATTGGTTGCGCGCGCTGCGCCGTTTTTGTTCCCGCGCCAAGCCCGTGAATTACCTGCTGAAGGTCGATTGGCGGGAAGAGACCATCGTAGCCGTTTCGATCTATTGCCGCTTCATCGAAAACATTAATGCGAAGGCGCTTGCCGATGCCTTGGCCGATGCGCCGCCGCTGGTCTGGCAAGGACCGCTCCATGGAAGAGATAGCGCGAGCGGTGGGTACATCCTGGCCGCATGGAATGGGATTCCGTATTTCCGCTGAAGGATGTCATCACGCCGCGATTTACAACAGGATTTCCATGCCGAGCCTCGATTTCCGGATACGAGCGTTGCCCGATCTGGTTGCGCTGTGCGGATTCCCGGATGCCGTTCAGCGCGTGGTTCGAAGCGACATGACTTTCGTATACGGACCGGGGCCGGTGGGAGTGGTGGGCGTCGACGGTGGAAGAGATGGCCGCGCCGCCGCGCTGAAACTCGACGCCGAGGCCGTCCCGCTGAGTTGGGCTATGCGCTTCGCCGCCGCGCGTGGAACCGCCCTGGAGCGTATCGAACAAATTGCAAATTTCGCTCGTTCGCTCTCCCTCCGCAGCGCCGGATATTTTGGACTCAAATACGGCGCGGCGGGTTTCGAGAGCTGGAAATTGTATCTGCCGATACAGCCGCGTCTCAGGCGCGCCGCATCGGCAACCCGTCTGGATATCAATCGCTGGGCCACCAGCGGGAATCGAAGTTTTTGACTGCTAGGATAATCGAAAGGAAAGGACCATCATGCTGCCTGGATTCACTGCTTTATCAAATCGCGAAGAACCCGCCGTCTCTCAGGGAATCATTCCCGCCGGGCCCTGGGACACTCCCACCGCCCCGAAAGGCGGTACTTGCGAGTACGCGTACACATCAACGTCCTGTATTCTCGTCACGCTATGGTGCACGGAGCACTACCGCTGTCCGAATAACCCGGACTCGACGAAGTTCCCCTATCCCTGCGGCGTATGCGTCGGCTTGGATTGGTGAATCAAGGCATCCGCCAAGAAGTTCTCGAAAGTATTGCGCGAGGCGAGGAGCGTCTGCTGTCCACGCAGGCTCCCGATGGATTCTGGCGAGACTACTGGCTCAAGCCCGGTCCCAGCGAGGACTGGGTTACTGCCTGCTGCGGCTTGGCCCTTGCCGCCGCCCCACGGCAAAGTAGAACCGCCCAGGGGCTAGCCGAGGCTGTGGGCGCGCTGCGCTCCGCGATGCGGCCGGGCGGATGGGGCTACAATCGGCACACCGTCCCCGACGGCGACAGCTCCGCGTGGGCTCTCAGGTGTTTGGCGGCGCTTGGGACGTGGCCGCTACGGCAACATGCACCGTGCCTGGAAAGATACTTGGACGAAAACGGGCGCGCCCACACGTTCTTGCCGCGCGAACAAGCTGGTAGCTGGGGCGATGCGCATGCCGATGTAACGCCCGTTGTCGGAATGGCACTCGCCTCTATTGGCGCTTCGCACACGCTCGTCTTGAGGACCCGCAACGCGGTAATCGCGGATCAGCTTGACGACGGGTCGTGGCATTCGTTCTGGTGGAGCACGGACGCTTATGCGACTGCGCGCTCGCTAGAGTTCTTGTCCCTCACCGGCGGCGTGCCCGCGAGACATGCCGAGCGTGCCCGCCTGTGGTTCCGCTCACTGGACGAGGCGAACAATTCGTTCGAAGCCGCCCAACGGCTTGTTATTTCCGTCCTGCTCGCTGAGCCATCCTATGAATGGGTGGACATTTTGCTCGAAATGGAAGCGGAGAGTGGCCAGTGGCCTCCGTCTCCGGTTCTTCTTGCGCCCGACAAGGAAAAACCGGAGGAGCATGGACCCGCGTATGCCGACGACGAACGCGTGTTGAGCGCGGCCATGGTAATCATGGCATTAAAATCGTGGCTGGCCAGCGCGCTCGCAGAGGCTCTACCTCGAACAGCATAAAATCGGGCAATCTTAGGGCCTTCGATAGCATGTCTGGATCGACAAGCGAATTTCCCAACAGCTTGGATAGCTCATTACTGCTATCGCAATGCGCTCGGCCAATTGTTATATGAGCCCCACGTTCGCATTTCGATAAATTTTTTTTCGAGTAATCTGTCGGGCAAGAGTGATGGGCGCCAGAACGACTGATCCCGCCATACCACATCTATGCAGGCGCATCCGCCCTGGAAAACGCTCGAGTAACCGTGCATCCGCTCAAGCAAGGTGAGATCAGCGCCGCCGAATTTGCCAAGCTTGAGGTAGCTGCACATCGTGATCAGCTTTCTGCTCGATCGCATGAAGCCGAAGGTCGGCGAAGCAAGCTGCTTTTGACGGCTTGGACAGGTTGGCTTAGAAACTGGGCCGCGTTGGCGAGGTTAACGCCATGCTGGAGAACGCAAGTAAGGGCGTGCAATTCGCAGTATCTGAACAGTTAGCGAGGGCTGACGATATGGAAGTCCAACGGGTCGCCCGCAGAATCTCCTTGTCATCTTCGACTGTGTCTCCGCACCTGGAGATCGCGCTACCGAGGCGCCGATGCGGCTTTTTCTGACTTCCTTCGCGATTGAGAAATACTCATGAGAAATCCGGGCTAGAGCAGCTCTGCCGACCAGTAGCCACAACCGTGCAAGAGATCATCCACCCGGTGGCTTGTCGCTTGCCGGCGGCGTGCTTGCTGGCGGCGTGCTTGCGGGCGGTGTGCTGGGGTCCGTCACGCGCCGCCAACCGCGCTGCGATTGCGAAGAGGGCTGAGAAGCGGGCTGTGCCGCACTGGGCGCGGCGACCGTGGACGAATCGGCGCTGGACGAATCGCCTCCACCCATGTTCACGCGCGGACCGCCAGTGGGTTCGTCGACCGCAACGCGGCGGCGCATGACGGGCGGCCCGTCATCGCGGGAGGATACCGCCGATCGTCCGCTTTCAGAGGGAATGCTCACGGGCGCGCGCGTGATCTGGGTACGGCCCACATCGGACGATGCGCCTCCCGACGCCAGATAAACACGGCGATAACGCACGTCCGCGTCCGCGAATCGGCGGCGCGCGGAGTCCGCCAGATCGACTTCAATGGAGCGCTCTTCACCCTCCTTGGCGCCCTCGGGCATGTGGAAGTAAAGCGCGTAGCGCTGACGCAGACGCGACAAGGTGTCCTCCAGCGCCGCGGCATCGTCGACATTCATGACATCGCCGCCGGATTCGCGCGCAATTTCGGCCGTTCCAGCCGAGTGAGTCTGGCCGCCGCCGTAGCCGCCGCGTTGCCTGCCGCCCCCGCGCGGTCCCCCGAAAATAATTCCGCCTAGAGGCCCGCCGCCTCCGCCCGGCAATTCGCCGCCAGATATCCGCCGCCAGGATACCCGCCACGCCGACGTCCGTAGCCGCCTGGCATCGCCGCCGGCGCGCGCAAAAAGCTCAACACGGCATCGGCGCGCTCCAAGTCCCGCTCCACGCGCGCCTCATCGCGTTCCCGCTGCGTCTCATCGTCGGTCAGGATAACGATGGCGCGGCGGGCGTCCCGCCGTCCATTGCGGCGCACGTAATCGGCCGCGTCCAGCAGCGCGTTCGTAATATCCGTGCCCCCGTTGAACGATTCTTGCCGCAGCAAGCGCTCAAACTCCCGATTGACGTCGTCGCGGCTATTGCGAAAGGGCATACGCAGCCTGCTGACGGTGTCGAAAACCATGATGCCGATGCGGTCGTCGTTGGCTAGAACGCCGAGCGCCTGATGGGCCGCATCCGCGATTCGCTGCACGTGCGGACGCATGCTTCCGCTGACGTCCAGAAGCAGCAGAATATCGACCGGCATGTTCTCGCTGGCGAAATTGCGAATGGGCACGACGCGGCCCTCTTCGCGCAGCACGAAATCTTCGGCGCGCAGGCCCGTGATGGCGCGGTTATCGTGATCGAGCACCTGCGCGTCCACGCGCACCAGGGACACGTCGCTGTGAAAAACGACGTTAGTATCGTCGGCGGCGCAAAGAAGCCCCCCGGCCAGAGCGGCGAACAGGATCAATCGGGCACAACGGTAGGGCACAAAATAATGGTACGTTTTCGGCGGCCCCGGCGTTACATAGCAACTCGAGTTCGCGATCAACGGGATTGGCGTTCCGTGGTGGGCTCCGCGCCGCTCTCGCCACCGCCGCCGCGCTGCGGACGCGGTTTCGGAAGGGGTTTGCGCGGCAGCAACTCGGAGCGTGTAGCGGTGTTATAAACGCACCAGGCCAGGACGGCCGACGCCTGCTCCAGATCGCCCGCTTGCAGGCGGTCGTAAAGGTCCATATTCGAGTGGTGCGTGCGGCTGCCGTATTCGAGCGGATCTTGAATCAACTGAAAAGCCGGCAGCCCCACGGCATCGAAGGACATGTGGTCGGTGCTGCCCGTGTTGCGGATGGTTAGCGTGGTGACGCCGAGGTCGCGCAGAGGGGCCAGCCAGGATTCAAAGATGGGCCGCATCATATCGTTGTCCTGGATGTAAATGCCGCGGATTTTACCGCTGCCGTTGTCGAGATTGAAGTAGCCGGACAGCTTGGCGTGCTCCGGCTTGAGCTTCATATCCGCGGTGTCGGCGAAATGCTGTTTGACGTAGGCGCGCGAGCCGAGGATGCCCTCCTCTTCGCCCGTCCACAGCGCCAGCCGCACGGTGCGCGCCATTTTGAGATTCAGCGTTTTGAGGATGCGAACGGCCTCCATGGCGACCGCCGAACCAGCGGCATTGTCGGTGGCGCCGGTGCCACCGGTCCAGGAATCGAAATGTCCGCCCAACATCACCATGCCGGCATCCGGAACCGCGCCCGGGATCTCGGCGGTGATGTTAAACGAATCGGCCGGCTCGGTGAATTTCGCTTCCACGTCGAATTCGAGCTCCACGGGAATTTTCTTTTCAAGGAGCCGCGCGATGCGGTTGTAGTGCTCATTGGTCACGACGACGGAAGGCGGAGGCAGGGCCTCTTTGATATCCTGCGATCCCGCGGCGGAGCCGACTACCGTGCCGCCGTCGGGACCCGAGCCGGGCCGCAAGACCAGCAGCACGCCCTCATCTTTCAAGAACTGGTTCAACTTACCGCGGAACTGCCGCATGCTGTTGCGCGCCCGCTCGCCTCCCGGTCCACCACGCGCGCCGGGGCCGCCGGGGGCGACTGGTCCGCCGGGTCCGCCGCGAGATCGCTGCGGAGCCGCCGCCGGACCTTGCAAAAATCCGAGCGGCAGCGAGGCGGGATTGCCCTGCGCCGGATCGGGGGCCTCGGCGGCGGCTGCGAGCTCCGCGTCGCTGAGGCGGTGCGCATACGCATTCACGACCATTTCCGAAGGATGGGGCACGGCAATTAGAACGATTTTGCCGCGCAGCTTGCCCTTGTATTTCTCGACATATTTATCGAAATCCTGGGGGCCCGAGAGGGGCGCGAGAATCGGCTCGCCGCTTACGGGACCGCCGGTGCCGGGCGACCACGGCTGCGCAAATCCGATGAGGGGCTGAAACTCGGGCTGCTTCATCATGGCGACGAAGCGCGTACAACTCCAGCCGCGGCCGAAGGGCCCCCAGCTCTCGAGCTTGGCGTTCGCAAGGCCCCAATCGCTCAGAGTTTTGACGGTCCAATCGGCGGCCGCTTTGATGTTGGGCGATCCGGTGAGACGCGGGCCGTACACGTCGGTCAGATAGAAGGCGGTATCCATGACCTTGGGGCGCTCGAATGCTTCGCTCTTGATACGGTTGAGAACGGACAGATCGATGGGCTCCTGGGACGCGGCCTCGATCCAGAGGGTAATGCCGAGGAGCGCGGCAGCGGCGGCAAAGAATTTGCGCATGTTCGGGACTCTACCATACTTGCGGAGCAATAAGGAGCGGCGCGTTGTGGTGGTGTTTGTGAATGTGTGTAGCCGCGCGTTCGAGGGGCAGAATGGGGAAGGATGGAAATAACCTGACCGGCGGTCGGCCGCGGAGTTGCTCGCTCATAAATCGTGCCCTCGACTACTTTGCTCTCTCGGGAATAGGAATTTCAACAGACGTCAGATATAAACGTAGCCTTCCTCGATGTTGCGGCGCGCTTCGGCTTCGGTCTCGCCGGCGGATGCGCAGCCGGGCAACTCCGGACAGACAGCAGAGTAGCTCTGGGGCTTCGTGGTCTAGGCGCGGGTCAAAAGACGCGGCGCTTGAGGCGCTCGACGGTAAACTTCGCGGTATCGGCCACAGCCATCACGGCCATCACGCCGGCCTGCACGGGATCGGTGACGACCAGATCGGCGGCCTCGGGCACGCTTCCGGCCATATTGAGGCTGATAACGAGCAGGCCCTGCGAGCGCACTTCGCGCACCGCGCGCTCGATATCGCCGCCCATCAGCGCACCCGCCAGCACCAGGGCGCGCGCGCGCGGTAGCCGCGCCACAGCTCGCACGGCATCGGCGAGCGTCTGTTCGCCGACCAGCGGAATGGTATCGACCGAGATACGCTCGCCGCGAATATTGTGGCGGTCGGCCTCTGAAATGGCGCCGATTGCGACTTGTCCCACCTGTGCGCCTCCGCCCACAATGATGATGCGCTTTCCGTAGATCTTTTGAAGCGTTTTTACCACCACGGTCTCGCGCACCGCGGGCGACGCCGCAAGGTCCGCGCGCAGCGTTTCAGGGTCGCCTGGAAGGTCAAGCTCGAAATAGATGCGGGCTTGCGGGGGGCCTTCTTCGAGAATCTCGATGGACACGATATCTCCGTCGCGCCGCGCGATGATGCCGGTCAACTCGTGCAAGACGCCAGTTCCGGAGCGCGCCGTTACCGCAATTCCGATCTTCTCCGCCATGCGTCGTCCGGGAGGGCTACTCGCGCCCCGTCACTTCATACTTTCGCAGCAGATCGTCCCAGTGCCGCTGCGCTTTTAGGATCATTTCGATCACCTCGCGCACGGCGCCTTGGCCCCCAGCGGCCTGCGTGGTCAGCAAGGCGCTCCGCTTCACCTCGGTGCGCGCGTTCGCGGTGGCGATGCTCAATCCCACTCGGCGCATAATGGGCACGTCGGTGAGATCGTCGCCCATATATGCGACCTCCTCGGAGCGTATGCCCGAATTGCGCAGGATTTCCTCCAGGATCGGAATTTTTTCGATATGACCCTGATAGATGTAAGTCATATTGACCTGCTTGGCGCGCTCCACGGTGGCCGGAGAAACACGCCCACTGATCACGCCGCTTTTGATTCCGTTCCACGACAGCCATTGCAGGGCGATGCCGTCCTGAGTGTCAAATCCCTTGGTCTCGACCATGTTTCCTTGGGCGTCCGGCACGTTATAGACTTTGCCGTCGGTGAGTACGCCGTCGACGTCCATAAGCAGCAGGCGAATTGTAGACGCTAATTCCGCTATTGAAGAAGACACGAATCAGTTCTCCGCGAGAGGTTCCGGTGTAACTTATTCTTGCCGGCTGAGCCTTCACAGACTCAGCTTTGGCGTTCCGCTGCAAACCACCTCTGTATCTTTGGGACAGGCGGTTCGGTTTCCCGAGCCTACGCTGACCTTCCAGTGATATTACTGCGGCTCCGATGCTTTCCAATATCCCGGCCGCGTCCGGATTTCCAGGTTTGGCCGGTTCACGTCCACGCGGATCTCGTGGAATCCGCCCTCCGACAGATTGTTGGGGCTGTAGCTCAACAAATATTGATGATGGATTTCCTGCCCAAGCGCCGAGACCGCGCGGTCCAAGGACTTCTTCGTCATAAAAGAATATTCCCGGCCGCCCGTATATCGCGTCAGCACGTCCGTCGGATCGTCCACGAATATGCTCTTGACGCCCTTGAAGATCTCGACGAACATCGGAATGAAGTTGCCGGTATTGTGCAATTGGTCCATCTGCGTGGGCGTGATCGGAGCTCCCGGCGGCAGATGCTGCGCCGTCGCCGGGATCGGATCGGGCCGCGGCGGCATGGGCTGCCCCGTCGCCAGCGACTCCAGATGCGAGATATCGATCGAATAGATGGTCACGTTCGCGAATTCCGCGGCCGTCAATGCATCGCGCAGCGAGCCTTCGCTCGCGCGGTCCTGTTTTTCGCTGACCAGTACGATCAGGCGCCGCCGGCTCGTCGGCCGATGATCAAGCATCCGCGTGGCTTCCACGATAGTGTCGATCATGCGATGGCTGCTGCTCCCGGGAGTCAGCCGCTTCAGCGCTTCGGACACCTTGGCGCCGTCGTCCGTAAAATCCTGGACGCGCTGGATGCGGTGATCGAACGCCAGTACCGCAATCTCGCCCCCGCTGCCCGCCACCAGGTCGCTAATCTCGTTTCCGATGCTCTGCACCTTCGGCAGAATCTCGTTTAACGAATAACTGGCCTGCACCGCCATCACCATCGAGATGGGCAGATAGCTCATGTCGGCCGTGATCTTCTGCGCTTTGCCGTTATCGTAGAGCGTGAAATCCTGTGGAAGGAGCCCGTCGATATAATCGCCGTGCCGGTCCAGCACGGTCGTTGGCGCCACCACAACGGTCGTGGTCACGTGTATCGGTTGCGCAGCGGATGGCTCGGCATCGCTTTGCGCCGGGGCCGTGGGCGCGAGCTGACCCGGTTGCGTCCGCTGCGGCGTACCGGGCGCAATCCGTTCCGGTTGGGGCCTTTCCGCATTCTGCGCAAGTAAAGCCGAAATCGCCGCCAACACGAGCAACGCGCGCGTCATCATAGATTCGACGTCCTCCTCTTAACTTGTGTTACTTACCAGCCTCGCCCTCAAGATGCCCGGTCCGCCCATGTAGCAGATCCACCGCGTGCGGAATCAGATCGGCAATGGCATTCAGCGACTCCACCGCGCCTTTTGGCGCTCCCGGCAGATTTACAATCAGCGTTAATCCGCGCGACCCCGCCAAGCCTCGCGACAGCGCCGCATACTGAGTCGCCTTGCGTCCCTCGGCGCGCATGGTTTCCGCCATGCCCGGAATTTCGCGATCGATCACCGCCCGTGTCGCTTCCGGCGTAACGTCGCGCGCGGCAATGCCCGTTCCACCCGTTGTCAGCACCAGGTGCGCATGATCGTTGTCGGCGAGCTGCCGCAATCTCCCGGAAATCTTATCGGCGTCGTCGGGAACGACAGCATTCCATGCCACGTACCATCCCAGTTCCTCCACACGTTCCTTCACCGCCGGCCCGGAGCGGTCCATGCGCGCCCCCGTTGCCGCCGAATCGCTGATCGTAACCACCGCCACGTGAATCATCGACGCCGATAATCTCCACTTTTTCCACCCGTCTTCTCGAGCAGGTAAACATCCTGTATCTCAATCGATTTATCGAGCGCCTTCGTCATATCGTAAACAGTCAGCGCCGCCACGCAGGCCGCTGTGAGCGCCTCCATTTCAACGCCCGTCTGAGCCGTCGTGCTGGCCGTGGCATGAATTCGCACTCCATCCGGCTCAACCGTGGTTTCGACGTCCACATGGGTCAGCATCAGGGGATGGCACAAAGGAATTAAATCCGCGGTCCTCTTGGCCGCCGCGATGCCCGCAATGCGCGCGATCTCGAGCGGGTTGCCTTTCGGGTTAGCGGGCAACTTCGCCAGCGCCTCCTTGGCGATGCGGACGAAACCATGCGCTCGCGCCGTCCTCCTCGTTTCCGCTTTCGCCGAAACGTCCACCATGCGCGCGCTACCCGCGCGATCGAAATGCGACAGCTCGCTCATTTCCTGAGCACCCGTATCGTTTCGCCCGCGGCCCAGCTTTCCTTGTCCGCTTCCACCACCACGAATGCATTCGCTCGCGCCAGCGCGCCGACATCGCCCGAACCCGACCAGGGCAGCGGCGTAACCTCGCTTCCGTCATCACTTAACCGCGCGGGCAGAAAGCGCGTCAGCCCCGGCTTCACGCGCAAACTCTCCGTGAGCGTCCCATGTTGCAGCGGCAGCGCCGACTCGCTTTGTCCCCCTAAAAGTTCCATAGCGCAGCGCGCAAATAGCTCGAACGTCACCATCGTCGAAACAGGATTGCCCGGTAAGCCGAAAAAGAACTTTTCCCGCGCGCGCCCGAACACCAGCGGCTGTCCCGGCTGGATCAGCGCGCGATCGAAGTAAAATTCAGCGCCCAGGTCGGACAACACCCGCTCCACGATATCGTATTTGCCCGCCGACACGCCCCCCGACAGTAAGAGCATGTCGTATTCCAACCCCCGCTCCACCAGCGCGCACGTCGATTCGTATACATCGCGCGCAATGGGAAGCCTCACAGGAACCCCGCCCGCCCGCGCGACCTGCACCGCCAAAGCCTCCGCATTGGAATTCCGCACCTGATATTCCAGCGGCCGGTCTCCTACATCGACAATCTCGTCGCCCGTTGCAATGATTGCGATTTGCGGCCGCCGGTACACCCAGGGATGATGCCGTCCCACGGTCGCAAGCAGCGCGATGGCGGCATAGTCCAGCCGCTTCCCGGCCATCAACACGACTTCGCCTGCCGTCGTCTCCGAAGCCCGCGCGCTTACGTTGTCCCCCCGATTCAGCGCCCGCTCGGTCGCGACTTTCTCGCCTTCAACGCGACAGTGTTCCACCATGACCACACAATCCGCGCCGGGCGGCAGTGGAGCTCCCGTCATGATTTCGACCGCTTCTCCCGGTCCCACTTCGCCGGTGAATATTTCGCCCGCGCGAACCTCGCCGATAAGATAAAACTCCCCCGGAAGATCCGCCGCCCGCAGCGCGAATCCATCGCGAGCCGAGCGCGAGAGCGGCGGATAATCCCGATCCGCGGCGACATTCTCGCCCAGTACGCGTCCCGCCGCCTCAAACAGCGGCACTTCTTCCAGCGCCGGCGCCGCGCGCAGCTCCATTACTTTTGAAATGACGCACTCCCGAGCCTGCGCGAAACTGACCGTCGCCACGGAACAATTGTAGCGGCGGACGCCACGGCCCCGGGACAATTCCGAGCGCCGCCGGCCCCGCAGTCGTCCGCCCCGGGACGTGGATTTCGGGCGCCAAGCCGGCGCGCACGCACCGAACACCCGCGAGCGCCAGCGCGCCCAAACAACTCTATTGACCCGCCGCCGCTATTCGTGCCGTAAGGCGTCGAGCGGCTGAATTCTAGCCGCGCGTATGGCCGGCAATGCCGCCGCCGTTATCGCGACCGCGGCAAGCACCGCGGTGGCCCCAGCAAGCACCCCAACGTCCAGACCGCGCATCCCAAAGAGCTGCGAGGCCACGGCGCGCCCAGCCGCAATCGCGCCGGCAATCCCTGCCGCGCCTCCGGCCACGATCAGCAACCCCACCTCTCCCAGAATCATGCGCACGATTCCGCCCGGCGCCGCCCCCAGCACCATGCGAATCCCGATCTCCGCCGTCCTGCGGCTCACCAGATACCCGATCACGCCGTATAAACCCACTGCCGTAAGAAGCAGCGCAAGCACCCCGAACGCCGTGGACAACGCCGCTACCAGCCGGTCCGTATAGATCGAGTCCTCGAGGTTCACCTCCATCGCTTCGAGGCCATATACAGGCAACGACCGGTCGAGTTGCGCCATGGCGCCGCGAATGGCTCCCGCCAAACCTTCGACTCCTTCGCTCGCCCGTACGAAAAACTGCGCGCGCAAAGCCCGTGGTCCGGGCCGCATCGCTTGATCGTACGGAACGAAATACATCGGCGCGATCGGATCGCGCAGGTTCAAAGTGTTGGCGTCCGCCACCACCCCGACGATCTCGATATCGAGCTTCACGCCGGAACCGACGCTCATCTTGCGGCCGACCGCGAAGCGGTTCCCGATGAAGCGCTTCACGAACGCCTGGTTCACCACCGCTACTTTCGGACCCGCCGCCGTATCGCGCTCGTCGAACTCCCGCCCTGCGAGCACCGGCGTTCCAATGGTATGAAAATAGCCCGGTCCCGCCGCATTGGTATCGCACATCATCTCATCGTCATTGCGCGGCGTATAGCCATCTACCATAACGTTAGATATGGAATGCGAATGCAACAGCGGCCCCGTGAATGCCAGCGATGTCGATTCCACGCCGGGCAGCGCTTTCAATTTGTGATTCAGGTCGCGATACAGATTCAAGCCTCGGATTGTGTCGTACCCGCCCAACCCGGCATCGACCGAAAATGTTAATAGATGCTCCGCGCGGAATCCGGGCTGATGCCGCATGAGGTTCGCCAAGCTGCGTCCGAACAGTCCCGCCGTGCAGAGCAACACCAGCGAGAGCGCGATCTGTGCCGCGACGATGGCTTTTCGGGGCATCGCGTTCATGCCGCCTCCCGACGACCCTTGTGTGCGCTCCCCCAGAGGCGACGCTTGCCCCCGTGTCGCCTGCAGCGCTGGAAGAAGTCCAAATAACAATGCGGCGGCGATCATAAGCCCCACGCTGAACGCGAGCAGCGGAGCGTTGATCGCGCCCGTCAACCATTGCCGGAGATGGGCGCCGGGCATAAGCCGGATCAGCGCGCCCGCCAGCAGCGGGGCGAGCGCGATCCCGCACGCCGTGCCCGCCACGGCCAGCAGCGCGCTCTCCGTAAGCAGCAGGCGCACAACCCGCCAGCGACCCGCGCCTAACGCGAAGCGAATCGCGATCTCTCGCGTTCGATTGACCGCTCGCGCGAGCAGCAGATTCGCAAGGTTGGCGCACGCGATCAGCAGCAGCAGCAGAACCATCGCCAACAGCACGAAGAGCGGCTTGCGCCATTCTTTCTCGAGCGTGTTGAGGCCCTGCGCGGCCGGCCGCAATTCCAGCCGTTTGGATTCGTATCTTGCGCGCGTTGCCGGGTTATTGATTTTGGCCTGCTGTTCCGCCTCCCGCACCGCCGCCGCGAACAGCCGGAGCTAATTCGGCCGCGGCGCGCTGGCGCGAAACGCCCGGCGCCAGACGTCCCAAAATCGTTAACCACGCGGAATCGGCCCGGTCGAAATTGTTCCACCCCGGAGTGATCGCGGCGCGCATCGAGATGGGCAGATAAATGTCCGGCGATTCCCCAGCCAGTATTCCCAAAAAACCGCGCGGAGCCACGCCGATAATGCTGAATGGCTGCCCATTGACCAGGATCGATCGATTCAGAACGGACGCGCTCGCGCCGAACCGCCGCGTCCAGAAATCGTGCGAGATTACGGCCACGGGATTGCCGCCGCGTACCGCATCGTCCGAGGGACCGAGCAGCCGCCCGACGGGCGCTCGCAATCCCAGCACGTCAAAAAAGTTCCCCGATACGATTTCAGCGTGACCGCGCTCCGCCGCGCCTTCCACGCCCATCTGAACGGGCGCGCCGCTCCGCGCCGCCAGCCCTTCAAACGAGCGGCTGTCGCGCACCTCCCGATACAGCGGATAAGAAAAAACCGTCTCGTCGTTGTCGCTCGAAGAGCTTCCCGGCAATTTCGGCGGATCGGAGTGTAGCGTCACCAGCCGCTCCGGCTGCCGCACCGGCAACGAGCGCAGCAATACCTGATAGAAAAGCGAGAAGATCGCCGTATTCGCCGCGATCCCCAAGGCCAGCGTCGCCGCCGCTAAAGCGAAAAAAGCCGGCGCTCGCCGCAAGCTCCGAAACGCAAAGAGTATGTCTGCTTTCATTTAAATTCCTCAGCGCCGCCCTTCAACCTACTCTCCCGATTGCCACGCCTCTTACAGTTTCATCCATTCGCGTTCGGCCGTTCGATCGGACAAGCCATGGAACCTCGTGCAGTTCATTTTGACAAAAGCTTCCCCCGTCTCACAGGGCTACAACATGAAAGCGATTCCGACTGCGACACCACCCCCGGCTCTTTCGTCTCATCCGAAGAAGCCGCCGCCGCGATTGAAACAGCGTCGCGCTTCGTTGACTGTATCCGGCGCGTTCTCACACCGGGCGGCCCTACCCCGTGACGTTGCAAATTCGGTAAGTTTCGGGACGGATTTAGAAGGGCCCTGAAATGCAGGGGGTGCCCGTCCCGCGAGTCCTTCCTCAGTTGCGTTGCCGCGCTTCTGCAGCGGGACAGCCCCCGACGATGACGAGCACATTCTGACGTTCCGCTGTCCGACCTGCGAAGCGGCGAACGCACAGGTTGAGTGGGTCGAGTTCAATTCACGTTGCCGGGATTGCGGAAGTACCCGCGCCGAAACCTGCACGCCTAGGCGAACCGCATATGAATACGGCTATGTACGCGTCAACACCGACGATCAGAAAGCCGACTTGCAGCAAGCGGCCCCGCTCCGCCGCATCAAGACGTTGAAACGCGGCGACACATTGACGGTAGAAGCTGGAGTGGCGAGGCGGCAACTTGCGCGACCTGACCACGTGGTTTCGATGTATGGCTCACCGTCCCATTCCTTCGGTAAGCCGCCGCGGCGCGGACGTCCGGCCGGCAGGCGCAGCCCTATGGGTGATCGATGCTAATCCAGCTCGCGCTTCAGCCACTCGATCATGTGCTGCTTATACGCCGTCAGCCGATCGGCCTCCCACCAACGTATCCCGTGCCCTCCGCCCGGCACCGCATAAAGCTCGCAGACGCCGCCCGCCTCATGTACCTTCGCGCACATCTCCCGCGATTGCTCAAATGGCACCAGAGTGTCGGCGGTCCCATGGATCAGCAGAAAGGGAGGCGAATCGGGGCGCACCCAATAGACCGGGGAAATTTCGCGCAATCCCGCGAGCAGCAGATCCGCGAACGGCGTCCCCTTGACGGCGCGGCGCAAAGAGTCCGGAATCTGCGGAGATGTTTCCGCCAAGGTCACCAGGTCGCTGGGGCTGTAAAGGGCCACGACGGCGCGCACCGCCCCGTTCGGGCCCGGCTTGAGCGCCGCCATGGATGCCAATTGCGCGCCCGCCGATTCGCCGATCAAAGCGATGCGCTCCGGATCGACGTGATATTCGGAAGCATGCGCCTTCACGTAACTAATGGCCTGCCGCACATCGTCCACGGCGCCGCCCAGCATCAGGGCCGATTGAACCGCATCCTGCGCGGCGGGGCCATGAATCTCGTTTGCCAGCCGATAGCTGATCGAAAACCAGGCAAAGCCCGCGTCCGACAGGGGCTGGAACAAAGGTTGAACGGAGTTTTGACGGTCGCCGCGAATCCAACCGCCGCCATGGACAATAATGGCGGCCGGAAATGGACCGGGCCCATCGGGTACATGAGCGTCCAATCGCAGGCTGATCCCGCCGGCACTGCCGTATTCCACATTTTCACGGGAAGCGGCTTGGGCCGGTGCGATTTGCGTCGTCATGGCGGAAACGGCGAAGAGCGTCCCCCATACATTCGGCTTAAACATTGAAATTCAATAGACGTATCCAGAGCGGGTTCGGTTTATGTGCGTGCGATGGCTGAATGGAGCAAAAAACACCGACCGCGATGAAAAGAGGGCTGCAAAATGTACCCGTTCCGGCCCGCTGAGGCGCACAAACATTGCTGGCCAATACGTTTTTTTGGAAAGCCACATGCTCTTGATTGAAAATACGTGGTGAGTTAAAGGCGCGTTAAAAAATGGGTGCATATATTCGCCCAATTGAAGTTTTGCTCGTCGAGGATAATCCGGCCGATGTGCGCCTCACGCAGGAAGCTTTCAAAGAGGGCCGCGTCACGAACCATCTAAACGTAGTGAACGATGGCGTGGAGGCGATGGACTTCCTGCACCATGCGGGTAAATACGGAGCTGCGCCGCGCCCCGATCTCATACTGCTCGATCTCAACTTGCCGCGAAAAAACGGCCGCGAGGTTTTGGAGGAGATCAAGGCCGATCCCAGCCTGCGCCGCATTCCCGTGATGATTCTAAGTACCTCGCGGGCGGATCAGGACCTGCACGGCGCCTACAATCTGCACGCCAATTGTTACATCGCCAAGCCCGTCGATCTCGACCAGTTCCTGAACGTCGTCCGGTCCATCGAACATTTTTGGTTCAACATCGTCACGTTGCCCTCGGACTGAATTTTTCAAATCCACCACGCGAACGTGCTGCTACCATAAAAGCGGGATGCCACTGGTACCCTCATCGATCGCGGCTTTACGGCCCTACGAGGCGGGCCGGAGCATCGACGAGGTGCGGCGCGAGTTCGGCTTGGTGCGCGTCGCCAAGCTCGCTTCGAACGAGAATCCCCTGGGATCTTCGCCGCTCGCGATCGCGGCCATTCGAAACAGCCTCGAACGGCTGAATCTATACACGAACGGCGGCCTCGATCTGCGCCAGGTGCTGGCGCGCGAGTTCGACCTGAAGATCGAGAACGTCATCGCGGGCAGCGGCTCGGAAGGAATTATATCGAACATCATTCGCACGTTCCTGTGCGACGAAGATGAGGTGTTGACGACGGAGGCGGCCTTCATCGGATTTCAGGTGCTGGCGAAGTCGCGCGGCGTGCGCTACCGCACCGTGCCATATAAGGACTGGCATTACGATCTGGAGGCTCTCGGCCGCGAGATCAACGAACGCACCAAGATCGTCTATCTCGCCAACCCCAACAATCCCACGGGAACCATCTTCAGCAGGCATGAGTTCGACGAGTTCTACCGGCGCGTGCCCGATCGCGTTCTCATCATCCTCGATGAAGCGTACTTCGAGTACGCCAAGGACAATCCACGCTACCCGGATTCCATGCACTACCGCTACGACAACGTGATCACGTTGCGTACCTTCTCGAAGGTCTATGGGCTCGCGGGGGTGCGCATCGGTTACGGATTCGCGCATGAAGAGCTGATCGCGAACCTTCTCAAGGTGAAGCTGCCGTTTGAGCCGAGCACGCTGGCGCAGGCCGCCGGCATCGCGGCCTTGGGGGACAAGGAATTCCTGCACCGCTCGCTGGAGCTGAATGCGCGCGGGTTGCATTTCATCTCGCAATCGCTGCGCGAGATGGGCTACACGGTCGTGCCATCGGAGGCCAACTTCGTGATGGTCGAGCTCGCCGGCGAGGAGCAAGCCTCGCAAATGACGCGCGAGCTGCTGGCTCAAGGAATTATCATACGGCCGCTTAAGAGCTTTGGCCTGCCGCAATGCGTGCGCATTTCGACGGGCAACGACGAGGAAAACCAGCGCTGCGTCGAGGCCATTCACAAGGCGGCGGCCGCTGCGCAAGTTTAGTGGGAGCAAGATATGCAACTGACGGAGAGATCGGTCGAGCGCGAGACGCAAAAGGATTTCCTGCCGCTCAACGGCACGGATTACGTCGAATTTTACGTCGGTAATGCCAAACAAGCCGCCTATTATTACCGCGCGGCGTTCGGCATGAGGCTGGCGGCCTACCGCGGCCCGGAGACCGGCGCGCGCGATCGCGTCTCCTATGTCGTCGAACAGAACAAAATCCGGTTTGTCCTCACGACGCCGCTGCAGCCCGATAACGCCATCGCGGAGCACATTTACGCGCATGGTGACGGCGTGCATGAAATCGCTCTGTGGGTGGACGATGCCGCGGCGGCGTACGAGGAAACGACTAGGCG
Organism: Bryobacterales bacterium; assembly: GCA_963838885.1. Taxonomy (GTDB): domain Bacteria; phylum Acidobacteriota; class Terriglobia; order Bryobacterales; family Bryobacteraceae; genus JAICMB01. The sequence continues at coordinate 190,872 of CAWITB010000018.1, read as the reverse complement.
CGGCGCACGAGGCCTCGGCAAGCCGGCGCGTTTCAGCGACTCGCACGGGGAAGTTTGCATTTCCTCCATCGCCGCCTATGGCGACACCGTCCACGCCTTTGTCGAGCGGCGCGATTATCACGGGGCTTTCCTGCCCGGCTTCGTGGCCGTTGAAAGCGCGGACCCCGTTTCGCGGCCGGCTGGTCTCAAGCACATCGACCACATGGTGGCCAATGTCGGCTGGGGCGAAATGAACAAGTGGGTCGACTTTTATCGCGACGTGATGGGCTTTCGTCTATACCAGCATTTTGACGACAAGGACATCAGCACGGAGTATTCGGCGCTCATGTCGAAAGTGATGGCCAATGGGAACGATCGCGTCAAGTTCCCCATCAATGAACCCGCCGAGGGCCGCAGGAAATCGCAGATCGAGGAATATCTGGAGTTCTATAAAGGTCCCGGCGTGCAGCATATTGCCATGGCCACGGACGACATCGTCCAAAGCGTTTCGGCCCTGCGCTCCCAGGGCGTCGAATTCCTGCGCGTGCCAACGGCGTATTACGACGATCTCGAAAAGCGCTGTGGAAAAATCGACGAGCCCATCGATGCGCTGGCCGAGCTTGGCGTTCTAGTGGATCGTGACGACGAAGGTTACATGCTTCAGATCTTCACGAAGCCGGTGGAAGACCGCCCCACCTTGTTTTACGAGATCATCCAGCGCAAAGGCAGCCGCAGCTTCGGGAAAGGAAATTTCAAGGCGCTGTTCGAGGCCATTGAGCGGGAGCAGGCGGCGCGCGGAAATCTGTAACTCCCGCGCAAACGGACGCTCAGCAGCCACAGTACTACGATGCCCCGCTATAAGCCGCTGCGTATAGTACTAAACCGGCCCCTTGACAAACCACATTGCGATCCATTGAGATGAAACGAAGCTCCGAACCGCTTCACTAAATGAGTGCGGGACGCATGGAACATGAACTTGCAGTAAAGAACCAAGCCGTCGAGCGCTACTTTCTCGGCGAGATGCCGCCGGGTGAACAGAATGAATTTGAGGAGCACTACTTCTCCTGCGCCTTGTGCGCCGAAGATGTGCGGGCCACCGCGACTTTCTTGGAACGAGCCAAGCCCCTTCTCGCCAGTCCGCTTCTCGCGGACCCACTTCGCAAAGACGCGGGCAAGTCCAAACCGGAACGGGCCTCATCCCCCGGGTGGTTCGCATGGCTGCATCCATCCGTGGCTTATGCCGCCGGGCTATTGGCTTGCGCGGGCCTCATCGGGTACCAGAATTTTGAGGTTATTCCCAAGTTAGAAGCGCCGCAGTCGATCGGACCGGCAGTTCCACTCGATGGCGCCACGAGGTCGGCCGGACCAAAACTGCGCGCCGGAACGCCGCTCGATTTCGAGTTGCCCTGGGACCGCGGCGGCGCGGCCTTCGTCGAGTTGCGCCATGGATCGTCCGTTATAGAAAGCGGGGCCGTCGCCGCGCCCGCGCCGCACCAGCCTTTAGATGTATACTTCCCCGCCAAGCTGAATCCCGGACATTATGCCGTGGCCGTGCGCGCGCTCGATGAAGGCCGTCCGGGGCAGGAATTAATGGAGAACGAATTCGACGTGGTTCCAGGGACCCAATAGGAGAGGCCGCATTTGATGGAGATCGACAAGCGCTTTAAATTTTCTGGCCATGCGATTGGCGCGGCCGCGCACTTCCATCGGCTCGATGAATTAGAGAACCTCAATCACGTCATTCCGACTCTCGGCCAGAGCGCCGTTCCCGTCGTGGGCGGACATTCGCATCATGAGGTTCAGCACAAGTGTTTTTCCGTCGACCAGCCGAGAAAGCGAACATTGCTGGCGCTCGAGCACGCCGAGGCGAGTTCTACGGGCCGCTATATCGACGAGAAGCGCTTCGAAACGACCATAAGCGCCCTGGTGCGGTCGGTCGACATCCTCGAGAAGCTGCACGTGCAGACGGTAGAGCTGCATCAGACTTCCTCGAGCGAATGGGACGCGCCGCAATCCTCGATTACGACCAGCGGCTGCAAGATTGAGGGGCTTCGCCTCGGCAACGTGGCCGTTCAAGTGGAGCTGGATGAGGAACCGTTCGCGACGTGCGGCACCAGACGGGAATTGAACGCTTATTATGGCGCCCGGAGCGAATCGTGGCGGCGCGAGAATTCCTGGCGCTTTCACACCCTCGCGGATGCCGGCTCAATTCAGGAGTACGGCGGACGCTACTTCGGTACGCTGGTGAAGAAGATCGACCTCAGCGGCCCGCCAGAGGAACTGAAGACCATGCATGTGGACGGCTATTCGATCAAGTGGGACGGATTTGGCAAGATCTTTCTGGGCGAAGTGATCGTGCGCGATATCGACCGCCACGTTACCATGATTCGTCTGAAAATGGGATCGGATGCGGCGGGCTTTGCCACGGTCGGGGACGGGCACACCAACAGCAGCACGGTGCCGTAGCCGGATCGCGCTGCTGGCTCTTCTTACCGCGATTTTAAGTTGTCATAACGAAACACCCGCTACCGCGTACCGGCGCGCCTGGGATCTATACACGAGCGGGAAACTGCGCTTGGCGGGCGAAGCCGCCGCCTCCGCCTCGACTCGCTTTCAAACAAAGGCGGCCGCGCAATGGTTCTGGAAATTCCGCCTGTTGCGAGCCGAAGCTCTGCTGGCGCAAGCGAGAATCGAAGAGGCCCTGGCGCTCACCGCCGAACCGATCCACATCTCCGGCGACTCCTCTCAATTGGAGCTGCGGCGGTTGATGGATCGCGCCGATGCGGCGTCGAAGTCGGGCCGTTTGGAGGAGGCCGCGGCGGCGCTCGAGCGCGTTCGCGGTCAAGCCAGGGATCCCGGCCTGCAGGTTCGCGTTGATGTTTTGCGCGGCGCCGTGCTCGCCCGGCTCGGCCAACTGCCGGGCGCCGAACAAGTATTGCATACAGCGGAACAGGAGGCCATCAAGCGCGGCGATGCCTATGAGCAAGCTGCGTCTCTCATCAATCTCTCGTCGTGCAAAAAATGGTCCTCCCATTACAGCGAGGCCGTGGAATATGGCCAACAGGCGCTGAAAATTTCCGAACAGAACGGCTTTGGACGGCTGGCCGCGGTCGAATCGGGGAACCTCGGATCGTTTTACAGGATCCTGGGCGACTTCGACGGCGCACTCGACTACGGCCGCAAGGCCGTCACGGCGCTGACGGCAATCGGCGATAACGGAAACCTGCTCATCGCGCTCGGCGAGCTCGGACTGTTGTATGACGCTCAACAGCAATATGACGATGCCATTAAAGGATATGAGCGCGCCTACGAGCTGGCGCGCCGCATGGGCCGAAATGGCGACGCCGCGCGCAATGCGGACAATCTCGCGTCGGTGTTGATCAAGCTGCGGCAGTGGGACAAAGCCGAACATTGGAACGAAGAATCGCGCCGACTCACGGCGCCCGATAGCGCCTCGGGACCGTATCAAACGTTCAATGCCGCCGGAATCGCCTGGGGAAGAGGGCAACCCGCCGCGGCGCTGCGTTTGTATCGCGAGGTCGTGGCGCGATCCGGCGTTCCTGCGTCGCTGCTGTGGGAATGTCATTATTATCTCGGGCTCGCTTACCGGGAAGGGCGTAATTATTCGCTGGCGGAACGGGAATACCGCGCCGCGGTGGACCTGATCGACAAGACGCGTTCGGATCTTCTCGCCGCGGCGCAGCAGATCACGTTCCTCTCGCGCCTGATCGCAATACACCAGTCCTATGTCGACTTCCTCATCGAGATGCATGACGACGCCGGGGCGCTGCGCGCCGCCGAGGCCAGCCGCGCGCGCGTCCTCGCGGCGCGTCTGGGGCGCGATGTCCTAAGCGGCGGAGTCGATACTCCCAGCCTCACGCAACTGGCCCGCGAGACCAGCACAACGATGATCTCCTTCTGGCTCGCTCCGCGGCGCTCCTTTGCGTGGCTGATCGACAAGTCCGGCGTGCGCCGTTTCGAGCTGCCGGGGAGCGAGACCATCGAGCCGCTTGTGACCGCCTATCGCAATGTGGTCGAGCATGCTCTCAGAGATCCCATCGCCAGCGGCGATCCCAATGGCCCGAAATTGTGGGACGCGCTGCTGGGGCAAATCGCGCCGCGCGTCGCCATAGGCAGCCGCGTGGTCGTGATACCGGACGGGCCGTTGCACCGCTTGAATCTCGAAACGTTGCCCGTGCCGGGCGCGCGGCCGCATTACTGGGCTGAGGACGTACAGCTTGCGATCGCCCCCTCGCTCGCGATCGCGGCATCGAAACCGCGCGACCACGCTGCGCGACCCGCCGCGCTGCTTCTGATCGGAGCGGCGGACTACAGCGGTACCGGTTATAGGCCGCTGGAGCATGCGGGGCTTGAGATCCGGGATGTACAGGACCGCTTTCCCGGAGCCGTTCAGGCGGTCTACACCGGGCGCCAGGCATCGCCGGCCGCATACCGCAATTCGCAGCCGGACCGCTTCTCGCTGATTCATTTCGCGGCCCACGCCGAAGCGAGTAATGAGAATCCGCTCGAATCCGCGGTGGTGCTGTCGCGGCGCGGCGATGATTATAAGCTATATGCGCGGGACGTCATCGATGTGCCGATCAGCGCGGATCTCGTGACCATCTCGGGTTGCCGCAGCGCCGGCGTGCGCGCTTACGCGGGCGAAGGGCTGATCGGATTCGCGTGGGCGTTTCTGGATGCCGGCGCGCGCGCCGTGATCGCGGGCTTGTGGGACGTCAGCGACAGTTCGACGGAGCCGCTCATGAACCGGTTCTACGGCGGGCTCGCCGCGGGGAAAGATCCCGTCGCCGCCATGCACGACGCGAAGCTGACGCTGCTCCACACGCAGCCGCAGTACGCCAAACCGTTCTATTGGGCGCCGTTTCAGGTCTACCTCCGCACCGTGCGCAAGTGACTCCAATGCAGTTATATTGAGGGTTATGACCAGATTCGCTTCGATGACATTTGCCGCGGCCGCTGTCTTGAGTTTCGCGTCCGCGCAGGAAAACCGGCCCAGTCCGGCGGCCGAAACCTCGACCACCATCAATGGCAAGACCATCACGATCAAGTATTCAGCGCCATCCATGCGCGGCCGCAAGATTTTCGGCAGCCTGCTAAAAACTGGAAGCGTGTGGCGCGCCGGGGCGAACGAGGCCACCTCCCTGATGACCGCCGCCAACCTGGACATCAATGGCCTGCACGTCCCGGCCGGCTCTTACACGCTCTACGTGCTGCTGGGACAGCCAACCTGGAAGTTGATCGTGAACAAACAGACGGGCCAGTGGGGCACCGAATATTCCGAAGGCCAGGATCTGGGGCGCGTCGACATGAACATGAGCAAGCCTCCGGCGCCGGTTGAAAAATTCAAGATCACGCTGGAGCACAGCGGCGGCAACAAGGGCCGGCTCGTTATGGAATGGGAGAACACGGTCGCGTCCGTGCCGTTTACAGTCGAGTAGGGCGGCCGGCGCGTAACCTTGTTGAAAAATCCAGCAAGCGCTTGCTCGCGCGCGCGGCTCAGAATGGTTTCGCATATTTAGAGCTATTTACAGAGCCGCGACCGCGAGGGAGCGGTGTCGAATTCGGCTTTTCAACGAACTCTCCTAAGGCACGTTTGCCTGCAGCACGTCACGGCTCAATAGTCGCAATGACACGCCACGGCGGAGCAACTCGGGTAACAGCAGATCGAACGGTGTCGTCTGATTTTCGTACACAATAAAGTCACGGTGGTTCCGAAGGAACTCATCTATGCCCATTACTCGTTCAACGTGGACCCATGGCAAGATGGCCAGAAGCCCCCGCTCGGCAGTCGAATCGTACGCATCGTACGCAGATTCGGGAATTCGGAGATAATAAGCCCGTTTCTGAGTATCACCGGGCGGGTTCTCGACGAATGCCATGAAGTCATGAGGAAGCGCAATGACGACAGGCAACCCTTCACGAGTCGTTGACTTCATCACATTTCGGATCTCATCTATTTCCGGGATGGTACCCGCGTGCCAACCTCGTACCATGAACATAAGTCCGAAGAGCGCGGTGAGGCACGGGAGAGTGAAGACGTGCGAGAGGCACTCGCCTCGTGAGGATTGCCGCAAGGAGCGCGACCCCAATGAGAGTTGCAAGGACGTAGCGTGCTGCGAACGCACCGTGCATGAATAAGCACACAAAAAACATAATGCAAGGGAGCACGCGCAAGGCTGGAAGCCAACGCTGTATATTCAATCGGTTCGTAGTGCGGCTTTCTATGGCCGTTGAAGCCGAAAAAGGCGCCTATAGCTATAATGCTTGCTCCTAGCGACTCCTACAACGATAATGTGATGGAACAGCTCGTCGTAGACATTGAATAAGGCGCCAGGCGTTGCGGCAGCCCAATAAGTGAGGCATTCTTGACATTTGAAGACTATAGCGTGCGGTACCATGCAAAACTGGAAAATATGCGAGTAGGACGCTCATCCCAGCGACGAAAGCAATCCAGACGGTCCACTCGATCTGGCGCAAACGCAGGGTTCGCACGAGTTCAGCCAGGAACAACGGTATATAAATGATAGGCGCGTAGTAATGGAAGGATACGGCCAATCAGTGCTAATCGCTAAAGCGGCAAGTGACAGCGCGTGGCGGCCCGGAGTTGTCGTCGCAATTTGCCAAGATACCATTGAAATCGCTAATGCGCCCAGCAATGGCGCATACCCTCGCGCCTCGGTTGCATAATTGATCGCGATGGTAGTCGCAAGGAACAGTATCGAGAAAGCCGCCAGTGTCGATCCCGCCCAGCGTTTAACGAAATAGAATATGCCGATACTCATGCACCAGTAGCCCAGGATGGCAGGCAGGCGGGCGGGGAGTCGTCCCGCTCCCCCCAAAGCACAAGATATGCGCGTCAACAAATAAACGCCCGGGGGCGCAGTGTCGGCCCCCGCAGCCAGGGCCGCCCAGACATCGTTGAAAGTAGGCAGATTCGAAAGGCGTACTGTCACTATTTCATCGAGCCATAATGGCCTCACGGCAGCATTCCTGACGACCTTAATACCGTACAAGACGGTAAATACAGCGAGAAATACAAGTTCCCATCGCCTTGGCCAATGTCTTGCGTCTTTGGTCTCTATTTTCGACTCTGAACTTATCACGGCGAGAGACCATCACCACGGTATGCGCGCTCAATCGGAACATGATAATGTTCGGGTTGGTGTCGCCGAAAATTATTTTCGAGAGTGCGGCGGCGAAGGTCTTGAGCGATACGCTCAGATGCATGACCGTCCCCAAGCGTATGCTGCCACCCTGTGCCATAAAGCGAGTCGAGCTTACGGAGGACCTCCGGCGCTGGATAGTTTTCGGCGTCCGCCGGATCGAATTTCACGCTCGAGCCCGCGTCATACACTTGTGGCCGCTCGGTCGAATGGCGCATTTGCACCGAAGGAACCTGAAGCACGCAAGTTTCCTCGACCACTGTCCCCGAATCGGTGAATACCCCACGCGAATTCACGATCAGGCAAAGCATCTCTTCGTATCCGATTGGGTCGACCATTGTGACGTTCGGAGGAGGTTTTATGCCGAGTGTGTTCATTGCCCTTTGCGTGCGGTAACTTGCAGGGAAGTACACTGGATACGATGCCTGCTCTATGAGACTAAAAATAGCGCGCAGCGATATCGGATTGTGGACATTTTCACGGCGGTGGCAGGTTAACACATAATACTTCGCTCGAGCGATACCACGCTCATGGAAGAACCGGCAAGAAGCCATGGCGTCGTACTTCTTCTTTTGCGAAAAGTAGTAGTGGTTAAGGATATCGACAATGGGATTCGTGACAACTACGATATTGTCGGGGTTCAGTCCTTCCCGGATGCCCTGTTCCTTATATTCGTCAAAATAGGCGTAGATTACGTCGGAGAGGTGATCAATCGTAGTGCGGTATTTTTCTTCCGGCATGCGCCAGTCATATGAGCGCATGCAACCCTCGATGTGAACGACGGGGATATTCAGCTGTGCAGCGGCAATGGCTCCGGCAGTCGTGTTCGTGTCGCCTAGGAAGATCGTCGCCATCGGATTCACTTCGCCGAGTACGGGATAGAGCCGGGAAATAACGGAACCGGCGACTTCGGCATCGGAATCGCCGCCGCAACCCAGGTCGATTTCGGCAGGAGCGATCTCCAGCTCCCGGAAAAAGACATTCTTTAGATTATCGGAATAGTGCTGGCCGGACCAGATAAAGACCGTCTCAATGTCCTGGTAGCTCCGTAGCTTGTCCAAAATCAGCGCGGCCCGTATGACATCGGGACGGATTCCCAGCACGAAGGCGAGCTTTCTCTTCATGCCGATGCAGTTTGCCCCTGCGCGGCACTGTAGTCATACGCAGCGAGTTCGGCGATCATCTCACTTACCGTAGGCGGAGTTTGGTAGTTGGCGGCTTTCCACAACTGCTCATTAAGTGAAGGATTCGTGGTCGCCAGCGTACGATCGATAACTGATTTCGCCTCGACGTCGCGGATTACCAGATCGTCACGGTCGAATGCCCGTGCGAAGTCGTGAAGCATGTCCGCTTTTGTTCGTGTCTGGTGTGGAATAACATGATGTAGCCGGGGCAGCGTCAGCTCATTCCGAATCACGCCTAGGCACAAGCGAGCGAAATGAAGCGTAGTAAGGCCGTTCCACCGGTGGTTGATAAATCCATTGACTTGCGCTCCGTGGGGTTGCCGGCGGAACCACTCGATGAGGAACTTGAAGTCCCTCGGTTCCGGGCCGATTATCGAGCACCGCAGATGGCGCGAGGCGGGCAGATAAGTTTCTCCCAAGCTCTTGGTCTTGCCGTAGACATCGAGTGCGTCGTGCAGGTCGGACTCGATGTAGTTACCCTTACCACCGGAAAAGACGCAATCCGTTGCAATTTGGAGTACTGTGGCGCCATTGGCTCCCGCATGCCGTGCGACCTCATGCGGTAGAATGGCATTTATCGCTATCGCCCGCTCCACCTGGAATGGGTCGTCATCCCGGATCAAAGGTTTCGTAATACCGATGCAGTTCACGATCCAGCGATGGCCGGCAAAGGCGTCGGCGTCGATTTGTAACTCGTTCCGCTCGAAGGCCAGTCGAGTCCAGCGGACCCCGGGATACGCGGCCTGGAGTTGCCGCTCTAACGTGGCAGTTCGGACGGTCGCAGTCAAATTGATCCCCGCATCGCGCGATAGTACATCCACGACCATCGATCCGAGCATGCCGGATGCGCCTAGGACCAGTACGTTGGTCATTTGTTCTCGTCCTTATTGTTGGGGATACCGAACTTAGGTTTTACCCCGATGAAAGTCTTTAGCGGGTATTTCAAATAATCCCAGATCATACGAGGCCGGTACTGAAAACTAGTTGGGCGCTGGTCATTGGATCGATTTGTTAAGACCACGGGAATTTCCGTGAACGTCCGGGCAATGTACTTCGACCAATAAAGTTCCTCCATGATAATTGAAAAGCGGTTCTCGTGTAGACTCATCCGCTCGAGCAACCCCGTACGCACAGCTCTGAAACCATTCGTACAATCGGCAATCGGCAGCCTAAATAGAATGCGGGCGAGCGCGTTTCCTATCCTCGAGATCCAGACGCGGTAGGATGGAACGCCCATGACGCCGCCGCCTTTGCTATAGCGCGTTGCCTTTATGACATCGAAGCCTAGCTCCATTTGTGCCGCAAAGCGAGAAATATCGGCGGGATTGTTTGTAAGGTCGCTATCCATGAATAATGCATATTCGAAACCCTCTTCCCGAGCCCTCCTTGCGCCCGTTCGCAACGCTTGACCGTATCCGCGGTTCGCAGTGTGGTGAACCACGATCAGATCCCGCGCCGTGGATTCAAGTTCAGTAAGAATTTTGGCTGTTCCATCCCGGCTACCATCCTCAACCACGATCAGTTTGGCGCGATAGGGCAGCCGCAACAGCTCCGCACAGACCATGTGGACACACTTGGCGGCACTGGCTGCCTCGTTGTACATCGGGACGACAATTGCGAAAGTTGGCTTGCAGGCGACCGTGGCTTGGTCAATCGCACCGTTGGACAAAGCTATCTCTCCTCGATAGACCAGATGTCCCAATAGCGAGCCTCGTAACGGACGTCATCCCCCATGCTCTCGTTGAGGGTAGACGTCGAAAAAAACAAAAGCTTCGCATTTTCGGTAAGCGACATGAACCCGTTAGCGTATGCAGCCGGGATGTACAGAACGGAAGGTTTGTGAGCGGACAGGACGTACCTGTGTATCTTCGCCGCCTTAGAAGGTTTTTCCCAATTGTCCACGGCTACGGCGCCGACGAGCGCCGCGCCGCAGACCACCGTTACATACTTCGCCTCACGACGGTGAGCGTGCCAAGCGCGAATAAAGCCTGCTCGATGGTTGGCTACGCTGTAAAAGCGCTTAACGCCGGCGAACTCAAACTCGTTAACGAACCCCACATCCCCGCGATCGTCAGTTCGGATATCGCCAGTCAGGAGCTTCGGAAATTCCATAGTTAGGGCGACCAACCAGCCCGAAGAGGAGCATAGAGGTGCTCCGTCTGCGAAGGGTCCTGAAATGCCTCGAACGCCTTCGTCGTCATGATGACGTTATTGTACTCCGACGAACGATAATGGCTGTAATGGCCGCTCTGGAAATGCCTAGCGATCTCTTCCACACCTTCTTCGATTAGGGTCTCAGCCTCGAAGTGCAACAGGCTATGGATCTTCTCGAATGAAACTGCATAGCTTCGTTGGTCTTCGGGGTTACCTGTGACCGAGATCTCCACATTGCGGTACTTTGACACGACGTCACGAACCCGTTCGGCCAATTGCAGGATTGTCATGTTCAGCCGCTTGTCGCCGACGTTAAAAATTTGGCTCTGGACAACTTCAGGATTAGCTTCTAGAGCGGCTACGATCGCGCGCGCCAAGTCGCGGACATGAATGAAGGGGCGCCACTGCTGCGGGCCGATTACCGTAATCAAACCATCGGTCATCGCCTGTGCGGTGAAGAGATTCGCGACGAGATCAAACCGGGGGCGCCGCGAATGACCGAAAACCGTCGCGAAGCGAAGGACTGTTACGAAGAACTCGTCGCGAACCATGGCGAGCAGCTCGCGTTCACTGTCGATCTTTGTTTGCGCATAGAGTGAGACCGGCCTGAGATCGTCGGTTTCGGCCATCTCCTTGTCGCTAACGCCGTATACAGAGCAGCTGGAAGCGAAAATGAAACGGTGCACGCCCATGGATTCCGCCACCTCACGTGCCATCCGGGTGGCGATAATATTGGCGTGGCGAGTGAACTCCGGACTTACAGCGCACGCCGGATCGCCCACGAGGCCAGCGAGGTGGACCACCGCGGAGCAACCCCTCATCGCTGAGGTCAGCTTCGAAATGTCGGTGTCATCTCCTTCAATAAGCGAGAAATACGGATTTGTGCGGAACTCGGCAAGTGAGTGGTCGCCATACATAAGGCGATCGAGCACCCGAACCTCATGGCCTCGGCGGAGAAGCTGATCCACAGTATGCGATCCGATGTAGCCAGCGCCACCAAGGACCAGCACGGGGCCGCGTCGATTAATCGCGATCGCGGCAATGGTTCGGTGCCGATCGGAGTGAATGCCAACCAGCAGCCGCGCAAGCACGACGGGTCCCGTAACCAAGAGAGCCCATAGTGCCACAGCGGGGCCATTCCGGAATAGCAAAAGTGAAATCCCGACAGTCATAAGCACAGAAGCAATTAAAACTCCGGCTTTGAGGCGCGCACGCGACGTCCGCAGGCGCGAATAAACACCGAGAAATATATTGCTCGTTATGAATAGGATCGGCACTGCCAGAATGAAGCCGAAATCCCGAGCTGTCGAATGCCTCTCCGCAAGGAAGAATCGACAGAAGAGGATCGCGAGAAGACCCGCAAGCTCCGCGGCAGTGGCATCGAACAGGAGGCGCGCCTCATTCGGACCAATGGTCGCCAACGAGAATCCGCGCGTAAACCGTGCGCTAATGAAGAACGGCAACGCTATATGGTTAGTGTTTGCCGTTTCCTTCTTGATCGCTGGGGTCAGTCGACGCTTTCGCGCTAACCCGGTGAGGCGCACGAATAATCTTTCACATAACACTCGTCGAATACCTCCGCCTTAGCCGTTTGGTCGCCAGACCCACCGCCATGCGCTAAGCCTAACATACGTGGAGAACTCGTCTATTGATGGTCTTGCGAGTACGGATGTTTCACTTTGAATCAGAGGAGGGCGCGCGGGCGGATGCGCTACGGGAGCAAATCTAACAATAAGCAACCTTCCTCAAACGAACCGGCCGAGTTTGCCCCCCGGGAGTTGTCGTTTTCGGCGCGGAACAAACACTCAAGATAATGTTTATGATCAATGCAACAGTTGCGCCTGCCCCCTCTCGTCTGAGAAAACAGTTAAGACACTGTTTCGCCATCCGCTGAAAATTTCTCGAATGGCCATACTCGTTCATAGCAAACTGAGGAATCCGGCGAAACGGAGCGGGCTCTGTACCCCAGCGGCCAACAAGGAGGCGCCGCATCGTTTTAGAAAGTGTCCCTTCATCAGGGGGCGCGCCGGGGATGGCGGCCCACGCGCGCTCAAGCGCAGGCGCCAGTAACTGGACTACACGCCGCGGGGCCCGCGCACGTCTGTATATTCGTGATCCGTTTCGCGCTCGTGGTGTGTCTCACGGCTCTGATGCTCGACGCCGACGAGGGCCTCTCGCGCGTCCTCAAGGGCATACAGGACCGCTACAATCACGCTAAAACGCTTCAAGTCAACTTCAATGAGACGTATACGGCGCAAGGCCGGTCGCGGCAGAGCGAGAGCGGGCTTCTGATTCTCCGCAAGCCCGGCCGTATGCGCTGGGAATATAGCGCCCCGCCGGGCAAGCTCTTCATCTCGGACGGCAAGGAGGTTTATCTCTACACTCCCGAGGCCAAGCGCGTCGAAAAAATGAAGCTGAAGGAATCCGAGGACATGCGCGCGCCCCTCGCATTTCTGCTTGGCAAACTCGATTTTGAAAAAGAATTCCGCGATTTCGACATGAATTTGGAAGCTTCGAACTTCGTCATTACAGCCAAGGCTAAATCCGACAAGCTGCCGTATGAGTCGATCCGTCTCACCGTCACGCCGGGTTTCGAAATCAAGAGTCTGTTGATCACGGGACAGGACAAATCTCTGCTGGCATTTAATTTCTCAAACGAAAAGCTGAACCCCGCCGTCAACGACCGCGCCTTCACGTTCCAGATGCCGCCCGGCGCGACGCTGGTCACGTCCGAAGGTACGCCCGGGAACGCGCAGTAATGGCCGAATTCGCGGTCAAATACTCCGACCCGCGCGGCGAGGTGCACCAGCAGGTGGCCGAAGCCGCCACCGAAGGCGAGCTGCGCGAGCGTTACGCCCAGCAGGGTTTCCTGATCTACTCCCTCAAGCCCCGCCGGGAGCTGACCGGCATGCCCGTGATCGGGGGCAAGCGCAAGAAGGTCAATCTTGAAAAATTCCTCATTTTTAACCAGCAGTTCGTGACGTTGATCCGCGCCGGTCTCCCCATCCTCAAAGGCCTCGACCTGCTCTCGGAGCGCTTGACCGATCCCAAGCTCGGTCCGCATATCAAGGCCGTTCGCGACGATGTGCGCAACGGCTCGCTGCTGTCCGACGCCTTCGCGCGCCAGAATGTTTTTCCGCCGATTTACGTCACCTCCGTTCTGGCGGGCGAGAAATCGGGCGCGCTCGGCGAAGTTCTGGACCGCTACATCACCTACCAGAAGCTCGCGCTCGCGATCCGCAAGAAGCTGATCATGTCGCTGATCTACCCGGCGCTGCTGATGACGCTGGTGATCTGCCTCATGGTGTTCCTGATCACCTATGTAGTCCCGAGCTTCGCCGAGTTGTACAACAGCATGCAGGCGCAGCTCCCCATGGCGACGCGCGTCCTGATCGAAATCGGCACCACGGCTCGCAGTTACGTTTTGGGCGGACTGCTCGTCGTCGTCTTGGTGGCGTTCGGGTTTCGCTTCTGGTCCAAAACGGCGCGCGGACGGGAGCGCCTGGACCGCATCCGCCTGAAGACCCCGGTTCTGGGCGAAATCTGGATCAAGTACCAGGTGGCGCAGTTTTCGCGCGTCCTGGGGACATTGCTGGTGGGCGGCATCCCTCTCGTTCAGGCGCTCGAAACGGCCTCCAGCTCGCTTGGGACCAATCTTTTGAAGAAAACGCTCGCCAAAACCGGCAAGATGGTGCGCGAAGGCCGCTCGCTGTCTGCTTCTCTCGAGGAAACCGGCATTTTCCCCAGCCTTTCGATCGACATGATCGAGGTCGGAGAATCCACGGGCGCGCTTCCCGCCATGCTCGGCAGCGTGGCGGAGTTTTACGAGGAGGACGTTTCCACCCGCATGACTGCGGTGTTGGCCTTAATCGAGCCGGCCATCATGATTTTCATGGGCTGTTTCGTCACATTTGTGCTGGTCGCCCTCTACCTCCCGATCTTCTCGTTGGCGGATACCCTGCGCTAACTTCGGTTTGCACGCGAACGCCCGCGCTTACGTCTAATTTTTGTGATCCACATGCGGGCGGTTGTGTGTGATGGCGATGGTGTGTGATGGCTAGCGCTGAACGGCTTCGTTTAACCGACCCTCTCCAAGAGACCGAGCAGGCCCGCACGCTCGCCTCCCGCTACCGCTGCGAATTCGTAGACTTGCGTGAAGTCCGCATCGACCACGACCTGTTCCACTCCGTCCCCGTCGATCTCATGTTCCGTTACAACTTCGTGCCCATCACGGGGCAGAACGGCACGCTCGAGATCGCGCTCTCCGATCCCCGCAATCTGAACCTTATCGACGAGCTCTCGATGCTGTTGCAGAAGAAGCTTAAGGTCAAGGTTGCAACTCTTTCACAAATATCGGACTTGTTGAAGAAGACGGAGCAGTCGCAGCGAGTACTCGAAGAGGTTACCGAAGGCTTCGCCCTGGATGTCGTCATCGACGATGAAAACTCCGAAGAAACACTGTCGATTGACAAGCTGACGGCCTCCGACAACGACATCGCCCCGGTTATCAAACTGGTCGATACCACCATTTTCAATGCCCTCGAACGCCGCGCCAGCGACATTCACGTGGAAACGCGCGACCAGGAGGTCGCCATCAAGTACCGCATCGACGGCGTCCTGCACTACGCCATGCCGCCCATCGCCAAGGACTGGCACTCGACCATCCTCTCGCGCCTCAAGGTCATGAGCGAGTTGGATATAGCCGAGCGCCGCATCCCTCAGGACGGCCGTTTCCGAGTGCGCTACAAGGGCCGTCTGATCGACTTTCGCGTCTCCATCATGCCGACCATCCATGGGGAGGACGCTGTGCTTCGCGTTCTCGACAAAGAGTCCATGAGCGAGAAGTTCTCGAAACTCAGCCTGGAGGTGGTCGGGTTTTCCGAGAACGATTTGGTGAAGTTTCGCCGCTATATCAAAGAGCCCTATGGCATGGTTCTGGTAACGGGGCCAACGGGATCGGGCAAGACCACTACGCTCTATGCAGGACTGAGCGAGATCAAGAACGACGAAGATAAGATCATCACCATTGAGGACCCCGTCGAATACCAGATCAAAGGCATTACGCAGATCCCGGTGAACGAAAAGAAGGGCTTGACGTTTGCCCGCGGCCTGCGCTCGATCCTGCGCCATGACCCCGACAAGATCATGGTGGGCGAGATCCGAGACCAGGAAACCGC
This sequence comes from Bryobacterales bacterium, assembly GCA_963838885.1. Classification (GTDB taxonomy): domain Bacteria; phylum Acidobacteriota; class Terriglobia; order Bryobacterales; family Bryobacteraceae; genus JAICMB01. The sequence continues at coordinate 175,194 of CAWITB010000018.1, read as the reverse complement.
CCAGATCGCGATTAACGCGGCGCTCACGGGACACCTCGTCTTCACCACCGTGCATGCCAATAATGTGCTCGACGTGCTCGGCCGATTCTTAAACATGGGCGTCGAGCCATACAACTTTGTTTCAGCGCTCAACTGTATTTTGGCTCAACGGCTTGTAAGGTTAATCTGCAACCATTGCAAGAGGACTGTAAAATACGACGACGCCTACCTCGCCGAGAGCGGTTTAAACCCTGAGGAGTGGCGCGACTTCAACTTTGCCGAGGGCGCCGGTTGCTTCGAATGCGGCGGCACGGGATTTCGCGGCCGTACGGCCATCCACGAACTGCTGGACTTAAGCGAGCGTATCCGCGAGATGATTCTGGACAAGAGGCCCGCGTCGGAAATCAAGCGCGCGGCGCGCGACGAAGGCATGACGTTTCTGCGCGATTCGGCCGTAGAAAAAGCGCGGCTGGGCGTCACGACGCTGAAGGAAATCAACAAGGTCACGTTTATCGAAGCTTGATAGTGCCTGATGCCGCCCCCTTTTGCAAATCTGCTGCGAGATCCGCCTCCCGCTTATGCATTCGAGCTGTCGGAGGCGGGCATTGCGTTCGCCCGCATTGGCGCGGCCCGAACGGGGGCCAACCAAGCGCGCGGCTTCGAGCCGTTCGAAGGACCCGTACTTAAGGTTTCTCCCGTCCACGACAATATCCAAAACGCCGATGCCCTGAAGGCCGCCGTCGACAAGATTGTCCCGCACGATGGAAAAAAGCGCCGCGCCGCGTTGATTCTTCCCGATTACTGCGCCCGCGTCGCCGTCCTCGATTTCGATTCCTTTCCCGCCGGCGCCGACGAGCAACAGGCGCTGGTACGGTTCCGCATGAAGAAGAGCGTTCCATTCGACATCGAAACGGCTGTGATCGGCTATTACGCGCAGCCGCGGGCGTCGAAGAAGAAAATCGATGTCGTGGTGGCCATCATGGCTCGCGAGATCGTGTCGCGGTACGAGGCTCCGTTCCGGGCGGCCGCGCTGCAGCCCGGCTATGTGACGACCTCGTCCCTGGCGCTGCTGAATGCGATCGATGCCGGCGGATTCACCGTCATCGCCAAGCTGAGCGGGAGAACGTTGACGGCGATGGTGCTCGACGGCGCAACGTTGAAGCTCTCCCGCTCCATCGAGATGGACTCCGCATCGCGCGATGAAATGGAATCGGTGCTGCACCCGACCTTTATTTACGTGGAAGACGAGCTGTCGGCCAAAACCGAGCGGCTGGTTCTGTGCGGCTTCGGCGCCGATAGCCAGGATCTCGCGCAGGACTGGCGCGCGCAATGGGGCGCGGTAGTCGAACCGCTTAGAATGCGCTCCGGAGCCCCGCCGCAAAACGACGCTGGCCTGCTGGGTTATCTCGAGGCGGCCGAAGGCTAGACATGGCGATCCGCATTCCAGTCAATCTGGCGACGGAGCCGTTCCGCCGCGACCGTCCCATGGTGGTCGGCGCCGCGGCAATCGGCATTTTGCTGCTGTTCGTTTTGGGGCTGCAAGGGATGCTGATCTGGTCGGAGCGCAATCAGGCCGCCGACACCCGCCTGCTGCTCGAACGCTTGAACACGCAGATGCGGAAAATCACGGCGGAGCAGCGCACGCTCGACGTGACGCTCGGTCAGCCCGCCAATGCCGAAGTCCTGGAGCGCAGCCTGTTCCTGAATCTGCTTATCGAGCATAAAGCGATCAGTTGGACCAAGCTGTTCGCGGATCTCGAAAAAGTGATGCCCCCGGATGTCCGGCTCATTACGGTGCGCCTGCCGCAAGTGGACGCGCACAGCCACGTCTGGCTGGACATGACGGTCGCGGCCAAAGAGCCGGCCCCGGTGCTCGAACTGGTGAAGCGCCTCGAAACATCGCCGCAATTTTCGGGCGAGCAGCTCATGACCGGGCTGCCGCCCTCGCAGACGGAGCCTTTTCTGCGTTACCGCCTGACGGTGAGCTATGCGCAAAAACTTTAACTTCAAGTTTTCCGCGCAAGGCCCTGCCGGAGCTGCACGAATCATAATCGGCGTCCTCGTGGCATTGAACCTCGCGGCGTTTTATTTCGTGATCCGGCCCCCCGGCGGATCGCCCCAAGAGCTGCGCGCCCAAGCTGTGAATTTGACTGGCGAGCTGCGCCAGAAGAGGGCCGTGCTCGACCGCACGCGCGTTATGGTCACCAAGATTCAGGCCGGACGCCAGGAGGGCGACCGCTTCTTATCGCAATATTTTCTGCCCATCGGGACGGCGTATTCCACGGTTCTCGCCGAGTTGATCGATCTGGCGAAGAACGCGCAAATGAAGCCAAAAGAGAGTTCCTATAATCTCGAACCGATCGAGGGCAGCGATACGCTCGACATGATGACGATCTCGCAGAACCTGGAGGGTAAGTATCCAGACCTGATCCATTTCGTGAATGAGCTCGATAAATCGCAACGGCTGTTGATCGTCGAAAGTCTGCAAGCGACCCCGCAGACGAGCGGAACGCTGAACATCACGTTGAAGCTCCAGACTTACGTGAGGGAGGATGCCGCAACGCCGTGAATATAAAACCCTCAGGCATCGGGGCCGAGCCCAAAAAAATCGCGATTCTGGGCGCGCTGCTGGCGGTTGCGGCCTATTTCTATTTTTCGAGCGGCGGCGGGCCGGAGCCGGCTGCTTCCGTGCGGCCGGGCGCGGCGCCGGCGATGGAGGGCTCGCGCCTTCCCACGCGGGAAATTTCGCGCACGCACCGCTCCTCTCGCAGCGTGCGCGCCGTCGAGGAATTCAGGCCTTCGCTGAAACCGAGTAAGTACGCCGACATCGACCGCAACAGCGTCGACCCCACGCTGCACCTTGATCTTCTCGCGAAACTCAAATCCGTGAAGGCCGACAGCGGGACGCGATCCATCTTCGATTTTGGCCTGGGGGCCCCCGCGCCGGTCAGCGCCGCCGGCATTAAGGAGCCGGCTCCCATCATTCCCAAGTGGCGCTTCATCGGCCCGAAGCCGCCGCCTCGCAAGGTGGATTTGGCGAAGATTACGCCGCCCGCGCCTCCCATCCCCCTGAAGTTTTATGGCTTCGTGAACCAGACGAAAGCTGGGGTAAAGCGCGCCTTTTTCCTCGACGGCGACGATATTATCGTGGCGAGTGAAGGCCAGCTCGTCAAGAATCGATATAAAATTGTGCGTATCGGGATCAACTCCGCGGTGGTCGAAGACACGCAGTTCGAACATCATCAGCAAACCCTGCCGCTGGTAGAGGAGATCACGGGATGAGGCGCCGCCGCCCGCGACAAGACGGCTTCGCTCTGCTGCTGGTTTTTCTCCTCGCCGCCGCCATTTCCATTTCGCTCTACATGGAAGTGCCGCGAATCGCGTTTGAAACGCAGCGCAACCGCGAGGAACTGGCAGTTGACCGCGGCCAGCAATATCAGCGCGCGATCCAGCTTTTCGTCCGCGCCAACAAGCGTTACCCGAGCAAGATCGAGGACCTGGAGAACTTTAATAATAAGCGCTATCTGCGGCATCGCTATATCGATCCGCTGACCGGCAAAGACGATTGGCGGCCCGTGCATGTCGGTCTCACTGGGATGTTGATCCGACTCGCTCGTACCGCAGCAGAATAGCAATGCGCTGGCCGGCAACGGCGCCGGTAATGGCAACGGCAATAATCAGCAGGCTTCGAATGCGGCCAGCCCCACTGGCTCAAGCGACACGAGCGATCCGAATAACGACCCCAATGCGCCCGCGGGTCCCCTCAACTTTGCGAAAGTGCAACGTCCCAGCGACAAGATGGCGGGCGCGCTGCCGCCCATGGGTTCGAGCGCGGGCCCACCGCTGAACGGCGCGGATCCATCGCAGCCCGGCGCTCTAGCCCAGCCGGCCTACCGCCAGCCCGGCACTTACCCATCGCCCATGCCCGGCCAGCAATATCCGCCGGTATATCCCGGCGCCACGACGAGCGGCATTCCACCCACGGGCCTTCCGCCGGGCATCGTTCAGCCGGGCGTGGTTCAGCCGGGCGTGGTTCAGCCGGGGCAATTTCCGGGTCAGCAGTTCCCGGCTCAGCAATTTCCCGGTCAGCAATATCCGGCGCAGCAGTTCCCAGCGCAGCAGTTTCCGGGTCAGCCGTCCCGGTCAACAATATCCTGGTCAGCAGTACCCCGGCCAGCAATACCCGGCACAGCAAATTCCTGGACAGGCCGCGCAAACATGGCCAGGACAACAGCCCGTTCAGCCGTATCCGGCTCAGGCCGGCGTAACGCCCATGCAGGGCCTGCCTCCGGGAATGCAGCCCGGCTCTCCGAATCCGGCGTCGAACAACGGCTTCGGCGCATTCGGTCAGAACGGAGCCGGTAATCCGGCTCCCAATGCGGCGATCCAGGCCGTCCAGAACCAGATTTTCGGCGGATCTCAGAATCAAGCCACCTTGGCCAATCCCGGACAGCAAGGCGGCATGGGGGCAGGCATCGCAGGCTTCGGTATGCCCGCCGCCCTGAAAGGATCGGGGATCATGGAAATCAACGAGCGCTCCAAGTACCGCGAGTGGGAATTTGTCTACGACCCCAAGAAAGACAAAACCGTCGTGGGCGCGGCGGCCGCGGCCCAGAATTCGCAGACTCCGCAGACGCCGCCGCCCGGCGGTTCCATGTTTGGTTCAAGCCCCGGTACTTCGACCGGGCCGGCTACTCCTCCTCCCACGCCTCCCCAAACAAATCAGTGAAGCGCGCACCGGTGAAGCGCGTCACGCTGCAGGCGATCGCGGGCGTCCTGCTGCTTGCGGCGGGCGTCTGCGCCACCATCGGTTATACGCCGTTGCTCGCCGACTACACCTACGCCATTATGTGGTGGGGGCTGCTGCTCATCGTCGATGCTTACAACGAACGCCGGCGCGGGTTATCCCTGTGGCGCGGGCGCGCGGGCGCGTTTCTGGGGATCGCGATTCCCATTTCAGTGCTCTTCTGGTTGTTGTTTGAGCTTCTCAACCTGGCTTCGCCGCAATGGCGTTATCGCGGCCGGATCGAAAACCTGCACGCGCAGGTGTTGTTCGGTTTCGTCTCTTTCGCGACCGTCATTCCCATCATGGTGGAATCGTATTGGCTGATCGCCGGGGAGTTCTGTCTCCCGGCAGCGTTCTCGCGCGCGTTCCGGCACTGGAAATGGCTTGCGATCCTGTGCGGCATTGTCCTCGCGGCCATACCGTTATTTAACGGCGTCTTTTGGTTCAATCAGGGGATTTGGCTGGCGCCCGCGCTTGTATTGCTGCCCTTCACGCATGCGCGGCCCTGCCCGCGTCCGGGCCGTTTCGTTGCCGCGATCGTGGCCAGCGGCCTTCTCGCGGGGTTCTTCTGGGAGCTGCTCAATTTCCCGGCGCGCACGCATTGGGAGTACCTGATCCTGCCACGCGCTCCCCATCTTTTTCAAATGCCGCTGCCCGGATACATCGGGTTCATCCCTTTCGCGCTCACGGCTCTCATCGCCTATGAACGGCAAATTCGCATTCCCGCTCGCGCGATGGCGGCGTTCCTGCTGTATGCCGCTGCGCTGGCGCTTCTTTATCTGTTGACGGGCGCCTATGTCCGGCGCGGGCTATGGCTTTTCAACTGAATCGACCTTCCCTCCAATGCGGTCACCGTGAGCGATTCTCCACTTCGAGCGTAAACGCGTATAGCCGTCGAAACCCTCGGGCGGCCAGGGCGGCTCCAGGCGCTTATAGCTGCGCAGGATCGCGGGCGCCGCAAGTTTGTCGACGCGCTCCTATGTCCGGCGCGGGCTATGGCTTTTCAACTGAATCGTCTTCGCTCCAATCGGTCACGGTAAAGAGATTCTCCGCGTCGAGCGTAACCGCGCATAGCGCGTCGAAACCCTCGCGCGGCCAGGGCGGCTCCAGGCGCTTATAGCTGCGCAGGATCGCAGGCACGGCCAGCGCCTTCTTGTCGCTGCGTTTTTTATTGCGGGCGATGGCGGCGCGCACCGCAGTCCGAAAATAATATCCGGCGACCCGGAATCCGGCGGCCTTGGCGCGCACGATGTAATCGGCGCGCTCCGCCGCCAATACGTTGGTATTGTCCACGACAAACGCCTGCTTGGCCGCCAGGCACGCGCCGATCAGGATCGCCTCACGCGCGCGCGTCCCGAGCATATCCAGACTGATGCGAACGTGCGTCTCGAAGAAGCGCTCGCGGTAAAACGTGGTCTTCCCGGAACCCGGAATGCCGATCAACAGCGCCATTTCCACCCGACTCAGCCGCCCTTCTCCGGCGCCCTCCACTTCGGAAGCTTTGGTGGCCGCGCGCCGTGAGGCGTCGTACTGTGGGCCGGCGCGTAGTTCAGCTCCAGTCCCAGGCGCGCGCAGCGAAGCATCAGCCCGCCGCGGCTCATGTCACCGCGCCCGACAAATTCGGACGGAAATAGGAGCCGCTCGCCGAAAACCTTCAAAAGCGGCGCCATGTATTTCGGCGTCGCGAGACTGCCTAGCAGGATGTAAAGGCACTCCGGTCCGGCGGCCTCGTCCACCAGCCGCGCGTCGCGTTCAAGAGGGGCAAGGTATCGCGGGTCGTCCAAATCGATCGGCACGGCCGCGATCTCGCGGAGGTTCTCAACCGTGACCGGCGTCTCCGGCGGCACAAGTCCCTTCCCCGGCGTGATCACGAGCGATGCAGGGATGCCCGGCGGGGGCGCCGCGAAGGCCTGCGCGTAGGCCAGCTTACCGCGGAAATACAGACCGCTGACAAAGGCGTAAACTTCTCCCAGCGGCGCTCCCTCGCGCCGCAGCTTGACGGCGAGGTCGAATTGCGCACGATCGTTCAGCACCATTTTGGCGCGCTCACCACCGGCGTTCGCCGGCGAGAGCAGGAAAACGCGTTGCAACGTCAATTCTTTATCTTACGGAGTGAAACGCCGGGGCGTCGAACGTCACTTCCTATGTCGTAAGCGGTACTGATGGTACCTGTCCGTTGGGTCCATTGAAATTAATTTGACAAGACAGATCCCAAAAAAAGACGTTTCAGTGTAGTATGGATCTGACATGGCAGGCGTCTTAACGAGGAGTGTCACTTGTCTGAGGAGATGTCACATGAAAGAGGAGGATTTTAGATGAAGGTTGTATCGAACATGGGAGCGATCGCTCGCCGATCGCTCTTCCTGGTACTTTTCGGAGGGGGCGCGCTCATGGCCGGAACCATTTGTCCGGCCGGCAGCGGCTCCAATCCCTTTCCCCATTCGCCGGATGCCGCGGCGACCGGCTGCAACGTCGTGATTACGGAGTCGGCGGCCGGAGCGTTCTCGGTCGCGATCACCGATTCCACGCCATACGAGAACTCCGAGGATGTTCTGGTCGGCGTAATCAACCACAGTTCAACCCCCATCACGTCCTTGTCGCTTGAACGGTTCCGACATCGCGGGCTTTGACGGCGATGGAATATGCATCTACACGTTTGTCGGCAGCGGGTACTGCTCGGCATCGCAAATCGCTGGGACCGACCCGCAGGACTATTATGGTCCTAACACCACGTTTACCAACTTTTCCACCGGCGATAGCTTGACCGTGAATTTTTCGCCGGCCGTTGCCGCTGCAGGAGGGACTTCGTATTTCAGTCTGGAGGGTACGCCCGCCGTCTTTACGGTTGTGACAGGCAATACTCCGGAGCCAGCCACCTTTGGTCTTCTGGGCGGCGGTCTCGGACTCATGTTCTTGATGCGAAGGCGGCTCTTTGGCCGTTCCTAGATATTTCTTGAACTAAACTGCGACTTAGCAATTTCAGGCGTTCCCAGAATAATTGTTCGCAACTCTGGGAACGCTTTTCTTTTTAAATGTCGTCATTACGGGTCCTTTGCGCAGCGGAACCCGATATCATCGCGGTAATAGCGCGCTGGTACAATTTCCCAGCCAGACGGTTCGGCTTCATCCAGTCTGTGCCGGAACGATCCGCCCTTCACCGCGACCCACTGCTCTCCCGCCGCCGGCGCCGGTTTCAACAATTTTTCGAAGGCGCGTACCACCAGAAGGCTCGGCTCGCGCCGCGTGTTCACGAACTCCGAGGCGTTCCCCACCATTTGCCAGACGCCCTCCGGGCTGACTCCGGCGCGATAAGAGAATCCCGATACCAGGTGCTCCCAGGAATCGTCCGGGTTGTCCTTCACATTGGCCTTGTTGGCGTCCGCATCATTGCCCCAGGGAAACCGCTGCCCACCGGGCCCTCGCGCGGCGCGCTCCCACTCCAGCTCCGTCGGCAACCGCTTGCCCGCCCATGCCGCATAAGCCTGCGCGTCATTGACGGTGACGTTTACGACGGGGTCCCCGGGCCGGCCGCGAACGAAAGCCGGAGGCAAGGGCCGATGCGTCGCATTGCAGAACATCTCGTAGAGTTCGTTGTCGACCTCGACGGCGTCGATATAAAAAGGCTTGGACTCCAGTTTCTCGTTGGCTGGTCCGAAAAGAAAAGGACCGCCCGGAATTAAGACCATATCGCCGGAAGGAAGCGATATCTTTGCGGCGAATGCGATCCCGCTCCCGCGCGCCGCGCCGCGCGCCGAACGAACCGCAAGCGCGCCCGCCAGCATCGCCAGCAGCACGGCCGCGGCTAGCCCCAGTGCGATATGGCGGCTCTTGAGCCGCACCCTGCGGCGTCCGGCAGTTACTGGCTCGGCGGGCCGCTCCCCGGTTTCAAGCGTCCTCAGGACGTCCTCCAGCCTTGCGCGCACTTCGCCAAAGCTCTGGATGCGTTGCGCCGGATTCTTTTCCGTGCACTCCTGCACTATTTCCCGCAGTGTCTCCGGAACGCCCGCTTCTTCCAGCACCCGGATCGGTACCGGCGTATTCAGTACCGCGAAAAAGATCCGCTCCACAGTATCGGCGTCGATCGGCTTCTTCCCGCAGAGCAGCTCGAACAGCATAATGCCGAACGAGTAGATGTCGACCTGCGCCGTCGGCGTATTCCCAGTCAGCATCTCCGGAGCCATGTAATGCGGGGTCCCCAGCGTGAAACCGGTGCGCGTCAGGGCGACCTGCTGTGTCTTGGCGATGCCGAAGTCCATCAGCTTGGCCCGCCCGGACGCCTCCAGATGCACGTTGTCGGGCTTCACGTCGCGATGCAGCACGCCGAGGGCGTGAATGTGCTCAAGGGCGCGCGCCACCTGTGCCGCGATCCGCACCCGCGACGTAAGGTCCGGCAGCGACCCGTTCGCGATCGCCTGCCGCAGCGTCTCACCGCTCAGGAATTCCATGACCATGAACGGCCGGCCGTCTTCTTCCCCGTAATCGTAGGTGGTGACGATATTGTCGTGTGAAATTCCGCTCGAGAGCCGCGCTTCGAGCAAAAACCGGTCTTTCGTCTGGAGGTCCGAGCTCGCCGCGACTGTCAGGATCTTGAGCGCCACCGTCCTGCCCAGCACGGTGTCCTTGGCGCGGTAGACTTCCGACATCCCGCCGCCCAAAAATGCCTCGGATTCGTATTTGCCGACGCGCATATCTCTCTTAATAGATCGGAAAGAACACGGCCATTGTATAGTGCCCGGCGGCGGCATTCCGGACGATGACGAGAAAATACGAACCAAATTTATATGCATTGCAATGACTTGCGGAACCAGGCGCGCCTTCCCGGCCTTCAGGCCCGCTACCGTTCAAGCAGGACACGGCTCTCGAAGAAAGGATATTCAGTGATCGCACTCCCGCTTATCAGCACTCTTGCGGACCTTACCGCAGCGAAATTGGAGTCATACTACGCGCCGCCGGCGGCGTTTGTGGCGACGCAATCGCCCTCCAACGACCCGGCCCAGTTCATGACCGATAGCTACATCAAGGAGCTGAACCGCAGCTTCATGCATCGGCAGGTGGACTCCCAGAACGAACAGACCTTCGGCAATTACCAGACCGCCGCGAGCAACTGGCAATACTACTCCAACAAGCCGCCCGCGCTGCCCACGCCTCCGCAGTATCAGCAGATGAACGATTCCGAATTCGACCAGTGGTGGGCGCTCTACCAGGTGGCCATCGGGCAGGGGCAGGACGCGCCCACGCCCTTCTTCGTGCACCCCGTCCCGGCGCTGCCGCCGCCCTTCATCGTGACGCCCATTCCGCCTCCCGCGCCGGCGCAGCCCGCCAACCCCATCGGAAACCCCGTAACGTCGGCTCCCGGCTTCTTCTATCCGGCCCCCGGCGACCAGTCCATTAATGGCGTAACCTATCAGGACGCCAGTGGAAAATACGCCAAGCTGGTGTCCCCGTTCGGGGCGGCCGTCTGGCAGAAAATCGGCTAGCGTACAGAGCGGCGCGTCTGGCTAAGCCTGCTGGCTAAACCTTCTTGCTAAACAAAAAGCTTTCCGATCAAAAACAGGATCACCAGAAGCGCCACCGCCGCAACGGCAGAAAACAGAATAATCCAGGTCTGCGGATTGCCCGGCAGTCTGGAGAACAGCGAACGCGACGGAACGGGTGAAGGCGCCGCGACCGGCATCGATCCGGTCGTCACCTCGGGCAGTGCCAGAACCCGCTCCAGATCGGCACAAACGAACCCAAATCCCTGCGGCCGCGCGGCCGGATCCTTGGCCGCGCAGCGGCCGATCAGGGAGATGACCGCGGGCGGAACGCCGTTCGCCCGTAATGGCTGCATGTTCAACGGCTCGTTCAGGATCTGGTGGAAGATTCGCTCGAGCGAATCTCCCGTGATCGGCTTCTGCCCCGAGATCAGCTCCATCAGCACAATGCCGAAGGCGTATACGTCGACCAGGTTGGTCGGGGGCTTCCCCAGCACTTGCTCCGGCGACATGTAATAGGGCGTGCCCAACGTGAAGCCGGCGCGAGTTAACGAAATGCCCTCTTTCTTGGCGATCCCGAAATCCATCAGCTTCACCTTCCCCGCCACATCGATGTGAATATTCTCCGGCTTTATGTCGCGATGAATAATCTTGCGGTGATGAATGTATTCGAGCGCGCGCGCTATCTGCAGCCCCACCCGCAGTTTGTACTCCAGGTCTCCGGTGCGTCCGCCCTTCATGGCGTCGCGAAGGCTTTCCCCGCGCAGAAATTCCATCACCATGAACGGCTTGCCCCGCTCCTCGCCAAAATCGTAAACGTTAATGATGTTTTCGTGCGTGATGTTGCTGGCGGTGCGGGCCTCCTGCAGGAAGCGGTCGCGCAATTCCCGGTCGTCGTTGCCGGCATCCGTCAGAATCTTGAGCGCGACGCGGCGCCCCAACACAGTATCCTGAGCGCGATAGACGTGCGCCATTCCGCCGCCGAGATATTGCACCAGCTCGTATTTCCCGATGCGCGCGGGAAGCGGCATCGGCGGGTTCAGCGGCACCGTCGCCTCACTCTCGCGCCCTCACTTGGCGACCGTGGCGACGCATTTTAACTGCTGCCAATAATTTGCGTTGAAGATCGCCGGGCCGCCATGGGTGTCTACCATAACCTGATATTCGAGTGGTTTGCCGTTCGCGTCAGCGAGGGGACGCGCCTGCTTCCCTTCGCGGGGAGTGAATATGAAAACATATGCGGCGCCGGATGGGCTCGTTCTATCGGCGTTGTAGAAGAACCGCAAGGGCGCCCAAAGCCCCTCAAACGGTGTGGCCCCAACGGACGATCCGCCCCCAGCCAGTTGTATGGTCAAGCCAAACTTGTTCGATGCCCCGGACCAGGCGAACTGCCCCTGCTGTCCCGATTTCAGCGCCGTCTTATTTCCATCCACGGTGAACGTGAACGTGTCCACCTGATCGGACTTCGGCTGTACCGTATATTTGAGCGCGGGGTCTGTTCCCGCATCGCCGTACAGGGCCTTGGAGAACCGCACCGCGTCGCTCATGAACGTCACGAACTGCGGCGTAAGCGGCGCCCCAGCTACAACCGCGCATCCCGATTGGGTGCAGGTCAGATATTGTTTAAGGCTCGCTTCGTAGAATTTCCAGAGCGTCCCTTCCTTCGGCCGGAAAATCTCGTTGACCTCTTGCAAGCTCGCGTCGGTTGAAGACCTCCCATTGAACGGAAATTTCCCAAACGCCGAAGCCATGCAAAACTGTTTGCCCGCGCCGTTCAAGCCCGCCGTTCCGATCCCCTTGCCCAACTCCTGCGCCTTTGTGATCGGGTCTTGAAGCAGGTTCGATAGCGCCGTATCCACGTGGGCATCCCTGTCGGGCGGGAAATTCAGGGAAATCTGGTTGCGCGCCAGACTGGCGCTCGAGGCTTCCGCGTCGACCGGGCCAAATAACGACGGATCGGGTGGCTTGCCAATCAAGTTTTGTATCGTCAGCATCAGCTTACTCAGTTCCGTCATGTAGTTCTGCGTCTTGTCCGTCACCAGCACGGGCGAATCCGGCGGCACCACGATTGACGCCGGCCTGAAGGCCGTCCTCACGCGATCGTCCACGTTCGTGTTCGTCGAGATAACCGCGAATAGTTGAAGTAGCGGGCTGGTGTTGGCGGAAATAACGCCCAGCTTGTCGGTCGCGTCCGGGAGGTTCGTATATCCCACGAACTTCGTGTTCGCTACGAACTTTCGCCACTGCTCGATGTACTTGGCGTCATATTCGTCCGCAAGGTCCTTCTTCATCTGTCCCCAATCGGTGGTGGACGGGCCGCCTTGTTTACCCAGTACCCACGCTTCTCCGCCCAGTTTCTTCTCCGCGTCCGCAATCAACTGCGTCATGTAGGGCCAGGCATTCTTCGTATACGGCGCCGGTACTGGATAGCGGTTGTAAATCACCTTTTCGCTGCCGGGATAGTCGGTATTGAATATGATTGTGCGGCCCTTTGAAGCGGCCTGCGCGAGCAGCGTCTGGTAAACGCGGTCCTTGGCGTTGAAGCGCGACAAATAATCGCGTGCATGATCGACGGTATCCGACTGTCGGCTGGTCCGAATAGGGATTGCCATTCTGCAAATCCGCCGCGTAAAAATCGAACTGGTTTTTCGCCAGGCGAGCCATATCCTTGTCGATCGCCGCTTCCCGCCCCGCCGTCCAGCGCTGATTCAGTTGGTCGGCCAAAAAAGTCTGGTATTTGTTGTCCTTCGTGCGCCCATACTCCGAGGTCGTCAAAAGATAGCTTTTCAGCGCATCGTAGCCAGCGCCGTAATTGTCCGTTGCCGGAGGCGGTATCTTTGCGCTCTGCAGAGACGTAATCCAGTTCCCCTGCACCTGCCCGAACAACAGGTCCTTGAACGAGCGGTAGTAAGCCGCTCGCGCGTGAGGGAGCAGATTCTTGCCTTCGTACAGGAACCATCCGTACATGAAGGGACGCCCTTCCTTATTCCACTTCGTCAGATTCTGCACGACGCCGCGCAAGCGATCAAGCTCCCGCAAGTACGCGACTTGCGGCAGATTCATGCCCGTGACTCGCTGCCCCTGCAAAGCCCGCGCCGCCGTGACGGCATCGTTCTCCAAGGCGCGATTATTCAACCACGACCATAGAAACATGCCGCTCAAAAACAGGAACACCAATGCCGCCGCGCCCAATGCGAACCGGCGCGCGCCGCTGACCTTGGCGCTCGACCCGCTTGCGCCCATGGCTACGCGGTCCTGCAGAACGATCTCGCCGAACAGCCGCGTCAGGAAGAGCCATTGGGGCACGCGCCGCGCTCCGCCGCCCTGCTCCGGCTGGGCTACCGCTTGCGGCAGATCCATGCCCGCGCGGAACATGCGCGTCGCGCCGGCCTCGAAGGTCTTGTGACCCGCCTCCGCGGCGGGCCGCGCGGGGGCCGCAACCACTTCGTTGACCACGACCGGACGCACGCCGCTGAAATAAAATCCGCGCAGAAACGGATTGGCCCGCAACTGGCTGGGACGGCAAATCTCGACCAGCAATTGCACCAGCCCGTTCCTTATCTTGCGAAATTCCCGCGGGAACTCGTACTCGGCAGGAACCTTTTCCGCATCGTGCTCGCGCGGCAGAAAATCGATGCGCCGGTCGCACAAGGAAAGGAATAAATCTTCGAATGCCTGCGTCAGCCGGCGGCTCTCCTCCTCGGCGTACACCCCCGTGCGGCCTAATTGAATCGGCAATGTGGCGCCGACCACTTGCGCCGCTTCGTCGTTGCTCAGATTTCTCACGTAGTCGCCAAAAAACGCCAGGCGATCGGCCCTCGTGAAAAGAACGTAAACCGGAAAGCTGATGCCCAAAAGCTGCGAAATTTCGCCCAGCCTGGCATGCAGGTACCGTCCGGTCGCCGCGATCTGCTCGGATGCGCCGGGTTTGGTGAACGCTTCGCAATCGAAGCACAGCAGCACCGCCCGCGGCGCTTGCTCGCCCTTGCCGATCACGGATTTCAGCTTGCCCGGCTGCAGTTTTTTCACCAGCCGCGCCCAGGCATCCGGCTTCGCCAGAAGTCTCCCGCCCGCTTCGAGAAAAATCGTGTTTCGCGCGTACCAGACGTTTGCCGCCGCGGTCGAGACCACGTCATTGCCCTGAAAAACCTGTCCGGCGAGCAACTCCGGATCGAGACCGGAATGAACCATGACGCTGGTCTTGGTCGCGCCTTGATCGCCAATGATAAAGATCAGCGGCAGATTGCTTATCGTTGCCCCTTGGGCGCCTTTCGAGGATGCCAGCCTCTGGTCTGCATCGCGCAATAACCGCTCGATCTCGGGACTCCCGCCCGGCCCGCCGGCCGCGACCGTGCCGCCGCCCGCCCCCGCGCCAGCGCCCATTGCCGCCGCTGTCTGCGCTTTCGCTTGCACTTTATCCTGCGCTTTTTTTTGAAAGAAGGCAAAAAATGCCGCCGCCGTGATGCCCATGGCGGACATCAGCATCATGAAGTACATCAAGTCCGGACCTTGGAGTTTCAGAAATCGCGCCGAGATGAAACCCACGCCTATGAAAAATACTAAGCTCGCCGCGGCGGCCCAGTTGAGATTGAACCCTTTCATATGTAAAGAACCGCCCCGTTCCCGCCCAACGCGCGCCCGCGCTCAGACGCTTTACGTCGCGAGCCCTTGCATGGCCGCTATCCCGGCCCCCAGGTTGATCTTGAACAAGACGAACAAGACCACCATCAACACGAAACAAAGCGCCGCGCCGATCGTTATCCCCTTGAGCAGCGGATCGCCACCCGATGCGCGCACGCGATCGCCCGGCAGCATCCAATGCGGTGAAATCTCCGTCGAGCTCTTGCGTAAGCGCCGGATCTTGTCCGACGTGGCCTGCATGATGGAGCTCAGTTCACCGCGGCCGCCCATCGTATAGCGTCCCGTAAAGCCCAGCAACAGGCACAGGTAATAAACTTCCAGCAGATCGGCCAGCTCGTTCGTCTCGCTGCGCGCCAGAATTTTCTGCAGATTCTGGAAGAACACTTCGCCGGCAATATCGTGACCGTAGCGCTGCTGCTGCAACGGCATGCGCGCCCAGTCGGCGAGCGCCGGCGAGTGCATCATCAACACCGCTTCATCCAAGAACGCGATCACCGCGAACAGCGCCAGTTCGATGTCGTCGCCGCTGTAGCCGCGCTTGGCCGCATCGGCCTGCGCCATCTTTACCGCTTCCCAGATCTGGTCGCGGAAGGCGCGCGCGTCGGTCACCTGCTGGCGGTGGCTGCGCAGCCGCTCGCCTACAGTAAGCAATTCCTGAAACGCCAAGGCCAGGTTTTCGCGACGCCCCTCGGGCGCCGCCGCTACAGGTTGCGAGCTCATGATTCCAAAATGACCAGTAATTCCAGCTCCGCATCCGGCAGTTCCCCGGGCACGTAGACCCCGATCTTTCGCGTCAGGACGATGTGGTCCCAGCACGGTCCCGCCTTGCTGACGCTGAAATACTGATGATCCACCTTGGCCGGAATGGCCGACGGCGCCACTGGCAGATGCGTCAATCCCATGCCCTTCAGGGCCTTTTGCACAAGTCGCGGAACAAACTCCTGCGAACAGATCTTAACGGCGTTCGGAGTTCTCGATATGATCTCCACTTCGCCTACCGTCGAGCCGATTCCGAAAATCCACCGCGACGGTCCCAGCACCCGCTGGTCCGTCACTTCCCCGGTATAGAAATAGTTAGCGGTCTTCGTCAGCGGAATGACGAGGTATTGGCTCGGCACGATGGTCTCGAGGTGCCTGCGAATGTGATCGTCCAGGGCCCCGAAGCACTCGTCCAGCTTGTCATGCTCATAGAGCGGCAGGGTGCGCGGATGCGAATCGAGCGCGAACGTGCATAGCGCTCCGCCCAACCGCAACATTTCGCCGAACAGCTCTTCCGGGTGTCCGTGCTTGGTCAGATACTGGTGCCGCAGCGGCGCCAATGCCGAGTTGACGGTGTGCAGCAGCCAGAAATTGGCGATGTCGCGCGTCGAAAACTCCACCCATGATTTGTTCTCGCCCTGCTTCCCGCGCGCGAACATGGCGCTCTTATCCCCCAGGATATCGACAAGCCGGCCCAGCATGTCCATGAGTCGCTTGCTGGCGCTAATCTCCAGGCACGGCGGAACGAATTCCGGATCGTAGACGAAATGCCCCGAGCCGGCGCGCATCACCCGCGCAATTGGTAGTGTCACCAAGTCGCCCGCCGTTTCCGTATCGAGGAGAATCTGAATATTCTTACGGCCCAATTGCACGGGTTTTTCGTCTCTACCGGTGGTCTCGTCGTAGAGCAGCTTCGGCTCGGCATAGAACCGCGGCTCTTCCCCGTTACGGGCGTACCCATTCTTATTCGCGGCGGTGTTACCCGCTTCGGCGTTATCCGCGGCAACGCAGTTGAGTCCCTCGGGACGGCGCGGCGGGACAGCGAGAAGCACCGTTACTTTATCGCGCGCCACGGGAAAGAGCTCGGCTATATTTCGCGCCGCCGGTAAAGCATCGCTTTCGGGCATGTGGAACGCCAGTCCGTCCGGAAAAATGCCGCGCGCATGCAGCACCGACACCGTGCCATTCACCAGGGCCTCGCCGTCCAGCTCGCCGCCGACGAGCCCGTACGCTTGAAACCAAAGCGAAGAGGCCGTGAAGCCGATGGAGTCCTCGAAATAGCGGCTCTGCACCTGGAAATGGTGCGGCGCCAGATACATGCCTTCCGACCAGACCACGCGTGAAAGGTACTTCATACGTTCAGATTGCGCCCCTCGGGGCGCAGGACCGCATTAAAATGGGCAGAATCTACTCTACCATGCCGCCGCATCGAAACCCGCAACGGCCGCAACGCCCGCGCTCGCGAGCACACCATTCTCGTATGATGAGGTAATGACGCTTCAATGCGGGGCGTTTTCAACCGAGGCAGCATGAGTTTCTACAGCACCTACGATCTGATCCAACTCTTACGGGACGATGGCATCAAGACCTTCGAGGCCCGCGTGATCGCAACCGGACAGCCTGTTCTGGTGCACTTGTTTCCCACTCCGCAATCGGCCGAGATGCAATCGATTCTCGCCGCCATCGCGCGCCTCGCGCCGTCCTCCCGCAAGCAGATCATCGCGCAAGGCGATCACGAAGGCACTCCTTATGTAGTGACGGGACGAATCACGGCATATCCGGGCTTCCGGGAATGGCTGCTGCAGCAGCCCCTGGCCGCGCCTGCCCCGACGGCCGCCGCGCCACCATCCGTGTCACCATCCGCAGCCTCCGGCGATCCCGACGATCCCTTTGCGTCGCTGTTCAAAAAGCCCCCCGTGGCCTCTGCTCCCGCGCCCAAATCAGCACGTCCTTTAACGGAAGAGTTTCAGCATCTGATCGAGACGCCGACTCGAAATAACCCGGCCATGCAGAATTCGCCGCGCGGCGCCAAGGCGGCGGGTTCGGAAGGCTCGACGATGATGTCGACGCAGGAGGTGGCGCGCGCGCTCAACGAC
The DNA here is from genome assembly GCA_963838885.1 of Bryobacterales bacterium. GTDB lineage: Bacteria > Acidobacteriota > Terriglobia > Bryobacterales > Bryobacteraceae > JAICMB01. Next base: position 157,459 of record CAWITB010000018.1, on the reverse strand, counting down.
CAACCGCCGCCCGCGTCCGCCCTCGCACCGCCCGATGCCCACGCCCGGCAAACAGGCGGGCGAATTCACGAGCATGTTCCAGGCCCCCGCTCCGCCGGCGCCGCAAGCTTCAGAAGCCGGCGAGTTCACGAGCATGTTTCGGACGCCGGAGTCCGCCGCCGCGCCCCCGCCGCCGCCGGCGCCCGCTGAGGAACCGGGCGCGTTGACGAGGATGTTCAGCGTTCCTGCGCCGCTCCTCCAACCGGAATCGCAGCCGACGGCGCCCCACACAGGGCCGCCTCCTCTCGCCGAGGCCCCGGCTCCGCATCGCGCCGGTGAGTTTACCAGGATGTTCCAGACAGGCGCCGCGCCTTCAGACCCGAAACCGGAATCGCCGCCGCAGCCCAGGCCTGGCGCGCTTGCGGATACTCCCGGGCCGCGCCAAGCCGGCGAATTTACCAGAATGTTCAGTGCGCCTACGGCGCCGCAAAGCGGAATGTTTCATCCGCCTACCGCGCCGCGGACACAACCCCGGAACCGCCATTGGCCGCTGCGCCGCCACAGCGGGTGGATGCGCCGGCTGCGCAACCGGCCGGTGAATTTACCAGGATGTTCCAGGCAGCCGCGCCTCCTTCGGCTCAGCCAACGGGGAAATCGGCTTCGGGGCAACCCGCTTCGGATGAACCCGGAGTATCCAGCGTTGCCGCGTCCGCTCCCGCAACCGGAGCCGCCGTCCCAGCCCGGCGAATTTACCACAATCCTGCAGGGAGGCGCTCGACCTTCATCGCCTCAACCCGCATCGCCTCAACCCGCGTCGCCTGCGGTTGCCGAATCGCGACCGCCCTCGTCCGAGCCGCCGAACGGCAGCGAGTTCACGCGCATGTTCGATACCGCCGCGCTGCGCCGGGACATTCCGCAACCGCCTCCGCAGCCGTCTTCGGGCGATTTCACCCGAATGTTCGAAGCCGCGCCGCCCGCGCAGCAAAATCTTGGCGAGTTCACGAAGGCCTTCGATAGCGCACCCGCCATCGAAAAACCGCCCGGCCAAGCGCCCTCCGCGCCCGCGGCGCATCGGGAGCCCGGCGAATTCACGCGCATGTTCAACCCCGGCGCTCCCCCTCTTTCAAACGCCCCGGCGCCGCGAACGCCGCCGCAACCAACGCGGGACTTGGGATCCATGTTCCCGCCTCCGCCTGCGTCCAGCGGGCCTGCAAGGGAAGCGGAAAGCCACGAACCGGGGGAATTGACGCGCATGTTCAACTCGCCGCTGCAGCCCAAGCCGTTGCCGCCGCTGAGCGGAGCGGCGGATCCGTTCGCCAGAGGTCCCATGCCGCCGCCGCAAGCCGCTCCGGCCGGCGAGTTTACGCGCCTGTTCGGCCGCAATGACCTGGGCAGCACGCCTGTTCCGCCGGCCGCGCCCAACCGCGCTCCCACTGCGGACGGCGCCACGGGCCTATTCAAGGCTACGCCGCCCAACTCTTACCCGCCCGCGCCGGGGCCGGCGAATATCGGATATAAGCCTTCCTCGGGCGCCGGCGAATTCACGTCCATGATGGCCGCGCCCGCGATGCCGCTCCTCGCCGACGCCGGCTCTGCCCCGCCCGCCGAACAGAAGAGTTTCCTACAGAAACATCTCTCGATAATCATTATCATTGGGGCGCTTCTCGTATTTTTCGTTCTGATCGTGATCTTTTTCGCGATGCGAAAGCACTGACGCGTTTGTTTCCCATCCGCCTCGGTCCGCCGAACGATTTCGAAATAGTTCGCGCACTGTTTTCCCGCGCCGGCTTTACCGAGCCCGCCATAGCAACACGAATCGGCGCGCCGCTGTTGACGCAGCCTGCGATTGATGCTGCCGCCGGAACCGCCTCTCCTCCCGGCGATCTGCTGGATCTCTTCATCCACCTTTTCGTTTACACACGGTATGTGGACGACCTCGCGTTGCGACAGGTCCTCTCTCCCACGGAAGTGGACGCGCTCGAACGGCTGGGGCTCATCGCCCGCGAAGCCGCAGGATCCTGTTACTCCCCCGTTTGTCTTTGTCCCGTGGCGGGCGTCTACACGGTGGCGGATTCCTGGAGAACTCCCGCCGGAGTCGCGCGCGAAGGCTCGGAAGATATCGTCTATCCGGCGGTCGTACCGAATACGCGCCTTTTTCTCGACCTCCTGCCGTCATCGAGTTGCGATTCCTTGCTGGACCTGTGCTCCGGCACGGGCGTCGCGGCGCTTCTCGGCGCGTCTACATCCGCGCGCGAGGCGCACGCCTACGATATCGCGGCGCGCTCCACCCATTTCGCGGAGTTCGCCAAACGCTTGAACGGGCTCTCGAACGTCCACGCCGCCACGGGCGACCTGTACGAACCGGCTGGCGGACGAACGTTCGATCGCATCGTGGCGCATCCGCCCTATGTGCCCGTTCTCAAACCGCAATGGGTTTTCCAGGACGGCGGCGACGACGGCGAGCGCGTTACCCGCGGGATCGTCGCCGGTCTGCCTCGTCACCTTGCGCCCGGCGGAACTCTGTATTGCCTCGCGATGGCCTCGGATCGCGTGGGCGCGCCGTTGGAGGACCGCATCCGGCAATGGCTCGGACCGGGGCATCGCGACTTCGATATCGCCGTCGTCGTGCGCCGCGTTCTCGATCCCGGCGAATTCGCGCTTCATGCGGCCACGCGTCCCGGCGGGGAAAGCGCGGACGCGCGGAAATGGAGGGAGCTTTTTGAAGATCGCCGCATCACGGGCCTGCCCTACGCCATGATCACGGTCCAACGCAAGGCGGCAGGCCGCGCGCCATTCACCGTCCGCCGCCAGATCAGCTCAAAAGCGACACGCGCCGATCATGAGCGGCTGCTGGAATGGGAAACGGACACCGCGACCGACCCCGCGGCCGTGACTCGCTGCCGGCCGCTGGCATCGCCCGGCTGCGAGCTCCACGTCTCTCACCGCCTGGAAAATAGCGATTGGAGCGCCGTCGAATACAATCTGCTGAGTAATCATCCCTTCCGCATGGAAATGAAGGTTTCGCCCTGGCTCCCTTACCTGATCGCGCGCAGCGATGGCAAAACTACCGTCGCGGAAATATTCGAGACCCTGAAGGCCGAAGGCATTCTGAATCCCGCAACGCCGGTCGCCGATTTCGCGGCGGTTGTGGCAAGCCTGGTCTCCGCCGGTTTCCTTCTGATCGCGGACGCCTCCTGAGGAGATTCGAGGAATGCTGAACCGCCGCGTCCCGAGAACGGGCGCTGGCCGCGCGGGGACACGTGGATCACAAGAATTGCAAAATCTATCTTTATTATTTTCTTGAGCTTAGTCATTTCGACCCGACAGCATCACAATCTCTCGTCCTACACTTGGGCAAGCTTGGACTAAAACCATCCAGGCGGTAATTCTGCGGAGCAATACATCATGCACCAAGAGGGAAAGCGTTATGGCGTAAGCAGTCAACGAAAGCAGCACCGGCCCTAAACAATAATCGCAATTCTAGGAGCCGACAAATACCGAAAACGCAATCGAATATAAATAAGCCCCAAGAACACCCAGTCAACTTGCTGGACTGGTGCAAGGCGCTATCGAGGTCCTCTACATTGTAACCGCCTATCTTTGAAAAACTGGCGGTCCGTCCCGACGGAAGCGTCCTACACGAGTTGGACAATCCGGCGCCGTGGTTATCCTCTGGCTATGCATACTGGGCATCGCGGTTGCCTTGGCGCTCGGGGCGCCAAGTCGCAGCCGTCCTGGACCTGATACGTTCGGTTCAAGGATTCCGTGATCAAAATCCCCACCGCCCGCGCGCCATTCACGTTCGCCGCCAGATCGCTCCAAAACGACTCGCGCCGATCATGAGCGGCTACTGGCATGGGAAACGGAAACCGCAACCGACCCCGCGGCCGCGACTCGCTGCCGGCCCCTGGCATCGCCCGGCTGCGAGCTCCACGTCTCTCACCGCCTGGAAAATAGCGATTGGAGCGCCGTCGAATACAATCTGCTGAGTAATCATCCCTTCCGCATGGAAATGAAGGTTTCGCCCTGGCTCCCTTACCTGATCGCGCGCAGCGATGGCAAAACTACCGTCGCGGAAATATTCGAGACCCTGAAGGCCGAAGGCATTCTGAATCCCGCAACGCCGGTCGCCGATTTCGCGGCGGTAGTGGCAAGCCTGGTCTCGGCCGGTTTCCTTCTGACCGCGGACGCCTCCTGAGGCAGAGTTCACCCCGATAGGGTTGCTCGAACGGCGCTGCGCGGCGGGCAAGGTGTTATTTTGAAATTAGCAACCCGCATGATGCAAACCACAATTCCCGAGGTCCGCGTACCCGAGGACCTGAATCCGCAGGAAACGAGCGAATGGCTCGAAGCATTTGACGAAATTCTCGAGGAAGCCGGCGTTCCCCGCGCCGCATACCTGCTGGACCGCATCAGGAACCATGCCGCGCAATATGGCGTCGTCTCGAAGCACAATCTGAATTCGCCATACATCAATACCATTCCGGTGGACGACGAGCTTCCTTATCCCGGCGACCGGCGTGTGGAACGCAACATCAAAAGTCTGATCCGCTGGAACGCCATGTGCATGGTGGTCCGCGCCAATAAATACGATGCGGGCATTGGCGGCCACATCTCCACGTACGCTTCGCTCGCGACGCTAGAAGAGGTCGGACACAACCATTTTTTCCGCGCGCGGTACGGCGATCAGTCCGGCGATTTTGTGTACTTTCAGGGCCATGCCTCGCCGGGGGTGTACGCCCGCGCTTTTCTTACCGGACGCCTGAGCGAAGAACATCTGAAACATTTTCGTCACGAGACGCGCGCCGACCATCCCGGTCTTTCTTCGTATCCGCACCCCTGGCTGATGCCCGATTTCTGGCAGTTCCCGACCGTGTCGATGGGCATCGGTCCGCTAAATGCCATTTACCAGGCGCGCTTCATGCGCTACGTAGAGAATCGCGGCTTAATTCCGCCCACGCCTCGCCATATCTGGGCCTTTGTGGGAGACGGCGAGACGGACGAGCCGGAGACGCTCGGCGCGCTGAAAATCGCAGCCCGCGAGAAACTCGACAATCTAATTTTCGTGGTGAACTGCAATCTGCAGCGGCTCGACGGACCTGTGAATGGAAACGGCCGCATCATCGACGAGTTGGAGCGCATCTTCCGCGGCGCCGGCTGGAACGTTCTGAAAGTGGTTTGGGGAGACAGTTGGGATCCGCTTCTTGCCGCGGATAAATCGGGTCTGCTCATCAAACGCATGGAAGAGTGCGTCGATGGTGAATATCAAGCATTCAAAGCGAAAGGCGGGGCCTACGTCCGCCAGGAATTTTTCGGCAAGTACCCGGAGCTTTTGAAACTGGTCGAACATCTCACGGACGAGGAGATCGGCCATTTGCGCCGCGGCGGCCACGATCCCCAAAAAGTGTTCAACGCATACCTCCGCGCCAGCGAGCACCGCGGTTCCCCGACGGTCATTTTGGCGAAGACCGTCAAGGGTTATGGTTTGGGCGAAGCCGGAGAAGGCCGCAACCCGACGCACCAACAAAAAAAGCTAACGGAAAAAGAGGTCCTGTTCGTGAAGCGGCGCTTCGACATGCCGGTACCCGAGGGCGTCGTCGAGCACCTGGAATTCTACCGTCCTGCCGATGACAGCGCGGAAATGAAATATCTGCGCGGGCGTATCGAAGCCATGGGCGGCAGTCTGCCGGCGCGCAAACCCACGCCCGCCGCGTTCAAGACTCCGGGGCTAGGCGTTTTCTCCGAATCCATAGCGGGCTCGCAGGGGCGCGAAGTGTCAACCACGATGGCCTACGTTCGCATCCTGACGCTGCTGCTGAAGGATGCGGAGGTGGGCAAGTATATTGTTCCGATCGTGCCCGACGAAGCGCGCACGTTCGGCATGGAATCGCTGTTCCGCCAGGTCGGCATTTACGCCAGCCAGGGCCAGCTCTATAGTCCGGTGGACAGCAACATGTTCCTGTACTACAAAGAAGCGAAGGACGGCCAGATTTTAGAAGAGGGCATCACCGAAGCCGGGGCCATGGCGTCTTTCACGGCCGCCGGGACGGCTTACGCCACCTACGGCATCCCGATGATTCCGTTCTTCAGTTATTACTCGATGTTCGGATTCCAGCGCGTTGGCGATCTCATCTGGGCCTTCGGGGATTCGCGCGGCAAGGGCTTTCTGATGGGCGGCACCGCCGGAAGGACCACGCTTTCGGGTGAAGGCTTGCAGCATTGCGACGGACAATCGCTGGTTTACTCGAGCGCTTATCCGACGTGCCACAGCTACGATCCCGCCTACGCTTACGAGATGGCCGTAATCGTTCAGGACGGCATCCGGCGTATGTACGAGGCCATGGAGGATCGCTTCTACTACATCACGATGTACAACGAGAATTACGCGCAGCCAGCGATGCCCGCGGGCGTCGAGGATGGGATTCTGCGTGGCATCTATCGTTACAAACAGGGCGATGGAGGCGAGGCGCAAATTCACCTTTTCGGCAGTGGAACGATCCTGAACGAAGCGCTGCGCGCGCAGCAGATGTTGGCGGAGAAGTACCACGTGCGCGCGGATGTCTGGAGTGTGACCAGCTACAACGAGCTACGACGGGACGCGCTGGAAGTAGAGCGCTGGAATCGGCTGCATCCTGCCGAGGCGGAACGCACGCCCTATATCGCGCAAGTTCTCGAATCATTCGATGGTCCCATTGTGGCCTCGACCGACTACATGAAGATCGTTCCAGACCAGATCGCGCCGTGGGCGCAGGGCCGGCTGGTTACGCTCGGCACGGATGGTTTCGGCCGCAGCGACAACCGCGAGCACTTGCGCAAGTTCTTCGAGAACGGCGCGGAAGCGATTGCCGCCGCCGCGCTGTCGCGACTGGCGCGCGAGGGCAAATTTGACGGCGCAAAGGCCTCGGCGGCCATCGCGGAACTCGGGATTGACGCCGCTCGCGAGGACCCGGCTAATTTGTAGAGCATCCAGGAAAATTCGCGGTGCTTTATCTCACCGAAGCCGACGTGCGGCAACTCCTTCCCATGCAGGAGTGCATCCGGGTCATGCGGGCGACGTTTCAGGCGCTCCGTGACGGCTCGGCGCAGAATCAGCCCCGCCGTCGGCTTGTTCTTAAGAACGGGTCTGCCCTACACAGTCTCGGGGGCGCTTACGGGGGCTATTTCGGAACGAAGTTTTATTCGACCAACCCGAAGCACGGGGCGCATTTCTTTTTTGTCCTGTACGATGCGGCTACGGCCGAGCCGCTTGCGTTGATGGAGGCCAATCATCTTGGCCAGATCCGCACCGGAGCGGCGAGCGGCTACGCAACCGATCTCATGTCCAACCCCGAAGCCGACACGTTGGGCGTGATCGGAAGCGGTTTTCAGGCGCGCACGCAGGTGGAAGCCATCAGAGCGGTCCGCAAGATCCGCGAAGTGCGCGTATGGAGCCGTGATCGCGATAAGGTCCAGCGTTTTGCCGCCGAGATGGACGCCAGCGCCGCGGAATCCGCCGAGGCGGCCGTGCGCGGCGCCTCTATCGTGGTGACCGCGACAAATTCGAAGGAACCCGTTTTGGAGGCTGGCTGGATTGCGAAAGGTACGCACGTCAATGCGATGGGATCGAACGCCCCCAAGCATCGCGAGCTTCCGGCAGGTCTCGTCCAAGGCGCCGGAGTTGTAGCCGTCGACTCTTTGGAGCAGGCGCGTATCGAAGCGGGCGATCTTATTCTCGCCAATAGCTGGCAAAATGTCGTCGAGTTGAAAGACGTGCGGGCGGGATACGAGCCGAGCCGTATCTCAATTTTTAAATCGCTGGGTATTGGTGTTGAAGATGTTGCAGCCGGCGCTTTCGTTTACGAAGCGAGCCGATCTATTCCTGAGCGGTTTGCTGATCGGATTCCCGCCAAGCGCTAATCTTTAGGCGGCGGCAAACCCAACACAGTCCTTCGGCTGAATTTGGCGCGCAAGCGGAACCGCAAACGATGCATTTCGTGAAGCGCTTCAAGCGATCGGTGTGAAGCGTCTGCTTCGCACTTTCCAGAAGCATCTTATCGATCACGGGGTCTTGAGGCGCCGGCTTGCGTTTCATACGGCTGCCTCTACCTTAGCACGCCCTTAAGCGCGAGGCTAGGCCGCGCGATCAAGCCGAAAGACGTAACCGGCATCGAGTGAAGACGAGCATCTGGGACATTTTCGTCCCGGCTTGACGCCTACGGATTTTCCGTGCGCCACCACAGTCGCCTGTACTGTGTGCGTGCACATCGGACAATAGACCGACGCATTGTACTCGACCGGCGGCCGCGCTTGCGTCGTCGTCTTCATATCAGTTCCCGCTTGAGGATTCATATTTTCTCTCCCTCTGTCAATCGTTATGACGCAAGCGAGTTGCCAAGGGATGTATTGAATTTGTAAAGAAAATGCAAGCTGTTGCGGGCTTCGGATAGGCGGCGCGAGGTAAAAACTGCCTATAACGCGAAGAGATTCTCCAGCGCCATCGACCAGCCGGGTAAGACGAGGGACTCCAGCGTGTCTGTTTCGCGCAACTCGCGGATGCCCTGGGGAGCGTGTACGAACATGTGGTTTCGATCCGGATAGATAACCCAGGACTTCCTGGAGTGCGTGCTCGAGTCCGTGATCAAGATACTGGATCTCCGACAGCGCCGCGATTTCACAGCAACATCGGGACTCGCCCGCAGAGGTACTCGGCGCCTGTCTACCTGAGACTATTTCGCCGCAAGCACCAGCGCGATATCGGGCTGAAAGCGGTGCTCGCCGAAGGCGAATTCGGTGTCGGGCAACACCGCCCATGGCGCGCTCGGAGGAAGGGCAACAAAGAAGCGATGAGCGTCGCCATATGGAATTGTGCGTTGCGTTCGCGCTCGACATTTCGATCAGCTCCCCGTCTAGCAGCTCTAGCTTGTGTCCTTCTTCGTTGGGCAATGCATCGAATTGTTCAGCGGCTATTAACGTGTGAGTCGCCATGTTGTGCCTCTATTATGCGAACAGTTGAGCCAGCGGCAGCGACCAGCCGGGTAGAACCGGGGACTCCAGCACATCGGTCTCGCGCAGTTGCCGAATGGCTTGCGGCGCGTATACGAAAACATGAAGCCCGTCGGGATAGACTACCCATACTTCCGCGCCGCTGTCGCGGTAAACGGTAACTTTGCGGTTAAGATGCGAGGCCATTTCCGATGGCGAGACGACCTCAACGGCTATGTCGGGAGCGACTCGCACTGGAGCCCGGCTTGCATCAACCTGGGACCACTTGGATGCGGAAAGGACCGCGACATCGGGGCAAAAGCGGTTCTCGCCAAGAGCAAAATCAGTTTCCATCAGCGCGACGCCCCGCTTGCTGCGATCCAGGAATGACTCTAGGGATGTTGCGAGCTTCAGCGCTATGCGGTTGTGTCCTGGCGCGGCACTCGACATTTCAATCAGTTCTCCGTCCAACAGTTCCACTCGCCGCTCTTCGTCATACGGCAGCGCATCGAACTGCTCGGCGGTGATCAATGTGTGAGTCGCCATAACTGCATCATAGCCGATCACGTTATTCTTGAACTTGTTCCAAGCCGCATGAAAACAGCCTTCTTGTTCCCCGGGCAGGGTTCCCAGTTCGCGGGCATGGGAAAAAATCTTGCCACCGCTTTTCCGGCCGCGCGCGAGACCTTCGCCGAGGCCGACGAGGCCCTCGGGTTCGCGCTCTCCCAGCTCTGTTTCAACGGCCCTGAAGCGGATTTGAAGCTCACCGAAAATCAGCAGCCCGCGCTGCTCGCAGTATCTATTGCCGCCTTCCGCGTTCTGCGCCACAAAGGCCTCGAACCCGATTATGTAGCGGGCCACAGTCTGGGTGAATACTCCGCGCTGGTTGCGGCCGGATCGCTGCAATTTGACGATGCCCTCGTTCTCGTCCGTAAGCGAGGACGTTATATGCAGGAGGCGGTCGCGCCCGGCGCGGGCGCCATGGCCGCGATCCTCAAGCTTCCCGAGGGCAAGCTCGAAACGATTCTCGCCAAGGCGGCACAGGGCGAAGTCGTCACGGCCGCCAATCTGAACTCTCCCGATCAGACGGTGATCGCGGGGCACGTCGCGGCCGTCGAACGCGCCATGGATCTGGCCAAGGACGCGGGCGCGCGCCGCGCCGTTCTGCTTCCCGTAAGCGCGCCTTTTCACTGCCCGCTCATGATCCCAGCCCAGCAGCGCCTCGCAGCCGACCTTGATGCGATTCCGTTTGCCAATCTTTCCATGCCGCTGGTCAACAATTGGCAGGCTCGATTCATACAAACGGGCCAAGAAGCCCGCGAGGGTCTCTACCAGCAGGTCCCCAATCCCGTACGATGGTTTGAATCGATGCGCCTGCTCGCCTCTCAAGGCGCGGCTCGCTTCATCGAGGTAGGCGCGGGATCCGTTCTTACCGCCCTGCTCCGCAACATCGACCCCGCCATCAGGGGCGCAAAATTCGGCGATCCCGCCGATCTGGACAATATCAATGCGGCTGCCGCTTAGCTTCTTTTTCTGCTGCACTCTCGCCTGCACTCTGGTTGCCGGCGACTGGATTTCGATCCAGCCCGCGGCCTCGTTCCACGGCTGGACCCGCGTACCGATGGAGCCATCTACGCAGCTCGTTTCGCCATCGCAATGGCGCGTGGCGCGCGATGGCGATCTGATCTGCAATGGCTCCCGCGAAAACGGCCACGAATTTCTGCGCTACGATCGCGAGCTCGGCGATTTTCTACTGCATGTCGAATGGCGCTTCACGAAAATCGAAGGAGAGACGAAATATAACAGCGGCATCTATGTGCGCAACACCGCCGATGGCATGACGTGGTATCAGGCGCAGATCGGTCCACCTGCGAATGGCGGTTATTTTTTCTACTACGCCACAATCGACGGCGCGCGAAAACGCATCAATCTGAAATCCGCCATGCCCTCGAATCCGGTCAAAGATCCCGGGGAGTGGAACACGTATGACATTCGCGCAGAAGGGCCCAAAATCACGCTAGTCGTCAATGACGTCGAAACCAGTCATTTCGATTGCGATCGTTTGAAAGGCTACATCGGGGTTGAGGCCGAGTACTACCACATTGAATTCCGCAATATGAAATTGAAGGAACTGCCGTGAGGCGCTACTTCGCCGCGGCGGCCGTGGCGGCGCTTGTCGTTGGATGCAAGATGCCCGGGGAGCAGCAGAGTATCGGCCAGATCACGGATGATTTCGTATACGGCGCTCTGGCGCTTTCGCCGGTTAGCGCCACCGCCGCCGGCTATCACGAGCACAAAGGCAAGCGCCTGGACCAGATTCTGGACGATTTCAGCCCTTCGGGAATCGGGGAGCAGCGGCGTTTTTATCACGACCTGGAGAACCGTCTGGAGATCCTCAAACCGGAATCTCTCACGCCGGAACAGCGCGCCGATTATCGCCTGATCGACAATCAGGTCAAGCTCGCGCTGCTGGAGCTGAACAGCATCCGCGGCTATGCTCACAATCCAACCATATACGTCGAGCTCGTCGGCAACGCGCTCTTCAGCCCTTTTGTCCTGAACTATGCGCCGCTACATCTGCGCTTTGAGCACATCGTCAAGCGGCTCGACCGCATTCCCGCACTGATGCTCGAGGCGCGGCAAAATTTGCGCGATTCGCCCGCCGTCTGGACCCAGGTCGCAGAGCAAGAAAACGACGGCAATATTCGCCTGATTGATCAGACGCTGCGGTCGAATGCTCCACCCGAGCTCAAAGACGAATACGGCAAAGCGGCCGCGAACGCCCTAGACGCGCTGCGTAAATTCAACGACTTTCTCAAGACCGATCTCTCGAAGAGGACGCGGTCGTGGCGGTTGGGAAAAGAGATGTACGACCTGAAGTTCAAGTGGACGCTCGATGTCGGCAAGACACCGGAGCAGGTCCTGCCCGAGGCCGAAGCCGCTCTAAAAATCGTTCAGGATGAAATGCAAAAACTGGCCGGCTCCAAGACCATTCCCGAGACGCTCGATGCCATTGCGCGGCAGCACGTCACGCCCGCCGCCTACATGGGCGAAGCGAAACGCGATCTCCAGGAAGCAACCAATTTCGTCAAAGCCAGGAATCTGGTCCCGCTGCCGAACCGTGGCAATCTGCAGGTGATTGAAACGCCCGAGTTCATGCGCGGCATCTACGCGGTGGGCGGTTTCAATCCCGCTCCCGCGCTCGAGCCGCAGCTCGGCGCGTTCTACTGGGTCACTCCCATTCCGGCGGATTGGTCCAAGGAGCGCGTCGAATCGAAGCTGCGCGAGTACAACGCGTATGGCATGCAGGAATTGACGATACACGAAGCCATGCCCGGCCATTACGTGCAGTTCGAATACGCCGACGAGGTGCAACCCAAATCGCGCCGGCTGCTGCGCAATCTCTGGGGCAACGGTCCGTACGTCGAAGGTTGGGCGACCTATGCGCAACAGCTCATGTCCGACGAAGGGTATCTCGATAAAAGTGTCCCGCTGCGTATGACATTCCTGAAGCAGATGTTACGAGTGATTACGAACGCCATCATGGATATCCGTATGCAGACCATGGATATGAGCGACGAAGAGGCCATGGACCTCATGCTCAAACAGGGTTTTCAGGAAAAGGAAGAAGCGACGGCGAAGCTGCAGCGGGCGAAACTTTCGTCGGCGCAGTTGCCGATGTATTTCGTGGGCTGGCATGGCTGGCTGCAGACTCGCGATGCTTATAAGACTCAAAAGGGCACGGGATTCAGTCTTGCGGAATTTCACCAAAAAGCGTTAAAGGAAAGCGCCGTGCCGCTGCCCGTCCTCGGAGGGTTGATCGCCAAATGACCCGCCGCATCGCTGCGTTGTTGCTCGCCGTAGTTGGGATTTGCCGCGGCGCCGATGTCGCGGCGTTGTGGGAGGCGAAGCAGGCCGCCAAGATCAAGGCTCTGGACGATGGACTGAACGGCGTTCTCGGCGTTGCCTGGATCGACCTGACTTCGGGGCGCGTATTCTCGTACAATGGCGATGCCGTTTTCCCTACGGCCAGCTCCATCAAAATTCCGATTCTGATTCAGGTTTTCCGTGACGCTGCGGCCGGCAAGCTTTCGTTCGCGGACAAAGTCACGATAGGAACGGCGGAGAATGCGGGCGGAAGCGGGGGGCCGTTGCAGGCGGCGCTGAACAAGGGTCCCGTGACCATGACCGTTCGCGAGGTCGTCGAGAACATGATCCAGTACAGCGACAATTCGGCGACGAACAAGCTGATCGGGTTGGTCGGGATGGCTCGCGTCAACGCTCTCCTAACCGGCTTAGGAATGGAGAAGACTCGACTGCGCCGAAAAATGATGGACATTGCGGCGGCCGCGCGCGGGGATGAGAACGTTGCGACTCCGCTCGAGATGGTTCGCATCGTCCGGCTTATTTACGAGGGCAAGGCGGCGGACGCCAAGTCCTGCCACGACATGCTGGAGATCATGAAAAAGGTGGATGCCTATATGCGTCCGATGATTCCGGACAGTATCGTGGTGGCCTCAAAACCGGGCGATCTCGACGGCGTGCGCACCGAGACCGGATTGGTTTATTTGCCGAAGCGGCCGTTCATACTAAGCGTGATGTCGGCCTATCTGGACGACCGCGTGAACCCCGTTGGACCCGCGACCGCAATAGTATTCGATTACTTCAATAAGGTCGCGCACTCGAACGAGTACGGGCGCCGGTTGGATTAGCGAGATAGCGGAGCAGCCAGCCCACCCCGGGCCCCTCCGCTGTTCTCCAATTCTGTGTGCTTCAGTTTGTAGACCCATTCCAAAGGAAAATGTTACGTTTCGAATGAAAAATTTCCCGGAACTTTGCTCAACTTCTACTTGCCAATGCAAAACGTGGAAAATATTCTGTTCAAAATATCGTCCGCCGTCGTCGCGCCCGTGATGGCATCAATGGGGCGGAGGGCGGCATAAAGGTCGAGCAATAGCATTTCATGAGGAATTCCGGTCTCGACGGCGCGGCGCGCTTCACTTAGCGCGTCGAGCGATTCGCGCAGAAGGGTCTCATGCCGCAGGCTAGTGATAAAACCGGACTCGTCTTCGGGAAGTTGGGGAACGATCTTGCGGCGCAGTTCGGCAATTCCCGCGCCCGTCAGCGCTGAAACCGGCGTGAAATCTTGGGATGGTTCGGCCAGACGCCGCAAGTCCGATTTGTTCCCCGCGAGAATGTGGCGGCCCTGCAGGCGGGCGCGCTCGAGCAGCTCCGCGTCTCCTTCGGTCCAAGGCGCTGATAAATCGAATAGAACGATTGTTATATCGGCGTCGGCCATGGCGCGATAGCTGCGCTCGATTCCGAGCGTTTCAACGATGTCCTGACCCGCGCGAATGCCGGCGGTATCGACGAACTTCACCGGAATCCCGTCGATCGCGGCGACTTCGGAAACCAGATCGCGCGTGGTGCCGGGGATTTCCGTTACAATGGCCCGGTCCTGCTCGACGAGACGATTGAAGAGGCTGCTCTTGCCTACGTTGGGCCTTCCGACGATGGCCAGAGTGATGCCGGAATGCACCAGGCGGCCGTAGCTGAACGTTGCCGCGAGCTGCGCCAGCACCGACGCAATGGGGTCTAGCCGGCGCAAGATATCTTCGGCGGAGGCGACGCTTACATCGTCTTCGGCGAAATCGATGCCGGCTTCTAGCAGAGCGATCGTCTCGAGCAGTTGTTCCTTGATAGGGCGAATGCGCCGCGATACCGAGCCTTCTATCTGTTGAGCGGCGATGCGGGCCTGGTACAGCGTCGTGGCCTCGATGAGATCGCGCACGGCTTCGGCTTGCGGCAGATCGATGCGGCCGTTGAGATACGCGCGCAATGTGAATTCGCCGGGCTCGGCCAGGCGCGCGCCGGCCTGGCAAGCGCGCTCCACGCAGAAGCGCAGCACCGGCGGAGCGCCGTGACACGAGATTTCGACAACATCTTCGCCCGTGTAGGATCGCGGCGCCTCGAAATACGCCGCTACGACATTATCGACGACTCCGTTATCGGCGCCGACGAGTTCAGCCAACGCGGACGTCCATGGACGCCAATCATGCGATCCGCGGAAGCGCAGCATACTCTCCGCGATGGGACGCGAGCGGGAACCCGAGAGGCGCACGACGCCGATCCCGGAGCGGCCCGGAGGCGTCGAGATTGCGACGATGGTGTCGTGCAGTTGCAGAACGGAAACGGCTAACGCGGCCGGCGCGGGCCGCGATTACCGCCCCGTTCACTGCTGCGCCCGGGGCCGCCGCGGCGTTCGCCCCCCCGGCCCGGACGGCCGCGGCCACCGCTGTATGGGACGAAATCCGGCCGGGGCGCCGGGGGGCGGATCGGCTCGGGAACCTGTTCCATGCTCGCGGGCATGACCACGACCTGACGCCATGGACCGGCGCCCGTGCTGAGGCTCTTGACCTCGGTTTCATTGCGCAGGCTCAAGTGAATGATGCGCCGCTCACGGCTGGTCATGGGGCTGAAGTGGAATGGTTTTCCGGTTTGTTTCACGCGTTCGGCCGCGGCCGCGGCGCTCAAGCGAAGCTCCTCGATGCGCAGCAGGCGGTAGTCGTTGGCGTCGAAGCAAAGCAGCGAATGATCCTCGGACGGTATTCCGAGCATCTCCATCGTGAGTTGCTCAAGCGCAAGCAGCACCTCGCCGCGATTTGCAAGCAGCAGATCGACATCGGGCCCGCTAAACTTCACTACGACGTCGGGATCCTCGAGGTCGGGATGCTCGTGCCGGCCCTCCGCGATTTCGAAGAACATCTCGAATCCCGCAAGACGGACGATGGAGCCGAGAAACTCCTCGATATCGGGTCCGACTTCCGCAATGGTGTACTTAACCTCGCTCAAGCTCTATCCTTTTTTCTTCTTTTGCGCGCCTTTTTTCGCGAGCGCCGGCGGGGGCGTGACGACGACCGGAGCGGGCGTGGTGCGATTCATAATCCACTGTTGCGCGATGCCCACTACGTTTCCGGTCAACCAGTATAATACCAACCCGCTCGACATATTATAGAAAAAGAACCCAAAAAACAGCGGCATAAAAGCCATCATGCGCGCCTGCGACTGGTCCGCGCTGGGATTTGGCGTCATGCGCTGCATCAGGAATTGCGTCACGATCATGACCAGCGGCAGGACGTGAATCGGAAGCGTTTCCGGCTGCGTCAGATCGGTGACCCACAGCCAGTGCGCCCCGCGAAGCTCGATCGTTACCGCCAGGACGGTGTAGAAGGCGTATAGAATCGGCAGTTGGATCACCATGGGGAGGCAGCCGCCCATAGGGTTTACGCCTTCGCGCTTATAGAGGTCCATGACCTCCTGGTTCTGTTCGGCCTTCTTCGGATCGCGCAATCCGACGTCTTTGTACTTAGCGTTGATGGCCTTGATCTGCGGCTGCAGCGCCTGCATTTTCTTCGCCGATTTCATGCTGGTGAAGCGTAGCGGGAGAAGGAGCAGGTTGATAACGATAGTAATCACGACGATCGACCAACCGTAGTTGTGTATCAGCCGGTCGTCGATCCAGTGCAGCACCAAAAACAGCGGCTTGGCAATGATGCCAAAAAATCCCCAGTTGATGAGCTGCGGCAAACGTGGGTCGACGCGCTTCAGAATGTCGATGTCCTTGGGGCCGACGAAAACGGAGAAGTCGTTCACGGCATCGCCGCCTACGCCCACGCCGACGAACGATTCCGGCTTGGCGTCTTTGGAAGGCGTCAGATCGTCCTTGTAGGTCTGCACTTCCGTGGAGCCGCTATCTTTCGGCAACATGACGGCGGCGAAAAACGTGTCCTCGATGCCGGCGAAGGAGTAGTTGCCCGCCGCGGTAACGGTTCCATTTTTCGCTTTGCCGGCATTTAACGTATTTAGCTTCGAAGCGGTGAGATCGTAGTAGACGGTCTGCTGCGCGGACGTGCGATTTTGGACCGTGAGGTCGCCGAAGCCGCCGCGCCATTCGAGAAGATGGGGCACGCCCGCGCCGTTCCGCGTCACTTCCGATGTGACCTGAGAAAGATAGCTGTTCTTCGCAAAACGGAAAGTCTTGACGCAATGAATCGCTCCGTCCGAGTACTCGTAATCGACGCCGAGGCCGTCGGGGGTGGGCGTGGATTTAAACTTCGCGGAGTTCAGTTGCGCCGCGGGATTGCCATCCTTAAAAATGATTGCGAAGGGAGGCGGCGCGCTTTTGAGCGCGGCCGTGTTCACAAGCTCGAGCGGCTTGCCGCGCGAGTCGACGAACTTCTTAAGAGTCCAGTTCTGAACTACGCCTCCGATATTGCTCAACTGGATGCGGTAAAGAGCGGTATCGACCGTGAAGGTCACCTCTTTCACGGCGCCGATTTGTCCGGGCGAAGGCGCGGCCGTCACGGCGGGTGGCGGTTGGGGAGCAGCCGGCTGCTTCGTTTCCTGCGTTGCCTGCGCGGGCGCCGGCGGAGGCGCGGTCCGCTTGGGGCCCGCCGGGGGCTTGTAAAAATACGGCGTGACGAACAGCACCAGCCCCATCAGCAGGAACGCGATGAGGAGCCGTATTTCCATGGACAGCTCCTTTTGAGGAGGCTTGCCCGGCTGGGTGGGAGTTTTGAGCTGATCGGCCATGGTCGGATGCGATTAACGCACGGGATCGAACCCGCCTGCATGAAAGGGGTGGCACCGCATGAGACGCCGCACGCCCATGCCAAAGCCGCGCGCCGCCCCGTAACGCTCCACCGCTTCGCGCATGTATTCGGAACACGTCGGATGGAAGCGGCAGGCGGCCGGCAGCATGGGAGAAATCCAGCGCTTATAAAAACGCAAACTTGCGATCAGGAGTTCGCGCATTTCGATACCAGCCGGTCCACTTCGCGGCGCAACTCCTCAGGCGAGGCCTTCAGAACCAGACGCCGCGGGTTGAGAACGATATCCCATTGCGGAGCGATCTCGGCGAGCCGCGTCCGCAACGCTTCGCGGATACGCCGCTTGGCCCGGTTTCGCTGCACTGCCCGCCCGAAGGCTCGCGCTACCGTGAAGCCCACGCGCGGACAGCCGCAGTCGCGCTCTACGCGCAAGAAAAACGCCGCGAAGTACGGCCCGGACAAACGGACTCCGGCGTCGTAAACCTTGCGGAAATCGGAGGAGCGCAGAATACGGGCGCTTTTCGGAAAGCAAAACCTAGCTCGCGTAGCGGACGGCTCTCTCGTCGCTCACCGTCAGCTTATGACGGCCTTTCGCGCGGCGCCGCGACAGTACGGCGCGACCGTCTTTGCTCTTCATGCGAGCGCGAAAACCGTGCGTCTTGGCCCGTTTGCGATTATTCGGTTGAAATGTGCGTTTTGGCATTTTGGTCCATCGGAACGGGTCCTGGCGCTCTAATAGCGAGAACCGTTCAGCTTAATCTTCAGTATACACGCGAAGCCGCGTGATCTTGCGTCGATTGCTATCAACGTGATTCCGATCGATAAGCATTTCTAATCCAAGAATGAGCCCTGAAAGGCGACAGCGAAGCGATCTGCCGCCAGCCTCCTTCCGATTCGGTTCTGAAATAGATAAACAGCAGCGGGAAAGTGGGAAACGTGCTTTTCGTTTTCCACTTTCCCACGGCTCGTCATTCCACAGCGCTCTCATCTTATCGCGCGTCCGTTCCGCGCTGAATTTCGCGCTCGAACTGCGCAAAGCGCGTCAGGGAGGAGCAGAAGCTCGCCGATATTGCAACCCCTCCTCGTTTCTTCGTGAGAACGCCATGCGCGGGGGCCGAGTGTCCTGGGGAAGGCCTCCCTTGCTCAACCCACTTAATGCCCAATCTCGTGATCAATCGGATTTCGGGCTCCGTTGATCCCCTATCGGTTTTGCCGATGATAAATTAGACGCTTCAATCTATTTGATTTGCGCTTCGCCCGTCCGCTAAGATGACCCCCGAATGCGTCGCATCCTCTTCAACCTGCATCTTTGGACGGCAATGATTGCTGGCGCGGTGCTAGTACTGCTGGGAGTGACCGGCGCAATATTGGCTTTCGAAGAACCCATCGATCATGCGTTGAACCCCGGTCTATTCTACGTGCAGCCGCGAAGCGCTCCGATTCCAGTAAGCGGCATCCTGGCAACGTTGAAGAAGACATTTCCCCACAAGCGCGTGACCATGCTGATGTTGGGGAAAGCGCCGGACCTGTCCACGATGGCGCTGGTGAAAGGCGTGGGCTCGGCGTATGTAGATCCGTACACGGGCCGAATCATGGGCACCCGGAATAACCAGTATTTCACGCAGACGGTGCACCAACTTCATATCCGCCTCTTACTCGGGAACACGGGCTCGTCTATTCTCGGCGTAGCCAGCATCGTGCTGGTATTTCTCACGCTCAGCGGCATTTATTTGTGGTGGCCGCTGAAACGGGTGACGGTGGCGGGCCGCAAGTCCTGGCGACGATTCAATTTCGATTTGCACCACGCGGTCGGCTTCTATTCGTCGCTTTTCCTGCTGATTCTAGCGTTCACTGGCGTGATGGTGGCTTTCGGCGAATATACCGTGCCCGCGATGTATAAACTGACACATTCGGAGCCGGCGGATGTGGACACGGAATCCGCGCCGGTCGAGGGCGCGCGCCCGATCTCGCCCGACCAGGCGCTCGCCACCGCAACGGCGGCGCTCCCCGGCGCGAGGCTGGTCAGCCTCATGCTTCCCGCCGGAGCGGAGGGATCCTATCGCGTCGGATTGCATTTTCCGGAAGACCGCACGCCCGGTGGACGCAGCCAAGTGTACGTCGATCAATTCAGCGGAAAGGTTTTGTCCGTAGAGAACTCACGTACGGCGCCGGCCGGCGCGAGGCTGGTGAACCTTAACCGGGCTCTCCACACCGGAGATATCGGCGGGTTACCCACCAAAATCCTGGCCTGCCTGATGAGCTTGGCGGTGGTGACGCAGGCGTATACCGGCGTCGCGATGTGGTGGAAGCGGAGCGCGCCCCGGAAGCGGGCCGCGCAGCAGCCGATGAAAGAGCTAGTCCGCTGAGGACGAATCCCAGCGCAGGATTGCAAGGAGTAGCTTTTGGATGCCCTTTGCGGACCCGGCCGGCTCAAACCATTCCTGGAGCGAGTGCAGGTTGCCGGCCGCTCCGCCGCCATCCACCGTAATAGATGGAATGCCCGCGCTCGCGGCGGCGTTCGAATCGGTGCTGCCGGCCCGCAACGTGGGCCGGCCAAGTCCCAGCGCTTCCGACGCATATGTCATCGCTTCGACCAGAGGGGCATTATTCACGTTCGCGATCGCGTGGCGAATCCCGATCTGTTTGGCGTCGACCGTGAGCCTGGAGCCGGATTGGGAGCGGAAACGGTTCTCGTCATCGACGCCCCGATAGACGAGCGACAGGAACGCTCGCTCGAGCCGCAGCAACTCCTGTTCATTTTCGGAGCGCATATCGAATTCGAACCAAGCCTCGAAGGGAACCGAGTTTACGGACGTACCTCCGCCGATTCTCCCCACGTTGTACGTTGTTTTCGGAGTGGAGGGGACGCGCATGTTTGCCAAGAGCGCAATCACGCGCCCGACCGCATGGGCAGGGTTTACGCGTCCAAAATTCAAAAAGCTGTGGCCTCCTGGACCGCTGATGACGACCCGATATCTGCGGCTGCCGATTTCCCTGTTGAAAATGCAGTTTGAGCCGTCGCCATCGATGGAGACAAAAGCGCCGATCTGGGAGCGATAGCGGCCCTCATTGACGAGGTACTTGATCCCCCGCAGGTTGCCGACGCCCTCTTCGCCGACGTCGGCCACGAAAAGGAGGGAATGCCGGGTCTGGATATGGGCTTGATCGAGGGCTTCCGCAAACGAAAGGATCACGGCGAGGCCGCGCGAATCGTCCACCAACCCCGGGCCGTTCAGGCGAGATCCAATGCGCTTGACTTTCACCTCCGTGCCGGGCGGAAACACCGTGTCGAGATGGGCCGCGATCACAAGGGCGCGCGGCGAAGCGCCCTGCCGCCAGCCCAGCACGTTTCCGGCTGGATCGATCTTGACCCGATCGAGATGAACGCGGCGGAATTCAGCGGCGATGGCTTCAGCGCGCCGCTCTTCGTTGAAAGGAGGCGCGGGAATTTCGGCGATTTTCACCTGCAGATTGACTTGCGCGCGTTCGTTGTCCGCGATATAGCGCAAGGCTTCGCGAACCTGGGGGCTCTTCAAGTTGTCCGCGGAGAACGCCGCGTTTATGCCGTAGAGGCTCAGCGCGACGACGGATATTAATTGCGGCGCATAATGGCGCGGTTTCAGAATGAACTGCATCCGGCTATTGCTTGTTACGCGGGCTGGGATCATCGTACCGCGCCGAATTGGCCGCAATCAAATAAAGATTCCGCATCCCACACTTATCGGCAAAATCGATCATTCGCGTTGGCGATTACTGATTTGACGAATATCAATGAAAGATTTACGATATCTCCAAATGGGTCTGATGCACAGGAGGGTTATCGTGCGAGTTCCTCTGTTCGCTTCGGTTTGGCTGCTTTGCGTTTTCGCCGTTTGGTGCCAGACCGACACGGCTGCATTATCGGGACGGGTGACGGACCCCACCGGCGCCATTATTATGCGGGCCGATGTCACCCTTACCAACACCGCTACGGGGACATCGATGGAGACTCAAACCAACAGCGCGGGGCTGTACAATTACCCGGCTCTGCCTCCCGGGCCGTATCGTTTGTCGGCGACGGCCAAAGGTTTTCAAAAGGTGGAGCGTGACGGAATCGTTCTCCATGTCCAGGATCGGGCGACTCAGGATTTTACGCTGCCTGTCGGATCGAGCACTCAAACCGTAGTGGTGCAGGGCGAAGCCGCTAACCTTCAGACCTCATCCGCCAGCGTTGGAACGGTCGTCACTCGCGATTTCGTCGCGAATCTGCCGTTGAACGGGCGCAGTTTTCAATCCCTGATTACGCTCACGCCCAGCGTAGTCGTGACTCCCGTTACATCCGGCAGTCCGGGTCAATTCAGCATGAACGGGCAGCGGCCGGACGCGAATTATTTCACCGTGGATGGCGTGAGCGCGAATGTGAGTGTGGGCGCGGGCGCCAGCGTGCTGGCTGGCGCAACCGGATCCGGAGTGCAGCCCAGCGCGGGAGGCGGATTCAATAACCTGGCCTCCATCGACGCCATCCAGGAGTTCAAAATACAGACTTCGACCTTCGCGCCGGAGTTCGGCCGCACGCCGGGCGGGCAGGTCTCCATCGTTACGCGCAGCGGCACCAATCATTTTCACGGGGATGCCTTCGACTACCTCCGTAATAACGTTCTGGATGCGAACGACTGGTTCCTCAACGGGCTCCCGCCGAAGCCGGGGGTACCGGTGCATCCCCCGGAGCGGCAAAACGACTTTGGCGGCGTGCTGGGCGGTCCCATTTGGAAAAACAAGCTGTTCTTCTTCGCTTCCTATGAAGGAGTGCGGCTCATCGAACCGACGCCGCTGCTGAAGCAGGTTCCCTCGCTGTGCGCTCGCGGCGAAGGTCCCTGCCCAGCCGGGACTAGCCCCGCGGTTGCCGCGATCCAGCCCGTGCTGGACGCCTATCCCCTGCCTACTCCGGGCGGTTGTGGAAGCGCCCTTCCCGCAAGTTCCGACCCGCTGTTGAGTCCATTCTGTCTGGGTTATCCATCCATCGTGAGCATGGACAGCGGCAGCATCCGGGCCGATTACTACATCAGCAGCAAATTTAACGTTTTCTTCCGCTGGGTAGATTCTCCTTCGACATCCCAGGCCCGCAGCGCCAACGCGACTTCGTTGTTTGTTACGCAACCAGGTTGGACGGCCGCGACGGCCGGGGGAGTGTATATTCTCAGCCCCGCGCTCGTGAACGATTTCCGTTTCAACTACAGCGCGGCCACGGGTTACGCCTATAGCGTTTTGGACGCTTTTGGAGGGGCCGTACCTATCCCGGCCTCAAATGCGGCCATTTCTCCGCCGCTGACGCTGCCGAACGTTGGTACGCTCACGCCCGCCGATACACGCTTTTTCATCACGTATGTGCCGGGGTCGTCGTGGCGCGATGGCTTGGAGACAAATAATGAGGCCAAACAGTGGAATTATGTCGATAGCTTAAGCTGGGTCAGTGGAAGTCACGACATCAAGTTCGGAATGGATTTCCGGCGGCTAACGCCCGTTCAGGCGCGGGCGCCCTATCAACAAAGCTACACGTTCACCACTTCGGCGGCGATGAACAATGGGGTGGCGAATACTTATCTTTCGCTCATAAACCCGTATCAAGTTGGAGTACTGCATAACTTGAGCCTATATGCCCAGGATACCTGGAAGATCACATCGAAACTGACGATGACTTACGGCTTACGATGGGAATTCAACCCCGCGCCGGGAACCCTGGATAACACTCCTTATCTCGGATTTACACAACTCAGTTACGGGAACTTAGCTGCCACGCAAGTGGCGCCAGTCGGTTCACCGGTTTACGCAACCCAGTGGAACGCGATTGCGCCGCGCATCGGCATTGCTTATCAACAATCGAAGAGTCCGGAATGGGGCAGAGTCATCCGCGCCGGGTTCGGCGTGTTCTACGACACCACGGGCGATTTCTCCAACATCAACTCCATCAATGGCGGGAGCGCGTCGCTTTCCAACGTGGCGTTTCCGGCGACTCCGTTTCAACAGGATCCGCGGAACGTCAATCCCAACCCGAACACCGCCCCCTGGCCCTATACGGAGAGCACGTCTCCGGGCTTGCGCCTTCCCAAGGTCTACCAAATGAATGTGGCGGTGCAACAGTCGATGGGGAAAGCAAACGTCCTCACCGTAACCTATGCGGGAGCGATCGGACGGGGTCTATTCTTGACGCAGGCCTTCGCTCCGCCGAACGCAAACCTGCCGCAGGGTTTTGAAGCCATGACCAACGAGGGCACATCGGATTACCATTCGTTGCAGGTTCTGTTCCAGCGCAGCCTTTCGAAGGGTTTGCAAGCCATGGCTTCTTATACCTGGTCCCATTCTATTGATGACGGGTCTAACTCCGCCTACACCCTGCCGAACAATACCGTGGAAGCGGTCTCCAACGAGCGCGCGAGTTCGGATTTCGATATACGGCATTCGTTCCAGGCGGCGGTCACCTATAGCGTTCCAAACCACAGCCACAACTCGTTTGTGCACGCGATTGCGGGCGGCTGGGGTACGGATTTCATATTCCGAACGCGGACCGCGACTCCCATTAATGTGGTCGATTCAGCCGTTTATTTTTCGCAGTTCGTGCCGGGCGCGCAAATCGGGGAGAGACCTAACATAGTCCCCGGCCAGCCGCTATTACTATATGGAAGCCAGTGCGGGGCGGCTTATAAGATTGCGTCTTGTCCGGGCGGCATGGGTCTGAATAAGGCCGCCTTCGTCGCGCCGGCGCCTGGAATACAAGGCGACCTGCCGCGCAACGCCCTGAGGTCGTTCGGCTGGAGCCAACTGGATTTCACGCTTCGCAGGCAGTTCCCAATTCATGAATCCGTGGCGCTGCAGTTCCGGGCGGACGTATTCAACATAACTAACACGCCGTATTTTGCGCTTACGGGCAACTCGCTGAATTTCGCCAATGCCGCATTTGGCGTATCCTCGACGATGCTCAACAACGCGCTCTTCGCATCCGGCACCGTTTCGGGTTTCAACCCGCTGTATCAGATTGGCGGTCCGCGTTCCATCCAGCTTTCGTTGAAACTCATATTTTAGGGGCAGGGCTTAAGCGGTTAGAGATCTTTGATCATGCGCCAGTGGACCACGGCCTCGAACTCCGTGCTGGTCTGTTCGCGCAGTTGGTAGCCATGCTTTCGATAGAACGGGATGGCGTTTTCGCGGGCGTTGAGAACGATGCGTCTGGCGCCACGATCGCGAGCATGGGCCTCCAGTTTCTCGAGAATGCGGCTTCCAATGCCGGCGCCGCTACGGCCCGTCTCGACTGCCATATAGCGGACCTGGGCCTCTTCGGGAGAGTTGAAGTGTAACCGGCCAGCGCCAACGACCCGATTACCTTCTTCGACCGCGATGACATGAAACGCATCGCACTCGCGCTCGTCGCGCGCGCTCTCGCGGGCTCGAGTCCAGGGCTCGCGCAGGATGCGCCACCTTAGGTCGTAGTAGGCGCTAAACTCTTGCTCCGTCCTCGGTTCGCGCACTTCTATGTCCACTTAATCGACAATTGTAGCCTTCGGAATTGGCGAATTGCGTGGAAAGCTAAACGGCGGCGGGGACCATCGCGGCGAGATGCTCCAGTATTTTATCCGTTGCTTTCAGGCCGCTGCCGGTGAGCATAATGGCGACGCGCTGCGCCGCCTCGACGACTCCCGTCGAGACCAGAGAGGCGAGGGCGGCGGGCGCCGCCGCCGCGGTTGGCTCCACATAGATGCCTTGGCGGCCCAAGTTTTCCATGCTCCGCCACAACGCCTCGTCGGTTACGGTGATCGCAAGTCCGCGGCAATCGCGAATGGATTGCAGAATCGTTTTTCCGCGAACCGGTTTCGCGACCGAGATCCCCTCGGCGGCAGTGGGCTGTTTTACGCTTTCCGCCACATCGCCCGCGTGCGCTTTCCAGGCGCGATAGATGGGATCGCAACTGGCCGATTGCACGGCGCACAGACGCGGGATGGCGGCGATGAAACCGGCGTTGAAAAGCTCGGCGAAACCGAGATACAGACCCACCAAGAGCCCGCCTCCTCCGGCGGGAGTAACTACCCAGTCGGGAGGGTTCCAGGAGCACTGTTCGGCCAGTTCATAGGCCGCGGTCTTCATGCCCGCGAGAAAGTACGGGCTCCAGTTATGGCTGGCATAAAACGTCCTCTTCGCGGCATCCCAGGCGGCTTGGGCCGCAGCCTCGCGTGATCCGGGGACCTTGACGAGGGCAGCTCCATAAGAGGAAATCTGCGCCGCTTTGCCGACGGAGGCGCTTTCCGGAATGTAGATATTGGCGCGAATTCCAGCGAGCGCGGCATACGCCGCGATGGAGGCGCCGGCATTTCCGGAGGAGTCCTCGATAATTTCGTCTACTCCCCATTCCTTCAGTTTGCTGAGCATTACTGAACTGCCGCGGTCCTTATAGGATCCCGTTGGACAGAGGTAATCCAGTTTCAAAGATACCGGGAAGCCGTCCAGATGAGCGCCGATCAGTGGCGTCGAACCTTCGCCCAAGGAGACAATATTATTCGAGTCTTCCACGCCCAGAGCTTCCCGGTAGCGCCAGATACCTTGGGGCCGGGCGCGCAATTGTTCCAGCGAAAACATGCCTGGAGATTCCAGCAGGATGTAACCTCCACACGCGCATCGCCAAATCGCTTGCGCGGTGGAGAACGTGCGGTTACAGCTTGAGCAAACCAACATGGGGAGCCGATTCACTTACAAATTTCCATTATGGGGGCGCGGGCGGCACTCAGGCAAATTCACATTTGCTGCCTTAATCTATCGGTTTCACCGATAAACAAAAGCTCAAACCCGGGCGGCCTTCGCTACGCGGCCTTTGCCGCGGAAGTGCAACTGCAGCATGTCAACCATTGCCTGGGCGGCGGGACGCAGTCCTTTGGGGCGCGGATAGACGATCGCCAGGGAGCGGCTCAACTCTTTCCGCGGGATCGGGAACACGCGGAGACCCCGCAGGGAGTTCGCGTCCTGAAATGCGCTTTGCGGCAGAATGGAGACGCCGAGCCCGCGGGCGACCATGGCCTTGATGGCCTCGGTTTCGGCTAGTTCAATGGCCACGCGGGGCGTGATCCGCTGTTTGAACAGATAGCGATCGACCAGCTTGCGAGTGTTCTGGCCCTGGCGGTGCAGAATGAAACGTTCGGCGGCCAAATCGGAGATTCGCGGGTGGGGCCCTTTCGCCAGAGGGTGGGCGGCGGAGGTTACGCCGACAAAGGATTCGTCGAACAGAACGATTTTTTCGAGGGCGGGAGAACTGAGCGGGAGCACGACCAAGGCCAAATCCAAGGCCCCGGATAGCATACTGGTGGCGACGTCCTGAATGGTGCCTCCGGTGATGTTCAACTCCACATTGGGATACTTGGCGGCGTAATTCATCAGGATTTCCGGGAGGTGATACAGCAGAGTCGTCGAGGCGCATCCGAAGGAGAGTTTGCCGCAATAGGGATCGCGCACCGTCCGCACGGCGGTTTCGGCCTCCTCGAGCATCTGGAAGATATTCCGCCCGTATTCGAGCAGGCCTTCTCCAGCGGGGGTCATTGCGACATTGCGGCGGTCGCGGCTGAACAGTTGGACTTTGAGGAAGTCTTCGAGCTCACGGATGTGCTGGCTTACGGTGGACTGCGAGATAAAAAGCGTGTGGCTGGCGCGCGTGAAACTTTTGGTATCGGCGACGGCGCGGAAGACCTCCAGTTGGCGAAAACTGATCGGCATCACAAATCATTATACCGATAAGAATGAGGCTCACTTATCGGTTACGATAGGAGCTTGGGCGCCGGGCGGCTTGGCTTGGCGATTTCCTTCCAGATACCTGTCGAACCAATAAATCTGCCATTCGAGCACTTCCACGGCGTGCCTTGGTTCGATGCGCAGGCTGTGGGGCTCTCGCGGGAAAATCACCATTTCGGCGGGAACGCCGAAGTGAGAAAGAGCGCGAAAGAATTCCTCGCCCTGGCTGAGCGGCACGCGCTGATCGCTGTCACCGTGCAGAATGAGGGTAGGAGTCTTGACGCGGGGGGCATTGCGGATGGGTGAATATTTCCAGTAGAGATCGAAATTCTTCCAGAGATCGCCGCCGAAATCGCGTGCATGTCCATAAAAGGCGTCGCGAACGCCTTCCACGCTGATCAGGTCGGAGATGCCGCTGAGAGTGACGGCGGCTTTAAAACGGCCGGTTTGGCCGACGATCCAATCCGTCATAAACCCGCCGAAGCTTTGGCCGGTGACGCCCAACCGCCGCGGATCGATCCACGGATATTTGCGGAGCGCGGCATCCACTCCCGCCATGACGTCCTCGTAGGCCTTGCCGCCCCATTGCAAGTCGACGCCGCGCTGGAAAGCCTCGCCGTAACCAGAGGAACCGCGCGGATTGGTCATCAACACCGCCCAGCCGCGCGCCGCATATGCCTCGGCCTCGAGATTCCAATTAATCCCATACATGCCGTTGGGACCGCCGTGAATCATCAGGATCATAGGATAGGAATTGCCGGCGCGCCAGCCGACCGGCTTCACGAAAAAACCTTCGATATCCCATCCATCGGCGCCCTTGTAGGGGAGCCGGTCGATCGATTGCAGGTCGATGCCCGACAGCAGCTTCTCGTTCAGATTCGTAAGGCGCGCCGGCTCTCTCATGTTGAGTCCGGCGGAAAACAGATCGGCCGGATGGTTGTAGTTGGCCGCGACGTACGCGATTTTTCCGTACCGCTCGTTTACGTCCATGGAGATCACATCGATACCGGACGTCATTGGAGAAGCCTTCCCGCTGGCGATATCGAGCCGGAAAAAAGGGTCCTCGCCGCGATCGGGGCCAACGAAATAGAGTCCGGTCCCATCGGCGGTCCACTCGATGTCACGTGGATAGGTCACCGTTTTACTCGCGAGCCGGTACTTGCCGCTATCCATCGGGGAAATCCAGATTTTCGGAATCGCAACCTCGTCTGAGCTGCCGATGTATGCGAGGCTGCGACCATCGTGCGACCACCGGACGCCTTCGAGATTGGTTTGCGGAGCCGGGATCCGAATCGGGTTGCCGCCATCGGCGGAGATCACGTTGAGCTCGCAACCTTCGAGCAGCGGTTTGTCGGTGGGCTGCGTGACATACGCAAGGCGCGCTCCATCGGGAGACCATTGCGGCCCCGAGTCGTTGCTCCGCTCGCCGAATGTGATTTGCTTTGCGGCGCCGGTAGCGGCATCGACGATCCATATATGGTCGCGCCGCTCGTCGAAGAAACCTTTGCCATCGAATTTGTACGCGGGGCTGGTATAGACGCGGAAGTCGGCAGGATGGGAATCGTCGGGCGCGATTTTGCTTACGCAGGCGATGCGGCGGCCATCGGGCGACCATTGGAATGCGCTCACGCCGTTATTCAAATCGGTGACGCGCCGCGCCTCCCCGCCGCTCATCGAAAGGAGATATATCTGGGTTTTTCCGAGGGCGCCGGTGCGCGGGTCGTGGCGCGCGGAAAGAAACGCGAGCGAGCGGCCGTCCGGGCTCCAGCGCGGCGAGTTGGCGCTTTCGGCATCGGTGAAAGCCCGCGGCGCGCCGACTGCCGTCGACCGAAGCGATCCAAATCTGCGTAATACGGCGATTTTGCTTCGAGTCGACGCGGGTGACTGTGTAAACGACCAATTTTCCATCCGGCGAGATATGCGGATCGCCGGCGGTCTCGAGCGAATAGTAGTCGCTGGGGGAAATGCCGCGCCTGGGCGTAACGGCGGCGCACAACGCCGCCACAAAAACCGCCGAGAGACCGCAGGCAGCCGCAAGTTGTTTCAACGCGCCTCCGAATCGGGAGCGCAGGATTGGTTGGTTAATTCGGGGCGGTAATCGCAAACGATCGCTCCTTCCTTCATGACCAGCAGCGGATGGCGAAGATAGTCGAGCCGTTCCAGTGGGTTGCCTGCGAGCAACAGGAGGTCTGCGATGCAACCACTCTCGAGGCGGCCAAGCTGATTCTGGTTCAAATACCGCGCGCTAGCGGAGGTGGCGCAGCGCAGCGCTTCACTGGCCGGCATTCCGGCGGCGGCATACTCTAACAGTTCGTCGACGAGCGAATCGAACGGCGTGTTTGCGACGCCGCAGTCCGTTCCCGCAATGATGCGCACGCCCGCTTCGCAGAATTGCGCCGTATGCCGCTTACGCGATTCGAGCCGCGCGACCGCTCCGCGATCGTCGCCATTCTGCGAGCCGGATTTGCGAATCGTTTGCGCGATCCGAATTCCGGACACGGCCGTGGGGCTCACCACCACGCCATTCTCGCGGATACGAGCTGCAATCGCCGCGTCGAATCTCGGCACGCCGTCGGGACACACGAAACCGGCGTGTTCAATGATATCGACCCGCGCATCCAAGGCTCTCACGATGCTTTCCGCGGCATGGCAGTGCGCCGATACATGTAAACCGTTGGCGTGCGCCGCTGCAACGGCTTCGCGCATGATGTCGAGCGGAAGGTCGGCCTCGCTGGGGCGCGTGCCGGGAGTCAAGCCGCCGCCGGAGGCGATCAACTTGACGAGGGCGGCGCCTTGCCGGACCTGGCAATCCACGGCGCGGCGAACGCCGGCGGGGGTGGAGACTTCAATCCCGAAAAAATGGCAGTGGCCGGCCGGGCGCGTCAGCGGCGATCCGGCAGCTAGGATCCTGGGGCCCAGGTGCTCGCCGCGTTCGACGGCCCGTTGAAAACCGAAAAGAAGCCCGGCGGGACCACCGCAGTCGCGCACCGTGGTGATTCCGGCGAAGAGCGCCAAAGCCGCATTGCGGGCCGCCGTTCTAAGCTTGGCCGCGTCGCCGCTTTCCAGAAAACCTTTCCGCGGCGATGGGCCGGCATCCAGGAAAAGATGAACGTGGCAATCGATTAAGCCGGGACAAGCGCAGGCGCCACGCGCGTCAACAATGCGAACGCCACGCGCGCCTTCTTGTGGCGAAGAGGATTTGCTAACGGAGTGGATGCGCCCGTTGCGAACATCGATGGTCATTCCGCGGCGGGCGACGCCCTCATCGGCATCTATGACTGTCGCATTGACGATAGACGTGGATTGTTGCATGGGCGCGGGGCCGGGCAAAATGCGCCAAGGCCCATTGTAGAGGGACGCTAAATTAAACACAAATCGATCTTCGATGATTGCGAATCATCGGCTGCACCGATGAGGATGTCTTGCGATCCAGATAGTTATCGCCGATATACCGCGTGAGGGAATATCGATTTGACATATCGCGGAGCGGGAAACGATACTGCGGTTTGAGTCTCGCGTCCTTTATGTTTAGACGGCTTGCATATGGACTGCTCACTGGAGTGGTGGCGTTCGCGGCAACCGGCGGGCACTTCGATTTGAGCGCGCTCAAGTGGCGCAACATCGGCCCAAACCGCGGCGGACGCTCGCAGGCGGCCGCAGGCAGTTCGCGGCGTCCGCTGGAATATTATTTCGGCGCGACCGGCGGCGGGTTGTGGAAAAGCACGAACGGGGGCACGACGTGGTTTCCGGTCACCGACGGGCAGATCCACAGTTCCTCCGTCGGCGCCATCGCCATATCGGAATCCAACCCCGACATCGTCTACATCGGCATGGGCGAAACCGAGTTGCGCAGCAGCGTCATGCAAGGCGACGGGGTGTACAAAACCACGGACGGGGGAAAAACGTGGAAACATATGGGGCTGGCGGATACGCAGGCGATCTCCCGCATCCGCATCGATCCCCTGAATCCGGACATCGTTTATGTCGCGGCGTTGGGCCATCCCTTTGGCAGGAACGACGAGCGCGGCGTTTTCCGTTCGCGCGACGGGGGGACCACCTGGAAACGCGTTTTGTTTCGGAACGACCGCTCCGGCGCTATCGATCTTGCGATGGACCCGCATAATCCGCGCGTTCTGTTTGCAACCATTTGGGATGTTTATCGCTTGCCGTGGATGCTATCGAGCGGAGGCCCGGGAAGCGGCATCTTTAAATCCACCGATGGCGGCGATGCGTGGACCGAGATTACCCGCAACCCGGGGATGCCCAAGGGGATTCTCGGCAAGATCACGGTGAGTATCTCGGGCGCCGATTCCAATCGCGTTTACGCCATGGTAGAAGCCGAGGACGGCGGGCTATTTCAATCCAACGACGGCGGGCAATCGTGGACGCTAGTGAATTCCGACCGGAACATCAGGCAGCGGGCGTTTTATTTCTCGCGCATTCTTGCCGACCCGAACCACCAGGACACGATTTATGCCTTAAATGTCGAGTTCTATCGCTCGGCCGACGGCGGCAAGACTTTTCAACTGCTGCACACGCCACATCCGGACCATCACGATCTCTGGATCGCGCCGAACGATTCCCTTCGCATGATCGCCAGCGACGATGGAGGCGCCGCGGTTTCGACCGATGGCGCCAAAACCTGGACGGCGGAGCGCTATCCGACCGGCCAGTTTTATCATGTCTCCACAACGGTGGACGTTCCGTATCACGTTTGCGGGTCGCAACAGGACGATGGCACGGCGTGCGTGCCGAGCAGCGACGCCGCGAACATGCACAACCCGGCGGCGGCGCCGGGCGACTGGTTTTACGGCGTGGCCGGCGGCGAGGCGGGTTATGTGGCGGCGGACCCGAAAGACGCCAACGTTTTCTACGGCGGCGATCAGGCCGGGATTATTACGCGATACGACCGGCGCACTGGGGAGACCCGCTCCGTTACGGTCTTTCCATGGTTTTTTTCGGGGATGCCCGGCAGCGCGCTGAAGGACCGTTGGCAATGGACGTTTCCCATCGTGTTTTCTCCCGTGGAGGCGGCGATTCTTTATACTTCATCGCAGCGCCTCTGGAAAACCACCAACCAGGGCCAACGATGGGCGCCTATCAGTGGGGACCTGACGCGAAATGATCCCAAGACTTTGGGCGATTCGGGCGGGCCGATTACGAAAGACCAGAACGGACCGGAAATCTACGGCACGATTTTCTCTATCGCCCCTTCGCGCCGCGACGTAAATACTATCTGGACGGGATCGGACGATGGATTGGTTCTACCTGACGCGCGATGGAGGAAGAACGTGGACGCAACGTAACTCCATCGGCGATGCGGCCATATACTCGCGTCAGCCTGATTGAAGCATCGGCGCACGATCCCGGCGGAGCTTACATTGCGGCGCGGCGTAACGAGCTCGACGATCGCCATCCTTACGTTTACAAGACGCACGATTACGGAAAAACCTGGACCGAGATTACCGGCGGCATTCCCGAAACGGATTTCGCGCGCGCCATCCGCGAAGATCCGGTGCGCCGCGGTCTTTTGTATTTGGGAACGGAGCATGGCATTTATTTTTCATTCGACGATGGCGGCCATTGGCAATCGCTGCAGTTGAATCTGCCCGATACCCAGGTTGCCGACATCGAGGTGGAAAAACACGATCTGGCTATCGCGACGCACGGCCGGTCGTTTTACGTGCTCGACGACATCGACCTGCTGCGCCAATTCACTCCCCAGATCGAGACTCGGAATTTCTATCTGTTCGCGCCGGAGCCGCCGGTGCGTCCGCTGCGGAACGCCGTGATCGATTACTATTTGGCGTCGCCGGCGAAAGTAGCGCTGGAAATCGTGGATGCGCGGGGCCAGGTGGTGCGGAGCTTCGTTAGCGACGCTGCCTCCAATCGAACGGCGCCGGCGCCCGCCAACCGCGTAGGCTCGAACCGTTTCGAATGGGACTTGCGCTATCCCGGCGCGACGACGTTCCCGGGACTGGTGCTTCGCTATGCAGTGCCAGGCCAGGGCCCGCTGGCGCCTCCGGGAGAATATGCGGTTCGCATGACCGTAAATGGAGCTACGCAGACGCAGCCGCTTGTAATCCAGCGCGATCCGCAGCTCGCCGGCATCACCGATGCAGATCTTCAGGAGCAATTCAAGCTCGCGATGGAGATTCGCGACGAGCTGAGCCGCGCGCACGAGACTGTCATTCGCATCCGATCGATGCGTGAGCGCATGGAAAAGAGCGTGGCCGAGGCGAGCGACGCTGGCATCGCTCAAGATGCGGCGCGGATCAAGTCGAAGCTGGACGAGATCGAGGCCGATCTTTACCAGGTGAAAAATCGAAGCCCGCGCGATACGTTGAACTATCCGATTAAGCTGAACAACCAGCTTGCGGTGTTACAACGGCTCGTCGATACGGGTGACGATCGGCCAACGGATCAGGATTACGCGGTTTTTAGAGAGTTGACCGGGCATCTCAATCGCATTCTGGAGCGGCTGGACGGGCTGCTTGCGACGGACCTAAAGGAGTTCAACGACCGGCTTACAGCGCGCAAGCTGCAACCGGTGGCGGTGAATTAATGTCTAAGGTATCCGAACGCGATAATAGCTGCCTGCGGTAAACCTTGTGACTTTCCCGTTTTGGTCGACATCGAATTTAAGCAGCTCGCCGTCGTTGGCGCCACCTCTCATTTTGAACGTATTGGGACCAACGGGCGTCAGGCGGACGCGCCCTGTCCATGGCGAGGCCGACTGGGGTGAAATCAGGATCAGTTCGCCATCGGCAATCAGAATCTGATTGTCAACATATTTCCAGGTATAAGTACCAACATATTTCGACCAAGCGGGATCCACCACTGGAGCGGGCTTCGGCCGCGCCGTGGCCTTGGCGATAGCGGGTCCCACAATGCTTAAGGCCTGATTGACATAATAGGTTGGGTCGGCATCGTATCCATTGATCAGTACGATTACGCCGACCTTCTCCGCCGGTATCCATTCCATGAGGCTCTTATAACCCGGAGCCGCGCCGTCCTTGCCGACTCTGACCTCCTGGCCCACATGGCGAATACCAAAGCCGAGCCCTTGCGCGGACGCCCAATCGGGCCGCAGCCATTGCACCCGCTGCATCTCGCGCAGGGTCGAGCCTTTGAGAATTTGAGATCCGCGCAGCCGGGCCATCCCTGAATTCCAGGGAAACGAATTTCGCAAGATCGTCCACGTTCGAGGCAAGCCCGGCCGATGGAGTCAGGGCGCGGGCATCGATAAACTCCTCCGCCTCCCGCGGCACGCCGGGTTCATGCTTCCGGTATCCGACGGCCATGTTAGGCGTTGCGCGCGAAGGCACTACCAGCGTGGACTTCATCCCGAGCGGGCGCAAAATATGGTTCTCGATGTATTGCGGGTATGGCTCGCCGGAAACGGCAGCTACTACCTCCCCGGCGATGGCCAGACCGAGGTTCGAATACTTATACTCCGTGTCGGGAGGAAAAATTGCCGGTTCTTCCGGCACAAGCCGCATCATCTCCTCTCGGCTCGGAAATTTCAAATCGTTCCAATAGTAAAGCGGAAGCTCTCTGGCCAGTCCCGAGGTGTGCGTCAATAGGTTCCAAATTGTAATCGGCGGCGAATCGGGCCGTCGGTTCCTTTACCTGGAACCAGGGAAGGCTTTTCGAAACCGGATCGTCGAGCTGGAGCTTTCCCGCGTCACGCAGTTGCATTATGGCGGTAGCGGTGAACACTTTCGAAATGGAGGCAATCCGGTAGAGAGTGGACGGCGTCGCGGGAATGCGCTTTTCTATGTTCGGCGAAGCCGTAGCCTTTCGACCAGATGAGGTTCTGGCCGTAGATGACGCCGATCGATAGACCGGGCTCCTGGCGCGAAGCGACCGCGGCTGTAATCCAGGCGTCGAGCACCTTGAGTGGACCGGAGACTTCGGGCTTTTGCGCCAGTCCGCCGTCCTGCGCGGAGCATGGCAGGCGAACCAATGCAGAGAAAAGAATCAATGCGGCGATGTGCTTACAACTTCGCAATTGCAATCCCACTTTCCCCAGCGACGGAATAGAGCAGATAAGTCTGGCTGCCCTCGCGGAAAATCGCTGGATCCCTTAGTTGTCTTACTTTGCCCGGCGCCAAATCGATCTTGGAAGGCTCGAGAGGCATTCGTACGCCTTCGTAATCCATTTCCGGAGCAAGCACGGTAACCGGCGGCGACGCTTTCCATTTATTCCATTCCGGAATCAGTTCGATATGGGAGACCAGAATTCGCTCCGGGGCATCTCCGATTCGGGAATAATAAACGGATAGGCGATTTCCTTCCAGATCCACCGCGGCATGACGCAGAACCAGATTGGGATCTTCATTGAAGAGCGTCGGCCCCTGCTCGAAGGCAGTAACTCCATCACGGGACCGAAGAAACACGCCTGCGCGGGCAATCGCATAGTAGTAGCCGCCCCAATGAAAAACCCGGAAATAGGCCGGGCCCAGCGCCGTCGAGACGGGCCTTGAAGTGAAGCCCATCCGGCGATGTTGCCAGCAAAGTTTTCTGGTCTTCGATATGCTTTCCGGCTCCTTGGGCCGGGCAGTGAAAATACATGAGGATGCGGCGCCGCTGCGTGTCGACGTGAACGTCCGGCGAGGCGATGTGGTCATGGCACATAGCGACCTCGTCTAATCGTAATGTCCCCGGCTCGTAGATCTTCCAGGGGCCATCCAATTGATCGGCGTAGGCCACGCGAATGTACTTGCCCTGATGGTGCGCGAAATATAAATAGTATTTGCCCAGCGGATTGGTCTATCCACGCCGGGACCCGAATCATCGAAGGACCATTGATATTGTCGCCGAGCGATGGACTAAGTCCCGGAGTAATGATGGGATTATGGGCCAGCCGTACCGGATGAATCGTCGCGCATGCGAATAAAAGGGGCGTCAGCAAACGCATACTGTTCATCGTTGCGTCAGGGCCGCATCCGCCGAAGTGCCTATCGCAATGATCGCCTGTTCCAGATCGGCGATCAGATCTTGTACGTTTTCGATTCCCGTCGAGTAGCGGACCAGAGCTTCCGGGATACCCATGGCGGCGCGGTCCGGCGCGCTGACCTCGACATGGCTGGTGGTCGCGGGCGGCCCGACAATCGTTTCCACTGAGCCTAAATTGGCGGCGCGGTGAGCCAACCGCAGGCGCGGAAGGAACGCCTTAACCGCCTCGTACCCTCCCTTAAGGACGAAGCTCAGAACGCCGCCGAAGCCGCCGCGCATCTGCCGTTTCGCAATCTCATGCTGCGGATGAGAGGTCAAACCGGGATAGTAAACGCGTTCGACGGACGAGTGCGCTTCAAGGTAGCGCGCAATCGCCAGAGCGTTTGTGTTTTGCCGCTCCACGCGAATCTCCAGAGTCTTCATGCCACGAAGCAGCAAGTAAGCGGCGAACGGATCCAGAGCGGCGCCGGTGATCTCGCGATAATGATAGATCCGCTGAATCAGCTCCTTGGGCCCACAAGCGATTCCCCCTAGCGCGTCCGCATGGCCTCCCAGAAATTTCGACGCGCTATGCAATACCAAATCGGAACCGAGTTCGATGGGACGCTGATTGATGGGCGTGGCGAACGTATTATCGGTTGCAACGAGCGCTCCGGCGGAGTAGCCGGCCCGGGCCATCCGTTCAATGTCCACCACTTTTAGAGTCGGATTCGTGGGCGTCTCCAGGTAGACCATAGCGCAGCCCCTACGGACCTCCGCTTCGATCGCTTCGGCATTGGTTGTCTCGCAGAGCCGCACTTCCACGTTTATCTTGGGGAGGAATTCGCGAAACAACTGATTCACGCCGCCATACGTATCCTTGACCGTAACGATGCGGTCCCCCGGTTTCAGTAGGGCGAAAATAGCATTGCTGATCGCGGCCATGCCCGATGCGAAACTGGTGGCCGCCTCGGCGCGCTCGAGCAGACGGACTTTCTCTTCAAACGCGTGAACGGTCGGATTGGTATTCCGGCTGTAGATGTGGCCGGACCGGCGGCCCAATGCGACGGCCTGCCAATCGTCCAGATCGGCATAGCCGAAGGACACGCTTTGCGCAATCGGAACCTGGGTCGGCTCTCCCGAATGCGCGCGGTTCCTCGCCGCCCCAAACGGTCTCGGTGCCAGGTTGTAGGGGATTTCGATTTCCCATCGGAACCACTTTCTTTCTTATCCGCCCCCGCCGAGGCCAAATGTCAAATTGAAAAGCAGGCGGATCAACTCATCGGTTTTAACGATTAGTCCACCCTCTAGTATCCATTTGACAGTCCAGCCCGGCTCCGTCATTCTGATCTATTACAGAGATTCGCCGTCGACCGGCTTATGAAACCAGACGGAACGCTTTTTCTTCGACGCAGCGAGATTGCTTCGTTACTCCATTTCAAGGATTACGTCACGGCAGTGGAGGAGGCCTTCCGGGCGCATGCGGAAGGCAGGGCGCTTTCTCCCGGCTTGATGCACGTGGACGCCTCCGATGGCGAATTCCACATCAAAGCCGGCGGTCTGCGCGGCGACCAACCTCGCTTTGCGATTAAAATCAACGGCGGATTCTTTCAGAATCGCGCCCGCTTCAATCTGCCGAATATTCAGGGCGTGATTCTCCTGAGCGATGCTAGTAACGGCTACCCACTATGCGTGATGGATTCGATGGAGATCACGATCCAGCGCACGGGCGCCGCAACCGCGATCGCGGCTCGCTATCTGGCGCCGCCTGATTCGTCGGTATGCACCATTTGCGGGGTAGGAAATCAGGGCCGCATCCAGTTGAAGGCGATCCTGAGCGCGCTGCCGATTCAGAAGGTTTATGCCTGGAGCCGTTCGCCCAACGGTGCGGACGCCTTTGCAACGCGCATGGCGGCCGAAACCGGCGTGCAGGTTGAAGCGGCATACGAACTGGAGCGGGCCGTATCCGAGAGCGACGTAATCGTTACATGTACTCCGGCCCGGAAACCGTTCCTCATGGCTGGGGCGGTCCGGCCTGGCGCATTCATCGCCGCGGTGGGCGCGGACAGTCCGGACAAGCAGGAACTGGACGCCGCGCTCACGGGATCGTCTCGAGTGGTTGCGGACCTGATCGATCAAGTCGTGCATGTGGGCGAAGCGCACCATGCGATCGTGGCCGGGCTGCTCACGCGCTCCGGAATCCGCGCGGAGATTGGAGACATCATCGCCGGGCGCCAGCCTGGCCGCACGTCGAGCGACGAAACGATTATTTACGATTCCACTGGAACCGCTCTCCAGGATGTGGCCGCGGCCAACGCGGTTTACGAAGCGGCCCGCCGCGCGGGAGTTGGAGCGACAATTCATCTAGCGGCGTAGATCGCGGCTCGTCATGAAGACCATTTTCGTTTTTATTGTTGCCTGTGTGGCAATGTTTGCGCAGCCCCCCGGAAGGCACAAACGCACGGTCAGCGACGAAGAGGTGATGCGGGTGCACAACTCCGCCATTCTCATCGATACGCATAACGATGTCACCAGCGCCACGGTGGCCGGCCTTGATATCGGCGTGCCCAATACGGACCACATGACCGACCTGCCGCGAATGAAGAAGGGCGGCGTGGGAGCGCAATTCTTTGCCGTCTACGTCGCCGCGAGCTACGTCGAGGGCAATCGTTCCGCGAACCGCGCTTTGCAGATGATCGATACCGTCCGGCACGACATCGTCGAGCGCTATCCCAACGACTTTGTCCTGGCGACCACCGCCGCCGATATTCGCCGCGCCCACCAACAGCACAAGATCGCCGCGCTCATGGGTATCGAAGGCGGCCATGCCATCGAAGACAGCTTGCGGCTTCTGCGGGATTATTACGCCCTGGGGGTCCGCTACATGACCCTCACACACACGAACAGCAATCACTGGGCGGATTCTTCCGGCGATCCCAACAAGCCCAATAACGGCCTCTCGGATTTCGGCAAGCAGGTAGTACACGAGATGAACCGGCTGGGAATGATGGTGGATATTTCGCATGTCTCCGACAAAACCTTCTGGGACGCGCTGGCCGCCAGCCAGGCTCCGATCTTCGCTTCGCATTCCTCCTGCCGCGCGATCGCGCCCGCGCCGCGCAACATGACCGACGACATGATTATCGCGCTCGCGAAAAAAGGCGGCGTGATACAGATCAATCTATTCTGCGATTTCCTGAACCCCGAGGTGGCCAAAGCGAACGAAGCGGTGAACGCAAAGCTGGATGTCCTCCGCGGCGAACTGGCTCGTAAGTACGCAAACGATCCCGGCGGAATCCGGCGCGCTCTCCGGGAAGCTCGCGAGACCATTTTGGGCGGCGCTCCGCAGCCGCGCGCCACGATTGCCGACGTCGTGAAGCATATCGATCATGTGGTCGCGATTGCCGGCATCGACGCCGTCGGGTTGGGCAGCGACTTCGATGGCATCGACTGCGCCCCGAGCGGGCTGGACGGGGTGGACAAATGGCCGAACCTCACGCGCGCGTTGCTGGAGGAGGGCTACACGGCCAGAGAGATCCGCAAGATCTATGGTGAGAACACTCTGCGGTTGATGACGGAAGTGGAGCGCGTCGAGGCGCCTCTTACGAATTTCTGAAGATTTCCTGAACGGACGCCTTCAGAGGACCTGG
This sequence comes from Bryobacterales bacterium, assembly GCA_963838885.1. Taxonomy (GTDB): domain Bacteria; phylum Acidobacteriota; class Terriglobia; order Bryobacterales; family Bryobacteraceae; genus JAICMB01. The sequence goes on along the minus strand of CAWITB010000018.1, from coordinate 117,579 downwards.
CGCGCGCAGCGGCGGGACGCCGGCCGCGTCCGGGATCGCACCCGATCCGGCGCAGGGCAAGCGAATACGAAATGTGCAGCCTTGGCCCGCGGCACTCTCGACCACAATGCTTCCGCCCTGGGCTTCCACCGCCCAGCGCGCGATGGCCAAGCCCAGCCCGGCGCCGCCTTCTTCGCGCGATCGCGACGCGTCCACGCGATAGAAGCGGTCGAAGATGCGCGACACATGTTCGGCTGCGATTCCAGGGCCGCTGTCGGCGATCTCGATCATGGCGTTATTCGCGCTGTCGCGCGCCACATTTACGCTAATGCCGCCCCCGGCGCGCGAATACTTCACCGCATTATGCACGATGTTCACTAGTGCCTGCCGCAAAAACAGCCGGTCGGCATTGACGAGGACGGTATCGTCCCCGCCGACGAGCAGCTTTTGACGCTTTTCCTCGACCAGCACTTCAAACAGCGCGGCGCTTTCGGCAACCAGATCCATAAGGGGAAAAGTGGAGCGCGTGAATTGGATCGATCCGGCGTCGGCGCGCGAAATCGTCAAGAGACTATCGATGAGCCGCGTCAGACGGTTCACTTCCTCCAGCATGCTGCCCACGATGTCGCGAAGCTCCTCGCGGCTCGCATCGCGCTGCAACCCCACTTCTCCCACGCTGCGGATTGCCGCCAATGGCGTGCGCAGCTCATGCGAGGCGTCGGAAGTGAAGCGCCGCAACTGTTCGAACGACTGCTCCAGGCGCGCCAGCGTATTGTTAAACACTCGCGCCAAATGACCCAGCTCGTCATTGGCGCCGGCGGGCAAACGTTCGCTGAGCCGCTCTGAGGAAATGTTCTCGGCGCGCTGGGCCATCTGCTCGAGCGGGGCCAAGGCGCGGCGCGCGAGGTAAAAACCGGCCAAGCCCGCGAGCGCCAGCGTAAGAGGCAACGCAATGATGGAAACCCAAAGGAGCTGTTCGACATTGTTGCGCAGCGGCTCCTCGCTATATGCCAGGCGAATCAAGATCGGCCGGCCATCAATGATATGCCGCCGGCTGACCAGAAACACGCGGGTTCCGTCGGCCAAGCGCAGGGAGCGCTGCGAATATCCGCCGGCGCCCTCCCGCGGGAACGGCCGGCCGCCCAAATCGCGCCCCCGCAGTCGATCGTTCCGATACAGGATTCGGCCCTCCGGCGAAAGCACCTCCAGCATTCGCTCTAGAACCTGCTTCGATTCCGGGTGGTTATGGTAATCCTCGCGCAGCCCGAGCCGGCCGTTGGGCGCGAAGTACAACAGGCCCTCCACGGTCTCGATGTCCTGAACGGCGTAGCGGTCCAGCTGATGGCGCAGTTGTCGGAACAAGAACAGCGCCGTTCCGCCAGTATACGCGAGCAGCGCGGCGCCCAACACGAGCACGTACAATACGGTCAGGCGCGAGCGCATGTTGATATGCAAGCCCGTTTCATTCGCGCCTCGGCGCGCGGACTAGCACGCCGGCTGCGTCTCCTCTCTCAAGACGAAACCCACGCCCCGCACCGTGTGCAGAAGTTTTCTTTCATAGGGGTCGTCGATCTTGCGCCGCAGCCTCGCAATATGGACGTCGATGACGTTGTCGATGGGCGTATAGCGCGCCGGCTCCTTCCAAATGTCGCGCGCCAGCATCTCTCTCGATACCACTCGCCCCTGGTTTCGAAACAGATATTCCATCAAATCGAATTCTCGCGGCGTAAGCTCGATGGCGACTCCTCGGCGCGTTATCGATCGCCGCGCAATATCGATCTCCAGGTCGGCGACGCGCTGGGGAGCGGCGGTCTCGGGCTTACCGCGCCGCGCCAGCGCCCGAATGCGCGCCAGCAGCTCCGGAAACGCGAATGGCTTGACGAGATAGTCGTCGGCCCCGGTATCAAGGCCGCGCACGCGATCCTCAATCGCGTCCCGCGCGGTAAGCAGAAGTACCGGCGCCGGGTAGCCCTCGCGCCGCAGAGCGCCGACGATTTCCATGCCGTCGCGGCCTGGCAGCATGACGTCCACAAGCAAGAGATCGAACCGTTCCGAGTGCGCCAAAAAATACCCGTCTTCGCCGGTGTGCGCCACCGCCACGGAGTGTTGTTCCGCCTCCAGGCCCTCCTGAAGAGCGGAGGCAAGCTTCCTTTCATCCTCGATAACTAAAATGCGCACGCGCAATTCCAATCTTAAGGAACACGCGGACCGGCACAACTTAACATTTTCTTACGCCAAACTGTCCAGCCGTTCAGAAAAGCTTCAGAAATTCGTAAGTGGCGCGCTTTGGGGACCATCCCTTACAACAAAAGTATGCCCTTACAGCAAGTGGACGCGAGAGCCGACTAATGCTCGGCGCCCGGACCCGCCCGGAAAGTGACGATTCATATTAACGAAGACACCAGCTCCAACCGTGATTTTTTATACAACGAGATTTTTTCCTTCCTGCTTGAGCGCGGCGTGGCCGGCGCAACTCTGATTCGTCCCGCGGCCGGCTTCGGCTCGCACCACCTGACGCATTCGGTTGGCGCGGATTTCGCCGCGGGCGAGCACCTGCCCGTGCGCATCGAGTTCATCGAATCCATCGAGATGGTCGATTCGCTGCTGCACTCATTATGCGAGCTCGTCACCGATGGGCTGATCGAGGCGCATGATACGACGGTGCTCAAGAGCAAGGCCAGCACTGGAAATAACGCGGCATGAGGTTTATGCGCTTAGCGGTAATCGCAGCGGCGCTGCCGCTTTGCGCGCAAACTCCTCCTAAGATACTGACGCTCGCTGAAGCCGAAGACATCGCCATACACAATCACCCGCGCCTGCAGTCGGCCTCCTTCCAGGCCCAGGCGGCAGGCAAGACCGTAACCGAGGCGCGGTCCGCGCTTTATCCCAATCTGGGCGGTTATCTGACCAGCGTCGATGCCGAGAACGGCGCCACAGTAGGAGCGGGAGCTCTCACGACCTCAAGTCTTGCCAGCCGCGCCGCGTCGCAAGTCGTGATGAGCCAGCTCATCACCGATTTCGGGCGCACCAACAAGCTCATAGAATCCGCCCGGCTGCGCGCCGGCGCGCAGAAACTGCAAGTTGACGAAACGCGCGCCGAGATACGTCTGGAGGTGGATCAAGCGTTTTATCAGGCGCTCGCCGCCGACGCCGTGCTCAGCGTCTCGACCGCGACGCTCAACAATCGCCGGCTCACGCTGCGCCAAGTGCGGGCGCTGGCGCAGAGTGAAATGAAATCCACGCTGGACGTCAGTTTCGCCGAAGTCGCCGTTTCGGAGGCCGAGCTGGCCGAGTATCGCGCCGAGAACGATGTGCGCGAAAGCCGCGCCCGCCTCTCCGCCGCGCTGGGGTATCAAAACGAAACAGAGTTCGAATTGAAAGACGAGCCGCTCCCCGGTCCTCCGGACAGCGATCTCGCGGCATTGATAGCGTCCGCCTTGAAGAACCGGCCGGACCTCGCCGCGACCGAGCTTGGGCGCGACGCGGCGCTGCGCTTTGCCGAAGCCGAGAAGCGGCTGCGTTATCCGGCCATCAGCATCCTCGGTGTTGCCGGCGCGATCCCCGCCAGCATTCAGCCGCTGCACAGCAACTATACCGCCGCGGGACTCAATGTGGCCCTGCCGATTCTGAATGGGCATCTGTACAGCGCGCGACACGAAGAGGCGCAATTCCGCGCCGCGGCGGCCGGAAAAGACGTGGATACGCTGACGGTTCAGGTGAGCCGCGACGTACGCATTGCGTGGCTGGAAGCAAACGACGCCTACCGTCGCCTGGACGTGACGAACCGTCTCGTCGATGAAGCGAACAAGGCGCTGCGGCTGGCGCAGACCCGCTACGACCTGGGGCTCGGAAGCATGGTGGAGCTCAATCAGGCGCAGCTCGCCCAAGCCTCCGCCGAGGATGCGGCCGCGAGCGCCCGGTACGAGTATCTGAGCCGCCGCGCGGCACTCGACTTCGTCACGGGAGCATTGCGGTGACGAAAATCTTTGCGTTCCTCATTGCGCTCGCCGCTCTGGCGCTATGTGGTTGTGCGAATAATGCTCGCGGACGGGAGCAGGCTTCAACGAACGACCCGGCGCCGACAGTGCCGGTGGCATATGCGACGCGCGCCGATCTCTCGTCGACGCTGGCGCTGACGGCCGAGTTTGAGCCTTACCAGGAGGTCGACGTGATGGCGAAGGTCGCGGGCTATCTCAAGACCATCGCGGTTGATGTAGGCGACCGGGTCCATGAAGGCCAAGTGCTCGCTACGCTCGAAGTTCCCGAGATGCAGGACGATCTCGCGAGGAACGCGGCGGCAATCGACCAAGCCGAAGCGGAAATCGCCAGCGCAACGAGTGAGCTGCAACGCGCGCAGTCCGCCCATGACATGGCGCATCTCTCGTACACGCGCATCCAGGACGTATCGAACCGTGAGCCGGGCCTTGTGCCGCGGCAGGAGGTGGATGAAATCCACTCCCGAGATCTGGTGTCCGAAGCCCAGGTCTCGGCGGCGCGATCGAACGTTACGGCGGCGCAACAAAAGGCGCGCGTCGCTCGCGCCGATCTGGCGCGCGTCACAACGATGACGCATTATCTGACCATCACGGCTCCATTCGAGGGGGTTGTGACGAAACGGTATGCCAACATCGGAAGCCTGATTCAGGCCGGAACTTCATCCCAAACTCAGGCCATGCCGGTGATCCAGTTGTCGCAAAACAATTTGTTGCGGCTGATTCTGCCGGTGCCCGAATCCGCGGTTGGGGGCATCCACGTGGGCGAAGCGGTTGACGTGGAAGTTACGTCGCTGAAGCGGACCTTTCCCGGCCGCGTAACGCGATTCACCGGTCTGGTGCAAACTTCGACGCGCACCATGAATACCGAGGTCGATGTCCCCAATCCAAGTCTTACGCTGGTGCCCGGGATGTACGCCGACGTGCAGTTGCAGCTCCAAAATCGCAAAGACGTTTTGACGGCGCCGCTCGATGCTATCGACGAATCGGGCGGGAAGCAACGCGTGTACGAGGTTTCAAAAGAAGGAGTGGTCCACGTCGTTCCGGTTACGCTGGGCCTCGAAAGCGCGACGAAGGTTGAAGTACTCTCCGGTCTGAAGGACGGCGACGCCGTGATCGTGGGCCGCCGCGGCGGTCTGAAGGAAGGCGATCGCGTGCGGCCCAAGGCCGCCGAGGCGGCCGCGAATCCATAACGCGCAAACGAAACCGAAACCATGTCCCGCTTCGCCATAAAGACTCCCTATTTCATCGTCGTCCTCTGCCTCATCGTCGCGATCCTGGGCACTGTCAGTCTTGCTGCGCATGCCTGTCGATATGTTCCCCGCCATGAACATTCCCGTCGTGGTGGTCGCGACCTTTTACGCGGGAATGCCGCCGGAGCAGGTGGAAGGCAACATCACATATCACCTGGAGCGCTTCTTTACGCTCGCCAGCGGCATCGATCACATGGAATCGCGGTCGCTCTCCGGCGTCAGCCTGATCAAGGTATATTTTCAGCCCGGCACAAATCCGGATGCCGCCGTGACGACGCTCGCCAGTCTGGCGATGGCGGAGATCAGCCATCTTCCGCCCGGCACTCTACCGCCCTTCGTCTTGAAGTTCGACGCCTCCAGCCTTCCGGTCTGCCTGGTCACGCTGAAAGGCGAAGGTCTGACGGAGACGATGCTGAAGGACCTGGCGCAGAACGTCATCCGCAATCAACTGGCGGGAGTCCCGGGCGCGGCGGTGCCGCAACCATTCGGCGGACGCTGGCGGCAGATCATGGTCTATGCCGATCCCTACAAACTCGAAGCCCGCCAGTTGAGTCTCATGGACGTCGTGCGGGCCATGAACGATTCCAATCTGATTCTGCCCGCTGGAGACGTTCAGATCGGCCGCTACGACTACGACATCTACGCCAATAGCGAGCTGCCGAACATCGGCGAGATGAACCAGGTTCCGGTAAAAACGGTCGGCCAGGCGCCGGTGCGAGTTTCGGACATCGGCGTCGCCAAGGACGCCTATTCGCTGCAATATAACGCCGTGCGCGTGGACGGCCAGCGTTCGGTGTACCTGCCGGTCTTGAAGCAAGGGGGCGATTCGAATACGATTTCGGTGGTCGCCGGCGTACGGCAAAAACTCACGCGCTTGTTCGACGTGCCCGCCACGCTGACCAGCCGCGTCGTCTTCGACCAGTCCCAATTCGTGAAGACCGCGATCGAGACGCTGCTGCACGAAGGCGGACTCGGTCTGCTGCTCACCTGCATCATGATTCTGGTTTTTCTCGGGAGCATGCGCGCCACCGTGGCGGTGTTCTTCTCCATTCCGCTGTCCGTGCTCGCCACCTTTATCGCTCTGCAACTGGGCGGCGGATCCGTCAACACGATGGTGTTGGGAGGATTGGCACTGGCGCTATCGCGGCTCATCGACAACTCGGTCGTGGTGCTCGAAAATATCTATCGCCACCTCGAAATGGGCGAGCCGGCGGTGGTCGCGGCCGAAAAAGGAGGACGCGAAGTGGCGCTGCCGGTGCTCGCCGCCACGCTGACCACGGTCGTCGTGTTCTTTCCCGTTACTCTGCTCTATGGCGTCAGCAAATTCCTGTTCTCATCGCTCGCTCTTGCCGTCGTCCTTTCGCTATTCGCATCTTACGCGGTCGCCATGACCGTCGTGCCTCTGTTCTGCGCGCGATATATCAAGAGCGCCGCGCATGGCCATGCGGCCGAAGCGCCGCGCCGCGGATTCGGCGAACGGTTCAATGCCTGGTTCAACCGCCAGTTCGACCGCTTTCTCGGCGCCTACGACGCCATGGTTGGCCGCGTACTCGCCGTGCCTGCGTTGACGCTGGCCCTTTTCGGCATTGCGTTTGCCGCTAGCCTGCTGCTGTTTCCACTGCTGGGACTTTCGTTTTTTCCTCAGACCGATGCCGGGCAGTTCGTGATGAACGTGAAGGCTCCGTCCGGCACAAGGCTTGCCGAAACGGAGAAGGAGATCGCGTCGCTTGAAGACCTGATCCGCCGCACGATCCCGGCGCGGGATCTCGCGATGATTGTTTCGAATATTGGCGTGGATCCAGGATTTTCGGCGATTTATACCTCGAACTCCGCCATGCATACGGCCTTCGTCCAGGTCGCGCTAAAGAGCGGGCATGAAGGCAGCAGCTTCGACTATATGGACCGCGTGAAGCGCCGCATGCTGGACGAGATGCCGCAACTGACCGCTTATTTTTCGTCGGGAAGCTTGATCGATTCAGTGCTTAACATGGGCCTGCCGGCGCCGATGGACATTCAGGTCGCAGGCGCCGATCTCCAGACCGACTATCATACGGCGCTCGACTTGGCGGCCGACATCCGGCGCCTTCCAGGCGTGGCGGATGTGTACATCCCGCAAGATCTGGATTACCCCGCGCTGCGGCTCAAGATCGACCGCACGCGGGCCGCCGAACTGGGGCTCACGGAACGGGAAGTCGTGACGAACGTGATTACGGCGCTCACGTCAAACCAGATGGTGGCGCCGAGTGTCTGGGTCGATCCGAAAAACGGAAACAACTACTTCCTGACAGTCCAATATCCCGAACAACAGATCAAGAACATGCTCGACCTGCGTTCCATTCCGCTGCGCGGAGCGGGGCTGCCGCAATCGACGCGGCTGGACATGGTCGCCGGCGTAACCCGCTTTGAAGCGCCTACCGAGGTGGATCATTACCAGATCCGCCGCAACCTCGATGTCTACGTACGCCCCGCTACCGAAGACCTCGGGCGCGTCGCCGACCAGGTAGACGCGCTGATCGCGCGCTCGAAAATTCCCGCGGGCGTGAGCGTCTCGATGCGAGGGATAGTACAGGGAATGCGTGCGTCGTTCAAGAGCTTCGCCTTCGGCCTGACGTTGTCCGTGTTGCTGCTTTATTTAATTCTGGTGGCGCAGTTCCGGTCTTTTATGGATCCGTTCATTATCCTGATCGCGTTTCCGCCGGGACTGAGCGGCGTACTTCTGACGCTCTGGTTGACCGGAACCACGTTGAACGTCATGTCGCTGATGGGCGTCGTCATGCTCGCCGGAATCGCCATGTCGAACAGCATCCTGATCGTGGAGTTCGCGCATCGGCTTCGGGGCGAAGGTTCGAGCGTGCGCGACGCCATCGTCACCGCCTGCCGCGTGCGCTTGCGTCCCGTTTTGATGACCTCCCTCGCCACCATCATCGGCCTGCTTCCCATGGCGCTCAAAATGGGAGAAGGCAGCGAGGCCTACGCGCCGCTGGCCCGTGCCCTTCTGGGAGGGCTGGGAGTATCCGTACTCTTCACCGTATTCCTGGTTCCGGCGGCGTTTTACTTGGCGTATCGTGGAAGACAGAGCGCCTGACGGGAGGATGCCATGCCGAGAATCGAAGGAGTGCCGTCCCGAGCGCGCGGGCCTATTTGTGCGCTTGGCGTACTGGTTCACTAAACGAAAATTCGGTCGTGTGATGGAGGCGGTAAAGATCACGGCGCATAGCCCGCGTCTCTTGCGGGCGCTGAGTCAAATGGAGGTGGCGCAAGCCAAGCTCAAGAGCGTCGACGCGGCCCTGGTGGCGTTGGCGGAGATCAAGGTTGCCGCCATGATCGGCTGCCCCTTTTGAATCGACATGGGATCTGCCGTGGGCAGAAAGGCGGGCCTTACGGAGAGCAAGCTGATGGCGCTGCCGGAGTACGAGAGTTCGCCGGAATTGTCGGACGTGGAGAAGCTGGTAGTGCGCTATGCCGTCGAGATGACGCGCACGCCGGTCGAGGTCCCGGAGGAACTGTTCGAAGAGCTAAAGCGCCATTTCAATGCGCGGCAGATCGTCGAGCTTACTTCCGCAATCGCGTGGGAGAATTATCGCGCGCGCAACAATCACGCCCTCGGGCTGGAGTCAGAGGGGTTCTCCGGTAGCGCGTTCTGTCCGCTGCCGGAGCGGCCTCAGCTGCGCGCTTGAGGGGCGTTGCGGAGTCTATGGCTATGGGGCGGCGGGAGCTCGTGGCGGGCGCGGTGGCCATTGTTGCCCGCTCGATGGCGTCGGCAGCTCCCCAACGGAGAGCGGATGTACGGACTAATCGGCAATATGAAGGCGGTGGCGGGGCGGCGCGACGATCTGATCGCGATCCTGACTGAGGCGGTATCGAACATGACCGGCTGTCTCAGCTACATCGTGGCGAAGGACTCCGCGGATGAGGACACAATCTGGGTCACCGAGGTCTGGGACAGCAAAGAGAGCCATGATGCATCGCTCTCGTCGCCCCAGGTGAAGAAGGCTATCTCCATGGGCAGGCCGCTGATCAAGGCCTTTGGGAAGCAAGTGGCCACAATTCCGGTGGGCGGGTACGGGCTGCCTTAGGCCGCGTCGATTAGAGGCCGGCTGGACGTTCGGCGGCCGGCGGGGGAGCGGCGTGAGGCTCCGAGCGCACCACGACAATCGTAAATTTAGCCACCAGCGCGGAGATCGCGCCGATTGCCGCCAGTAACGGCGCAAGTATCACTCCGAGGGCGGCGATGGTGACGGGAATTTCCATGAACGTGTGGCCATGCTCATCCTTGACGATGATGCGCTGCACGTTGCCTTCATGAATGAGCGCCGAGACTTTATCGACCAAGTCGCGCCCGAGCACCTGAATCTCTTCCACGAACTGTTGAAATGCCACAGTGGCCTCCACTTGTTCCTACGTTTCCGGGCACGAATCCGTTCGACGAATTTTGAGCCGCGGTCTCACGCGACGGCCTGGATGCTGCGGAGCGTGATGCTGGTGGTGCGGACCTGGTCGGCCTTGACCTGGCGCAGTCCTTGCTGCACCATCGCGAATACGACATACCAGCTCACGACTCCGAGTACGATTTCCTTGACGAAGAACGGAATATGCACGGGCGTGTCCCACAGCGTGTGCAGGGCGACGGGAATGATGAAGGCCCTCAGAAACTTGGGGTCCAACACCATTTTGATCCGCAGGGGCTGATCCTTCTTGACGCGCCACAACGCTCCGGCGGCGATGGCGGTCCAGGCGACATGGCCGAAGGGGCTCATAGCGGCGCGAAGGTAAATGACGTAGCTCATGACTTCGATGCTCCGCGCCCTAAGGAGCATCTCGAAGGCGTAGCCCATGCTCTCGAAGACCGCAAATCCGACTCCCACGGCGGCGCCGAAGAGCATGCCGTTCAGGATGTACTTATACCTCGCTCCGGCGGCGGCGCCGCGCATGACAAGAAACACGGCGGCCAGCTTCGAGACCTCCTCGACGATGCCCGGCGAGAGCGGCCCGAGCTCTCCCAGAACGGGAAGGTCGTAGCCGATTACGGCGACCAGAAGGGACAGCGCGCCGCCCATCGAAATCAGGAGGACGATCTTATAAAAGGAAACGTTGCGCGGCGTGTTGAGCTCGAAGAACAGAAGGACGGTGGCGAGCGGGACGGCGAGCGATCCCATCATGATGACCGCCGGGACGGCCTTGATGTTGTGGAAGTTCGTCATGACGATCACGAACAGCACGTAGGCGAGTACGATGGCCGCCAGCACGCGCATGAACAGCCACGGTTTGGGCCAGCCGGTCTGAGCTTTGTCGATCGAAGGGGTGGTGCGATAGGTTCCGACGGTGAGGTAATCCTCGAGCTCCTCGGCGCTGCGTTTCTTGAAAACCTCCGAGAACATTTCGCGGAGGCTGAAGCCTTCGAGCTTCTCGGTTCCGGCGAGCCGATTCAACTGCTCCTGCATCGATTGCAGGAGGCTGCCGGCCTGATGGGCCGGCGAGGCGTTGACGCGCCAGATGGACGATCCAATGCGGAACTCCTGGCCCGGCAGCAGTTCTCCGGAAGAATACGGCTGGGCGTTGACGAACACCGGATTGGGCGAGAGGGCGCGGAAGCGCAGGCGGTTGTTGACGGCGCTGAGGGCGGCGTGTTGCGGAGCTACTAGCGGGTCCACTTGGCCGATCCCGGTGGAGCGGCCCACGATGGTTTCGGTTGCGAGCACGGTGTAGAATTTCCCGGCGTCGGGCCCCGAGAGGCACGTGACGTACAGTGCCGGGAGTCCGGCCTGCGGTGGAGGCGGCGCGGCAAGCGGCGCCGCGGGAGGGGGCATTGCGGCGCTCGGCGGCGGGTATTGAAATCGCTGCCGCGGAGAGGCCGCCGGAGATTTTGCCGCCGTTCCACAATTGCCGCAATAAAGAGCGGCGGGGCCCAAAGGAGCGCCGCAAAACGTGCAAGGCGTGTTGGACATGGTGCCGGGTCGCGCGAACGGATGCCTCGCGAAAGTATAGCGCACCGCCGCGGACACGCCGCCATGCCCGGGCCGGGCCTATTCTTGACGGAGCGCCTGCATGGGATCGATGCGCGCCGCGCGGCGAGCCGGGAGATAGCAGGCGATAGATGCGACGAGCGCGAGCAGGCAGAAAACGCCTATGTAGGTCAGCCGGTCCGTGGGGGTGATGCCGAAAAGAACGCTGCGAAAGGCGCGGCCCACGAGGAGACTGAACGCAATTCCGAGCGCGAGACCGGCGGCGGTCAACCGCAGGCCCTCTTTCAACACCACATCGAGCACCTGGCGGGAGGATGCGCCGAGAGCCATGCGAACGCCGAAGTCACGCGTGCGGCGGGCCATGTTGAAGACAATGACGGCGTAGAGGCCAATGGCGGCGATCAGGAGGGAGCCGAGGGCGAATACCGACAGGAGCGTTGCGATGAATAGAATGGGCGCCGTGAAACTCGACAATTGCGTATCCATGGTGCGGATATAGGAGACCGGCGCATTGGGCTCGGTCTCGCGAATGGCGGACCGGAGGGCCAAGGCGACCGCGTCGAGGTTGCCTTGATAGCGCGCATAGAACGTGACTTCACCGGGGGCGGCGGGATTTTGGCTTTCCGCGAGAACGATCGCTTTGGGATGCTCGTCCGCCAGCAGATTGCCGAATACCGAGTTGGGAATCACGCCGGCAACCTGGAAGGGCTGGCGGGCGGGTCCGAGCAGCAACGTTTGACCCAGGGCGGACTCGCGCGGCCAGAGCGCCGCGGCGAGATTTTGGTTGATCGCGACGGTCTTTGTGCTATTGACGTGGTCGGCTGCCGTGGGGCCGCGGCCGAGCAGGGGCGCCATGCCGAGCGCCGCCAGATAATCGGGGCCGGCGAAATTTTCGGTCGCGAGAACAGGTTCTCGAGTAGCAGCGCTCGCGGCGGGTTCAACGCCGGCGCTGAAAGGAATCGGCGCGCGGGCATATGAAACCGAAGTGACGCCGGAAACGCGACACAGCCGCTCCCGCAGCTTCTCGAGAAGCGCCACGTTCTGCCGAGGCGTGGCCGCCGCGCCGGCGCTGTTGAGCGTGATCAAGAGCAGGTGGTCCTTCTTTAAATGAAGATCGAGCGAATCGAGGAGCGAGAGTGAGCGGCAGGCCAGTCCCGCGCTGGTGAGGAGGACGACTGCAAAGGCGAGCTGCGCGATCACCAGGAAACGCGAGAGGCGGGAGCGGCCTTCGACAACTCCTTGTTGTCCGGCTTTGAGCCAAGGCAGCAACTCCTGTCTCCAGGCGTGCAGTGCCGGGCCGATGGTGAACGCGAGGGTGGCGATAATGCCGAGAGCCATGGCATATGTGAAGACGCCCCAATCAGGCGTGAAATCCGGCTCCAGTTTGACGCCTTGGCTGTTCGGAGGGATGAGCCGCGGCAGGGCATGAGAGGCCCACAGGGCGAAGACCCAGGCGGCTGTCCAGGCGCTTAGCGACAAAATGAATCCTTCGAGAAGCAACATGCGCAGGACGCGCCCGCGGGAAGCGCCGAGCGATTGGCGGACAGCCATTTCGCGCTGTCGCGCGAAAGCGCGCGCGAGCATCAAGTTGCCGACGTTGGCGCAGACGATCAGGAGCGCGAGCAGTCCCACGCCGCTCAAAATCGCGAGAAAGAGACTAGCTTGGCGGCGGTTGCGCGGCGTCATGGTCGAGTACGGCGCAAGCACGATTCTCATGCCGCCATTCGATTTTGGAAAGGACGCCTGCAAGCGGGTCGAGATGGTGTCCATTTCGGCCTGCGCGCGCGCAAGGGAGAAGCCCGGGGCCAGACGGGCCATGAGCTGAAGGGATCGCAAGGAGCGGTCGTGCAACTCGTGCTGAATGCCGTGCAGGCGGGCGTAGGCGAGCAGCGGGACCCATACATCCAAGGAATCGACAAACTGCGTGCCGCGGAAGCGCGGGGGCGCGACGCCGACGATGGTTGCGGGATGACCGTTCAGAGCGATCGCGCGGCCCAGGATATCGGCGGCGCCCTGAAACTGATTTTGCCAAGCGCGATAACTGATGACGGCAACCAGGCCGCCGGCGCCCAGAGATTCGTCGCGGGTGAACGTGCGGCCTTTAGCCAAATTGACGCCAAGCGTATCGAAGTAATTGGAGGTGACGGGGGCGCCGAAAATAGCGTAGCTGGCGTTCGGAACGGTTAAGGTAAAGCGCTCGAAGGCGCGCGCCAGGATGGGGTTGAGGCTCTTGACGCCGGCGGCGTAGTCGAGATAATTCAAGTAGCTGTTTTCAGGATCGCCGAGATGGCCGCTGGTGGCGATCTCGAGCGTCACGAGACCCTCGCCGCGGACGCATGGCGCGGGCTTTGTGAGGATTCCGTGGATCGCGGAGAAAACGGTGGCGTTGCCTCCGATACCCAAAGCGACGATCGCGATCGACGCGGCGCTAAGCCCAGGCGAATGCGTGAAAATGCGGGCAGCGGAGCGAAGGTCCTGGAGGATTTGCTCCAGCCTGGTCCAGGTCCACACAGCGCGGGTGTTTTCTTTTATCAGCCCGGTATTGCCCAACTCTCGGGCCGCGGCGAAGCGCGCGCTCTCGGGCGGTTCGCCGCGTTCCATGCGATCCTGAGCGGCGAGGCGAAGATGCGCCGCGATCTCCTCGTCGAGCTCGGCGTCGCGCTTTCGACTTCCGAAGAAATCGCGGGAAAAACGGGCCAATTTCATCGTTAGCCCTCCTCTGGGCGCGGCTTCATGAGCGCGGCCACGGCATCGACGAATTGCGTCCAGCGGGACTGCTCACTCATCAGGCGCTTCTTGCCGGCCGCGGTCAGACGGTAGTACTTGGCGCGCTGATTGTTGTCCGATGTTTTCCATTCCGGCTTGATCCAGCCGCGCTTTTCCAGACGGTGCAGCGCGGGATAGAGAGAGCCGGTCTCGACCTGAAAGACTTCGCGGGAGCCGGCGCGAATGGCTTGGCCGATTCCATACCCATGTTGCGGGCCCCAGCGCAGGGTCTGAAGCACCAGCATGTCGAGCGTGCCTTGCAGAAGATCCATGTGGCTGTAGAGATTCTACCTCCTTGGGAGGTAGAATGTCTACAGCCGTGCAGCCGCGCCGTTATTTCGCGAGGAATTCGCGAATATAGCCGTCGACTTCCAGGGGCTTCTCGTGAATCACCCAATGCGATCCGTCGGGGATTCGCCTGATGGTCAGGTTGGGCACGAACTCGTCGAGGCCGTCCAGATTGCTGGCGAGCAGCGCAGTGTCTTTTTCGCCCCAAATGACGAGCGTGGGTACGTTTACGGCGAGCTTTGAGGGATCGAGCGCGAAATTTCCAGACGATTGGGACGCCGCCGCATCGCCGCTCGGGGCCGCCGCCGGCGGTCCCACCTGCGCGGCGCGATAATAATTTAGCCCGCTGGTAAGCGCCCGGGGTTGCGACCACGCTTCGATGTAAGCCTTCTTGTCGTCTTCGGTGAAGGCGCCGCTTTTCAGGCCCGCGCCGAGCACTGCATTTACAAGCGCGGCGTAGTTATTGGCGGAAAGCGTCTCCTCTGCGTTGGGACCGCGGAACATCAGCATGTATTGGCTCGCTTTTTGCTGCGCCGGATCGGAGGCGAGCAGACGCGCGAATACTCCGGGATGCGGCGCGTTCACTATCACAAGCTTGTCGAGATACTCCGGGTGCGCGATCGCGAACGACCACGCCACGGCGCCACCCCAGTCGTGTCCCACGAGCGTGATTTTTTTGTTTTTGTAGCCGAGATGATCCACGAGCTGCCGCACATCCTCGACCAGATACTTCATCTGGTACTGGTCCACGACCGGAGGCTTCTCCGAAAGATTGTAGCCGCGCATATCGGGCGCCACGGCGCGATGGTCCTTCCCGAAATCCTCGAGCTGGTTTTTCCACTCGTACCAGAACTCCGGGAACCCGTGCAGGAATAGGATGAGCGGCCCCTTGCCCGCCTCCACGTAATGCAGCCGGACTCCATTCACCTCGGCATACTTGTCCTTGAGCATGGGCGTTTTCTCTTTCTTGCCGGCCGCCATGAGAGTCATCGCGCACGCCAGCGCCGCGGCGATCCATCTTGAAGCATTTCCGATCAGAGCCATGTTGGCAAGCGTACGTCCGGCGCCGCCGGAAGTCAAATTCGGACGAGCCGAATGGCGCGAATCTGTCCGCGCTACAGTCGTAAGAGAAATGACCAAAGAAGAAATCATGTCCGCGATCGCGCGGATCGGCATTGTTCCAATCGTGCGGACGGATAGCTCGGAAGGGGCCGTAAAGGCGATCGAGGCCATCTATCGCGGCGGAATCCGAGCGGCCGAGATCACGATGACCGTCCCCGGCGCAATCAAGGCGCTCGAAAAACTAGCGGACCAGTTCGGCGATCAGATCGCGCTCGGCGCGGGCACCGTGCTCGATCCCGAGACGGCGCGCGCCTGCATGTTGGCGGGGGCGCAGTTTTTCGTGACGCCTGCTTTGAAGCTGTCCACCATCGAGATGGCGCAACGCTATTCGAAAGCCATCATGCCCGGCGCGCTGACACCGACCGAAGTGTTAACGGCGTGGGAAGCGGGGGCCGATGCCGTCAAGATTTTCCCCTGTGGAAACGTGGGCGGCGCGAAATACATCAAGGCGCTTAAAGCTCCCTTACCGCACATCGAAATGGTGCCGACGGGCGGCGTCAATCTGGAAACCTGCGGGGATTTTCTAAAGGCGGGAGCCTGCGCCGTGGGGGTGGGGAGCGAACTGATCGACGCCGCGACGATCAGGTCCGGGAAATTCGAAGTGTTCGAGGAGCGCGCGCGCCAATTCACGGCCGCTATTGCAAAGGCCCGCTCCGGTACGGCGAGCGCGTAGCGGGGACTCGCGGCCGCAGTTGGGGGTTCCGGAGTCTGGGCACACTTCGGCCCAGCGCGCGAGGAAAATTATAGAAAAAAGTTCGACGCCCGGCCGATTCTTTTCAGAACCGGCCGAGGCGCCCTGTTTTCCGCATTGGATCAATGCTTACCAACTACGAATTGGCAGTCATCTTTCCAAACTTCATTGTCGGCGTCGCGTCTCACAACGTTCGCCGGGAGGATCCTCCACCGGTTCTCCGCGTGGGACTCCGATTATTGCTGGAGCCGCGCGGGCCGGTTTCGCAGTAGGTGAATTCGGTTGGCCAACCTTTTTTCCCTCACCTTACAAGGTTGAGTCAGGCAATTAGCCCTTCCCAAATCTAAGTATACGATGAGGGGTGCAAGCGAATACATGTAAGTCATTGAAATGAATATAGAAGATTGGCGTGAACGAGATTTTCGCCGCCCTATTTATTGAAATAGAGCGTCACTTCCACGGTGTGCGCAGCGGCATCGATCTTGTTTTCGAAGCGAGTGTTCTTGAGATTATCGAAGACGCCGTCTTGCTTGACGCGATCTAGAAAATGCTGAGGATAATCCACGTTGAAAGGCCGCCCCGCCTGCAGGCCCCACATTTTGCGAATCACCGGCTCGGTCTCGATATCCAACCCGACGATGTTCAGCGTCGTGAACGCAAATCGCGGTCCGGGAACGATCTTCAAGTTCACGTCCACGGTTTTGGCGGCATCGTCATAGCGCCGCTCCGGTTGTGAGGCAGCCTGCAAATAACCTTCCCGCCGCATCTGCTCGTCGATTTTCCGCAGCCCCGCCTTGACGAGGTCGAAGTTGGCGATCTCGCCCGTTTTGAGGCCGGCCATCTTCAAAAAGTCCGGACCCTCCTCGCCCGCCCCGCTCACGCGCACGGCCCCGAGTTTGTAGACCGGTCCCTCGTCTACCGCGACGGTCACGATTATGCCTTTTACTCTCGGATCGGGCTCAGTCGCGATCTTCGGGAACGCCACGCGCATGCGCCCCTTGGCCTCGTACAGCGGACGCGCGCTGTTATCGAGCAGCACGCGGAACGTCGTCTCGTTGTAAGGGACCCCGCGCGCGACGTCGTTCATGGTGTTTTGCAGCACGGGAATTGGAACTACCGACTCGCCCGTGAATTTCACGAGCGAGATCGCCGGCCGCGGAGCCGCCGGCCGGAAAAGCACAATCAGATCCGGTGGATTTTCGGAAGTAAGGCTGCCGGTAATCGGTTCCTTGTAATTCCTTGACGCCAGCAACTCGGTCAGATACTGCTTGTATCGCGCGACGGCTTCCTTGGTCCCTGGAATTTTCGGACCCGCCAGCGCGTCTTTGGATTTCGCGAAGGCCAGTACCTCGGCGTCCGTCACGGGCAGATCCTCCACTTTTAGTGGATACAATTCGGGGACTTCGATGACATCGAATGTCGCGGAATATCCTTTGCCGTCGGCCGCCGGATCATAACCGCACGAGACGCTCGTGAAGGCGCCCGAGGCGACCATGCGATCCCGCGCGGCATCGAAATCCACCTTGGTTACGGGCTGTCCCAGGCGCAGGCCGCTCAACGCGAAGATCTGCTCGCGCGTGTAGTGGTTGGCGCCCTTGACGACATAATTCTCAAGCGGCCACTTGGAAGGATCTGTCGCCGCCGCGGCGGGTTTGGCGGCCGTTTTTTTAGAGCGCTTCGTCTGCGCCTGGGATAAGGCGCACGAGAGGATGAGGACAATTAAGAATATGCGGCGCACTTATTCCAATTCGATGACGACGAACATGAGCCGGTTGTCGCGCTCGATTTGGAAAACCGGCGCGTCACCGGGCTGGAATCCGTTCAGGGCCTGATTGAGCGCCGGCACGCTGGTCATGGGATCGCCGTTGACAGAATAAATGACGTCTCCGGGCTGCAATCCGGTTCCGCTGCTCAAATCGTTCGCCGAACCGGCGGCGACAACGATGCCGTAGGGATAACGCAGCTCCGGCAACATTTCAGCCAGGCGCTTGTCGATCCCAATCCCCAGAATCCCCAGCCGCACCACCATGTTGTTCTCCGGCGTGACCAGGTCCGCGAAGCGCGCGGGATCGCGCGGCGCCTCCACTACCTCGACTTGCGCGTGCAAGGGTTTTCCGTCCCGCAGCAGTTCGAGGTCGACCTTTTCGCCCATCCGGCGCTGATACACATTCACCTGCAGCTGCCGCGCGTTCTCCATCGTTTTTCCGTTGACGCTTACAATTACGTCCCCGATCTTCACTCCAGCGGATTCGGCCGGCCCATCGGGCTCAATGTCGGCCGCCAGCACGCCCCAATCGCGATCGAGCTTGAGGCCCTTGGCGAGCAACGGCGTGATGGTCTGGGCGCTAATCCCGATCTCCCCGCGGTGGACGTGCCCTTCGCGCCGGATCTGGTCATAAACAGTTTTGACGATATTGCTCGGGATCGCGAAGCCAAGCCCTTCGCTGCCGCCCGATTGCGAAAGGATGAAGGTGTTGATTCCCAGCACGCGGCCGCCGGCGTCGATCAGCGGACCGCCGCTGTTGCCCGGGTTGATGGGCGCATCGGTCTGGATGTAAATCATGGGGTCCTCCGGCTTGATCTGCCGCGCGACCGAGCTGACAATCCCCATGCTGACCGAGCCTTCGAGACCGAGCGGATTCCCGAAGGCCATCACGAGCTGACCTTGCCGCAAATCGTCGGAATCGCCCAGCGCCAGATGGGGCAGGTCCTTTGCGTCGACTTTTAGCACCGCCACATCGCTCTGGCGGTCGGTTCCGATCAGCTTGGCCTCAAGCAGTTGGCCCTCCGAGCGAAGGATAGAATGATGTCCCGGCGATTGCTCGCGCGCTACCGGGAGCCGCACTTGAACGCGCCGCGCGCCCCGCACGACGTGGTTGTTCGTTACGATGTAGCCGTCGGCCGTGAGGATCACGCCGGAACCCGTGGCGCGCTGTTTTGAGAGCAGGCTCGTGTTGGCGCCTCCGTCGCTGTCCTCGGCGGCGGCATAACCGGTGGAAAAGACCTGGACGACGGCGCGATGGACGCGATCGGAAAGGGTTTCGAGGGAGATGCTGAGCTCGCGCAGGGAAACCGCGCCGGGGGCGGCCTGCAGCGCGGCAGCGGGGGGTCGCTCGGGTTGCGCGTGATCGGGCGGTGGGGTCTGGGCGGCCGCGGTTAGAGCCGCGGCGAGGAGGATGGTTGCGAGTCGTTTCATCCGACTATATTGTCGCGCCCCGCCGGAACGATATCACGTCTTTAGCGGAAGGGGTCGCCGCGTGCGATACTCGTCGGTTTCACGGCTCGATTCCCTTTATAAAATGGTGGATTGCTCCAGCCCGGGAATGCGGCTGCTGTTCTTGTTGACCTTCTTCGTAACCGGTCTCATGTCTGCCGAATACATAACGCATGACCACCACAGGAGCAGAGCATTCCAGAAGAGGTAATTGGGAAGGCCGAACGAATTCCAGCATAGGCCCACGGCTAGAAAGGCTAAGACGCCGATGCCCATTATTTTCGCGGTGCGCCCCTCTACGGCGCTCTTCTTAATCGATTTCAATCTGAATTCCGGCTTTACGATCAATGTTCTTGGCGTACTTGACGACGAGATCTATTATTCGCCTCTGGTATTCGTCCGCCATCGCCTTCGTGTAGTCGGGCCACAACTCAGCGATACTGGCGCGATCAAAGGCAAACCATACTCAGGATGTCCCTGAGGATGTTGTTCTGTTCTGAAGAGTATCGAGGCACACTCTGAATCGTACCCCGGCACAGGGGCTTGTACAATCTCAATTCGGAGGTTTGGAGAACCTTTCTGATCCTGGTGGCCACAGATTACAGTAGATTACGGAACTGCTCGATTACCCCAGCCGCGTGCGCAAGGTCCGCAGCGCTCGCAGGGCCTCTTCGGCCACCTGACCGTCGGGGTCGTGAGAGAGCGTTTCCAGGTACGGCACGGTGTCGCGGTCGCCGCTCGATCCGAGCGCGCGCGCCAGCCCGATTTTCTCGTCGCGCGTGGCGTTGGCTTGCTGCAGAAACGGATACAGGTCTTTGCGGATTCCAGGGTCGCGTGCTAATTCGGTTAGATACGCCTGCGCGACGTCGCTGAAGCTGCGCGACTCAAGCTGGGAGATGAGATAGAAGAGCGGGGAATCCGCCGTGGATTCGCGCCGCCCAAGGTCCACGAGCGCGAAAGCGTCCGCGAGTTTTGCTTTGGTCTTCGTCTCGCCGGTGAAAGCCTGGTTTAGCGCGGCCAGATCCTGTGGGTCCTTGATGCGCGCCAGCCCCTCGGCCGCAGCCGCCCGCATATTGTCGTCCTTGTCCGCCAGATACTGGATAAAAATGGCGCGGGTTCCGGGATCCGGCATCATCGCCAAGGCGGTCAGCGCGGAGCGCCGCACTTTCACGTCGCTCGCGCGTTTGAGCGCGTCCTCCACCTGTGGAATCGTGCCGCGGTCCTGCAACAAACCAATGGTCTCGAGGGCGGCGCTTTGCACCTTGGGGTTCAGATCGCGCAGCAGAAACGCGATACGGGGACCGGCGCTGGGGTCTCGAATCTTTTGAAGCGCCACCAGCGCTTCGTACATAACCTGATCGTCATTGGATTTGATAGCTTGAATGAGTTCCGGGATCGCGGCCTTTCCGCGCAGAATTCCGATCGCTCGCGCCGCGTTCGCGCGCGCCTCCACGCTCGAGCCGCCGACCGCCACTTTGCCGAGCGCCTCGATCACCTCCGGCCGCACCTCGACGAAGGGGTCGATCACCTTGTCGTTGGTATCGGTGAAATGTCCCTTGATCGACGTCCCGGCGCGCTTGAGGGAGGCCGTCATCCCGGTCTTCAGATATCCCGGGACATAGAAATTGACCAGCCCGTCGGTGGCGCGGATTTGCACTTCCGGGTCAACGTCATTCAGCGCTTTGACCAGCGGTTCGAGGGTGCGCGGACCACCGATATCGTCCAGCGCCTTCACGGCCTCGATACGCACGACAATATCGGGATCGCCGAGATATTGCGCGATTTTCGGGATATTGTCGGGGCCGCCGCCTTTGAGGTCGCGTACTACACGGACGCGCAGCTTGGGATCCTCTTGCGCCGGCAACGTTGGCAACGATAGTACGACCAGACAGGCCACGAACCCGCGCGAAATTCTAAGGGACAAACTCGACATGCACCTTCTTTGAGATTAACCCCGCTTCGTAGCCCATATCGAGGAGCTTCTGCGCGGCTGCCTGGACAACGTCGCCGGCATCCACGGTGTAGCGGTTCACGTACATGCCCACGAACTTCTCCGCCAGCCGGGGCTCCATGTCGCGCGCGAACTGCAGAGCGTAGTTCAGCGCCTCCTCGTTATGGTCGAGCGCATACTGTATGCTCTCGCGCATCAGCCGGCAACATTCTGTTTGCACCGCCGGCGAGAGAGAACGAAGAATCGCGTTCCCTCCCAAGGGCAACGGCAGATCGTAGGTTTTCTTCCACCACCGCCCGAGATCGATGATGTTGTGGAATCCGCTTTTGTCGAACGTGAGTTGCCCTTCGTGGATCACCAGCCCGGCATCGACGGTACGCTCCGCGACTGCCTCCATGATTTTGTCGAAGGGGATCTGCACCGGCTCGAAATCCGGCTCGAACAGCTTTAACGCTAGATAGGCGGTGGTCATCTTACCGGGGATCGCCACTTTTTTGCCCTTGAGCTCGTTGGCGCCGAAGGGACGAATGCCGATCACCATCGGTCCATAGCCATCGCCGACGCTCGAACCGCTGCTCATCAGGACGTATTTGTCGCAAACGTAGGGATAGGCATGGTAGGAAATCGCCGTCAGCTCATACGCGCCCTCGGTCGCCTTGCGGTTTAAGGTCTCGATGTCCTCGAGGACATGGCGAAAAGTCAGCAGCTTCGAGCGGATCTTTTTTGTCGCCAAGGCATAGAACATGAAGGCGTCGTCTGAATCGGGACTGTGGGCGCAGACGATCTCCTTCTGGGCAGTACTGGGCATAGGATGGAAACGACTTTCACACTATAGCAGCAAGCGCGAGAAAGCTCCCTGGAGCGCGTTACAAAGCCCTCGTCAGGCGGCGCCACCGTCTGCCATTCGAACACTTCAGACGACGGACGCACGCCGAGGGCGGGCGCGGTTCAGAGCTGGAGCGCCAGACCGGCGCATTGCCATGGGCGATCCTCTTCGAGCGCGAGAAGTTCGCCAAATAAACATTTTCTCTGGCCGGCAGGGATCGCGTTGAGCTGCTTGGCGCAGTGGAGCCAAGATGACGCATTTGTCCTGGAGATGAGCCGTGGGCGGAGGTGCACGATGACGCCGTGCGCGCGGACAGCGCTGTGCGCCTGAATGCGCTCGATACTCCGCGTGGCCCGTATTGACGCGCTTCTTGACTGTGAGGTTCGGGGCGGTGTCTCTCGACTAATGCTCGGAAGCGAAGGGCACGCGCCGGCATCAGAGGCCCGCTCAGCGCCGCAGGGCGGGGGGGACGATGGCGGCCACTGAGCCTTGGCGCTTCGCAAGAAAACTCCGTTTCCGCAGAGGCGCATAGTCAATCCTCCTGAGAAAATTGACTCGCTCAGAGGAACGCTCCGACACGGCAGCGGGACCGTTCGCGTTGGTTCCGGTCAAGTTCGGCGCGGCGAATTGGGCGGGCGCTAGGACGATGAGGCCGTACTGCTTTGCCGTGATCGTGTCCATAAATAGGAGCGGCGAGACGATGACGGAGTTGAACCCCGTTGGTCCTAACTGGATTGAAAGCGTCTTGTTGAGGGGACTGGGCGAGTATTCGCCTGCCGGATTGGCGAAGAGCATAATGGGCGTTGAATCGCCGACGTTCAGTTGATTCGGCACGATGACCGAACCCGAATAGGAGCTGCCCGCATGCAACTGCTTATCGGGTTACGCATTCTAAGAGAGTATCAGAGGACGATTGACGGCAGCGCTACCCAGGGAAGCTATTGCTTTTGCTCAAGACCCTTCGCGGCAGCTTGGGCTATTTCGGGCTCGGGGTCGGCGGCGAGGCGCGTGAGCACGGGGTTGACGGCGGCGGCGTCGAGGCGGCCGGAGCGGCGCAGGGCGTTGACGTCGTTCGCCAGGGCGAGGCGCTCGGGGGCGGTGAGGTTTTTAAGCGCGGCGTCGTCCATCGCCGCAAGCTGCGCGGCGTCCCACTGAATGCGGTAATAACCCGAAGCGTTGGCGTTGGCGTAGACCCACGCTGGACAGGGCGCGTTGCGCGGCAAAGGAACTTGGCGGCGGGTGTCGACGATCAGGCAACTGGATGCCGCGGGGGTTTTCCAGCAAACGGGAACGTCCCAATGGCGGGCGGCGTTGGTCTGCTCGAACTCCAGGCGCGGGTCGAGGCCAGGCTCGCAGCGCACCTCGGCATGGATGGCGGGGACGCCGGTCTGATCGAGAAAATCGTGCATGCTTTCGGCGGGGTCGATGCCGGAGGCGAGGCGGAGCGCGGCGACAAGATCGCCGGTGGTGGCGGAGGCGAAGCGATGATCGGCGAGGTAGAGGCGCAAACCGCCGCGCACCGCATTCTCGCCAAGCCAGCCTTCGAGCATGGTCAGAACTGCCGCGCCCTTCTGGTAAACGAACGGGCTGTAGACGTTCTTCATCATTTCGCGATCGCGCATGACGACGCGCACGGGACGAGTCCTGGCGCCTTCGTCGGCTTCCATAATGCGCTCGCGGGCGACGGCGGCGGCGAGATGTTGGCGGGCGGCGGGTTGGTCCTGGTCCATAACTTTTGCCGAGAGCCAGGTGGCGAAGCCTTCACTCAACCAAACGTCTTCCCAATTGGCCTGCGTGACCATATCGCCGAACCATTGATGCGCCATTTCGTGCGCTTCGACGGCGCGGACCGCGCGCGTCTGCGTGGCGCCGGCGCCGCCGGGCGAGAACAGCAGCGACCGCAGGCGGTAGGTGATGAAACCCGGATTTTCGACGGCGCCGAAGGGCAGCTCGGGGAGCGCGACCTGGTCGAGCTTGTCGTAAGGATAGGGCATGCCGGTGTAGGATTCCAGGCGGAACAACATCTCCGGCGTGGCGCGCGCGGCCTCTTCGCCCTGCGCGGCGTGGCCTTTGGGAGCGATGACGCGGATGGGGATCTCGCGGCGTCCGGCGGGCGCGCCCTCGAAAATATCGAAGGGGCCGGCGGCAAAGGCGACCACTTCGGAGGGCAGCGGCTCGGTGGTTGCGAACGCGACGGCCTTCATGCCGCCGGGCTCGTCCGTTTCGCTAACCATGGCCGCGTTTGAGAAGGCGCGGTACTCGCGCTTGACGTGCAAGCGCACATCCCAGGGAGTTTTGAAGCGCGGCTGGTCGAAGCACGGGAAGGCGCTTCGGGCTCCAGTGGGAGTGAACGTCGTAAAGATGTACCAGCGGTCTTCGTATTGGACGCGATAGGGTCCAATGACGGCCTTGGCGGCGAGCGGCGCGCGATATTTCAAAGTTAGAGCGACGCGGCCGGGTCCAGCGGGAGTTTCCGGCTCGACCGCCAGGAGATCCTCGCCCGCGGCGGTGGCTTGAGCCGGTACAACGCGGCCCTTCATTTCGGCCGTGGCTTCCGATATTTCAAGGCCGCTGCCATTGAGCCAGATCACGGGCATGCGCCGGGCCAGATCGACTTCGATACGCGCGATACCTTCGAAAGCGCCGCGCTCGGGATCGAGCGTGAGGTCGAGAGAGTATTTGCGCGGCAAGGCGTCGTCGTTGAGCGAGAACGGCGGGAGCTCGGCGGCGCGCGCAAGCGTTCCCGAGGCAAACAGGCACACCATGATTGCGCGAACACGCATGGCCGTAAGCCGTTATCATGACACAGCGCGGCGGAATCATCGGAAGATGAAAGTATGAGCCTAATGCGGGCAGCTTTATGAGGCGCAGGTTTCGCAAGTGGGTGGAGCAATTACGCAAGAGCGACAATCATATGTCGCTGATCCTCAGTCTGGTGATTGGGGCGCTGGTCGGCTTGGTCGTGGTCGCGTTCATTTTGTTAACGGGGCGACTCGCCGCGCGCATGTATCCGCCAGGAGGCACGGGCTGGCGGCGAATCTTCGTGCCCACAATGGGGTCGCTCGTAACCGGATTTCTTTTGTATCGATATTTCCCGTTCGCGCGCGGCAGCGGCATTCCGCAGACCAAGTACGCTCTGTTTCTTGAAGATGGCTTTATCAAATTTCGTACCGTTCTGGGGAAATTTTTCTGTTGCTCGGCTTCTCTTGCGAGTGGGATCGCGTTAGGACGCGAGGGACCGTCGGTACAGATCGGAGCGGGGCTCGCATCGGTGATCGCGCGGCGGCTGGGACTGCGGCGCGAGCTCGTGAAGCTGCTGGTTCCGGTGGGATGCTCGGCGGCCCTGGCGGCGGCGTTCAACACTCCGATCGCGGCGGTGCTGTTCTCGCTCGAAGAGATTGTCGGCGATCTGAACGCTCCGATTCTGGGGTCGGTGGTGTTGAGCTCGGCGACGGCATGGATGTTCCTGCACCTGGTGTTGGGCGACGAGCCGCTGTTTCACGTGCCGGCGTACCAACTGGTGCATCCCGCGGAGTTTGGCGTCTACGCGGTGCTCGGCGTGGTGGGGGGATTCGCGTCGGTGGCGTTCACGAAGCTGCTGCTGGGCCTGCGCGCGGGATTCAAGCGCCTGCCCAGGGGACGGTGTGGCTGCAACCAACGGTGGGCGGACTGACCGTGGGCATTATGGGATGGTTCGTTCCGGACGTGCTGGGCGTGGGATACAACTACGTCGAGCGGGTGCTGAACGGCGACGCGATCCTGAAAGCGCTGATTATCCTTTCGGCGTTGAAATTGGTGGCCACGGCGGTTTGCTACGGGTCGGGGAACGCGGGCGGCATTTTCGGACCGAGCCTGTTCATCGGCGCAACCATGGGCGGGGCCGTGGGCAGCGTGGCGCACTCGCTTTTTCCGGCGTACACGGCAAACCCGGGGGCGTATGCGCTGGTGGGCATGGGCGCGGCGTTCGCGGGAATTGTGCGCACGCCGCTGACGTCGGTGATCATGATTTTCGAGATGACGCGCGATTACACCATCATCGTGCCGCTGATGATCTCGAACATGATCGCATTTTTTATTTCCTACAAGCTGCAGCGGGAGCCGATTTACGAAGCCTTGGCGCACCAGGACGGCGTCCACCTGCCGACCGCCGAGGGCCGCGCGCAAGCGGCGCACGTGCGCGTACGGCAGGCCATGCAGGCGGCCCCCGAGGTGCTGCCGCCGGAGCTGGAGGTGGCCGACGCGGCGGCGCGCATCCGCCGCTACGATCTGGACGCGGCTCCGGTGGCGGACGCGCAAGGGCTGTGGGGCATGATTCGAAAATGGGAACTGGAGAGCGCCCTGGCGCAGGGCGAGGGCGGGAAAAAGCTGTCGCAGTTTCTGGGCGGAGCTTTTCCGGAGCATCCGCGGCGCGCCGAGGAGCTGCCGCACGTCCACGCCGATCAGGGAGTGGACGTTGCGCTTGAAAGGATGGGGCATAGCGGGTATAACGTGTTGCCGGTGGTGAGCCGCTCGAATGTGCGGCAGCTCGAGGGAATTGTGACGCTGGACGATATTCTCGAAGCGTACGGCGTTGCGAAGCTGCCGGGAGCGGCGGAGCGCGATGGATAGGCGCGGCCATTCCTTTCTCGGTACGTTCGCGCTGGTATTCGCGTCCATGGCGGGCCTGTTTGTTTTCGACGCCTTCCTCGAGAGAGCGCAGATCGCGGAGAGCCGCGCCGAAGCGGAACGGCTCTTCGAACGCGGAGAGCGGTCGCAGGCGCAGGGACGATACGGCTCCGCGATCGAGGACTTCCGCGGCGCGCTGACGTTTGCGCGCCAGAACGTGGGATATCAACTCGCGCTGGCGCGCGCGCTGCTGGCCGCGGGGAAGTTCAGCGACGCGGACGCGGTGGCCGCGGCGGTGCTGGCGAGCGATCCGGGCAACGGCGAGGCGAACCTCGCGATGGCTCGCATCCTTGTTAAAGAAGACAGGATTGCGGATGCCGGGTCCTATTATCATCGCGCGATCTATGGTCGCTGGGGCGGCGATGCGGCCAACAGGCGGCTGGAGGCGCGATTGGAGTTAATCGATCTGCTGGCGCGCGAGAACGACAAGCAGCAGTTGCTCGCGGAGCTGCTTCCTTTGCAGGAGGAGAAGCTGGACATCGCGACGCGAGAGCGGATCGCGCATCTCTATCTAACCGCGGGATCGCCCTCGAGGGCGTTCGATATGTACCGCGTGATCTTGCGGGAGCGCCCGTCCGATCCGGGAGCCTTCGCGGGACTCGGTGAGGCGGAGTTCGCGCGCGGGAATTACAAGACGGCGCACACGGAGTTCCTGATCGCATCGCATTTGCTGCCACATGACGCGGAGCTGCGCAAGCGGCTGGATCTTTCAAGCGAGGTGCTCTCGCTCGATCCGTCGTCGCGGGGACTGAGCGCGCACGAGCGCTACGAGCGCTCGTCTCGTCTTCTCGAGATGGCCGTGGAGAGCCTGGAGCGGTGCAAAACGGTGGATATGCCGGTGGACGCGCAGGCGCTACTCGATACGGCGCAGGGGGCTTTCGCAGTGAAACTGAAGCCGGGCGGGGAGGACGAGGCGACTAATACGAACGTGGACCTGGCGGAAAAGACGTGGCAGACGAGGAAGAGGATCTGCGCGGAGGCGGCGAGCGAGACGGAAGAGCCGCTGGCTCTAATTTTGGCGAAAATCGCTCAATAGGGCGGGTGGCGGCGGGCGTGGCCCGCTCGGATTTCACGGGCCGTAACCCGGTAAACTCAAAGAACGCCTAACCTATAAGTAGCTACTGTCTTGACTCGAATGCAGCCTACCCTGTGGGGAATCCGTCTCTCCGCCATCGCGGCGGTCCTATCACTCCTTTCGCCTCCGGCCGGCGCGCTGGTTCCCAATCGCACCCTCACGCAATACCTTCATAGGATCTGGCAAACGCCGCAAGGACTTCCTCAGGGAACCATTCGCGCCATTCGCCAGACCAGCGACGGATTTCTGTGGCTGGGCACCAGCCGCGGTCTGGTGCGTTTCGACGGCGTGCGGTTCAGCGTGGTGGGCGATCCCAACGGCGGCCCGTTGCGCGACGCCGAGATCCGCCAGCTCGCGGAAGATGAGTCCAAGAATCTCTGGATTGCGACGAACGGCGCCGGTGTGCTGCGTTATCGCGATGGCGTCGTCGCGCGATTCTCGACCAAACAGGGCCTCCCCTCGGATAACGTTCACTGCGTCGTGGCCGGCTCGAACGGCGCCGTGTGGGCTTGTACGGATGCCGGGCTGGCGAGAATCTCCGGCGGCGTTATCGCTTCCTACGGCGCCGCCGAGGGCCTCGCGGCCGCGGATATTGAAGCCGCGGCGAACGCCGAGGACGGCGATTCGTTCAGCGCGGAGCCTGATTCAGGCACGCGCGCGCGATTCGCGCACGCGGCGCGTCGACATTGAAGCCGCGGCGATCGCCAAAGACGGCCGCATCTGGGCGGGAGGCGAAGGCTCCGATCTGAGCGTCTGGAATGGAACCGGATTCTCGCGTTATCGTCTGCGGTCGATCCCGCAATATGCCGTCGTGCAGGCCATCTTGTGCGCCCGCGACGGCGCGGTGTGGGTGGGAACGACGGACGGTCTGGTGCGTATTCAAGATGGACGGGAGCGCCGCTGGACGAAATCGGATGGCCTCGCGACCAACTCCGTGTTCTCGCTTGCCGAAAGCCAGGATGGCAGTATCTGGATCGGCACCAGCGAGGGTTTCAGCCGTCTGCGCAAAGGCGAGGACATTGAGAGTTTTGGAACCCGCGATGGCCTTTCGCAGAGCACCGTTTATGCCCTGTTCGAAGATCGCGAAGGCACGCTGTGGGCGGGAACGAAGCGCGGCCTCAACCAGTTTTTGGATCGCCGCACGATTCCTTTCACCACCAGCGAAGGACTTCCCAGCAACGACACCGGACCTGTCTTGCAAGACTCCAAAGGAACGGTTTGGGTTGGCACCATGGGCTCCGGGTTGGCGCGCCTGGAAGGCCACAAGTCGACCGTGCTGACCGGGGCGCAAGGGCTTGCCAGTAATTCCGTGAACGCGCTCGCCGAAGGCGCTGGAGGAACGCTTTGGGTGGGGACCGAAGCGGGTCTGGACCTGCTTTCGAACGGCCGCGTGGAGCGAGTTTTTACGAAAGCGCAGGGCCTTCCCGGAAAGGCGGTGCGCGCCATATATCGCGATCGCGAGGGGACGGTATGGATCGGCGGCGCGGCCGCAACGGCGGTGCTTCGCGATGGCCGCATCACGCGTCTTCCCGGCGCCGCCGCGGCGAGACTTCCAGCCGTGGCATTCGAGGAAGACCGTCGCGGGCGGGTTTTCGCGGCGACCGAAACCGGAATCGCGGTTTATGCGGAACGCACGCTGCAGGAGATTCCCGCGGCGCGTTTACCGGTCCGCAACGCGGACGCGCTATATCTCGACAGCGATGGCTTGCTGTGGATTGGAACCGTGGGAAACGGTCTGTACCTGCTCGAAAACGGCAAGCTGAGCCATTTCACAGTGGGCGATGGACTTTTCGACGATGAGATTTACGGTATCGTGGCCGACTCGCGCGGCCAGCTCTGGATGGCGTGCAGTAAAGGAATTTTCTCTCTCAAGCGCGCCGGTCTTCGCAGCTTCGCCGCCGGCGCGGCGCATTCCGTCGTGAGCACGCCATATAGCCCGATGGACGGATTACAAACGGTGGAGTGCCGCTCTGGAGTGCAGCCGGCGGCGTGGCGCATGCAGGATGGACTGCTCTCGTTTTCGACCATTCACGGCCTGCTGGTGGTCGATCCAGCGCACCTGGACATGAAGTTTTCTCCCCCGCCGGTGGTCATCGAGTCCGTCAATATCGACGGCCGCACGAGCACTCCCGCGCAGGTGAAGAACATCGGACCGGGAAGCAAGAACATCGAGTTCGTCTACACCGGCCTGAGCTTCTACGCTCCCGGCCACCTCACTTTCCGCTATATTCTGGAGGGCTTCGACAAACACTGGACCGATGCCGGGGCCCGGCGCCAGGCATTTTATACCAACCTGCCGCACGGCAATTATCGCTTTCGCGTGACGGCGTGCAATATCGACGGAACATGCAACACGGCCGGCAGCTCCGTAGCGTTCACCGTGCCGGCCGAGTTTTATCAACGGCCGTGGTTCATCGGCGTCGTCATCGCGGCGCTGGCGCTCCTCGCCCGGCTGGGGTATAGCGTTCGCATCCAGCGGCTGCGGCGGCAATTCGACGCCATTCTCGGGGAGCGCAGCCGGATTGCGCGCGAGCTGCACGACACGCTCATCCAGGGCTTCTCGGGAGTCACGATGCAAATGCAGGCGCTCGCGGCGCGGGTGACGCCGGAGAACCGCGTGGCGCTGGACGACATCATTCACGACGCGGCGCATTGTCTTACCGAGACGCGGCGCTCGGTGGCCGATCTGCGGCGCCAGCAACCCACCGGGTCCGGTTTGTCCGCGGCGATCGAGCATGCCGCGCGGCAGACGGCCGGCGAAGGCGGACCGCAATTAAAATTCAGCCTCGATCCGGTGCCCGCCGGATTGCCCGAGTTCATCGAGCACAAT
The DNA here is from genome assembly GCA_963838885.1 of Bryobacterales bacterium. Lineage (GTDB taxonomy): Bacteria > Acidobacteriota > Terriglobia > Bryobacterales > Bryobacteraceae > JAICMB01. The sequence goes on along the minus strand of CAWITB010000018.1, from coordinate 86,964 downwards.
TTGCTCAAGATCGCGCAGGAGGCGGTGGCTAATTCGGTAAAGCATTCCGGGGCGCATACCGTGAAGATCAATCTGCGCTTTAAGCCGAACCTGCTGCGGCTTTCGGTGCAGGACAACGGCTCGGGACTGGCGCGCGGCCGCGCGGGCGATTCGCGGGCCGGCCACTATGGCCTGATCGGGATGCGCGAGCGAGCGCACGAAATCGGAGCCAATTTCGACCTGAGCAGCGCGCCAGGCTCCGGGACCAACATCACCGTGGCGCTTCCCATCCGGCGCGCTATGCGGCAGACCGCCGCGTCGCCGGACATCGAGATTAAGGCGTAATGTCCGAACAACGCATTCGAGTGTTGTGCGTCGACGATCACCCGCTCGTGCGCAAAGGGATCGCTTCGCTGCTCGCGAACGAAGAGGACATGGTCCTGGTGGCGGAGGCCGCCAACGGGCGAGAAGCGGTCGATTTATATCGCGCCTTGCAGCCCGACGTGACTCTGATGGACCTGCGGCTGCCCGAGCTCGACGGGATTGTCGCGACGCGGCTCATTCGCCAGGAATTTCCCGCGGCGAAAATCATCGCTTTGACGAGCTACGACGGCGACCAGGACATTTACCAGGCGCTCGAAGCCGGCATCCGCGGCTACATGTTGAAAGAGATGGTCCATACCGAGGTGCTGCGGGCCATCCGCGCCGTCCATGCGGGCAAGCGCCTGATGCCGCCCGAAGTGGCCGAGAAACTGAGCGAGTTTTTCCCCCAAATCGCGCTCACGCCGCGCGAGGTGGAGGTATTGTCGTTCGTCGCGCGCGGATTCGCGAACAAAGACATCGCGGACCGGCTGGGGACCGCCAGCGGGACCATCAAGATGCACGTTCAGAACATTCTGGGAAAACTCGGCGCGGCGGATCGTACGCACGCCGTGACGATCGCCATCGAGCGCGGCATCTTGCATCTGAATTCCTGATCTCGCCCGTCCCGGAGTAAAATTCACGTTTATGCAGAAGATTTCAAATAGCGGGATGCTGCTTTCGCGGCGCCGGATGCTGCAGGCGGGAGCTCTCTCCGCCGCCGCTTTCGTTCCCTCCGGCCGCGCCGAACCATCGCATGCGAGCGAGGGATTCCGCCCTCTCTTCGATGGTATTTCTCTGAAAGGCTGGAAACGCCAGCCGCGCTCGCTTGCTCAGCCGAGCCTCGGAATGTGGACAGTACAAGATGGAACGATCATTGGCGGTCAGGACCCGCCGGGCTCCGGTATTGGATCTTACCTGGTTACCGAAGATACCTTCGCCGATTTTGAACTACAGATCGACGCTCGTCCCGATTGGCCCGCCGACACTGGAGTTCTGGTGCGCACCAACGCTCAGGGCAACCTTGGATTTCAGGTTCTGATCGATTACCGTCCTCATGGCGGCATCGGTGGTTACTACGGCAATGGCATTGGTAATTGGCACGCTTGGGCGTATAGCTTCACGGCGGAAAAAGATAAAGATGGCCGTCTGGTTCGCCTCATTCCGGGACCGGCCCAGGAACCCTCCCGCAACAATCACACCGTTCCGCTCGATTTCGCCGCACCTGTAGAGACATTCCTGCGCATCTGGAAAGTTGGCGGCTGGAATAGTTTCCGCATCCGCTCAGTGGGAGAACTGCCGCATCTCACTACGTGGATCAACGGCGAAAAAATCGCTGAGCTCGCCACCGCGAAGATGCAAGCGCCCGGCTGGGATCCGCACGCGACGCTCGAAAAGCTCGGCCGCGCCGGTCATATAGCGCTCGAGGTGCACAGCAACGGTCCGAAGGATCCGCTCGGCAAAGACCGTTGGGCGCCTGGAGCCGTCTGCCGTTGGCGCAACATTTCGATCAAAACTCTGTAGGCGCTCGTGCCAATGCCGGCGCGAGCTTCAGAACGTGAGGCGGCCGCTGAACTGGATCTCCCTGGGATCCAGCGCCGCGGTGATGTGTCCATATGTCGCGGACCCGAAAACGTTGCCGACGGCGGAGAAATTCGGGTGGTTGAAGATGTTGAATATCTCGGCGCCCACCCGCAAACCCAAAGATTCGCGCAGCTTGAAATTCTTATAGAAATTCATAGTGTAGTCGTCGGAGATGCCCGGTCCGCGAATCACGTTCACGCCCTCATTACCGAAACTTCCGAGAGGCGCCAGGGCGAAGGCGGCCGTATTAAAGTATTCGGTAACTGTATCGAGAATTGACGGAGTGCCGATGACATTAGGGCGCTGCGTTCCGCCGCCAACTCCAGCGCGGTCTCCGGAGATCGTCACGGTGAAGGGAAAGCCGCTCTGGAACACCGCCAATCCGCTCCATTCCCAACCGCCCAGAATGGCGCGAGCGAGTCCTTTCGAATTCCGGAAGAAAGGTAAATCATACACGTAGTTAATGGTGAGATTCTGGGGCTGGCTCAAGTTCGACAAGCCCTTTTCGTGCGCCTGTAGGGCGGGATCCTGCCCGTAACCGTAAGAAATCGCGTTGGACCAAGTGTATGACAGCTCAAACTCAAACCCATTGTTGAAGCGCCGTTTGGCGCTTACCTGCAAGGCATTGTAGTGGGCCGCCGCGGTGCGGTCGAGGAAAGTGATGGTCCCGTAGCCCAGATATGGCCGCACGGTATTTACATTCACCGCGCCGGTGGCGACCGCCAGGACAGGTTGAGGTTGGTTGATATTCGACGATTGCGTCAAGTGCACGGCGTGATTGCCGACATAGCTGGTCGTCAGAACGAAACGAAACGGTAACTCGCGCTGCACGCCGAGACTCCACTGTTGAACGGCGGGATATAGGTTGTTCGGATTAAATGCGGTCAGGTTGGCCGGGAACTGCTGGCTGGTTCCTCCGGCCGGATTACTCAGGGAGGTGAGCGACACGTTTGCGGAGCTACTGAACGGAGGATTTTTCCGCAGGCTCTCCTGGTTGTTAGTATCCCAGGAATAGAAAATTCCGTACCCTCCGCGAATGACGGTCTTGCTGTTACCGGGCGACCAGGCAAAGCCAAAGCGCGGCGCCGGCATCACGTAACGCGTGTCGCGAAGACTTTGCGGCAGGTTCAATCCATCGAGCGCCGTTGGCGTGACGATCCCATTCAGCGGATTCCCCGTGCCCGCGACGATAGAACCGTTGGAATTGAGCGCCGGCGCTTGCGAGGGATCGTACAGCGCCGGAATGAAATCGGAAATATGATTATACTTGTCGTAACCTACGGGCGAAGACGCGAAAATACTCCAGCGCAGCCCCAGATTGAGCGTCAGACTTGGGCGCGCTTTCCAATCGTCTTGCGCGTACATCTCGTAGGCATTTGAAAACATGTATCCATTGGGCGCTACCGACAATTCGGTGTACGTGAAGGCGTCTCCGACCATGAAATCCGCGACCGGGTTACCCGTGAAATTGCCATTAAATGTGAAAGTCCCTTCCGTGTTGCTTTGATCCGCCAGAAAGTGCTGGACGCGGTAAAAATCGAAGCCAAACTTGAGAGAGTGGTTTCCAGCGATATGATTGAGATCGTCTTTCCACTCGTAGATGTTATTCATGTTGTTGTTCGGATTAGTCCCGCTACTCACTCCGATGCCGCCATACCCTGAAATATTGATAACCGGAATGGCGCCGTAATAATTGTCGTTAAACAGCGTGGGGATGTTCAGACCCGCGCGGCTCACTGACGCCAGATCGGGCGTCTGCGTAATTCCTCCCCGCGAAAAACCGGCCGTGAATACATTCACGGTCGCAGGGCCGATCGTCCATGTCAATCGCGCGATGGCATTGTGGCCGGGTTTTGAGAAAGTCCCCGGCCCCGTCGGGAAGGCGAAGTTGGACGGCTCCATGATGACCTGATCCTGTATCCAGACGTCGTGCGCGTAACGCAAAGTCAGTTGCAGGCGGGAGGTGAAATTGTGATCGATCCGGAACAGGTCTTCGCGCCAGTCCGTCGCGCTGTCCGGAGTGTCGACGAAGTTCGGACTACCTGCTCGATTGGGCAGGGGATAGAAGCGGTTCACCAGAATTTGTGCATTCGGGTCGAGGCGGCTTGATGGAATAATTTTTTCGGGAAAGGGCGAACCCGTGCTGGGATCCTTGATTGCTGCCGTTATCTCGTTGAAATTTCCGGCGCGCATCGCGGCGTCGATCGTCTGCGCCGTGAAAGTACTCTGTGGTGGCGTGTTATACGCCTGTAACTGCGGTCCCCGCCGCCGGTTCCAGCCCTCCGAGACAAAAAAGAAAGTCTTGCTCCTGTCGGCGTTGTAATGGCGGGGAACAAACACCGGTCCGCCGATAGTGAATCCAAAAATATTCTGTACGAATGGGGCGCGGCTGTTGTCGAAAAAATTTCGGGCGTCGACATCCGAGTTTCCCAGCACTTCATACACATCGCCGTGGAATTTTGCGCCACCGCTCTTTGTAACAGCGTTGACCAGGCCGTAGCCATTGCTTCCGGAGTCGGCCGAAAAGTTGCTCGTCTTCGTCTGAACCTCTTCGATTGCATCCATGGGAGGGAACAGGTTCAAACCCCTGCCGCCCGCGGGGTCCATGGCCCAGGTCCCGTCATAGGTGTACTTGGTGCTCGTCAACGTGCCCCCGTTAACCGACATCAGCGGATTTCCTTCCTGGCCGACACCCATGCGGTGTCCCGTATTCTGGGAGGCGATCCCGGTTCCCAGCGCGAGAATCTGCGAGAAGTTTCGCCCATTGAACGAGAGTTCGTTCACCTGCGCTCCCGTGGCGATGTTGCCCAACTCGCCGCTCGATGTCTGTAACTCCGCGGGCGCAGCCGTGACCGTCACCTGTTGCTCGCTGGTCCCCAATTGCAAGGTCATGTTGACGGTCGCATTGGTATCGACATCGAGTTTCACGTTTTCTTGCGTCAGCGTCTGGAATCCCGGGTTGGCCGCGGCCAATGTGTATGTTCCGACCTGTAATGCAGGAAGAACATAGACGCCGCTGGCGTTCGTCGTAGTGGAACGCGCGACGCCAGTGCTTTGGTTCGTCGCCGTGACCTTTGCGCCGGCCAGCACCGATCCACTGGGATCGGTTAACGTCCCCCGGATCGTGCCGGTGCCCATTGTCTGAGCGAGACAAGAAAGACACAGCGTATAAAGTAGAGCCGCACGACTAAGCTCGCTTCGCATATCTACGATTTTTCCCCGGCGGAACATTTGCGCGATATTAACCATACTATTACCGACTCGCGCCCGGCGCCCACAAGATCGACGGCTGTTGGCTGCGCTGTGAGGATGGAAGCGATGAGCCGGAAATGACGATTCGGGCGGAGCGTTTGCCCCGTCTACGGGCGCGCCCCGACCGCAGAAACCCCGCTAGGACGCCGCGCCTCGCCAATCGCCCCGCGTTAAACTGACACTTGGGCTCGCCCACCAAAGCCACGCTTGCGTCCAGCGGCGCGCCGCCGCCCGCGAAGCTCGTCTCCGAACTGGCCGGATCGCCGTCGATGCGCGATTTGCTGCAATGGTTTTCGCGCGAAAAGCAGTGGATCAACGAACAGCACCTGCAACTTTGCCGCATCCCCGCTCCCACGTTTTTCGAACAGCGCCGCGCCGAGTGGATGACGGCGCAATTCCGCGATCTCGGCTGCGTGGCTCGCATGGATCGCGCCGGGAACGTAATCGCGTACGCGGGACGGCGAAAGCGAGGGGCCATTCATTGCGATCACGGCGCACCTCGATACGGTTCTGGCGCCGCGCAACAACGATGAAATCTCCTTTGGCTCCGACGGCCGCCTGGTCGGGCCGGGAGTTTCCGACAATGGCGCCGGTCTCGCCGCTCTGCTGGCTATCGCCCATGCCGTCCAAAGCTGCCCCCTTGCGGCGTTCCACGCTCCGTCGCTTGTTCTCATCGCGAACGTCGGCGAGGAAGGCGAAGGCAATCTCAGCGGCATGCGTTATTTGTGCCGGCAATCGCCACTGGGCGGACGCATCGGCGCCTTCATCGTGCTCGACGGGCCCAACCTCGACCACATCACTTCACAGGCTCTGGCCAGCCGCCGCTTCGACATCACCATAACAGGCCCCGGCGGCCATAGCTGGAGCGACTACGGCATCGCCAACCCCATCCACGCCCTCAGCCGCGCTATTTCGCTCTTCACGGATACCCGCTCGACTTTGAGCGGGCCGCCGCGGTCGTCGTTCAATTTCGGCATTCTGGAGGGCGGTTCGAGCATCAACTCCATTCCATCGCACGCCCGCACCAAGCTCGATGTCCGTTCCGAAAGCGGCGTGAAACTCGATGAATTCTCGGCGCTGCTGACCACTTGCGTGGAGCGCGCGATAGAAATCGAGAACGAGGGCGCGAATGGGCGCCGCGTGTCCGCGAAAATCCGCGAAATTGGAGCGCGGCCCGGCGGCAAGCTGGCCGGCGACGCCGCCATATTGACATACATCCGCGCCGTCGACGCGCATTTCGGCATCCGTTCGCGGCTCGATTGCGCTTCGACCGACGCCAACGTGCCGTTGTCGATGAACGTTCCCGCCATTTCGATCGGGGCGGGCGGCCAGGGCGGCGGCGCGCACACTTCGCAGGAATGGTTCCACCCCGAAGGCCGCGAGCTCGGCCTCAAGCGCATTGTACTGACCGCTTCGCTGCTGCTGCGCGACATGGCGGCCGCGCCCCAGCCCGTTCCCGCCGGAGCCCTGAAATAGCAATGAATGCCGGCCGCCGGCCACCCGCGTGGCGCGCGGATGTGGCCTTGGGGCTGGTGTGCCTGGTATGGGGATCGACGTTCATCATGGTCAAGCAGGCCGTCGCCGACGTCTCGGTCCTACTATTTCTGACGTTGCGCTTCACGGTGGCCGCGCTGCTGCTGGCGCTTATTTTCGGGCTGCGCAAAAACCGGCCGCCGCTTCGTCCCAGCCTTCCGGGCGGCATTCTTGCCGGATGCCTGCTGTTCGGCGGCTACGTGGTCCAGACCAGCGGCCTCCAATACACCAGCGCTTCGAACGCCGGATTCATCACCGGCCTATACATCCCGCTGGTGCCGATCTTTGGAGCCGCCATCTACCGCAAGGCGCCGCAGCTTTCGGAAATCGCCGGCATCGTCCTGGCCTTCGCCGGCACCGCCTTGATGACGATCGGCAAGGGCATCCTGAACATTGGGCGCGGAGACTTGCTGGTGGCCTGTTGCGCCGTCCTATACGCCTTCCACATTCTGGTCCTGGCGCGATTCTCGAAGACCGCCGATGTGGCTTGGCTGGCTGTTATACAGATCGCCACGGGCGCCGTGATCGGATGGCTGACGTGGTGGTGGACGCAGCCGGTCGAAGCGCACTTTACGGCGACCGTGTGGGTGGCGCTCGCGGTCACCAGCGTGTTCGCAACCGCTTTCGCTTTCTCCGCGCAAACTTGGGCGCAAAAATACACCACAGCGACCCGCACCGCGCTGATCTTCTCGCTAGAGCCGGTCTTTGCGTGGCTGGCATCTTATGCGGTTGCGGGCGAAGTGATTACGGGCCGCCGCTTAGCCGGAGCGGCGCTCATTCTGGGCGGCATTCTGATCGCGGAATTGAAACCGTTCCGGTTGGCCGCACATCCGATTCTTAGCGGCGAATCCGGCTAAGATGTAAGGAGAGAAGTCGCGCGCGCGACGGGAGCCCAATGCAAGTGTATGAAAAGATGCGGCAGCAGAAGCTGCTGTCCCTGACGCTATTGCTGGTGACGCTGGCAATCGGCATCGTGATTGGAACGTTGGTGAATACGGGGGTAAAGGCCGCCAAAGGGCAAGCCATCGCGCCCGACGCCACGCCCTTAACTATTCCTAGTCCGGTGGTGCTCGGCAATGAATTTACCAAGCTGGCCAAACGTCTGGAGCCCTCGGTTGTTTACATCACGGCCGACTTCACGCCGAAGGTAGCGGAGGCGCCGAACCCTCACGGGCGCCATAGCCAGGACCAGGGAGACGACTCGGGCGACATGATGGAGCCGTTCCGCCGCTTTTTCCACGGCGAGCCGTTCGGCGGCAACGGCAACACGCCTCCGCGCGCTTTCAAACAGGAGCAGTCGGGCACGGGGTTCATCGTCGATAAGAACGGCTACATTATCACCAACAATCACGTGGTCAGCAAGGTCGATCACATCAAGGTGAAGCTGCACACGGACGGCGAAGAATACCGCGCCCGCATCATCGGCACGGACCCCGAGACCGATGTCGCGGTGATCAAGATCGATGCGCCCGGCACGCTGGTTCCGGTTATGATCGGAAACTCCGATTCCGTGCAGGTCGGCGATTGGGCCGTCGCGATCGGATCGCCTTTCGGTCTCGAAGCCTCGGTTACGGCGGGCATCGTCAGCGCCCTCGGCCGCGATATCGGCGGCACGTTGCAACAGTTGCAGCGCTTCATTCAAACCGATGCCGCCATCAACCCCGGCAACAGCGGCGGTCCGCTGCTTAATATCCGCGGCGAGGTGATCGGCGTCAATACCATGATCGCGACACAGAGCGGCGCTTATCAGGGCATCGGATTCGCCCTGCCCATCAATATGGTGGCCCACGTTTATAACGACATCATCAAGACGGGCAAGGTCACGCGCGGCTCCATTGGAATCACCTGGAATAAGGGCGCCAAGCCGGATCTTTTGAAGGCGCTCGGAACCACTCACGGCGTGTTCGTGGAGGATGTCCAGAAGGGCGGGCCCGCCCAGAAAGCCGGCATCAAGCAGGACGACATCATCGTCGCGCTGAACGGAACCGCCGTTAAGGACGGCGACGATCTGGTCGACCGCGTCGCGGAGACGCCCGTAGGCACGCCCGTCAAAGTGACGGTCGACCGCAACGGGAAAAAGATCGACTTCCCCGTCACCATTCTGGATCGCGCCGAGGTATTCAAGGACGATCCCCGCTTCGCCCAGTTGCAACAGGAACAGCCCGAAGCATCGGAAGAAGGACCGGTGAAAGGCGAGGCTACGCCGAAGTTCGGCATCAAGATCAAGCCGCTCACGGATGCCGAACGGGACGCCATGGGATTAAACGACAAACGGGGCGTCATGGTAGTCGCAGTCGATCAGGGCTCGTTTGCCGAAGACAACGGCATGCTGGAGCACGATGTGATTGTCTCGATCAACCGCCAGCCGGTCTCGACGCCCCGACGACATCCGCAGGATCCAGGCCACGCTGAAGCCGGGCGACGCGGTTGCGATCCGCATCTTGCGTTCCAGTCAAGGCCCCGACGCCGCCAAGAAAAATTGGTCGAGCCGCGTGATCGCCGGCTCGCTTCCTGTGGAGTAGGCGCTCCTAGGTAGTTATTTCTTCCGCCAAGCTGGGCATGTAGCGCGGCGCGGAGAGATAATCGTCGAATGAGCGGCGGCGGATTTTTCGAGACGCTGCGGCAGAACCTGCGCCATGCCTTGCGCGCGATTCGCAAGAACCCGGCATTTGCCGCCACCGCCGCGGTAACTCTGGCGCTTGGCATCGGCGGGAACACGGCGATGTTCACCGTGGTCCACGCGGTGTTGCTGCAGCCGCTCGGATATACCAGCCCGGACCGCCTCGTGCACATCTCGGCGGATAACGCGCGACTTAAGGCGAAGGGTTTTGGATTTTCATTATTAGAGTATCGGGACCTGGTCGCGGCGGCGCGTTCGTTTAGCGGCATCGGAGCCTACCTGGCGACGGCCGCCGACGTAATCGCCGCAGGCGGCGCGGGGCCGGAAGCGCTCAAAGAAGCTCGGGTTTCCGCCAACTTCCTCGACATCCTTGGCGTGCGTCCCATCTTGGGCCGGAGCTTCCTGCCGGAAGAAGATAAGCCCGGCGGGCCGCCAGTCGCCATGATCGGCGCGGAGCTGTGGAAGCGGCGATTCGGCGGCGATCCTCGCATCGCGGGCAAAACGGTGGCGCTCGACGCCATGCCGTACACGATTGTAGGCGTTTTGCCGGCGGGCTTCTCGTTTCCCTATGACAATGTGGACGTGTGGGTCGCCGACCCCACGAATTACACTCCAATTCCGCCGAGCTTCCGGCCGCGTACGCCAATGCTCCTCGGCTTTGCGCGATTGAAAGCCGGAATCGCCTTGGACCAGGCGAGCACGGAACTGAACGTCTTGAACCGGCAATATGCGCTGGCGCATCCGGGCACGGTCGATCGAAGCACGACATTGGGCGCCGTGAGTCTCCGGGACCAAGTGGTGGGGAAAGTGCGCCCGGTGCTCTGGACGCTATTTGGCGCCGTCGGTTTGGTGCTGTTGATCGCGTGCGCCAACGTGGCGAGCCTTCTGCTGGCGCGGGCCGGCTCGCGCTCGCGTGAGCTCGCCGTTCGCGCGGCGCTGGGTGCGGGTCGCGGACGTCTGATCGGCCAATTGCTGACCGAGAGTTTATTGCTGGCGTCCGCGGGCGGGATCTTGGGCATATTGCTCGCGAGCTGGGCCATAAGCGCCATTGGGCGCCTGAACGCGTTGAATTTGCCGCGTACGGGGGAGATTCGCGTGAACGGCCTGGTGCTCGGGTTCACGGTTGCGCTCTCCCTCGCGACGGGCGTTTTATTCGGGCTTTTTCCGGCCTTCCGGGCATCGCGTCCGGGTCTTGCGGACGTGCTGCGGGAGCGTGGCGCGGGGGCCGAAATGCCGGAAAAACGGCGTTTCCTGGGAGTGAGCGCGCGCGGCATGTTGGTCGTAGGGCAGGTCGCGTTGTCGATTGTCTTGCTGATTGGCGCGGTGTTGCTGCTCGAGAGCTTCGCCCGCCTGCGCGGCGTCGATCCGGGATTCCGGAGCGGCGGGCTGCTGACAATGAAGATCGCGCTGCCGCCGGCGCGCTACGGCACGGGCTGGAAGCGCGTCGCATTTTATGAGGATCTTCTGCGGCGCATCGAAGCGCTGCCGGGCGTACGCGGGGCAACCGTCGCGCAAACTCTTCCGATGACGTATCCACGCTACTCCGCCCCTATGCAGGTCGTCGAACAACCGCGGATTCCGTTCACGGAACGGCCGCATGGGCAATTGCAGAGCGTCGCGCCCGGATATTTCCGCGTCTTGGGAGTTTCGCTCGAACGCGGGCGTGAATTCAACCACCATGACGACGTTGCGAACGCGCCTCCCGTGATGGTGATCGATGAAAGCCTGGCGCGCCGCTTCTGGCCCGCATATCCGGGAGGCCCGGATCCTGTCGGCCAGCACCTGCTCCTCAGCAACAACGATGCGGCTCCGGCGCCTCAGATCGTGGGCATCGTGGCGGACGTACACGAGGGCGGTTTGGACGAAAACACCGGACCGGAGATCTATCTGCCGCTGGCGTTGCGGCCGCCGCCCACGTCGTATGTGGCGGTCCGCGTCACGGGCGACCCGTTGAGCTTTGCCAATGCCGTGCGCAGGCAGATCGCGGCGATCGATCCCGCGCAAGCGGTATCGGAGATACAGACGATGGACGACATCGTGGATCGATCGGTGGGGCAGCGGCGATTGACGCTTCTGCTGCTGGGATTTTTCGCGGCGCTAGCGGTTGCGCTCGCGGTTGTTGGAATCTATGGCGTGATCGCGTATTCGGTGGCTCGGCGCAGCCAGGAACTGGGCATACGGCGCGCGCTGGGAGCGCAACAGGGCGACATTCTCCGGCTTGTCCTGGGCCAAGGCTTCGGTTTGGCGCTGGCGGGTGTAGGGCTGGGCACTGCCGCGGCGTTGGCGCTGGCGCGAGTGACCGAGGGGCTTCTATTTCACGTCAACCCCAGCGATCCCGCGACATTCGCGGGCATCGGGCTGCTGTTTATCGTGGTGGCGCTGGCGGCGAGCTATCTTCCGGCGCGGCGGGCAACGCGCATCGATCCAATGAGCGCGTTGCGGTGAGGCGCCGGCTACTTAAACAGGCGCGGCGCCCTCGATTGGCAGAACGATGAACTGCGGACTGGTCAGACGGTCCAATGCCCGCCCAGCTCGATGAGCACACCGGACGGGCGGTCGTGGCGATGATCTTGGCTTTGACTGCGGGAAGGACTACTGTCGCGCAGTTTTCACTTTTAGCACCGCGCCGCCGGCCGCGGATGCGAGCGCGTTACTGCGGTTTAGCGTAGGGAGACAAATAGCCGCCGTCGAGCTTGTCGATGCGCGATTCGAGCATCGCAATGCGGTCCAGGAGCGCGCTCGTTTGCGCTTCGGCGGCGCGCAGGCGGATCTCGATAGGAGCCCACTTGAGAAACTCCGCCAGCATGCGCTTCTCCGCCGCTTCGATGCGCTGGTCGGTTTCGGTGAAGCGCGCGTCCAGGCGGGTTTCTATTTCCTCGAAGCGGCCTTTCATGACTTCGAGAATCTGCTCCATGCGCGTCACGAGTCTTTCCAGGAATTCTTTTGTTTGGGTATCGATGGCCATAATCTGTTTTAATCGTTATCGGGCCCGACTTTCAGCACCGCCAGGAAGGCCTCCTGCGGAATCTCGACGCGGCCCACGCGTTTCATGCGGCGTTTGCCCTCCTTCTGCTTCTCGAGCAGCTTGCGCTTGCGCGTGATGTCGCCGCCGTAGCACTTGGCGAGCACGTTTTTCCGCATCGCGGAGATCGTCTCCCGCGCGATCACTTTGTTGCCGATCGCGGCCTGCAGCGCCACTTCGAACATCTGGCGTGGAATGAGCTTGCGAAGACGGGAGATCAACTCCTTGCCGCGCTCATAGGCGAAGTCTTTGTGGACGATGATCGAGAGCGCGTCCACGGGCTCGGCCGCCACCAGCACGTCCAGCTTCACCATGGGCGAGACGCGGAAACCTGAAAGGTGGTAATCGAGCGAGGCATAGCCGCGCGAGGCGGACTTCAGACGATCGTAAAAGTCGAGCACGATCTCGTTCAGGGGAAGCTCGTACGAGAGCAGCACGCGCGCGGCGCCGATGTACTCGAATTTTTTCTGCGCGCCGCGCTTTTCTTCGAGTAGCTTCAGGATCTCGCCGACGTACTCTTCGCGCGTGATCACGGTGGCGTCGATGATGGGCTCTTCGATTTGCTTAATCTCCGCTGGATTCGGAAATTTAGTGGGATTGTCGACCTCGATTATGGAGCCGTCCAGTTTCGTTACGCGATAGCGCACGCCCGGCGCGGTGGTGATCAGATCGATCTCGAACTCCCGCTCCAGACGCTCCTGAACGATCTCGAGGTGCAGCAGGCCGAGGAAGCCGCAGCGAAAACCGAAGCCCAGGGCGACGGAGTTCTCCGGCTCGAAGTTGAAGGCGCTGTCGTTGAGGCGAAGTTTTTCGAGCGCATCCCGAAGGCGTCCGTGCTCATGGCTTTCGACCGGGTACAGGCCGGCGAAGACCATGGGCTTGGCGGGCTCGAAGCCGGGCAGAGGCTCGCTTGCCGGATTGTCGTCGCCGGTGATGGTGTCGCCGATTTGCGCGTCGGAGACAGTCTTGATGGTCGCGAACAGAAAACCCACTTCGCCCGCCGAGAGTTCCTGTGCGGGGATGGCTTTGGGCGACTGATATCCGAGGCCTTCGACATCGTGTGTGGTCCCGTTGGACCAGAGGCGGATCTTCTGCCCCACGCGGACGCGTCCGTCGACGATGCGCGCGAGGATGATGACGCCGCGGTACGGGTCGAACCAGGAATCGAAAATGAGGGCGCGCAAGGGCGCCTCCGGCGATCCGGCCGGCGGCGGTACCAGGTGAACGATGGCTTCGAGAACCTCTTTAATCCCGGTCCCGTTTTTGGCGCTGACCAGGAGGGCGTCTCGAGCGGGCAGTCCGACCACCTGCTCGATCTGCTCGAGGATGCGGTCCGGTTCGGCCGAGGGCAAGTCGATTTTATTAATTACCGGGATAATTTCGAGGTTGTGATGCAGCGCGAGATAGGTATTGGCGAGCGTTTGCGCCTCCACGCCCTGGGATGCGTCGACGACCAATAGCGCCCCTTCGCAAGCCTGCAGACTGCGGGAAACCTCGTAGGTGAAATCGACGTGTCCGGGCGTGTCGATGAGGTTCAATTGGTACGTTTCGCCGTCTTCGGCGGTGTAATTCAGGCGCACGGCATGGGCTTTGATGGTAATGCCGCGCTCACGCTCGAGATCCATGGTGTCGAGCACCTGATCCATCATTTCGCGCTGCGAGAGCGCGCCCGTAACTTCAAGCAGACGATCCGCAAGCGTGGACTTCCCGTGATCGATATGCGCGATAATCGAGAAGTTCCGTATCTTGCTGGGATCCATGCGGTAGAATGAGGGCCTGCAATCGAATTATCCCATGTCCCAGGTTATCGAAGGGTATCTGGACGCAAAGGGCATGAAATTCGCGATCGTGGTGTCGCGATTCAACAGCTTCATTACGGACAAATTACTCGAGGGCGCGCTGGGACGCGTTGAGGCGGACCGGCGCGGCGGAAGACGATATCGAAATCGTGCGTGCGCCCGGCGCCTGGGAGCTTCCATTGCTGGTGAAAACGCTTGCGGAGCGCAAGCGGCACGATGCCGTGATCGCTCTCGGAGCGGTGATTCGCGGCGAGACGCCGCACTTCGACTATGTGGCCGGCGAGTGCGCTCGTCATCTCAGCGAGATTCCGCTGCGGACGGGCGTGCCGGTCGCTTTCGGCGTGTTGACGACGAATACAGTGGAGCAGGCCATCGATCGCGCGGGCGCGAAGGCCGGCAACAAGGGCTTCGACGCGGCGCTGAGCGCGATCGAGATGGTTGGCATTTTGCGGCGGCTGCGAGCGTGATCTACTTCCCGAGGTTTGTTAGGAAGCGGCGCTAACATTTTTCGAACTGCCAAAGCGAGTCCCTTCGCGTTACCTACACCGTCTGAGGCGAATCTAGTAATTACGGAACGAGAGAAAGCCTGAATTTTGTGACGAGTTTCGCGCCGCGGCAATTTCCGCAGACAAGGCCCGCCCACGGAGGCGCCGGCCGGATTCTCGAGTGGGCGGATCGGGCAGGCAGGCATCCTGGCCGCGTCATGCTGGCGCTCGCCGCGCTCAGCGTTGTTCTGCGTCTCGCGGCGCTTCCGTTCGATCCGCGACCGCTGCCGCGAATCGAAGACGAATTCAGCTACCTTCTCGCCGGCGATACGTTCGCCTCCGGACGCCTCACGGTTCCCACGCACCCCTTATGGCGCTCTTTTGAAACCGTGCATGTGCTCTCGCATCCGACGCGCGCATCCAAGTACCAGCCGGGGCAAGGAGCCATTCTTGCCGCAGGCAAATTGTTATTCGGCGCGCCGTTCTATGGAGTGGTGCTCTCGGTTGCGGCGTTATGCGCGTCTTTATTTTGGATGCTGGAGGCCTGGGCGCCGCGACGCTGGGCGCTGCTCGTGAGCCTCTTCGCCGTGCTGGTATTTGGTCCCGGCGACTTTTGGGTCGATACTTATTTCGGCGGCGCCCATATCGCGATTGCGAGCGCCTTGATGCTGGGCGCGTATCCCCGGATATTGAAGAGGCGTTCCGGCGCCGGTTGGGCATTTGCGGCCGGAGCGGCTATCGGATTTCTGACGCGGCCGTATGAAGCCGGCTTGTTGGCGGCTGCGCTGCTCCTCGCTTTATTCGTAAGCGCCGTGCGGCGTCCCAACTTGCGGAAGGCGAGCGTTTCTGGTCGCCTTGGGAACGCAGTTTGGGGTTGTCGCTGTGGCGGTGATTGCTTTCCAGGGATATTACGACTACCGCGTCACCGGTAGAGCCGGCCCAACTCCCCTACATGGTCTACGCCCAGCAATACGATACCGTTCCTTCATGGTGGATTCTTCCACCGTTGCCGCCGAAAACATACTCGGACGCTCACATTGCAGCAGTGCATGTCCACTGGGAACAACACATTTACGACGGGATCCGCGCGCTCCCGTTCACGTCGCGCTGGGTGTTCCTTCTGCGCAGAATCCGAGGCAGATTTCTCGATTGTTTTGGCCGCCTTTTCGACGTCATAGTCGTGCTCGCAATCTGCTTTCTGGGGAAAAAAGAGGTGCGCTTCCTGGCCGCCCTGGCGGTGTGGGTTACCTTCGGCATCGCGCTGGAATTCTGGGCAACAATGCATTATCAGGCGCCCGTTATCGTGATCCTCTTCGCATTGCTCGCGACATGCTTGACGAGGCTCGAAGCGGCAACTCTGCATTCCCGGTTCGGAAGAACGATTCCGCTTGCGGCCTTGGCCGTTCTATTCCTGGGAATGGTATTCGTTACGGTCTCACACGTGCGAGAGATGAACCGGGAACGGAACGGGAGCTGGTTCGAGCGCCGTCACGAGATCGCGCAATCGCTGGCGGGATCCCAAGGAAAACACCTTGTGTTCGTGCGCTACGCGCCCGATCATCCCGACGACATCGAATGGGTTTACAACTGCGCCAACATCGATGGATCGGACGTGGTCTGGGCCAGATGGTTGGACGATACGCAAAACTCGCGCGTTCTGGCGTACTTCGCCGGCCGTCGCTTCTGGGTCTTGGACGCGGATAAACCCCATTGGCCCTTGGCGCCGTTGTCCGAGAAATAAAGACCAGCCGCCCCGCCGCGCTGTGCAAATGCCGGGCGGTGCAAATCTGCCTGTGCCAACATAGTGTCGTGGCCGCCCGGCACAGATCGCGACAACGCGCGTTGCAGCTCCTGTACCAGTGGGATGTCACCAAGCAGCCCGTCGAGAACGCCATTTCGACCTTTTACGATACCCTTTACGCGACCGAGGAGGAACCTGAGCGCGAGCCGGCGCGCGATGCCTTCATGGAAGAGCTGGCGGTCGGAACAGCTCGCATGGCGCCTGAGCTCGACCAGCGCATCTCCGGCAAGGCCGTCCACTGGAGGCTCGAGCGGATGCCCGCGGTCGACCGCAATATCCTGCGTCTGGCGGTTTACGAAATGACCGAACAAAAGACGCCGGCGGCTGTCGTCATCGACGAAGCGATCGAGCTGGCGCGGCAATTTTCCGGCGATGAATCGGTATCGTTCATTAACGGCGTGCTCGACGCGGTGCATAAAGAGTTGCGCGTCTAATCACCGTGAAAATACTGATGGTGGCTTCCGAAGCCACGCCATTCTGCAAGACCGGCGGTCTGGCCGATGTCATCGGCGCGCTGCCGGCCGCGCTGGCGCACAAGGGAGAGCAGGTTGCCGTAGTTCTGCCCGGTTATCGCGAGAATCAATACCGGGGCGCATTGCGGGAGGTTTACCGCAATTTATACGTTCCGCTCGCGGGCGGTTTCACTGTGGACATTTTCGAGACCGTCGAAAACGGCGTCTCGTTTTTCATCGTGTTCTGCCCGCCGCTGTTCGACCGCGATGGGTTGTACGGCTCGGGAGGCCTGGATTTCTCCGATAATGCAGTTCGCTTTGCCGTGTTCAGCCGCGCCGCCCTCGGCGTGGTGCGCCATCTGTTCCGGCCCGATATCATCCATTGCCACGATTGGCAGACGGCGCTCGTGCCGGTCTACCTGCATCGCGTTCTGCGCGGCGACCCCACGTATTTGGGATCCCGCGTCCTCTTCACGATTCACAATCTGGGATATCAGGGCCTTTTTCCGCCCGGCGTCTTGCCTTCGCTCGGGCTCGATTCCGGAATCTTCACGCCGGAGCTGATGGAGTTCCACGGTCAGCTCAACTTTCTGAAGGGCGCCATCCACTATAGCGATGCGGTCAGCACCGTCAGCCGCGCTTACGCTCGCGAGATACAGACGCCGGCGCTCGGGTTTGGCCTGGACGCCTATCTGCGCGCGCACGCCAAGCTTCTGACGGGCATTGTGAATGGCGTCGATTATGTCGAATGGAACCCTGAAAACGATCCTAATATTGCGGCCCTATATTCCGTCGGCGACCTACCAGGGAAAAAGCAATGTAAGCGCGCGCTGCTGAAGGAATATGGGCTCCCGGCTGACAACATGGAGCGGCCGCTGATCGGCATGGTCTCCCGCTTCGTGCAGCAGAAGGGATTCGACCTGATTGCGGCGGCTGCGTCTCGGATTGCGGAGCTGGACCTCGCGATGACCGTGCTCGGTTCCGGAGAACAGCAGTACCAGGATCTCTTCAATTCGCTCGCGCTAAAGTATCCGGACCGTTTCGGCGTCCACATTGGGTACGATAATCCCTTGGCGCATCGCATCGAAGCCGGGGCCGACATGTTTCTGATGCCGAGCCACTATGAGCCGTGCGGGCTGAATCAAATTTACAGCTTGAAATACGGGACGCTGCCGATTGTTCGCGCCACCGGCGGTCTAGACGATACCATCGACGAGGCGACTGGCTTCAAGTTTCAGGAGTACTCCGCGACGGCGCTTCTCGACGCGATCCGGTCGGCTTTGGCCGCGTACCGCGATCCGGAGCTTTGGCGCGGGATGATGAGAGCCGCGATGGAGCGGGATTTTTCATGGGATGCGGCAGCGTTGGAGTATCTGGATCTATATCGCCGCATGGGGCCGCAATGAATCTTTTTCGCGGGGTTTGCATCCATAAAAAAGGAGATTATTTAAGACATGGCTGTTGACATCCGGGCCGGCAAGACCGGCGCCAACACGTTGACATTTACGGACCAGACGTTTGACACGGAAGTATTGAACTCGGAGGTTCCCGTTCTAGTGGACTTCTGGGCCGAATGGTGTGGACCATGCCGCATGATGGGCCCCACGGTCGACTCCGTGGCCACCGATTATGCCGGACGCGTGAAGGTGGGTAAGGTCAACGTCGATGAAAACGGGAGTACCGCGATGCGGTACAACATCCGGGGCATCCCCACGCTGCTCTTGTTCAAGGGCGGCAAGGTCGTGGAACAGAAAGTGGGCGCCGTCGGCAAGACGGACGTCCAAAAGATGGTCGACGCGCACCTTTTAAGCGCGTAGGATTCCTCAACACCCTCTTTCCCCTACAGACTCGCGCGCTCACGCGGCGAATCACACGCTGCAACCGGCGAACTCACTGTCACCTTAGTAAATCTGACACGTTTTCCGAATTGGCGCGCTCGGCGCCCACGATCACGAGAGCGAAGAATTTTTACTCACTGGCCGCCGGATATCATAACGTACCCGGATTACGGAACTGGTCCAGGAGAATCTATACGTTGTCCCGGCGACGAACATCTCTCCGGCGTGCAACTCGGGCGCCGTTTGGCGGCATTCCATTTGGCTTCTTAATTAAAGCGGATTCGGTCTGTCCTGCCCGCCAGACGATTCCTTTAATTTCGGGGTTGACCTTCCCGACGATCTTGTCCTCGCCGCCATACCGGACACTGTTGGAACGCAGTTGTATTTCGGCGTTGTGGACCCGTCAGGCATCGCGATAACCGTGGATTTAAATTCGGACCTGTTCGGATTCGATCCTGTTCCCATTCCATTCAATCCCGTACACGGAACTGCCGTTGACGGCGTCCGATCCCCCGCCCGACCCAGCCCCGGAACCGGCCGCCGCTGTGCCGGTTGCGCTCGGCTTGGCGACGATTTTATGCCGTCGGCGCCACCATTCAAGGCCCGCGGAATAAAGGTCGGCTTAGCGCTCGATCTGGACCAGCGTCGTTGCCGCTTCGCGCGCGGTGTCTTCGGCCGCAATCGTCTGCGGATCGCGCCAGAAGTCCATGTACCCGACCTGGTGCACGCAGGAGACGGTGCAGTATGGCGCGCAGCCTTTCGCCGTCAGATACTCTCGCCGGATGTCCGCGACGGTGTACAGGTCGAGCGGCTTTCCGGGATAACCTCGCTGTTGCGAGCAATAATGCACCAGGCCGTCTTCGCAGACGTAGATGTAGCGCGCACCGGCGCGGCAGCGCCAATCGCTGGGACGCCCGTTCGCAATGGCATCCTGAAACTGATTCAACTGCGAGAAATTCCTCTTCTCGAAGCGCTTCATCTCGAGGAAAACCGCGCGCTCGCGCTCCCCGATCGGCCGCAGTTGGCCGTCGCCATCGTGGATGATGCCGACCGTTGAAGTGAAGCCCAATTCCAGCGCGCGCTTTCCCACTACCAGAGCGTCGTCGGGGTTGTGAATCCCGCCGCCTAGCACGGAGTTGATGTTGACGTGAAACTCGGCATTGGCGGCCAAGATTTGCAGCTTCTTGTCCAGGACCTTGAGGCTCTTTTTCGAGACCTCGTCGGGCATGACGTTGTCGATGCTGATCTGCAAATGATCGAGGCCCGCATGGTTCAGCCGCTTTACCCGATCGGCGGTCAGCAGGTAACCGTTCGTGATCATGCCGGCGATCATGCCCCGCCGGCGTACATGGGCGATCAGATCGTCGAGTCCGGGATGCAGCAACGGCTCGCCGCCGCTGAAGGTTACAATGGTTGTCCCCAGGCTCGCCAGACGATCCAGTCGGGCCGTCATGGTCTCGACGGGCACGGGCTTCGAATGGCTGTCGTATTCGTTGCAATAACTACAAGAGAGATTGCAGCGGCGGATCGGTATAACGTGCGCCATTACGGGATGGCCGGTGGACCATAGGCCCTTGGCGATCATTCTCAATTCGCGAGCCCGGCGCGTCAACGCCCGCATGCTCCGCCGAATTTTCAAATGGTGGTCTGTCATGCGCCTGCGCAAAACATTCTATTGGAGCATACCTTCCCGCGGAGCGCTGCGTGTATGGGCCGTGCGGTATCCTTTCGCGCCTGAGCGGTTAAGCGTCTCGGTTGAATTGCGAAGTAACTTCGGTTACGATTTTTCACGATCCGCGTGAGCGACTAATTCCGGCCGCCTGGGGCGCCAATCGGAATGGAGACGCTTCCGAATAGCTCGATTGTTTCATCCGAATAAACGGAATAACAATAATCTTCGCTTCCGGTTCGCCGCGCTCACCGCGATCGAGCTCACGGCTTCTTCGGGGGCGCAGCCGGTTTGGCGGCATCGTCCTCACTGCCGTACTTGATCACGGTATCGCTCTTGAACTGCTTATAGTCCTCGTACTTGACGACTTCCTTGATCTTTTGCGGACCCTCTTTGAAATTCAACGTGTCGTTGGCGATGGTGTAGGTCGGAAACCAGTATTTTCCGTCGACCTGTTGGCGATACGTCTCGAACTTGGGGTACTGATCGTTGGAATTTTTCTTCAGGAGGCCGATGCCCCGCCCGTAGGTCTTCACGATCTGCAGGTCCTTGTCGTCGACCCAGATCTCGCCCTCGAAATAGCGCTTACCCTGCTCCATCTTTTTGGGCTTGATAGCGAAGACATAGCAGGGGATCTCGTCGAGCTGCTCGCGGCCGAGATAGCGAATATAATACAAGGGAACTTCATCCGTTGTGAGCACGAAAGGCTGGATGTCGCGCAGGTCCTGCTCGTCCTCCGGCGTCATGATGATGTGCTTCAGCTCATTGACCGGCGCGTAGACCACATGCTCGGCGCGCTTTCCCTCCGGCGAAAAGATGATGTCCGAGACGATCTCATATTTCCCGTCGGTCGGATTTCCGCTGTCGTCGAGTTCATCGATCTTGGCGGTCTGGCGGTACGTGTAATTCCCTCGCGCGTGGGCGAATTCCGTCTCCTTGGCCGCGAATTTCGCGATGATTTCCTGAATTTGGCTGTCGGGAGGGTCGGGCAGGGAGGCGCCGTAGGAAAGTGGAATAAGGGAAAGTGGAATGAGGGAAAGTGGAATGAATCTTGCGCCGTATAACAGCGCCGCGCTAGCCGGTTTCAACATGATACCTCTCAGTTCTGGACATTTCCAATTTTAGCAGCCGGAAGCCTCCCTGTGTCGACAATGAACGCCAATCTATCTCTCTGAAACAGCGCGGTTGACGTGTCCCGCGCCAGGGTGCATAATCTAACTAGGACTATTCTGGTCCGGTATCGCGTCCGGCCATGCTGAAGCTCACTAAAAAAGCGGATTACGGTCTCATCGCCCTGAAGCATTTGGCGGTAAAGGGCGAGGAGAGCGCCAGCGCCAAGGAGATTGCCGACGCGTACGGAATCCCGCTCCCGCTGCTGTCGAAAATTCTTCAGAAGCTGGCGAAGGCGGGCTTTCTGCGCTCCGAGCATGGCGCCAACGGGGGTTACAAGCTGGCGCGCCAGGCTCGCGAAATTACCGCGCTCGAGGTCATCCGCCATATCGACGGGCCGATCGTCCTGACAGCTTGTTTTACGGAACACGGCGCGTGCAGCCACACCGAACGCTGTAGCGTCCGCGAGCCGCTGCGCAAAGTGCACGAGGGCATCCTGCGGCTGCTCTCGAGCATCACCATAGCGGACATGTCGCAGGGAGAACACGGGGAATCGAGCGTAAGGGAAGAGCCGCCGCGGCTTTACGGATTACTGGGCCCCGCGGCTCCGCCGTTATGAGGAGACGATAAGGAAGCACATGAAACTGCCGATTTACATGGACAATCACGCGACCACGCGCACCGATCCGCGCGTGTTCACTACGATGACGCCGTATTTTATGGAGCTGTTCGGAAATGCCGCGAGCCGGAATCACAGCTTCGGCTGGCAGGGCGAAGAAGCGGTCGAGCGGGCCCGCAAACAGGTCGCCGATCTTGTGGGAGCGAATCCGAAAGAGATCGTCTTTACCAGCGGCGCGACCGAATCGGACAACCTGGCGCTGAAGGGCGTGGCCGAGATGTACGCCGAAAAGGGCAACCACATCATCACGGCCGCCACCGAACACAAGGCCATTTTGGATACCTGCAAGCGTCTCGAGAAGCACGGCCTGCGCGTCACGTATCTACCGGTCCAGGCGAACGGCCTGATCGATCTCGATATGCTGCGGGAAGCGATCACGGACAAAACGATCCTGATCAGCATCATGTACGCCAATAACGAAATCGGGGTGCTGCAGCCGGTAGCCGAAATCGGCAAGATCGCGAAATCGCGCGGCGTGCTCTTCCACACCGACGCGACTCAAGCGGTGGGAAAAGTCCCGGTCAACGTAATTAAGGACAATATCGACCTGATGTCGATTTCCGCCCACAAAATGTACGGGCCAAAGGGCGTGGGCGCCCTGTATGTACGGCGCAAGGCCCCGCGTGTACAGATCACGGCCCAGATGGACGGCGGCGGCCACGAGCGCGGCATGCGCTCCGGGACCCTGAATGTGCCTGGTATCGTGGGCCTCGGCGAAGCCTGCGCCATTTGTCAGCGCGACATGCCGGAAGAAGCGAAGCGCTTGGGCTTCCTGCGGGATAAACTGAAGGACAAGCTCATGAACGAGCTCGACGAAGTGTACATCAACGGCACGCTGGAGCACCGCCTGCCCAACAATCTGAACATCAGCTTTGCCTATGTCGAGGGCGAATCGCTGCTGATGGGGATCAACGATATTGCGGTGTCGAGCGGCTCCGCATGCACGTCCGCCACACTCGAGCCCAGCTACGTTCTCAAGGCGTTGGGGGCGGGCGACGATCTGGCCCACTCCTCGATCCGCTTCGGCCTGGGACGCTTTAATACCGAAGAGGAAGTGGATTACGTGGCCGACAAGGTCGTCGATGTCGTGCGCAAGTTGCGCGAGCTGTCACCGTTATATGAAATGGCCAGGGAAGGCGTCGATCTGGCAAAGGTCCAATGGAGCGCGCACTAAAACGGCCCGGCCTGAATCTAATTAGAGAGGGAATCAATGGCTTACTCAGATAAAGTTCTCGATCATTACAACAACCCGCGGAACGTCGGATCGTTCGACAAGAAGGATCCCAATGTCGGAACCGGCATGGTCGGCGCACCCGAGTGCGGCGATGTGATGAAGCTGCAGGTAAAGGTGAACCCGGAAACCGGCGTGATCGAAGACGCCAAGTTTAAGACCTTT
Organism: Bryobacterales bacterium; assembly: GCA_963838885.1. Taxonomy (GTDB): domain Bacteria; phylum Acidobacteriota; class Terriglobia; order Bryobacterales; family Bryobacteraceae; genus JAICMB01. The sequence continues at coordinate 63,385 of CAWITB010000018.1, read as the reverse complement.
GGCTGCGGCAGCGCCATCGCCAGCTCTTCGCTTGCCACCGAATGGCTGCGCGGCAAGACCGTCGATCAAGCTCTTGAAATCAAGAACACCGATATTGTCAGCGAGCTGAGCTTGCCTCCGGTGAAGATCCACTGCTCGGTGTTGGCCGAAGACGCCATCAAGGCGGCGATCTCAGACTACAAGAAGAAGGCGGAAACGCGCCAGCCGGAGAGCGTAGCGTCCGTCTAAAGCGATGCCCGAAACCGCGACTCATCACATCGAGGTTACGCCCAAGGCCGTCGCGAAAATCCGCGAGGCCTTCGCCAAGCAGGGCGTGGAGGGCGCTTTGCGTCTTGGGGTGCTGGGGGGCGGCTGCTCGGGGTTGAGCTATCAGTTCAAGTTCGACGCCAAACCGCGGCCCACCGACCACGTTTTCGAATTCGACGGCGTGAAGGTGCTGGTGGACCCCAAAAGCATGGTTTTTCTCGATGGCATGACGCTCGACTGGAAGGATTCGCTGATCCAGTCCGGCTTCGAGTTCGAGAATCCGCACGCCAAGAAGCGGTGCGGCTGCGGAACGTCGTTTTCGGCGTGAGCGCGGCCACCACCACGGCTTGCTGGCAATGCGGGAGCGAGGCGGTCGATGCATTATTTTGCCCCGCGTGCCACGCCTTGCAGCCGCCAGCGCCGGATTATTACGCGCTGCTCGGTTTGCCGCCTACGTTGAATGTCTCAACCGACGACTTGCAGCGCCGCTTTTACGAGCTGAGCCGCAGGCTCCATCCCGATCTCTTTACGCGCCGGCCGGAACGCGAGCGCCAGTACGCTCTCGAAGCCTCGTCCATTCTCAACGACGCCAACCGCACTCTGCGCGACCCGGTGAAGCGCGCCAACTACTTTCTCGCGCGTGAGGGGTTCGACGTCGGCGAGCAGCGCTCCAAAGATGTTCCACCGGAGCTGCTCGAAGAGGTCTTCGAGCTGAACATGGCGCTCGAGGAAATGCGAGGAGGGGACGAGTCGGCGCGGCCGCAACTTGAAGCCGCGCGCCGGAATTTCACGAATATGCTTTCCGAAGCCGACGCCGAGCTCCAATCTCTCTTCGAAGAGTACGATGCGGCGCCCGATCGCGATACGCTGGCGCGGGTGCGGACGGCGCTGAACCGCCGCAAATACATCCTGAACCTCGTCGCCGAGGTGGAACGCGCCCTGGGATAGAAACAATGTCCACCTTTCAAATCGATTTCGGAGAAAGACCGCGAATTATCGGGATCGACCTTGGAACCACCAACAGTCTCGCTGCCTTCATGGACCTGACTGGTCCGAAAATCATTCCGGGCGAAGACGGCGGCAATCTGGTCCCCAGCGTCGTCACCATCGCTCCCGGCGGCGGCGTGGTAGTTGGCAGTGCCGCGCGCGAGATGCTACTGACGCATCCGGAGCGCACCGTTTATTCCGTAAAACGGCTGATGGGCCGCGGCCTCGCCGACGTGGGCGAAGAGCTGAAACTGTTTCCATTCCGCATCGGACCCGACAGCGAGCAGGTAATCCATCTGCAGCTTGGAGATCGAACGCTCACCCCGCCCGAAGTTTCCGCCGAAGTACTGAGGCAGCTCAAGCGCAACGCCGAGGCTTACCTGAACGAGCCGGTCAGCCAAGCCGTCATCACGGTACCTGCGTATTTCAACGACGCGCAGCGCCAAGCCACCAAGGACGCCGGCCGCATCGCGGGACTAGAAGTTCTGCGCCTGGTGAATGAGCCGACCGCCGCCTCGCTCGCCTACGGTCTAGACAAGCGCCAAAACGGCGTCATTGCCGTTTACGATCTCGGCGGCGGCACGTTCGACATTTCGATCCTCAAGCTGCACGACGGCATCTTCGAAGTCCTTGCCACCAACGGCGATACCCACCTTGGCGGCGACGATATCGACGATCTTCTGCTGCGCATCGCGCTCGAAGACATCGCCGCGGAGTGGGGCGCGGATCTAGCGGGCGACAACGAAGGCATCCAGCGCCTCCGCCGCGCCGTGATCGAAGCGAAAGAACGGCTGTCCTTCGTTCCGTTCACGTCCATCGAGCTGGAATACCGCGGGAAGAAATATCAGCGCGAAATTGACCGCGCGCTTTTCGACCGCCTCATCACGCCCATTGTCGACCGCACGCTGGCCCGCTGCCGCGAATGCATCAAGGACGCAGCCGTCGATGTGGAAAAGATCGACGAAGTAGTGATGGTGGGTGGGTCGACGCGCATTCCGCTGGTCCGCGACGCCGTCGAAAAGCTTTTCCGCTCCAAGCCGCACACCGAGCTAAACCCCGACGAGGTGGTCGCTCTCGGCGCAGCCGTTCAAGCCGGCATTTTAGGCGGCGATGTCGAGGGGAAGCTGCTGCTCGACGTAACGCCGCTCTCGCTCGGCATCGAAACCATGGGCGGCGTAGTCTCGAAGCTGATTCACCGCAACTCGACCATTCCGGCCAGCGCCACCGAGAGTTTCACTACCGGCGTCGAAGGCCAGCGCAACGTGCTGATTCACGTGCTGCAGGGCGAGCGCGAGCTCGCTAAAGATTGCCGCAGCCTGGCGCGTTTCGATCTCAAAGACATCGACCCGCTGCCCGCCGGAATGGCGCGCATCGAAGTGCGTTTCCTGATCGACGCCAACGGCATCCTCAGCGTCACGGCGCGCGACCGGCGTACGGGCAAGGAGCAGAGCGTCGAAGTCAAGCCCTCCTATGGCCTCACCGACGAGCAGGTGGAGCGCATGATCCAGGAGTCCTTCGAAAAAGCCGAGCAGGACCTGAATGACCGCCAGGTCCGCGAAGCCCGCGTCGAAGCCGACACCATTCTGGCGGCTGTGGAGAAGGCCCGCCAGAACGATGCTTTCTTCGAACTTGACGGCCAGGAACGCGCCGCCATCGACCGCGTCATCAACGAGCTGCTATTGGTCTATCATTCAGACGACCATCACCTGATTCACGACAAAATCGAGCAGCTCAACCGCGTAACCACCAAATTGGCCGAAAATATGATGAACACGGCCGTGCGCGGCGCCCTGAAAGGAACGCAAATCTAAAATGCCCGGACTGACCTGGGACGATCCCGACGGGATCGCGCTCGCGCTGCAGGAGAAATTTCCCGAGCTCGATCCCACCCATATCCGCTACACCGATCTGCACAAGTGGATCGTCGAACTGGCCGATTTCAAGGACGATCCGCAAAAATCGACCGAAGGCAAGCTGGAAGCCATCCAGATGGCGTGGCTCGACGAATACAAAGAAAACCGCTAGATCGTTCTACGTCTCCGGCGGCTTCGTCGGACCTCGATCTCGCGCCGGACGGAAAACGTTTTGCGTGCTTATCCCGGCTAATACGGCGCCGGGGATGCTTCACACACGTGAACGTTTACTCAATTTCTTCGATGAGCTGCAGCGCAGGACCGCCCCGGCCATTGATGTCCGTACGCGCCGTGAAATCTCTGGAAGGAAAATCGCCGTCGTGGCCGGCGCGAGCCGCGGCGCCGGCGCGACCGTCTACGTAACCGCCCGCACCTCGCTCGATGGTCCCCCCCGCGGCAACGCGCCGGCATGATCGAGGGTACAGCGGAAGAGGTGAACGCGCGCGGCGGCCGTGGCATTCCAGTGCGCGCGCCGATTTGAGCGGCGGAGAACAAGCCGCCGCCCTATTCGAACGCCTCGAAAAGGAGCAAGGCTGCCTCGATCTTCCGGCCAACGCCGGCTGGCGCGTTGATTCCATGCCGGAGCGGTCCACGCCTTTGGCAAGCTTCGCCTCACCTATGGCACGCATACCTCGGCGCCATCGGCATCTGCTGGCAGACCTCCATGCTGATTGTTCACATCACCGGCAACATCTATTCCGACTCTTTCCACTCATCGCGGCCACATTCTCCACGGCCTCGGCCACGAATGCCTCAATCGGCTGATCCAATCATGAACCGGGAAACCAGAAAGCTCAAAATCTGCGTCGTGGGCCTCAACCCCGGCTTCATGCGCACGGAGCGTGTTCTGCGGACCATGACAACGGCCGCCATTAAGAAGCAATTCCGATTCGACCTCAGCGAATCGGTCGAATACATCGGACGCGCCGCCGCGCTCGCCGTCGCCGGGCGTGTTCAAACGAGCCGGTCTAATGCTCGGCGAAATCGCCCGCGAATTCGGAATCATCGATATCGGCCGCCGCTACATCCCTCGCTTGATCCAACGCGCCCCTGAACGCGTGAGATAATAAAAGCACACATTGACACGCAGAAGCCTTTTCAGGCGCCTCGCCCTGGGCGCAACAGTACCTTCGTACGCCTTTGGAATCGAGCCCCGCTGGCTGGACTTGACCTTCAGCGCCGTGCCCGCTCCCGGTCTGACCGCCCCCATTCGCATTCTGCATCTGGCCGATTTCCACGTCTCCGCGTTCGTGCCATTCTCGCTCATCGAGCGCGCCGTGCACATGGGATTGGAATGCAAGCCGGACATTATCTGCATCACGGGCGATTTCATCACTACGCAAGCTCCCTTCGACCGCGCGGAATATGTCCGCATCTTGAAGAAGCTCTCGGCGCGCGCGCCGGTCTACGCTTCGCTCGGAAACCATGACGGCGGCCCCTGGGCGGCTCGGCACAGCGACGGTTTCGCGGACACGTCCGTCGTCCGCGACCTTGCTGGCAGCGAGCGGCTTCCGTCTGCTGCACAACCGCTCCGAGGTCGTGAAAATTAAAGGCCAGAAGCTCCGCATGGCCGGCGTCGGGGACCTTTGGAACGGTGAAGTGGATGCCACCGCAGCATTCGCGGGCGCGGCGCCTCGAATCCCCACGGTCCTGCTCGCTCACAACCCCGACACGAAGGAACTGCTTCCCGATGGCCCCTGGGACCTTATGTTGTGCGGTCACACGCACGGCGGACAAGTGCTGGTACCCGTGATCGGGACGCGCTTTGTCCCGGTCCGCGACAAGCGCTTCATCGCCGGCCTGAAACACTGGAACGGCAGATTCATCTACATTACGAGGGGCGTTGGGAATCTTGGCGGAGTTCGCGTGAATTGCCGTCCCGAAGTGAGCGTCTTAACTCTGACGAGCCCTCCAGCGGCTCTGAATGAGCAACGTACGCTTTAGACAACGGCCCATCCTGTGGTTCCTCTGCTGCGCCTTCGCTCTTATTTTTATCTGGTCCACGTACGCGCCCGTAAGCCGCGAAGACTGGTGGATGGAGAACATCCTGGTCCTGATGCTGCTGGCCGTCGCAACCGCCGGGTACCGTCATGTCCGCCTTTCCGATCTCTCCTACTGCGCGATTTTCGTCTTTCTCGCGCTGCATGAAGTGGGCGCGCATTACACCTACGACGACGTCCCCATCGGCTATTGGCTGAAAGACACGTTCCACTTCAAGCGCAACGATTACGACCGTATCGTCCACTTCAGCTTCGGTTTCCTGTGGGCCATACCCATCCGCGAGATGTTCCTGCAAGCCGCCCGCACGCGCAAGTTCTGGACCTATGCCATGCCGGTCACCATCGTGCTCGCGGTGAGCGCCCTGTTCGAGATCATCGAGGCCTACATGGCGCAGCTCTATCCGGGAATGGAAGAAAAATACGTCGGCATGCAGGGCGATATCTTCGACTCCCAGCGCGACATGACGTGCGCCATCATCGGGGCCGTTCTTTGCATGATGCTGACCGCCATCGTGCAGTACGAAGGGAAGCTCCCCGACGATCCCGATGCCCTGATCTACTCCAATCACAGATCCACGAGCGACGCCGGCGGAGCGCCGGCGCATGCCGGCCGGCGTTCATAACGGGCTGTAACTCGGGCGTTTGTGTTATATTCGCGTGTGACGGGCCAGAGCCCTAGCGACGCCTGTCCGCCACCCCACTATTTTCTTCGTCAGGAGATCAGAAATATGGACCTTCGTCCGTTACACGACCGCGTTCTGGTTCGCCGTCTGGAAGAACAGGAATCGATGCGCGGCGGCCTTTATATTCCGGATAGCGCGAAAGAGAAGCCGCAGGAGGCGGAAGTCATCGCGGTTGGCAGCGGCAAGCTGCTGGAGACCGGCGAGCGATCGGCTCTTGACGTAAAAGCGGGCGACCGCATCCTCTTGGGCAAGTACTCCGGATCCGAAGTAAGGATCGACGGCAGCGATTATCTCATCGTGCGGGAGGACGAAATCCTGGGAGTTTTGGACAAATGAGGAGGATCGCGCGTCTGGCGGCGCTCGCGGCCGTCGTCGCCGGTTTCGCCGCGGCACAAAGCAAGATCGGCGTCGTCAACTCGCAAAAGGCCATGCTCGATACCGCCGAAATCAAGAAGGCGCAGCTCGATCTGGAATCGAAATACAAAGGACGCCAGGATCAAATGGCCACTTTGCAGCGCGACCTCGCCGCTCTGCAGCAACAGATCCAGAGCGGCAAATTGAGCCCCGCGCAGCAGCAGGAAGTTACCTTAACGGGCCAGCATAAGGAACGCGAGCTGCAACGCATTCAGGAAGACTTGCAGGCCGACGTGGACCGTGACCGCAACGACATATTGGCGCGTACGAGCCAGCGCATGCGCGAGATCGTCGGCAAGATAGCCGATGAAAAGGGCCTCGATGTGGTCATCGACTCGGCCAATACGGTCTTCTTCAAGACGGCCCTCGACCTTACGGCGGAGGTCACCGCCATGTACGATAAAGCGTATCCTCCCGGCGCGGCTGCGTCTACTAAATAGGACACCTCATGGGCAGCTACCTCGAAAGCTACGGAGCGATTGAGGAACGCAAGGCCCGCAACAAACAGATCCTGAAGCGCGCCCTGATCGCGTTCGTTTGCATCATGATCGTGGCGTTGTTTCTCTACACGATCTTCAAAAATTACGGCCCGGAGCAGCGCGTAAAGGCGCTCCTCGCCGACCTTCGCAATCATCGGTACCAAACGGCATACGGAATGTTTGGCTGTACCGCCGAGCATCCCTGCCGCGATTACGCCTATTCAAAATTCCTCGAAGACTGGGGCCCCAACAGCCCGCACGCCAACGATACCAACGCCCGCATCGGCCTCTCGCAAACCTGCGGCAACGGCGTGTTGCTGCGCGTCGATTACCCCCACGCGCAGCCGATGCTGCTGATGGTCGACCGCGCCACGCGAGTAATCAGCTTCGCCCCCTCGGACTGGAGTGAATGCCCCGGCCGCCACTGGCATTTCGGGACTTTTCTGCGGTCCATCTTTCGCGGTTAAGGCGCACTTACTCCCAACTCACAGCGTCCAGACGCAATGACCCTTTTGATAGAACGAGAGCTGGCCGCCCTCGCTCACCATCAATACATCGCCGAATTGCGACGCGCCGATAGCCGCCGCGGTACGAGCGCCTTCGCCGATGTCCTCATTCCCATCTACCGGCGGACGAGACCGCAGAATGGCGCCAAACGCGAGCAATCTCGAATCGCGATCGAGCACGACGCTGCCATCGATTTGCGCGATGCTTTCGAGAACAGCCGGAGAAAGCTCGATAGCGCTCGTTTTCCGCAAGAGGTAATGTAGCTGGTTCTTGGCCCCCGGTCGCTCCCGCCGGCCGGTTTCCAGCAGATCGCGGCCCCTCACAAGCTGCCGGGCGCGCCGCGGATCATCGAGCACTACAAACATGCCTCCGCGGCGATGTTCGGCAAGGTTGAGGCCGGCGGAGAACAGGCGCGCCGCCAGATCCCGGCGGCCGATCGCCGCCTCCCAGGTCTGAAACTTCGAAACCGCGTCCGTAAGATGCCAACGGCCGTCGAAGAAACTGAATACCTGAACACCCTCGCCGAAAACTTTGATCTCACCGTTCGGCGTCAACACCAGGCAGGTGTGCCCGCCGCAAAGCGTGGCCTGCGCGTGGGTGCGGTAGCGCCGCGCGGTGGGAACGGGAAGCTCCATTTCCCCGAAGGCCTGCGCCCATTCTTTTACGTCGATCAGCTCGACCATTAAGCCGCTCCCATCCACCAGCGCGAGCGTTCGTAATCCGTCGCAGATGCGGTGAAAGCTGCGAATTGAGGTTAATTCGCTCGAGTATCGGAGCGCGCCGGCGGGCCGCGGCGGCAGCGAGTGACAGGCATCCCGCAGCGATCCGAATAGCAGGGCGCCTGTCGAGATGCGCTTGTCCTCGTAGGAGCTGAGCGCGCTGATTCGAAGGACCTCGATGGCCTCGGAAATACGGTCGGGAAGCGAGACCGCGGTCCTGGCGTCGTCGTAAACCCGTCCATCGAGGAACGTAGAAACATAGCGATCCTCGGTCAGGCCGCCAAAAATCGGCAGATTCCGCCCAGGGATCTCGGGGTCGAACAACATCTCATAACGCGTAGAAAGGAATTTGCCGATGCTTTCAAGCATCCTCTGTTCGTGATCGCTGAATTCCCTATGATTTGTGAGCGAATATCTGTTCCCGAGCCAGTCAAAACTCAAACCACCATCAGACGCTTCCCGAAACACGAGTTTGCATCGTCGATTCTGGGACGCGACTGGCGATCTCGAGGCGGCTGGATGGAAAAAAGTATTGAACGGCCACCGCCAGGAGCTGCCGGTATAACCCGTCCAGAACGGGGCTGCCACTTTCCTTTGACGGGCTCATAACGTTTTGTACGACGCTCGCAATCATTGCCAGCCACCGCCGAGCGCTTTGTACAAGTTGAACCACGCTCAGCAGCTCGTTCAATCGTATTTGCGATAAGCGTCAGCTCCGCTTGAAACAGATCACGATCGGCATCCGAGCGCGTTCAGCAACGTATCCACGCCGCCCTGATAACGCACATACGCCAGCCGCGTGCGATCGCGAAGCGCCGCAACCAGGGCCTCCTGTTCCACTCGGCTCTCCCTCAATCGTCTGATGCGCGATCAGCGCGTTCGATACTTCCGTGAACGCGGTCTGGATCGTCTTTTCATATTGAACGAGCGCGCTCTCCCGCTGCGCTTCGGCGAGCCGGACGTTCGATCTGCAGCCGTCCCGCGGTGAAAACCGGCTGCGTAAGCCTGCGGAACAAAGCTCCACGCGCTATGCGGTCCGCTAAACAGGCTCGAAAGCTGCGTGCTCTGGCCGCCCAGGAATCCGCTGAGACTGATTTGCGGGAAATAAGCCGCCTTTGCAACCCCGATGTTGGCATTCGCGGCGATCAGGCTCTGTTCGGCCGCGCGGATGTCGGGACGCCGTTCGAGCAGCGCGGAAGGGAGGCCGGCGGGCACTTCCGGCGGCAGCTCCTGTTCGGTGCAGGCTCGTTGCCCCGCACTATTGCGCCGGGATTCCGCGCCAGCAGCAGACTGATCTGGTTTTCGGTCTGTTCGATCTGCTGCTGCAGCGCCGGAATGGTTTCCGACGCCGTGTACACCAGCTGCTCGCCCTGGCGAAGATCGAGCAGCGTGGCGACGCCTCCGCCTTGCCGCGATTGAATCAAGCCGCAGCGATTCCTGCCGCGTGCTCGAGTGTTCGCCGCGAGATCTCCAGTTCGTAATCGAGCTCGCGAAGAGTGAAGTAATCCGTCGCGACATCGGCGACCAGAGTCGTCATCACGGCTTTGCGATTTTCCTCGGCGTTCAGGAGGTTGGCGCGCGCGGCTTCGGTGGCGCGCCGCAGCCGGCCCCAGATATCGAGCTTCAAACGAAAGCAGGTTGAGCGACGCCTGCCCCCAGTTGCGATTCTGCGACGGTACGAACGTAGCCGGCAAGCGGAAACGATCCGTCGCGCGAAAGCCGGGTGAACTCCAGATCGCCGCTGGCCGTGAAATTCGGATACTGATTCGACCGGGTGATGCCGAGGTTGGCGCGCGCGGCCTCGACATTCGCGACGGCGTCGCGCAGATCGTAGTTCTGCTGCGAGCGCGGTGCGGATCAGGTCCTGCAACTTTTCGTCTTTGAAAACCTCGAACCATTTCAGGTCGGCAAGGGATTCGCGCTGTCGGAGCAGGCAGCGGCTCCGGAGAGCGAAAGTTTTCCGGGATCTGAACAGCCGGGCGACGATAGTTTGGCCCGACGGCGCAGGCCGTCAAGAAGGACAGCGAGAAGCAGAAACCAAGATATTTCATTTCAATCTCCTTGCGCCGGAGCCGGATTCAATGCCAGTCGGCGTGACCGGCGCGCTCCCGAGAGCTTCTCCACCACATAGAAGATCGCCGGAATAAAGAAGATGCCGATGGCGCTGGCCGCCAGCATTCCGCCGATCACGGTGGTGCCCATGATCTGGCGCGCCGACCGCGCCGGCGCCGGACGCGGTCCACAGCGGGACGCAACCGAGAATGAACGCGAACGACGTCATCAGAATCGGACGCAGCCGCAGCCGCGCGCCTTCGAGCGCCGCATCGACCAGATCCATTCCCTGCTTCGTATTTGTCCTTGGCGAACTCGACGATCAGAATCGCGTTCTTCGCGGCCAGTCCGATCAGCATCACCAGACCGATCTGCGAGTAAACGTCGCTTTCGATCTGGATCATGTAGGGCGGCAGAAGTAACCCAGCAGGACAGCGGCGCAGCCACAGAATGAAGAAGGCGCCGAACACCGCGACCGGCGTGCTCAGCAGAACGCTGAACGGCAGCGACCAGCTTTCATAGAGCGCCGCGAGAATCAGAAATACGAACAGCAGCGAGAACCCGAAGATCGACCCACGCCGGAATGCCTTCCTTGGCTTTCTTTTCCTGGAATGACATGCCCATGTAGTCGTAGCCCATCTCGCGCGGCATGGTTTGCGCGAATGTCTCTTCCAGAGCCTTCGTCGCCTGTTCGGAGCTGTAGCCGGGCGCGGCGCTGCCGATGATCTGCGCGGAGCGATACAAGTTGTAGCGCATGGTGAATTCGGGGCCGGGCCGCGGCTCGTATCGGACCAGCGACGAGAGCGGCACCATGTGCGCTCTGGTTGTTGCGGACGTAGAACTGGCTCGAGGCTGTCCATGCTGGTGCGATAATCGCCTTCGGCCTCGATGTAGACCTGCCACTGCCGTCCGAAGCGGTTGAAGTAATTGACGAACAATCCGCCCATGTAGGTCTGAATGGTGCGATAAACGTCGCTCAGCGGGACGCCCTGTTTCAGTACCTTTTCGCGATCGACGTCCACGAATTGCTGCGGCACGGCGGGCAGAAACGTGCTTACCATGCCGGCCATTTCCTTGCGCTTCTGCGCCGCCGCCATGAACTTGTTCAGGTTGTCCGCCAGAAACTGGACGTCCTTTCCGGCGCGGTCTTCCAGCACGAAAGTAAATCCGCCGGAAGTGCCGACGCCGGGAATCGCCGGAGGCGGGAAGCTCAAGCGCAAATCCGTCGGGAAGCTTCGACAGCTCCTGGTTCACGTGCTGCAGGATCTCCTGATACTGTTCTTTGCGGCTCTTGCGCTCGATCCCAGTCCTTGAGAGTGACGAAGAAGAATCCGTTGTAAGCTGGTGCGCACGAAGCTCAGCAGGCTGAAGCCCGCCACGCGTGGTGGTGTATTCGACGCCGGGCGTGTCCGCCAGAATCTTCTCGATCTTCGCGGCGGCGTCCTCTGTGCGCTCGATGGAGGCGGCGTTGGGAAGCTGCAGATGCAGGAAACAGGTAGCCCTGATCTTCATCCGGCAGGAAACTGGTCGGGACCTTGCCCGCGAAGAACGCCGCGGCCGCGCCGAACGCCAGCAACAGCGACAAGCGCGACGGCGCTCTTTCGAATCAGCGCTCCCGACCAGCGGACGTATCCATTCGTAGCGCGTCCGAAGACGCGATTGAACCAGTCGAAGAATCGTCGCCAGCAGACCGCGCCGTTCCTGTCTTGGGCCGCAGCAGCAGAGCGGAGAGCGCCGGGCTCAGCGTGAGCGCATTGAACGCCGAAAGGATCACGGAGATGGCGATCGTGACCGCGAACTGCTGATACAGGCGTCCCGGTGATGCCGGGAATGAACGCGGTGGGAATGAACACGGCGGAGAGCACCAGCGCGATTCCGATCACCGGGCCGGAGATTTCCTCCATCGCCTTGAGCGCCGCCTCTTTCGGCGACATGCCCTCTTCGATGTGGCGCTCGACCGCTTCCACCACGACGATCGCGTCGTCGACCACAAGTCCGATCGCCAGCACCAGCCCGAACAGCGACAAGGTGTTGATCGAAAAACCGAAGAGCCGGGAAGAAGACGAATGTTCCGATCAGCGAGACGGGCACGGCGAGTAACGGAATCAGCGTCGCGCGCCAGCCCTGCAGGAACAGATAGACGACCACCGTGACCAGCACGATCGCGATCAGCAGCGTCATGATGATATCTTTGATGCCTTCGCGTCACGGACCGCGTCGTGTCGAGCGAAACCACGTAATCCATGTCCTGCGGAAAGCGCTTCTTTGACCTTCGGCCAGCAGCTTTCGGACGCCATCGCGCGGCCTGGACCGCGTTGGTGCCGGGAAGCTGGTAGACGGCGATGATGGCGCTTGGCTTGCCGTTCAGCCGGCCGATGACGCTGTAGTCCTGGGAGCCGAGTTCGACGCGCGCGACATCCTTCACGCGTACTACGCCGCCGTCCGGCAGTCTCGCGGATAATGATGTTCGCCGAATTCCTCGGGCGAGGTCAGCCGTCCTTGCGCGCGCACCGAATAGGTGTACTCCTGGCCCTTCGGAACCGGCGCGCCGCCGATCTGCCCGGCCGGATTCACGGTGTTCTGCGCCTGAATCGCCGATAACGATTTCAGGAACCGTGATGCCGAGCTTCGCGAGCTGGTCGGGCTTCACCCACAAGCCGCATCGCATACTGGCCCGCGCCGAAAACCTGCACGTTGCCGATCCCCGGGACGCGCGTGAGCTGATCGTTCAGATTGATGTAGGCGTAGTTCGCCAGAAACTGCGCGTCATAAGTGCCGTGCGGCGAATACAGCCCGATCACCATGAGCGGCGCCGTCACCGATTTCTGGACGGTGACTCCATAATTGGTGACGTCGGCCGGCAAGCTGCGAAGCGGCCTGCGTCTCGCGCATCTGCGTGAGGATCTGGTCGGTGTTCGGATCGGTCTTCACGTCGAAGTCGACGATCATGGTCATCTGGCCATTCGCCGCGTTCAGCGAATACATGTAATTCAGGTTGTCGACGCCGCTCATCTGCTGCTCGATGGGCGTGGCGACCGATTGCTCGACGGTCTGCGAGTCCGCGCCCACATAGCTCGCCTGAATCTGAACTTCGGGCGGAGCGATGCTCGGAAACTGCGCAACGGGCAAGGCTGGCGATCGTGATCGACGCCGACGATCACCATCAGGATCGAGATCACCATCGCCACGATCGGGCCGGTTGATAAAAAACTTCGACATTGAATTACCTCTCTTTGGCCGCCGCCGTTTCGCGAACGGCTTCGGATTCACCTGCATGCCGGGGCGGACCTTCATGCACGCCGTCCGCGATCACGCGCTGCCCGGGCTTCAGGCCCTCGTCGATCGATCCACAGCGGGCCGACCCGGTCGCCCGCCTTGACGTGCGCGATCGCGAACCCTGTTGTCACTCGTTGACGACGGCGACCTGATAAGTGCCCTGCAATTCGGTCACGGCGCGTTGCGGCACCAGCAAAGCATCCTGCACGCGTCCCGACCACGGCGCGGACTTTGGCATACTGGCCGGGCCGCAGAATGTTTCCCGGATTCGGGAACTGGCCGATCAGAAGAATGGCGCCGGTGCTCTGGTCCACCTCGCGGTCGGCGAAAGAGAATTTTCCTTTGTGCGGATACATCGTGCCGTCGGCGAGAATCAGTTCGAGCTGCAGGCGGCCCAGATCGTTTCGCGCCGCCGCGCGAAGCTCGAGATACTCCTGCTCGCTGACGGTGAAATTCGGCCTTGATCGGATCGAGCGTCGAGACCGTGGTGATCGGCTCCGCTGGACGGGCTTACCAGATTTCCGATCTGCACCTGGGCCTTGCCCGGCGATGCCGTCGATGGGCGAAGTAAGCCGCGTGAATCCGAGATTGACGCGCGCCGCTTCCACCGCCGCCTTCGCCGCTTCGACCGCCGCCTCGGCCGCCTCGATCTGTGCCTGTGGCCGTTTCTACCTGCGCCTTTGCCGCCTCGACTTGCGCCTTCGCGGACAGATTGTTCTGCGTGGCGTTATCCAGATCCTGCTGTGTGATCGCCTGCTGCTTGGCGAGCGGGATGTAGCGGTCTACGTCGAGTTGCGTGCGGCGTTGATTCGCCTCGCGCCTGCACAAGCTGCGCCTGCGACTGGACCAGTTGCGCTTTCGCCTGCGCGAGCTGGCCGTTGGCCTGCGCAAGTTGCCCTTGCGCCTGATCGACCGCGGCCTGGAACGGGCGCGGGATCGATCTCAAACAGCAACTGGCCCTTTCTGCACAAACGAACCTTCGGTATAGTTCTGCTGTCAGCAGATATCCGGTCACCTGCGCCTTGATCGCGGCATTGACCATGCCGTCGAGCGTCCCGATCCATTCGTGGTAGATCGGAATATCTTTCTGCTCCACGCGCGCGACCTCGACTTCGCGGAGGCGGCGCCTGCGGCGAGGTGGCAGGCGGATGTGCGTGCCGGAACAACCGGATAGCATGATAATGATGGCCGGCAATAGCAATCCCGCGGTCCAGATAACGAATTCGGTTTCTCGGAAACTCGTTCTCATTGTTTCTCCTCGTTTCCTTAGGATCGATCGCGGATCGCGGTCGAGGTGAGCCAGCGATCTCCGAAGCGAAGGCTTGGTCTTGCTTCGAAGATGATCTGAGGATATGCTTCATGTCCACGCCTCGCGCGACGAAGCGCGCTCCATCGCTGCTTTCATGGTTCCGCCAGAGTCTCTCCCCGCTCTCGTCGATCGACGTCACGTCGCTCAGATCGACGACGCAGCGTACTGCCCTTCGATTCGCCGCGGTCGCGTTCCCATGCACGAGCGTCACACCGCCACCCATGGACCTCTCAACTGTCCGCACAGCGTCCACCGCTGCTCGTCTCCGTCGTGCTGTTGTAGGTGATCTTCAGCATCTAGCCGATCTCGCAATGTGCACGGTGCACTCGTAGCGCCCATTCGTCGCCAAACGCCATACGCTATGAGACACAAGCAAAGACGATCATTTCATCTTTGGGAATTACCGAAAATCAGATGCCAGCGCTTACGGCGCCTGCCGATTTTCCGGCGCCCTGCAGGCTTAATATTGAAACGGGCCAAATGCATTAGGCGCCGCTGCGGGAAATTCGAATGCCCGAGCTTCTGCATGCGCGATTGCAGCGTCGAGCGCTTCATTCCGAGCAAAGCCGCGGCCCCGTCCGGTCCGGCGACGATCCAGCTGGCCTGTTCCAATGCCGCGACAATCTGCTTGCGTTCCGTCTCTTCCAAAACAGCCGCGCATGTCCTTTCGCCGTCTGCCGCGACGATCTGAGGACCGTTTTCACTTCGCGGCTATGCGGCGAGCGAATCTGCGTCTTCCAGGGCCGATCGCGCTGGAACCTTCAATACCGGTCCAGCGGAGACGATCACGGCGCGCTCGATTACGTTCTGCAGTTCGCGGATATTGCCCGGCCAGTGATATCGAACCAGCGTCGTTCATCGTTTCCGACGGAATCGTTTCGATGTTCCGGTTGGCGTCCGCGGCTGAACTGCTGAACGAAGTGGCGGACCAGCAGAGGAATATCTTCCGGGCGCTCGCGCAGAGCGGGCACGCGCACCGGGAATACGTTCAGGCGATAGTAAAGATCCGGAACGGAAATTTCTGCTCCTCCACCATGCGACGCCAGATCGCGGTTCGTCGCCGCGATCAGCCGCGCGTCGGTGCGCAGAGTCCGCGACGATGCCCAGCCGCTCGAATTCGCGCTCCTGCAGAACGCGCAGCAGCTTCGGCTGCAGTTCCAGCGGGACCTCGCCGATCTCGTCCAGGAACATCGTGCCGCGGTTGGCCAGTTCGAAGCGGCCCATACGCTGCGAAATGGCTCCGGTGAATGCGCCTCGCTCGTGGCCGAACATCTCGCTTTCGAGCAAGTCCCGTGGGGATCGCGGCGCAGTTGAGCTTCACGAAGGCGTTTGACTTGCGCGCGCTCAGGTTATGGACCGCGCGCGCGATCAATTCCTTGCCGGTTCCGGTTTCGCCATAAATCAGCACGGTCGAATCCGTCGGCGCGACGGTCTCCACCTCGCGCAAGCACGCGGCGCAGAGCCTCGCTCTTGCCCGACGATTTCCTCGAAACTTCAGCTCGCGTGCGGATCTCGTCTTCGAGATACAGTTTTTCCTGAGCGAGTTGGTCCCGTAGTTCCGCGATTTGGCGGTACGCGGTCGAGTTCTCGACCGCGATCGCGACCTGGTTGGCCACCTGGCAGAGGAACCCGATCTCTTCATCCGAAAACGCGGTCTCATCGAGACTTCCCAGCGTGAGCACGCCGAGCACGCCCTTGCGGGTTGCGAGGGGAAGATGGCAGATCGTTTTTACGCCGACTGCGTGCGCGAGGTGATCGTCCGCTAGATCGCCTCTGCTAACGCGGATCGGACGCCCGCTGCGAAGCGCCGTCAGCGGCGACACGTCTTCTCCCGGCGGAAGCATGCCCTCCCAAACAACCCCCTTGTTCCCCGGAAAGTCGAGCGCATACGAGCCGCAGCCGGTCGCTTCCCGGTTCGGGAAGAGCAACGCCAACGCCATCGCATTGCATAACGCGCCGGATGCTCGCCGACACTT
Organism: Bryobacterales bacterium; assembly: GCA_963838885.1. Classification (GTDB taxonomy): domain Bacteria; phylum Acidobacteriota; class Terriglobia; order Bryobacterales; family Bryobacteraceae; genus JAICMB01. The sequence goes on along the minus strand of CAWITB010000018.1, from coordinate 46,824 downwards.
CCCGCAGCACGCCTCGCAAGTCGAGATTCGAAACAACGCTATTGGTGAGATCGAGAAGAAGCTCCAGTCTGTTCTGGGCCCGCTTCGAGGCTTGGAAGTTGAGCGCGTCGTCCAGCGCCAAAGCTACCTGATTCACCACCAGCGAAAGAAAACGAACCTCTTCTTCCGAATAGGTGTACGGGCAAGTGCTGGCGACCATCAAACTACCGAGCTGCCGATGCGCCGTGCTCATGGGAAGAGCGCACAGCGAGCGTATTCCGCAGTTGCGCAATACCTCCATAGCTCGCGGGAAACGCATTTCGCCATCCACGGAAGGAACGACAAGCGCCTGCTGGTGAGTCTGCACCCACCACACGATCGTCTCTTCCTTGGGGAGCTCGCGTGGCGGCGTCGCAGCGGGATTGCAACGCTCGCCGAGATGCCAATTCACCTTGTTCAGGGCTTCGTCGTACTGCGCGATTGCATCGAAACGCACAACATTGGCCAACTCGCGCACTAGAACCTGAAACAGATCGCGCGGGAGTTGGTGCGTGCGAATGGCCTCCGCCAAGCGGATCAGCGATTCGTATCGCGCCGCCGGCAGCTTCCCGCTTGCGGGCGATGGGGCCATTACAGACGCCTCCATCGATCCTTCTCTAGCCCGAGAAACACTCCCGTGCATGTTCCAGTGATGCGCGCACGCTTGCGGACGATTCAGAAACGTCCGCTTTCACGCGATGGCCGCAACTGCGGCAGACTTGGAGATCGCCTAAACGTAAGCCGCGGCACAGAGCCGTGATGACAAAACTCGCGCCTGTCGTGACCTTCGTAGCGGCCCGATTCCAGGCCGGTTTCAGCTCCGGGAGACAGTAGCTCCCACGTGTTTTGCCGGAAGCGACGCATACGCTCGGCAAGGGGGAGCGCAAAGCCCGGAGTAATCTGCGGCAATCGGGTCTGCCGCGAGTCGATTACCTATAGCGCGCCGATGCCGCTCATGATCGACCCCGCCACGCTCTCTCGGACTGGAAATGAATGGCCCGGCGGAGACTGGTATTTCGGAACTTTTTTTCCGTCCCTCTATTGCGGCTAAGCGGCGCCCTTTATCGAGCCGCCTTAAGGGCTGCGCTTGAGCGGCATTTGCGGCGCGTTTCTCCCGCTCGTAGTCGCCCTGCCACGCGATGTTGCCGCTGCCTTCCATGGTCGGATCGGTCTTGCCGTTATTATATTCGGGCATTAAACCGGCGGTTTCGTGCTCGGTGTCGGCTTTCTGTTCGCTGTGCATATAGGGAGATCGATTGAAGGCTTCGGGGCCTTGCTGGCCCGACTCTGCCGGACTGGTCGGCCCCTGGGGGCCCTGTGCCACTTGGTCTTCGGTTACCCGCACTTTGCAGGCGGAAGAGCTTAGCGCCGCGGCTAGCGTAATCGTGACGGCAAACGTTCGCTTCATAGTGATTCGACGTTAACGATTGTACAACTTGCATGAGATTTTTGTCTTGCCGCCGCACTACCGACGTGTGAGGGACCCGCTTCTCGCGCCGGCAATCGCATTCATCGCCGGAATCCTGCTATCGCGGGCAGTGCGCTTCGAACCGTGGGAGGCCGCGTTAGAAGCCACGCTGTGCGCCGGGCTGGCCTTCTTGGCCTGGCGACTGGCGCGGCGTATCGCGTTCGCGGCCGCGCTCGCCGCGATGCTGCTCGGCGGCGTTTTCGTTGCCGCATGGAACAGGCCACGACGCGCGCCCTCGATCGATGCCGGCGCGCGCGAGACCGTGCTCCTGGAAGGTTGCGTGGTCGAGCCGTCCGCCTTCAACGCGGATCGCGACCAGTTCACGCTCGAAATGGCGCCGCGCGCCAGAGCGCGCGTCAGTATCGCGCTGCGCGATGGCGAGTCTCCGCCGGAAATCTCGTATGGACAGCGGGTGGAAGTGGAAGCGCGGGTTCGACCCATCCGGAATTTTCGCAACCCCGGATCGTTCGACTTCGTCGCCTGGTCGGCGCGGCGGGAGACTTACTGGACGGCCACGGCGCGCTCGCCCGCCGCGGTCCGCGTTTTGCCGGGGAGTTGCGGATCGTGGTTTCTACACGCCATCTTCGGGCTGCGCACGGCGGCGCTGCGGCGCATCGAATCGCTCTACGCCGGAAACGCCTACGCGACGGGCATGATGGAATCCATCCTGATCGGCGATTCGACCAAGCTCGACAAAATGTGGACCAGCGACTTCCGCCGTACCGGCACCTTTCATGCGCTGGTCATCTCCGGGCTGCACATAACGGTGCTGGCGGCCACTCTGCTATTCGCGCTGCGGCTATGTTTCATTCGCGAAATGCCGCGGCTCGTTATCGCGGCGGCGCTTATCTGGATTTACGTTCTAGTGGCGGGCTGGAATCCGCCGGCGGTGCGGGCCGCGGGGGCGTTCACGTTGTATCTGCTCGGACGTTATTTCTACCGCCCGGGACGCATGATGAACCTGCTGGCGGCGCTCGCGATCCTATATCTGGCGTGCGATCCCAGCGAGCTCTTCGAGGCCGGTTTTCAATTATCGTTCCTGTCCGTGGCGGCCATCGCGGTTTTGGCGGCGCCGCTCCTCGAGCGCACGTCACGGCGATTCCGGCAGGCCCTCGTTCACGTCCGCGATGTGCGGCGGGATCCGCGGTTGGAGCCCCGGGCGGCGCAGTTCCGCTTGGAATTGCGGCTTCTCGCCGAGACGCTGCATTATTACCTGCGTCTGCCCGAGCGCTGGATAACGAGCGCCATGGCCTGGAGTCTGCGAGCCTGTCTATTCGCGTTTGACATGATCGTGGTCTCGACCGTGATGCAGGTCGGGCTCGCGTTGCCCATGGCGATTTATTTTCATCGCATCTCGTGGTCGGGCTTTTCGGCGAATGTCGTCATCGTTCCATTGTTGTCGTTGGTGGTACCGGTGGGATTCGTGGCGATTTTCACCGCATGGGGCATCGCGGCGCGCCTGGCTGAAGGCCTGCTCCTTCTCTCCGCGAAGGTAGCGTCCTGGCATGTGCGCTGGGAACCGGACTGGCGCGTTCCGGACCCGCCTCTATGGCTGGCGCTCGCGTTCGCGGCGGCTCTCATCGGCCTGGCATTCACGATGCGGCGCTCGCGGCCGTGGCGGTGGGGCGCGCTGGCGGCGTGCGCCACGCTATTCGCGCTGCTCTTCCTGCACCCCTTTCCGCCCCGTGTACAAGCCGGGTCGCTCGAGCTAACGGCCATCGACGTCGGACAAGGAGACAGTCTGCTGGTCGCGTTCCCGAACGGCAAACTGATGCTGGTCGATGGGGGCGGCGTTCTGTCGTTCGGGCGCAAGGTGAAGCCCAAGCTCGACACTGGCGAAGACGTGGTCTCGCCGTATTTGTGGACGCGTTCGATCGGACATCTCGACGTTGTCGTCGCAACGCACGAGCATGTGGACCACACCGGCGGCCTGGGCGCGATACTCGACAATTTTCATCCCCCGGAGCTGTGGACCGGCGCCCATACCAACGAGCCGGTATGGCGGGACTTGTCGGAGCATGCGCGGCGGCGCGGCGTGAAGATTGTGCCGCTATGCGCGGGACGCGCCATGGAATTCGGGGGCGCTCGCATTGAAGTGCTCTCGCCGCCCGAGGATTATCTGCCGAACGACACGCCGAAGAACAACGACTCACTCGCCTTCCGCGTCACCTACGGGCAGACTTCGTTCTTGCTTACAGGCGACATGGAGAAGCCCATGGAGACGCGCCTGCTGGCCGACGACCGCGCGCTGCGCGCCGTCGTGCTGAAGGTGGGGCATCACGGCAGCAAAACCTCCAGCAGCGCTCCTTTTCTGGACGCCGTGCATCCGGCGTTCGCGATTATCTCCGATGGCGTGGACAACTCCTTCGGCCACCCCAATCGCGATGTGCTCGAGCGATTGGCGGAGCGTCACGCCGAAGTGCTGCGGACCGACACCGTGGGACTGATCACGGTCCGCAGCGATGGGCGGAGGATCACGGTGCAGACGCAATAAGCGGATACACGCTTTTTGCATGGCCAATCCCCGCCTTAACTCCAATCGCGGGGTAACCGTGAATTTCATTTGCATGACTTGCGGGACTCAATTCGCCGAGTCGGCGCAGCCGCCGGCGCGCTGTCCTATCTGTGAAGATGAGCGGCAATACGTCGGCCTCGAAGGCCAGAAATGGAGGACTCTCGACGAGCTCGCGAAGGAGCACAAGAACGAGGCCGAGCCGGAAGAGCCCGGCCTGACATCTTGCACGACCGCGCCGAAGTTTGGAATTGGCAGCGCGCGTTCGTGGCCCAAACGCACGAGGGCAACATTTTTTTGAGATTGCGTCAGTCTGGGGGCGCTCATCCTCAGCGTGGAGTTCTGTACGGCGCCGCAGGAATTTTTGCACAGCGAACGGGTGATTGGATCGCAATGCGAATTTTTGTTAATTTTTCCTTGACTCGCTATGAAAACAGTTTTAGGTTGGGATTAGGAACCAATTCAATTTTTTTGGATCTCCGGCGGAATTTTCCGCCGACTGTTCCTGTTTGACCCGAGAGGCAGCGCATGTTGTTTCCGTCGTTCGATACCGTGCGAGACTTTGAAGGAATTGAGCCCTGGGAACTTGAGGGCCGGGCGGCCGCTTCACAGGCGGCGGCAAACCAAACCGGGAACATGCCGGTGCGCGTGCTTCTGGTGAGTCCGTTGGCGGAGGACCACGCTGCGGCTACAAAGATGTTGCAAGGCTCTAAATGGAAGCTTTCGCGGGCGCATGACATTGGCTCGGCGCTGGCGCGACTGGCGGCGGAGACGCGAATCTCCGTGGTGGTTTGTGAGCGCGACTTGCGCACCGGAACGTGGAAGGACATTTTCTCGCGCTTAGGGGGCGTGCGGCGGCCGGAAATGGTCGTCATCTCGCGGCTAGCCGATCACGAGTTATGGTCCGAAGCGCTGAACTTGGGAGCGTACGATGTTCTCGCCAAGCCTCTGGATGCCGGGGAGCTGGCTCGCGCGTTGAATTCCGCCTGGTTGCATTGGCGCCGACGCCACATGGGCATAGCGCGCGGAAATGGCGGAGCCGAATGTGAGCACGCGGCGAGCGGCGCTTAAATCGGCTCAGGTTGTTTAACGCAGGGGCGCGCCGCGCATTCCAGATAGGACAGTTGCTGCGATAGGATTTGGCGCTCGATGGAAGCGCCTACGGCTGGGTCGTGCTCGCGTTCGCGCCGCATCGCGATGTTTTCGAGAATCTCCTTATAAGCGGCTAAACGGCGTTCGATCTCGACCGTGGCGTACATTGCGCTCTCCTTCCAGCATACAGTGCGACAGCGGATGCTTTCGTTGCAATCGGTTTTCCATCGGACAGCAACTGCATCCACAGCACTATCCAAGGCCAGTGCGGAGGCCGCGGGTCGCTTCGATACGGCGGATGTGCCATTTTGGCCGGAGGAAGCGATTTTGGCGCGCGTCATAATTTTGACGGCCGTGACAGAGTCGCGGGCTTTGACGCTCAACGGCTTAGAAGATGGCGCTTGAGGTGCCTCGGTAGTCGCATGACGATTCACGCAGTCACTTCCAGTCTTCCCTGGAATCACATTCAAACCGGCGCCGCAACGTCCTCGAATACGGCGGCGCCTGGCTCCGGCGCTTCGGGCGCCGGCACGGAACCATTTTTCGCGATGTTGCAGAACCTTCAACAAACAGCCCCGGCTGCGTTCCAGCAGATCGCAGCGAAGATGGCGGACCGCTTTCAAACGGCGGCGCAAACCGCCGCAACAAAAGGGACCACGGCGTTGGCCGGAGCCCTCAACGACGCTTCCCAGCAGCTCGCCGGGGCGGCCCAGAGCGGCGCGATGCCGGACATGCAGGGCGTTCAACAGGAACTGCGGCAGGCGGGTTTTCTGGGACCCGGAAAGCCGTCCGGCGGCACAGGCCCCGCCGTCACTGGCAACGCTGGCACAAGTGTTGTTTCGGGATTTCAGAATTCCTCGAACAGCGCGATACAGGCGATGCTGGGGGGCGCGGTCGATCCGCAATCGCTCGCTACTCAGTTGTTAATGGCTTAGGCACGGCCACATCAGCGCCGAATGCCGGCCGGGGCAGTCCCACGGCTGAGCAAGTGGCTATGGAAACGGCTGTAACTGAAATATACCACCAGTCCGATGACCATCCAGGTCAGGAAGGCGGTCCAGGTGATGGAGCCCAACCCTAGCATCAACAAAAAATTGATCAGCACGCCCAGGATCGGCAGGACCGGGACCCAAGGGGTCCTAAAGGGACGCGGGAGGTCCGGATCGGTCTTTCGCATAATAATGATTCCGATGCAGACCAGCACAAACGCGAAGAGGGTTCCAATGCTGGTCAGATTTCCAAGCTGCGCGATGGGCGTGAGCGCCGCGCCAAATGAGACGAAGACCATCAACAAGAGGTTGGAGCGCCAGGGAGTATGAAACCTGGGATGCACATCGGCGAATAGTTTGGGTAGCAGACCGTCGCGCGACATGGAATAGAACACGCGCGACTGGCCCAGCAACATTACCAGGATCACGCTGGTGAGTCCGAGAAGGGAGCCGACCTTCATGAGCTTGCCCAGCCACGGTACGCCGTTCATGCGGTCGACCGCGACCGCCAGTGGAGCGGCCACGTTCAAGTCCTTGTAGTTCACGACGCCGGTCAGCACCAGCGAGTAAAGGATGTAGAGGACGGTGCAGATCGCGAGAGAGCCGATGATGCCGATAGGCATATCGCGCTTCGGATTCTTGGCTTCCTGCGCGGCGGTCGAGACGGCGTCGAATCCAATATAGGCGAAGAAGATTTGACCCGCGCCGGCCAGCACGCCAGTCCAGCCGAAGGCTCCGAATTCGCCCGCGTTGGGCGGCACGAAGGGCGTGTAATTCGCTTTGTCGATATAGAAATAACCGACGACGATAAATAGAATCACCACGCCAACTTTGATAAAAACAATCACGGAGTTAAAGCGCGCCGACTCTTCCACTCCGATGATCAGAATAGTCGAAATGGCCACCACAATCACCACGGCGAGCAGGTTGATCGTGCCGGGCATCTTATCAAAGGGGGACGCGAGCAGCGCCTGGGGAATGTTGATATTGAAGTCCGCCAGAATCGATGCAATGGTTGCCGACCAGCTCACGGCGACAGTTGCGGCCCCCACGGCGTATTCCAAGACCAGAGCCCAACCGATGATCCAGGCGAGCAGTTCACCCATCGTCGCGTAGGCGTACGTATAGGCGCTCCCGGCGATCGGAATCATCGTCGAGAATTCGCTGTAGCAGAATCCGGCGAAGGTACAGCCGATGGCCGCCAGAATGAAGGAATAGACCAGCGCCGGTCCGGCGTGCGTAGAGGCGGCGACGCCGGTCAACGTAAAGATGCCGGCGCCGATAATGGCCCCGACGCCGAGGGCCACCAGAGACGTGGCGCTGAGGGTCCGCTTCAGGCCCGCGCCTTTCTCGCCCGTGCCCTCGGATTCGGCCAGCAGCCGGTTAAGAGGCTTCTTGGTGAAGAGATTCATTCAACTCCCTGTGGTCTAAAGCGGCGGCAGAAAGGCAGAATATAGCATAAAGGGAGTGTCCTAATTCGACGGATCTGATGTGGGGAGCTGCAAAGCCGCACACCCGTAAGCGTAGGAGAACGGGGCATTGTCGCGCGCCGTTCAGGGTGGTTCCAGAGCTCGACCGATGATTCGCCGGCGCTGAATTTCAGGGCAGGCCAGAACACGTTGGTCAGGTCACAAGTCACGCGCGGCGCCGTCAAGAAGCAAGGCCATTGAAGGCGGAATACGCTGATCGTCTCGACGTTCGCGCGGCCGTTGGCGCCGTGGCAAGCGCTCTCGCCGGAGTTGTGATCGCCCTGGCGGGTAGCGCGAGATTTATAAGCACTCCAAAAGGGCGGCGGATCGCGACGATCATCCGCATGGTAAGCTCACTCCTATATGTTGCAGAGGCGCAAGGTATGCCTGACGGCGGGCGCCGCGGCGATCATCCCCATCGTATTGTTCGCGGCCGAGAACGTGGACTTGGCGGTGATTCACCGTATCAAGGCTGAAGCTTTCGAACACTCCAAGGTCATGGACGACATGTTTTATCTGACCGATGTGCACGGTCCGAGGCTTACGGGATCGCCGAACTTCAAGGCCGCCGGGGATTGGGCGGTGGCGCGATTGAAAGACTATGGCCTGGTGAACGTGCGCGAGGAGAAATGGGGTCCTTTCGGGCGCGGGTGGCAGAACAAACATTTCGAAGCCGCACTGGTAGAGCCGCAGTATGCGCCACTTATCGGGCTGCCCTTGGCCTGGACGGCAAGCACGGACGGGACGGTGACGGGCGAGCCGATCCTGGTGAATATCCGCACGGAAGCGGATTTCGACAAGTACAAGGGCAAGTTGAAGGGCAAGATCGTGATGACGCAGCCGGCCAAGGAGATTGGGTTCGTGACGACGCCGCTCGGCCGCCGCTACACCAGCGACGAACTGGCCGAGGAGGAGCAAGCGCAGATGCCCGGCCCCAGCGCGCTCGGTCCGCGGCGGGGCAACTTTCCGGGCATCGATCCAAACATGACTCCGGAGGAGCGGCGCAAAGCGATGGCGGAGCGGCGTCAGCTGCAGGAGAAGATCGCGGAATTCTTCAAGAACGAAGGCGCGCTGGTGCAGCTCTCATACGGCTATAACGGCGATGGCGGCACGGTGTTCGCTTCCTCGGGCGGCTCCTACGATCTGAAGAAGCCTGTGGCGATCGCCGCCGTGGCGATCACGCCGGAGCACTACAACCGCATTGCGCGGTTAATGCAGCACGACATTCCGGTAAAGCTTTCGTTCAACATTCAGAACCAGATCGTGGATCAGAATCAGGACTCTTTCAATATTACGGGAGAGATCCCGGGCAACGCCAAGAAGGACGAGATCGTGATGGTCGGCGGCCATTTCGATTCCTGGCACGGCGGCACGGGCGCGACGGATAATGCCGCGGGCAGCGCGGTGGCTATGGAAGCCGTTCGTATCTTGAAGACGCTGGATCTGAAGATGGATCGCACTCGTGCGGATTGCATTGTGGGGCGGCGAGGAAGAGGGGCTGCTGGGGTCGAAGGCTTATGTGAAAGAGCACTTCGCGGATCCGGAGACGATGAATCCGACAGCGGAGCACGGTAAGATTGCCGCATATTTCAATCTGGATAATGGCACTGGTAAAATCCGCGGCATTTTCCTGCAGGGCAACGACATGGTGCGGCCCATCTTTGAGGCCTGGCTCGCGCCGTTCAAGGATTTGGGGGCGACGACGCTGACGATTCGCAACACCGGCAGCACGGACCACGTTTCATTCGACGCGGTTGGTATTCCCGCTTTTCAGTTCATACAGGATCCGATGGAATATAGCACGCGGACGCACCATTCGAACATGGACCTCTACGATCACGCGCAGCCGGGCGACTTGATGCAATCCTCCGCGATTGTAGCGTCGTTCGCGTATAACGCGGCGACGAGGCCGGAGATGCTGCCGCGCAAACCGCTTCCCAAAGCGCAGCCGCGCCGTAATCGCGAGAATGGATCGGGCGCTCCGGCATCCACGGCGGGAAATTAGGGCCTGATAATGCAGTGCGACCGAGATTGTGACGTTTATAGGCCGGCGATAAACCGTTTGCTGACCCACGCGGCTCGCAAACGTCATCTCGCGATAAAAACGACTTACCGAGCTGCGACCCATCACGAAGCGGTCTTGCGGGCGCAGACGACAATGCCCATTCTGTTTGCCGCCGACCACTAGCTTCGGCAGGAGCCCGAGTCTGAGGCGCGGAATGCTTCAGGCGATCGCGGGATAGCCAACATGGGCCATGCCTTCCGGCACTGATTCTCCATTCCCGCGCATGCCGCTGAGGGCAGGTCCGCTCGCGCGGGGAAATCCTTGACCGCTCCAACGGGCATCTTCGAAACGATTACGGGCGCTTCGCCGTCGAAGAGTAGCAGGATACGGCCGGCAATTCGGAAAAGAGTTGTGGAACAAATTCATCCGAAGGGACCGTTCGACTCGCGAAGAACGCCTTGGGGTGAGGCGGTTGAAATGGAAACCGGGACGCGTTGCAATCCGATCGAGATTTTGATGGTCGAAGACAATCCGGCCGACGTCCGTTGGGCGCGCGAGGCGCTCAAGGAAGGGAGAATCCAAAACACCACAAGCGTGGTAATGGATGGCGAGGCGGCGCTCCTGTACTTACGGCAGGAAGGGCGATACAAAGACGCGGCGCGCCCCGACCTGATTCTTCTGGATCTGAATCTACCGAAGAAGAGCGGGAATGAAGTCCTGGCGGAGTTGAAGACGGACGCGGATCTGCGCGACATTCCCGTGGTTGTGCTGACGACATCTCCGGTCGAGCGGCAGTCATTAGTGAAAACCTACGGCCTTCCCCACAACAGCTATCTGCTGAAGCCGCTGAGCTGGACCCGTTTTCTCGACGCCGTGCGCTGCTATTCCGATCTGGAACTGGTAATCGTCAAGAGCGCGCGGGCCGGGGATCCCAATTAAGAAACGCTCTCCCCAGATGATCCAGAACATCGCGCGGCTTCCGCGCGGCCGGATCGCAAGCAGGCCTCCTGTACGGCGGCAATCGGCCCCGGCAAGCTGATGAAGTGGCTGCTGAATTGCGACGCGGCGCGGAAACCCAGGCGGCGTGGGGCATAATATGTTGCAGGAATCTTACAGCGATGCCGGTTGGCACGAGCCGGAAGCGACCGGGAGCTTGGGGATTCCGCGGCGCCGGGTGCTTGCGGTCCAGGAGATGACCATCAGTGGCGTGTAGACTCGCGATAGCATGCCTTGCAATCGCCGCGACGATCCTGCCGGGGTGCTCGCGGCGGCAGACGGACGAGCCGCGCCTGACGGCGAATGGCAAGGCCTACGTTCGCAACCTGCAACTCAGCGACGTCCACATGCAGGCCCGGGAGAGCTACGCGCGGCAGACGCTGACCGAGATAGAGGGAAACGTCAAGAACGCCGGGAATCGCACCGTGGAGCGGGTAGACGTGACGTGTCTCTTTTACGACCTTCGCGGCATGATGATACTCCGCGAACGCGCGACGCTGGTTAAGAGGCCGCTGAAGCCGGGCGAATCGCGGCGCTTCCGCCTGGCGTTCGACGATATTCCGGAGAGTTGGAACAATGGGATGCCGCAGCTTGTGATCGCACAGGTAGCGTTCGGATGAATAAGTTCGCCGGGCGCCTCCTCGCGATTCATTTGGGACTCGACCCAATCCAAGCGATTTTGATAAGATCGGGTACGATAGTTAAAAGTGTTCCTTTCCAAGGAGTCGTCATCGAGTCAATGATCTATTCGACAATTCGTCCCAGCTTCTCCCGATGAATCCGCCCAGAAGCTATCCACCCCGCGGCCCCAGACCCAGAATTCGGGAGAACGTGAACGAGGCCATCCGCGCGCGTGAAGTTCGCGCGGTCTTTCCCGATGGCAGCGTGGAGGTCATGCCCACGCTCCAAGCCGTTCACAAAGCGCGCGACCTGGGACTCGATCTGATCCTCATCGCGCCCACCGCGGAACCCCCCGTCGCCAAGGCCATGGATTATGGCCAGTGGCAGTACGAGAACAAGAAAAAACAGCACGACGCGCGCAAGAAACAGCACGTAATCCAGGTGAAGGAGCTGAAATTCCGCCCGAACACCGACGATCACGATTACGAATTCAAGAAGAACCACGCCATGCGGTTCCTCAAGGAAGGCAATCGCGTTAAGGCCGTGGTGCAGTTCCGCGGGCGCGAGATCGCGCACGTCGATCTGGGCAAGAAGCTACTGCTGCGTTTCGCGCAAGACCTTTCTCAGGTCGGATCAATCGAAGGACAGCCGAAACTGGAGGGCCGCAACGCCCACGTTCTGATCAGCCCCGTGAAGCAACAGGCTGCACCGAAGGAAAAGTCCGCCAAAGAATCTCCGCAGGCTCCGCCGAGCGCCACGGCGCAGTAGGAATTAACGCGATCGCCCCGCTTTAGCCCTTGTAGGCAATTCGCCAGATCTTTTTGCCGCCGTCGTCGCTAACCAGCAGACTTCCATCGGGGAGTTGCAGTACTGCAACGGGACGCCCCCATACATCTTTCGATCCCGGCGAGACCAACCAGCCGGTCATGAAATCGCGCACCGCGCCGCTGGGCTTGCCATTCGCAAAGGGAACGAACGCGACCTCGTAGCCCACGCGCTGTGAACGGTTCCAGGATCCGTGAAAGGCCAGGAAGGCGCCGCCCTGGTACTCGCGAGGAAATTGTTTGCCCGTGTAGAAAGTAAAATCGAGCACGGCGACGTGCGATTGCAGCAGGATGTCGCCGGGAATCGTTTTCTTTACGAGATCGGTCCTCTTGCCTTTGTTGATGGGATCTTCGTGAGGTCCGGCGTAGGCGTAGGGCCAGCCATAAAACCCGCCCTGCTGGATATGAGTGAAATAGTCCGGCACGAGATTATCGCCAAGCGTATCGCGCTCCTGCACGGCGGCCCACAGCGTGTCCGTTCCCGGATACCAGTGCAAGCCGATGGGATTGCGCGTGCCGGAAGCGAAAATCTCGTGTCCGCTACCGTCCGGATTGTAGCGGTTGATCGCGGCGCGCCGGGGATCCTCACCGGTGTCGTCATTCGAGCCGGAGCCCACGCCAACGTACAGCTTCTCGCCCTTTGCATCGAAGAGCAGACTGCGCGTCCAATGATGAGTGCCCGGGAAAGATGCGATCTGCTCGCCGTGAGAATCGGCGGTCATACTCTTCGCGTCGAATTTGTAGCGCTTCACGGAGCTCGGCTCGCCCACGTAGAGATACCCTTGCCACAAGGCCAAACCATAAGGCCGCTCGAGGCCCTTCAGAATCGCTTTCCGCTGCGGATTTTTGTAAGAGCCGTTGTTGTTCGTCAGGACGTAAACGGTTCCTCCGGCGCTGTCGCTCAACAGGATCTCGTTATTGGGTCCGAGCAGCATGTAGCGCGGCTGCTGGAACCCACTGGCGTATTCCTCGATTTGGAAGCCGTGAGGAACTTGAAGCTGAGCGCCTTCGGGACGCGTGATCACGACCGGATGATTATCGGAGGAAGGCGTTGCGTAGGGCGGCGGCAACTTCGCCTCGTACTGTTGATCTTGTCCGGCCGCGAAAACGGCGGTGGCGGCGATCGCGAACGCCGCGGCTGCGAGTGAATTTTTTTGATTGACCATGGCCTTGCATCCAGTTTATCGAGATCCTGGGTTGCCCATGCCGCTCGCGAGAAGACCAGTGCTATAGTGCCGGAGGTGCGCCCATGGCGCGAGATTCCTATCGTGGGCGGCGGACCCGCCGGTTCGTCCGCGGCGCTGCGGGTATTGCAGCACGGCGCGGGGGCCACCATTTACGAAAAATCGCGCTTCCCGCGTCATAAGGTCTGCGGCGAGTTTCTCTCGACCGAGATTGCCGCGTTACTCGAGAGCCTTGGCGTAGGCGGAGAATTTGCGGCGGCATCCCCGGCAACTATAAGGCGTCTGGTGCTCCGTTTCCGCTCGCGCGAGAAGCGCTGCCTATTGCCCGAGGCCGCTTACGGGATGAGCCGCTATAAGTTCGACCACGTGCTCTTCGATGCCGCGCGGAAGCGTGGCGCCACGGTCGTGAACGGGTTGGGAGGATACGCACCCGGCGCCGTGATGGCGCACGGCCGCAAGGCGATCGCGCCGCGGGGACGCCGGTTGTTTGGATTCAAAGCGCACTTTGAAGGGCCTTGCGACGATGCCGTAGAGCTTTATTTCTTCAACGGATGTTATGTCGGCATCAACACCGTTGAGAATGGGATCACGAACGTGTGCGGCCTCGGGCCGGAGCACGTTCTGCGCGCGCATAATTTCGAAATTGACGGATTGCTGCGCGATTTCCCGCCCTTGCGGGCCCGTCTCGATCCCCTGTGCCGTAAGATGGACTGGCTGATGGCCGGCCCGCTTGTTTTTGAAACGCACTTTGATGCGCCGCTCGAGGCGTATCCGGCGGGGGACGCGCTTTCCTTTATCGATCCATTCACGGGGTCGGGCATCCTCACGGCGCTCCTGACGGGATCGTTGGCGGGGAGGGCGGCGGCGCAAGGCACAACGGTGGAGGCTTACCTTCGGGAGTGCCGCGAGCGGGTGGCGCGGCCATTCGCCATCTCGAGCGCCTTCCGCCTGGCGGTAGCGGGCGGATGGGGAGAATACATGGCGCCGTTCGTTCCAGGGAAATGGTTATTGCGGCTAACGCGACCGGCAACATTAAGCCGGTGAGTACTCGGAGGAAGATACCCACCGGCCGGCTAAGTATCGCTCGCGCGATACGGAGCCTAATTCTTGGCACGCCGAATTCCGTCGGCGTTATATTGCCATAATTTTAATGACGTACATTCAGGCGCCTCGTTTCAGGGTTATTTCACGCCCAGGAGACCGGCTCAACCCTGGGAACCATGAATAAATAGGCCAGCGCTCCCAGCAAAACGAGACCGCAAACGGAGGCAATTGCCCAGATAAAATGGCCGGTGACGTCGTAAATTCGCCCCGTAATCACCGGAACAAGGATGCCGGCGATGTTGCCCGACGTGTTCTGAATCCCGGTCCATCTGCCCGCGGCGGCGGTCCCGGCAAGCGTCTGCGTAATGGCCCAGTGGTTGGAGCTGAAAAGGCCGAAACAGAAGCTTGCGGTCACGATCAACCATAACGAGAGCGTAGGATCTTTCACCATCGCTCCAGGCAGAAATATCGCGGCGAACAATAGTAAGCCGCCGATGACGAAAGTCTTGCGCACCAGCGTCGGAGTTCCGCCGTGGTCGACCCAAAAATCGGACAAAAATCCGCCGATTAGCGCGCCGGCCGCAATGGACCAAAACGGAAGCGAGCCGATACGCGCCATCATGGATGTGCTGTAATGGCGCTCCAGCATAAAGTACGGCGGGAGCCACGTGATCAGAAAATACCAGCCATAATTTGCGCAAAATAAGCCGATGAAAGTGCCCCAGGCCTCGCGGCGGCCGAATATTTCGCCAAATCCGGCTGCGTCGGCGCGACCTTCCGCCAGATGCGCCGAGACGCCCGTCTTGATATGGCCGGCGATGGCGGCCCACGGAATCAGCCAGAGCATACTGGCGGCGCCAACCAGAATGAAAAGCCAGCGCCAGCCCAGCCGGTCGAGCACCAGCCCTCCCGCGAGGACACCGATCGCAGGACCTAGCTTCGATCCGGCATCGATCAACCCGTTTGCGATCCCGCGCTGGCGTTCGGGAAACCCCGCCGCGATAATTTTCGAGTAGGACGGATAAGCGCAGGACTCGCCGATGCCGAGCAGCAGCCGCAGCGCGAACAGCATGACAAAACCTGTTGCCGCGCCGGTGAGAAGCGTTGCGACGGACCATATGAAATATCCGGCGGCGTAGACCCAGACGACGTTGTAGCGGTCGATGAGCCAGCCGGAAATCATCTGAAAACTGGCGTAGCTCCAGAAGAAGGCCGACAGCAGCCAACCGAGCTGCTCGCCGTTGAGGCGCAGCTCGTTCTTGAGCGCTACGCCCGCGACCGAGAGATTGCCGCGATCTACGTAGTTGATGCCGACGGAGACGACGAGAAGGATCAGGGCGGCCCATTCGACGCCCGTGACGCTTCGGCTCGACCGGGACGACGGCGTTGCCGCGCTCATGTGCCTGCGAGTTTACCACTATCGCAAATAAAACAAGCTCAGACGAGGCAAGCCGGCGGACTCGAAAAGTCGGCGCGCGAAGTATTGCCGCTCTAACATGGAGAGCTGCTCCGCCGACATCTTGCCGCGATAGGGCCGCAGTTGCGAATCGAGATCGCGGCGGGCTTGAAACAGATCTTCCTCGCTTTGGCGAGCGCGGGCGATGGCGGTCATCTTATCTTCGAGCGCGGTGAGGCGCTGTTCCATCTGCTCCAGGTCGGCAAAGAGGGCATCGGCATCGGCGAGGAGGCGGTCGAGAGCGCTGGCGATGGCGGCGTACTCGGGCAAGGGACGAAGCTGCGCGGCGTTGGCGGTCAGAAATGATTTCAGGTCATCGAGGCTAAAGGGCGCCTGCCGGCGGCGCACGCTCGTGCGAGGCTGGCGCAAGGCCGGCCATCGTACGCGCTTCGGACATAACGGCTTGGGTGCAGTAAGCCACGGAATTGATCGCTTCAATGCGCTTCTTGTTGCCACGCCATTTCTCGAAGGCGGCGTCGATTCCACGCAGAACGGCTTCGAGCGGAACGCCCGAATCCTTCCAGGTTTCGATCAGCGCCCAATCGAGAGGCGAAAGCAGAAACAGCGCCGTGCCGCGCGCGCGCTGGAAATGTTCTTCGACCTCCGTGAAGTAGTTGAAGTAGTTTGAAGGCCAGCCTACTTCTTGTTCCGCCGCCATATCATTTCGAGGCCCTGCAGCGTGAGGTCTTCATTCACGATTTGAATGCTGCGCGACCCCTGTTTGATGAGATGCGCCTGCCCGCCGGTCGCCACCGTCTTCGTGTCCGGCCCCAGCTCGGCGATGAGGCGGTCGAGAATGGCGTCAATCATGCCCGTGAATCCGTAGTACAGGCCGGCCTGAATGCTTCCGACCGTATTCGATCCGATCAACTTCGCCGGCCGGCGGAAATCGACGGCGGGCAGGCGCGCCGTTCTGGCGGCGAGCGATTGAATGGAAATGCCGATTCCAGGGCAGATCAGGCCGCCGCGATATTCTCCGTTCCGCGAGACGACATCGAAGTTGATGGTCGTGCCCAGGTCGGCGACAACGCAAGGCGCGCCATAAAGGTTGTGCGCGGCGACGCCGTTCACGACGCGATCGGCGCCGACTTCAAGCGGATTGTCGTACAAGACCGGCATACCGATATCCGTGTCCGGCGTGATGAACATCGCTTCCCGGCCGAAGTAATCGCGCGCCATGCCGGCGAGCGAGCCATCGAGCGGGGGAACGACGCTGGCGACGATCACGGCATCGATCCGGGCCGGATCGAACAGGTTGCGCATATAGATGCCGAGCTCGTCCGAGGTTTGCTCCCGAATCGTGCGCAGGCGCCACGTGTTTTCGAGTCGATCGCTATCGAAGAGACCGATCGTGATGTGACTGTTGCCGGCGTCGATCGCTAAGAGCACGGCCGCACGCCTCCCGCGACGATCTGGTGTTGCTTTCCGCGATCGTCGCGGAGCAACAGGAAGCCGGAGGAATTCAGGCCAGCGGTAACGCCATGAAGAACGGAATCGCCTTGGTCGACGGCGACGCGGCGGCCCGCCACGTAGCTCGATGCTTGCGCGAAGGCGCGCAGGATAGCGTCCGGGCCTTCGCTCGCGAGAAGTCCGCAGTAGGCGTCGATGGCCGTCAGCAGCTCCTCGATAATCTGCTCGCGCGCGTAGACGCGTCCGCCGGCGATGCGCAGCGATGTCGCCAGTTCGGCGATTTCGGGCGGAAACGAAACGTGATTCACGTTGATGCCGATGCCGGCGATTATTGCGGGCGGCTCAAACTGCGTCAGAATTCCGCAGCATTTCCTGTTCCCGATCAGGACGTCGTTGGGCCAACGCAGATCGCACTTAATGTCCGTCGTCTTGTGGACGGAATCGACTACGGCAAGCCCCAGGGCGAGCGTGATAACCGGCAACTTCGTCATGCCGAAAGGCGGACGCAGCACGACCGACATGTAGATGCCGGCATCCGGCTCCGAATGCCAGTGACGACCGTAGCGCCCGATGCCGGCGGTCTGCTCGTCGGCGCCGGCGACGGTTCCGTGGGGGCATCCTGCGGCGGCCAAACGCGCGGCTTCGGCCATGGTCGAGCCGGTCGCTTCATGCCATTCGATAATGCGGCCGGGCATGCGGGATTGAAGCTGTTCGAGATCGATCGGCATCGTTACCGCTCCCTCTCGGCCACGGCTCGCTTAGCCGGCTCCGATCCACGACCGCGGGGTCGCGGTTGTCCGAATTGGGAACGTTGCTTCACAAAAAGCCCTATTCCATTTGGAGCCGGAAGTTGATATCGACCGCGCGGGCGGAGTGCGTGATGGCGCCGCAGGAGACGAAGTCCGCGCCCGTTTCGGCGTACTCGCGAACGTTTTCAAGCGTGATGCCGCCGGAAAGCTCCACCACGGCGCGGCCGCCGATATAGCGGACCCATTCCGAGGCTTCGGCCGGCGTGAGGTTATCGAGCAGCAGCCGCGGCGCTCGGCATTCGAGCGCTTCGTCGAGCTCGGCGCGCGTGCGCACCTCGATTTCAACGGGAAGTTTCGTTGCCGCTACGCGCTCCAACGCCGCGCGCACGCCACCCGCGGCGGTGATGTGGTTGTTCTTGATGAGCACCGCGTCGTACAGACCCATGCGATGATTCACGACGCCTCCGGCGGTTGTCGCCATCTTTTCTAGGATGCGCAATCCCGGTGTTGTTTTCCGGGTATCGAGAATGCGGCATTTAGTATGCGCGACGGCGCTCGAGTAAGCGCGCGCGAGCGTCGCGATGCCGCTCAGGCGCTGCAGGAAATTGAGGGCCACGCGCTCCCGCGTGAGGAGCCGGCGCGCGGAGCCGCGCACGCACGCGATCTCGTCGCCGGCTTGCAGGCGGGCGCCTCGCGGCGAGCGGATGGCGGGATTATTGAACAGGAACTGCAGCAGCTCCACGCCCGCCACCACCAGCGGCTCCCGGGCAATGAAACGGCCGCTGGCGCGAGCGTTTTCGGGAATGCACAGCTCCGTCGTGACGTCGCCCGACCCCACGTCTTCCTCGAGCGCGCGGTGGACGATGTCTTCCAGGCTCATTTCAAACTTTCGAGCGCCTCGCGGCTTTTCCCGAGCTGGGCTTCATATTCGGAGCGCTTCAGCTTCAAGTCCTCGATGATGTGAGCGGGCGCGCCTTTAAGGAAGCGCTCGTTGCCGAGCTGGCGGTCCTTGTCCTCGATCAGTTTATGGAGCTGTTGAATCTCCTTGGCGAGCCGGGCGCGCTGGCCCTCCACATCCGCCCGAGGCGTTTCGAGCATGAGATCGAAATCGGGCGTTGAGCGCACCGCGCCTTCGAGCTTCGGCGGAGCATCGCCGCCGGTCACCAGCTTGACGTTCGCGAGCCTTTGCACGATGTCGAGATGATCCTCCGCGATCCCGCGGGCGCCATCGCGGCAGTACAGCCGCCCTTCGAGAACCAACTTCTTATCGATATTGCGGTCCGCCCGAATGGCGCGCGCGGCCGTGATCATTTCCTGCAGCAGCGCCATCTCGCGCTCGGCGGCTTCGTCGAATTTTTCCGCCTTAGGATACTCCGCCAGCGCGATCGAATCCTCGCGTCCGAGGCGATGCCACAATTCTTCGGTGATGAACGGCATCACGGGATGCAGCAACCGCAGAAACGCCGCGAATACGTTGAGCAACTGCGTCCAATCCGCGGTCAAGCCGCTGCCGGGTCGCAGACGCAGCTTCTTGACCTCGAGATACCAGTCGCAAAACTCGTCCCAGAAGGAATGCCATAGGCGATCGGCGGATTCGTGGTAGCGGTGCTGCTCGAATCCGTGGTTAGCCTCTTCGGCGGCGCGGCCCAGGCGCGACCAGATCCAGCGGTCTTCGAGCGCCTCGGGATCGGCGGCCGCGGGAATGCGGGGTTCGACGCCGCTCGCTTCCATGTTGAGGAAGATGAGCCGCGAAGCGTTCCAGATCTTATTCGCGAAGGCGCGCGCCGAGACCACGCGCTCCTCCGAGTACACGATGTCGGAGCCTGCTCCGGCGCTCACAAGCAGCGCCATGCGGAACGCATCCGTGCCGTATTTTTCGGTAATCTCAAGCGGATCGACAACGTTGCCCTTGGTCTTGGACATTTTCTGTTTGTCCGCGTCGCGCACCAAGCCATGAATGTGGACCTGGCGAAAAGGAACTTCGCCGGTCAGCTCCAGCCCCATCATGATCATGCGCGCGACCCAGAAGAACAGAATGTCGAAGCCCGTAATCAGCAGCGTGGTGGGGTAATATGCGCGCAAGTCCGCGGTATCGTCGGGCCAACCCAGCGTTGAGAAGGGCCACAATCCGGAGCTGAACCACGTATCGAGCACGTCCTGATCCTGCTCCAGGCGCGCCGATCCGCAATGGGAACACGCTACGGGCGCCGTGCGCGCCACCGTGAACTCGCCGCACTCGCCGCAATGCCAGGCGGGAATGCGATGCCCCCACCAGAGCTGGCGCGAAATGCACCAATCGCGGATGTTGTCCATCCAATGGAAATAGGTCTTGTTCCAATTCTCGGGGACAAATGCAATGCGCCCGTCCTCGACGGCGGCCTTGGCCTTCTCCGCGAGCGGCTTCATGCGCATGAACCACTGCGTCGAAATAAGCGGCTCGACGATGGTCTTGCTACGCTGGCACATGCCCACGGAAAGCTTGTAGGGCTCGATCTTCTCAATCAACCCCGCTTTCTCGAGGTCCGCGACGACGCGCTTGCGCGCCGCGAAGCGGTCCATGCCGGCATATGGGCCGGCGGCCTCAGTCATGCGGGCGTGGGTATCGATCACCTGGATCTGCGGCAGGTTGTGGCGCTTGCCGGCGGCGAGATCGTTGGCGTCGTGAGCGGGCGTGACCTTTACTACGCCGGTGCCGAACTCGGGCTGCGCCAGCTCGTCGAAGATTACCGGGATGGTGCGATCCATCAACGGCAGCAGAACCGATTTGCCCGCCAGATGTTGGTATCGTGGATCGCCAGGATTGACGGCGACGGCGGTATCGCCTAGCATGGTCTCGGGCCGCGTGGTCGCTACCACAACGTACTCGTTCGAATCGCGCACGGGATAGCGAATGTGCCACAAACTGCCAGGCGTTTCTTCGTGAATCACTTCGAGATCCGAGAGCGCGGTCTGGCAATCGGGACACCAGTTCACCATGTATGCGCCGCGGTAGATCAGGCCGCGCTCGTACAGACGCACGAACGCTTCGACCACGGCGCGGGAGAGATTCGGGTCGAGCGTGAAGCGCAGGCGGCTCCAATCGACGGAGTCGCCGATGCGCTGCATCTGCTCCAGAATGCGCCCGCCATATTGCTCGCGCCACTGCCATACGCGCTTCTCAAACTCTTCGCGGCCGAGATCGTGACGCGTGAGGCCGCGCTCCGCGAGGCTGCGCTCAACCATGACCTGGGTTGAAATTCCGGCGTGATCGGTGCCCGGCAGCCACAACGTATTGTCGCCGCGCATGCGATGCCACCGCGTGGCCGTATCCATGATGGTGTGCTCCAGCATGTGCCCCATGTGCAGCGCGCCGGTGACGTTAGGAGGAGGTATTACGATCGAAAAGCGCGGCCCCGGCGCGTCGGCGTCAGCCCGGAAAATTCCGCTCTCGATCCACCACTTGGCCCAATGCGGCTCGAAGCGTTGGGGCTCGTATACCTTCTCGATTTGCATGGGGGAACTTCGATTTTAGCAACTCCGCCCTGCGTGAAACATCGCTGCGCCGGTATGTGTCCCATAAAGTGGGACAGATAAGTAAAGGAGAAGTATGATGCGAACTTTCTTTCCCGTTATCGGCGCCGTTGTGATAATGTTTCCACTCTGCGCCGACAATCCGAAGGCCGCGTTATCGCACGAGGCGAACGACATGGTCGCGCAGGCCGACAACGCCCTCAAGGCGGTTGGGAGCCGTAACCGCGCGACGGCGATACGCGATGTAAAGCAGGCGCTCGCGGACGTTCAGAAGATTGAGACCGCGAAACCAAACGAAAGAATCGTGCCGATCTACAGCGAGATCGAACGTATCTCGATCATCGCGCCCGTTCAGGCCGCGAAGTCTCGATCGAATACGAACGGAACTACTGGTACGGCGGAACGATCCGCCAATCCCACGAAGCATGAGGCGGTCCGCGAAGTGACCGGCGGGTTTACAGAGGTCGGCGTCGACGTCAACGCGTCGAAAGAGCACCTGCAGGCAGCGCTGGAGGCTCTCAATAAGAGCGATTGGAAGGCGGCCGATACGGCGCTCAACGAAGTTGAGAACGGCGTTGTGATGGAGCGCATGGAATCCGATTTGCCGCTTCTGCGCGCGCGCGAAAATCTGGCGCTGGCGCAAGCGGCGGCCCGGCAAAACCGCTGGACGGAAACTCGCACCGCATTGCGGGCCGCGAGCAGATCTCTGAACGAGTATGCGCAGAATCGCCCGGCTCGCGCTAACGATGTAAAGAATCTGACGCAGAAAATCGCTCGGTACGCCGCCAACATCGCGACGAATCACACCGGCGCAAATAATGAGATCCAGGGTTGGTGGGACGAGGTCACGAATTGGATGCCGTCCGTCGTCGAAGTAGTAGCGTTGACCCAATCGAGCGTCTGCTCGCCAAGCGTGTTCAGGCTGTTCGTAATACGATCGGCTTCGACGGCGATGAGAGCGTGTGGATTCGTGCGGAATTGGTCCGAGTGCGCCAGCGCGTAATGATCTTCCCGGAGGTCCGGCAGCGAAGATCGAGCCACGCGGGATCCCCGCAGCGCCGCTGCCAAGTAGTACATCGTGAGCTCCACATCTTTGGCGAAAGTTCGGAATTCGCCTCGCGCCGGGTTCCCGGCGCGCTTCGACAACCCGGCTTCCAGCGCCATGATGGCATGCGCCAGACGGTGCGAGCTGGCGAGAATGCCGGAGAGGACGTGCATGACGGCCGTCGAAGTACCCGGTTCGGCGCTCATGCGATCGATCGACGCTTCCACATTCGAGCGCGCCAGTCTGGCCGCGAGGCGCTTGCGATCGCGCTCCTTTTCAAGCGGCGTCGGCGGCGCTTCATAACTCACGCGGATCGCGCGGAAGTAATCGCGGTAGGCGTCGAGCATTCGCGCGAGGCTCTCGCGAATCTGGGTCCGTTCCCAAGTCGGCCATAGCCAATAAGCGAGCAGCGC
The DNA here is from genome assembly GCA_963838885.1 of Bryobacterales bacterium. GTDB lineage: Bacteria > Acidobacteriota > Terriglobia > Bryobacterales > Bryobacteraceae > JAICMB01. Next base: position 24,019 of record CAWITB010000018.1, on the reverse strand, counting down.
AATGGCGCCGCCCACGATTGTGTTGCGCTCGCGCGCCGCCAGCACCGGCCCTGGAGAGACGCCCGTCATCGAGATCAGGAAGATGACCAGGCCGGTTACGGCGACGACGAACACGCCATAATTCGCGGGACCGGCGTAGCGCAGGAGAAACATGAAAATCCCAACCAGGGCGACTTGAAGAAACAGCGCCGGAGCGAGGAGATGAAATAAAATCGTCGCCAGCGCCGCTCCGCCGAGGGTTCCGGCGACGCGCAGCACACCGCGGCTGAACGTGGTAGTGAAGTCCGGTTTCAGCACGATCGCGATGGTCATGGGAATCCAGTAGGGGCGCTGAAGGTGGAAGCCGCGCGCCAGCGATTCTCCGATCGCGATACACGCCGCGAGGCGAACGGCATGCCGGAATGCAGCCGATTGCAGGTGAAGGTTTGCCCTGAGCGTCGCGAAGCTTCCGGCCAGGCGCAACGCCCACGGCCGTTTCGCTTCGCCGCGCTCGAACTCTTCGAAGCCGGTGGGAGCCGCATGGGCGGCCAACTCCAGGGCGGAGCGGAGCTGCCCCAGGAGCGCGTCCATCTGCACACGCGCGTCCAGCAATAGCGCGGACGCTGTCGGAGTTTGTTCTCTGACCTTGCGGCGGAATTCCTCGCTCAAATCTTCGAGATCGCGGATCGCGCGAGAGGCTTGGCGCGGCGCTTCGCCCTTTTCGAGCGCGCCTCCTATACACTGCAGCAGTCCCGCGCAGATCTCGAGATAGCGGTCCAGCGTGGCGGCTTCCTGTAGCCCCTCCCGCGCCATTCGAATTCGAAGCCGCCCCAGCGCCAGGAGGCCGAGCCGCATGCGCTCCGCCTGGCTGAGAAGCGAGCGGTACCGTTCCGCTTGCAATGCGTGGTCGTTTGCGAGGCTGGAGAAAGCAGTCTGCGCGCGCGTGCTTTGCGCGCTCGCCGGAGGAGCCTTGGTCGCCTGGATGGGCGCCGGCGCCATGCGCGCAAGCTCGATGTACAGACTGCCCAGTGCGCGCCGTTCAAGGGCGTAGCGGCGCAGCGGCCAAGGCGACAGCGAGATCAGCGTTTGCAGCAGTCCACCGCCCAAGGCGAGCAGGCCGCCGTACACGGCGCGTTCCGGCGTTTGGGGAACGGCCATGTAAACTACCAGTACGACTAAGCTCATATTGCCCAGGTCGGAAGCGGCGGTTCCAAGTGCGACGAGCATGCCGGCGGCAAACGCCCAGGCGGTCGCAACGGCGGTGGAAAGGGCGTCGTTATGACCGCATAAAGCCCCGAAGAATACGGCCACGGCGACCAGCGCGCTCGCGGTAGACATGCGCGCCGCGCGGCGGCGATATGGCTCCTCCACATCGGAGAACGATACGTTCAGCGCACCCGTGCTCATGGCCAGGCCGCCGGAGACCATGCCGAGCGCAACGCCTCCGGCGAGCGGCAGGGAGACGCCCAATGCGTTGCGCAGCCCCAGCCACAAGTTGATTTTGTCCCGTTCGAACCGAATCACCTGTTTCCAGAGCGCGGTCCAGGCGCTGCCGGGGGACGCCGGCGCGGCGTCTTTGCGAGCGGCCGGCGAGATCTCGGCTGGGGAAATCATGGCCAACATTGTTCATGATGTCAGACCAAAACCGGCCACGGCTCTGGCGGGTGTCGTGTACGCCGCCAGGATCTGTCGTTTTTCTTCTGTTTGTTCTTGACCTCAGCCTCGAGTGCGCTTACAATGAACCCAACTCGTTGGGAAAGGGTTCTCAATACAGCCACGTTGCAGAGTGCTCGCGCCTTTGGCCTAGGCCTTGGCGTGCCGTAGCGTCGGTATAAATGCTGCGCAGGAGGCGTTATGAATCTTGAGTTGAATCCATGGAAACTGACAGTATTGGCTCTTAGCATGGGGTTGTCGCTCGCCCCGGGCGCCTGGGCTCAGGCGACATCGGCCAGCAGCGTCATTGGACAGGTCACGGATCAACAGAATGCCGTGATCCCGGGTACGGACGTCAAGCTCATCGACGTTACAACCAACGCGCCTCTCGCAACGACGACCAATGCCGCCGGCCGCTATGTCTTCGTCAACGTGGCGCCGGGAACCTATAACGTTATCTTCAGCAAGGAAGGCTTCTCCCAATTCCGGGTGAACGCGCAACAGGTGGAGGTCGGCTCCACCCTGACCATCAACGCGGTCATGGAGATCGGCGCGACCAGCAGCGTTGTCGAAGTGAAAGCGACCGCCGGGGCCGATCTGCAGACTACCAATGCCGCGGTCGGCACCACGCTCTCGGGCGACGCTCTCGTGAATTTGCCGAACCTGGGCCGCGACGTCTCGACCCTCGCCGTGCTGCAGCCTGGCGTCACCATGGGCGGTTATACCGCCGGCGCTGTCTACGACCAGAACACTTATATGGTGGATGGTGGCAACACCAGCGACGACATGGCGGGCAACACCATTGGCTATCTCACGAATTTCACTGGGATTGGCGGCACGCAGACGAGCGGCGTGCCCTCTGGGGTGGTTCCGGTGCCGGTGGAGAGCATTGAGGAGTTCAGGGTCTCGACATTCAATCAGACCGCCGACTTCAATAACTCCATCGGCAGCGAAGTCCAGATGGTAACGAAACGCGGAACGAACCAGTTTCATGGGGCGGCTTACGGATACTATTTCGCCACGAACATCGGCGCCGCGAATACCTGGGTCAACGATCACACTCCGTTCGGCAATCTGCCCTATACGCCGCTCCCGTCCAACCACCGCGATCGTTTTGGCGCGGCTTTGGGTGGCCCGATTGCGCCCAGGTTCCTGGGAGACAAGTGGTATTTCTTCTTCAACTATGAAGGACTGCGGTTCCCCAATGTCACTACCTACGAGCGCCCTGTGCCGACGGCGCTCATGCGCGCCGGAGTCATTCAGGTCGCGAACTCCGCGGGCCAGTATGTCCCTTATAACTTGAATCCAAGCCCGGTTACTGTGAATGGCATCACGTATCAGCCCGCGCAATGCGCTGGAGGAAATCCGTGCGACCCGCGCGGAGTTGGCATCAGTCCCACCGTTTCGACGCTCTGGAACAAGTACATGCCGCTGCCCAACGATCCGTTCTACGGGAGCAATGGCGCCGACGGATACAACGTGGAAGGCTTTCTCTCGACCATTCGGGCGCCTCTGACATCGGACACCTACGTCGCGCGCATCGATCACGATTTCAACGAGAAGTGGCGCTTCATGGCCAGTTACCGCTATCTCAGCCTGATCAACCTGACCACGAATCAGGTAGACATCGGCGGATTACTGCCCGGAGACACGCTGGGACAACCCGCCGCCGTGGCGCCGCGTCCGCAAAAGCCGTCTTTCTTCGTAACCGGCCTGACCACCAATATCACGCCCAATATCATCAACGATTTCCGCTACACGTATCTGCGCAATTTCTGGCAATGGGGCAGCGCCAACGCTCCAGCGCAGCTTCCCGGCTTGGGCGGCGCCGTAGAAATCGCCAGTGGCGCAACAAATACGCAGGCGGAAAGTGCCACTGCGGCGAACATTCTGATTCCATATAACGTAAATACGCAAAGCGTCCGCCAGCGCTTTTGGGACGGTCACGATCAAACCTTCCGCGACGACATCACGATGATCAGAGGCAATCATCTCTTCCAGTTCGGCGCGTCATATCAGCGTAATTTCGACTACCACGAGCGCACCGACAACGGCAACGGCATCAACGATCAGATCGTATATCAGGTGGGCAGCTCGGGAATCAATTTCAGCAACTTCCCCTTCCCGGCGACCGTTCCTTCCGCCAACCAGAGCGCGTTTCAGAACCTTTATTCCGAGGTGCTGGGAATGGTGAACCAGCCGCAGGTGGCATACACGCGCGCCGGCGCGAACCTGTCGCTGCAACCCATCGGCACGCCCGCGTTCGATCAGAGCATCATTCCGTATTACGAAGAATATTTCAGCGATACATGGCACATGAAGCCGACCTTCACTCTGACCTATAGCCTCGGTTACACCATCGAAATGCCTCCCTACGAGCTGAATGGCAAGCAGGTTGAGGTGGTTGACGCGGCGGGGAATCTGGTCAACACCGGTGATTATCTGGCGGCGAAGGAGAAGGCGGCTTTGAACGGCCAGGCTTACGATCCGGTAATCGGCTTTGCTACCGTAACGAACGTCGGCTCCGGCCTGAAATACCCCTACCATCCTTTTTATGGCGAGTTCAGTCCACGCGTTTCCGCGGCCTGGAACCCAAAGTTCAGCGACGGTTTCCTGGGCAAAATCTTCGGCGACGGCAAAACCGTGCTGCGCGGCGGTTATGGCCGCATCTGGGGACGCTTAAACGGCGTTAACCTGGTTCTCGTCCCGCTGCTCGGCCCCGGTCTATTGCAGCCCGTCACCTGCGTCGGCCCCAGCAGCAGCGGCCAGTGTCTCGGCTCCGGTAACGTTGATGCGACGAACGTGTTTCGCATCGGTGTGGACGGCTTGACGGCCCCGTTGGGATCCGCTTCGCCGACGTTGCCGCAGCCGTTCTATCCCGGCATCGGCGCCAATGCCACCGCCGGCGATGCCAGCGCTCTCGATCCCAATTACAAGCCCGAGCGCACCGACAATTTCAACTTCACCATCCAGCGCGAATTGAACCGTAACATGACCATGGAGGTTGGCTATCTCGGACGCATCATCAAGAACGAATACCAGCAGATCAACCTCGACGCCGTACCCTACATGATGACGCTGGGAGGAGAGAGCTTCTCGCAGGCGTATGCGGCCGACGTATACGGCGATCGCCAACGGCACGGCGCCCGGAAGCGTTCCCACACAGTCGTTCTTTGAAACCGCTCTGGGCGGCGCCAACTCCGCCTATTGCACCGGTTACGCCAGTTGCACGGCAGCCGTGGCTTCTAAGAACACCACTCTTATAAAGAACACCGCCGTCTCGGACCTATGGACCGCCATCAACAAGGCGCCTTCCTGGATTCTCGGCCGCACCATGATCAGTTCCTCGGTCGGCGCTCCTCTGCAAGCCACTTCGATCGCCATGAGCACCTCCTTGGGATTCGGCAATTACAACGCCCTGTTCGCTACTTGGCGCGCGAGAAACTGGCACGGGATCACGGCCATTTCGAATTTCACCTGGGGCCGCTCTCTCGGTACTGCTCCGCTGGCGCAGTACAACAGCGCCAATACGGCGACCGATGCCTTCGATATGCAGAGAAACTACGGCCCGGATTCGTTTGACATCCGCTTCACGTTCAATCTCGCGATGTCTTACAGTACACCCTGGTATAAAACGCAGAGAGGTTTCGTCGGGCACATCGTGGGAGGCTGGGTTATAGCGCCGCTGTTCTTTGCGCAGAGCGGCGCTCCCATTGGCGTCTCCTATAGCGAGGGCAGTTGCACCGCCTGCCAGGCGTTTGGCGAGGCGACTCCCCCGGCGGCGTTATCGACCACCGCCGAAAACGCCGTTGCGGCATCGCTATACACCGGTGGCAGCTCCCGCAATAATAATGTGTCCGGCTCGAACGGCATCGGAACGAATAACTCGACAGGCCTCAATATGTTCACCGACCCGGCCACCGTTTATAGCGAGTTCCGGCGCTGCGTGCTGGGCATCGATACGAGTTGCGGCGGATACGGGCCCATTCGCGGGCTGTCGACCTGGAACCTGGACGCTACGGCTTCCAAGGATATAGGAGTGTGGAAAGAAGGGCGTGTGGGAGCACAGTTGCAATTCCAGATCACGAACGTATTAAATCATTTCCAGCCGGGTAATCCGAGCAGCCTCAGCCTCACCAGCCCGGCCACATTCGGCAGGATCACGACGCAGGCCAACACTCCGCGCAACATGGAGTTCGGATTGAGAGTCCATTTTTAGGGGTCCGGCTGGCCATCAGAGCTATCATTTTCGATTACGGCAATGTCCTGTCGGAGCCGCAACCCTCAGAAGAGGTGCGCGCGATGGCCAATCTCATGGGCATGGACTACGAGCTGTTTCAGGAGCGCTACTGGCGTGATCGCGTGGCCTATGACCGCGCCGCCCTGGACCCGGTGGCATACTGGGGCCGCGTTGCGGATCGCGCGGTCGGAGCGGAGCGCGTGGATGAGCTGAACAAGCTCGATGTCAAGAGCTGGCTGCATCCGCGCGAGAGCACGCCCGGTTGGGTCGACTCCGCCCGCGCCGCCGGGCTGCGCACCGCCCTACTCTCGAACTTGCCCGTGACGCTGCGCGACGCTCTCGAGAACGATTGCCCCTGGCTGCCGCATTTCGACGTACGGACCTATTCCTGCGCGCTCGGCGTGACCAAGCCCGATGCCGCCATTTACGAGCACTGCATCGGAACCCTGGGAGTCGCGGCGTCGGAAGCGATCTTTTTGGACGACAGACCGGACAATGTCGAGGCCGCCGAGGCGCTGGGCATGCACGCCGTGGTCTTCGAATCCGCGGAGCAAGCCGCAGCGGATCTTGAGGCGTACGGCATCCGCTTCGGCGCGGGTGGTGGTGGCCTCACGCCGCCCCGATAGACCTGCCGGTGGTCGAAGCCGCATCAACAAATCGCCGTGAAGCGCGAGTGGCGCGTACGTCCCGCCGTCGTCCGTCGCTGAATTCGCTCTCGTAACTCCCGGCGCAAGTTTTTTGACCACAGTCCCGACCTGCCCTCGGATCCATGTTGAAGAGGTTCAGCAGCACGTCCAGGTGGTTCTTCTCTATCATGGTCCCCGGATCCGCAACATCCTTCGAGAGCTGCGCCCGGCTCTCGCCGATCTTCGCTTCAATACTCGGAGGTCGCCCAGGCGGGTGTTCAGGGCCTGATGCACTGCCGCCGTGATGCCAAACGATTGGTACGCTGCGCGGATGGGACATCCTTGTAGAGGCCGTGCCCCAGTATGCCGTCAGCCCTAATGTTCAAGCGTGATTGCGGCTCCTTCGCCCGCCTGCTAAACTAATCTTTTACCGTACTCTAGGAGAAAGCGACATGGCCAAAGTATGTGAAGTGTGTGGGCGAGGCCCGCGATTCGGGCATCGGATCAGTCATGCTCATAACGTGACCAATCGCCGCTGGAATCTCAATTTGCAGCTCGTCCACGCGGTTGTGAACGGCGCGAACAAGCGCATCCGCGTGTGCACATCCTGCATCAAGAACGGCAAGGTTCAGAAGGCCGCCTAGATTTAGTCGAATGATCTAGTCGAAAGCCGAGCGCATGAAGCCGGTCCGCTTAGCGCTGTTCCTCTGCGCCTGCGCGCTTGCGCAGGAGGGGGAAACTCCGCATCAGACCTTCGAAAAAGCCCGCGCGTTAGGTTTAAGCCCGGATACAATCGAGCAGGTCGAGCCGCTGCTGGAGAAAGCGGTACAAGGTTTCCGAAGCGTCGATTCGGGAAACCCGGAATATCCTCAGGCTCTTGCGATGCTCGGAATCGTGAAGCAGTCGCGCGTGCCGGACGATATCCAGCGGACGAGGGACATTGTCGAGCCGCTCTACCGCAAAGCGCTGGCGCTCTATGACCGCAGCGTGAGCCCGCCCGATCCAGCGCAGCTCGCCCTGACGCTGGAGCTCGAAGCGGCGGCGTTGAACAACATCGGCGAGGTCCAGGAAGCGACGCCTTTGTCGGAGCGGGCTCTCGCGATTCGCAAGGACCTGGTGCGCGAGATGCAGGCGGGATCGCCGCGAGCGGGCGCCGCTTACAGAATCGGAAACGGCATCTCGGCTCCTTCGCTCGTCTCAAAGAACGAGCCGGAATACACGGATGTTGCCCGCTTGATCAAATGTCAGGGAACCGTCATGCTTCACATCGTTATCGACGGCCAGGGTTTGCCGCGGGACATCTCCCTGGCCCGCGGACTCGGTTTTGGATTGGATGAGAACGCCGTGCGGGCGGTGCGTACGTGGCGGTTCCGGCCCGGGGTGAACGGAAACAATGAGCCCGTTCCGGTGATGGCGAACATCGAAGTGAATTTCCGAATTCCGTAAATGACGGGGTCCATTGCGAGCGTCAACATCTCGCGCGGCGGCCTTCCCAAGCATCACATCGAGGAGGGTTTTCTTTCGCCGCTCGGCATCGAGGGCGATCTTCAAGCGCACCCTCGTATCCACGGCGGCCCGCGGAAGGCCGTGCTGCTGATCTGCGCGGAGTCGATCGAGCAGCTCGCGGCAGTGGGCTATCCGGTTTTTTATGGAGCGCTGGGGGAGAATCTTACGATCCGCGGCATCGATCGCAGGCAGTTGCGCTCCGGCCAGCGCTTTCGCGCCGGGCAGGCCGTCATTGAATTGACGACGGTCCGGGGACCTTGCTCGGCGCTCGACATTTACGGACCCGATATTAAGTCTGAGATCTATGACGACGAGGTCAAGGCCGGTCAAACGGCTTCGGAGAAATGGGCCGTCAGCGGCTTCTATGCGGCGGTAGTTCAGACGGGGCCGATCCGGACGGGCGATATAATCGCGTTGTTAGACTTCGTCGTCTAGATGCACCACTGCCGGCAATGATCGAGTTCCAGGACCGGGAGCGCGCCCGCGCGGACATCGATATTCTCTTTCAAGATATTGGAGCGGCCTATCGCAAACGGATCGAATCGTTGCTTGCCGCCTCGCCCGATCCGGACCGCGCGCTGCACTATCTGGTGAGCTTCCGGGAGCGCCAGCCCACCGCGTTCCGGCGATCTTTAGCGGCCGCGCCACAACTGCAATCCCTGATCGCCGTTTTCTCCTATAGCCAGTTTCTGTCCGAAGAGCTCTTGCGCCATCCGGAATGGCTCGACGATATTACCGATGTCGACCGCGTGTTCACGCCGGAGAAGTACGCGCGATCGCTGTCGATGTTCCTCAACTTACAGACTCCGGGAACGCCGCTGGCGCTCTCAATGGCGATGTACCGGCGGCGTCAGTTGCTCCGCATTGTCGTGCGGGATGTGCTCGGATTCGGCGCTCTGTCCGAGATCACGGAAGAGATTTCAAACCTGGCCGATGGCATTCTCGAAGTGGGTTACAACTTGATTCGGGGCGAACTGATGTCGCGGCATGGGAGGCCGCGGTATCGCGACGAAGGCGGGAACGAGCGCGAATGCGGCATGGCCGTGATCGCCTTAGGAAAACTGGGCGGCCGCGAGCTGAATTACAGCTCCGATATCGACCTCATGTTCGTCTACGCCGGAAATGGCGAGACCAGCGGGCCGGCCCCGATATCGAACAAGGAGTTTTATAAAAAGGTCGCGAATCAATATACGGAGCTGCTCTCCACCTATACGGCCGAGGGGCTGTGCTATCGCGTGGATCTGCGGCTGCGGCCGGATGGAACTCTCGGCGAGGCCTGCATCTCGCTCGACGGGGCGAAGCAGTATTACAAGACTCGCGCGCGGGACTGGGAATTGCAAATGATGATCAAGGCGCGCGTCGCGGCCGGCGATGCCACGGCCGGACGCCAGCTTCTCGATTTCGTGGAGCCGTTGACGTATTCGACTTCGACGGACTTCACGGCTATCGAAGCGGTTTCGGAGACGCGCGAGAGGATCGGCGAAAAACTCAGCCGCAGGCGCGGGCCGCGGGCCGCCCTGGATGTGAAGCTTGCTCCGGGCGGCATTCGCGATATCGAGTTTCTGGCGCAATGCCTGCAACGGCTGCACGGCGGACGCGTTCCCTGGGTGCGGCACGGCGGCACCATGCTGGCGTTATCGCGTCTCAGCGACAAGGACCTGCTCTCCTCCGCCGAGTACTCCCGGCTGGCTTCCGCCTATCAGTTTTTGCGCAGCCTGGAGCATCGCCTGCAGCTCGCGGACGATCGCCAGACGCACACGTTGCCTTCGGATCCGCAAGCGCTCGACCAACTCGCGCGCGAAATGCCCGGGGCGCAAATGGATGGACGTCCCTCGCGCGACGTCTTGCTGCGGCAGTTGCACGCGCATCTCGCGGCCGTGCAGGAGATTTACGGCCGCATCATTCACGCCAACCGCCGCTCCTATTCCGCGCCGGGGAATGAAGGAGCGCCGCTCGAGCCGGCGGATGTCGGCCGTCCGGCGGAGTTTAGCGCAACGAATCTGGTCCGTTTTCTCGATCATAAAGCTCCCGGATTGGCAGCCGTGCTGGCGGACGCCGGAGTGCGCCATGGCGCGACTGCGCTCGAGCATTTTCTCGAGAAGATTTCGAATAACGATGCGCTGTTGTCGCTTCTCAACGACGACAGCACGGTTGCGCGGCGCACGCTCGATATCTTTGAGCACAGCCCCTATTTTGCGGACGAGGCGATCCGTAATCCCGGGTTGATAACGGAGTTGCTTCGCATCGCTGATCCACCCGATTTTGAAATCGCGCGCGCTATAGCCGATGCCACGGAGCTGCGGCGCTGGTTCCGGCGTGAAATGTTCCGGATGTTGACGGGCAGCTTTTGTCTTCCCATTGCCATTTTTGAAACGCTGGAGCGCATCTCGGGCCTGGCGGACGCCGCCATCAACGCCGCTTACCGCATGGCGGTGGAGCAGATTTGCGCGTCGCATCCTCCGGAGCAGCCGCTCTACCGGCCCGACCGCCAGATGATGGCGATTGCGCTCGGCCGGCTCGGTATGCGCGAATTCGACCTTGCTTCCGATGCGGATCTGATCTTCGTCGTCCCGGACGAAGATCAACGTGAACATCTCTTCTGGACGCGCGTCGCAAACCGCATTCTGGATATTTTGGGCGCCTACACGGGAGCCGGGCTGCTGTTTGCCGTGGACACGCGGCTGCGCCCGAACGGGGGCGCTGGCCCACTGGTGCAGACCGAGTCCGCCTATCGCGGTTATTTCGGCAAGCAGGCCGAAGCGTGGGAGGGCTTGGCATACATGAAGGCCCGCGCGGTGGCCGGCGACATGGAGCGCGCGACTGCATTCTTGAGCGATCTGCAGGACGTGGATTGGCGCCGCTACGGACAAAGCGGGCGGTCGAAAAAAGACTTAAAGGAGATGCGCGCGCGCCTGGAGCGCGAACAAGGCGCCGGCAATCCTCTGAAAGCCGGCCCCGGCGGTTTCCATGACATCGATTTCGCGCTGCTCTATCTGCGCCTGAAGAGCGCCGGCGTTTTCTTCAAAGTATTGAACACTCCAGCGCGCATCGACATAATCGAGCGCATGGGGCACCTGGAGCGAGAGGATGCTGAATTCCTGCGGGACGCCAGTACGTTCTATCGCGCCATCGATCATGCCCTTCGCGTCCACTCCGGACACGCCGAAGGCGATCTTCCCAACGCCGAAGCGCACCTCAGCTCGTTGACGAACCTGACGCACCGCTGGACGCCCGCTCATCTCAACAATCAGCCGCTCAAAACACAACTGGCGCGGATCCGCGCTCATACGCGCGAGATCTTCGACCGATTATTTGCTTAAAGCGCGGCTTTCAACCCGGTCGCCGTAACCGAAGATGTGCTGGATTGCGATCTGAGGATTGCGGGGGGCACTGCCGCGGCATAACAGGGGCAATCGCTGCCAACGGACGCGGCATACGGGACTGGCGCGCTTCTTGCGTGTCACGGCGATGCCCTAGTCCCCCGGCCCGATTACGGAACCAAAACCGCCTCCAAGGGCCCTGTCCTCACGTCCGATCCGTTGCTCCGCTCGATACGGAAGAACAGGACGCGACCGGCGATCGCTGGAATCGAAATGGTACAGCCGTTGTCGCACGCCGTCTTTTGCTGCGGCTCGCTGTCAAAAACAAAGGGAGCCGCGGGCGTCGCCGACGCCGACGTCCAGCACGTCTCGTGGCGGGTCGTGCAGTACAGACTGGCGGGATCGCCGTTCTCCCCATAACCGAATGCGACGCGGATCGAATCTCCCGGCGAGCGGCCGAAACTCCTCTTGATCGGCACGAGATTGGTGCGGTCCATGGTCGCCTTTGTCTCGTTGGTCGGCCATGGCGGCAGCTTCATGGCCCACCACTGCATGCTCGTGCCGCCCGTCGGCATCGGACGGCCGCCCACTGGATTATCCGGGAAATAGCCCCACTGCGCGTCGGGACTGGCGATCCAGGACCGGAAAGTGTAATGCTGCGACGGAATGGTGGCGACCCCCAGCGTCAAGCGCCGGATTCCGCTCCCATCGAGCGTCGCGGGAACGATGCGCTGTTGGATTGCCCAACCGGCGAATGTCGCCGGCACGATCGCGCACGCTGTTCCGAGGGTTGCGCTATTCGCGGTGCATTGGCCGTACTCGATTCCCAGCCTCATCGAGGCGAAGATGTCTCCGGCGCTCGATCCATTAACGCACTCTCCCGCATTGTATGCGTAGCAGTACTTGTTCAGATCCGCATCGGTCAAAACGGAGTTGGGACCGGATTTGTCCACGAAGTAACCGTGCTCGCCATTGAACACCAGAAGAGGAAACAACTTGATTGAGGGCGTTCCGCAAGGCTGTATTTTATAGACATTGTTCGTTCCGGCAACCTGCGACAAGGTGCGAGGACACCACCCGCTATCCATGCTGTTTGCGCCGTTTCCGTAATCGATGTTCATCGCGGCCCAGTTACCGTTCCATGCCAGTTCCGAATCGGGCGCCACTCCTGGAACCTGGCGCAGCGTACTATACGATTGCTGCAGCGCCGTGAACGGATGCGACGTATCGTTGGCCCATATAGGGAAGTTATTCGTCGTGTGCGTCTGCGGCGTTCCAAAGAACGTAACCGCGGGTACGTTGACCACCGCGTCGGGCGCGCCTGCGGTGTATGTTCCCGCGAATGTCAGATTTCCGGGAGTCTGTCCTAATCCCGTATCGGTGTGTCCGCCCAATCCATAATACGTGGGGATGATCGCCGGCGTCGGACCGCCGCCGGTTATCGGCACGATTCCGAGCTCCAGCGAGGCGATCTGCCATAACGTCCAGCCGGGGGCGTGTTGCTGAGTATTTAAGGAGCCGGCCGCATAGCCATACGTGTTGGACACGCCTCCGCTGAAACCGCCGTAGTCTCTAATCAGCGTTACGTCGATTTGTGTTTCGCTCACCTTGACTTTCTTGATTACCGCGAAAACTTCGTGATTGTAGCCAAAGTGCGATAAGTCGTAAAAGGAGTCGCCCACGTTGATGCCGTGAACGCTGGAACGCGCCGTATTCGTTGGATCGCTAGGACACGGATAAGTCGCTTGTTCGCCGTTGGACGCGAAATCGCTGCACGGTTCGCTGTTTAGCCGTATCGTTATGCATCGCGAGATGGGATTACCCGGCGTTCCGATTCCTTGATCGGCAAAGAACCAGCTGGTATCGACTGTCGCGGGATCGGGACACGTCTCGCTATAATTCACGATGTCGTTCTGGCCGACAAAGGGAGCGAGCGCGCCGAAGCTCGCTGGAATGGTGAGCGCCTGATCCGTGTACACGTCGAACTGCGATGCTGTACAACCCGCGCATCCCGTGTGCGCGTAGAATTGCGGATACGTAGCTCGCATACTAAAGAACGTGATAGGATCTCCGTCCCGTATGGCAAGATTCCCCGACGGATAGTAGTTGTTATAGCCTGGAAAATACACGTCGCTGGCCGTAATGCGGGCATTTCCGCCATTGCTCGCGATGGCGCTGACTACGATCCCGTATACCGGGGGCATCGTGGTGCACGTGATCGTCTGGCCGCCAAAGCCGCCCCACAGGCTGCTGTCTACGGGCTGAGCGCCGAGAGCGTCCGAATACAGAGCGGCGTGGTTATTGTCGTTGATATCGTGAGCGTAGAACGTGCCGTTCAGCGCCGCCCAATTGCCGGTTCCTCCCGAGCACGCGACCTGCGCTCCATAGCCGCCATAACGTCCAGTAATGTTGTCGATATCGTGTCCCGCCGCAAAGGTCAGAACCACGGGGCTGGTGTTTGTGGCCGAGGTAATGGCGGGAAGCGTCCAACTCTGAAAACTCCCATCCGGATGATGCAATCCAATGCCTCGTGAGACAAAAGGCCCGCCCAGGACGGTATTCTTGTTGAACTTGCGGGGACCGAGACTGCCGTCCGCGTCTCCGGCAAAGGACACCACGGAATAACCGTCTAGCCCGATAGGAGTAAAATGGCACGCCGCGCCTGCGACTCCCTTCGGGCTATTCCAGGTAGAGAATACGGAGATCAAATTGTTGCTCGCCGCATCCGCCCAAGCCAACATGCACAGGCCATCGCCGCCGCCGCCCGGAGCGGTCCAGCGGTACTGCAGAGCCGCGCCACTGCCTATGCCGGGAGTCTCAATTACGTCGTCGATGCTGGGATTTCCCATTAACCCGCTATTAATCGCTTTAGCTACCTCGGTATTGGGGAGTTGCGTTGTAATCTGCGTAGCGATCGGCGTTGTACCGGTGGATTGATTTGTCCAGATGAAATTATCGTTCGTATTTGTGTGCGGAAAGCCGGGGTTGTATTCCGTATAGTCATTAGGCTTGTGAACGAGCTTCCAGAGAGTATTCGACGCATCGACCGCCAGCAACGATTTGTTGTCGATCCAAGGCGAGCCGGAATTCGAGGGGTCGGGAAAATTCGACGTACGCACGCCCGCGCCATACCCATCACTTTGAAGGCAGGCGCGGCCGTTGTCCTGCATTACGAAAACTCCGATGTTATTCACATAGCAAAGCGAGCCGGACAACGGCGGGCTCTGCGTGTTGCCGTCGCAGTCGGTTGCGATGTCCGTCACCTTGGAGCGCGCGCACATCCAACGCGAGCCGTTCACGCCGGTGCTGCCCCCGCGAGATGTCGCGAAAACCGATTGCTGCGAAATAGTCAGGGTTCCCGTATTTTTGAGGATGATACGCAGACCGGCCGCGAGATCCTGGTATGTACAGTTGGATAGATTCAAGCCGCTCTCTTGCGTTGTCAAGCTTGTTATCGCATCGGTATGGGCGACGTGCAGAAGCGCCGGACCTCCACTCGAGCAGTTATACAGATAAAAAGGACTGCCCGGCTTGCGATCGAGATTGAAACCGAGGTTGGTGGATCCATTCGCAAGAGACACGTTGCTCCCGGTTGCGCTTGCGCCGGAATACGAGAAATTATCGAGATCATAGCCCAGAAACGGAGCATTCGCGAATCCGCCGCCCCAATCCGAGAAGTACCCGCCGGGAAATCCCGTTGGGACCTTCGCTTGCAGCCCGGAACTGGTGGAGAATGCCTGATCGATAACGCCGCTGGCGCAGCTTTGGCCGCCGTCTTCGGAGATACACATCTCGGCTTGCGCTCCATTGGAGCCTTTGCCATAGAGAGACACCTGCATGTCGGTGTAATCGATTGCGCAGCAGTACGGAGCATTGCTCCCGAAGGCCACATGGAGTGGCGCATTCGGCGTGCTGGTAGTCGCGAAGGCTGTGGGCGGATTGGCATTTCCAATGGCGCCGCCGGCGTTGGTCCAGGCGCCATTGATATCGATAACCTGCGAAAAATTGACAGGTCCCGAATTTCCATCGTCCATGTTATCGGTTGGGCCGGAAATGCGCTCGATGAGAACGCCCGTGATCGGGTCGATGTACTTGGCGCTTCTTCCCGCGACGCTCCAGTCGACCGTGAACTGCGGCATACCGCTCATCGGCGAGCCGGGCGTTGGGATTTTTAATTCCGGGTAATAAGACGCGATCGGCAGATTCGACGTCGACGCCGTGGCCGTTCCCGTATCCACGCCGCCGTTGCAGGAAACCGTAATCGTATGCGCACTGTTGACCTGCAGCGCCGTCGAATACCACTTCGTATCCGAGCCTTGCTTGATCTCATCATGTCCACCAATGAACACCGTGCGGTTCAGTCCGCTGGCGATGGTGGGCCAGCGAAATCCGTTCGCAGCCGTGCGGTTCAGATCGATGTTCGCGCCGGGGAATTTCGCCGGGTCCACATCGTTCACCGTAGGACCGTTGTTATTGTCGACCGCCGAAATCGTGCAGGATGCCGCGCTCGTTGCCGTATAGTTGATCTCGATCTGGGTCTGTGTAACGCCGCCGATCGTAACGGGAATGTGGGCGGCGAACACGGCGGGGCAGAGCAGCAGCGGCAACACAGCTTTCCCGCCAGCGCCCGCCCTATTACGAAAAAATAACATCAGTGGCTCCGGTCTCCAAAATCGATTCACGATGACCAAACGGTAACGTCCCGTCGAGCATGTTGAACGGCATGTACTTTTATGTTTAACAAACAAACGAGGATAAAGGCGAGGAATTGCCGGTACCCGCCCGGGCCGCCGCTCGCTTCCCTTATCGGCCTGATACGGTATGTCCAAGAGTGGATCTTGGACTTACGGACCGTGTCGCCATCGTGGCCGCCGCCAGCTCCGGTCTGGGCAAAGCCGTCGCTCTGGCGCTCGCCCAGGAGGGTGCCCGCATCGCCATTTGTTCGCGCGATGCGCGACGGATTGAAGCCGCCGCGAGCGACATCGGCCGCGGCGTTCTGGCGCAGGCCGTCGATGTCTCAAAAGGAGATGATGTAAAACAATTCGTTCAGTCCGTGCTCGATACGTCTGGCCCTATAGACATTTGCATCACCAACGCCGGCGGGCCCCTTTCGAAGGCCTTCGCCGTCGACCTCCGACCTAATGTTATGAGCGCCGTCCATTTCGCCCGTGAAGTCCTGTCCGTGACGAACGCAGCGGCGCCGGGGACGATTCATTATCGGGCAATGTGCCTCTTCCAGGCGATTGCCGGCCTTCGCAAGCCTGCATAGAGACCGGCGATTACAAGCAGTGTACGCGACGCGCCGCAGCCCGCTATCCGGATCGCAAGCATCCCGCCATTCAGTTGAGGAGGGCGCCGCGATCGGTCTGTTCCTGGACGCCCCTATTTAATTAACCCAATGTGCAAGCTAGCGGTTTCCCAAACACTCGGGACGCAAAGTGGGTTGTCGAAAGCGATCATTCTGTTGGCAGAGGAGAGACAGCCGCCCAGAAAGAGCTTGCCTGAAAGCCCGCGGGATCCCTTTTGCAAACGATCAGCGGCTCCTGCTCCGATGAGCCGGGACCCTGCTTCGGGACGCCACCGGCCATAGCTTACCAATCCGCTCGCACCCCCAACTGGATGATTCTCCCCTCGAGCAGCGTCGATACCGGAGCCAGCGTCGGCGCCGCCGTAATAGCGCCGGTTATGTCCACCGCCGCGGTCGTGTTGATGGTCGTGATATTCGGGTGATTCAATACATTCGTTGCTTCGGCGAAAAATCGCGGCTGGAGCCGATCCCACAGCTTAAAAAAGGTCCGCGTGTAGCGCAAATCCAACTGGTAAATATTCGGGGTTCGCAAGGTATTGCGTCCCACAAACAGAGGACGAGTCGCATTTCCCGAGCCGCTGCCCGCCAGACTGTCTCCGTTCAGCACCCTGTTAGCGGTCAGATTCTGCTCATCCCCCGAGGTGGCCACAAACAGCGCCGCGAGTTCATTGCCATTCGCTAAATATCTCAGAACCCGATTGTCGATGCCCTCTTTCGACGGAGCCCAAACTGAACTTAGAGAGAAAGCATGCGGCCGGTTGATCGCGCTATTGCCGCGATCCCGGTTCCGGTTCGCCGGATCTTCAATGAACAGCGACCCCTGATCGTAGCTGTTCGCCTCCGGAGCATCGCTGATCGAGTGCGACCATGTGTATGACGCATTCAGTTCCAGACCTCCCGAAAAGCGGTGCTGATAATTCACGATCAATGCGTTATACGAGCTGTTAGCGCCAATATCCTGCAACGCGATGTTATTGAACTGCGGATAGAGCCGCGTGGCTGGACCGATCGTTGACGAAAACACCGGCCGTCCATCGGCCAGAAACGCCGTCGGATTGATCAGATTGATGTTGCGCAGATATTCCAGATTGCGGCCGCCGGTGTTCACGTACCCTACAGTCAAAGCATCGTTGTTGGAGAGTTGCCGCGTAATCTGCAAGCTCGAGTCGATCGCATATCCATCTTTGAAATTCGGCGTGATGGTATAAATCGTCTGCGAGGAACGCGGCAGCGTGCCGTTTACCACGGCGGATGGAAACGCCGGCGCTCCCGGCGCGTTCCCGGCAATCGATGCCGTGTACGCGCTCGTTCCACCATCGCTATAGAGCGCGTTGTACCAGAGATTCGTCGGCGGCGCTTCATAGAAGATTCCCGAGCTGGCGCGCACCACCGTCTTCGGACTGATGGACCACGCCAAGCCAAGCCGGGGCGCGAAATCCGCGGCGGGACTCCGAAAATGTTGCGAATATGGGAACTGCGCATTCGGATCCCGATCCGGTCCCATAAACCGGTCGTAGCGGACCCCGTATACCGCAACCAGCTTCGGCGTGATCTGCCAACTATCTTGCGCAAAAAAGTTCCAGAAAAACGAGTGATACCATGCGCCCGGCTCGCCCACGCTCGCGTTGAACGTGGTGTACGCATACGGATTCACGCCCGATAATGCGGATTGATACGCGGCGATGCTAGGGAACACATACTGCGTATAAATGTCGGCTGCCTGCGTGTCCAGATTCTGCTGAAAGCCGAACCCCGCTTTAAATGTGTGCGCGCCCTTAATCACCGTGAAGTTGTCGTTCAGGTTGGGGATTTTCTCCTGGAAACGATCCCCTACCGCCGTGCTGCCGCCAAAGTTCGCGATTCCGTTGATTGTGATCTCGGCCCCCGTGCCCGTCAGCGGGTTGGCAATGTGCTGTTCGTTGCGGTAAGGCCAACCGAAACGCAGTTCGTTCAACACCTTCGGCGAGAACGAGGAGAGCAATTGCGCTCCGGCTACGTGCGCCCGGTCGCGAAAATCCGATGCCGCATCGAGGGCGTAGAGCCCGCCATTGTTCGTATTGAACGGATACTTGTTCCGGAAATAGTTGTACCGCACGAAAAATTGGTGTTTCTGCGTGATGTTCCAGTCCAGTCTTACGTCCACCCACTGCGCATGCTGCACTGTTTGCGCCGTCGCCAGCAGACTGCTTGGAATCCCGATCAGGGCTGCGTTGGCGGGCGAAATGGTGGTCGGCGTCGGCGTGGCCCGCTTGATGTGCTCGTACGACGCGAAGAAGAACAGCTTGTCCTTGATAATTCGTCCGCCGGCATTCGCCGCAAAGTCGTTCGCCGCTGGAATGGGCGTTGTCGGACCCGCCAGAATCGGCCTCGCTACCGCGTCGAGCGGACGGCCCAGAAACTGCACTTCGCCCATGAAACTCGTTGCTTCCCGAAGCCGTGATGACGTTGTAAATGTCTCCCGCGATTTTCCCGAACTCCGGCGCGAAGCTATTCGAAACCGTCTGAATTTCCCGGACGTAAATGTCCGCGATCGCGAACAGCCGCAGCCCATAGCGGTCGGTCTCGGTGTCCACCGCGCCGTCGAGCTGATAATTGACCCGGTCCACCAGCCCGTTCGTATTGAGTAGGCGTGGAATTCCCAACTCCGGATTCGGATGACCGCTCACTCCTGGCTGGAACAAAACGAAATTATAAGGATTGCGCGAAGTCAGCGGCAGGTTTTCCACCTCCTCACGGCCGATCGTCCGTCCGATGCTCACGCGCGATGGATCCACCACCGGCGCGCCGCCGCTGACTTCGATTTCGGTGCTCGTGGCGCCCACCTTCAATTGCGCGTCGATCACCGCCTCTGTGCCGGCGTCCAGAATGATGCCCGTATGCCGCTCCGGCGTAAATCCCGTCTTCGTGATCGTTGCGGCATACGTACCCAAAGGTAAATTTGGAAACACATAATAGCCGTCTTCGGATGTCGTCGCACTCCGCCGGAAACCCGTCTCCGAGCTTTCGATGCTCACTTCGGCCTCCGGAATCGGAGCATTTGCCTGGTCGACTACGCGGCCTCGAATGCTCCCGTTAATCGCTTGCGTCTGACTCGATTCCCGGCAGCGCCGCTCCCGCGAGCGCCAGGGCTGCGGAAATTGCCGTTCTTTGAAACCGTCCTGAAGGAGACATAAGTATACGTTAGAGACGCAACCCAAGTAATTCCGTCTCCTATTCTCATACGGACGCGCTGCAGGCGTCCCCCCACCGCGGAGTCTTTCGGTCAGGGATTGTTCTGGTCCATCACGCAGTCCCTCGACGCGACTCCCCTCACCGGTCAGAAATTAGGGCGTATCGGACACCAACGTGGTGCTCGACGGTGGGGGGCCATGGCATCTTTAGAATGAGCCTGAGCGCCGAGACTTCTGGGCTCTCGTATGCCGCAATTCGAGCTTGAGATCATCGCCAAACGGATGCGCGACAAGATGGCGGCGGGGCAGAGGAAAGGGAAATGGATGGGCGGCATCGCGGTATTGGGTTACGAGGCGCCTACCGGTGGCGGCAGGCCGGTTGTTAACGCGGAACAGGGACGGCGCAATGCCGGATCACGGCACGCCCGGCGCCGGCCGAGCCCAGGTTACTCGCTTTGGCGCAGAATTCCGGCCCGACTCCCACGCGCATCACCATGCCGGCGATGCACACTCGACGATCAACAGTGATTTTCGACAAGCCGCGCAGAACGGTATGCTCTCTTGCGCCGGAGCCAGCGCCACCGGCGGTGCCGGGAGCCCTTAGACCCCGTTACCTGCAAGTACGTACCGCCCTGCCGGGGATCGACATCTTATCCAGAATTCAGAGGAGCGTTTATTCGCGTCACGACCTCAGGCAAGATCCGTATGCGGTAACTCCGCCGGTACGGATCCGTGCGTGTGGATCAGGTATGGCCGCCCCTAATCGGGATTCCGACGATAAACCTTTGGCCTTCCACTTGTAAGTATCTTTCGTAACCACGCGAAGGCCAAACCGCTGCCCAAAGTCAGGACGGTCAAGGGCTCTGGCGTAGGAGCAATGTCGGCTCCCATTGAACTAGCGATGCCCGTATTGCCCAGGTTGGTGAGAGCACCGGTCGCCGTATTGATCTGGTACAGCGGAGAACTGCTCACGCAATTATCCGTGGCCAAGAATCGGTTTGCGGAATCAATAGCCAAGCTCATCAAGCAGTCGTCGCCGGGAGTAGTAGTGACGAGTGTGCCGGCGCCCGTGGTCAGATCGATTGAGTACAGCGCAGATCCGGAACCAAAGGATTCAATGGCGTACATCGTACGGTTAAAAGAGTCCCAAGCCAAGTCCATTACGCCGGTGAAC
This sequence comes from Bryobacterales bacterium, assembly GCA_963838885.1. Lineage (GTDB taxonomy): Bacteria > Acidobacteriota > Terriglobia > Bryobacterales > Bryobacteraceae > JAICMB01. The sequence continues at coordinate 3,043 of CAWITB010000018.1, read as the reverse complement.
CCGAGGCTGCCAACGATAGTTGCCGCGCCCGTCGAGAGGTTTAAAGTGTAAAGATCATTGGTACCAAAGCTCGCGGCGTAAAGGGTTCCGTTAGGCGTAAAGGACATAGCGTATAATCCAGCAACCCCTGTTGCCGGCGCTATCGGCGTAGCCGCTCCCGTGAGTGTGTTCACTGTAGCGAGCTGGCGCCGGAAGATCCTGGCGATCATCCCGTACAGAGTGCCATTGGGGCCGAAAGCGTCGGCGAGAACGGTAACCCCGAAATCCCCAATGTATGTGCTTGCGCCGTTACTCGAGTTAATAACAAACAGGCTTTCACCACCGTTGCCCGTTATATAAACGTTGTCGGCCCGAGCCGACATGGCGCACAGAAGCACACAAGCCAACATTGCCATTCCTGATTTCTTCATATAGATCCTCCTTGTTTAAACCGCAATTATCCGAATCGACATCTGCCGTACGGGAAGTACCTCCCGAGCCTGAAAACCGAAAAGCGCCTGAAATCCCGAGGCTGGTGACAATGTCCCGACGCCGGAACGGCGGTAAGAATCCTTCGGCTGAACTTCCGGGGTCTTTTTGTGCAGGTTCGCCGCTTCTGAACTATCCCTCTGCAGGTATTTAGCGCCAAGCGCTTGCCGGAGTCTTGAGAGAAATCTAAGAGATTTCTAAAAGTTGCTCGATCAACTGCAAACAAACGAGTTTTACGTCTTCGGACCTTATTGCCTCGATCCGCAGGCGCGAATTCTGCTGCGGGATGGGGCGATCGTGCCGCTGACACCGAAGGTTCTCGACACCTTGGCGTCGCTGGTAGAAAATCGCGGTGTGGTGGTCTCGAAAGACGAATTATTGCATTCGGTCTGGCCGGACAGTTTCGTTGAGGAAAGTAACCTCGCGCAGAATATCTCTGTTCTCCGTAAGGCCCTCGGGCAGCAGGCCGACCAGCCCCACGTATATCGAGACGATCCCTAAAAGAGGTTACCGCTTCGTGGCGGACGTGAAGATATCGCCTTGGCGCGCAGATCCGGTCGCGAATGGCCCGTCTTCCTGCGGTCAGCACCGGCAGAGCCTCGCGGGCCGGGGCCGCCGCGGCGCCAGATAACGCTCTTCCGGGTCGCTCGCCGTGGCCATGAATAGTGTCCTTGTGCGCGGCCGTGGGTTTTTGGTATTACCATCAACGGTCAGCCCGGAGTTCCCGAATATCCATTCTATTGCCGTCCTTCCCCTGAAGAACCTTTCTGGCGATATCCAGCAGGACTACTTGGCCGACGGGATCACCGAACTGCTGACTGCAGAGCTGTCCAAGACGCTCCGAATTCGGGTTACTTCGCGCACCTCGGCTATGCAGTATCGCAATACGGACAAGCCGCTTCCGGTTATCGCGCGCGAATTGAATGTCGACGCGGTGCTGGAGGGATCGGTGGTGCGTTCGGGGAATCGTTTGCGCGTAACCGCGCAATTGGTCCAAGGCGCCGTCGGATCGGCATCTCTGGGCTGAGACCTATGATCGGGATCTGATCGATGTGCTGACGCTTCAAATGGAAATCGCCAGGGCGGTCGCCCATGAGATCCGGGCCAACACGGCGCCCGCGGACCAACGGTCGCACGGCCGCGGTGAACCCCGATGCGTTTGAGGCCGACCTGCGCGCGCGATATTACCTCAACCAGCGGACCGGCCCAGAGATCGACAAGGCCATTTCCTGGTATCAAAAAGCATCGAGGAAGATCCGGCTTACGCGTCGCGCCTATGCGGGTCTTGCCGATTGCTATAACCAGCTTGGAACGGTCATGATTGGCGCCCGACCGCCCGTTGGAGTCACGAAAGCTGGCCGTTGCGGCGGCTAATCGAGCACTTGAGATCGATCCCGGAGCTGGCGGAGGCGCATGCCGCGCTGGCCTACTCGAATTTGTACAACTGGAACTGGAGCCGCGCCGAGCAGGGCTTCGAGCGCGCGCTAGCTATCAACCCGAATTATGCGCCGGCGCACCTCTGGTTCGCGCACTATTTGGCAGCGCGCGGGCAATTCGATCGGGCATTGCAAGAGGTGCGGCTCGCCGGCGATCTTGATCCGCTATCGCCGATCACTCAAACGCAGATTGGCTGGATCCTCGTGTATGCGCGTCGATTCCCGGAAGGCATTGCACAATACCGGAAGGTCGCTGGAAGCGAACCCACGTATGTGTGGGCGCAATGGCAGTTGGGCATCGCGCTGATGCTCACTGCACGACTACAACACGGCGATCGAGACGTTTCAAAAAGCAGCCGCAGTCGACAACCGGAGTTCCTCGGTGCTCGGAACACTCGGCATGGCCTACGGACTTGCAGGACAGCGGAGCGAAGCAGAGAAGATACTTGATGAACTACTTGCCCGTTCGCGCCGAAGCTACGTCTCGGCGCACTCCATTCATGGAGATCTACGTCGGACTGGGCGATCGGGAAAAGGTGTTCGAGTGGATGGAGAAATCTTACCAGGAGCATACAAACGGCATGGCTTGGCTCGCGGTGTGGCCTGGATTCGATTCGATACGCGGAGATCCGCGGTTCGACATGTATCTGCGCAGGATGGGTTTGAAGTAAAATTGGCCTCACGATATTCAAGCCGGGACATGTCCCCACGTCGCGATATTCGAAATCGCCGCCGGGCCCGGTGGGGCGCGATCTTACGCAGTATCGCGCGTAGCGGACGATGTGCATGGGCGCTTAACAGGGCCAACGTCCACGGGCTCCGTTCCTCGGGAATTGTAAATCGCCAGAAAGTACCCATGGCTTTGGGATAGCGAACTCGCCCGATCGAGGAAAGCCGCCGCGATTACTCCCGCGCCTTGGAGAATAAGCCGCCGGCCGACGGGAGGGAAACGACACGGCAGGCCGACAACGGGCCCCAGTCTGGGCTGCTCCATGGCTTGCTTCGGAATTGTGAGATGGCTTCTCACGGCGATCATGGTCAGCGCCACCGCGATTAAGGTGTTGGGGAAGAGAAAAGGCGATATACGTTCCGCCGGAAGGACCTCCGACTCGCCGCCGACGTGCGCCCGGCCGCGAAAA